>NZ_WURB01000022.1 GCF_009830105.1 Microvirga makkahensis
GCGCTCATCTTCGCGGAGCCTGACTTCCTGCTGCTCGACGAGCCGACGAACAACCTCGACCGCGAGGGACGCGCGGCGGTGATCGATCTTCTCGCCGATTGGCGGGGCGGCGCGATCATCGTCAGCCCTGATGAAGCATCCCTCAATGCCATCGGGGTCTCCCGCAGGCTGGACCTCGCATCCGCGCAGAACCGACGGGGGATCTTTGATGCCGAAAGGCGCACAAAATGCAGGTCCGCCTTTCAGGTTCGGTTCGAGTCGCCGCCCTCGACCTGGTTCGCCTTGTCCTCGCCGGGCACGGTCGTGGCTTCGCCCAAGGTTTCGCGAACATAGAGTTTCTTCACCAGGACGAACACGACCACGGCCAAGGGGAAGCCGAAGATCAGACCGAGCGTCCCGAACAGGACGCTGCCGATCAGAATGGCGAAGAGCGCCAGGGCCGGAGGCGTGGCGATGACGTTCTGCGTCACCAGCGGTTGGATGACGTTGCCCTCGATCTGCTGGATGACGAGCGTGGCCAGAACCGTCCAAAGGGCGGCCTCGCCGCTCACGGTGAAGGCGATCAGCACGGCGGGAGCCGCTCCCAGGAACGGGCCCAGGAAGGGGATGAAATCCGCCAGCCCCGCGATGAGGCCGAGCGCGAAGGGCGAGGGCAGGCCGATCCACCAATAGGCGAGAGAGGAGAGAATGCCCACGCAGGTCATGGCGATGAGTTGGGAGACGAGCCAGAGCCTCAGGGCCTCGCCGGAGGCGCGAAGGGAGCCTTCCACGCGCTGGTGATGACGAATGGGGAAGAGCTTGATTGCGCCCTGGAGATAGGTCCGCGGCGAGGCTGCGATGTAAATGCCCGCCACGATCACGAGCACGAGGTTCGTCAGGGCGCCGAGAATCGTGCCGCCGATCCCGGCCAGCCGTGAGGCGATGCCGCCGCTGGGCGCGTTGCGCAGCATCTCGTTCAGATTGTCCGTGACGGCTCCGAAGCCGAGATTCTTGCTGAAATTGTCGACGGCGAACGGCAGCTGCTCGGCCACATTGGCGAGCTGCGAGCGGATCTGTGTGCCAAACATCACAGCCAGGAGCAGAAAAGTCGCGAAAATAAGAAGAGTAGCGACGCTCAGGCTCCAGCGCTCGGCTACGCGAAGATAACGTATGAGCAGGTCCGCCAGAGCATGCAGGATGATCGCGACGAGAACGGCCCCGAAGGCCAGGAGAAGGACGTCTGCGAGCTTCCAGAGCAGGAGAGTTAGCAGGACGAGGCCCAGGACGATCAGGGTTTTCCGCACGAACTCGGCATCCCCCATGATCCTGCGAAAGGAATAGCCGTCCTCGTCCATCAGCCGTCCTCTGTCTCGTCATCAGGACAATGGAAACGGCAAAGCCGGGTTCCCTTGACGGGTCAGGGACATAAGTCAGAGGCCGCTCTGGTTCATGCTTGGCTGTAAAAATTGTGTAATGGGAGAGTTTGCCGTTGTTAGGAACGTAAAAGGAGCCGGGTAGTTGATAGTAAGGAAGGAGGGTTCATGTAATGACATCGCATGTGATCTGCTTTTTGCTTGGCACCGTGTTTCCTCTGGCCGCTGTCGGTTGGATGATTGCTCATCAATAGGTCGCCGCTCCGCACCTCATGAAGATGAGAGCAGAGGATAGAGAAGGAACTTGCGCAAAGATGCCCGCGCGGGTTCGAAATGTGCGGGGGCTTACCGTGCGGCAACGGCGGCGCGCTTGATGAGCTCCTCCCGCAAGGGGACGGGCAGGTCGATTCCGGTCAGGCGCCAGGTCGTGTATTGCAGGCGCATGGTGATCCTGAACTGCTTGTCTTTCGGCTGATCCACCGGAACGGGGATCGTCACGCTCCGGAAGCCCTGGGACTCAGAGAAGAGAAACGTTTTCCACGCCTGCCCGAAGGACCCGATGTCGAGGCGAGGGGCTGCGGCCGCCCCATCCGAGCCGCGGCCTACGGCCCGCTCGGGCCAGCCGTCCTCGAACAGGTCGACCAAAGCCTGGGGCGTGACGAGCTGCTCCACGACGGGGTTGAGAACGGCGGTTCCCGCCTCGGTCGCGAGGTCCAGCTCGGGCCCCTGAAGATCCTGGTCCTTCAGGTATTCGCCGAGAATCTGGCGAGAAAGCGAGGTTCGCAGGGCGTTGAAATTCACGCGCTCCGCAATCCTGTCCATGTCCTTGGCTCCGACTGCCTTGCTCAGATCGTAGAGCGCCACGAAGGGCGAGACCATGAAGATCGCCCAGGCCAGGAAAAGAAGAAAGCTGATCCGCAATGTCCAGCGCATGAGGCCGATGGTTCCTTCGCAATGCTGCCATCCGCCCCACAACGATGCGAGACGGCGGGCAGCCGGGAAAGGTCCCAATGTGGGAATTGCCGGCCGCATAAAAAAGGGCGGCCAAACGGCCGCCCCGGTCGGGGGAGCTGCCCCTCTGCCTGGAGCATCGGAGAGATGGCGCGTCGTCCGGTGCGGCCCGAAGGACCACGTTGTTGAAAATCCAGGTCTTCCTTTTTGCACGATGCGCTAGCCGCGGGCGCGGGCGCGGATCATGAAGGTGTCGTAGGAGTACTCGGCCACCTGGAACCACAGGTACTCCTCGTTGCGGAACCCGCGGACGCTCTCGTAGATCTTCTTGAATTCGGCGTTCTTGGCGGACACCTCGTCGTAGACCTCGTTGGCGGCTTTGTAGGCGGCCTCCAGGATCTCCGATGCGAGGGGACGCAGCTGCGTTCCGGCGCCGAGTAGGCGGCGCAGGGCGGCCGGGTTGCGGGCGTCGTACTTGGCCAGCATGTCCTGGTTGGCATAGCCGGCGGCGGCCGTCAGGATGGCCTGATACGCCTTCGGGAGCTCTTTCCATTTCGCATTGTTGACGAAGAGGTGGATCGCCGGACCGCCCTCCCAGAAGCCCGGATAATAGTAGTAGGGCGCGACCTTGGAGAACCCGAGCTTCTCGTCGTCATAGGGGCCGACCCACTCGGCGGCGTCAATGGTGCCGCGCTCAAGGGACGGATAGATGTCGCCGCCGGGGATCTGCTGCGGCACGGCACCGAGCTTGGTCATGACCATGCCTGCGAGGCCCGCGATGCGCATCTTGAGACCCTGGAGATCCTGAACGGTCTTGATCTCCTTGCGGAACCAGCCGCCCATCTGGACGCCGGTATTGCCGGCCGGCATGCCGTAGAGGTTGTGCTTGGCATAGAACTCGTTCAGGAGGTCGTTGCCGCCGCCGTGATAGAGCCAGGCATTCATCTGACGGGCGTTGAGGCCGAACGGAAGGGCCGTGCCGATGGCGAAGGTCGGATCCTTGCCGAAGTAATAGTAGGAGCAGGTATGGCCCATCTCGACCGTGCCGTTGCCCACGGCATCGGCCACTTGGGGCGTGCCGACGATCTCGCCCGCCGCGAAGGGCTGGATCTGGAACTTGCCGTCGGTTGCCTCGGACACGAACTTCGCGATCACTTCGGCCGCGCCGTAGATCGTATCGAGGGACTTCGGGAAACCGGATTGCATGCGCCACTTCAGGTCCGGCATCGACTGAGCGATGGCGGGGGCCGCGACCGCCGTCGAGGCGGCACCGGCTGCAGCGGCCTGTATAAACTGACGACGCTTCATGTGTTTGTTCTCCTCCCAGGGATCGTGACTTTTGTCACTTGGCCTTATTGACACTAAATTTCGTTCAACCCGCAAGGAGGTAACGTGTCATTATCGACCAATGACGGAGACGTCTTGTGAAAACCGCCTCGGGGAGGCTCAAGATCCAATCCCCTCCAAGGGCACGTCGATCGTGCAGATGACCCCTGCAGACTCGTAGGCGATATGGGCGGATCCGTTCAGCTCGCGCGCCAGGCCTTTCTGGATCAGGCGGGAGCCGAAGCCCGTCCGCCGTGGAGGGCTGACCGGAGGCCCGCCGCGCTCTTCCCAGCGCATGATCAGGCGCTGTCCGGTCGCCGCCGCGAAGGTGGACCAGGACAGACGGATCCGGCCCGACGAGTTGCTGAGGGCGCCGTATTTGAGAGCGTTGGTGAAAAGCTCGTGCAGGGTCATGGACAGGCAGAGGGCCATCGGCGGCGCAATGCGCAGATCGGGCCCATCCATCCCGATGCGCGTGCGCTCCGCGGCGCTCGCCTTGTACGGAGCGCAGGCCTCGGCCAGGACATCCGAGAGGTTCGCGCCCTCCCAGTTCTCCCGGGTGAGGACGTCATGGCCGCGCGCGAGCGCAAACAGACGCGCCTCGAAGGCGCTGCGGGCCGCCCGTAGTTCCTCGTCTTCGTGCGAGGCGAGCCGGCTGAAGCTCTGGGCCGCAAGCGATTGGACGGTCGCGAGCGTGTTCTTCACCCGGTGATTGAGCTCGTTGATGAGCAGCCGCAGGTGGTCCTCGGCGCGCTTGTGGTCGGTGATGTCGATCTGGAGGCCGTCCCATATGGCTTCGCCGTTCGGCAGAATCCGGCGCGTGGCCATGATGCGCTGCCAGCGCAGCTCCCCCGTCACGCCGTGGCGGATGGCGATTTCCATGTCGAAGGGCTTTCCCGTGGCATGGGATTCGATCTGGGCCTGAAAGACTTTCTCGCGAAATTCGGGCAGGAGGAGATCGTAGAGCGCCGTCGGATCCTCGATCGCGCGCTCGGCCGGAACGCCGTTGATCCGTTCGCAGCTCGCCGAGACATAGATGAAGCGGCGGTCGAAGAAATTCTCGGCGTCCCTCATCTGGTAGACCATGCCGAGCGGCAGGTTGTCGGCGAGGGCGCTCAGCTGGGCCCGGCTCTCCCGCAGATATTCCTCGGTCCTGCGGCGCTCGGTCCAGTCGCGGAAGCTCACCGCAATTCCCCCGTCATAGGGGAATACTCTGTACTCCAGATGGCGGCCTGGCGCGCCGACCGTCCTGGATTCGAACGACGCCGCGACGCCCGTACGGAATACGTCCTCACAGCGCCTGCGCAGATCCGTTCCTTCGGAATGGGGGGAATGGGGGAATACGTCCCAGATGACGCGGCCGAGCATGCTCGGCGCTGGCGCGCCGAAATGTTCCTGTGCCGCGCGGTTGATGTAGGTGAATCGCCATTCGCCATCGAGGGAGTAGAACGCGTCGCCGATCCCTTCGAGCAGGACGGCGAGCCGCCCGTGATCCTTCGCGTCGGAGATTGGACCACGGGATGGTCCGTCGTCATCCGGGATGACGAGAGCGCCCGAAATCCTCTGCTGGTCGGGAGAAGCTGGAAGAGCGGATCGCGGCACGTTCATCCATCGAAACATAATCATATTACGTTTCGGGCGCAATCCGCGAACTTTCCTGCAACGCGCCGGGAAGAACGTCAGGGCAGGGATCCTGGGGACGAACTGCCCCCCGGGCCCCGTGGCGGGAACGCTGCGCGGTTCTTGAGAGGATCAGCTCTTCGGTACGCTGAAGGCCTCCGCAGCGCAGACGATGGCGAACAACGCGATCACGCCTGCCAGCTCCGCGATGTTCATCACGAGGACTGCAGGATCGGCGACATAGAAAAGGGCGCTCGCGACGAGCGCAATGATCGTAGCCCAAGCGAGCATGGGCCTTCTCCCGGCTTATTCTTGTGCGACCTAATAATCCCAAAGAGACAAAGAAGTTCCTAACCTCACCCAGAATTTTTCTGGACGCTGCCGCTCGCGGCCGGAGCGCGATGCACTATCTGCGAGGCGTGAACCAAGGTGCGAAGGGAGCTCGCGCTTGCGTCCCCTGATCGATCGGAGCGTCTCTGACCTTCCCTGTCCGGATCCCGCCTTGCTGGAGGAGGCGCGCCGGACGGCGCACGCCTCCTCGGCGCATCGGGACGTCCTGAGCCGGATCGAGGCTTTTCGCAGGCTCGAAACGCGTCCGCCGCGAAATCCGGTGTCCTGCCCCGGCCGCCTGCGGATCGCGGCCCTCAATGCCGAGCGGCTGAAGCGGCCCGAAGAGGTCAGGCGGCTTGCGGATCGGGTCGGGGCGCACGTCCTTCTCCTGAGCGAAGTCGATGTCGGCATGGCCCGGTCGGGCAATATCCACACCATCCGCGAACTCGTCGCCCCGATGGGCGAGGGCTACCTTTACGGGGTCGAGTTCGTGGAGCTCGATCTCGGCGACGAACAGGAGATGCGCTGCCATGCGGGTCAGCGCAACCTCTGCGCGCTCCATGGGAACGCCATCGTCAGCGGGCTCGCCGTCGAGCGCCCGCATGTGATTCCGCTGGAGGAGAGCGGGCTCTGGTTTCAGGGATTCGAGGGGGCGCAACGGCGCATTGGCGGGCGAATCGCGCTCGCCGCCTGCGTGGCCGATGCGTCGCGCCCCCTGTGGGTGGTGAGCCTGCATCTCGAAAGCAAGACCGATCCGGCCGACCGGCGGCTTCAGATCCGCAACCTGCTGCACGCCCTGAAGCGGCTGGCGCCGGACGATGCCTGCGTCATCGGCGGGGATTTCAACACGAAAGCCCTGCCGAGCGGCGTGGGAGAGCGGCATCTGCTGCTCGAGGAGCCGGAACGCTACGAGCCGCTCTTCGCCGATCTTCGGGAGGCAGGCTTTTCGTGGGCTCGCGCGAATCGGGCCGATCCGACTCAGCGCGACGGCCCGTCGAAGACGCATCCGCGCCCGTTCGGAAAACTCGATTGGTTCTTCACGCGCGGCGTGAGAGCGGAGAACCCCCAGATCGTGCCCTCCGTGGACGGGCAGGGACAGCCCATTTCCGATCACGAGATGATCACGGTCGATGTCGTCCTCGATGAACACGCCTGACGGAGGCGCCTCGGAGGCTCTTCGGCATCACCGGCCTCGTGCCGGTGGTCCCGGTCACGCGAGGCACGGCGCTCCTCGGAAGCGAGATGGCCGGAACGAGCCCGATCGAGACGATGCGGTCGACGGGCCGGAGGCAGCCTCCAAAGGCCACTTGACAGCGCAACGCTGATAGGGTACAAAACGTGAACACTGGCGAAGTGTGAATGATCTCCCCCGGCTTCGTCCATGGTGCAAAACCTCCGCCGCTCAAGCGCCGCTTGGGCGGTTTTTTGTTGGCCGGACCGGCGATCAAGAGAATGCAAGATCCCTCCCTTCATCAACTTCGGCGCCTATGCCGGGGATTCCGAACCCTTGAGCGCCATGCTTCTCCGAACGGATGGCCGGGCCGCGCCCGGCTGTGACGGTGAGGCTCATGCGATGAGGTTTGCCATGCGTGCTGCCAAAGCCGTTTCCGCCGCTGGCCAGGCGAGGGCCTACGAGGCCTATTGCCGCCCGGAGGTCGCTCTCCAGGACATCGCGAAGGATCTGGGCGTGTGCATACGCACCTTCGCCAATCTGCGCCGCCGCTGGGGCTGGCCGCGGCGCGCCGACGCGGTCCGCGAACGGGACGCGGAGGACGCGCGCCGCAGGGAGGCGCGCCTGGCGTTCGAGAACGGATTGCACGCCGCCGCCAACGCCCTCGTCGCGACCACCTGCGCGCGCATCCAGGCATTGTCGCAGGCCGGCGAGGGATCGTCCACCGACCACGACAGGACAGCCCGGATGCTCGCGTCCTATGCCAGGACGCTGGCGGCCGCGCGGCTGCTTCTGCAACAAGGCAAAACGTCCGATGCCGGACACCAATTCACACGGACGGGCGCGCCCGGCGATGGCCCGGTCGACGAGGGCCAGGATGCTCCGCGCGAAGAGCCGGGACGCTCGCTCCACGAACTCCGCGACGAGCTTGCTCGCCATCTTGAGCGGATTGTCGCGGAGGAGGAAGCTCGCGGAAGCGACGGCCTTCTTCTCTGAAAAGGATCTCGAACGGCTTTTGCGCCACTGGCCCGTCCGCTGCCGTCCCGAGCAGCGCGTGCCGGGCCTGTGCCGGATGCGCGATCCGTGGACGATCTGGCTCATGCTGGGCGGACGCGGGGCGGGCAAGACCCGCACCGGCTCCGAATGGGTGCGCGGCATCGCGCTCGGCGAGCCGGATTTCGCGGTGGCGCCTGTGCGGCGTATCGCGCTCGTCGGAGAAACCTTTTCGGACGCCCGCAACGTGATGGTGGAGGGGCCCGCCGGAATTCTCGCCGTCCATGCGCGCCAGGAGCGCCCCGTCTGGTCGCCGTCCTTGCGCAAGCTCGAATGGCGCAACGGCGCGGTGGCGCACGTGTTCTCCGCCGAGGATCCGGATTCGTTGCGCGGGCCGCAATTCGAGGCCGCCTGGGCGGACGAGCTCGCCAAGTGGAAGCACGTGGAGGCGAGCTGGGACATGCTGCAATTCGGTCTGCGCCTCGGCGCGCATCCGCGCCAGGTGGTGACGACGACGCCCCGGCCGATCCCGCTGCTGAAGCGCCTCCTCGCCGATCCCGCGGTCGCGGTCTCGCGCGCCAGAACGTCGGACAACGCGGCCAATCTCGCGCCGGCCTTTCTCGAAGCGGTCGTCGGGCGCTATGCCGGGACGCGGCTCGGGCGGCAGGAGCTCGACGGCGACATCATCGAGGACCGCCCGGATGCCCTGTGGGCGCGGGAGACGATCGAGGCCCATCGCGCGGATGCGCCGCCGCCGCTCATGCGCATCGTCGTTGCCGTCGATCCGCCCGCCTCTTCGTCCAGGCGCGCGGATGCCTGCGGCATTGTCGCGGCGGGTTTGGACGAGGGTGGCACGGCCTATGTGCTGGAGGACGCCACCGCCTCCGGACTCAAGCCGCCCGAATGGGCGGAAAAGGCGGTGGCGCTCTACCGGCGGCTCCAGGCCGATGCGTTGATCGTCGAGACGAATCAGGGCGGCGAGATGGCGACCGGCGTGATCCGTGAGGTCGATCCGTCCGTGCCCGTGGCGAGCGTGCGCGCCACGCGCGGAAAGTATCTGCGCGCGGAGCCCGTCTCCGTTCTCTACGCGCAGGGCCGCGTGCGCCATGTCGGCGCGATGCCCGAGCTGGAGGACGAACTCTGCGATTTCGGCCCCGACGGCCTCACGTCGGGACGCTCGCCGGACCGCCTGGACGCGCTCGTCTGGGCTCTGACCGAGCTGATGCTGCGCGGCAGGAAAGAGCCGCGGGTGCGTGTCTTGTGAGTCGCGGGAAAGGAATCCGCGCGCAGGCCGGAGCGGGAGGACGTTGTGGAGGCCAGGACGCCTCTTCTCGTCATGGCCGGGCCTGTCCCATCATCCTTCCTCCTTCTGTCATGGCCGTTCCCGCCGTGATCGGGGGATCAGTCCCGGCCGTCCCGATCGGAAAGGCGCGGCGCATTTCATCATCGGGATCGCCGGCACAGGGGCGGTGATGGCGGGGAGATGCCGCCATACGACGCGGTGCTACGAGCGCCTCATCCCTTTTGCCATTGTCTGGGCAGGAGTTTTTCATGCTGACCAAACTGACCCGCTGGTTCCGGGCGCCGCCGGAGGCCAAGGCCTCGCGCGCGCATTCGGCTGCGGCCTTCTACTTCGAAGGCCGCGCCGTGTGGACGCCGCGCGATTACGCGGCGCTGTCCCGCGAGGGTTTTCAGAAGAACGCCGTCGTGCATCGTGCGGTGCGGGTCGTCGCGGAATCGGCGGCCTCGCTGCCCCTGATCCTGAAGCAGGACGGCCGCGAATTGGCGGCTCATCCGCTCCTGTCGCTGCTCGCGCGGCCGAATGCGCGGGAGGGCGGGCAGCGATTCCTCGAGAGCGTGTACGGACACCTGATGGTGTCGGGCAACGCGTATGTGGAGGCGGTGGGCGTGGACGGCGCTCCCTCCGAGCTCTATGCGCTGCGGCCCGACCGCATGCGCGTGGTGCCGGGCAGCGACGGGTGGCCCTGCGCGTACGAGTATCATGTGGGCTCGGATACGGTCCGGTTCGCGATGGGGCAGGGTGAGGCGGTGCCTCCCATCCTGCACCTGACCCTGTTCCATCCGGCGGACGACCATTATGGGCTCTCGCCCATGGAGGCAGCGGCGACCGCGCTCGACATCCACAACGCGGCGGGCGCCTGGAACAAGGCGCTTCTCGACAATGCGGCGCGCCCGTCGGGGGCGCTCGTCGTCGGAGGCAGCACGCTCACTGACGCGCAGTTCGAGAGGCTGAAGAGCGAGCTTGAATCCAACTACCAGGGCGCGTCCAATGCGGGCCGCCCGCTGCTGCTCGAAGGCGGCGTCGATTGGCGGCCGCTGTCGCTGTCGCCCAAGGAGATGGACTTCGTGGAGGCGAAGGCCTCCGCGGCGCGGGAGATCGCGCTCGCCTTCGGCGTGCCGCCCCTGCTGCTCGGGCTTCCGGGCGACAACACCCACGCCAATTTCGCCGAGGCCAACCGCGCCTTCTACCGGCAGACGGTGATCCCGCTCGCGAAGCGAACGATGCAGGCCCTCGCGCAATGGCTCTCTCCCGGCTTCGGCGGGACGCTGCAGCTCGAGCCCGATCTCGACGCCATCGAGGCGCTCGCCGACGAGCGCGAAAGCCTTTGGCGCCGGGTGTCGGCCGCGCCCTTCCTGTCGGACGACGAGAAGCGTGAGGCGGTGGGATATGGGCGTGGCTCGAGCGGCCGCACCGCAAGAGGAAGACAGGCGCGCTCCCTGCGCGAATGACCGCGCCGCGGCCCCGGCGCTCCGTTCCGACACGCCACGTCACCGCCGGCCTCGTGCCGGTGAGCCCGATTGTGGGAAGCGTTTTGCATTTCGCATCGGATGGCCGGGACAGGCTCGGTCATGGCGCGAAAGAGCCGGGACGGCCATGACAGGAAGACCTGCTGCCATCCTGGAAGACGAGGCTTCCAAACCTTCATCAAACCTTCGTGATCGGGGGCTCTTTGTACGAGAACAAATCATGAACATTGTCGATCGGATCGCCGAGGCCATCATCAGCCGGGGCGATCTCGCCCATCTCGCCTTGTTCGTCTGGGCGAGCGGGGCCTCCACGCTGCTCGCCATGACCCTTCGCGACCTCTTCGCGGCCAACCGCCGCTTCGACGCGTTCGTGCGCGAGCTGTCCCTCTTCAATCGCCGTCACACGGGAGATCCCTCATGACCCGAACCTTGCCCCGCCCGGCCCGCAAGCCCAGACCTGAGCGGACCGGGCAGAGCCGCGCCTCGCTCGTGTTTCGCGACTTCGTTCGCCAGCTCGAGAAGCTCGATTCACGCCCTCCCAAGCCCGCCCGCGGAGCGCGGGCATGAAACAGGCGGCCCCTCACTCCGCGCAGGAGGTGAAGTTCCTCGCCGAGAAGCCGACCGCCGTGGAGGTGGACGGGGTGTTCGAGGGCTATGCCAGCCTGTTCGGCGTGGCCGATCTCGGCAAGGACGTGGTCATGCCCGGCGCTTTCACGGACAGCCTGAGGAAGCGCGATGCGGGCGCGATCAGGCTCCTTTGGCAGCACGATCCCGCCACGCCCATCGGGCGCTGGCTTTCCATCGAGGAGGACCGGCGCGGGCTTCGCGTGCGCGGCAGGCTCAATCTCGCCGTCGAACGGGCGCGGGACATCCATGCACTCATGCGCGAGGGCGCGGTGGACGGATTGTCCATCGGATTTCGGGTGGAACGGGCGAGGGCGGAGCGGCCGACGGGCCTTCGGCGTCTGGAGAAGCTCGACCTGTGGGAGATCTCCGTCGTGACCTTCCCGATGCTCCCGGGAGCGCGGGTGGAAAGCGTGAAACAGGGGCTGCCGAGCCTGTCATCATCCATTAGAGCAGCGGCCGTTCGACTATTTTCCTGAACCTCGGCAGGAGATGTGCGTTACACGCATGCCCGCAGGGAGGCGGACGCTGCGGGCGCCGCCCATGATGCCGTCCGCTCTCTCGGGAGGTTCTTCATGAAAAAGCTCGCTTTCGTCGCCCTTCTCGGTCTCGCGGCCGCGGCCTGCACCACCACGGAAGAGCGTGTCGGCGGCGCGGCCGTCGGCGCGGGCGTCGGCGCCGTGGCCGGCCCGCCCGGTGCGATCGTCGGCGGCGCCGTGGGTGCGGCGGTCGGCCCGTCCGTTTCCAATTCCGTAGAGGCGAACACCCGCCGCCGCCGCTACTAAGCAATTCCCCTCGGCAGGGAATGACGGGCCCGCCCTCCGGCGGGCCTTTTTCGTTGAAGCCGACCTCTATTTCAGAACCACTGGATTGACATGATTCCCGTTGTTGAAACCAAATCGATGTCCGACGACGTCGCCTCGGCATTCGAGGATTTCGCCCGCGCCTTCGAGGCGTTCAAGGATGCCAACGATACGCGCCTCTCCGAAATCGAGACGCGCCTGTCGAGCGACGTGGTGACGGAGGAAAAGCTCACCCGCATCGACGCCGCCCTCGACGACGCCAAGCGCCGTCTCGACCGCCTGGCCCACGACCGCTCCCGGCCGCCTTTGAGCCGGGGCTCCGACGCCGCGCCGCGCGATCCGGTCCAGGCCGAGCACAAGGCGGCCTTCCATGCCTATATGCGCTCCGGCGAGGCCACGGGTCTGAAGCGGCTCGAGGAGAAGGCGCTCTCGGCGGGCTCGGGTCCCGACGGCGGCTATCTCGTTCCCGACACGGTCGAGACGGAAGTGCTGCGCCGGCTGTCCGCGATCTCGCCGATCCGCGCGATCTCGTCGGTGCGCGTCATCTCCGGGGGGCAGTACAAGCGCGCTTTCTCGACCTCGGGCCCTTCGACCGGCTGGGTCGGCGAGACCGCCGCACGGCCGCAGACGGCGGGGCCGGCGCTCTCGGAGATGAGTTTCCCGGCCATGGAGCTCTATGCCATGCCCGCTGCGACGCAGACCCTTCTCGACGACGCGGTAGTCGATATCGACCGCTGGATCGCGGAGGAGGTCGAGGCCGCCTTCGCCGAGCAGGAGGGCGCCGCTTTCGTGAACGGCGACGGCACCGCCATGCCGAAGGGATTCCTTGCCTCCGACGTCGTGGAAAACGACTCCTGGATCTGGGGCCGTCTGGGCGCGGTCCACACCGGCGGCGCCGGGTTTCCCGCCTCGAATCCGTCAGACGTGCTGGTTGAACTGGTCTATGCCCTGAAGGCGGGCTATCGCCAGAACGCGTCCTTCGTCATGAACCGCAAGTCGCAGAGCGCCATCCGCAAGTTCAAGGATGCGAACGGCCAGTATCTCTGGGCCCCGCCAGCGAGCCTCGGCCAGTCCGCGACCCTGATGGGCTTCCCCGTGGTGGAAGCCGAGGACATGCCCGACATCGCGGCGGACGCCTGCGCCGTCGCCTTCGGCGATTTCAAGCGCGGTTATCTGGTCGTCGACCGGGCGGGCCTGCGCGTGCTGCGCGACCCGTATTCCGCCAAGCCCTACGTGCTGTTCTACACCACCAAGCGCGTCGGCGGCGGCGTGCAGGACTATGCGGCGATCAAACTGCTGAAATTTGCTCCTTGAGCATATCGCCCCAGGCCTCTTCGGCCACGTCATCCCCGGCCTTGTGCCGGAGCTCCCGATAGAGTGAGGCGCGGCGTTTTCCGAGACGGGATGACCGTGACGGGCTCGGTCATGACCGCGTGAAGCGCAAAGCAATGTGAGCGAGTTCAGCGTCTGGTCCATGCTCCATCAGTGGCGAGGAGGCTGCGGACCGCCTGCCTGACCCAGCCGAGATGCTCCGCGAGGGGCGTCACGGCCGTCAGGCCTCCGCAGGCATAGCGCCTGCCCCCGCTGCTGGAGCGCAGGGCGCCGCTCGACCAGCTGACGACGCCATAGAGCAGATAGCTGTCTTGCGTCGCTGCGAGGATCGGGCCGCCGGAATCACCCCGGCAGGCGCCCGCGCCGCTGGTTTCGGCCAGCCGGTCGGGATCGGCGACGATCAGAACGCGGTTGGCCACCTCGATCGGACCGAGGGACACGAGATTGGCGTGCCGAAGAATACGTGCCGTGCCCTTGCGGCTCTCGTCCGAGACGCCGAAGCCTGCGATGGTCACCGCATCGCCGACGTCGATCCTGCCCGCCAGGGTGGGATCGAGGGGCAGGAAATCTGCGCCGAGCCGCTGCTCGAGGCGCAGGATCGCTAGATCGACGCCCGGCTGCGTGCGCGGCGTCGTGCCGGTGACGAAGGTGGGGTGAATGGCGAGCGCGACCACCTTGATCCGCTGCCGTTTGAAGGCCCGGTTGACCGCGACGACCCGGTAGGAGGCCGCATCCGTGACGCAATGGGCCGCCGTGAGGACCAGATTCGGGCCGATGAGGGCGCCCGAGCAGAGTTCCCCCGTGGAGTTCTCGATGAAGACCACCGAGCGCCTGAGGCCGTTGGGATCCCGCGACGCTGCGCCCAGCAGGATGGCCTGCGCGGAGCCCGTGAAAAAGGTGAGAGCAAGGAGAACGAAAAATGGGAGCGCACGCATGGGGATTATGGAAAAGGATGAATCGGAATGAAAGGGAAGGCACGTTCGCGCAGGATAGTTCCACCCGGTCCGGAATTTCCAGTCCTGTCTCTTTCCCTCGTCGTCACCGGCTCCCTTCGCCCTCGTCACCGGCCCGGTGCCGGTGATCCCGATGGCTTGAGGCGCTGCGCTCCCAGGGCGGGGTAGCCGGGACGCCCGGTCGTGACGGCGGATCGTCCCGGCCCGGTCCTCTAGCCGCCCGTCCATGACGCGGCGCGATTCCAGGTCCGCAGCGTGCGGTCGATCCATTCCTTTTGCGGCCCCAGGAGAATGCCTTGGGAGATCCTTCCGCAGCTGGATCGCCCAGCCCCCTTTGCCCAGGTCGTGATGGCGAAGACGTTTCCACCCTGCATGACGGGGCCGCCGGAGTCGCCCTGGCACGCTCCTGTCACAACTCCTTCCAGCCAGACGAGAAGCTGGCTGGAACCGAAAGGCTCGATCGCTCGCAGATCTGCTGTGCGGAAGGTTCCGGACGACTTGCCATCGCCTTCTTGTGCCACGCCGTAGCCGCCGATGGTGACGGTTTCTCCTTTGGGCGGTTTCGCAGGGGTGAGTTGCGCCCGCTCGAAACGTTCGGGCAGCGGCTGAGGAATCCGCACGAGCGCCAGATCGATGGAGCGCTGCCGGGTCTCGATGGCCTTCGCGTTGTAGCTCGGATGCACGGCTTTGGCGGCAGGCGGGATCAGCACCGGCTCGCCCGCCTCGTCGCGAAAATGAACCCGGTGCTCGTCCGCGCCCGTCACGCAATGGGCCGCGGTGAGCACCACGTCGCGCGCCACCACGACGGCGCTGCAGACGCCCCCGTTCGAACTCAGCACCATCACGCTCTGCCGGGCGAGGGGGCCCTGGTCCTCCGCGCCGCCGACGATGGCCTTTGCCCCGCTCGCCGCGAGCGACAGGGCGAAGGCGAGCGTGATCAGACGATTCATCATGGAAGGATTCCTGTTGCGATGATTCCGATATTCGTTGACGGCCCCGCCGTCGAGCCCATAACGCTGCCCGAGATGAAGGCCTATCTGCGCCTCGACGACGATGGGCAGGACGATCTGCTCACAGGCCTGATCAGGGCGGCGCGGCTCATGGTGGAAGCCGCCTCCCGGCGTCTCCTGATCGAGCAGGGCTGGCGCGTCGTGATGGATCGCTGGCCGAAAGGCGGCAGGGTTCTTCTGCCGCTCTCCCCGGTGCTGGCCGTGGACCGCGTCAGGGTGCTCGATGCGGCAGGCGCCGCCACGGATATCGCCCCGGATTCCATCGAGCTGGATGGAGCGAGCGACCCTCCCTGCATGACGGTCCTTGAGGCGCCGGAGCCGGGCAAGGCGAGAAACGGGATCGAGATCGAGCTGCGCGCGGGCTACGGCGCCACCCCCGAGACGGTTCCGGACTGCCTGAAGCTCGCGATCAAGATCCTCGTCGCCCATTGGTTCGAGAACCGGGGCGACGTGGCGGGCGCGCAGGTTCTGCCGCCCGACGCCATGGCACTCGTGACGCCTTTCCAACGGGCGCGTCTCTGACATTCACTCACCGCCATCCCGGCCCCTTCCTCGTCATCCGCGGCCGTGTGCCGGGGATCCCGATTGCCGGGAGCGCCGCGCCTTTTCGATCGGGACGACCGGAGCAGACCGTGGCGCGACATCCCTTTCTCGACGTGTGTTCCCCATGAAAACCAAGTCATTGCCCATCGGCGCGCGCGCGCGCCGGTTCGTTCTCGAAGTGCCTCTCGAGAGCCCCGACGGGTTCGGAGGCGTCATCCGTTCCTACAGGCCGGGGCCTCAGCTCTGGGGCGCGATGGAGATGCTCTCCGGCTCCGAGCGCATCCGCGCCGACCGGCCGGACCAGAGCCTGACCCACCGGATCACCCTTCGCTACCGCGACGGCGTGACCGGCGCCATGCGCCTGACCTCGGGCCTTCGCCGCTTCGCCATCCGGGCCGCCTCCGATCCGGACGGCACGCGGCGCGATCTCGTCTGCCTCGTCGAGGAGATCAAGGCATGACGAGCCCGGTCCTCGCCTTGCGCCGGGCCATTCTGGAAACGGCTTCCGGGGATGGGGAACTGATTGCCCTCATGGGCGGGACGTTGCGCCTTCATGACGAGCCGCCCCGGAACGCGGAGCCGGTCTATGCGCTGTTCGGCGACGTCGCGGCCCGTGACTGGTCCACGGATACGGATCGCGGTCACGAGCAGAATCTCGCCATCGTGGTCTGGTCGGAGCGCGGCAGCGCCCGCGCGGGGCTCGCTGCGGCGGAGCGCTTCTCCGCCGTCCTCGACGGTGCGGAGCTGACCCTGGAAGGCCACAGGCTCGTCAATCTGAGCGTGACGGAGATCGTATCCGCCCGGGACAGCGATACGCAGCTCTCGCGTGTCACCTTGCGCCTTCGCGCCGTTACCGAGCGTGCGTGAGGGGAGCACTTCTCCTTCGCGTCATTTCTCGTTCACGCCATTCCAATTCACCTCGTCATCCCCGTCCTCGTGCCGGGGATCCGCATCCTGTTCCGCGTGACGGTTCTCGAAGACGTGGATGGCCCCATCCAGTACGGCCATGAGGGGGAGGGGCGGCACAGTCCCGCCTCACGTCATCACCAGCTCTGTGCCGGTGATCCAGATCCGTCGAGGCGAGGCGCTCTTCCAAGTCGAGACGGCCGGGACGAGGCCGGCCTTGACGGTAGGCAGCTGCGCCGGTGGAGGAGGCCCCCTCCCGACGTCTTCATTTTCAAAAGGATTGTTCCATGCCTGCACAGAAGGGCAAGGACCTGCTCATCAAGGTCAGCGACGGCGATACCGGCTTCGTGACCGTGGCGGGTCTGCGCACCCGTCAGATCTCGTTCAACGCGGAGACCGTCGACGTCACCCATGCGGAATCCGCCGGGCGCTGGCGCGAGCTTCTCGCCGGCGCCGGCGTGCGCCGCGCGGGGATCACCGGCTCCGGCGTGTTCAAGGACGAAGCCTCGGATGCGCGGATGCGCCAGGCGTTCTTCGACGGCGACATCCTCGTCTATCAGATCGTCGTTCCCGATTTCGGGCGCGTCGAGGGGCCGTTCCAGATCATCAGCCTCGAATATCGCGGCGATCACGCGGGCGAGGTCACGTTCGAGATGGCGTTCGAATCCGCCGGTGCCCTGACCTTCGTGGCACTGTAGGCCGCTCGTCCGCCGGGATGGTCCGGACTGATCCCCGGATCAGTCCGGAAACGGTCATGACGGGACCGGCGCACCCCACATTGCAACCGGAGAAATCATCATGGCGAACAAAAGACGCGGCGAGGTCGCGCTGCGGCTCGGCGAGAGGCGTTATACCTTGTGCCTCACGCTCGGCGCGCTGGCGGAACTGGAGGAGGTCTTCGGCGTCGAGGATCTCGTGGCGCTCGCCGAGCGCTTCGGCACGGGCCGTCTGTCGAGTCGCGATCTTCTCAGGCTGTTGGCTGTCGCCTTGCGCGGCGGCGGTCACGACATGAGCGATGCGGAGGTGGCGGGTCTTCCGCTCCATGACGGCATCGAGCCCGTCGCATCGGCCATCGCCGAGATTCTCGTCCTCACGTTCGGTGCGGGTGCTCCAACGTCAAACCCTCCGCTGCCGCAGAATGCTTGAGCGAGCCGCAGGCCTTCCCGTGGGAAGACGCGATGATGCTGGGCCTGAGCGTTCTGCGGTGGAGCCCCGACCAGTTCTGGCGCGCGACGCCGGGCGAATTGTTCGCGGCTTGGGAAGGCTTGAGCGGCGGGCGACGGGTGGAGCCTGCCGTCAGCCGTGATCTGAGGCGGATGATGGACGCGTTTCCGGATGTGGACGGGGAATGATCCCCCCTTTCCGGCACGCCTGCCGCAGGAAACGGCAACGGGACTGGAAAGAGTTTTGAAAGGAGAGGCGCCCATGGATCACCCGAAAGACCTTGCGCTCGCGCAAGAGGCCGCTCTCGACGACAAGCAGCGCCAGCTCGATACGCTCATCGGCCTCTCGGAGAAGTTCGGCGACTCCCTGTCCAGGGCTTTCGCGAAGAACATCACCGAAGGCAAGAAATTCGATGGCGTCTTGAAGAAGGTAGGGGAGTCTCTCGTGCAGACGGGGCTGCGTCTCGCGCTCGGGTCTCTGCAGACCGCCTTGAACGAAAGCCTGAAGGGGTTGCCCGCCGCGTCTGCGCAAGGCTCGCTCCCGATGAGCGGCGGAGACCTGTTCGGCGGCCTTTTCAAGGGTATAGGCTCAATCTTCGGCTCCCTGTTCGGCTCAGGAGGAAGCGCCGCGCCCTTCGCCGAGGGGGGCGTGTTCTCCCGCGGCATGGTGATGCCGTTCGCGCAAGGCGGTATCATCGGCGCGCCCACCTACTTTCCGTTGGGGCGCGGTCTCGGAATCATGGGAGAGAGGGGCGCGGAGGCCGTGATGCCGCTGGCCAGGGGACCCGACGGGAAGCTCGGCGTGCGCTCCGGCGGAGGAGGACGCCCCGCCTCGATCACGGTCAATATCACGACGCCCGATGTGGAGAGTTTCCGCCGGTCCGAGGCGCAGGTTTCCGCCGCGCTGGCGCGGGTGGTCGCCCGGGGCCAGCGCGTGATGTAGCAAACGGGCGGCTCAGACGCTCCCGCTGTCGAGCATCGCCATGATCTCGTCCTTGATCTGCAGGCGGCGGCGCTTGAGCTCCTCCTCCACTTCCTCGGGCTTCGGCTCCACCCGCGTCTCGATGCGATGAATGGTGCGGTTCAGCTCGTTGTACTCGTCGTAGAGCCGCGCGAAGTGGTTGTTGCTCGTCTTGAGCTGGTGAATCCGATCGACCTTGTCCGGAAAATCCTCGGTGAGGTCGTTGGGAGCGTTGCTCATCGCCTGCCGTCTCCTTGGTTGATGATCCTTGGCTGATCGTCCTGTCCCGACGACAACGCCACCGCCTCTTTTTTCGTTTCATGTTCGCGAAGGATGGATCATGGCATCCGATTTCCATGAGGTGCGCTTTCCTCTCGACGTCAGTCTGGGGAGCCGGGGAGGACCCGCGCGGCGCACCGACATCGTCACGCTCGCCTCCGGTCGCGAGCACCGCAACAGCCGCTGGGCTTCCTCCCGCCGCCGCTACGATGCGGGGCTTGGGGTGAGGACGGTCGATTCCCTGCATGCGGTCATCGCCTTCTTCGAGGAAAGGCGCGGCAGGCTTTACGGATTCCGCTTCCGCGACCGGATGGACTGGCGCTCCGGCCCGCCCTCCGCGGAGCCGACGCCCCTCGACCAGCGCATCGGCGCCGGCGACGGGACGGCCCTGACCTTCCAGCTCGTGAAGACCTACGGCTCCGCTTTCGCTCCTTACGTCAGAACCATCGCCAAGCCTGTCGGCGGGTCCGTGCGGGTGGCCGTCGACGGCGTCGAGCAGGAGGTGGGATTGGCCTTCAACTGCGATCCGGCGACGGGTCTCGTGGCCTTCGTCACGCCACCTCCCGCTGGAGCCGTAATCACGGCTGGCTACGGCTTCGACGTGCCCGTGCGCTTCGACACGGACGAGCTCGACATCGATCTCTCGGCTTTCGAGGCGGGCGCCATTCCGCAGATCCCGCTGATCGAGATCGTTCCTTGAATCGGTTTCCCGTCATGGTCGTCTCTCATTCGTCATGGCCGCACTTGTTGCGGCGATCCACGTCGTCAGGAGCGGCTGCACCATCAAGGCGTGGATCCCCGGCACAAGGCCGGAGATGACGCAGGGGGTTCTACCAATCCTCATCCGGAGGAAACTCGTCATGCGCAGCATCCCTTCCAGCCTCGCCGCCCACATGGCGGGCGGGGCGACCAGTCTTTGTCATTGCTGGAAACTTATCCGCCGCGACGGCAGGAGCTTCGGCTTCACCGATCACGACCGCGATCTCGCCTTCGGCGGAACCCTCTTCGCCGCCCGCTCTGGCCTGGAGGCCGCGGAGGCCTCCGCCGAACTCGGCTTCGCGGTCGGCGGAGGCGAAGTCTCCGGGGCGCTCATGTCCGCCGGTCTCACCGAGGACGACATCGCGTCGGGCTTCTACGACGACGCGAGCGTGGAGACCTGGCTCGTGAACTGGAGCAACGTCGCGGAGCGCCTGCTCCTCGACATCGGCTCCATCGGCGAGATCAGGCGTGCGGATGGCAGCTTCATCGCCGAGGTGAGGGGGGCCATGCACCGCTACGACGAGGAGCGCGGGCGGCTGTTCCGCGCCACCTGCTCGGCGGATCTGGGCGATGCCCGATGCGGTGTGAACCTCGCCTCGTCGAGCCATTCCGGTACAGGCACCGTCACGCGCACGGACGGGTTTCTCGGGATCGTGGCTTCCGGAATCGGCTTTGCCGACGGCTGGTGCACGGGAGGCCGGCTCACCTGGACGGGCGGCGACAATGCGGGCGTCTCCGTCGAGATCAAGGTGCATCGTGCCATCAACGGAACGGACGAATTCGACCTGTGGCAGCGCGCGCCGCAGACCATCGAGGCGGGCGACACTTTCCACGTCACGGCAGGCTGCGACAAGACCCATGCCACGTGTCGCAGAAAGTTCGACAATGTCGCGAACTTTCGCGGCTTTCCCCACATGCCCGGCAACGATTTCATCATCCGCATGCCGCAGCAGGGCGAGCCCGGCCTCGACGGCGGGAGCCTGTTCAGGTGAGGGACGGTTCCACGCATCCCTCCTCGCACTGTCATGGCCGCTCCCGGACTCGATCCCGGAAGCAGTCCCGGCCATCCCGATCGAAAGAGCGCTGCGCGCGATGCCATCGAGATCACCGGCACAGAGCCGGTGATGACGAGGTGGGGCTGCGGCGACGAGGTAGGGGATGACGGGGCGCATTCGCGAAACCTCCGACTTGTGAAACCATGCCCACATCCCAGATCATCATCGCCGAAGCGCGTTCCTGGATCGGCACGCCCTATCGACATCAAGCCTCCCTCAAGGGGATCGGCTGCGACTGCCTCGGGCTTTTGCGGGGCGTCTGGCGCAACGTGATGGGTGCCGAGCCGGAGCTGCCGCCGCCTTACTCGCCCGACTGGGCGGAGGCGGGAGCCGATACGCTCGTTATGGCGGCGCGGCGCCATCTCGTCGAGATCGGCGTTGCCGCGTTCGAGCCGGGCGACGTGCTGCTCTTTCGCTGGCGCGATGCACTTCCGGCGAAACACTGCGCCATCGCGACCTCGGCCGACACCATGATCCACGCCCATGACGGCGCCTCGGTGGCGGAGGTCGCCTTCGCGCCCTGGTGGCGGCGCCATCTCGCCTATGCCTTTCGGTTTCCGGAATCCTGACCATGGCAACACTCGTTCTTCAAACCGTCGGCTCCGTCGTGGGCGGCATGGTCGCCGGGCCGCTCGGCGCGATGGCGGGCCGTGCCCTCGGCGGGCTGGCAGGCGCCGCCATCGACAATGCACTGTTCGGCGGCGGCGATACCAAATACGTGGAAGGTCCGCGCCTCAAGGAGATCGACGGCCTCACCTCGACGGAAGGAGCCGCCATCCCGCGTGTCTACGGTCGCGCGCGGATCGGCGGCCAGCTCATCTGGGCGACGCGCTTCGAGGAGGTGGTGAACACCACGAGCGAACGGTCGGGCGCCCAGGGCGGCAAGGGCATGAGCGGCCCGAAGACGGTGACCACGACCTATTCGTATTTCGCCAATCTCGCGATCGGGCTTTGCGAGGGGCCCATCGCCCTCGTCCGCCGCGTGTGGGCGGACGGGCGCGAGATCGATCTGTCCGCCATCACCATCCGGGTGCATCGCGGATCGGAGGCGCAAGGCGCCGATCCGCTCATCGTGGCGAAAGAGGGCGCGGGTTTCGCGCCGGCCTATCGCGGGCTTGCCTATGTGGTCTTCGAGCGTCTGCCGCTGGAGGATTTCGGAAACCGCGTCCCGCAATTCTCCTTCGAGGTGGTGCGGCCGGTGGACGGCCTCAATCGGATGATCCGCGCCGTCTGCCTGATCCCGGGCGCGAGCGAGTTCGGCTACGATACGCTGCCCGTCGCGCAGGTTCTCGATCTCGGCAAGACGCGACCTGAGAACCGTCACCAGTTGCGGCGCAGGACCGACATTCTCGCATCCCTCGACGCCCTGGAGGCCCTGTGTCCGAATCTGAGGCGCGTTTCCCTCGTCGTCAGCTGGTTCGGCACGGATCTCAGAGCCGATTCCTGCCGGATCGAGCCGCGTGTGGATGTCGGGAGCAAGACCACCGACGGCGACACCTGGTCGGTCGGAAGCGTGACACGCGAGTCGGCGAACGCCGTCTCATGGGTCGACGGCGCGCCGGCCTACGGAGGAACGCCTTCGGACGCCTCCGTCATGCGCCTGATCCGGCACCTGAAGGATCGGGGACTGGAGGTCGTTCTCTATCCCTTCGTGATGATGGATATTCCCCAAGGGAACGCATTGCCCGATCCCTACGGAGGCACGGGCCAGCCGCCCTATCCCTGGCGCGGGCGCATCACGTGCAACCCGGCTCCCGGACGGCCCGGCTCCGTCGATGGCACGAGCGCCGCGACGGCGCAGATCGACCAATGGTTCAACCGGCCGGACGGGTACGACGCCTTCATCCTGCATCACGCTCGACTGGCCCAAGCCGCCGGAGGCGTGGACGGCTTCGTTCTCGGCAGCGAATTCGTGGGGCTGACGCGCGTGCGTTCCTCACCGGGAAACTACCCGGCCGTGAACGGCTTCAAGTCGCTCGTCGTGCAGATCCGCAGCATCCTCGGGCCGGGCACCAAGCTCGTTTACGCAGCCGACTGGACGGAATATGGGGCGCATGTCCTCGATGGCGGATCCGAAATCCGTTTCCCCCTCGATCCGCTCTTCGGCGATCCGGGGATCGACGCGGTCGGGATCGACTATTATCCGCCCCTTTCCGACTGGCGCGACAGCCCCGATCACGCGGATCTGGCCGAGGCGCGCAGCATCTACGATACCGATTATCTGCGCAGGCGGCTCGGCGGCGGCGAAGCGTTCGACTGGTATTATGCCAGCCCATCCGACCGGGCGGCGCAGAGACGCACGCCCATCACCGACGGCGCCTACGACAAGCCCTGGCTGTACCGCCCCAAGGATCTGGTGTCCTGGTGGTCGAACCCGCATGTGGAGAGGCACGACGGCATCGAAATCGCCGCGACCGAATGGGTGCCGAAGTCGAAGCCGATCTGGCTGACGGAGATCGGGATTCCGGCCGTCGACAAGGGTCCCAACGGACCCAACGTCTTTCCCGATCCGAAATCCTCGGAATCCGCCTATCCTCCGTTCTCGCGGGGCGTGCGGGACGACCTCGTTCAGGCCCGCGCCCTGGAGGCGATCCTCTCCCGGTTCGATCCGGCGCAGCGCGGCTTCTCGTCCGCCTACAATCCCGTCTCTCCCCTCTATGGCGGGCGCATGGTCGACCCGGCGAACGTCTGCGTCTGGGCATGGGATGCGCGGCCCTTCCCCGCCTTTCCCGATTTCACGACCGTCTGGAGCGATGGCCCGAATTGGGAGACCGGCCACTGGATCACCGGGCGGATCGAGGGCGCGCCGCTCGACCGCCTGATCGCGTCCATTCTCAAGGATTTCGGCTTCGCCGATCCCGGAGCGATTCCGGTCGACGGCTTCGTCGACGGCTATGTGGTCGACCGACCCATGTCGGCGCGAGCGGCGCTCGAGCCGCTCATGCGCCTGTTCGGCGTCGATGCCGTGGCCAGCGGCGGCAAAATTGCCTGGAAAGGGCGCGGCGGGCGGTTGGTGATCGCGCTCACGACGGACGATCTCGTGATGAAGGAGGGCGAGCCCTCGCTCAGGCTCACGCGTTCCCAGGAGACGGAACTGCCTCGGCAGGTGGAGATCGGCTATACGGAAAGCGACCTCGACTATCGCCGCGCGGCCGTGGCCTCCCGCCGCCTGTCCGGATCGAGCCGGCGGGAAGCGCGCACCGATTGCGCCGTTGTCACGAGGCGGGCGGAAGCGCAGCGCCTTGCCGACGCCTGGCTGCAGGACCTTTGGGCGGGACGGGAAGGGGCGGAGTTCGACCTATCGTCCCGGCGGGTCGATCTGGATCCCGGAGACGTGATTTCTCTTCCGACCGATGCGGGCCCGAAACTGCATCGCGTGGTGCGGGTCTCCGACGGCGCGACGCGCCGGGTGAGCACGAGGGCCGTGGAGCCCGCCGTCTTCGAGAGGCCGGGCTCCACGGTTGAAAGGCCGCCGCGCCGCCCGCCGCCCATTCCCGGCAAGCCGCAGGTGGTCGTCCTCGATCTGCCTGCCACCCTCGGCGATCCCGAGCCGCTGCAATACATCGCCGTCGCCGCCGATCCGTGGCCCGGCGCGGTGACGATTTGGCGGTCGGGCAACGGCGCGAGCTTCAATCCGCACCGGATCATCACCCTGTCCGCCGTGATCGGGCGGACGAGGACGGCGCTTCCCGCAGGGCCGTTGTGGCGGTGGGATCCGACGGCGGTTATCGATGTGGAGATCTCCTCCGGCTTCATCGGCTCCCTCGATGACGAGGCGGCACTGGCCGGCGGCAATCTGTTCGCTGTCAGAGGGGTGAATGGCCGTTGGGAAATCGTCTCGGCGGCCCGGGCCGAGATGATCGGAGAGCGGATCTTCCGTCTGTCCCGTTTTCTGCGCGGGCTCGCCGGAACGGAGCCGGAAGCCGGACGCGTCGTACCGGAAGGGGCTCTCGTCGTCCGCCTCGACGAGGCGATTCTTCCTCTGACCGCCGACCTGGCGGATCTGGGGCAAAGCTGGCGCTACAGGATCGGCCCGTCGGGGCGCGACCATGCCGATCCGGCGATGGTCGAGGTTACGGCGATCGTCGGGCGCGAAGCCCTCAAGCCTTTCAGTCCGGTTCACGCGACCCTGCGCCGCGAAGCGGGTGGAGTGCGCATCGCCTGGGTCCGCCGCACACGTCGCAACGGGGACGGATGGGGAGCGCTCGACGTTCCGCTCGCTGAGGGTGCGGAGCACTATGAAATCGACATCCTGGCAGCGGGCGAGGTCGTTCGCACCCTCGCAAGCCCGCAATCCTTCGTGCTGTATCCCACCGCGCAGGAGCTGGAGGATTTCGGCGCACCGCAAACAGAGCTCAGTCTTCGCATCGTGCAGATCAGCGCAGTCGCGGGAAGAGGATTCGAGCGAAGCGTCACGTTGCCGGTGATGGTGTGAGGCAGGACGATGACGCTTCTTCTTGCCATGGCCGTCCCCGGACTTGATCCGGGATCAGCCCGGCCATCCCGAATCCGAAAAGCGCGGCGCCTCGCACCGCCGGGATCACCGGCCCAAGGACGGGGATGACGTGAGAGGGTGAAACGACGACGGGGCTGGGCAAGGTCGCGGCGTCTCAAGACGCCTTCTTAGAACAACGATTTTTCATCTTCATGTCACGGAAAGCCGATCAATGAGCATAACGCCGCACTTGGCGCTGCCGCTGCTTGCCGCAGCGCAGGCGCAAAAGCACGTCACCCACAACGAAGCCCTGTCGTCCCTGGACGCCCTCGTTCATCTCTCTGTGCTGGAGCGGGAGCGCGCGGCTCCTCCCGCGACGCCTGCCGAGGGGGACCGCTATCTCGTCGGACCCGGCGGGACGGGCGCTTTCGCCGGGCACGAGCGCGAGATTGCCCTCTTCGACCTGGGAGCGTGGCGTTTCCTTTCGCCGCGACCCGGCTGGCGAGCCTATGTCGAAGCGGAGAGCGTCGTCGTCGTGTTCGACGGCGAGCAGTGGCGCGATCTGGGCCATTATTGCCGGATTCTCGACAATCTGGACCGCCTCGGAATCGGAACTGCGCCCGACGATCTCAATCGCCTCTCGGCGAAGCTCAACGCTGCTCTGTTCTCTGCCCTGAATACGGAGGAGGGCGGAACGGGGGATCTGCGCTTCGTTCTCAACAAGGCCGGGATGGGCAATGTCCTTTCGCAGCTTTATCAGCGCGGCTTCAGCGGCCGCGCGGAGACGGGCCTCATCGGAAATGACGATTTCACCATCCGCGTCTCGTCCGACGGAGCGGAATGGATCGACGCGCTGGTCCTCGATGGCGGGACCGGTACCGCCACCTTCCCGCAGGGGCTCTCGAACGTGCCGCGAGCCAATCTGCTCATCAATGCCTCGTTTTGCGTGAACCAGCGCGGCTTCGCCGGCGGGGCTCTCGCGGAAGGCGCTTACGGCTTCGACCGCTGGAAGGCAGGCCCCGGGGGGTGCACGCTCACGCGCGCGGCGGACGGAACGATGGTCTTGACGGGAGCTCTCGAACAGATCGTCGAGGTGGCGCATGCCTCCGCGATTGCCGGAACCGCCGATCTCGCCGGTGCCGCCCTGACCCTTTCGGTGGAGGATCCATCCGAGCCGATCCCGGTCCTGATCGGCACCAGGGCGGCGACGATCCCGGCCGGGGCAGGTCGTTGCTCCGTGTCCGTCGTGCTCGGCGAGACCGAAACGGGGCACCTCCCGATCCGGCTCGATGCCGCGGCCGAGTGCTCCTTCAAGAACGTGAAGCTGGAGCTCGGATCTCACGCGACGCCATGGAGGGGAGAGCCGCTCGACCGCGAGGAATTTCATTGCAGGCGCTATTATCAGCCCCTGCCCCTCAGCGGCTCGTCGCCCATGCTCCTCGGGACTCTCGGCCAGCGGGTCTCGGTAAATCTGATCGATATTCCCTTGGTTCTGCCGACCCGGATGCGTGCCAACCCGGCTTTGGTCACGAGCGGCGCCGTCTGGACCGGTGGCGTGCCGAGCGGCAACCAGCTCGCCTTCTTCAGCAACAACAACGGATCCTGGGTGACAACCTCCGGAATGGTACAGGTGACGACCGTCGTGCCGGCGAGCGCCTCCGCCGTGACGCTGAGACTGCAGTCCATGGCATCGTTTTCCGGTACGGCCGGGTCCGTCGGCCACCTCTACCTCGGCGACGCCGCTGTCCTGGCTCTGCAGGCGGAGCTCTGAACAATGGCGGCCCGCACGCCCGCACCGTTCGAAGAGGCGCTCGCATTCGTTCTGCGGCAGGAGGGCGGTTTCTCGCGACACCCTCGGGATCCCGGCGGGGCCACGAATCACGGGATCACGCTCGAAACCCTGTCCCGCGCGAGGGGATACCCGGTTTCTGTCGGGGACATCCGTGCCCTCACGGCGGAAGAGGCGGCGGCCATCTACCGTCGCTTCTACTGGGAGGCCGTTCGCGCCGAAGAGCTCCCGCGGGGGCTCGATCTTGCGCTCTTCGACCTTGCCGTCAATTCGGGCCCGATGCGCGCGATCATGCTGCTGCAGAAGGTTCTCGGGGTAGTGGCCGACGGGCTGATCGGTCCCGTCACCCTCGAGGCGGCCCGCCGCATGGACGCCGTCGAAGCCATCCGTGGCCTGACCCGCGAACGCCTCGGGTTTCTTTCCCGTCTCGCCATCTGGCCCGTCTTCGGAGGCGGGTGGCGCAGGCGGGTTCTCGACGTCGAGCAGGAGGCCATCCGGCTCGCGTCCTCATCGCCCCCTCTCCAAGGAATGTCTGACATGATGGATACCAAAACCATTCTCGCGAGCCGTACGGTCTGGGCCAATCTGATCGGCCTGACCGCCGTGATCCTCGGCCTGTTCGGCTTCGATTCCTCTGTCCTCACCGGCAGCGCCTTCCAGGAGGCCCTCGTCCAGTTCATCGCGGCGGCCAGCTTTATCGCCTCCACGGTCTTCCGGATCCTGGCCACCAGGCGGATCGAGAGCTAGATTGGACATTCAGGGTTCGTTCAGTGCTGCAAAGGCATAAGGCGCCCATGCGTCTGCTATGGCTGATCATCGCGATGGGGGGAATGATGGGGGTTGCGTCCGCGCAAAGCGGGACGGCGGCCCTCAAGAATTGCTTGCCGCCCCGGGAAATGCAGGAGGCCGTGGCCTCCAAGGGTGTCGTCGCGCCAGCCTCCGCTGTCATGACGGCCCGCCGCCAGGTCCCAAACGCGGATGTGGTGCGGGCCAGCCTTTGCCGCAGCAGCAATTCCCTGGTTTATGTGATCATGGCCTTGCAAAAGGACGGGCGCATCGTTCAAGTGACGATCGACGGCTCGTCCGGCCGGGTCAAATCGGTCCATTGAAAAGAAAGCCCGAAACGTGCGCCTTCTCGTTGTCGAGGATGACAAGACCCTCAATAAACAGATCGTGACCGCCCTCGAACAGGCGGGTTACGCGGTCGATGCGGCTTTCGATGGCGAGGAGGGGCAGTTCCTCGGGGATACCGAGCCTTACGATGCCATCATTCTCGATCTCGGCCTGCCGAAGGTGGACGGCGTTTCCGTCCTGACCGCTTGGCGGCGGGAGGGCAGGAAGACGCCGGTGATCATCCTGACGGCCCGTGATCGCTGGAGCGACAAGGTTCAGGGTTTCGATGCCGGGGCCGACGACTACGTGACCAAGCCGTTCCATATAGAGGAGCTGCTGGCGCGCGTCCGCGCCCTGCTGCGCCGCGCCACGGGACACGCCACGAGCGAGATCGCCTGCGGCCCGGTGAAGCTCGACACCCGCTCGGGCCGGGTGGCGGTGGACGGCAACCCCGTGAAGCTGACCTCGCACGAATACCGGCTCCTCTCCTATCTCATGCATCATACCGGCCGCATCGTCTCGCGCGGCGAGCTGACGGAACATCTCTACGACCAGGACTTCGACCGTGACTCGAACACGATCGAAGTCTTCATCGGTCGCCTGCGCAAGAAGCTCGGCGTGGATATCATCCAGACCGTCCGCGGCCTGGGCTATCTCCTCGACGCGGGCCACACCCATCAGAAATCGTGAGCGGCTTCCGCCCGATCCTGACACGCCTCTCGAGCCGGCCCATCGCGGTCCGGCTCGCAGTCTCCTCTGTCTTCTGGAGCTTCGCGATCCTGCTCGTCGCGGGCCTCATCCTGCAGACGCTGTACCGCGACAACACGGAGCGGGCCTTCGACCAGCGCCTTCTCGTCTACGCGAACACCCTGGCCTCCAATCTGGTGGCTCCGGGGGATCCGGATCGGGACCTCGGCCCCATCGGCGATCCGCGCTTCGAGCTTCCCCTGTCCGGCTGGTACTGGCAGGTGGCACGCCCCAATGCGAAGCCCGGCGAGATCCGCTCCTCGAAGTCGCTCTTCGGCGGGCAGATCCCGAGCCTCGCCGCGGGATCCGACAACCGGTTCGGTCAGATCCGCCGCGGTTACGGCAAGGCGCCTGACGAGCGCAACCTTCGCATTATCGAGCGCGACATCGATCTGGGCGAGGATGGCCGCTACATCATTCGAGTCGCAGGCCCAGCGGACGAGATCGACGCCGGAGTCCGCGACTTTCTCTTTGCGCTGACGGTCACGTTTGCGTTACTCGGCCTGGCCCTCGGCTTTTCCACTCTTCTGCAGATCCGCTTCGGCTTGCGGCCGCTGGCCAATCTGCGCAGCGCCCTCGGGGCCATCCGGCGCGGCGAGTCGGAAAGAATCGTCGGCGAATATCCCCGGGACATTTCACCGCTCGCGAGCGAGCTGAATCTTCTTTTGGACACGAACAGGGAAATCCTGGAGCGGGCCCGCACCCAGGTCGGTAATCTGGCTCATGCCCTCAAGACGCCTCTCAGCATCATCATGAACGAAGCGGAGAATGCCCCCGAAGAGGTTGCGGCCCGTGTGCGCGAGCAGGCGACCCTGATGCGCGATCAGGTGAACTATTACCTGGACCGCGCCCGCGCGGCGGCCCTCGCCGGAACCCTGGGCACGCTCACGGATGTGGAGCCCGTGATCGCGGGTTTGGCCCGCACCTTCGCCAAGATCTATCGCGACAAGGAGCTGGCGGTGGAACTCGCGATCCCGCGCGACCTGCGGTTCAGGGGCGAGCGACAGGATCTCGAGGAGATGGCCGGCAACCTGATCGACAATGCCGCCAAATGGGCCGCCCGGAAGATCGAGATTTCCGTCGAGATTGTCCGCGAAGACGATCGTCCGCGCTTCCGCCTTATCATCGACGATGACGGCCCGGGCCTTCCGGAGGCGGCGAGGGCCGAGGTCCTCAAGCGCGGTCGCCGCCTCGACGAGACGAAGCCCGGATCCGGCCTGGGGCTGTCCATCGTCAGCGATCTTGCCGCCCTCTACAGAGGCTCGCTCAAGCTCGAAGCGGCGCCCCTCGGCGGTCTTCGAGCCGTGCTCGAGCTCCCAGGGGACAGAGGCTAAACCTATGTATTTTTACGCGTGACACCGTGCCACCGTCGTGCTTGACGGGGACTCGGAGTAATTGAGGTTTCATGGTGATCTGGATCATACTCTTGCTGATGACGGCGGCAGCCGTGATGGCGGTTCTCTGGCCGCTGTCGCGCCACCGTGCCCTCACAGCGGAGCAACTGGACCCGGATACGCAGTTCTATCGGGAGCAGATCGCCGAGATCGAGCGGGATCGCGAGCGCGGCGTGCTTTTGGCCAGCGAGGCCGAAGCCGCCAAGGTCGAGGCCGGGCGGCGTCTTCTGCGTTCGACCGGCATGACGGCAGATACCTTCGCCGCCCTGGGCGAACCGGCCTTGCGCCGCCGCAGGGCAGCCTCGGCGCTGGCCCTTTCGGTAATCCCCATCATCGCTCTCGCTCTGTACGGTGCTTACGGCTCGCCGCAACTCCTGACACATCCGCCCAAAGAGCAGGCGGAGGGCCAGCGGGGCAGCCTCGATCTGATGACCGCCGTCTCGCAGATCGAGGCTCACCTTGCTCAGAACCCCCAGGATGGCCGGGGGTGGGAAGTGGTGGCCCCGGTCTATATCCGCATGGGCCGGATCGAGGATGCGGTGAAGGCTTACGAGGCGGCGGTCCGCTATCTCGGCCCCAGCCCGGACCGGTTGGCGAATTACGGTGAGGTCATGGTGCTCGCCAAGGACGGGCTGGTGTCTTCGGAGGCTCAGAGGGTTTTCGAGCAGGCGGTCGCACTGGACAGCACCTCGCCGAAGGCCCGCTACTACTTGGCCGTCGCCGCCGAGCAGGACGGGCAGTTCGACAAGGCCAAGCGGGCTTACGGCGAGCTTCTGGCTGCGTCGCCGGAAGGCGCGCCTTGGGCGAATGTGGTGAGGCAGCGCCTGGAGGGCCTTGGCGCCGAGCAGTCCGTTGCCGGCGCGCAGGAGAATGCTCCTCAGCTAGGGGCCGACGACATAGCCCGCATGGTGTCAGGATTGGCGGAGCGTCTCGAGACCCGGGGTGGATCTCCTGACGAATGGGCGCGCCTGATCCGCTCCTATGCGGTTCTCGGTCAGCGCGACAAGGCCAAGGCCGCCGTCGAGCGCGCGCGGCAGGTCCTGGCGCAGGACGATGACGGGGTGAGGACCATCGACGCGATGGCGCGCGAAATGAAACTGATTGACGCGGGACCATGACCAGAAAGCAAAGACGTCTGACCCTGATCGGCTTCGCAGGAGCCATCCTCGCGATTGCGCTCGGTCTTGTTCTTTACGCCATGAACGACACGATCGTGTTCTTCAATTCCCCGGCGGATATCCAGGCAAAGAACGTGCCGCCGGGCACGCGCATTCGCCTGGGCGGTCTCGTAAAGGAAGGATCCATCCAGCGGGGCGACGATCAGCAGATCACCTTCGAGGTGATGGATGCCCAAAGCGAGATCCGGGTACACTACCAGGGTCTGCTGCCCGATCTGTTCCGTGAAGGGCAGGGTGTCGTGGCCGAGGGCGTGCTGGAAAGCGCGACCGTGTTCCGGGCCGATTCCGTGCTGGCCAAACATGACGAGAACTATATGCCGCGCGAGGTGGCCGATACCCTGAAGAAGCAGGGGCATTGGCAGGGCGAGGCCAACGCCGCGCCGAAAACGCAGTAACGAGGGAGAGCCTGGTGTTCGTCGAGGCTGGACATTTCGCGCTTGCGCTTGCGCTCGGGTTGTCTCTGATCCAATTCGTCGTGCCGCTCTGGGGCGCGCGCGCCAACGATCCGGTCCTGATGTCGGTGGGGCGTGCGACGAGCCTGGCTGTCTTCGTCTGTATTGCCTTCTCCTTTCTGGCGCTGACCGTCGCCTATGTGACCTCCGATTTCTCGGTGGTGAACGTGGTCGCGAACTCGCATTCGGCGAAGCCGCTCATCTACAAGATCTCGGGCGTATGGGGTAACCATGAGGGTTCCATGCTGCTGTGGGTGTTGATCCTCGCGCTGTTCGGGGCGGTCGTGGCTCTCGCCAGGAACAGCATTCCCCTGCGCCTGCAGGCCAACACGCTGGCCATGCAGGGAGCGATCACCATTGCCTTCCTGCTCTTCATCCTGCTCACGTCCAATCCGTTCACGCGAAGCGTCCCGGCTCCCGCCGAGGGGCAGGATCTGAACCCGCTGCTGCAGGATCCCGGCCTCGCAATCCACCCGCCGCTTCTTTACATCGGCTATGTTGGCTTCTCGGTTTCGTTCGCCTTCGCCATCGCGGCGCTGATCGACGGACGGATCGATGCCGTGTGGGCACGCATCGTCCGTCCCTGGACCCTGGGCGCATGGGCCTTTCTGACGCTCGGCATCGCCATGGGTTCGTACTGGGCCTATTACGAACTCGGCTGGGGCGGCTGGTGGTTCTGGGACCCGGTGGAAAATGCCTCGCTCATGCCGTGGCTCGCTGGCACGGCGCTTCTCCATTCGACGGTCGTGATGGAAAAGCGCGATGCCCTGAAGGTCTGGACAATCCTTCTGGCGATCCTCACCTTTTCCCTGTCTCTGCTCGGCACATTCCTCGTGCGCTCGGGCGTGCTGACCTCCGTACATTCCTTTGCGGTCGATCCTGAGCGCGGCACCTTCATCCTCGGCATTCTCATCCTTATCATCGGCGGCTCCCTTGCGCTCTTCGCCTGGCGGGCGCCCCTGCTCAAGCAGGGTGGCCTGTTCGCCCCCGTCTCGCGCGAAGGCGCGCTCGTGGTGAACAACCTGTTCCTGGCGACCGCCTGCGCGACGGTTCTGATCGGCACGCTCTATCCGCTGGCGCTGGAGGTCCTGACCGGCGAGAAGATTTCCGTCGGCGCGCCGTTCTTCAATTTCACCTTCCTGCCGCTGATCGTTCCGCTGCTGCTGCTCCTGCCGCTCGGCCAGACGCTCGCCTGGAAGCGCGGCAATTTTCTCGGCACCGCGCAGCGCCTCTACGCGGTGTTCGGCGTCTCGCTGATCGCGACGATGGCGCTGTTCGCCTTCGAGTATGGCGGTCCAGTCGCGGCGCCTCTCGGGATCGGCCTCGGCGTCTATCTGGTGCTCGGCTCGCTCAACGAGATCGTGACGCGCTCCTGGTCCAGGGGAACGCCCCTGTCCGTGGCCTGGCGCAGGGCCGCCAACCTGCCGCGCTCCACCTGGGGAGCGGTGCTGGCCCATGCGGGCGTGGGCCTGACGGTCATCGGCATCGCGGCCACCGCCTGGGGCGTCGAAGGGCTCGCAACGATCAGGTCCGGCGAACGCGTCAAGGCGGGTGACTATGAAGCGCGGCTTGAGCGCGTCATGCCTCGCATCGAAGCCAATTACCGGGAGGACGTGGCGGTCTTCACCATCTTCCGGCAGGGGCAGGAGCTCGGTTCGCTGGAGAGCATGAAACGCCTCTACGTGACGCGCGGCATGCCGACGACGGAAGCCGGCATCATGACCGTCGGCCTCGGTCAGGTCTATGTCAGCCTGGGCGAAGTGGCGGCCGACGGCTCGGTGGGCGTGCGGCTCTACTACAAGCCTCTCGTGCTGCTGATCTGGATCGGTGCGCTGGTGATGGCCCTGGGCGGCGGCGTCTCCCTGATGGATCGGCGTCTGCGGATCGGCGCTCCGGCTCGGGCCAAGATGGCCCCGAGCGCGGCCGTGCCTGCGGAGTGAGCGATGCGGTTTGTTCTTGCCCTATTGACGTCTCTGGTTCTCACCGTGCCGACTTGGGCCGTACAGCCGGACGAGGTGCTGAAGGATCCCGCTCTGGAGAGGAGGGCGAGGGAGATCTCCTCGGGCCTGCGCTGCCTCGTCTGCCAGAACCAGTCCATCGACGATTCCGACGCGCAGCTCGCCAAGGATCTGAGGCTGCTGGTGCGCGAGCGGCTCGTGGCCGGCGACACCGACCAGCAGGTGCAGGACTTCCTGGTGCAGCGCTATGGCGAGTTCGTCCTCCTGAAGCCTACCTTCAGCGCCCACAATATGCTGCTGTGGCTCACCCCGATCCTCGTTCTGGTCATGGGCGGCATCGGAGCCTATGCCGCCCTCAGGCGCCGCCCGCAGGCCGCGGAAGCCCTGAACGAGGAGGAGCGCAGAGTCCTCGAGGCGCTGCTCAAGCAGGACCGGTCGGCCTCCTGACCAAACCTTACCAACATTTCATCTGTGGGTGAGAGCGCCGTAACGCTGAAGTCCCCATCTTCCTCTCAACAGGAACCGGAAAAGGTTCTTTCAGGAGAGAGAGACGATATGATGAATAAGGCTTCCGCTTCCTTCCGCAAGCGTACCGCGAAATGGCTCGGCGCCGCAGCCGTTGCCGCCTTGATTGCCGGCGGTTCCGTCGGAACAGGCCTCGTTGCTCCCAATCCTGCCCATGCCGAGCTGCGTTCGATGTCGCAGCCGGTCCAGAACCTCCCGTCCTTCGCGGACGTGATCGAGCGGGTGAAGCCCGCCGTCGTGGCGGTGAAGGTCAAGGTTCAGAACGTGGCCAGCCGGGACGAGGGGCCGCAATTCTCGATGCCGGACCTGCCGCAGGGGCATCCGATGGAGCGCTTCTTCCGCCAGTTCCGCGACCAGTTCCCGGGCGAGCGCGGCGGCCGCGGCCACCGTCCCCGCCAGTTCGGTCAGTCTCTGGGATCCGGCTTCTTCATCTCGGCCGACGGCTATGTGGTGACCAATAATCATGTGGTCGACAATGCCTCCGAGGTGCAGGTGACCATGGACGACGGCAAGACCCTCGACGCCAAGGTCATTGGAACCGACCCCAAGACGGACCTCGCTCTGCTCAAGGTCGAAGGCAGTGATTTCCCCTATGTGCGCCTCGCGGGCCAGAAGGCCCGCATCGGCGACTGGGTGGTCGCCATCGGCAATCCGTTCGGGCTGGGCGGCACCGTGACGGCCGGCATCGTCTCGGCGCAGCACCGTGATATCGGAGCCGGGCCGTACGACGACTTCATCCAGATCGACGCCTCCGTGAACAAGGGCAATTCCGGTGGCCCGACCTTCAACCTCTCCGGCGAGGTCGTGGGCGTGAACACGGCGATCTTCTCGCCGTCGGGCGGCAATGTCGGCATCGCCTTCGCGATTCCGGCGAGCACGGTCGACCGGATCGTTACCGAACTGAAAGACAAGGGCAGCGTGACCCGCGGCTTCATCGGCGTCCAGATGCAGCCGGTGACCAAGGAAATCGCAGAGGCGATCGGCCTCAAGGAGGCCAAGGGCGCCCTCGTGGCCGAGGCGATCAAGGACGGGCCCGCCGCGAAGGCCGGCGTCCGGACGGGCGATACCATCATCGCGGTGGACGGCGAGCCGATCAACGAGGCCAAGGACCTTTCGCGCAAGGTCGCCCAGGTCGCGCCGGGCAAGACCCTCTCCCTCACGCTCTGGCGCGAGGGCAAGGAGCGGACCGTGACTCTGGAGGTCGCCAGTCAGCCGAAGGGCGTCTGATCTCTCGGCCAGGGCATCGGATCTGAAAGTGGAATCCACTTTCCGGACCGATCCGATGCCCCTTTTCCAGGCGGCACATCGCTCGGAGCGGAAAACCGGGTCCACTTTTCCGCACGATGCGCCAGGAGCAGGACACCAGGATCTTAAATGTTGATTGCCCCCGACACCTGGTGTCTTCTGCCCGCGGCAGACCGGTCCTCTCCCCCTCCGGGGCCGGTCTGCCGTCGGGCTTGGATTACGTTATAGATTGGCGATGCGGATTCTCATCATCGAGGACGACAAAGAGGCAGCCTCCTACCTCGTGAAGGCGTTTCGGGAGACGGGCCATGTGGCTGACCACGCCGCCGATGGGCTGGACGGCTACGCCATGGCCGAGGCGGGAGATTACGATGTGCTCGTGGTCGATCGTATGCTGCCGAAGCTCGATGGCCTCTCCCTCATACGCTCCCTGCGCGAGCAGAAGATCGAGACGCCGGTCCTCATTCTCTCCGCCCTCGGTCAGGTCGACGATCGGGTGAAGGGATTGAGGGCAGGCGGTGACGACTATCTGCCGAAGCCCTACGCCTTCTCCGAGCTTTTGGCCCGTGTCGAGGTGCTCTCGCGACGCCGCAGCTCCACTCCGAGCGCCGAGCCGACCGTCTATCGCGTCGCCGACCTCGAACTCGACCGTCTGTCCCACCGCGTGACGCGTTCGGGTCACGAGATCGTGCTGCAGCCTCGTGAGTTCAGGCTGCTCGAATACCTGATGAAGAACGCCAATAAGGTCGTCACGCGCACGATGCTGCTGGAGCACGTGTGGGATTACCACTTCGATCCCCAGACCAACGTGATCGACGTTCACGTTTCGCGCCTGCGTTCCAAGATCGACAAGGGCTTCGACAAGCCACTCATCCATACCATACGCGGAGCGGGCTACATGGTCCGGGTCGGTTCGGTGGAGGGTGAGGAATGAGCATGTGCGCATGACCGCCCTCGGCAAACTCTTCCGTACCACCGCATTCAAGCTATCCTTCGCGTATCTGGTTGTCTTCACGCTCTTCGCCTTCGTGACGCTGGGCTATGTCGCCTGGAGCGCCGAAAAGCTTCTCACCGATCAGTTCGTCTCGACCATCGAGTCGGAGATCAGCGGGTTGTCCCAGCAGTACAGGAATGGCGGCCTACGCCGTCTGGTGAACGTGGTCGAGCGGCGCTCCCGCATGCCGGGCGCCTCGCTCTATCTCGTCACCACCAGTGTCGGCGAGAGGGTCGTCGGCAATGTCGGAGCCTTGCCGCCCGGCGTGATCGATCGCGTGGGGCAGTTCGAGACGCTCTACAACCGCACGGACGAGACGGATACGAAGCCCAACATGGCCCTGGTGCGCGTTTACCTCCTGCCCGGCGGCTTCAGGCTGCTGGTCGGCCGCGACATCGAGGAACGCATCCGCCTGCGCGACGTCATCCACAAGGCCATTGGCTATTCCCTGTTGTTCATCGGCGTTCTGGGGTGCCTTGGCAGCTGGTTCATCGCGCGGCGGGTGCTCAAGCGCGTCGACGACATGACCGACATCACGCGCGATATCATGGCAGGCGACCTCGACGGGCGATTGAAGGTTGCCGGGACGGGTGACGAGCTCGACCGTCTCGCGCATAACCTCAACGACATGCTCGACCGCATCGGCGAGCTGATGCGCGGCATGCGCGAGGTCTCAGACAATATCGCTCACGACCTGAAGACCCCATTGACGCGCCTGCGCAACAAGGCCGACGAGGCTCTGCGGACCGCGAAGACCCAGGACGAGCTGAAGGCCGCGCTCGAAGCCACCATCGAGGAAAGCGACAATCTCATCCGCATCTTCAACGCCCTTCTCATGATCGCCCGGCTCGAAGCCGGCAACGCACGCGAGGCTCTGGCCGATTTCGATGCGGCGGAAGCGGTGAGGGACGTGGCCGAACTCTACGAGGCCGTGGCGGAGGAAGTCGGCGTCTCGCTCAACGTGTCCGTCGAGAGCGGGTTGCCCATCCACGGCAGCCGCGAATTGCTGGGCCAGGCCATGGCGAATCTCCTCGACAATGCCCTGAAATACGGTGCTGCCCCCGATGGCAGCGCGCAGACGATCACCGTATCGGCCCGGCGCGTCGGTCAGGAGGTGAGAATCGTCGTGGCGGATCGCGGCCCCGGCATTCCGGAGCAGGAGCGCAGCCATGTCCTGGAGCGTTTCGTGCGGCTGGAAACGGCCCGCTCGCGCCCGGGCTTCGGGCTCGGCCTCAGCCTTGCCGCCGCGGTGGCGCGACTGCACGAGGGGCGCCTCATGCTGGAGGACAATGCGCCCGGCCTGCGCGTCGTTCTGATCCTGCCTTTGAAGGAGGCTCCGGTTCCGCAGGCGGCCCTGCCGTCCGCGGCCTGAGCCCGAGGAAGGAGAGCGGTTCACTTTTCGGTTGCCTCTTGCGTTGCGGCATGAACACTCAGGCCATTCTCAGCACATGAATGGATTGGCCGTGCCGGATCAGACCCGCCCCCTCATCGACCGCCTGATGCAGGCTCCGCCCGTTTCCGATCCCAAGAAGGCCGCGGCCGGGCTGGCGGACCTTCTGGAGCGTGCGCGCGAGGTGCCGGAGGCAACTGTCCTTCTGCCGTATCTCGAGCAGGGATTGTTTCGCGATCTCCTTTCAGCATTGGCCGATTACTCTCCTTTCCTCTGGCAGCTCGTCGTGGCCGATCCGGCTCGCACGGCGAGGCTCGCGCTCGAGACGCCAGAGGCCGTTCATTCCTCCATCGTCGACGATCAGGCCAACCTGTTCCGCCGGGTGCGCGGGGGCGAGATGACCCATGATGATGCGGCCCGAGCCCTTCGGCGCAACCGCAATGGTCATGCGCTCCTCGTCGCCCTTGCCGATATCGGCGGACTCTGGAGCACCGAGGAAGTCACGCAGGCCCTGTCCGCCTTCGCCGACGCTTCCGTTGCCGGTGGCCTGAATCTCATCCTGACGGAGACCGCGGATCTCGGCCGCATCACGCTCCAGGATCCCGAGGCGCCGGGAGAGGGCTCCGGCATCACCGTGCTGGCACTGGGCAAGCATGGGGCGGGGGAGCTCAACTATTCGAGCGACATTGACCTGGTTATCTTCTTCGATCCCGAGGCGCGAGCGCTGAAGGAGGGGGCAGAGGCGACGACCATCTATACCCGCATCGCCCAGAAACTGGCCCGACTGCTCCAGGAGCGGACTCCGGACGGCTACGTGCACCGCGTCGATTATCGCCTGCGCCCGGATCCCGGCTCGACGCCCACGGCGATGTCCCTGTCGTCGGCCTATGTCTATTACGAGACGCTCGGCCAGAACTGGGAACGCGCGGCCTTCATCAAGGCGCGGCCCGTCGCAGGCGATCTGATCTTGGGCAAGACTTTCCTCGAGGAGCTGCGGCCCTTCATCTGGCGCAAGTATTTCGACTTCGCCTCCATCGCCGACGTGCACGCCATGAAGCGGCAGATCCATGCGGTGCGCGGGCATGATCAGATCGCAGTGGCGGGGCACGACATCAAGCTCGGCCGCGGGGGCATTCGCGAGATCGAGTTCTTCGTGCAGACGCAGCAGCTGGTGTTCGGCGGCCGCCGCCCCGCGCTTCGGGGACGGCGCACCCTCGATATGCTGGTCGAGCTTCACAACGAAGGCTGGATCACGGCGCAGGCCAGAGACGAGCTGTCTCATGCTTATCGTTTCTTCAGGACGATCGAGCACCGGCTGCAGATGGTAGCCGACGAGCAGACGCAGCGGCTTCCTTCGGATGACGAGGAGCTGAAGCGCTTCGCCAGATTCTGCGGCTATCCGCATCTCAAGGCGTTCTCGAAAGCCCTGACGCAGCAGGCCAGGATCGTGCAAGGCCATTACGCACTGCTTTTCGAGGAAGGGCCCGTACTCGCTTCCGATGTGGGGAGCCTGGTTTTCACCGGGGTGAGCGACGATCCGGAGACCCTTGCCACACTCCAGCGCATGGGATTCCGCGAGCCGGAGAAGGCGGCCGAAACCGTGCGCGGATGGCACTTCGGGCGGCGCTCCGCTATCACCAGCGCGCGAGCGCGCGAGGTGCTGACCGAACTCACGCCGGCCCTTCTGTCCGCCCTCGGCGGCACGGCGGATCCCGATGGAGCATTGGCTGCACTCGACAGCGCCTTCGGCCGCATGCCGGCCGCTGTCGAACTCCTCACCATCCTGCAATCCCACGACAAGCTCCGCCTTCGCTTCGCGGATCTTCTCGGCACGGCTCCGCGCCTTGCCAACACCGTGGCGCAATCTCCGCACGTGCTCGATGTTCTGATCGATCCCGCCTTCAATATCCCTCTGGTCGATGAAGCCACGATCGAGGATCAGGTGCGACAGATCATCGGCAGCCCTGAGAGCTATGAGGACTTTCTCGACCGAGCCCGCGATGCGGCCCGGCAGATCCGCTTCATCACCGGAGCGAGATTGCTCTCCGGCATCATCTCTCCGGGGCAGGCCGGGGCGGCCTATGCGGCTGTCGCGGCCGCGATCATCCGCGCGTCGTTCGAGCGCGTTCGCCGGGAGTTCGAGGCCGAGCACGGCGTCGTTCCCGGAGCCAAGGTAGCCATTCTCGGGCTTGGCCGCCTCGGCACGAAAGAGCTGACGGCCGGCTCCGATCTCGACCTGGTCGTCGTCTACGATTTCGACGAGGAACGGCGGGAGAGCAGGGGACCGCGCGCACTGGACGCGGTGGTCTATCATACGCGCCTCACGCAGCGTCTTGTCGCTGCGCTGACCGTGCCGACCCGGCGCGGTCTCCTGTACGAGGTGGACCTTCGCCTCCGGCCACAGGGGGGGAAAGGGCCTGTTGCTTCCCAGTTCAAAGGCTTTCTCGCCTACCAGCAGAGCGAGGCCGAGTTGTGGGAGCACATGGCCCTCACGCGCGCACGCATCCTGTTCGCTGACCCCGGTTTCGCAGCGACTGTCGGCGAGGCGATCAATCGCATCGTCGGCGCCGTGCGCGACCCGCGGCATGTGGTATCTGATGTTCGCGCCATGAGGGATCTGATCGCCCGTGAGAAAGGCGACGACAATCCCTGGGATCTCAAGCTCGCAAGCGGCGGCCTGACGGATCTCGATTTCATTGCCCAGGCACTCGTTCTCGCGCATGCGAGCGAACACGCTTCGCTCATCGGGCGCACGTCCGAGGAGGTGTTCCGGGAGGCTTCCAAAGCGGCCCTGATTTCAGACGGGGACGCCAGGGACCTGATCGAGGCTCACCGGCAGTTCAACGCCATCTTTCAATGGCAGCGGCTGACCATCGAAGGCTCTTTCGATCACGATCGGGTTCCGCCCGCCATCTTCAAGCGACTCGCGACCATTGCAGGCCTGCCTGATGCCAAGGTTCTGCAGACGCATCTGGAGGCGATGCGCCGGCACGTCCGGGAGATTTATGATCGCGTTCTGAGATGACCGGGTTTCGGCGGCTGCGCTCGTCATTCCGACACGGCCTCGCCTGTCATGGCCTGGCCGGTCTCGGCCATGACAGGCGCGACGCATCGTGCGATCGAGATCACCGGCCCAAGGCCGGTGATGACGGAGCGAAAGTAAGGGGCCGCGCCCGGCGCGTTATGCAGCCGCGTCCGCGAGGGCGATGTGGGCGTTCGTGGCTTCCGCAAGCGGCAGGTGGACGAGAACGATGGTGCCGACGCCTTCCTGACTCTTGATGCGAAGACTGCCACCGTGAAGTTCGGCGAGGGAGCGGGCGATGGCAAGGCCGAGACCAGACCCTTTGTAGCTCTTCGAGAACTCGGTCTCAACCTGCTCGAAGGGCTGCCCGAGTTTGTGCAGCGCGTGGTCGGGAATGCCGATTCCGTTATCCTCGACATAGATGTTGACCGCGCCGCCCGCGAGGCGGGTGCGCACTGTGATGCAGCCGCCCTCGCTCGTGAATTTCGTCGCATTCTGGAGAAGGTTCACGAGGATCTGGTGGAGCGCGCGCTCGTCGGCCGGGACAACGATGTCCTCTGGCGTCACGTCGACATTCACCGAGAGGTTCTTGGCCTTGGTCTGCTCGCTGACGAGCTTCAGCGCACGCTGGATCGACGCGTGAACCTCCAACGGCTGCTTCTTGAGAGTGGTGCGGCCGGCCTCGATCCTCGACATGTCGAGAATATCGTTGATGACGGACAGGAGATATTCGCCGCTCGAGCGGATATCCGCGCAGTATTCCTCGTATTTCTCCGATCCCAGCGATCCGAAGATGCCGCTCTGCATGACCTCGGCGAAGCCGATGATGGCGTTCAGCGGAGTGCGCAGCTCATGGCTCATGTTGGCCAGGAATTCCGATTTGGCGCGGTTGGCGCTCTCGGCCTGGGCTTTCTGGTCGAGGTAGCGCTCGGCGAGATCCGCAAGCTGCTGCGTCTGGGCCTCGAGCTTCTGACGCGACTGCTTGAGGTCGAGAACTGTTGCGATGAGTTCCTTCTCGGACTCGACCAAGCGGTGTTCATGACGCTTGAGAGCCGTGATGTCCGTGCCCACCGACACATAACCGCCGTCCTTCGTGCGGCGCTCGTTGATCTGGAGCCATCGGCCGTCCTGGAGGCGTGCCTCGAAGGTTCGCGCACCCACATCCTGCTGCTCGCGGCGCAGGAACTGGTGCTGCACTTCCGGCGGACGGCCCAGCGCCATGACTTCTGCATAGGACTTGCCCTGCAGGTTGGCATTGGCTGGCAGCTCGTGGAGCTTCTGGAACTTCGAATTGCAAAGCACGAGATTGTTGTTGGCATCCCACAGCACGAAGGCTTCGGAGATCGCCTCAATGGCATCGTGCAGCCGCGCGTCCGCGCGGGCGGTCTTCTCTTCGAGGCCGCGCTGTTCGGTGACGTCCACGGCGATGCCGACGAGGTGGCTTGCTGCGTCGTCGGGATCGTTCATCAGCTCTGCGCGGGCACGCAGCCAGACCCAGTCGCCCGTGATGCTGCGGATGCGGAACTCATAATCCACGAGAGACGTGGTGGCGGAAGCCAGTTGCTCGGCGAGTGTGTAGAGGTCCTGATCCTCGGGATGAATCATGGCGTTGACTTCGCCGAAAGAAAGGAACTCGTCCTGTCGCTCGTAGCCGAGCAGTTCGTACATGGAGTCGGACCAATAGATGCGTCCACGGCCGATATCCCAGTCCCACAGGCCGCAGCGGCCACGGTTCAGCGCCGAGTCGATCCGGTCGCGCACTTTCTCGCATACTTCGTCGGCGGCGCGTGCGCGGTTGGCCTGCATCATGTAGGCGACGCCGATGCCGAGGAGCACCACGATCGTCGCGCCGAGCAGGGAAACGTGTCCGATGGTGCGCGTCCACCAACCGGACAGGACGTGGGGCAGGGGCTGAATGATGGCGATCTGGCCCGAGGAGGCCGGAAGCGCGCGCACGGTCGCGATGCCCTCGTTGCCGCCGGCCAGCTTGATCGTCATCACGCCTGCACGGTCGGCAAACAGGGCCAGGGGCTGAGCATCGCCGAGGACCTCCGACAATCTACGCGGTGCGGTATCGGTTTGCGGGTACGTGGCGAGAACCGCGCCTGATTTGTCGACGAGAAGGAGGCTGCGCCTGTGGCTCAGGGCAGCCGCCGGCATCTCCTTGGCGAGCGCATCGAGTTGCGCTGCGGCCTGCTCACGGTCGGCGGGGATGCGATAACTGGCGAGCTTAGCGGCCGAAAGCGAGGCAATGATGTCGATGTCCTGAATGGCATCGAGCATCGTGTCGCGGCGGCCGTCACGGATCTGCACCCAAGCGCTGCCGACCAGAGTTACGAGAAAAAGAATGAGAACGGCTGGAACGGCAAGTCTAAGCAGGGATTCGTATTGCTCAAGCCGACGATAAGCCGGGTTCGCATCCGAACGTGCTACCCCCAGAATCGTACCCGCGCGTGCGGATACGCATGCGGTCACCGCCCCCGCCATGCGATGCTCCCTCCGGAACCGTTACTGTCCTCATTCGGAGGACGTGCCGCATCTCTCCGAATCACCATCAATAGAATCACGGGCAGGTGATTTGTCTAGCTATGGAGCCTCTTTGGTTAATAAAAAATTCTCATCCCCCTCATTATCTGGGGATAGTTCGGGATAACCCGTGGCGGCGCTCGGCACCGCAGGCGTGCTGCTAGGCTGTTGAGCTTTCTTCAAGAGACCGATTCACGATGTCTCCTACGTCGCGGGAAAGATTCGGTTTTTGGGCGATCGACTGCAATGCGCGGCGCGCGTGAGAGCGCCGCGTTGGTTCCATCATCCTCCACGTGCTGAAAGCGGTGAGCAATCTTGATGCAAGCTGGGGATTCAACTCGTCGGCGCGTAGCACGATGGAGGCTACGAATGCGTAGCCGGCCCCATCGGCACGGTTGAACTGCACCTGATTGAGCATCGCGAAGTTGCCGATCAGTGAGCGCACGCGGTTGGGGTTGTTGATCGAGAAAGCGGGGTGCTCCATCAGACGCTTCACGCGCTCGAGCGTCGTGTCCTCCGGAATTGCGGCCTGCAGTGTGAACCACTTGTCGATCACGAGTGGTTCGCTGCGGTAACGTTCCTCGAAGGCTGCAATGGCGTTCTCGCGCACCATGCCGGGAATCGTCATAAGGACGCTCAGCGACGCCAGCCGGTCGGTCATGTTGCTGGCCGTCTCGAATTGTGTGCTTGCGAGCTGCTCTCCTGTCCGCAGATCTGCTGCGGCCAGAAGATCGAGCGCGGCATTGCGCAGTGCTCTTCGACCTGCGCTCGCCGCATCCGGACTGTAGGACTCCGTTTGCGCAAGGGAGCGATGGAAATCCAACAGTTGCTCGCGGCAGGCATTCCCGAGGTGCCGGCGCATGGCCTTGCGAGCACGATGGATCGCATCAGGATCCACCTCCTTTCCGATTTCCTGGGCGACATCGGCTTCGCTGGGCAGCGTCAGAGCAAGCGCGGCGAAAGCAGGATCGCGCAAGGCGTCCGTTTCAATGAATGCGCAGAGGGCAGAGGACAGGGAAGCCATTTCCTCGTCGCTCACCGGGGTACCTGTCGACAGCGAGACAAGAAGGCGCATCGCAACCGTCTGAGCCGCTTGCCAACGGTTGAAGGCATCCGTGTCGTGCCGCAGCAGTACAAGGAGCTCATCGTTCGAAAGGTCCAGGGAAACCTTCACGGGAGCCGAGAAGCCGCGGAAGACCGACGGGACAGGCCGTGAGGCGACGCCCGTGAACGTGATGCTGTCCTCCGTTTTGTCGAGGACGAACACGCCGCGGGAGTTCACGCGCTCGCAATGGGCGTCCATCGGCTGTCCGTCCTGGGTCACGAGACCGAGTGCGATGGGAACCACCAGCGGCTCCTTCGTCGGCTGGCCAGGCGTCGGAGGGGTCTGCTGCCTGAGGTCGAGCCGGTACATTTTCGCAGCTTCGTCATGGTGGCCGTGAACGCTCACGCGCGGCGTGCCGGATTGCGCATACCAACGGGCGAAGTGAGACAGGTCCCGGCCGGTAACGTCGGCAAAGGCCTTCAGGAAATCCTCGACCGTAGCGGCCCTGCCGTCGCAGCGGTCGTAATAGAGATCCATGCCGCGCCTGAAGTCCTCGTCTCCGATGATAGTCTTGAGCATCCGGACGATCTCGGCGCCCTTTTCGTACACGGTTGCGGTGTAGAAGTTGTTGATCTCGCGGTATTGGATCGGCCGCACAGGATGGGCGAGGGGGCTCGAATCCTCCAGGAACTGCCGCGATCTCAGAGCCTTCACCTCAGCGATGCGATGCACGGGGCGCGATCGTTCGTCGGACGAGAACTCCTGGTCGCGGAAGACCGTCAGACCTTCCTTCAGGCAGAGCTGGAACCAATCGCGGCAGGTCACGCGATTGCCGGACCAGTTGTGAAAGTACTCGTGAGCGATGATCGCTTCGATATTCGCATAATCGGAGTCCGTCGCGGTCTCCGGGCTCGCCAGCACGTATTTGTCGTTGAAGATGTTGAGGCCCTTGTTTTCCATCGCCCCCATGTTGAAGTCCGACACCGCGACGATGCTGAATACGTCCAGGTCGTATTCCCGTCCGAAGACCTGCTCGTCCCAGATCATGGATCGCTCGAGAGCATCGAGCGCATAACCGGCGCGATCTTCCTTTCCGGGCTCCACGTAGACCGCGATGTCCACCTCGCGCCCGCTCATGGTCGTGAAAGTCTTGGAGACACGGCCGAGGCGTCCGCCCACGAGCGCAAAGAGGTAGGACGGCTTCGGGAACGGGTCGTGCCAGACAGCGTAGTGCCGGCCCGTGCCCTCGACGAAGCCGCTCTCGACCGGATTGCCGTTGCCGAGCAGAACCGGAGCTTCTTCGTATTCGGCTTCGATGCGGGTGGTATAGACGGCCAGCACATCAGGGCGGTCGAGGAAATAGGTGATGCGCCTGAATCCTTCAGCCTCGCATTGCGTGCAGTAATTGCCGCTGGACCTGTAGAGACCCATGAGCTTGGTGTTCGCCGTCGGATTGATCTCAGTTTCGATGGTAAGCCGGAACGAGTGCTGCGGCGGCTGAGAGATCGTGAGGGATTCAGGATTCGCCTCGAACTCGCCGGCCTCCAGCGTCCGGTCGTCGAGAGCGATCGCCTTCAGGTTCACCTCGTCGCCGTCGAGGACCAGAGGGACGTCCGAGCGCCCGGACGGGTTGGGCCGCACCGACAGCGTCGCCGTCACCTTCGTGGCCGTCGGATGAAGTCTGAAGTCCAGCTCGACCTTGTCGATCAGGAAATCGCTGGGCCGGTAATCCTCAAGGCGGACAATCTGAGCGACGTCGGTGCGCATCGGCTTCTCACTTTGAAACTTGATTGCATTCAGGGCGGATTGGACGGTCAGGGCCAAGATTGTCTGAAGGGACGGGCAATAGAAATCATGCGCACTTGGTCGATTCCAAGGCTTTTTCCGCAGGGTTAAAGCATAAGCCTTGATCTCTACGCCAAATGCGCCATCACCGTGAACCAGGCTCATATAGGAGATGGTCTATGGAATACCTCCACACGATGGTCCGGGTTTCGAACCTGGAGCAATCCCTCGATTTCTTCTGCAATAAGTTCGGCCTCGTCGAGGTTCGCCGGATCGAGAACGAAAAGGGGCGCTTCACCCTGGTGTTCCTGGCTGCTCCCGGTGATGTGGAGAAGGCCAAGGAAACAAAGGCCCCGCTTCTGGAGCTGACCTACAACTGGGACGAGCACGAATATTCCGGCGGACGGAATTTCGGCCATCTCGCCTATCGGGTCGACGACATCTACGAGACCTGCCGGAGGCTGATGGATGCCGGCGTCACCATCAATCGTCCACCCCGCGACGGGTACATGGCCTTCATCAAGACCCCCGACAACATTTCCATCGAACTGCTGCAGCGCGGCGAACCCAAGCCCGTTCAGGAGCCCTGGGCGTCCATGGCGAACACGGGCACCTGGTAAGAGAGTTTCACGAACCCGGGCGAAGAGGCCTCTTGGCGAAAGGCACTTGCTCCGTCATTCTTCCCGGCCCACCATAGCTGGCCGGGAAGAACCCGGCGGAGGAAGACCTTGACACGAGACGCAATCCGCTTCTGGCGGAATGGACAGCCCATCGAGGTTTCTGGCTTTCACCCGCGCACCACACTCCTGGATTACCTGAGACTTCAGGAGCGCCGGGTCGGCACCAAGGAGGGTTGCGCCGAGGGCGATTGCGGAGCCTGCACCGTGGCGCTTGGCCGCGTACGGGCCGGGCGCGTCCGTTACGAACCCGTCAATGCGTGCATCCTCCTGCTCGGCCAGGTCGATGGTGCGGAAGTCGTGACCGTCGAGGATCTGGCCTCGACGGGCGAGCTGCACCCGGTTCAATCCGCCATGGTGACGCATCACGGATCACAATGCGGATTCTGTACCCCCGGGATCGTGATGAGTCTGTTCACGCTCTATCACCAAGACGCGCGACCCTTGAGCCGCGAGCAAATCAACGACGCCCTCGCGGGGAATCTCTGCCGCTGCACGGGCTATCGCCCCATCGTCGATGCGGCCCTCGAGGCATGTACGGGCGAGCCTCGGGACGCGTTCGCACAGGCCGGTGAGGAGACCGCCCGTGCCCTCGCCGAATTGGCGGATGGCCAGGATATCCTCATCGGCAACGACGTCTGCTTCTTCGCCGCGCCCGCGAGCGAGGCGTCGCTGGCGGCACTTTATGCGCAGCATCCCGATGCGACGCTGGTCGCCGGCTGCACCGATGTTGGGCTCTGGATCACGAAGGGGATGGCGGAGATCGAGAAGATCATCTGGATCGGCCGCATCACCGGTATCAGCCGGATCGAGGATGGCGAAGATAAGCTGACGGTCGGCGCGACCGCTACTCACGCCGAGGCTTTCGCGAGGCTTGGCGCAATTGATCCCGACCTCGGCGAACTCGTCCGCCGCTTCGGCTCGGCCCAGGTGCGAGCCTCCGGAACCGTAGGCGGCAACATCGCGAACGGATCGCCCATCGGCGATCTCGCGCCCGCTCTCATTGCGCTGGACACCACGCTTGAGCTGCGCCAGGGCGAGAGCACGCGCGTTCTGCCTCTCGAGGATTTCTTCATCGCCTACCGCAAGCAGGATCGCCTGCCCGGCGAGTTCGTGCGTCGCGTGACTGTGCCGAAACTGAAAGGCAATGAGGCCTTTCGCGCCTATAAGGTTTCCAAGCGCTTTGACGAGGACATCTCGGCGGTAATGGGCGCTTTCAGGTTCACGCTCGACGGTCGCAGAATCGCCGGGGCCCGCATCGCGTTCGGCGGCATGGCGGGCATTCCGAAACGCGCCTTGCAGACGGAAGTCGCTCTCGCCGGGGTCTCTCTCGATGAGCCGTCGAGCTGGGGCGATGCGATGGCCGCAATCGCACGCGACTACCGGCCCCTCGATGATCACCGCGCCTCCGCGGCCTACCGTTCGACCGTGGCCCGCAATCTCGTGTTCAAGGCCCTGAGCGAGACGGCTTCCGGCGAGACTCGCGCAACGCGAATCATTGGTCAGCGCGAAGCGCTTCACGCAGCGGAGTAGGGCCATGAACGCACCCACGAAACCTTTCGACACCGAGGCGCTTCGCTACGTCCGCCAGCCTCTGCCGCACGATTCCGGCCCCAAGCACGTCCAAGGTGTCGCGCAGTACATCGACGATATCCGCGAGCCCGAGGGTACGTTGCATATCGCCATCGGTCAGGCGCCGAGAGCGCGCGGGCGCCTCATCTCGCTCGACGTCTCCGCCGTCCGCAGCACGCCCGGCGTGGTGGCCGTTCTCACGATTGCCGACATCCCCGGCAAGAACGACGTGTCGCCTGCCTTCGGCGACGATCCCCTGTTTGTCGACAGCGAGATCAGTTTTCTGGGGCAGGCCGTATTCGCCGTCGTCGCAACGAGCCGCGACATCGCGCGGCGCGCGGTGAAGAAGGCGGTGATGGAGATCGAGTCCGAGGTGCCGAGTGTCACCATCGAGGATGCGCTGGAGCGCGGCGAGACGGTGCTGCCGGATTATGCCTATGGGCGCGGCGACGCGGATGCTGCGGTCGCCGGTGCTCCCCACCGGCTCGAAGGACGGTTCCGTGTGGGCGGGCAGGAGCATTTCTATCTCGAAGGCCAGGTGGCCATGGCGATTCCCGGTGAGGACGGCGACATTCACGTCTATTCGTCGACCCAGCACCCGACGGAGGTGCAGCATGTGGTCGCCCGCGTTCTCGACATTCCCGATTCCTATGTGACCTGTGAAACCCGCCGCATGGGCGGCGGCTTCGGCGGCAAGGAGAGCCAGGCGACGCAATGGGCCGTCACGGCGTCCCTCGCCGCGCGCGTGACCGGGCGTCCATGCAAGATCCGCCTCGACCGCGACGACGATTTCATCCTCACCGGCAAGCGGCATGACTTCCGCTGCGACTGGCGTGTCGGATTCGACGACGAGGGGCGCATCCAGGGCTACGGCGTCGATCTCCTGGCTCGTTGCGGCTGTTCGGTGGACCTTTCCGCGGGCGTGGTCGACCGCGCCATGTTCCACGCGGACAATGCTTACTGGATGCCCGCAGTCCGCGTCGCCTCGAAGCGGCTGAAGACCAATACGGTCTCCAACACCGCGTTCCGCGGCTTCGGCGGCCCGCAGGGCATGCTCGCCATCGAGCATGTGATGGACCAGATCGCCTGGGCGACCGGGCGCGATCCGCTCGATGTGCGCTACGCCAACTTCTATCGTCCTGGCGAGAACCTCACTCCCTACGGAATGGAGGTGGAGGAGACCGACACGCTCCACAACCTCGTGCGAACGCTCGAGGAGACGTCGAGCTATCGCGAGCGCCGCAAGGAGATCGCCGCGTTCAACGCTTCCTCGCAGATCATGAAGCGAGGCATTGCCCTGACTCCGGTGAAGTTCGGAATCAGCTTCACGCTCACCCACATGAACCAAGCGGGCGCGCTTGTGCATGTCTATCAAGACGGCTCCGTCCACCTGAACCACGGCGGCACGGAGATGGGTCAGGGGCTCTACATCAAGGTAGCGCAAGTCGTGGCGGAGGAATTCGGCATCGCCCTGGAGCGCGTTCGCATCACCGCGACGACCACCGCGAAGGTGCCCAATACCTCGCCGACGGCGGCCTCGTCGGGCTCCGATCTGAACGGTATGGCCGCGAAGATCGCGGCGGGAGCGATCAAGAAGCGCATGATCGTCCATGCCGCCGAGGTCTACGGCGTACCGGAGGACCAGATCGAATTTCGGGACGACCGCGTCTTCGTCGGCAACGAGAGCATTCCCTTCGATGCACTGGTGAAGCAATGCGTTCTGGCCCGTGTGCCGCTCTCGGAAGCCGGGCATTACAAGACGCCGAAGATCACCTGGGATCGCGAGAAGGGAACAGGCCGCCCCTTCTTCTACTTCGCCTATGGCGCCGCCTGCTCGGAGGTGATCGTCGATACGCTCACCGGCGAGAACCGGCTTCTGCGCACGGACATCCTTCATGACGTCGGACGCTCCATCAATCCGGCCATCGACGTCGGCCAGATCGAGGGCGGCTTCGTGCAGGGAATGGGCTGGCTCACCACGGAGGAGCTGGTGTTCGGCAGGGAAGGGCACCTGCTCACCCATGCGCCGTCCACCTACAAGATCCCGGTAGCCTCCGACGTGCCCGCCGATTTCCGCGTGTCGCTCTATCCCAACACCAACCGGGAGGAGACGATCTACCGCTCGAAGGCCGTGGGCGAGCCGCCGCTCATGCTGGCGAACAGCGTCTTCTGCGCCCTGGCCGATGCGATCCATTCGCTCGATCCCGTAAAGCCCGTGCCGCTGAACGCGCCCGCGACGCCCGAGGCGATCCTGCGCGCCTGCGAAGCTCTGCGGGGGAGGCCGATGGGGTGAGGGTCTGGCGACAGCTCTCCGACCTCATCGCGCGGCGTGGCGCGGCCGCCCTGATCAGCGTGCACGACGTGAAGGGCTCCGCGCCCCGCGAGAAGGACGCGCATATGGTCGTGCGGTCCGATGGCGCGTTCCATGGCACCATCGGGGGCGGCCAGCTCGAATTCCTCGTTCTCGACATCGCCCGCGAGATGCTGAAGCACGGGCGCGGACCCGCGCGGATCGTCGATCAGGCGCTCGGCCCCGATCTCGGTCAGTGCTGCGGCGGGCGGGTGAAGATCCTCGTCGAGACCTTCGACCGGCGCGACCTCGACGACATCGCTCCGCTCGTCGCGGCGGAGGACAAGGGCGGCCTCTTCGACGTCGAGTGCCGCATGGAGGACGGGCGCGTCAGGCGCGAGCTGGCGTCGGAGGCCGATGTCGCTCCCGGCTCCCAGTGGCGCGAGACCCATGGCGAGGACCGCACGCCCGTTCTCCTCTTCGGCGCAGGTCACGTGGGCCGCGCCCTCGCCCTGGCGCTGGCGCCGCTGCCGTTCTCCGTCCGCTGGCTCGATGATCGGGACGATGCCTTTCCGTCCCATGTTCCGGCGAACGTGACGGCGGTCCGCATGCGAAGTCCCGAGTCCGAAATCGCGGAGGCGAAACCGGATTCTCTGATCCTCGTGATGACACACGATCACCCTCTCGACATGGCGATCACGGCAGCGGCTCTGCAGCGCGGCTTTCCCTATGTGGGGCTGATCGGCAGCGCCTCGAAACGGGCGCGATTCGAAAAGCGCTTCCGCGAGCTCGGCCTGTCCCGCGAGCGGATCGCCTCCCTGGCCTGTCCCATCGGGATTTCCGGCATCGCGGACAAGGACCCGGCCGTCATCGCGGCCTCCGTGGCCGCCCAGCTTCTTCAGGCGAGAGAGCGCGGCGAGCGTGACCGAAATCGCTCGCCTCTCGCCGTCTCAGGCGATACATAACTCCCATGACCGAGATGAACCCACAAGACCAGCGCTACCTGAAGCGCGCCATCGACCTGTCTCGCGAGCACATGGAGGAGGGGGCCGGCGGTCCGTTCGGCGCCGTGGTCGTCCGTGACGGCAAGGTGCTGGCGGAGGGCTGGAACCAGGTGACCTCCGCCAACGATCCCACCGCCCATGCGGAAGTGATGGCGATCCGCCGTGCCTGCCAGGAAATCGGCGACTTTTCGCTGGAAGGGGCGACGCTCTACACGAGCTGCGAGCCATGCCCCATGTGTCTGGCCTCCGCCTATTGGGCGCGGGTGTCGCGCATCGTCTTCGCCAATACCCGTCAGGATGCGGCGGAAATCGGCTTCGACGACAGCCTGATCTATGACGAGATCCCCAAGCCCATCCCGGAGCGCCTCATCCCGATGGATCACCTGCCGAGCCTGGAAGCCAAGGCGGTGTTCCAGGCTTGGGCGGACAGTCCAAACAAGGTCGAATACTAAGGCTGGGACCGAACGGCATGGGAGCTTCCGCTATCGTTCTTGGCGCTCTTGCTCTTTTCTACGGCGTATCCGGCGCGAGTGCGGGCACCGTCTGCATCAATCGGGTGAGGATAGGCGAGAAGATCCTGGCGGTATCGGGTGAAGGCGAAGACTCGAAGCATCCATACCATTTTACCGTCTCTGTAGGACGCAAGTCTGCTGTTGCGGCCTCATCGTTGGAGGCGGTTCTGATCCGAGATGTCCCGACCAACAGGCCGCAGATGGTTGCCATCAAGTTGAACGGCCGTCCCCACACCGCCTTTCCGCTGGACTTCTCCTCTTATCGGACTCAGCATGTATGCTTGTGGCTCAATGATCTGTATCCTACGTGGTCTGTGTCCGCCTTGTCGGAGGCACGGGGACGATGCTCTTGCAAAAGCTAGCGCCGTGCCTCAGCTAGGGCCTAAAGCTTCCATTATTCCGTCGATCGCTGACTAAAGCACCTCACCCGAGACAAAGCCATGCCCCGCGTCACCACCATCGTCCGCAAGCCCGCCGTGAAGGCCGACCGTGTCGTCGACACGGTGACCCTCGACCACGAGGCGAGAAACCGTCGGCAGGCGACGCTGACGGCCGAGGGGGGCACGGAGATCCTTCTCGATCTTGACATGGAGACCACCCTCAACGACGGCGATGCCCTGCGCCTGGAGGACGGCAGCCTCGTTCAGGTGAAGGCTAAGCCCGAAGGATTGCTGGAAGTGAGGGCGGAGAACCCCTTGCGCCTCATGCGCCTTGCCTGGCATCTGGGCTCGAACCATGGTCTCGCCGAAATCACGAACGACGCCCTCTACATCGAGAACGATCCGGCTCTCGCGGAACTGGCGCGCGGACAGGGCTGCACCGTCACCCCGGTGGAGCGCCCGTTCAAGCCGGAGCGCAGCACCCATGTCTGCGACCATGACCACCATCATCACGGCCACGGGCATCACCACCACGGCCATGACCATCACGACCACGGTCACAGTCACAGTCACAGTCATGGGCATGAGCACCGCCATCATGATCATACTCATGATCATTCCCGTGGCCGCGTGCACGATCATGGCCATCACCACGATGAGCACGGTCCTGGTTGCGGATGCGGCCACCACCATGAGCACAAGCACGATCACTGATCCCATCGTGTTCTGAAGTCGAACGATGTCCAAGACGACCCGCGCCACCCAGGCCCTCCATCGGGCGGGCGTTCCCTTCTCGGTTCATACCTACGAGTACGATCCGAACGCGGAGCGCATCGGCCTCCAGGCCGCCGAGGCTATCGGGACGGATCCTAGCACCGTGCTCAAGACCCTGATGGTGCTGGTGGATGGCATGCCCGCCTGCGCGGTCGTTCCCTCTGACAAGGAGGTGAATCTGAAGAAGCTCGCCGCCGCTCTGGGCGGCAAGGCGGCGCAGATGATGAAGCCAGCGGATGCGGAGCGCGTGACGGGCTACCACGTGGGCGGCATCAGCCCCTTCGGTCAGAAGAAGCGTGTGCCGATCCTCATCGAGCGCTCAGCCTTTGCGCACATGGAAGTGTTCATGAATGGAGGCCAGCGCGGGTTGCAGGTGAAACTGAGGCCAACCGACGCCGTCTCTGCGCTGGACGCCAGGGTAGTGGAACTGGTCTGATGGCGCGGGAGTGCGGAGGAAGCATTTGGCCCCCTCCGCGGGATGGCGTGTTACTGATCCGTCGATGTCGAACCGGTGCCGTTCGTCTGCAGCTTCTTCTGCTGGCCGGGAGCATAGCCGGAAGCGCCGGGAGCGGTCACGGAGCCGGTCGTGTCCGACTTCAACTGCTGGCCGGGAGCATAGCCGGAAGCGCCGGGGGCGGTCACGGAGCCGGTCGTGTCCGACTTTAACTGGTGGCCGGGAGCATAGCCCGAAGCGCCGGGGGCGGTCGCCGAGCCGGTGGTGCCCGATTTCATCTTCTGGCCCGGTGCGAATTGTGAAGCGCTATTGGAGTTCGTGTTTACGCTAGAATTCTGTGCATGCGTAGCCGCAGGGAGCGCCATCAACATGGCGGCGGCACAAGTAATACCAAGCACTCTCTTCATAAATACGCTCCTTTGATGGTGCGGTTATTGGACTTGAGGAACGTATTCTGTCGCAGACTGTTCCAAGCGTTGCTGGAGATTGATATGTACGAGCTCGTTTCATGACTCGGCCGTGAAATTCGATGAATATGAGATGAATAATTCTTGGCCCTGTGACATCTCAGAGCACCTATTCCTCTTGTGATTGTCATCCCTATATCGGAAAAAGGCCGTCCTGACCCGATCCCGACAGCCCGGACCTATGACTCAGAAATTCCTCGCCGTTGCCCCCATGATGGATTGGACCGACCGGCATTGCCGCGCGTTCCATCGCGCCATGTCGCGCCGGGCGCGACTCTATACCGAGATGGTGACCACGGGCGCAGTCATCTTCGGGCCGCGGGAACGGCTCCTCGGCTTCAGCGAGGCGGAGCATCCGGTGGCGGTGCAGCTCGGCGGGTCGAATCCGGCGGAGCTCGCCCAGGCGGCAACGATCTGCGCCGATTTCGGCTATGACGAGATCAACCTCAATGTGGGTTGCCCTTCCGACCGGGTGCAGAACGGGCGCTTCGGCGCCTGTCTGATGCAGGAGCCGGTGCTCGTTGGAGAATGTGTGGCCGCCATGAAGGCCGCCGTCTCTCTGCCGGTGACGGTGAAATGCCGTATCGGCGTCGATAATCAGGATACGGAAGAGGCCCTCGACCGCCTGACCGAAAGCGTGGTCGCGGCCGGTTGCGACGAGCTGACGGTCCATGCCCGCAAGGCGTGGCTCAAGGGCCTGTCCCCCAAAGAGAACCGGGACATTCCGCCTCTCGACTACAGCAGGGTCTATCGTCTCAAAGCGGCGCGGCCGGATCTGCCGGTCGCGATCAATGGCGGCATCAAGAGTTGGGCCGAAATCCACGAGCACCTGAAGCATGTGGACGGCGTCATGCTGGGCCGTGTGGCCTATCACGAGCCCGAGATCCTGCTCGGCATCGACCGGGAGCTCTACGGCGAGGAGCCGCCGGTGGCCGATGGGTTCGAGGCGGTGGAGGCTTACGAGCCCTATATTGCGGAGCAGCTGGAGAAGGGCGAACGTCTGAGCAGCATCACCCGGCATATGCTCGGCCTCTTCACGGGCCGTCCGGGTGCGCGGGCCTATCGCCGCCACCTGGCGACGGAAGCGATCAAGCCGGGAGCCGATCTCCAGACCCTGCGCGATGCGGTTGCGCATGTCTCCCGTGCTCTGGAACGTCTCGGCCCGACAAGCACAGAGGCGGATGCGGCCTGACAGCTCCGGCAGGCCGCCGCTTACGCCAGAGATGCAGGAACTCGGCCTGAGAGCGTCCGGTCAGGTGCCATGCCGCACCTCGGGCTAGGGGAAACATAACGAAGATCTTTACTGAAATGTTATTAGGTTTATCGTGGCGGGTCCGGGAATGGTCAAGCCTGGCTTGGGCACCCGAAGCATCGTGGAGAGAAACTATCATGAAGATCCGTTCACTATCAGCCGCCCTTGTCCTCGCGCTCGGGCTCGTCGCCGCCGCAGAGGCCCGGGCCTGGTTCGCCGAGATCGAGGATGAAAGACCACCACCCAATGGCGCGAACGGCCTGAGCGCCAACGGCCTCGTCATCAACGGGCTCGCAGCGCAGGGCTTCGCCTCCGACAGAATAGAGGCCGTCATTCTCGAGGACGGATCGCGCGTCCTTCTCAAGTAGGCCTCAACAAGGAGCGGCTCCTCCGGCTCCGGGGGAGCCGTCTTGATCATGCGCGGACCTTTTTCCATCGCCTCCGGCCTGATGCTCGCCTGCGCCTTTGCCTGGAGTCGTCCGGCGAGTGCCCTCGAAGGACAGATCCGGCTCGAGGACACGGAGCTGGTTCTGAGGCTGGACGACGGCCGGGTCCTGCGCCGCGACGGTCTCACGGGCGTGAAACTGATCCTCGCAAGTGGCCCTCGGAACCTGGAGATCCGGATCGAGGGCTTTGAGGAGGACAGGACCATTCTTCGCTCGCCGTTGCCGCTCTATCGTATGTCGGTGCTGCAGCCGAATGGCGGTTCGACGGATCTCTGCCACCCCGACCCGAGCGGACGTCGCGCGGCATTCGCCTTCCCCGACGGGAAGGGAGGATTCAATCTCACCTGCACCAGCGGCGCCGAAGGCAAATGCGTCCTGTTCGGATATCGTCCGTGGGAAAGCAGGGGAGGCGTGCCGATGGGCGACCTTCTCCAGGCCTGTATCCACTTGCTCCGCGCCGATTATGGGGGCGATGACCGCCCGAGCACGAGAAACGGGACCGTCGTCAATCTTTACGACCGGTTCGGAATTCAGGATCCCGGCGCGGCCGCCGGCATGGAGTTCGAGGCGGCCTGGGGTCGGGAAGGTGCCGTCTGCGTCGCTCATCCGCGCATCGCCGACAACGTCACCCTCGAGCAGCTCGCGGAGCGCTATCCGCGCCTGAAGGGCCGCCTGGGGCCGGAGGCCTGCACCGAAGAAGCCATGCGGGCGGATCCGCGCGCCCTCATCTTCAACCAGTCGGTCGTGACGTCGCCCACGCTCAGGTGACGATCATTCCGAGCTGCTGACGCTGTCCTTCGCCCTCAGGATCAGCCGGTTGCCGCGCACCTCGTAGGATGCGAGGCGCTCAAGGAAGGTCATGCCGAGTAGATTGGCATGCAGCACGCCCTCACGGGCGATGAGCGCGCGGATATTGCGCTCGGTGATCGGCCCGATCGAAAGCCTCTCGATGAGGATGGGCGCGGCGAGCGCCCCACCATTCGCAGTCGCGACGGGAACGGAGTAATCGAGCGTCTCCGGCCTGAAGCCGAGGGCGACGGCGTTCTCCGCGCGCAGCACCACGGTGCTCGCCCCCGTGTCGAAGACGAAGCGCGTGTCATGGCCGTTCACCTTGCCCTGCAGCAGGAAGCTGCCGTCTGTCTTGCGGGCCGCGACCACCTCGCCGTCCGGAGTCACCACCGTGCGTCCCAGCGAGATATCGCCGATGGCACGGTCGATGACGGTCTGCAATTCACCGCGTGAGGCATACATGACAAGGAGCGCGATCAGCACCCCGCCGCTCACGGCGGTCGCCTGTACGCCATAGGTCCAATGCTGGCCGAAGCCCTCGATGATGGAGGCGGCGAGGATCAGGCTGATGCCGCCGAACCCGAGAAGGCCCGCAGCCTCGAGAGGAGAGAGGTCGGCGATGTTGTCATCGGCGAATAGGGCGATCAGAAGCGCCGCGATCAGAAGCAACCCGCCTGCGCCCCGAATCCCCGGCATCACTCGGCCCTGTCGCTTTCCGAGGCGAAGGCTTCGCGCATGCGTTCCGGCAGCGTAGCCATGATCTTCTGGCGCTCCTCCTCGGTCAGTCGGTACCAGCGCGTGATCTCCTCGCGCGTGCGGCCGCAGCCTTCGCAGAGCCCCGTCTCGGGATCGAGGGTGCAGACGCGGATGCAGGGGCTGGAGACGCGGGCCATGATCCTTCACATGTCGTTACGGCTGAAGCGTGGTCAAGAGGCCGAGCATCGCGGCGACCTCCGCCATCTGCTGCGTCGCGCCGGCGATATCGCCGGTCTGGCCGCCGAGATGCCGGGCCGAGAGACGGATGAAGCCCCAGCCCGTCAAGCCCGAGAGAACAATCATCAGGGCGATGCCGGAAAGTGGCAAATGTCCGATCAGGCCGAGGATGACCGCGATCGTTCCCGCCAGTCCCGCCGCGAGACAGAATCCTTCCCGGGATGGTTGCCCCACCGCATAGGCAGCGCCGTCGGCCCGGGCCGGGGGGAGAAAGACGAGAGGCATGAGGCCCGCCGTCCGCGAGAGGGCGGCGGTGGTCAGCACGGCCAGAACGCCGACCGTCCATCCCCCGAGGGCCGTCACATGGGCGAGCGCCGCGATGCGGAGCAGGAGGGTAAGGAACAGGGCGGCGGCCCCGAAGGAGCCGATCCGGCTGTCGCGCATGATCTCCAGCCGGCGCTCCCGGGTCGATCCGCCGAAGCTGTCGGCGGTATCGGCCAGCCCGTCCTCATGGAAGGCCCCCGTGGTCAGAGTGGCGGCGGCGACGGCCAGGATCGCGCAGAGCCAGGAGTCGAGGGCGAGAAAATGGGCGCAGGCGAGAGCGAGGGCCGGGAGAAGGCCCAGAACGAGCCCGGCGATGGGCAGGACCCGTACGAGGCGGGGAAAATCCGGCAGCGGATGGGCGTTCTGCTCGTAAGGAAGGACCGGCACCGGAAGACGGGAATAGAAGCGCAGGCAATGGGCCAGATCGACGGCGGCAGCCTGCCAGAAGCCGGCCGGCGCAGGCTGAGGCGCTTCAATCTGCTCGGACATGCTTCACCCCATCGCAATCACACTGTCCTCCGGACCGCATTTTTCTTGCAGCGACCCGGTGTCCACTTCGCGGGAAAATGCTTATAGGTCACGCCTCATCAGATTCCGCAATGCCCTGACGGGCCGGAGCCCCCTTATGACCCACCCCGCATCCTCACCCTTCGACGACATCCGCCGCCTGATCACGACCATGCCCGGTCCGGACGAGGCGGCGATCGAAGCCGTGCGGTTGAGGGATCGGCAGCTGACGAAACCGACCGGCAGCCTCGGGCGTCTGGAATGGCTGGCCGAGTGGCTCGCCGCCTGGCAGGGGAAGTCCAACCCGACCGTGGACCGTCCCCTGGTCTGCGTCTTCGCCGGAAGCCACGGCGTCACGGCCAAGGGCGTGTCGGCTTACCCCTCAGAGGTCAACCGCCAGATGCTGGAGAATTTCGCGGCGGGCGGTGCGGCCATCAACCAGATCTGCGCGGCCTATGGTCTCGGTTTCAAGGTGTTCGATCTCGCCCTCGACATGCCCACCGGCGACATCACCGAGACGGAAGCCATGGACGAGAAGGCCTGCGTCGCCACGATGGCCTTCGGCATGGAGGCGATTGCCGGCGGCACGGATCTTCTGGCGGTCGGCGAGATGGGCATCGGCAACACCACCGTGGCGGCTGCGATCTACACGGCGCTCTTCGGCGGCCCGGCCGAGCACTGGGTCGGGCGCGGGACCGGCCTCGACGATGAGGGCCTGAAGCGCAAGGTCGCCGCCGTCGAGGCGGCCATCACCCGCCATCGCGACCACCTGAACGACCCGCTTGAGATCTTGCGCCGTCTGGGCGGCCGCGAGGTCGCGGCCATCGTGGGTGCGATCCTGGCCGCCCGACTCCAGCGGATTCCCGTGGTGCTCGACGGCTACGTGGCGACCGCCGCCGCCGCCGTTCTCCACGCCGTCCATCCTTCGACGATCGACCATTGCGTCGCCGGCCACCTCAGCGCGGAGGGAGCCCATCAGGATGCGCTCGCGCGTCTCGGCAAGATCCCGCTCCTGGCGCTCGGCATGCGCCTCGGCGAAGGGAGCGGGGCGGCCCTGGCGATGGGCGTCGTGAAGGCCGCCGCCGCCGTCCATCGCGACATGGCGACCTTCAGCCAGGCGGGAGTCTCTGAGCGCCTGTCGTGAGAAGGCGCCGAGGCCGCTTCCGGGCGAGCGGCATCCAGTCCCTCCTCATCGCCCTGGCGCTGGCCGGCGGGTCGGTGATCGCCCTCAGGCCGAACGGCCGTGCTCTGGAGGGACGCGCCCATGTCACCGACGGCGACACGATCCTGATCGGCGAGGCCAGGATCCGCCTGAAGGGGATCGACGCGCCTGAGATGGAGCAGACCTGCTCGCGCTCCGGCCGGTCGTATCGCTGCGGCGACGCGGCCCGCCGGGCGCTCATCGCGCTCGTCTCCGGCGAGACCGTGCAATGCCGCGCAGCGGGCCGCGACCGCTACCAGCGTATTCTGGCCCGGTGCACGGTGAAGGGCAGCGATGTCGGAGCACGGATGGTGGAGGAGGGCTGGGCCTTGTCCTACGGCCGGGACTACGACCTTCAGGAAAGGCGTGCGCAGAGCCGTGCGGCTGGCCTCTGGGCGGGCGAATTCGACCGTCCGCAGGATTGGCGGCGCTCCCGCGCGGGCGAGTGAGCCGGGCACGGCCGCGCGGCCCTGCTCCCCACTCGCTAAGCCTTGCCGGAATTCCTATCTGAGACGGATGCAACCTTCTCCTGATTTCGAAGAACTCGCGCGCACGCTGCGCGCCTGCCGCATCTGCCGGGACATGCCCCGCTATGGCGCGGTCTTGCCCCATGAGCCGCGCCCCATCCTTCAGGGGAGCGCAACGGCCCGCCTTTGCATCGCGAGTCAGGCTCCCGGCACTCGCGCCCATGCCAGCGGGATCCCCTTCGACGACCGCTCGGGCGCGAGGCTGCGGGAGTGGCTGGGTCTCGACATGACCGCATTCTACGACGCGTCCAGGGTCGCGATCGTGCCGATGGGTTTCTGCTTTCCGGGGCAGGATGCCAAGGGCGGGGACCTGGGCCCGCGCCGGGAATGCGCCGAAACCTGGCGGCAGCCGCTCTTCCGGGCGCTTCCCGATCTCGACCTCGTTCTCCTCATCGGCCAGTATGCCCAGGCCTGGCATCTCGGCGACGGATTTCAGGATGGATTGACCGGCACGGTGCGGCGATGGCGGGAGATCCTCGCGAGCCCCCAAAAGCCCCGCATCCTGCCGCTGCCTCACCCCTCCTGGCGCAACAACGGCTGGCTTAAGACCAATTCCTGGTTCGAGGAGGAGCTTTTGCCTGTTCTTCGCTCCGAAATTCGCTCTATGTTCGAGCTCGACCATACAGGAGCCCGGAAAGCATGAGTCTCACGAGCCTGTACTACACCGTCGAAGGTCCGGTCGCCACCATCGCGCTGGCCCGGCCTGACAAGCTGAACGCGTTGAACGGCACCATGCATGCCGAATTGCGGGAGACACTCGACAGGTGCGAGCGGGACGAGGCCGTGCGCGTGGTGGTGCTGACCGGGGAGGGCAGGGCCTTTTCGTCGGGGCAGGACCTGACCGAGGATCTGCCGAAGGACAAGGAGGGCCGCGTCGATCTGGGACCTCCGCTCGCCCGCGACTACAATCCCCTCGTTCTCAAGCTCGCCAATTATTCCAAGATCACCGTCGCGGCCCTCAACGGCCCGGCAGTCGGCGCCTCCATGAATATCGCACTCGCCTGCGATATCGTCGTGGCCGCGCGCTCTGCCTACCTGCAGGAAGCCTTCGCCCGGATCGCCCTCGTGCCGGATGCGGGCGGCACCTGGATCCTGCCGCGCCTCGTCGGGCCCAAGCGGGCGCTCGCCCTCATGCTCACCGCCGAGCCGGTCCCGGCCGAAGAGGCGCAGCGAATGGGCCTCGTCTTCAAGGTCTTCGACGATGGGTCCTTCGCCGTCGACGTGGCGGCCTTCGCGGCTGGAATCGCCAACGGACCCGGCCTGGCTCAGCGCCTGACCAAGCGGGCGGTGGCGGAAAGCCTCTCGAACGATCTGGAGGCTCAGCTCGATCTTGAGGCCCGGCTGCAACGGGAGGCCGGCTTCAGCCGCGATTTCGCCGAAGGCGTGGCCGCATTCCGCGAGAAGCGCGCGCCGCGCTTCGAAGGCCGGTGAGGACCTGAGCCATGCGCCGCATGCCCTGGATTCTCATTCTCGCGACATTGGCCATCGTGATCGGCCTCTTCATGGGGCGCGATCCCGAACATGCCGGGCGCCTGTCGGAAATGTATCGAAACGTGGCGTTCACGGGCGAGGCCCGCGAGATGGTCCTCATGCTGCTGGCGCTCGGGATCGGAGCCTTCATCGTCTATCTGACCATGACGCGGCGGTAGGGCGCCCAGATGAGCCCGGGTTTGTTCACGAGGCGTTCAAGAGGAGAATTTTAGTTTTCCCGTGTCATGCCCGCTCTCCGGGCGAGAAAAAGGTTCGCGCGCCGTGCAGCTGGTGAAACGTGCTATCGTTTTTTCGATCTTTCTTCTGACGGCAGCAGGGGCGTTTTCCTCCGCCTCGGCGCAGCAACGCCTTGCCCTGGTGATCGGTCAGAGCGCCTATGACGGCCGCCAGCTCGCCACGGCGGCCAATGACGCGGGCCTGATCGCCCAGACGCTCACAAGCGCCGGGTTCGAGGTCATTCAGGGGCGCGATCTGAACGCCAACGATCTGCGCAGAGTGGTGCGCGACTTCCTGGACAAGGCTCAGGAGCTCGGCGACGACGGTGCCGCGATGGTCTATCTCTCGGGCTATGGCCTTCAGCTCGAGGGCGAGAACTATCTCCTGCCGGTGGACGCCCGCATTCAGCGTGATACGGACATTCCCATAGACGGTTTCCGCCTGTCGGACCTGGTCCGCTCCATGGAGCGCATCCCGGCGCGGACCCGCATCGTCGTGGCCGATACGGCGCGCGACTTTCCTCTGCCCGCCGGCAGCGATCCGATCGCCCGTGGCCTCGCCCTCATGGAGCCGCCCGCCGGCTTCCTGATCGCTTTCGCCTCGGCGCCGAACATCGTCGCAGGCGACGCGCCCGGGCCCTACGGCCATTACGCCACGGCTCTGACCGAGACGATCCGCCAGCCCGGCGTTCCGGTGGATGAAGTGTTCAACCGCGTTCGCCTGCGCACGCACGAAACCACGCAGGGCCTGCAGACCCCCTGGCACGTGGCCAATCTCGGCGATGCGGCCTTCGTGTTCTTCGAACCCGAGGAATCGGCGTCCGTGCCATCTCCAGTTCGCGACGTGCGGCGTATCGAGGAGGTTTCCGCCGAGGAAGCCTACATCATCGCCGTCGAGCGCGACACGATCCAGGATTACCAGGCGTTCCTGCGCCGCTATCCCGACCATGCGCTCGCCCGCCGCGTCTCGGCGCTGCTGGCCGCCCGCCGCGAAGCCATCGTGTGGCGCCGCACCGTGAGCCGCAACACGAGTGAAGCCTACTGGACCTATCTGCGCCGCTACCCGAATGGGCCGCACGCCGCGGATTGCCGCCGCAGGCTTGTGCGTCTGTCCGCGGCGATCGCTCCGCCGCCGGTATTCGAGGAGGTGATCTACGAGGATCTGCCGCCTCCGCTTCCCGTTGTGGAGCGGATCGAGATCGTCGACGTCGTGACGATCATTCGCGAGGCGCCGCCCCCTCCGCCTCCTCCGGTCTATTTCCGATCCTATTACGAGGAGGACGTGGAGTTCGTCACGATCATCCGTGAGCCGCCTCCGCCTCCGGTCCTGGTCGGCGTGCTCCCGATCCCGGCTCCGATCCCGGTGCCGCGCCGTGCCCGTCCGCCGCGCTCGTTCTACCAGCCGATTGCCCCTGTGACGCCTCGCGGCCCGGTTGCCATTCCGGTGGCGCCGCCACCGATCGCCCGGCCTCCGGTGGACGGGCCCGGTGCCCCTCGTCCGTCTCGTGGAATCCGGCCCGAGTCCGTCGTGCCCCGTCAGCCCGGGCTGATCGCGCAGCCCGAGCCGATCCCGGTCGCAGCGCGTCCCGCCGAGCAGCGCCGGCCGACCGCGCGTGAGCTTTCGGGGTTCCCGTCGTCCCGGCCCCGTCTGCCGAGCCGTCCGATTCAGGCGCCGACGGTCATGAGGCCCGAGGCCGACCGCCCGACGCCTGCAGTGCCCCGCCCGGGGAGGCCCGGATCCGCTGCGGACGAAAGACAGGAGCGGGCAGTCAGGCCCTCTCTCCCGGCGGCGCCGCGAACTGACCGCTCGCCCGCCGTCCCAACGGCCCGGGATGTGCCCGATGCCCGGCCACGCATTCCCCGCCTGGCTCCCGAGCAGGAGCGGCCTTCCGCAGCGCGTCCGCCTCGCCCGAACATCGAGCGGGAACGTCCTGCCGCGCCGCGCCTGCGCCCGGCGATCGAGCGGGAACGTCCTGCCATGCCGCGGCCCTCGCCGCGGCCCTCGCGGCCTCGGCTGGAGGACGATCGCCAGGATGTGCGCCGTCCTGCCCGCCCGTCCGTCCGCGAGGAGGAGCCTGCGCGTCCGCCTCGTCCTGTGGCGCGGCCGAGGCCGGAGCCCCGGATCGAGGCGCCGCGTTCCGCGCAGCCTGCCCGGCCGCGTGTGCGGCAGGAGCGTCCGGAGCCAGACAGGGCCGCGCCTCGGCCGCGGGAGATCCGGCGGCCTCAGCCGATGTTCGAGCGTCGTGCGGCTCCGCAAGAACGGCCCGTGGTACAGCGGGCCGCTCCTGTGGCTCGGCCCCAGGCCCCAGCGAGGCCATCGGTCCGAGAGGAGATCCGCAGGCCTTCCGCTCCCGCAAGAAACAGGCAGACCTGCCGGCCCGGACGTCCCTGCGAAGAGGACTGAACTGGGCCTGACGAAAAGGGCCGGAGACCTGCGGGTCCCGGCCCTTTCCATGTCTATTGGTCAAAAGCCCGCCCGGTCACTTCTCCAGCCTTGCGATGAGGCTCGACGTATCCCAGCGGTTTCCGCCCATCTTCTGCACATCGGCATAGAACTGATCGACCAGGGCGGTGAGCGGCAGGCTCGCGCCGCTCTTGCGGGCCTCGTTCAGCACGATGGACAGGTCCTTGCGCATCCAGTCCACGGCGAACCCGAAATCGAATTTGCCCTGGTTCATGGTCTTGCCCCGGTTTTCCATCTGCCAGGAGCCGGCCGCGCCCTTTGAGATCACGTCCAGCACGGCCTCGATGTCGAGACCGGCCTTCTTGCCGAAGTGAATGCCCTCGGCGAGACCCTGCACGACACCTGCGATGCAGATCTGGTTGATCATCTTGGTGAGCTGTCCGGCACCGGCCGGACCCATGAGGCGGGAGGCGCGGGCGAAGCTCATGATTGCCGGTTCGACCTTCGCATAGATCTCGGCGTCGCCGCCGCACATGACGGTGAGGACTCCGTTCTCCGCACCGGCCTGACCGCCGGAGACCGGCGCATCGATGAAGGAGAAGCCTTTGTCCTTTGCTGCAGCGTGCAACTCGCGGGCGACCTCGGCGGAGGCGGTGGTGTGATCGACGAAGATCGTGCCCTTGCCCATGCCGTGGAAGGCGCCGTCGTCACCGAGCGTGACCTGGCGCAGATCGTCGTCGTTGCCCACGCAGGCGAACACGATCTCCTGGCCTTCCGCGGCCTCGCGAGGCGTTCCGGCGGCGCGGCCGCCATTCTCCGATACCCACCTGTCGGCCTTCGCCGCGGTGCGGTTATAGACCGTCACCTCGTGCCCCTTGTCCTTGAGATGCCGCGCCATGGGGTAACCCATCACGCCCAGACCCAGAAAAGCGACCTTCGCCATCATGTGCTCCCGATTTGTCCCTCGCAGTGGTTCTAGCGCATCGTGCGGAAAAGTGGATCCGGTTTTCCGCACACAACGATGCGCTGTTTATAAGAGGCAGCATCGGACCTGAAAGTGGCATCCACGTTCAGGTCCCATACTTTGGGAACAGACGGGACAGGGGCAAACGGCTCTATCGAATATCGAAGGAGAAATATCGGGCGCGGATCCGGTCATAGGTGCCGTCCGCCTTCACCTGCCCGATGGCGCGGTTGAACCGGGCGCGCAGATCCTCGTCCTGCTTGCGAAGGCCGACGCCGTAAAGCTCGCGGCGGTAGGCCGGATCGGCAGGCGTGTCACCCAGCACATGGCAGCATTCGCCCTCGCGACTTTCCAGGAACTTCGACAGCAGAAGCTCGTCTCCGAAGACCGCATCGAGCCGTCCCACGAGCAGGTCGAGATTGGCTTCGTCGGCCTTGGCGTAGAGAACGATCTCCGATTCCCTGTAGAAGGTCCTGAGATAGGTCTCGTGATCGCTGCGCTCGGTGGTTCCGATCCTCTTGCCCGCGAGCGCCTGCGGCGTGACCTCGCCCTGGGCCGTCTCCCTGGAGCCGATGAAGACCGCGGGAATGCGGTAATAGGGATCGCTGAAGGCGATCTTTTTCTGGCGCCTCTCGGTGATTTCGAGCGACGACATGATCGCATCGTATTCGTGGTTCACCAGTCCCTTGATGATGCCGTCCCATTCGTGCTGGACGATTTCGCACCGGACCTGCATCGCTTCACAGAGACTTTTCAGAAGATCGACCTCGAAGCCCCGCAGCTCGTTGGTGTTGGGATCGATGAAGTTGAAGGGCGGGTAGGCGCCCTCGACCGCGATCCGGATCGCGGGCTTCTGCGGAGGCGCCGCCTCTTGGGCCGACGCCAGGGGATTGATGAGGGGCGCGGCAAGGCCGGCCACGAATCCCATGATTATCGCCGGTCTCCGCCCCAAATCAAACGCGCTCACGGTTTTTCAGCCTGCAATGTCGGCGCCGATATCACGTGAAAAGGCAGTTGCCGTCAATCGATGGGAAGCCTGACTTCTCCGGCTGTCCCGTCGAGGGGCGATTCACCCGCCGGTCATGCTCATGTGGCGGTTGACGGCGGGGCGGGCATGATCGCGGTCGATGACGAAGTCGTGTCCCTTGGGCTTGCGGGCGATGGCGTCGATGATGGCTTGCCTGAGCAGCGCATCGTCCTCGGAGGCGCGAACAGGTGCGCGGAGATCGGCGGCGTCCTCCTGGCCCAGGCACATGAAGAGCTGCCCGGTGCAGGTCAGCCGCACCCGGTTGCAGCTCTCGCAGAAATTGTGCGTCAGCGGCGTGATGAACCCGAGCCTGCCGCCTGTCTCCGCCACCCTCACGTAACGGGCCGGACCCCCGGTGCGGTCGGGAAGATCGACGAGCGTATGACGCTCTTCCAGGCGCCGCCTCACCTCCGACAGCGGCAGGTACTGGTCGATGCGCTGCCCTTCGATCTCGCCCAGCGGCATCACCTCGATCAGTGTCAGGTCCATGCCCCGCTGATGGGTCCAGTGGATGAGATTCTCGATCTCGTCCTCGTTCACGCCCTTCAGCGCCACGGCGTTGATCTTGACCTTGAGGCCCGCGTCCTGCGCGGCGTCTAGCCCCTGCATCACCTTGGAGAGATCGCCCCAGCGGGTGATCTTGCGGAACTTGTCCGGATCCAGGGTGTCGATGGAGACGTTCACGCGCTTTACGCCGCATGCGGCGAGTTCGTGCGCGAAGCGGGCGAGCTGAGAGCCGTTGGTGGTGACCGTGAGCTCGTCGAGGGCGCCGGACTGAAGGTGGCGCGAGAGGGAGCGGAACAGGGACATGATGTCCCGCCGGACCAGCGGCTCGCCGCCGGTGATGCGCAGCTTGCGCACGCCCTGCCCGACGAAAGCGGTGCAGATACGGTCCAGCTCCTCTAGGCTCAGGAGGTCGCGCTTGGGCAGGAACGCCATGTCCTCGGACATGCAATAGACGCAGCGAAAGTCGCAGCGGTCGGTCACGGACACGCGAAGGTAGGTGACGGCACGCCCGAACGGATCCAGCAGGGAGGGGCCGGGGAAGGGCGATTGAAGCTGGATCGGTGCTCCCTGCATCGGGTGCTGTCCTCGATTATTACCTGTAACGGCTTGCTTTCAATTTATGCTTCGCGCAGCTCTCGTCAAACCACAAAGCCGAGAAGAGGTCCGATTCCATGACAACAGAGCGCTGGCCCAGGGAGCTTCGCCTGGCCAAGGACAGGCGAAGCCTGCACATCGCTTTCGACGATGGGGCTTCCTTCGACCTTCCTGCCGAGTACCTGCGCGTCACGAGCCCTTCGGCGGAGGTGCAGGGCCACAGCCCGGCCGAGCGCAAGACGGTGGCGGGCAAGAAGAACGTGGAGATCATCGGCGTGGAGCCCGTGGGCAACTACGCCGTGAAGCTCGTCTTCGACGATCTGCACGATACCGGCATCTACAGCTGGAGCTACCTCTACGAACTTGGGGCGGGCTGCGAGGAGAAGTGGCAGGCCTATCTCGACGAGCTAGGAGCGAAGGGGCTTTCGAGGGATCCCAGGCGTTAGCGGCTGAGGCGCCGGAGTGAGCCGGTCTCGCGGGACGTTTTCTGAAAGAAACGTTATTGCGTATATGGGCTGCAGGTGGTAGGGGTGAGCCGCCAAGCTTACCTTTCGAAACCACATACGGGATCACGCCATGCCCCTGACGCTTTCCGTTCAATCCTTCCGCCGCCTCGACGGCACGTCTGTCATCTCCCAGGTCTTGGCCGGGGATGAAACGGGCAACCCCTTTGACTATCCTTCGTTCAGCGCGGACGGGCGCTATGTGGCCTTCCAAACGGCGGCCAACCTCACTTCGGGCGATGTGGAGTTCGTCGACGTCTTTCGCATGGACCTGGCCACGGGCGCCCTTGTCAAAATCTCCACCGCCGCCGACGGTACAGGGGGAAATCAAAACAGTACCTCCGTCCAGCTCAGCGCGGACGGGCGTTACGCGGTCTTCGCCAGTCATGCGACCAATCTGGGCTCCGGCGGACCCACGTCTTCCGACATCTTCTGGAAGGATCTCGTAACGGGGGAGGTGCGCCTGGTCTCCTCCGCCCAATGGACCGGAGCCGATGGCAACAGCTACGCTCCCCAGATCAGCGCCGACGGCCGCTACGTGCTGTTCGAGAGCAGCGCCACGAACCTGGTTCCCGGCGACCCCGCGAGCCAGGACATATTTCTCAAGGACGTCGTCACCAACGCGATCGTGCGCGTATCCGCCTCGGCGAGTGGGGAGGGCGGAAATGCCAGCAGCTTCAATGCGCAGTTTACGCCCGACGGGCGGTTCGTGGTGTTCGAAAGCCGTGCCGACAACTTGGTGGCGGGGGACACGAACGGGGATTTGGACGTCTTCGTCAAGGACCTGACGACGGGCGCGATCAGCCGCGCGTCCACCGACGCCAACGGGGGCGAGGGGGATGGGGACAGCCTCAATGCCCGGATCAGCGCCGATGGCCGCTATGTGTTCTTCCAGAGCGATGCGGCCCTCGTTCCCGGCGACACGGGGACTTTCGACATCTTCCGCAAGGACCTGACGGACGGTTCGATCGTCAAGGTCTCGGCCAGCGCGAACGGCGAAGGGGGAAACGGCAATAGCTTTTTCGCTTCCGTCAGCGCCGACGGGCGTTACGTGACCTTTACGAGCCAAGCCACCAATCTGGTGCCAGGCGACCCGTCAGGCTTCCCGGGCGACGTCTTCCTGAAAGATCTGCAGACGGGCGCGATCGCCCGCCTCTCCGTCAGGGCCGACGGCTCGGAGGGGGACGGCAATCCGGGCCTTGATCTCAGATCCCAGATCAGCGCCGACGGGCGCTATGTGGCATTTCAGAGCAGCTCCCGCCTCGTGCCCGGAGACGAGGATTTCGCATCAGACATCTTCCTGGTGGACGCGGCCTATCTCCCGCACCGCCAAGCCATCGTCGAGGGGCGCTACGTGGAGGCGAAGCTCGGCGTGGGGGCCGCCTCCAGGGTGAGCATCGCCTGGGGCGATGGGACGGCCAGCACCGTGACCCCGAGCCTCGGCAGCGCCTCCTTCAGCCATATCTATGCCAGCAGCGGCACCAAGGCCGCTCTGGTCACCGTCAAGCAGGGCGCCCAAACCTGGGTCGTCCCGTACAAGGTCGACCTTGCCGCCGGCACCTTGGCGCGCAACACGGCGCTTATCGACACCCTCTCGGGCGGCGCAGCGGCGGATGCGCTCACGGGCGATGCCTTCGCCAACAGGCTCTACGGAAACTCCGGCAGCGACCGGCTTTACGGCAGATCCGGCAACGACACGCTCGCTGGGGGCTTGGGCCATGACAGGCTCTATGGCGAGGCCGGCAACGACACGCTGGACGGGGGCTATGGC
>NZ_WURB01000023.1 GCF_009830105.1 Microvirga makkahensis
CAAAACTGCATTACGACGGCTCGAAGGTCGCGGTTGGCAACATCGCAAACGCGTTGCTCTACAAAGGCGATTCGCGTTCGCTCATCGAGAACGCCGTCGGCGGCTCGGGCAACGACACCCTCACCGGAAATGATGCGGCCAACACGCTCAAGGGCGGGGTCGGCAATGACCGACTTGCCGGCGGAAATGGCGACGACGTCCTGGATGGCGGCATGGGAACAGATACCGTTGTATTCAGCGGACTACGCTCGAACTACAGCGTCTCGAAGCTCTCGGACGGATCGTTCCAGGTCACGGATCTGCGCTCGGGCACACCGGACGGCAAGGACAGCGTCTGCGGCACTGAGTGGTTCCAGTTCTCGGACAAAACCTACTCCCTGGCGGATATCAGCGGCAGTGCGGCTGCCCCGCAAAGTCTGACTCTTACCGGAACCGACAGCAGCGATACGCTGTCGGGCGATGTCGGTAACGATAAGCTTTATGGAAAGGGCGGCAACGACAAACTCGATGGCCTCGAGGGCAATGACATTCTGATCGGCGGCGCCGGCCGTGATTACCTCAGCGGCGGTGCTGGGTTCGACTATGCCAGTTACGCGACCGCCACGGCGGGTGTGCTGGCGGATCTGATGTATGCGTCCAAGAACAGCAGCGACGCGTATGGTGACACCTATTCCAGCATCGAAGGTCTCATCGGCAGCAATCATGGAGACTCTCTCCGCGGCAGTGATGCAGCCAACGTGATCCGGGGTGGCACGGGCAATGATTCCCTTTCCGGGCGCGGCGGCAACGATGTGCTGCGTGGCGACGGTGGTGCCGATGTCCTGTCCGGCGGGGCGGGCGCGGATGTGTTCGATTTCAACTCCATCAAGGATTCGATGCCAAGCGCTCCTGACACGATCAGGGACTTCGTGAGCGGGGCTGATCATATCGACCTGCGCACCATCGACGCGAACAGCAAGCTGTCTGGTGATCAGGCCTTTGTCTTCATCGGCAGCAAGGCATTCAGCGGCCAAGCGGGTCAGCTGAAGTTCAGCAGTAGCGTCCTGTCCGGCGACATCAACGGTGACAAGGTCGCCGACTTCCAGATCAAGGTCTCAGGTGTATCAGCCCTTGCCACTGGCGACTTCTACCTCTGAGAGGGCGACAAGGAGGGCACAATGAGCGACTGGGTCGATTTTGAACAGTGGAAGGACTGCGCTCGAATGGAGCGGCCCGGCTTTGTGTTGGAAGTGAGGAATGCGGCGGGTCAGAGCCTGTTCACACCCTGCACGCATTTTCTGCAGACGCCCTGGGACTGGACATCAGCCCCGGTGCAATTCCGGCTTGTGCAAGAGTCCAAGCCGAGCCACTCGGCACCGATCCCAAAGCCGCAGAACAAGTCTTGATACGCTTGGCTCGCATGGAGCTATGTTTGCCGCTTGTTGTGCGCCTGCTCTGAGCTCGAGCAAGTGCCTTTCGCGGCAGAACTCTTTATATATCCGATCTTATGCTCGCGGCCTCCAGAACCAGCTTACTCTACGCGGAGGGGGCAAAGGCGACACTATCTCGAAGCAAGTCTACCGCCTGCCCCCTAGCTTCAGTGGAGCAGCGGGTTGTGCCTTGGATTCTACTCGGCAATTCCCTTGCCTAGCAGGCGGTTGACCGCTTGGACGATCCGCTCGCGCTCCTCCTCCGAGAAGGGACTGAGGCCGTGCATTTCCAGGCTGTTCAGGCCCTCAATGGCCAGCCAGCCCAGAAGCGCCGCATCCAGATCGTCCGAGGTGGCCTTCAGGGTCTCCAAAGTTTCCCTGATGACCTCGCGGACAGGCTCAAGCAGGCGCGGGTTCTCGGCGGAGGCAGCTAGCATGCCATTGGCGACCTTCTTCATCTCGCCCTCGCGAAGTTTGCGCAGGGCCGCCGTGCACAGGCGCGCCTCCAGGTTGCGGCCGGGCTCGGCCTGAGATCGGAGCGCTTCCCGCTCTCCCGAAACCTCGTCGATCATGCGCTGGATCATGCCCTGCAGCAGCGCTTCCTTGGTGGGAAAGTTGTAGAGAAGCCCGCCCTTGCTGAGGCCCGAGCGCTCGGCCACGGCATCGAGCGTCAGCCGCCCTGATCCGATCTCGCTCACGAGTTCCGCGGCCGCGTTGAGAATTCTCTCACGGGAACTCTTGCGGCCTCGAACACATCCTGCCATTCGCGATTTTTGCACTAAACCATCCAGATGGAAATACGTCTACCATACCAGTGTCACTCCAATAGACGTGGAGAGGAGGACATTGTCGGGCCTGAAAGCTTCGCGGCTCTGTCTGCTGAACATTAGCGCTAAGCCGACCCTAGCATGCTCCCAATCGCCACACTATTCGAGCGGCTCATCGCTTTCTGCGCAAAGCCTTGAGGACAATGAGCGACACTCCTCCCTGTTCGATCCCGACTGACAAATTGGCTTCATATCCGAAGGCGATCCGACGCTGAGAAGGCTACCCGGTGTCCGACGTGGAGCACCGGACATAAGGCAGCGGAGCGTCGACCGAGCAAACGAGGCCCTCAGGGGCGTACTCGATTCGCACCTCGCCATTGAGGTCGTGAGCCAGGCTGCGTTCGATCAGGCGTGAACCAAAGCCTTTGTGGGACGGGGGCTTGACCACCGGACCACCCTTCTCCTCCCACCGCAGCAGCAGGAGAGCCGGGATCTCTGTAGGGTCCACCATCCAGCTCAAGTGAACCTCTCCTGACTCATCAGAGAGCGCTCCATACTTCGCCGCATTGGTTGCCAGTTCATGGATTGCCATGGAGAGGGCAAGCGCCATTCTCGGGACGAGGTGAACCTTGCTCCCCCGCCACTGGATCCGGTTTCGATTGTCGTTGTCCTGGTAGGGCTCGAGCACGTCAGAGACGATGTCGTGCAGCGAGGCGCCTTCCCAATTCTCCCGGGTGAGCACATCGTGGGCGCGGGAGAGGGCGAACAGACGGTTTTCCACGGCCTCTCGGGTCTCGCGCTGCGCCTCCGAAGTGCGCAACGTCTGGCTAACGATGGACTGCACGGTCGCCAGGGTGTTCTTCACGCGGTGGTTCAGCTCGTGGATGAGCAACTCGCGGTGTTCCTCGGCCTTCCTGCGCTCGCTGATGTCCCGCACGACGCGGATTCCGTACAGAGGCTGACCGGCCGCATCATCGACCCGGGAGGCCGCCACCTCCACCCATACCGCATGGCCATTCTTGTGGAGGTAGCGCTTCTCAAGGACGTAGGTATCTAGCTTGCCCAGCATCTGCCGAGCGAACTGCGCCAGGTCTGCCTCACGGTCCTCAGGATGGGTCACTCCCCAGAAGGTCTGCCCGAGCAGTTCCTCTTGGCTGAAGCCCGTGATGGCGCAGAGCTGCTCGTTCACGCGCAGGAAATGCCCGCTCCGGTCGACCTCGCCGATGCCCACGAAGGCATGATCGTAAGTGGCGCGCAGCCTCTGTTCGTTCTCGCGCAGCGTCGCCTCGGCCCGCCTGCGGTCGGTCAGGTCGCGCAGGTACGCCGTGAAGTGCGGACGGCCGGCGAGATTGATCGCGGTGATCGTCAGCTCGGCCGGGAACCGCGCGCCGTCGGCCCGCTGCGCCTCCAGCTCGACGCGCCGTCCGAGCACCGGCCCATGGCCTGTGGTCAGGTAGCGAGCCATGCCGCGGTGATGCTGCTCCCTCAGCTCGGGCGGGATGATGAGATCGGCCAAGTCCCGGCCGAGTGCCGCCTCCCGAGCATACCCGAAGGTGCGCTCGGCAGCAGGATTCCATTCGATGACGCGGCTGTCCTCCGTCACCGTCACGACGCAATCGAGCGCAGCCGCCACGATCGCGCTCTTCAGGGCTTCGCTGTCGCGCAGCTCCTTCTCGATGCGGGCCCGCTCGACCGCGTCCCAGGTTCGCTGGGCGACCCGCTCGACCAGTCGCACCTCCGAGGCGGTCCAGTGGCGCGGTGTCGCCTCGTGCACGTAGAGGAGGGCCCTGAACTTCCTGTCCTTGACCAAGGGAGTCACGATCAGGGAGCGGCAACTGATGCCGGCCCAGGTCGACACGTAGGCCTCGTGCCTGGTGCGTGGGTCGCTGAGGCAATCCGCGACGACCACGGTGCGCCCAGCCCGTAACTCGGCGATCACCGCCGGGCCGAACGCATCGAGAATGCGGGTCTCGCCCGCAAGGCTCGCCACGGAAGGATCTCGGGTCCAGTCCTGCTCGACCGAGACCATTTGCTCCGTGTCGTCCATCTCGCCGTACCCGGCGCGGCCTGCGGCGATATGGGTGCCAAGCGCCTCCGCGGCCGCTAGAGCCGCCGCCCGCGGCTCGGACAGGCCGCTCAGGCGTTCGCTCAGCTCGACGTGGAAGTTGGCCCGGCGGTCGGCCTGGACCTTGTCAGTGGTCTCGGTGCAGGAACAGAACATGCCGGCGACGGCGCCGTCCTCCGTGCGGATCGGCGAGTAGGAGAACGTGTACCAGGTGTCCTCCGGAAAGCCGTGGCGTTCCATGACGAGGTGCATGTTCTCATGGAACGTCGCTTCCCCTGCCATGGCCTTGGCAACGAGCGGTCCGACATCGTGCCAGATCTCGGCCCAGACCTCCCTAAAGGGACGGCCGAGCGCGCGCGGGTGCTTCGATCCCAGGATCGGGGCGTAGGCATCGTTGTAGAGGAAGGCGAGCTCCGGTCCCCAGGCGATGAACATCGGGAACTTGGAGGTTAGTACAAGGCTCGCGGCGGTGCGAAGCGACGGCGGCCAGGTGTCGGGGGATCCGAGCGGTGACGTCGACCAGTCATGGGTGCGCATGAGGACGCCCGTTTCGCTGCCATCGGCAAGGGAGGGTTGCAAGGGCGACTCCCGGCTAGCACGCGACGGAGGCGTTGGCAGCGTGCTGCGGCCGTGGATCGAGGAGGGGCTGGAACTTGGGCGGGAGAGGCAAGGAGCGGACTTCCGGATAAGCTTCGGGTAAGGAAGATAGGGATACGATTATTCTGTTCACTCGTCAGTATAGGAAGCGCTGTCGAAAGGATCTGTTTGTCATGGAAATAGGTCCAATGGACAAGGCGATGCAGCGGCATTCGATGGTAGAGCGCGAAGTTCGAGGAATACCGCGCCATGGCACGGGGACCTGAGCAGGCTCCCGGCACGGGTTCAGGGAAGCTTGGCAATGCCATTAGCGCTTACATTGGCAAGCATGTCGGCAACGCTTCTGCCGCCTACGTTCAGCTCAGGAGCGATCTCGGCCAGCGGCAGGAGGACGAAAGCGCGCTCCGCCACATAGGGGTGGGGCAGCGTCAGGGTAGGGGTGCCCACCTGAAGATCGTCGTAGGTGATGATATCGATGTCGATGACCCGTGGTCCCCACCTGACCTCCCGGACCCGTCCGAGTTCGCGCTCCACACGAAGGCACAGGGCCAGAAGGTCACCAGGTGTGAGATCCGTCTCGGCCACCGCACAGGCATTGACAAACCAATCCTGATCGATGGAGCCCCATGGCTCCGTGCGGTAGTCTGCGGAGCAGGCGACAATCCGTGCTCCGCCTTGATCGAGAGCAGCGAGTGCTTTGGCGATGTTGTCGCGCTTGTTACCCAGATTGCTGCCGAGGCTGAGCGCGATCCTAGCCATCGCGCGATCGCCTGATCTCAACCACAACGCCGTCGAGGATGAAAGGAACCGGAGCCTCAGGCTTCTCGACCCGCACGGTCACGGACGCAACCTGCGGGAAACCACTGAGTACGCTGGTGGCGATGGCCTCAGCCAAGCCCTCGATGATGTGGAAGCGGCGGGTGGTGCCGATATCATGAACCAGCTTAGCGAGGCTCGCATAGCAGACCGTTTGCCGATAATCGTCTGACTGCCCGGCGGGCCTCAGATCAAGCGAGCAGGTCAGACTGACATAAAAGCGCTGCCCCATGCGCGCCTCTTCGGCGTGAACGCCATGGTGAGCATAGAGCGCCAGACGGGAGAGCATGATCGTGTCGCTCATGGCAGTTTCCTCAGCAGGATGTCAGCTACCCGGCAGGCCTCGACATGAGCTCTAACGTCGTGAACCCGAACGATGTCGGCGCCGCGGCTCACGGCCGCCACATGCGCTCCCAAGGTGCCGAAGAACCGATCCCGCGGCGGAACCTGGGGATCATAGAAACGGCTCAGGACTGACTTGCGGGAAGCACCTACCAGCACGGGAAAGCCCAACGCCCTCAGGTCCGGCAGCCGGCGGAGGGCCTCAAGGTTCTGATCGGCCGTCTTGCCGAAGCCGATGCCGGGATCAAGGATCAACCGTGCATCCGGAATGCCAGCCTGGCGGGCCAGAGCCAGCGAGCGGTCGAAGAAGCGCAGCATGTCAGTCATGATGTCGAGCGAGGCATCGACCTCAGCCCGGTTGTGCATCACGACCGCGAAGGCCTCGTGCTCCGCCACGACCGCTGCCATCTTGGGATCACGCTGAAGGCCCCAAATGTCGTTCACGATCCTTGCCCCTGCCGCGAGGGCGGCTCGGGCGGTGGATGCCCGATAGGTGTCGATGGAGATCGGCACCGTCACGACAGGAGCAAGATCACGGATGACCGGCAGGATTCGCCGCTGCTCCTCCTCGGCTCCGACCGGTGTATGGCCCGGGCGCGTGGATTCCCCGCCAATGTCGATGATGTCGGCGCCCGTCTGCTCCATCTCTTGGGCATGCTTGACCGCAGCGGCATGATCGCTGAACAGGCCGCCATCGGAGAATGAGTCGGGCGTGACGTTCAGAATACCCATGATCAAGGTACGTGTGCCGAGGTCGTTCAGGATCGCAGTCATGGCTTTCTTCAGGTCAGAACGGGTCTCCTTCTGTCGCGGTTTGCACGAGAAGTCGAGATCTCGTCTGTAAGAGGGGGCGGATCCGTGGGGTGGAATTGGCCGCCTCCACCGCACGCTCTCGGCAATCAGCGACTTCGGACATCGCGTTCCTCAGCAGCCTGGTTGGATCTCTGTCCGGCTCGGAGGAGACACATGGTGGAAAGCATTCTCATTGACATCCGCGTATGTGTTGTCCTTTATGCCGCGCAGAAGCGGATTGGGTAAGCATTTGGTGAGTTCTGTGCTTATCTGTTCCGTCCGTTTTACGTTCATCGGCACGCAAGCCGATCCGGTCGCAGCCTACCCGGTCAAAACAAGGAACCCTGGTGAACACCATCGTCATCTGTTCCGGCGGACTTCATTCCGTCACGCTCGCGCACAAATCCGCCGCGGAGCGAACCCTCACGAGCCTCAGCTCGTCTCACGACGTCGTTCGTATCTCCACCGTAGGACGCCTCTCGACCAGATCGGCTCCGACTGCAGGTGCAGTGTAAATGAGCTACGCAGTCAAAGAGATCTTCCTGACGCTTCAGGGCGAAGGCGCTCACGCCGGCCGAACCGCCGTCTTCTGCCGCTTTGCCGGTTGCAACCTCTGGTCAGGACGAGAGAGCGATCGGGCTGCGGCGGCCTGCCGTTTTTGCGACACAGATTTCGTGGGCACCGACGGCACCTTCGGTGGCCGCTATGCCACTGCCGCCGACCTGTGCCGGCGCATCGAGGAGCTTTGGGGACCAGGGACCGATCATCGGCTGGTCGTGCTGACGGGAGGCGAGCCTCTGCTCCAGGTTGACGCAGCTCTCATCGATGAGCTCCACCGCCGCTCCTTCACAATCGCGGTCGAGACGAACGGCACAGTCGAGCCGCCGCCGGGCCTCGATTGGATTTGCGTCAGCCCGAAGGGCAGCACCGAGCTCAGGATTCGGACCGGCCACGAGCTGAAGCTTGTCTTCCCGCAGGAGGATGCCTTGCCCGAGCGGTTTGCCTCCTTGCTGTTCGAGCGGTTCTCGCTGCAGCCGATGGATGGACCGGATCAGGTCGCGAACACGGCGCGAGCCGTCGAGTATTGCCTGGCTCACCCGCAATGGCGGCTGAGCCTCCAAACCCATAAGTATTTAGGAATCCGCTGATGTGGGAACTCACCAAGTCGTTTAACTTCGAAGCTGCCCATACACTGACCGGCACCACGCTCGGGCCAGCTAGCGAGGAGATCCATGGCCACTCCTTCCGGGCCGAGGTCGCCGTGCGCGGACTGCCCGATCCCCAAACGGGCATGCTGATCGACCTGGGCCTGCTCGAGGGCAAGCTCGCTGAGATGCGTCGGACGCTTGATCACAAGTTCCTCAACCGTATCGAGGGGCTGGAGCGGCCGACTTTGGAGAACATCACCCGGTTCATTTTCGAGCGGGTCCAGCATATCGGACCTATCGCAAGGGTGACGATCTACCGCGATAGCTGCGGCGAAACCTGCACCTACTACGCGCCGGTTGACCATGACCGCCGCTGATTCCTCCGCTCTCGTGGTCTTCTCGGGCGGGCAGGACTCGACCACCTGTCTGGCCTGGGCGCTGTCGCGCTACGAGCGGGTCGAGACCATCGGATTCTCGTATGGCCAGCGCCATGCCATCGAGATGGACTGTCGGGAGCCGATCCGGCAGGCGCTTGCCAGCCTGTCGCCGCTCTGGGCCAGCCGCCTCGGACCGGATCGGGTGATCCCGCTCGACGTGCTGGGCGAGGTCAGTGTGAGCGCGCTGACCGCGGACCTGCCGGTGACCGACAGCCGCGCGGACGGGCTGCCGGCGACCTTTGTGCCCGGTCGCAACCTGGTGTTTCTCACTTTTGCGGCGATCGTCGCCTTCCAGCGCGGCCTCAAGCGCGTGGTGACGGGCGTCTGCGAGACGGACTTCAGTGGTTATCCCGATTGCCGAGACGACACGATCAAGGCGCTCCAGACCGCGCTCAACCTCGGCATGAACGCGCGGCTGGTGCTCGAAACGCCGCTGATGTGGATCGACAAGGCCGAAACCTGGGCTCTCGCACAATCGATAGGCGGGGACGCGCTCGTCGACCTGATCGTGCAGGAGACCCACACCTGCTACAACGGGGATCGCGACATCCGGCACGACTGGGGCTTCGGCTGCGACAGGTGTGATGCCTGTCGGCTCCGGGCAGCAGGATGGCAGCGTTATCTCCGACACCGGAAGCTAAAGGTGGAAGATCACGCTCTGCGTTAAGTCCGAGGCTGAGGATGGGCTCGCATGGCTCAGCGATCGAGCACGGTGCGTCCTGCGGCAGTTCTCGCCTGCCATTTGAGGCCCTCGAGCTCAGGAACCTTACCAGCCTCCTCCGGCCATCCGAGGCAGAGATAGGCGATGAACCGCCAGGATGGAGGCACGCTCAATGCGCTTGTCACTTTGGCAGGATCGAGAATTGAGACCCATCCAAGCCCGAGACCATGAACGCACGCTGAAAGCCACAAAATATGGATGGCACCAACGACCGACCAAGCCAGCGTCTCGGGCATGGTCGCGCGACCGAGGCCATAACCTTGCTCGGTTGCATCTTCACAGAAAACGGCGAGCTGCAGGGGAGCCTGGTCGAGACCTGATAATTTCAGGCCAGCATAGAGCTTGGCCTGTTCACCTTGATACCCTGCAAGTGCCTCCTGATTGCACAGCTCAAAATTGCCGCGAACAGCCCTTCGGACATTCGCGCTTTTGACCCGCACGAACCGCCAGGGTTGGCTATTGCCGACAGAAGGTGCCAATTGCACGAGATCGAGCAGATGTTCCTCTAACTGCTGAGGAACAGGATCATTTCTGAATCGACGAACATCCCGACGCCAGACCAGCAGCTCCTCGAAGCTGATACGGAAATAATCATCGAACACTGGAGGAGAGGAACAGCCGACAGGCTGGGTCATGTGCTTTTCCGGATCAGAATGTTTCGAATGGCTATAGAAGGATGTCCTGCTTGGCTACATGCGGCGGCCGCCAGCCTTTGCGAACCGCTTGTCGTGCGGCTCACGCTCATCGCCAGCCTTGGTCGTGCATGCTCGGCCTCGTGCCGCTCCGCAACGCGGACATCGAACATTCAATGGCAATGGAAGCGATGGATCCTTTTCCCTGGAGAAGTCGTCCGGGCAAGCTCTCAGGCAGTGATGTTCATCCTTGTGAGATTGCATGGAAGAAGCTTCCTGTCGTAAGCCCGATGCGATGGCCCACAATTCCTAGATCGGTGCCTTCGGCATCCGTGATTGAGGCGAAACCGGCTTCCCGGCTTGTGTCACTCCGAGTGATGGAGGCATAGTGAAATTCGTGGCCGATCAGGCGTTGCCCGGCTCGCCCGAGCGGTCCGTCATGGAGAAGCTGCGCGACGCGGTATCCCAGATGGATCTTGCGCTTGGCGTAGCTCGTGCTCACCGGCAGCAGGCCTGCCATGCGATGCACATGGCCGTCGCCGTCCTCAAGCGTTTCCCCTAGTACCATGTAGCCGCCGCATTCGCCGTGAACATGGCGCGTCTGCGCAAAGGAGCGAAGACCCTGGAGAAAGCGTTGTGCGTCCGCGATGCGCCCGGCATGGAGTTCCGGATAGCCGCCGGGCAACCAGCAGCTATCGGCGTTTTCGGGTGGAGGCTCATTTGCGAGCGGCGAGAAGGGGACGATCTCCGCCCCTGCCGCCCGCCAACCGGCAAGCACATGCGGGTAAACGAACGAGAACGCCTGATCCGATGCGAGCGCGATGCGCTGTCCGAGCGGCATCACGGCAGCGTCGGATGCGACAGTGCTGATTTGTGTAGGGCGTCCTAAGGCAAGGAGCTTGTCGATATCGACAGAGATCTCCACCGCGTCGGCCAGGTGATCCAGCCTCTGGTCGAGCTCATCCGTCTCGCCTGCCTGAACGAGACCGAGATGGCGCTCTGGCAGAACCAAGTCGTTGTCGCGCATCAGGGCTCCGAGAGCCGGCAGTCCGATGCGCTCCAAGCCATCTTCCACGAGCTTGCGGTGGCGCGCGCTCGCTACCTTGTTCAGCACAACGCCTGCAATCTCGATGCGCGGATCGAACCGTGCGCAACCCAGCGCCACAGCGGCGGCCGATTGGGCATGACCCGACACGTCGAGGATGAGAATGACCGGCCAGCCGAACAGTGCCGCGATGTCTGCGCTCGCGCCGGTTCGGCCCGTTTCCTGGCGTACGCCATCAAACAGGCCCATGGAGCCTTCGGCGATCACGATGTCCGCTTCGCCTGCGCTGTGCGCCGCAAGCGCGCTTAGGAGCGGCCGACTCATCGCGAAGCTGTCGTAGTTGAAGCTCGGTGCGCCGGTTGCCGCAGCATGAAAGGCGGGGTCGATATAGTCCGGCCCGCTTTTGGCGCCGCGCACGCGCAGCCCGCGCCGCACGAGCGCGCGCTGAAGTCCGAGCACCACCGTCGTCTTGCCTGAACCGGACCTCGGTGCAGCGAACAGCAGGCCAGGAGCGAGACTCATTGCGCGGCCTCGACGCCATAATCCAGAAGGTGGTTTTGAATCGCGCTTCGGAGCGTCGCAATGGCTCCGACGGCGACGATGGCAGGCGAGCGGATCACGCCTTCCTCCACTAGGCGCGGCAGATGCTCGAGGGTGGTTTCCACCACGTTCTCGCGGGAGGTTGTCACTCCATGCACAGCAAGAGCGGAAGTCGAGCCCGGCAGTCCGCCCTCCACCAGTTCCGCGACGATGTCGGGAAGATTGGTGACCGCCATGTAGAGCACGATGGGAACACCGGTGCGTGCCAGCGCCGCCCAATCAGCCTGCTGGTCGGGAGCCCTGTGGCCTGTGGCGAGGATCACGGCATGGTTTGTTGCGCGCATGGTGGCGGGAATGCCGTGGATGGCGAGCGAGGCTAGCCCGCTCGACACCCCGGGGACGATGCGGAATGGAATCCCGGCGCCAGCCAGGGCCAGCGCCTCTTCGCCCCCGCGCCCGAAGATGAAGGGATCACCTCCCTTCAGGCGAACGACCCGACGGCCTTCTTGCGCCAGTGTGATGAGACGTTCACAAATGTCGCTCTGGGCGGCGGAAGGCTGGCCGCCGCGCTTACCCGCATATTCGAGAACCGCGCCCTCGCGGGCTATGGAGAGAATGCCGGGATCGACGAGGGCGTCATGCACCACCACGTCGGCGTTTCTCAAGGCATTCAGGGCATGGATCGTGAGAAGGCCCGGGTCGCCGGGGCCAGCGCCCACAAGCCAGACCGTGCCCGGAAGAAATGAAGGGGACAGACCCGCAAGTGATGTCATGCATGCCTCCATGCATGACCCGTGGCTTCAAAATGGATATATGACGTCATGGCGATGAGTAGTGAGGGTGCATGGACGAACTGAAACCCGCCGGACCGTTGCGCCGCGGCTGGACGACCGGTGCCTGCGCCACGGCGGCGGCGAAGGCGGCCTATTGGGGTTGGCAGACGGGTGAATTTCCCGATTCTGTGGAGATCCTTCTTCCGGGGGGGACGCGGCCTGCCTTCTCCCTGGCTCTCGCCGAAATGTTCGAAGGCGGGGCGCGGGCAGGCGTCGTGAAAGATGCCGGCGATGACCCTGACGTGACCCATGGCGCCCTGGTGATCGCGGCTGTGCGCGCGGGCGCTCCGGATTCGGGCGTGACGTTCCGCGCAGGCGAGGGGGTCGGCACCGTCACCCGGGCCGGGTTGCCCCTTCCTCCTGGCGAGCCCGCTATCAATCCCGTGCCGCGCCAGATGATCCGCGACAATCTCATGGAGGCTGCGCGCGCCATCGGGGGTCCCATGGACATCGAGGTGGAGATCTCCATTCCCGGTGGCGAAGCCATTGCTCGAAAGACCCTCAACCCGCGCCTCGGCATCCTGGGCGGACTGTCGATTCTCGGCACCACCGGCGTGGTGGTGCCCTATTCCTGCTCGGCCTGGATCCACAGCATCTACCGCGGCATCGATGTGGCGCGCGCGGGCGGCGTCGACCACGTGGCGGGGGCGACCGGCTCGACCTCCGAGAAGGCCGTTCAGGCTCTCTACAATCTGCCGGAGCAGGCACTCATCGACATGGGCGACTTCGTGGGCGGCATGCTGAAGTACCTGCGCCGGAATCCGGTGCCCAAGGTGACCGTCGCGGGCGGCTTCGCCAAGATGACCAAGCTCGGGCAGGGCCTGCTCGATCTCCATTCGCGCTCGGGCTCGGTTGATCTCGATTGGCTGTCGCTGCGCCTGGGTGAGGCAGGAGCCGAGCCTTCCTTTGTGGCGGCGGCGCGCAGCGCCAACACGGCTCTGGAAGTTTTGGAAACCGCGCAGGAACTCGGATTGCCGCTCGGCGACGTGGTGGCGCAGCACGCGTGGAAAACCGCCGCCAAGGCCCTGCAGGACTCCGGCATCGCGCTCGAAATCGTCGTGTTCGACCGCAACGGCGTTCTCGTCGGCCGTGTGCCTTTCCATCCGGTCACCTGAGCCCGCGCACATTATCGGCCGCCCTCGCGGGCGCTAGGCCGGAAGCGCCGATCGTAATCCGCTGAATAGAGGGCGCTGTCGCGGAAGTCCCTCGCAGCAAGCGTTTGCCCCACCAGGATCAACGCCGTGCGCTCCAGCTTTTCTGCGCGCACCATGGCGGCCAATGTGCCGAGCGTACCCTTGATCACCCGCTCGTCCGGCCAGGACGCGCGCCAGACCACCGCCGCCGGACAATCCTCGCCATAGAACGGCAGCAATTCCTCGACGACCTTGTCGATCACATGGATAGAGAGGTGAATGGCAAGTGTCGCCTTGGTCCGGGCAAAGACGGCAAGCCGCTCCGTCTCCGGCATAGCCGACGCCCGGCCCGAGGTGCGGGTGAGGACCACCGATTGGCCAATCTCGGGCACTGTCAACTCGCGCCCGATGGCGGCGGCGGCGGCGGCAAAGGCGGGAACGCCGGGCGTGATCGTGTAGGGAATGCCGAGCGCTTCGAGGCGCCGGATCTGCTCGCCCATGGCGCTCCAGATCGAGAGATCGCCGGAATGGAGGCGCGCCACGTCCTCGCCGTTCCCATGCGCGCGCGCATATTCCGCCGTGATCGCGTCGAGATCCAGAGGCGCCGTGTCGACGAGGCGCACGCCGGGCGGGCACCAGGAAAGAATTTCGGATGGAACGATGGAGCCCGCATAAAGGCAGACGGGACAGCGCTCGACGAGCGCGCGTCCGCGCACGGTGATCAGATCGGCGGCTCCGGGGCCAGCCCCGATGAAGTGAACGGTCATGAATGGATCTCCCGTCGCGCCAGGGCGCAGGTGGCGGAGGCTGAAGCGATGCGCTCCAGGATGAGTTCCGATTGCGGCCCTCCCGCCGCGAGCGCTGCGGCTTCCGCCACTGACCCGACCCCATGCGCCGCCAGGGAACGTGCGGAATGCGTGCTCACGCGCGGCGCTGCCTCCATCAGGGCAGGTCCGGTCACGCTGACGGCCGGAATGGACAGGCGGCGGGCCGCTTCTGTGAAGGCCGGCAGGGCAGCAAGGGGCTCGATGGTCGCGAGCCGATCCAAGACATCGCCCATCAAGTCGGCGCGGGCAAGGGCCTGCTCCACGAGGGCCACGATCTCGTCGGCGGCGGCATTGCGCCTGAACCCCACACCGGCCACGATCATGGTTTTATCACCACCCATTGCGTCACCGGCATCGCTCCCCGCCAGCCATGCATGCTGCCGACGCGCTCCAGGCGCGAGAGCGCTAGGCGCCGCATCGCGCCGCCATAACGGGCATGGAGCGTGCCGAGGAGGGTCTCGGTTTCAAGGGTTATCGCATTGATCACGAGGCGTCCGCCGGATTTGAGCGCCGCCCATGCGGCATCGAACACGCCAGGTTCGGACGCGCCGCCGCCGATGAACACTGCATCCGGCGCGGGCAGGCCGCCAAGCGCTTCGGGAGCGCGGCCAAGCCGGATGTCGAGCGCCATCGCGCCAAGCTCGGCGGCGTTGCGCCGTGCGCGCTCGGCCCGCTCCTCGCGCTCCTCAATGCCAATACAGCAGTTTCGCGGATGACGCAGGCACCACTCGATGCCGACGGAGCCCGCACCCGCGCCAATGTCCCACAACAGCTCGCCCGCCTTGGGGGACAGCGCCGCGAGGGTCAGCGCTCGCATCTCCGCTTTGGTGAGCTGACCGTCATTCTCGAACCAGGAATCGGGAAGGCCCGGCGCGAGGGGCACAATCCGGGCATCACCTGCCGCTACAACCTCGATGGCCACCGTGTTTAGCGGGTCGATCTCTGCGAGACCGAAATCGGAGGCCGTCGCATGGCGGATGCGCTCGCGCGGCCCACCCATGGCTTCGAGCACGGTGATCGCTGAAGCGCCGAGCCCGCGCCTCATCATCAGGTCCGCGAGCTTGCCCGGCGTCGAGCCGTCCCACGACAGGGCCAGCAGGCGCGCTCCCGGTTGCAGATGAGGAATAATACGTTCCAGCGCCCGACCATGAAGGCTCACGCACTCGCATTCCGGCAGCGACCAGCCCATGCGGGCAGCGGCCAGGCTGAAGGCCGAGGCATGCGGGAAACTCACGATCTCGTCCGCTGGGATCCGGCGTGCGAGCTCCGCGCCGACGCCATAATGGAAAGGATCGCCGGTTGCGAGCACGCAGGTAGGTTGTCCTCTGCGCGCCAGGATCATGGGATAGCCCTCGGCAAAGGGGCTGGGCCAAACGAGCGCGCGCACGGCAAGCGGTGCCGCGAGCTCCAGGTGGCGCGCACCACCGATCACCAGTTCCGCCCCATCGAGAGCGGCGAGCGCCGCAGCCGAGAGACCCGCGCGCCCATCCTCGCCGATGCCGATAATGGTCAGCCAGGGGCGGCTGGGAGTCGTGCTCGACTTCGGATCAGAATTCAGGGTAAAGGGGCTCATGCGCATTCTCGTTCTGGGTGGCACCACCGAAGCCTCCGCGCTCGCGGCGCGGCTGGCGGGTCGATCCGAATTCAACCCCGTTCTCTCCATGGCGGGCCGCACCAGCGACCCGCGCCCCTTGCCGATTCCCACCCGCATCGGCGGCTTCGGCGGCGTGAAGGGCTTGGCCCGTTATCTCCGTGACGAGCGGACCGAGGCGGTTGTCGATGCGACCCACCCCTTCGCCGGCATCATGTCCCGCAACGCCGCCGAGGCCTGCGCGCAGACCGGTGTTCCGCTGCTCGCCTTGCGCCGTCCGCCTTGGATACGGCAGGCGGGTGACCGCTGGATCGGCGTGCCGAATACAGAAGCCGCCGTAACCGCGCTTGGGGAAGAGCCGCGCCGGGTGTTTCTCACCGTAGGCCGCCTCGAACTCCCGCCCTTCGCAGCCGCCCCGCAGCACACGTATCTGGTTCGCACCATCGAGCCCGTGGGCGACGCGCTGCCCGTGCCGAACCTCCGCGCTATTCGCGACCGCGGGCCTTTCGACGAGTCCGCCGAGCGTAGGCTCATGGAGTGCGAGCGCGTCGAGGTGGTGGTGACGAAGAACTCCGGTGGGACCGCGACCTATCCGAAGATCGCCGCTGCACGCGCTCTGGGGCTGCCCGTCATTCTCGTGGCGCGGCCCGCAAAGCCCGCAGGGGTCGAGGAGGTCACGAGTGCCGAGGAGGCGCTCGATTGGCTCGAACGGCGTCACGGGCGCACTCCGTAGAAGCGGGGCGTATAGACGTAAGGCGTGTCGCCATCGGCCTTTTCGATCAGTCGCGTGGTGCTCGCGCCGATGATCACCACAGTGGACATGTCCGCCATGGAGGCCTCGACCTCGGAGAGCGGCACAATTCTGATGCGCTGGTCGGGCCGCCCCACCGCGCGGGCGAAGATGATCGGTGTATCTGGGCCGCGAATCTCCGCGACGACCTTGAAGGCTGCTCCAAGCTGCCAGGGCCGGGCGGCGGAGATCGGGTTGTAGAGCGCCACCACGAAATCCGCCGTGACCGCCGCTTTCAGGCGCCTTTCCACAACTTCCCAGGGCTTCAGGTTGTCGGAGAGAGATATGGCGCAAAAGTCGCCGCCCAGCGGCGCGCCCACGTGGGCAGCTGCGGCGAGCATCGCCGTGATACCGGGCTCCACGCGAATGTCGATATCGCGCCAGCTCGGGTCGCCGTTTTCAAGCGCTTCGAATACCGCTGCCGCCATGGCGAATACGCCGGGGTCGCCGCCGGAGACTACTGCAACCTGTCCGCCCTTCGCGGCAAGGTCGAGAGCTAGGCGCGCGCGGTCGAGTTCAACCCGGTTGTCGGATCCATGGCGACGCTGACCTGGCCTCTCAGGCACGCGGCCGACATAAGGACCGTAGCCGATGAGATCCGTGGCCGAAGCGAGCACTTCGGAGGCTGCCGGCGTCAGCCAGCGTGGATCGCCCGGGCCGAGACCCACGATGGTCACTTGGCCCGTCATACGCGTCTCCCCTGGCCAGGTACGATGATGAGAGAGAAGTAGGGGGCTTCCATGCTCTCCGGGATCTCGGGCAGCGGGACGATCTTTTCCTCGGCCATGGTGGCGCGTTCTATATAGATCGCCCGCTCCAGAAGACCGGCGGAGGCGAGCGCGGTCCGCACCTTCGGGAGGTTGCGCCCAAGCTTCATCACGACGGCGGCATCGGTGTTCGACAGACGCCGCGTCAGCTCCGCCTCCGGCAGCGTTCCGGGTAGCACGGTCAGCACATCGTCGCCCCAGGTGATCGGCGCGCCAGCGCGGGTCCAGGCACCCGACATACCGGAAACCGCTGGCACGACCTCAGTGGGCACCTTCTCCTTGAGGCGCCACCAGAGATGCATGAACGAACCATAAAAGAAGGGATCGCCCTCGCACAGCACACCAACAATGCGGCCGGCCTCAACCTCAGCGAGCAACTGCATCGCGGCTGCTTCGTAAAAAGGGCTCAAGGCCGCGGCATAATCCGGGTGATCCGACGGGATCTCCGTCGTCACCGGATAAACGAGAGCTATTTCGCGCGCCGGGTTCATGCCGACAATCGCATCCGCGATCGTGCGGGCGTTGCCGCGCTTGCCGCGTTTGCAGAAGTGGACGAGCCGGTCAGCGGTCTCCAGCACCTTGCGGGCGCGCACCGTCATGTAATCCGGGTCGCCGGGGCCGAGTCCTAAGCCGAAGAGGCGGATCGTATCCTGGGTCATGCCTATCTCACTCGATCGGGTTCGCGAGGGCATTCACCGCCGCAGCTGCCATCGCGCTGCCGCCGCGTCGTCCATGAACGACGAGGTACGGCACGCGGCGATCCCGAGCAAGCGCCTCCTTCGACTCCGCGGCGCCGATGAAGCCGACGGGAATGCCGATCACCGCAGCGGGCTTCGGCGCACCGGCATCAAGCATTTCGAGCAGATGGAAAAGGGCGGTGGGCGCGTTGCCAAACACCACGAGCGAGCCTTCAAGACGCTCGCGCCACAGCTCCATGGCCGCCGCCGAGCGGGTATTGCCGAGTTCGGCGGCAAGCACGAGCACGCGCGGGTCGTCGAGGGTGCAGATCACTTCGTTGTTCGCAGGCAAGCGGGCGCGGGTGATGCCGTTCGCAACCATCTTAGCATCGCACAGGATCGGTGCCCCGCGCTGAAGGGCCTCCTCCGCGGCTTCCGCGAAGTCGGGCGAGAGTTCGACATCCCGCGGGAGGTCCGTCATGCCACAGGCATGAATCATGCGCACGACCACGCGCTCGGCGGTACCGGAAAAGCGGGACAGGTCGGATTCGGCACGGATGATCGCGAAGGATCGGCGATAAATCTCCGCGCCTTCGCGGATGTAATCACGAGCACGGCTCATCGGACGTTCTCCGCGAATGCACGGCTCAGATCATCCACAGTGTTCAAGGGCAATAAACGCGTCATGAGTTCTTCGACAGAAAGGTGATGGGATGCCGTCTCCCGGGGAGTGCCGTTCGGTACGACGTCATAGCGACCATCATCGCGGCCCACCAGCGTAAGGTCGGCCTTGCCTGGATGAGCGCAGCCCTTGGGACAGCCTGAGACATGAAGAGTAAAGCCCTGCGAAAGCAGGCCTTCGCAGGCGTGAGCGAGTTCCAAGGCATCGTCAGGAGCAGGCGTCCGGGCACTGGCGCAATCTGGCTTACCGGGACATGCGGCCAGGGAGAGACGATGATCGTCTGCTTCGATGATGAAACCAGATTGCGCAGCCGCTTGGAGCAGCTCCGCCAAGTGCTTTTCCGCAACTCCCGGCAGCAGAATTCCCCGCGTGAACGACAGGCGGATCTCACCCGTACCGAATTGCTCACTCCATTCGGCAGCCTGTTCCAGCTGCGGGCTCTTGCAACGGCCGAAGGGCAGGGCGAGGAGAACAGCTTTGGCACCGACGACATCCAGGATGCCGGCTCGCGGCGCTGGATTGCGCGGAGATGCCGCCGCGGCTGGCCCGAGCGCTGCCTTGTCCGCGAGTTCTCCGACCATGTTCGGGTGAAGATCTCGCAGCCGCCGTGCTTCTGATCGTCCTGAATCTCTCATCTCGGCATAGCCAGATAGAATGGTGACGGCTGTCTCGGTTGCTCGACTGGAGTCCGTAGCTCCAATCCATTGCAGTCCGTTGAGCGATGAAAGGCCGAAGGCAACCGCATTGCCGTCATCAAGCGCCGCCAAATGAAGATCGGCGCCGATGGTATCGAGCGGCAGCAAGCCGCCGCCGTCGATAGCAATGAAGAACTTGGCAGGAAGCCCAGTGATGGAGCGGGCTTTCTCCTCGATGGCTTGTGCAAGTGCCAGCGCGTCGAAGCGTTCCCGCATGTCGACGCCAGCGAGCGGTGAGACCATGGTGACACGATAGGGGCCGTCACCTTCCGGTTCAGTCAAGCCCACACGATTCAGAAGCGTCATCAATGCAGGATAGCTCTCGTCGCGCACGCCGCGAATCTGGAGATTGCCCCGTGCGGTGATATCGAGGTGACCATTGCCATGTTGGCGCGCCGCCTCAGCGATGAGGCGCACCTGTGCAGCCGTGAGCCTCCCAGCGGGCGGATGGAGGCGGACGAGCAGCCCATCGCCCGTCGCCATCGGGCGGCGTACGCCCGGGCACCAGCCCTTGCGCATGATGCGGCTCGACGTTGTCATCCTGCCGCCTCCTGCCGATCGTCGTCGAGCAACGCTGCCACGGAATTAAGGCGGCTTTGCCACAGTCCGCGCCGTCTTGCTTCTGCGAGACGATCCCGGATCGCCCGGGCGGCAGCCGGGTTGGCAACAACGATCTGCTCGCGAACGGATTGATCAGCGAGAAGGGCATTGAACAGGAGATCGAAAGCCGTATTCGGGACGGCATCCGTCGTGGCCGCGAAGGCAAAGAGAGCGTCAACTCCCTGGGCGATCTCGGCCGCTCCACGCCACCCATGGCGGAGTTGGCCCGCAATCCAGTGCGGGTTCGTCAGACGGCCGCGCACGAGCCGGTCCACATCTTCGACAAGGGTGCGAGCCTTCGGATTCTCAGGGCGGCTCGTGTCGAGGCTATAGACGGCAGGAGTGGAGCCTAAGGCTTCGGCCGCTGCCGCGAACCCGCCGATGGAATCGGCGGCAGAGTCGCCGTCCAGGATGTCGCGTTCAGCCACGTCGCTCACATGCACGAAGGCTTCGGCCTGTTGGACGCGTTGCGGAAAGCTTTCATCCGCACTGGCATTTCCTAAGGCACCAAACGCATGGGAGGTGCTTTCGAGGTAGGTGCGGCCAAGATCGTGCCTTGTGCTCCATTCTCCGTCCAAGGCGTGAGCGGATACGCCAGCGCCATAGGTGCCTGGTGCTGATCCGAACACACGCGAAAGCATCTCGCCACGCCTGCGGGCGGCGGCGAGTTCGTTCCACTCGTTATCCTCGTCGAGCGCGGCCACGGCTCGGGCTGCTTGATCGAGGAGAGCGATCTGGTCGGGGAAGGTATCCCTGAATGCGCCGGAGACGCGAACGGTCACATCGGCGCGGGGACGGTCGAGCAGCGGTTGCGGCACGATCTCGAAGCCTGTCACGCGCGTGGAGGCATGATCCCATGTGGGACGCACGCCCATGAGCGCGAGCGCCTGGGCGATATCCTCGCCGCCGGAGCGGAGCGTGGGAGAGGCCCACAGATCCATCACGATCCGGCGCGGCCAGTCGCCTTCTTCCTGGAGGTGGCGGCGCACGATCTCCCGTGCGGCCCGCCAGCCGAGTTCGGTGGCAGCGCGAGTGGGAAACGCGCGTGGATCGAGTGTTGCGAGATTGCGGCCGGTCGGCAGAACGTCCGTCTGTCCACGTGAAGGCGAGCCTGCCGGACCCGGAGTGACAAAGCGGCCGTCGAGGGCGCTCAAGAGGCCGTCATGCTCGCCCACTCCGCAGGCCTCGAAACCTTGGGGTGGGTGCCCGAACACGTGAAGACCTTCACGAATTGTCACTTCGCCGAGATCGCAGAGATGAGCATCGAGACGCGTCAGGGCCTCGTCCATGGGCGTGCTGTCATCAATGCCGCAGGCAACGGCAAGCCCGCTGGTGCGTGCGCGCTCCAGGATCTCGCCAGCGACGAGTTCGGCCCGTCCTGGATGGAGCACTTGCGCGGATGAAAATTCCTCCACCAGCTCGCGAAGCGCCGCAGCTTCACCATGCAAGCCGGCCTCGCAGGTCTGCGGCGTAAGATGCCCGATCGTCACCGCGCCAATCCGGCGCTTGGCAGGTGCTGCCTCTCCGGGATCATCGACGATGAAAGGATAAATGACCGGAACAGAACCGGTCACGAGGCGCGGCCAGCAGGTGGCTGAGAGCGCGACTGCCTTGCCGGGAAGCCATTCGATCGTGCCATGCGTCCCCAGATGCACGAGCGCGTGGATGCCTTCCAGGCTCCTCAGGCCAAAATAGAAAGCTAGGTAGCCGTGGCTCGGAGGACAATCGGGATCGTGGTAGAAACCCTTGCGGTCTTTGCCATGGCCTCGGTCAGGCTGAAGGACAACGAGGATGTTGCCGGCGCGCACCGCGCGAAAGCGGAAGACGTTTCCGTCCAGTGTTGGGTCACTCTCGGGATCTCCCCATCGCTCGGCGATGGCGGATCGCTGCTCCGCAGGCACGCTGTCGAGCCACGCGCGATAGGTGGAAAGCGGAACCTCGAACGCGTGTTCGCCTGCTGTCAGGCGCAGCATCAGGTCGTCGGAGGTGAAGCGCCTCTGCGCATCGTAGCCAGCCTCCCGCAGCAGATCGACGATTGCGCAGGTGCTTGCCGGAGTATCGAGCCCCACCGCGAAACCGGCCCGGCCACCGCGCGCCGGGTAGTCGGAAAGAACGAGGGCCAAGCGCCGGTCATGGCGCGGGGTGCGAGCGAGCCGTATCCAGGCAGCGGCCACGTCTGCCACCATGCCGATCCCGGTCGGATCCGGCGCCTGCACGCGATGGGCGAAGCAGATGGGCGGGGCGGCGGGCTTCTCGGCCTTGAACGAGATTGGACCGGCTGCAATGCGCCCGTCGAATTCAGGCAGGGCAATCTGCATGGCAAGATCAGCGGCAGACAGGCCGCGTGGGGAGGCTTCCCAGGCCTCCTTCGCGCTGCCGACGGGGATTGCCTGCAGAACTGGACAATCGGCTTCATCAAGCACGAAACTGGAATCATCGCGCGCCGAGAAGGCCGTTGTCGTCACGATCATGTCGGGGCGGCGCGCACAGATTGCGCTGCGGACGATATCGACCGCTTCCGGATCTTTCAGGCTTGAGACGGCCAGCACGAGCGGGGCGATACCGCGTTCAAGGAGGGCAACTGATAGAGCCTCGACGGGCTGTGTGTCGCCCGCAAGCACAGACGAGCGATAAACGAGGATATACGCCAGCGGATCCCGATCGGAGCATCGGGCGAGCAGCGTCTCAGGCTTGGCGATCCCGTTCTCCGGAGTCCAGGCGAAGGCACGGGGAGCTGCTTGCGGCGGCTCCACAGGTGAATTCCTTTCGCCGATCTCATGGCCGATGCGCGCAAGCAGGCGGCTCATGTTGTCGATGCCGCCCGCCCGGAAATAGGCTTCCAACTCATCGCAGAGACCAGGAGAAACCGTGGCATAGGCCGAGAGCCGAGGATCTGGGCGGTCGTCACCTGGTATTACCGCCAGCTTCACGCCTTCTGAGCGGCACGTTTCGGATAAACGCTCCAGACCGTAACGCCAGTAGTCGCGCCCGCCGAGGCACCGCACGAGAATGAAGCGCGCCTTCGCGGCCGTCTTGTCGATATAGAGATCGATGGAAAAAGGATGGCGCAGGCGCCGGAGCGAAGCCAGACGGAGCGATAGCCCGTCTGACCTGCGTTGTTGGGCGGCCGCCAGCGCACCGAGGTCACTGTCCGCGAAGGAGAGGACCACGATATCACCCGGAGGCTGCTGGAGGTCGATAGCCTCAGAGCCGTCGTCGAGGGAAATCGCTGTGATCGGAAGAAGGTGCATCTCACCCGTTGTGCAAAGCGGCCTCGACGGCCTTCACGTCGAACCCCTTCAAGCCGATCACCACCATGCGTCCATCCTGCGCCTCGCCGGCCTTCCAGGGACGGTCGAAGTGATACGCCACGCGCTGGCCGACACCCTGGACCACGAGGCGCATCGGCTTGCCATCGACCGGCGCAAAGCCCTTGATCCGCAGCACACCTGCGGCTTGCGCGGCGCGCTCGACACGGGCGACGAGAGCTTCCGGCGTGGCGACTGGAGCGACCGAGATCGCGATGCTCTCGAAATCGTCGTGATCGTGATCCTCAGCCGTCTCGTGATGGGAGGGGCGAGCGTCCAGATCGGCCTCGGCGGCGGCGCTAAGGCCGAGGAGCACGGCCGGATCTACTTTACTATGGGCGGTCTCGATGACCTTCACGGCACGGGGCAGATGTTCGTTGATCTCGGCGAGGACCGTGGTCTTGTCGTCAGCTGCCATCTGGTCGGTTTTGTTGAGAAGGATGAGATCCGCGCAAAGCAGCTGATCCTCGAACACCTCTTCAAGCGGGTTCTCGTGGTCGACGGAGGTGTCGGCGGCGCGCTGGGCTTCTAGCGCATTCGGGTCCTCGGCGAATGCGCCGGAGGCGACTGCGGGGCCATCCACCACGGCGATGACGCCGTCGACCGTGACGCGGGAGCGGATGTCGGGCCAGTTGAAAGCCCGCACGAGCGGCTTCGGCAGGGCAAGGCCCGAAGTTTCGATCAGGATGTGCTCGGGTGGGTTCGGCCGGTTGAGAAGCGCATTCAGGGCGGGCACGAAATCATCCGCCACTGTGCAGCACAGGCAGCCGTTCGGCAGCTCTACGATATCTTCCTGTGTGCAGCCCTCGATGCCGCAACCTTCGATGAAGGAGCCGTCGAAGCCGAGATCGCCGAATTCGTTAACGAGAACGGCGAGGCGGCGGCCGCCGGCATTCTCCAGCAGGTGGCGTACGAGCGTGGTTTTGCCGGCGCCAAGGAAGCCCGTGATGATCGTGCAGGGAATCTTGGTGATATCGCTCATGAGGCGAGCCTTTCAGCGGCTTGGGTCAAGCCGCGCTGTCTTTCTTGAACGGGGGAATGCGGGCGACGACACCTTTACGAAAGGCCTCCGGCCGCTCACGCCAGGGCACGAGGCCATCGGAGGTCGCCGCATAGCGGCGAAGCCCCTCGATAATGGTGTCCGCCGATGTGTCGGCATTCAGGTCGCCGTAAATGTAGGTCCAGCGTCCTGGGCTTGAAACCGCGATGGTGCACGGACGCTTACAGACGGAGAGGCACTCGACTGCCTCCACCCGCACCGCAGGGGTGCCGGGCTGGGCGAGCGCCTCGGTGAGGGCCCGATGGAGAACCGCGCCGGGCCGGAGCGCCTTGTCGTCCGGACCACCCGCCTCACGACAGGTGACGCAGACATGAAGGCAGATCTCCTCAGGAGTTGAGGTCATGAGCCGAGGCCCGTCCGCTTAGGCGAATGCCGGAAAGACCAGGGCCGCGGCTCCCGTCACGGCGACGGCAAGGCCAGCCAGGCGCAGCTGGAGGGAGGGTGCCGCAAAGGAGGTCTTCTCGAACCGGCGCGCCGCCAGCGCGATACCCGTGGTGACAGCAGTCTGGATTGCGACGAGGCCCACCAGATAGGCACCGATCGGAGTGGTTTCAGCGCCGACGACCGTTTCGGCCAAGGCATAGCCGTGCAGGGCGCCGCCGGTTGAGAACAGTGCCGCGACCAGCGCATAAGGAAGGGTAACGCTCATGGTCATCGCAAGGCCGATAATGACGACACTCAGCCCCACGAGCAGCTCTGCATGGGGAATGGTTGCGCTTGCGAGGTGGAGGCCAATACCTGCCGCCATGGCGATGATCCAGAAGGCGGGTAGCGTAAGGCCGCGCGAGAAGCGGGTGGACACGAGGCCGACGCCGATCAGGGCGGCCAAGTGATCGAGGCCAATGAGCGGGTGGGCCAGGCCCGACAGAAAGCCCTGAACGAAAGTAGCCGGGGTCGCGCCGCCCATCGGGTGGTGGGCGAAGGCCGGTGTTGCCGCGACGAGGCCGCCGAGGGTCAGAGCAAGGAGGCGAGTCTTGGGCAGGCTGGATGCAGGCATCGTTCTCTCCGTCGGGAGACCATGAGGTCTGTTGAGCTTCCACGGACGGAACCGAACGACTGCCAATCGTTCGACTACGGTCCCCATCGGCACACCCCGTCCGACAGACCCGATAGAAGCTTGTGATGACGGCAGGTCTCCTGGCTCACGGGTCGATACTTTGCGCAATCGCCTTCCCGGGCTTTGAGGCCCAGTGGCATGTCGAGCGCAAGCTCGCCGTTTACAGTTGCGGGGGCAGCCGCGGTGTCTCACCGCATTCCCTTTTCACCCCGTTGCCGGGGCACCGTCCCGTTCTTGTTTAAACAGCCAAGGGATATCTTTCAAGCCTGAGCGTGGATGGACTTGGCCTTGAAATTCGGCTTGCCGGTGTTCATGGTGCGCGTCTCTCAAAGGCAGCAGGACGCCATGACACCGGACGAAGAGGCGCGCCACCGCGCCAAGATGATCAAGCGCAAGGAAGTGCAAGACCGCGAGGTGGCCTCGAAGACGGTTGAGAAGGGGCTTCTCATCGTTAATACGGGGCCGGGCAAGGGCAAGTCGACGGCGGCCTTCGGCCTCATGCTCCGGGCGCTCGGGCGCGGCTTTGGCGTGGGCGTGGTGCAGTTCATCAAGGGAGCCTGGGAAACGGGCGAACGTCTCGCTTTGGACCGGTTCCCCGATCAAATCGAGTGGCACACCATGGGCGAGGGCTTCACCTGGGAAACGCAGGACCGGGCCCGCGACGTAGCGGCCGCCGAGCGGGCCTGGGCCAAGGCGAAGGAGCTGATGGCGCGAGAGGACATCCGCCTACTGGTGCTGGATGAACTCAACATTGCCCTGCGCTACGAGTACCTGCCCCTGGCCGAAGTCGTGGAAGCCCTGCGTGGGCGCAGGGCCGATCTCCACATCGTGGTCACCGGGCGTAATGCCAAGCCGGAACTGATCGAGGCCGCCGATCTCGTCACGGAGATGGCCCTGGTGAAGCACCATTTCGCAGCCGGCGTCAAAGCGCAGGAAGGCATCGAGTTCTGATGCGCGCGCTCATGGTGCAGGGCACCGGATCGAACGTCGGCAAGTCGCTCCTCGTCGCGGGTCTCTGCCGCGTCTTCGCACGGCGCGGCCTCCAGGTCCGCCCCTTCAAGCCGCAGAACATGTCGAACAACGCCGCAGTGACTGCGGATGGCGGCGAGATCGGGCGGGCGCAGGCTCTGCAGGCGCGCGCCGCAGGCGTAGCTCCGAGCGTGCACATGAACCCGGTGTTGCTCAAGCCGCAGAGCGAGATCGGATCGCAGGTGGTCGTCCAGGGCCACGTCGTTGGGACGGTGCGGGCGCGCGAATACCAATTCTGGAAACCGCGCCTCCTCGAGGCTGTTCTCGACAGCTTCGGCCGCTTGTCCGACGAGGCCGATCTTGTCCTTGTCGAAGGCGCGGGCTCGGCCTCCGAGGTGAACCTGCGAGCCGGCGACATCGCCAATATGGGCTTCGCCCGCGCGGCGGACGTTCCCGTAGTGCTCGTAGGCGACATCGATCGGGGCGGCGTCATCGCCAGCCTCGTCGGCACGAAAGCAGTGCTCGACGAGGCGGATGCGGCCATGATCAAGGGGTTCATCGTCAATCGTTTCCGAGGCGACCCGGCGCTGTTCGACGAAGGCATGCGTATCATTGCAGAACGCACGGGGTGGACGGCCATGGGCCTCGTGCCGCATTTTGCCGATGCGGTCCGCCTGCCTGCCGAAGACGGACTTGGGCTCCGGCGGGCGGGCACGCGCCGGAGAAACGCTTCCGTCGTCATCGCCGTGCCGGTGACGCCCTGGATCTCGAATTTCGACGATCTCGATCCCCTACGTGAGGAGCCGGGCATCGATGTGGTGCTGGTCGAACCCGGCGAGCCGCTTCCCGTCGATGCCGCGCTCGTGCTCCTGCCCGGGTCCAAGACCACCATCGACGATCTTCTCTACATCCGCGCCCAGGGCTGGGACATTGACCTCAAGGCACATGTGCGCCAGGGAGGGCAAGTGCTGGGGCTCTGCGGCGGGTATCAGATGCTGGGGCAGCGCATCGAGGACCCCTTCGGCATCGAGGGCGAGGCGGGCCGCTCCGTCGAGGGGTTAGGGCTTCTCGATGTGGCGACGACGCTCACGGCCAAGAAGCACCTGGAGGCGGTGACCGGCGTCACGATTCCCGACGGAACGCCGCTCTCAGGCTATGAAATACATATCGGCCAGACCTCCGGGCCGGACGCTTCCGACCGCGCCTTCGCGCGGCTGGATGCGGGCCGCCTCGACGGCGCGGTCTCGGCGGATGGGCGGGTGGCAGGCACCTATGTGCACGGTCTATTCACCGATGATCGCCAGCGGAAACGTTGGCTTGAGCGGCTCGGGGCCGAAAGCAGCGGCCTCGCCTACGAGGCTCTGGTCGACGATATCCTTGACCGCTTCGCGGATCACCTGGAGGCGTACCTCGATTGCGACCGGCTGTTTGCGATCAGCGCACGATAAGGTAGACGACGAGGGCCAGTCCCGCAGCCAGTCCGAACTGCAGCCCGCAGGCTGTCCGATAGAGGGCAAGCGCGCGCTCGATATCCTGCGCCGTTGCTTCTGCGCGTCCATCCCCCATCCAGCGATCCTCCACCTGCACATCCCCATAGACGCGCGGCCCGGCGAGCCGCAGGCCCAGCGCCCCCGCCATTGCGGCCTCGGGCCAGCCGGCATTGGGTGAGCGGTGATGTGGGGCATCCCGCCACACTGCATTGAAGGCTTGGCGCGGTGAGGCGTCTCGGTTCAGGGCGGCAGCGGCGATGATGAGGAGGGCCGTGAGGCGCGAGGCTGGCAGATTCACGAGATCGTCGAATCGGGCCGCCGCCCAACCGAAGGCCTCATGGCGGGGTGTGCGATGCCCGATCATGCTATCGGCCGTATTCGCCACCTTATAAAGTGCGGCGCCAACGAGCCCACCCACTCCCAGCCAGAAGGCGGGCGCAACAACCCCGTCGGAGAAATTCTCGGCAAGGCTCTCGATGGCGGCGCGGGATACTCCTGCCTCATCCAGGCTCTCGGGGTTGCGGCCCACAATCAGTGAAACCGCCTTGCGTCCGCCGTTGATTCCATCCTCGCGCAAGCCGGCGGAGACGGTCGCCACATGATCATGAAGGCTGCGCTGTGCGAGAAGGCTGCTAGCCAGAACAGCCAGCAGACCAAGACCGGCCATTCCAAGAGAAAAAGCAGCGATTTCCAAGAGCTTGGCTACGGATACAGCAACAGCCAGAAGGAGCAAGAGCGCTAATGCCCCGGCGACGCGGCGTCGGCTGGGCGACCAGGTTTCCCGATTCAATGTACAGTCGAGCTTTGCAATGAGCCACCCGATCCAGGTGACGGGATGCCTGATCAGCATATAAAGGCGATTAGGATAGCCGAATGCGGCCTCTGTTGCGAGGCCTAGGACCAGGATCAACAGGGTGTCGGACCAAAGCATGGGTAGAGTCGGATGAGTAAGGAGCGTATCTGGCACGGAGGCGATCTTGATAAAGCACGGCGGCTTTTCCCCGAAGCGCCCGAGCCGTGGATTGATCTGTCGACGGGGATCAACCCCATACCTTATCCCTTGCCCGACTTGCCACCTCATTTGTTCGAGCGGCTTCCTTCGCCCAGAGCCCAAATGGATCTCGAGGTCGTCGCAGCGGAGGCCTACGGTGCTGTGGATGCCGCGACGGTTATGGCGGCTCCGGGCACTCAAGTTCTCATCAATCTGCTGCCAGTTCTATGGCCCCGCTCCCAGGTCGCTGTCTTGGCTCCCACCTATGCGGAACATGCACACGCCTGGCGCATGGCAAGGCATCAGGTTACCGAAGCCGCATCCTTAGAGCAGGCAGAAAATGCCGACATTGTCGTTTTGGTGAATCCCAACAACCCTGACGGCAGGGTTCTAAAGCGGTGTATGCTGCTCGGGTTGTCCGAACGCCTCAGGCAACGCGGCGGCTGGCTTGTGATCGACGAGGCTTTCGCGGACTTCGAATCTGACGAGAGCTTGGTTCCCCATCTGCCAGAGAATGCAGTCATCCTACGCTCCTTCGGCAAAACCTATGGGCTGGCGGGTCTGCGGCTTGGATTTGCCATTGCAGCGAGTGAAACCGTCATGAGGCTGAGGAGGATCCTCGGTCCCTGGGCGGTGTCTGGGCCAGCAATTGCGGTGGGGAAGCAAGCACTTCTGGACCGGGACTGGCGTGACGCGGCCCAACAGGCACGAGATGCCGATGCCCGCCGCCTTGATGCTCTCCTCGGGCCTGTTTCGGATCAAGTCCCGCGAGGGACTACCCTCTACCGCCTCATCGAAAGCCGGCATGCATCGGATTTATTCGCCCATTTAGGGCGCCGTGGCATATGGGTGCGGCGTTTCGAATACAACCCGAGGATCCTTCGGTTGGGGCTTCCTGGATCAGAAGCGGCTTGGACCCGCCTTGGCGAAGCGATCGCCGCTTTTCGGAACGCCAAAGAGAGCGAATGATCCTGTGGCGCGCATGATCTTGTCGCCTTGCGGAGTGACGGCGATCGGGTAGACCGATCCGGCATGAGCCATTTCCTGAATCAGCTGCGTGCCTGAGCCTTTGTCCTCGATCAACACTGCGTGCGGACGATGCTGATGATAGAGATCGAGCACATGACGCCTCAAAGCCGGATAGCCGAGCCGGTCGCGGTCCGCGTCGAGAAGATCGTAGCTGCCGTTGCGGATCAGTCAGGTCGTTCAGACCGAGTACTCATTCAGCTCGCCCGCTGTCGAGGCCGCGCCCCAGTTTTGGACGATCTGATCCTCCGGCTCGCGGGCGGGAGCAACCTTAAACCGCTCAAACCATGACCATTTGATCAGGCCGCCGTCGACCGCCACCGATCGCTGCTGGTACTGGGGTGCAAAGTCATAGGCGCCGAGGTTTTGCCGCGTCTCGTCCAGCACGTCGGCCTCGGTGATCGCCGGCAGGTTCAGGGGCTGCCAACCGCCTCTCTCCAAGAGATGACCTGCAAGATCATCCACGTGCATGCGCCACATCACCGGGATGATCGCGCCTTCCGTCTTTTCGTCGAGCCGGGACAGCACCGTGCCGTCAAATCAGCGCCGTGCCCGGTCAGAACGCCGTTGACCGAGGTGGCGAGCCGTCCACCGCCCTGAGTGATCTTGCGCCCTGGGTGATCTTGAGCTCCGACTCGGTATTCTTGGCTGGACTGAACCGTGTTCGGGGCCAGAGCTCCAAGTACCAGGACGACTGCATGAAGCTGCGGCACAGGTTGTGCAGCTCAACAGAGAGGTCCTGAGCATGGCTGGCGCAGATCGATATGAGATGGCGCGGCGTTACCGTGATGATGAGCCGCCGGATCCGGCCTTCTGCCACCTGCTGCAGATCCCAAGTGATCGCCTCGACGAGCCAGTTCGGCTTGAACGGATCACCGGGCCGAATCGTCGCAAAAGTCTTGTGGGTGAAGGAGCCGAAATCCTCCCGCAATAATTTGAAGGAAGGATCTGGCGGAGAGGGGGAGATTCGAACTCCCGATACGGTTGCCCGTATGCCGCATTTCGAGTGCGGTGCATTCAACCACTCTGCCACCTCTCCGGAGGGCGGAAGCTTTGGCCCCGCTGGTTGAGGCCGGGTGGATATCATGGGCTTGTCGGCTCTTCAAGCACCCTGGTGCATGTTTTTGCGGGGTTTTTGGTTGACAAAGCCGGAGACTGTCCGTAGGTACACATCCTCTACAAGCGGGTAAGAGTGCCTGCTTGATCCATGCGGCTGCGCCAAGCGGCCGTGAAACGAAGCCGGAAACTGCCAAAAAGCCAATCCTGCGGGCCAAGTGCCTCGTTGAGATTTGGGTTTGAACACGAGGATCAAGATGTTCGCAGTGATCAAGACCGGCGGCAAGCAATATCGCGTTGCCGCCAACGACGTCATCACCGTCGCCACGCTCGCAGGCGAGCCGGGCACCGCCGTTACGTTCGACCAAGTTCTCATGGTCACCAACGATGGCGAGACCCAGGTTGGCGCTCCCCTCGTTGAGGGCGTGACCGTGGCAGGCGAAGTGGTGGAGCACACCCGCGGCGAGAAGGTCATTTCCTTCAAGAAGCGCCGCCGCCAGAATTCGCGCCGCAAGCGCGGGCATCGCCAGGACTATACCGTCGTGCGGATCACCGAGATCCTTGCCGGTGGCGCGAAGCCCAAGAAGGCTGCGGCCAAGAAGACCACCAAGGCTGCGGCGGACGACGCTGCGCCGGCCACCGCTGAATAAGCGTAGGCAACTGACACAGAACACGGGAGTAGACCCATGGCTCACAAAAAAGCAGGCGGTTCGTCTCGCAACGGTCGCGATTCCGAAGGCCGTCGTCTGGGCGTCAAGAAGTTCGGCGATCAACAGGTTGTCGCCGGCAACATCATCATTCGTCAGCGCGGCACGAAATGGCATGCGGGCGCGAATGTCGGCATGGGCAAAGACCACACGCTCTTTGCTACGGCCGACGGCCGAGTCCGATTCCTTACGCGTCAAGGCCGAGCCTTCGTATCGGTCGTACCGGCCCAAGAGGCCGCAGAGTAAACGGCGAGAGCAAAGCGAAGGAGCTCCCGCCGGCATCGCACCGACCCGGCGGATCAGAAGCTCCAGATGGCCCCTCAAGGCCAAGCTCAGATCCGAAAACCAGCAGGGGAGGTGGGATGTCCACCTCCCCTTCGCGTTTTCCGGGCCAGGGAGGCCCACTTCGGATCGGAGCAAGATCATGTTTCCCGACCTCACCCGTGACGATGTTTTCCGTCTCGAGACCCGCCGCCTGTGGCTGCGCTGGCCTCGGCTCGCGGATGCTCAAGCCGTCGTACGCCTTGCCGGTGAGAAAGCTGTCGCGGACATGACGGCCCGAATTCCGCATCCGTACCACCCGGAACAGGCAGAGCGGTTCATCTTCGGGTCCAGGCGGTCCAATGCCAACGGCGAGGGCCTGCAGCTGGCGATCACGCCCAAGGGCAAGCCGAACAGCCTTATCGGCATGGTCGGCATCATCCCCGACCCGGATACCGGCAAGCCCAGCCTGGGCTATTGGCTCGGCATCCCCTCCTGGGGGCAGGGCTACGCCACCGAGGCGGCTCGCGCGCTGATCGATGCCTTCTTCGCCTATGGCGACGGACGCGAGGTCACCGCCTGCGCCCGGGTGATCAATCCGGCCTCCCGGCGCGTGTTGGAAAAGTGCGGCTTCGCCTATCAGGGGGCCGGGCTCTCCGAGCTGCCGGCCCGGTGCGGCCTCTATCCGGTCGACCACTTCCGCCTCGACCGGCGGACCTGGGAGAGCCTGAAGGCCTGGGGTCACACGGGCTTCGTCCCCGAGCCCGCTTCCGTCGAGGTGGAGCTGGATCGCTCAATCTCGCTCGCGAGCTAGGCGGCGGCCCTTGAGAACCGAGGCGCTCCCGAACCATTCGGGGGCGCTTCTCATTTATCTGCGTTGTTCGTGTGCGAGCGTTGCCCATGGGCATGTTGTCCCGTAAAGGACACGGGTTATGAAATTTCTCGATCAAGCCAAGATCTATATTCGCTCGGGCAATGGCGGCGCAGGCGCCGTATCGTTCCGCCGTGAAAAGTTCATCGAATTCGGAGGGCCGGACGGAGGCGACGGGGGCCGTGGCGGCGACGTGTGGGCGGAGTGTGTGGAGGGGCTCAACACCCTCATCGACTACCGTTACCAGCAGCACTTCAAGGCGAAGACCGGCGGTCACGGCATGGGCAAGAACCGCGCCGGAGCCAAGGGCGCCGACGTGGTGCTGAAAGTACCCGCCGGCACGGAGATCCTGGAGGAGGACGGCGAGACCGTCATCGCCGACATGACCCATGTGGGCCAGCGGGTGCTGCTCGCCAAGGGCGGCAACGGTGGCTTCGGCAACGCCTATTTCACCACCTCCACCAACCGGGCGCCGCGCCGGGCCAATCCGGGCCAAGAAGGTCAGGAGCGCACGCTCATCCTGCGCCTGAAGCTGATTGCCGATGCCGGCCTCGTGGGCCTGCCCAATGCGGGAAAGTCGACGTTTCTTGCCACCGTCACGTCGGCGAAGCCCAAGATTGCCGATTACCCGTTTACTACCCTTCACCCGGGCCTCGGCGTGGTACGTGTGCATGGACGCGAATTCGTGTTGGCGGACATCCCGGGGCTGATCGAGGGTGCGTCGGAGGGGGTCGGGCTGGGCGACCGTTTCCTGAGCCATGTGGAGCGCTGTCGCGTGCTGCTGCACCTCGTCGAGGGCACGAGCGAGGATGCGGGCGAAGCCTACAGGACCGTGCGCCATGAGATCGAGACCTATGGCCACGGCCTCGTCGAAAAGCCCGAGATCGTCGCTCTTTCGAAGGCGGATGCGCTGGACGAGGAGAGGCTCGGGGAGCAGCTTGAGAGGCTGAAGAAGGCGTGCAAGCGCACACCTCTCGTGATCTCCTCCGCGTCGGGCCAGGGCGTGCAGGAGGTCCTGCAGGCTTTGCTCACCGTCATCGACGAGGCTAAGGTCGAGGAAGAGACCGTCGACACCCAAGAAGAGTGGCATCCGTGAGCCCCCAGATCAGCCAGTTCCGCCGCGTCGTTCTGAAAGTCGGCTCCGCGCTCCTGGTGGATCGTACCCGCGGACGCCTCAACCATGCGTGGCTTGCCGCCCTTGCTGAGGACATTGCCGATCTCCATGCGAAAGGCGCAGATGTTCTCGTCGTCTCCTCCGGCGCGATCGCCATGGGGCGCACGGTCCTGGGGCTTCCCTCAGGTCCGTTGAGGCTGGAGGAAAGCCAGGCCGCCGCCGCCGTCGGCCAGATCACCCTCGCGCGCACCTGGTCGGAGGTCCTCGCCCATCACGGCATCACGGCGGGACAGATCCTGGTGACGCTCTCCGATACTGAGGAGCGGCGCCGCTACCTCAATGCCCGCGCGACGACCTTGAAGCTGCTTGAGATGCGTGCCGTGCCTGTGATCAACGAGAACGACACGGTGGCGACGTCCGAGATCCGCTACGGCGACAACGATCGTCTGGCGGCGCGGGTCGCCACCATGATCGGCGCGGATCTCCTGGTGCTCTTCTCCGATATCGACGGGCTCTATACGGCGCCGCCTGCATCCGATCCCCAGGCCCGGCACATCCCCATCGTCGAGCGCATCACGCCGGCGATCGAAGCCATGGCGGGAGGAGCCGCGTCCGAATTGTCCCGCGGCGGCATGCGCACGAAGATCGAAGCGGGCAAGATCGCCACGTCCGGCGGCACGCATATGATCATCGCCGACGGACGTGCGAAGAACCCGCTCAGGCGCGTGACCGAGGACGGGCGCTGCACCTGGTTCCTCACGCCTTCCAACCCCGTGACTGCGCGCAAGACCTGGATCGCCGGTGCCCTAGAGCCGCGCGGAACGATCGTCGTCGACGAGGGCGCAGCGCGCGCCTTGCAGGGCGGCGCGAGCCTTCTGCCTGTGGGCGTGCGCCGCATCGAGGGCACCTTCCATCGGGGGGATGCGGTGACGATCCGCGACGAGAACCGCGTTCTTGGCCGCGGCCTCGTGGCCTACGACGCCGAGGAGGCTGCGCGCATCATCGGCCGCCCGAGCCGCGAGATCGAGGCCATCCTCGGCTACCCTGGACGGGCCGAGATGGTTCACCGGGACGACATGGCGCTGAGCGACGGATCGTCGGCCAGGAGCCTCAGCAGGGTCTGAGCGTCGCCGGGCGCTGCGCTTTTGATGTCGTTGTCGAAATAGGCGTAAACGTCGCGTCCCTCCCGATGCCATTCCGCGATCCGGCGGGCCCAGGCGCGCAGGGTTTCCTCGCCGTAGCTGCCGGCGTAGCGTCCGTCGGTGCCATGGGCACGCACATAGACGAATTCGGCGGTGGTCACCCAGGGGGCCGGCGCATCGGCGTGATCGGACAGGCAGAGCGCAGCATTATGATCGCGCAGGATCCGGAAGGTCGTCTCCTCGTACCAGCCCGGATGGCGGAACTCGAAGGCGATGCGCCGGTTCCGCGGCACGAGAGACAGGCATCGCGCCACCCGCTCCCGCGTTTCGTCGCCGGCCCTGAAGATGGGGGGCATCTGGAACAGGACGGGACCGAAAGTATCGTCTAGGCCCTCCATGCGGCCGAACACGAGATTGATGCTCTCCTCGATGTCCTTGAGCTTCTTCATGTGTGTGATGAAGCGGGAGGCTTTCCAGGCGAAGAGGAACCCATCCGGCGCGCGCTCCCGCCATGCCCCGACGGCCTGCTCCGTCGGCAGCCGGTAGAAGGAATTGTTGATTTCCGCCGTATCGAAGCGCTTTGCGTAATAGGAGAGGAAGTCCTTGATCTTTAAGTCCTCCGGGTAGAAAGGTCCGTGCCACGATTTATAGTGCCAGCCGGACGTCCCCACCCGGATCTCAGGGGGCACAGGGGCGCGCCTCGCCGAACGGCTTGGCCCTGGCGCGGCCTGGCGTGCTATGGATCGCGGATGGTAGGTTGCCCTCCGGTCAGAGGAGGGATGGGACTTGGACATGGACGATACTCGAGCCTTGAGCGACAATTCTTACGCGGGACATCTCAACGCGTCAGGGGCAACTTCGGTTGGATATTCCGATGTCCCAGCGCTCATGACCGGGCTGGGCCGCCGCGCTCGCCAGGCCGCCCGGCGCATGGCCCTGGCCTCGAGCGAGCAGAAGAATGCGGCCCTGCGCGCCATGGCCGCCTCGATTCGCACGCGGGCCGCCTCGATCCTCGCAGCCAATGCCGAGGATCTCGCCGAGGCCGCAGCCACGAGTCGGACGCCGGCCTTCATCGACCGTCTGACGCTCAATCCCGAGCGGCTGGAGGCCATTGCCGAAGCGGTGGAAAGCGTTGCCGCCTTGCCCGATCCGGTCGGACGCGTGCTGGCACGGTTCGAGCGCCCCAACGGTTTGCGGATCGAGCGCATCGCAACGCCGCTCGGCGTGATCGGCGTGATTTTCGAGAGCCGTCCGAATGTCACGGCGGATGCGGGCGCGCTCTGCCTCAAGGCCGGCAATGCCGCGATCCTGCGCACAGGTTCGGAGAGCTTCCGCAGCGCGCTCGCCATCGCGGACGCAATGGGAGAAGGTCTGGAGAGGGCCGGTCTTCCCGCCGATGCCGTCCGTCTTGTCCCGACGCGCGACCGCGCAGCCGTGGGCGCCATGCTGACCGGGCTCGACGGTAATCTCGACGTCATCGTGCCGCGCGGGGGCAGGAGCCTCGTGGCGCGCGTGCAGGAGGAGGCGCGGGTGCCGGTCTTTGCGCATCTCGAAGGTCTCAATCACGTCTTCGTGCATGAGAGGGCTGATCTCGAGATGGCGAAGGCCATCGTGCTGAACGCCAAGATGCGCCGCACCGGCGTCTGCGGCTCGGCGGAGACGCTCCTCGTGGATGGTGCCTGCGCCGCGACGCATCTGAAGCCGTTGGTGCTCATGCTTCTCGATGCGGGCTGCGCCGTCCGCGGCGATGCGGCCACTCAGGCTGTCGATCCGCGCGTGACGCCTGCGACGGAGGAGGACTGGCGCACGGAATATCTCGACGCGATCATCTCCGTGCGTGTCGTGGGCGGCCTGGATGAGGCCGTCGCACATATCGAGACCTACGGCTCCCATCATACCGACTCCATCGTGACCGACGATGCGGCGGTGGCGGAGCACTTCCTCAGGCAAGTGGATTCGGCCATCGTGCTGCACAACGCCTCGACCCAGTTCGCCGATGGGGGCGAGTTCGGGTTCGGGGCCGAGATCGGCATCGCCACGGGCCGGATGCATGCGCGGGGCCCCGTCGGCGTGGAGCAGCTGACCTCGTTCAAGTACCATATCCACGGTTCGGGTCAGACGCGTCCGTGAGTTCTCCACCCTCTCCCTTCCGTCTCGAGCCCTCGGGCCTCGCACGTCTGCCGCTGACGACGCCTGGCATGCGGATCGGGCTTTATGGGGGCTCCTTCAATCCGGCCCATGCCGGGCACCGGCATGTGAGCCTCATGGCGCTCACGCGTCTGCGGCTCGACCGGCTCTGGTGGATCGTCACGCCCGGCAATCCCCTGAAGGATACGGGCGAGCTCGCCTCCACGGAGGCGCGCGTGGCACAGGCAAAGGACATCGCCGACCACCCCCGCATCGATGTGACCGCCTTCGAAGGCGAGATCGGGGCACGCTACACCGTCGATACTCTGGCTTACCTCAAGCGGCGCTTTCCTGGGGTCCATTTCGTATGGATCATGGGAGCGGACAATCTCGCGGGCTTCCATCGCTGGCGCGGCTGGCGGCGCATTGCCCGGCTGATGCCGATCGCCGTCGTGGACCGCCCGGGATGGACCCTGAAGGCGATGCGCTCACGCACCGCGGCGGTCTTCTCGGACGGGCGCATCCGCGAGGCCAGGGCTCCTGCCCTGGCGGGCCTCAGGCCGCCCGCCTGGGTGTTCCTGCACGGGCCGCGCTCGCATCTGTCCTCCACCATGCTGCGGCAAATGGGGCGAACTTCTCCATCCGGGGGACGTTGAAATATCGGGGCATCCGATCTTATCTTAAGGGCGGCGCTCCGTATGAGCGCTGCTTAGAAAGGGCTTGAACCTGAACCGACTGAACTCTCTCGAAGCGGATACGAACACGCTTCCCCCTCTCTCCGGAGCGACTGCTCCGCAGGATGAGGACATCCGGGCCGTCGCCCTGGCTTCCATCGAGGACATGAAGGCCGAGAACACGGTCGAGATCGACCTGGCTGGAAAGACCTCGCTTGCAGACACCATGATCGTCACATCGGGCCGTTCCCATCGCCATGTGGGCGCGATTGCCGACCGCTTGGTCAAGGACCTCAAGGACAAGGGGTTCGGCACGCCGCGCGTGGAGGGCCTGCCTGCCTGCGATTGGGTGCTGATCGACGCCGGCGACGTTCTCGTTCACATTTTCCGTCCCGAGGTGCGTGGCTTTTACAACCTCGAGAAAATGTGGGGTGCCGATCGGCCTCAGGATCGCGCGAGCTGAATGAAAGCCTGAACCGTTGCGATTGAGCTTGCTGGCCGTGGGCCGTGTCAAGAGCGGCCCCGAACGGGAGCTGGTCGAGCGGTACAGGCAGAGGATCGACGGCATAGGCCGGACCTTGGGTCTAGGTGGCCTCGACATTGTCGAGTTGCCGGAAAGCCGGGCGCGCCGGGACGGCGACCGCCGCGCTGAAGAGGCCGCGGCCCTCCTGGAAAAGGCCGGATCCTCCGTGCTGATCGTCTTTGACGAACGCGGCAGGACTCCCTCGAGCGAAGCCTTCGCCGAGCGAATCAGGCGGTGGCGCGACGAGGGCCGCTCCGGAGTGGCCTGCGTCATCGGCGGGCCCGACGGGCTCGATCCCAAGATCCGCCAGCGTGCCGAGCTCGTCGTGTCCTTCGGTGCGCTCACGATGCCGCATCAGATCGTCCGGGCACTCGTCGCCGAACAACTCTATAGGGCGCTGACAATCATTGCCGGGCACCCTTATCATCGTGCGGGTCACGATGATTCCTGAAGAATGGTCCGTTTCAGCTCTTTCCCCTCCCGCAAGGCTCTGAGCTTTGCCGCATGCCTGGCCGTCTCCGCCCTGGGGCCCGTATGGGCCCAGCAGGTGCCTGCACCCATGCCCGGGGCACCCCAGGTATCCCCGGAGACGGAAGAGGAGAAAAAGAAGCGCCAGAACGACCTCAAGGTCCTGGAAGAGGCGATGAACGCGAGCGCCGAGGCCCAGAAGCGCCTCGCGGCCGAGATCGAAGAGATCAAGAGCGACCGGGCCAAACTCAATGCGACCCTGATCGAAACCGCAGGCCGGGTTCGGAACACCGAGGACCGGATCCGGGGTCTGGAGCAGCGGCTCCAGACCCTGACCGCGTCCGAGACAGCCATCCGCCGTTCTCTCGAGAGCCGCCGGGAGGTGATCGTGGAGGTGTTCGCGGCGCTCCAGCGCATGGGCCGCCGCCCGCCACCCGCAGTCCTAGTGCGCCCGGAAGACATGCTTGAGGCCGTGCGGGCCTCCATTATGCTGGGCGCGGTGCTGCCCGAGCTCAGGGCCGAGGCAGAGATCCTCGCCTCCGACCTCGCCGAGCTGGTGCGCCTCAAGGACGCCATCGCCACCGACCGCTCCACTCTCGACAAGGAGCTGACCGCCTTGAACGGCGAGCAGCAGCGCCTGACCGCGCTGATGGCCGCCCGCCAAAGCCGGATGGCCGAGGTGGAGCGCAGCATCGGGGCGGAGCGCGGCAAGGCGGCGGAGCTGGCCCGCGAGGCGGACACCCTCAAGGAGCTGATCGATCGGATGGAGGCGGAAATCGCCGGAGCCCAGAGGGCTGCCGAGGAGGCCCGAAAGGCCGCCGAGGCCCAGGAGCGCGAGGCCAAGGAGCGTTTTGCGCAGGCAGCGTTCCGCGATCCGGCTCGTCTGGCTCCGAAGGTTCCGTTTCCCGAGACGAAGGGCTTGCTTCCCAGGCCCGTCAGCGGTGAAGTTTCCCTGGACTTCGGGGCGGATGACGGCTACGGCGGAACGACGCGCGGCATTTCGATCACGACCCGTCCGAAGGCGGCTGTTGTATCACCGGCGGATGGCTGGGTCGCCTTCGCCGGACCCTTCCGATCCTATGGTCGACTCTTGATCATCAACGCAGGCGGGGGATATTATATTCTTCTGGCCGGTATGGACCAGATCAACGTCGATGTTGGGCAATTCGTGCTCGCTGGCGAGCCAGTCGCAACCATGGGGGATGCTCCTCTCATGAGTTTGACCGGATCCGCCATAGAAAAGAACAATCCCGTCCTCTATGTTGAGTTCAGGAAAGACGGCGGTTCGATCGACCCAGGTCCCTGGTGGGCGAAATCGCAAAGCGAAAAGGTTCGCGGATAATGCGCAAACTCTCCCTATTGATTCTCGGTGTGGCTATCGGCGCAGGCAGCGCGACCATGGTGTCGCAGACGAGCCTGATGACGTCGGGCGCGGTTGCCGCCTCGGCCGATACCTATCGTCAGCTGAGCCTTTTCGGAGACGTCTTCGAAAAGGTCCGTACGGATTATGTCGAGAAGCCCGACGAGTCGAAGCTCGTCGAATCGGCCATCAACGGCATGTTGACATCGCTTGATCCGCATTCGAGCTTCATGGATGCCAAGAGTTTCCGTGACATGCAGGTGCAGACCCGCGGCGAGTTCGGAGGCCTGGGCATTGAGGTCACGATGGAAGACGGGCTCGTGAAGGTGGTCGCGCCCATCGACGACACCCCGGCTTCTCGCGCCGGGATCATGGCCAATGACATCATTACCCAGATCGACGGGGAGCAGGTTCAGGGCCTCAACCTGAATCAGGCGGTCGACAAGATGCGCGGCCCGGTCAATTCCTCCGTCACGCTGAAGATCCAGCGCAAGGAGGCCAAGGATCCCATCGAGGTGAAGCTCACCCGTGAGACGATCAAGGTTCGTCCGGTGCGCGCTCGTGTCGAGGGCGATATCGGGGTTCTGCGCGTCACGCAGTTCAACGAGCAGACCTACGAGGCCCTGCGCACGGGCATCGAGAAGCTCACCCAGGAGATCGGCGCCGACAAGGTGGCGGGCTTCGTCATCGACCTGCGCAACAATCCGGGCGGCCTGCTCGACCAGGCGATCATGGTTTCCGATGCCTTCCTCGACCGCGGTGAGATCGTCTCGACCCGCAGCCGCAACGCCGAGGATACGCAGCGCTTCAGCGCCAAGGCAGGCGACCTGACCAAGGGCAAGCCTCTCGTCGTGCTCGTGAACGGCGGCTCGGCTTCGGCGTCGGAGATCGTGGCCGGCGCACTGCAGGACCACAAGCGTGCGACGGTGCTGGGCACCCGCTCCTTCGGCAAGGGCTCTGTGCAGACCATCATTCCGCTCGGGGGCAACGGCGCAGTGCGCCTGACGACGGCGCGCTACTACACCCCGTCGGGTCGCTCGATTCAGGCCAAGGGCATCGATCCGGACATCGAGGTGTTGCAGGATGTGCCTGAGGAACTGAAGGGCAAGGACGAGACCAAGGGCGAAGCCGGCCTGCGCGGTCATCTTCAGAATGGCAGCGACAAGGAAGAGCGTGGCGGCTCCTCCGCTTACGTTCCGCCGGATCCGGCCAAGGACAAGCAGTTGCTCGCGGCCTACGACCTCCTCCATGGCGTGCGCAAGGGCGCTGCCAACGCGACGACGGCTCCGAACTGAGCCGAAGGACAGCGCGAAAATCATCTGGCCTGGCGGCACGACCGCCAGGCTTTTTCATTCGGGCTTTGACAACCGCGCGGAATAGCTTGTGCGGGCCTCTCCGAAGCGGCACTCTTGAAGCTCGACCTTTGGAACCATCGACCGCAGCCGACGATGATTGAATGATCGGTGAACGAGGGGGCAAGGCAAAGGAGTGAGTGTCCGATGAGAAGCGCCAAAAGCCAGCAGAGCCGGAAGGAGCTGCCCTATCGCTCCTGCGTTGGCGTCATGCTGCTCAACAAGCAGGGTCAAGTTTTCATCGGACGGCGTCACTCCGATGCCAGCGATCAGGTCGCCGACGGTTATGCGTGGCAGATGCCCCAAGGCGGCATCGATCCGGGCGAGGATCCTTACCAGGCCGCCTTGCGTGAATTGTATGAGGAAACCAGCGTTCGCTCTGTAAGCCTGCTCGCAGAGGCGCCTGATTGGTATTCATACGACCTGCCGTCCATGGTGGCCGGACGCGCATGGCGTGGTCGCTACCGCGGTCAGACACAAAAATGGTTCGCCTTCCGCTTCGAAGGCGACGAGAGCGAGATCAACATCAGCCAGCCGGGTGGCGGGCACCACAGACCCGAGTTCAATGAGTGGCGCTGGGAAGACATGCACCGTCTGCCGGAGTTGATCATTCCTTTCAAGCGCGGCGTTTACGAGAATGTCGTCGCGGCATTCAGCCATTTGGTGCCGCAAGTTACGAGAGCCTGATCCTAGAGGATCGTTCTCGCTCCCGCTTCACGCTGCACAAACAGCGACGAGGCGCGAGTTGCTTGAGCGCTTTCAGACAATTGCTGTGATCGATCAGGAGGAACGCACTCTCCGCCTGAACCGAGCACGCCCCCTGTCAAAGATCTCCGCCTCTGTCCGATGCTCCATCATAGGAATAGAGCATCGCTTGGTGCGAGAACCGGATCCGCATTTTCGCACGATGCTCCAAACCTGACGTTGCTGCGCCGGAGGGATTGCTGTCGCTCGCCTGTGCTGAAGTCGTATTCTCGACGTCACCCGAAACACGAAGGCATGTCCGTGTACCACATGTCCGTGTACCAACCGCACCGTGCAGCATTAGGAATGGAACCCTCACCGACACTGCCCCGTTGATACGATCATCAACGGGGCAGGGGCTGCCCCTCGACATATGGAGGGTTTTTCAATGCGTGTAGCTTTGTTGACGACGGTTGCTGCGGCTGCGCTTTCCTTAAGCGTAGCAGCCATCGCTCAAACGAGCGGTAGCACCGGTGGAACGTCTGGCGGCGCATCGGGCAGCGTTTCCGGCAGCACCTCCGGCGGAACGTCCGGCACGACCTCGGGAGGTATGTCTGGAACGAGTTCTGGCACCACGTCAGTGGAAACCTCGGGAGGTACATCTGGGGGAACTTCGACCGGTATATCCGGCGGAACGTCAGGCACGTCCAGCGGGACGATGGGTGGCACCTCGGATAGCACATCCGGCTCGGCCAGCGGAGCGGCGAGCACGCAGAGCGGCGCAGCCAGCACCACCGGCAGTACGACCAGCTCCACCAACATCAACGTAACGAGCGAGCAGCGCACGGAAATCACACGCGCCTTCAGCAGCGTGAACGTGGAGCCGGTCACGAACGTGAACTTCTCGGTGAGCGTAGGCACCGTCGTTCCGGACACTATCGTCACTCGCCTGAATGCATGCCCGAGCGAGGTGGTGCGCATCCTCAGTGGATTGCCGGAATGCCGCTATGTGATCGTGCGCGATCAGGTTGTGATCGTCGAACCCAAGACGCGAAAGATCGTAACAGTCATCGAGCGTCGAGGTTAAGGTTATCGTTCAAGACCAATACGACAGCGCCCGTGGCCAATACCCGGTCACGGGCGCGTGCTTTCAAGGTACCTTCACTCAGGCGGCGTGCGAGAACTCGTCCTTGCACCCTTGCGATTCCTGCTGGGATATCATTGCAATGGCGATCCGGGCATAGTGGCGGAATTCCTCTTTCAGAAACTCCGGCTCTGCATCCCACAGCAGCGCATCGTCCTCGGCCTCGTAGAGCGCGCGAGCGACATATTCGACTTCCTGGTCCATGATAGTGCCCCTTGATGCGTAGGTGATTACTTCTTGCGGCCCCTTGCGACGCGCTGCCGCGGGAGCGCCAGCGCGTGGAAGGGATATGGCCGTGTAACGAAATCCATTTGCCTAAAAAGTTCCCGATTCGGCAAAGGTGCAAAAGGGGTAACTCAACAGAGCTAACACTTCCGGTCCGATCAAGCCCTGCCACATGCCACCGCCCATGGCTCCCGGCAGTCCTAGGAGTCTCAGCAGACGAAGCGGAGCAATTGGAGCTGATCGGCAAGTGATGATGTCCCTGGTTCCAAGCGCATCGTGCGGCCCTTCGGCTTCGCATCAAGCGTATGCTCCCGGTCGGCAGAGACGGCCGGTGGGGCTGAGCGAGCACAGACGAAACTCAGTGAGGACTTGACCCCATTAGGGTGCCGAGAGCGCGACCGGTGAAGTCTCGCGGGACTGCACCGCCTCGTCGGGACGAAGAGGTGCAGCAATGCGGATCCCGGTTCGTTAGACGATGTAGAGATAGCTCATGTCGGCAGCGTGACCGGCACCGGTCAGAATTATACCTGCCTCAAACTGATCGTCGTCGTTGAGATCCGACAGCAGGTATCCGGTGTCGGTTCCGGAGTTGTACAGAAACACGTGTGTCATGCTTGTGCCTGGGAATAGTGCTTCGGCGTCGCGGGCCGCAGCGGCAATCGAAGTCGCGCTTGTGCTGGCTTCACGGTAGTTGGCCGAGGTCGCCTGAATGCTCATGTCGATCCAGTCGTCGAATGCGCTCCAGTCGGAAATTCTGTCGGCGGTCGCGGTTGTGATGCCAGAGGTGCCGGAATAGAACACGAACACATCGTCCCCCGTCCCGCCGCTGAGCAGATCCCGGCCGCTTCCCCCGTCGAGAATGTCGGCACCGGAATAGCCGGAGAGGTAATCCTGGCCCGAGCCTCCATACAGGTCGTCGTAGCCTGAATCGCCATAGAGGCTATCGTTGCCGCTCTCGCCGAAAAGCCAATCCGCGCCGTATCCGCCGACCAGGGTGTCGTTCCCGGAGCCGCCGTAGAGATCGTCGATGTCATTCTCGCCGTTCAGGTAATCGTTGCCGTCGCCGCCGAAGAGAATGTCGTATCCCCATCCCCCATAGATGTCGTCATCCGCACCGAGGCCATAGATGTCGTCATCGCCGTCGAATCCCTCGATCAGGTCAGAGGCTGCCGTGCCGTAGATCAGGTTAGGCCAGTCGTCGCCGTAGATTATCGCCATTGTCTCCTCCGCAATCCTGCCCCAGTCCCCTGCTTGCTCCTCACGACTGCTTGGCCGGCGCCACCGCTCGTTCCCGGGCGCGCGTTGAGAATAGCCGGATGACAGTATGAAACGAGGACCGAATTGTGACCGGGCGGACTGCGCCCGGACGTGGGTCAGGGGGACGGGAGCCGGGGAGCGGCGGCGCTCGTCCGAGCGAGCATGGCGCCGAAACGGATATCTCAGCACAAAGGCTCCAGAAATTGGAGCCGACTTCATCGAGGATGTCGGAATGGTGCCCATCGCCGGGGCAAGTCTATACAGGAGGTTCAATCGGTTACGTCGAGTGGGACAGTCGAAACGTTCCACACAGTTCCAGGACTTTTTGCCTCGATTGTCCCACCATCGATCGCGCTGGATACGCTCAAAAGAGAACCGCCGCACCGGCTGGTCCCCGGAACCGCGGAACCTGCCAGGCTCCAAGTATCTAAACGTCGTCTGGGGCCGCTTTTGCAGCTACAGCATCGGCTATGCTGACGCTGTCGAAAATGAGGTCGCGGGGGTTGTTCAAAAGCATCGACCCCAAGCTGACCTTCCGATGAGCGACGTCAGGCTCGGAGATCGTCAGACGCTGAAGCGTTGGCGGTATTCTTGTGGTGTCAGGCCGACGATCCGGCCGAAGACCTTCCGGAACGCGCTCGCGTCCCTATAGCGGACATCCCAGGCGATCCTTTCGACCGGTGTCTCCGTAAACTGCAACAGCTCACGCGCCTTTCCGACGCGAAGGCGCTGGATGTACTTGCTGGTTGTCAATCCCGTCGCCTTTTGGAAGCGCCGGATGAAGGTCCGTGGCTCCAGCCCGGCCCGAGCGGCGAGGACGGCGAGGTTGGTTCCCTTGCCCTCGGTCGCCTGAAGCCAGTGTTGGACCTTCAGGATGGTCGCGTCGCCGTGATTGAGCTTCGGCGCGAAGGCGCTGGAGTAGCTTTGCTCCCGGCCCGGCGGGTCCACCAGGAACGTGCGGCCTCGACCATGATCGTCGGCCCGAGGAACCTGTCCACAAGTCTTAGGCTCAGATCGATCCACGCCATCACCCCTCCTGCCGTGACGATGTCCCCGTCATCGATGAGCCTGTCGGTTTCCACCTTGGCCTCAGGAACCGGGACAGGAGCTGCTCCTCGTACGACCAATGCGTCGTCACCGTCCTCCCTGCCATCAGTCCGGTTTCGCCGAGCAGGAAAGCCCCCTTGCAGATCGACGCGAGGGAGGTGCCCTGCGCATGCCGACCCTGGAGCCATTGGGCGTATCTCGCTGCCTGCTCCTGGGGCAATGGTGGGCCGAGTCCGGGCGGAATGGCGAGGATGGACGGGTTCCCCTCAGTCCCCGGGAGGTGTCGAAGATCCGCACCAGCTCCCCGGCCTCATCCTGCCATTCCCATGGCTGACCCGCAGGAGCCGGCGGTCGCTTTCCCGTTTCCCTCGCGCGTGCTCCTCAGCATAGGTGAGAAGGTCGGTCATGCCCAGGACCGCGGCCGCCTGGGAGCCCGGGTACAGGATGATCCCGACCTCGGGGATGCGTGTGGACATTGGCAATATCGCCTCGGAGTTTGTCACTTTCGCCGATCATATCGTGGGGCGGAGCGCCGTATCTAGGGATCACCCTCAACGGCAACAAAGGGAAGAGCCCCGTGAGCAAGCGCGCGATCATCGTCGTCGACCTTCAGAAAGATTACCTCGCCACCGGCACCTTCGCCCTCGTCAGGATCGATGCGGCCGCTGCCAATGCGGCCAAGGTGATCGCGGCGGCCCGCTCCGCCGGAGACAAGGCCATCCATATCCGCCACGAGAACTCGGCCGATGCGCCGTTCTTCGTGTCCGGCACCGAGGGGGCCGAGATCATCCCGGCCGTCGCGCCCGCCGAGGGCGAGCTGGTGATCACCAAGAACTACCCCAATGCCTTCCGCGGGACCAGGCTGAAGCAGGCTCTGGACGCGGACGGCATCAAGGATGTCGTGGTCGTGAGCGCGATGAGCCACATGTGCATCGATGGGACAAGCCGCGCGGCTGCGGATCTTGGCTATGCGACGACCATCGTCGAGGATGCGTGCGCCACGCGCGACGTGGAGTTCAACGGCAAGACGGTTCCGGCCGCGCAGGTCCATGCCGCCGATATGTCTGCCCTGGCATTCGCCTATGGCAAGGTCGTGGCGACGGGCGACCTGACGGCCTGACTTCCCTCCTCGTCACGAATGGATTGCTCGCCGAACCCGGCCTTCCGGCCGGCACGGGTCCGCTTCGACCTGTAAGGATCCCCTTCATGAAGATCACGCAAGTCCGGAACGCGACGCTCCGCATTGACTTCGGTGGCAAACGCTTCCTCGTCGACCCTTATCTCGCGGTCAAGGGGGCCTATCCCGCGCTTCCGGGTACGGCCAGCGGTGACAGGCGCAATCCACTGGTCGAGCTGACCGTTCCGATGAGTGAGATCCTCGATGTGGACGCGGTGATCGTCACCCACACCCACTTGGACCACTGGGACGAGGCGGCCAAGAACCTGATCCCCAAGGGCATGCTGGTCCTCGTACAGAACGAGATGGACGCAGCAGCCATTCAGGCCGCGGGGTTCAGCAACACCCGCATCCTTACCGACAACACGACGTTCGACGGCATCACCCTCATCAAGACACCCGGACGGCACGGGTCCGACGAGGCTTATGCGGCTATCAGGGACCGATTGGGGGAGGTCTGCGGCGTCGTCTTCCGGCACCTCGATGAGAAAACGATCTATCTCGCCGGTGACACCATCTGGAACGGGTATGTCGAGGATAACCTGCGGACGCATAAGCCGGACGTGATCGTCCTGAACTGCGGTGACGCCCAGATCATTGGCCTTGGCTCTATCATCATGGGCAAGGAGGACGTCTACAAGGTCCATCGGGCCGCCCTCGGGGCAATCCTCGTCGCCAGTCACATGGAAGCCGTGAACCACGGCATGCTGTCGCGAAGGGAACTGCGGGAATTCATTGCGGAGAAGGGCATGACGCCACGTGTGCTTGTGCCTGACGATGGCGAGGCGGTCTCTTTCTGAGGGACTCCAAATTCTAACACTGAGGCGGCGTGGCCAGATGAGCGGCCAAGCCATAAGGGCAGCCATTGGCACATCTGCGAAGTGGATCGAATATCCGCTTGAGCGGAGAGTAGCAGACTTTCCCAAGGCACCTGCAATTTCCCCGATGATCCGAAGCTGACATTTCGCTCCAGGTTGCAGCATTGTTTTACAAGCCTTGTATTTGAGCTTTCGCCGCTTCTCTGAGCAGATACCATCGCCTTCCGAACTCCCCCAGTCATCGTCCTCTGAGGCCGTTATCTCCCGGGCGATAGTGGCATGCTTCTTGCATAGTGGTTCCTCGCTGCACCTGAACCAGGGCAAGCAAGGGAGAAGGACCTATGTCAATATTCGACATAACGCGCAGAAACCTGATGACGTTGGCAGCAGCGGCATTGGTTTCGAGCGCCACGGCGCAGGCCGCACGAGCAGAGGAAACGATCAAGGTAGGGGTTCTCCACTCATTGTCGGGCACGATGGCGATCAGCGAAACGACGCTCAAGGACGTCATGCTGATGCTCTTGGAGGAGCAGAACAAGAAAGGCGGACTGCTCGGCAAGAAGCTTGAGGCGGTCGTCGTCGATCCGGCGTCCAACTGGCCGCTCTTCGCCGAGAAGGCCCGCGAGCTCATCAGCCAGCACAAAGTTTCCGTCGTCTTCGGCGCCTGGACATCCGTCTCTCGCAAGTCGGTGCTGCCTGTCTTCAAGGAACTCAACAGCATTCTGTTCTATCCGGTCCAGTATGAGGGCGAGGAGAGTGAGCGGAACGTATTCTACACAGGCGCTGCCCCTAACCAGCAGGCCATTCCGGCTGTCGACTACCTGGCCAAGGAGGAGAAGGTCGAGCGCTGGGTTCTGGCTGGAACGGACTACGTCTATCCGCGCACGACCAACAAAATCCTTGAGGCTTATCTGAAGTCCAAAGGCGTGAAGGCCGAGGACATCATGATCAGCTACACGCCGTTCGGACATTCCGACTGGCAGACCATCGTCGCCGATATCAAGAAGTTCGGCTCGGCGGGCAAGAAGACGGCCGTCGTCTCCACGATCAACGGCGACGCCAACGTGCCGTTCTACAAGGAACTCGCCAACCAGGGCGTGAAAGCCACCGATATTCCGGTCGTCGCCTTCTCGGTCGGTGAAGAGGAACTCGCAGGCATCGACACGAAGCCCCTCGTTGGGCACCTCGCGGCCTGGAACTATTTCCAATCGGTCGAGACGCCCGAGAACAAGGCCTTCATCGAAAAATGGAAGGCTTTCACCAAGAATGAGAAGCGCGTCTCTAACGATCCGATGGAAGCGCATGTGATCGGCTTCAACATGTGGGTGAAGGCCGTCGAGAAGGCCGGCACAACCGATCCCGACAAGGTGATCGATGCGATCGTCGGCATCAAGGTCCCGAACCTCACCGGCGGCGTTTCGGAGATGCTCCCGAACCACCACATCACCAAGCCGGTGCTGATCGGCGAGATCAAGGAAGACGGACAATTCGATACCGTCTGGCAAACCGATGGACTTGTGGCGGGCGATGCCTGGTCGAAGCACCTCGAAGGCTCGAAAGACCTGATCGCCGATTGGCAGACCCTCAAGTGCGGCAACTACAACACCGTGACGAAGAAGTGCGGTTCCTGACCCTTTGAAGATGAGGGCGGCGGTTGCCGCCCTCGCTGCCCCTCCTTTCAAAGTTCATTTCATGTTTTGCTTGCGCAACGTCCTGCACGCATTCGTCCTTCTGCTCGGCATGGCCTCTGCTGCCCTGGCGGGACCATATGAGGAGGCGCTGCTCAAATTCACCAATGACAGCTATGCGGATACGGACGCCGCAATCGGTTCCGTCGCGCGCAGCGGCAATCCCCTGTCCCTGGATGTCATCGAGGCCCTGCGCGATGAGCGGCTCCTCATTGGATCCGGGCAAGTCTTTATTCGTCGGACTTCCGGAGAGCTCATCAATGCGGCCACAGGTCAGGCATGGGGAAATCAGGTTGGCGAGATGAAGCCGGTTCGAGTCAACAACCGGGTGCGCCGCGCCATCGAGGCTGCACTCGGCGGCCTGACATTGCTCAGCTCCGATGCCGCAAGGCGACTGGAGGCTGCTCGCGCCGTATTCCGCTCACGGGATGAGGCAGCGCTGCCGACGCTGGAGAAAGCCATCGCACAGGAGAGCCTGCCCCATGTCAGGGATGCCCTGGAGAGCGCCCGCGCTGCCATTCTTCTGATCAGGCCGGATGCCCCGCCCATGCAGAAGCTCGCCTCCATCGAAACGCTGCGGATTCGAGGTGATCAGGAGGCGCTCGCCCTGCTGTCAAACCTTCCGTCAAACGCGCCGTCCGAAGTCGTGGCGGCTGCAGGAAAAGCGGCCGACGGCATCAGGACCCACCTCGCGTTCTGGGAGGCGTTCCAGAGCGTCTGGTACGGCATCTCCCTCGGCTCCGTCCTGCTTTTGGCGGCTATCGGTCTTGCCATCACCTTCGGCACGATGGGTGTCATCAACATGGCCCACGGCGAGATGGTGATGCTGGGGGCCTATACCACGTTCATGGTGCAGGAACTCATCCGCACCTATGCGCCCGGTCTGTTCGAGGCATCGCTGCTGATCGCGCTGCCGCTCGCCTTTCTGGTTGCGGGCTTGGTCGGTGTTATCCTCGAGAGGACGGTGATCCGCTTTCTCTACGGACGTCCTCTGGAAACGCTGCTCGCGACATGGGGGGTTTCCCTCATCTTGCAACAGGGTGTGCGCACGATCTTCGGCCCCACCAACCGGGAGGTCGGTACGCCGGCCTGGATGAGCGGAGCACTCGACATCGGGGCGATGAGCCTGACCTACAATCGCATCGCCATCGTGGTCTTCGCTTTCTCGGTCTTCGCAAGCCTTCTCCTCGTGCTGCGATACACGTCGCTGGGGCTCTATGTGCGGGCCGTCACGCAGAACCGGCGTATGGCAGGCTCCATGGGTATCCGGACCAGCCGCATCGACGCGCTGGCCTTCGGGCTCGGATCAGGTGTGGCGGGCATTGCCGGCGTCGCGCTCTCCCAGATCGACAATGTCAGCCCCAACCTGGGGCAGGGCTATATCATCGACAGCTTCATGGTGGTCGTGTTCGGCGGGGTCGGAAACCTGTGGGGCACGCTGGTGGGCGCGATGACGCTGGGCATCGCGAACAAGCTGCTTGAGCCCTATGCGGGCGCGGTCCTCGGCAAGATCGCGCTGCTTATCGCCATCATCGTCTTCATCCAAAGGCGTCCGCGCGGTCTGTTCGCGCTCAAAGGCAGGGCGGTCGAAGCATGAGAACTCAACCCCTGTTCGACCGGCAGACAACTCTCGTTCTGTCGCTCCTGACCATTGCGGCCATCCTGGTGCCGGCCATGAACGGACTGGTTCCGCGCGGATCGGCGCTGCACCTTTCGGATCACCTCGTGCCGCTGCTCGGAAAGTATGTCTGCCTCGCCCTTCTGGCGCTCTCTGTCGATCTGATCTGGGGCTTCTGCGGCATTCTCTCTCTCGGACACGGGGCATTTTTCGCTCTGGGCGGCTATGCCATGGGCATGTATCTCATGCGGCAGATCGGGGCGCGAGGCGTCTATGCCGATCCAGTTCTTCCCGACTTCATGGTGTTCCTGAACTGGAAGGAGCTGCCCTGGTTCTGGCATGGGTTCGAATGGTTCCCCTTTGCTGCGCTGATGGTGCTTCTGGTGCCCGGAGCGCTCGCCCTCGTCTTCGGCTGGTTTGCTTTCCGGTCGCGGGTCACGGGCGTGTATTTCTCCATCATCACTCAGGCCATGACCTTCGCACTGATGCTGGCCTTCTTCCGCAATGACATGGGATTGGGCGGCAATAACGGGCTGACCGACTTCAAGGAACTCCTCGGATTTCCAGTCCAGGCAGGCTCGACGCGGATCGTGCTGTTCGTGCTCTCGGTCCTCGCGCTTGCGTGCGGCTATCTTCTGTGCCGGTGGGCTGTGGGTTCAACGTTCGGCAAGGTGCTCGTGGCTGTACGCGATGCGGAGAGCCGCACGCGGTTTCTGGGATATCGGGTCGAGCACTACAAGCTTGCCGTATTTACCTTGTCCGCCATGCTGGCGGGTGTCGCCGGCGCGCTCTACGTGCCCCAAGTCGGCATCATCAACCCGAGCGAGTTCGCTCCAGCGAACTCCATTGAGGTGGTGATCTGGGTCGCGGTCGGCGGACGAGGAACGCTCGCGGGAGCCATTCTCGGCGCGCTGCTGGTCAATGCGGGCAAAACCTGGTTCACGGCTGCGCTGCCGGAATTCTGGCTGTTTGCCCTGGGCGGCCTCTTCGTCTTTGTCACGCTCTTCATGCCCCGGGGGATGATCGGTGCCGCCGGAGATCTCTGGGAGCGTTCCAGCCAAAGGCTGCGAGCAGGCCGCTCGCCCGAGCCAGCCACCCATGCGGCGGAGTGAGCCATGACCGTACCGGTTACGCCGACCCTGCTTTATCTCGACAACGTCACCGTCTCATTCGATGGCTTCCGCGCGTTGAACGCCCTGTCGCTTGCGATCGATCACGCGGAGATGCGCGCCATCATCGGCCCTAATGGCGCCGGCAAGACGACCATGATGGACGTGATCACCGGGAAGACGCAGCCCAATGAGGGCACGGCTCTGTTCGAGGGTACCCACGATCTCACCGCTCTCGACGAGACGGCCATCGCGGAACTCGGCATCGGGCGCAAGTTTCAGACCCCGACCGTTTTCGAGCTGCACACGGTCGAGGACAACCTGCTCCTCGCGTTGAAGAACAAGCGCGGCCCCCTCGCGACCCTGCTCTCGCGCCGGACGAACCGGGAGCAGGAGAGAATCGACTCTCTCCTGGAGCGGGTTCGCCTCCCGGCTCAGCGTCATCGCAGGGCGGGTGAGCTGTCCCACGGACAGAAGCAATGGCTCGAGATCGGGATGCTGCTGGCGCAGGAGCCCAAGCTCCTTCTGATCGATGAGCCTGCCGCCGGCATGACGGACCAGGAAACCGCCGACACCGCAGACCTTCTTCGCGACATCGCCAAGTCCAAGGGAGTGATCGTGGTCGAGCACGACATGTCCTTCGTGCGCGCTCTCGGCGCCAAGGTCACGTGTCTGCACGAGGGATCCGTGCTGGCCGAGGGGTCGCTCGATGCGGTGAGTGCGAACGAGCGCGTGGTGGAGGTTTATCTGGGTCGATGACGATGCTTGCGGTGGAAAACCTGTCTCTCCATTACGGCGCGGCCCAGGCCTTGCGCGGCGTTTCCGTCGCTGCAAACGTAGGAGAGGTTACATGCGTGCTCGGACGCAACGGCGTGGGCAAGACATCGCTGCTCCGGGCCATAGCAGGTCATCGGCCGATCTCCGGCGGCAGCATTCTCTACGAGGGGCAGAACATTGCACGGCTGAAGCCCTTCGAGCGCGCGGCACGAGGCATCGCCTATGTGCCCCAAGGACGGGAAATCTTTCCGCTCCTGACGGTGAAGGAGAACCTCGAGACGGGCTTCGCGCCCCTCAAACGCGGTTCACGACAGATCCCCGAGGAGGTGTTCGAGCTTTTCCCGGTGCTCAAGTCCATGCTGGGGCGGCGGGGCGGTGACCTGTCGGGCGGGCAGCAGCAGCAGCTCGCCATCGGACGGGCGCTGGTGATGCGCCCACGGCTCCTGGTGCTCGATGAACCGACCGAAGGCATTCAGCCATCGATCATCAAGGACATTGGCCGCGCCATCGCTTACCTGCGCGATCGCAAGGACATGGCGATCCTGCTCGTTGAGCAGTATTTCGACTTCGCTCGTGATCTGGCAGACCACTTCGTGGTCATGGAGCGCGGCGAGATCGTTCAGCATGGCGACCGTGCAGCGCTGGAGGGGGACGATGTTCGTCAACGCCTTGCCATTTGACGGCGCTCCCGCGCTGCGCCAGCGGGCTGCTGGTCGTGTTTCGTTCGCTGCAGCCGCCCTCGACGGGCGGACCCGGCCGATGCGCATCGAGGAAAGCGGTTCCATGCGTATCCGCCTCCCGAAGGGAGAGGGTGCGGGGCTCGACGCGGTGCTCGTCAACACGGCAGGGGGAATCGCCTGTGGAGACCGGTTCTCAGTGGAGGTCGAGGCGCAGGCGGAAGCGTCCGTGACGGTTTCGACACCTGCTGCGGAGAAGGTTTACCGCTCGGACGGGCCGGTTTCCAATCTGTCGGTGAAGCTCACCGCAGGAGCGGGGGGGCGGCTCGAATGGCTTCCGCAGGAAACGATCCTGTTCGACAATGCAAGGCTCGACCGGAAGCTCGAGGCAGCCATGGCCGCGGATGCGAGCCTCACCCTGCTCGAGGCGGTCGTCTTCGGGCGTGAGGCGAGGGCGGAGCACGTCGTTGACGGTCTGTTCATCGATCGCTGGCGCATCCGCCGCGGATCGCGCCTCGTCTACGCTGACACATTGTGGCTCGACGGGCCTATCGCCGATCTGCTGCGGAAGCCGAGTATCGGCAACGGCGCACGTGCCTTCGCCACCTTGATTCACGCGGCGCCGGATGCCGAGGCCCGACTGGAGTCGGTGCGCGAACAGCTATCCCCCGGGCATTGCTGCGACGCGGCGGCGAGCGCATGGAACGGCCTTCTCGCCGTGCGCTTTTGTGCTGTCACCATCGAGGCGCTGCGCGCTGCAATCTGCCCGTTTCTCGTCACCTTTCGCGCCGAGCCACTGCCTCGTGTCTGGCTCAGCTAGGATTCCGGAATGCAACTGACACCTCGTGAGAAAGACAAACTGCTGATCGCCATGGCTGCCATGGTGGCGCGCCGCCGTTTGGAGCGTGGCGTGAAGCTCAATCACCCGGAGGCAATCGCCCTCATCACCGATACGGTTGTGGAGGGGGCGCGCGACGGGCGCTCCGTTGCCGAGCTGATGGAAGCAGGGGCGCATGTTGTCACCGTCGATCAGGTAATGGAGGGCGTGGCCGAGATGATCCACGATGTCCAGGTGGAGGCCACATTTCCCGACGGTACCAAGCTCGTCACCGTGCATCATCCGATCCGAGGCGCAGCCTCCCAGGATGTACCGGGTGAGGTCATGGCACAGGATGGCGAGATCGTCTTCAACGAGGGCGCGGAGCGGATTGTGCTGACGATAGCGAATACAGGCGACCGTCCTATCCAAGTCGGAAGCCATTACCACTTCTTCGAGGCCAATCCGGCTCTGTCTTTCGAGCGCGAGAAGGCGCGCGGCATGCGTCTCGATATTGCGCCCGGCACGGCGGTGCGGTTCGAGCCCGGCTCCACGCGCGAGGTTGTTCTGGTGCCCTTGTCAGGCAAACGAGAGGTGTACGGTTTCCGCCAGGGCGTGATGGGGGCACTCTGATGACGAATGGAAGAAAGCCTGCCTCGCTCCCGCGCGCGGCTTATGCCGACATGTTCGGCCCCACCAGGGGCGACAGGATCAGGCTCGCCGATACATCTCTCGTCATCGAGGTCGAGAAGGACTTCACGACCTATGGCGAGGAAGTGAAGTTCGGGGGCGGCAAGGTCATTCGCGACGGGATGGGACAGGGACAGACGACTCGTGCCGGAGGCGCGGTCGACACCGTCATCACCAATGCGGTCATTCTCGATCACTGGGGTATTGTGAAGGGTGATATCGGCGTCAAGGGCGGGCGAATCACCGGGATCGGCAAGGCCGGCAACCCCGATGTGCAGCCGAATGTCGATATCATCATCGGCCCGGGCACGGAGATCATCGCCGGCGAAGGCAAGATCGTCACGGCGGGCGGCTTCGACTCGCACATCCACTTCATCTGTCCGCAGCAGATCGAAGAGGCGCTGATGTCAGGCATCACGACGATGCTCGGCGGCGGCACGGGGCCGGCCACCGGCACTTTCGCCACTACCTGCACGCCGGGGCCTTGGCACATAGCCCGCATGATCGAAGCCGCGGACGCCTTTCCCATGAATCTCGCCTTCACGGGCAAGGGCAACGCCTCACAGCCCGGCGCGCTTGAGGAAATGATCGAGGCGGGCGCCTGCGCCCTCAAGCTGCACGAAGATTGGGGCACCACGCCCGCGGCCATCGATTGCTGCCTCTCGGTGGCCGATGCCTACGACGTGCAGGTGATGATCCACACCGACACGCTCAACGAGTCCGGATTCGTGGAGGATACGATTGCAGCCTTCAAGGGGCGCACGATCCACGCCTTCCACACGGAAGGGGCGGGCGGTGGTCACGCTCCGGACATCATCAAGGTGGCCGGGCTCCCCAACGTGCTGCCGTCATCCACGAATCCCACGCGCCCGTATACGGTCAACACCATCGACGAGCATCTCGACATGCTCATGGTCTGCCACCATCTGGATCCGTCGATCCCCGAGGATCTGGCTTTCGCCGAGAGCCGCATCCGCAAGGAGACCATCGCGGCTGAGGATATCCTTCACGACATCGGCGCGCTCTCTATGATGTCATCCGACAGCCAAGCCATGGGCCGCGTCGGCGAGGTCATCATCCGCACCTGGCAGACAGCCCATAAGATGAGAACGCAGCGCGGGCCGCTGCCCGGCGAGACCGGCAACAACGACAACCTGCGTGTTCGGCGCTATGTGGCGAAATACACGATCAACCCTGCGATTGCCCATGGAGTGTCCCGGCATATCGGCTCTGTCGAAGCCGGAAAGCTCGCCGATCTTGTGGTCTGGACGCCGGCCTTCTTCGGCGTGAAGCCCGATCTCGTCATCAAGGGCGGCGCCATCGCGGCGGCCCTCATGGGCGACCCGAACGCCTCGATCCCGACACCGCAGCCGGTGCATTACCGTCCCATGTTCGGAGCCTACGGTCGAGCGCTGGCGGCAACCTCGCTCACCTTCGTGTCCAAGGCGGCTGTCGAGAATGGACTTGCAGGCAGGCTTGGAGTCCAGAAGCCCCTCGTCGCCGTCGAGAACGTTCGCGGCGGCATCGGCAAGAAGGACATGGTGCTGAACAGCGCTACGCCGGTCATCGAGGTAGACCCAGAGACCTATGACGTTCGCGCCGACGGCGAACTGCTGGTCTGCGAGCCAGCCGAAGTTCTTCCCATGGCACAAAGATACTTCCTGTTCTGATCATGATCCGCGCCACATCCATCATTCGCCGCGAAGCCGTCGAGACCGACCGCATCGTCGACATCATCACCCTCGACCACGGTGACCGCCACCGCCGCCGGATCATGCTGAACGCCGATGGCGGAACCACGTTCCTCCTCGACCTCGACAGGGCCGACGTACTGGAGGACGGAGACGCCATACGTCTCGACAGCGGCTGGCTCGTGGAGGTAAAGGCGGCCCCCGAAAGACTGATAGAAGTCTCCACGCCGGACTCCCTGAATCTGCTCACCCTGGCCTGGCACATCGGCAATCGGCATGTGCCTGCGGAGATTGCCAGGGAGGCGATCTACATCGCCTACGATCACGTGTTGCTCGACATGCTGCAGGGTCTCGGAGCCAGGACGGAGATCGTCGAGCGTCCGTTCCGCCCGGTGCGCGGGGCTTACCATCAGCACGGGCACGGCGGTCATCACGGTCACCATCATGGCCGTGGCCATGGATGAGGCGCTCCCACCGCAGGCCGTGGAGAAAGGCCAGGGCATCCTGCCGCTGTTCGCCTGGCTGTCTCCGTCCTACCCGGTCGGCTGCTATGCGTATTCCCACACGCTGGAATGGGCGGTCGAAGCAGGGGACGTGGCGGACAAGGAGGCGCTCGTTGCATGGTTGAGGGACCAGATGACGCTCGGCTTCGGCCGCAACGACGCGATTCTGCTGAGCCATGCCTACCGGGCCGTGGAGGCAGGCCATGAAGCCGCGCTCGTGAATGTCAACGAACTCGCGCTCGCGTTCTCCCCCTCCGCCGAGTTGTACCTCGAGACGAGCCAGCAGGGGCGCAGCTTCCTTGACGCGACCCTCGCCGCTTGGCCCGCTCCAGGTTTGCTCGATTTAGACGGCGATGTGGCATTTCCCGTTGCCATGGGCATGGCGGCTGCGGCGCATCGCGTTCCTCTGCCGCTCACTCTGAACGCCTACCTCTTCGGGCTTGTGCAAACGCTCGTCTCGGCAGCGATCCGGCTCGCGCCGATCGGGCAGACGGCCGGCATCCGGGTCTGCAGCACCTTGGCGCCGACGGTGCAGGAGGTTGCCAAGCAGGCTATCGGCTTGTCTCTCGACGATATCGGCAGCGCGACATTCCGGGCCGATCTCGGCTCCTTTCATCATGAAAATCAATATACGAGGCTTTTCCGCTCATGAAATCCCAGACAGGACCTCTTCGCGTTGGCATTGGTGGGCCGGTCGGCTCAGGCAAGACCGCCTTGATGGAGGCGCTCTGCAAGACCTTCCGCGAGCGCTACGACATCTGTGCCATCACCAACGACATCTACACCAAGGAGGATGCCCGTCTCCTGACGGTGGCGGGTGCCCTTCCGGTGGAGCGTATCATGGGCGTGGAGACTGGCGGTTGCCCACACACAGCGATTCGGGAGGACGCTTCGATCAATCTCGCGGCCATCTCAACCATGCGCAAACGCTTTCCGGTGCTCGACATTGTGCTGGTAGAGTCCGGCGGCGACAATCTGGCCGCAACCTTCTCGCCCGAACTTGCGGATTTGACGATCTATGTCATCGACGTGGCAGGAGGCGAGAAGATCCCACGCAAGGGCGGACCCGGCATTACCCGATCGGACCTTCTGGTGGTGAACAAAATCGACCTTGCGCCCTACGTGGGCGCGGATCTCGCTATCATGGAGGAGGACACGAAGCGCATGCGCGGCCAGCGCCCCTATGTCTTCAGCAACATCCGTGGCGGTGTCGGCGTCAACGTCATCGCGCAATTCATCGAACGAGCCGGCGGCCTTGCCGCAGGCGCCTGAGAGGAGCATCTCATGAGATTGAAGCATTCCCTTCTTGTTCTTCCCATGATGGGGGCGGCCATGCCGGCCGCTGCCCATACGGGCAGTCATGCCGCTTCAGGTTTAGTCGGTGGTTTTGCACATCCCTTCGGTGGTCTTGATCACATCCTGGCCATGATAGCGGTCGGCCTATTCGCCGCCGTGCTCGGTGGGCGGGCTCTCTGGGCTGTTCCGGCGACCTTCGCCTCCATGATGCTCGTCGGCGGCGTCATGGGCTTCATGGGCATTGAAATTCCTGCCGTCGAGGCGGGCATTGCTCTTTCAGTGGTTTTCTTCGGCGCAGTTCTGGCTGCCAGGATCCGCTGCCGCATCTCCATAGCCGTGATACCGACCGGAATGTTTGCCATCTTCCATGGCTACGCCCATGGAGCTGAGATGCCGATGGAAGCCGCAGCAGCCCTCTATTGTTTCGGCTTTGTCTCGGCGACCGTTCTTTTGCATGGGGCAGGCCTCGCATTAGGTACTGTCTTTAGTCACCGCCAGATGATTCACCTCTGGGCGGGTGCGGGCATCAGCATTGCAGGCGTCGTTCTGTCGCTGAGTTGAGGTTGGCGACCAGGAGCAGCGGGCATATCAATCCCGTCACTATCAATCGGCACGGGTAGTATGAGAAACCTCGACGCAGAGCTGTACCGCTGTGTCGGAAGGTCTGCTGCTGGCACGGAGCAGAAGTAAGCCGAACTTCCGCTCCGAGGTCGAATGCAGTCGTTCCGGCCCGGGGCTTTCAGTCAAGTTTCGGAAAGAATTTTGGTACGCAAAGCTGGTGCAAAGCGGGTTGACCTGACCGGGTGGAATTGGACCAGGTTGATTGAGAGGATTGACCTGGAACCGAGAAGCTCAAGATGCCGAGGGAAAGGTTCAGTTCGGAGCAGATCATCACGAAGCTGCGCCGGATTGAGGTGCGACTGATCCAAGGCAAGAGCATCACGCTCGCCTGCAAGGAGGGCGCCATCTCGTAGCAGAGCTACTTTCGCTGATGCAAGGAATACGGAGGCTTGCAGATCGAGCAGACCAAGCGCCTGAAGGAGCGGGAGAACGCTCGCTTGCGCCGGCTCGTCGCTTACCTCTCTCTGGAGAAGAAAATTCTCAAGGACATCTCTCAGGGAAACTTGTAAGCCCCGAGCGGCGCCGGCGGGCGGTGAGCCGCATCCGGGAGAAGTGCGGCCTCTCGGAGCGCCACGCCTGCCGCATCGTCAACCAACTGCGGGAAGCACAGCGCTATGTGCCCACTCTTCGGGCTGGCGAGGAGGCGCTGACCCAAGCCAACATCGCGCTCGTCTCGCAGTATAGCCGCTACGGCTATCGGCGGATCACCGCCCTGCGGCAGCGGATCGGCTGGAAGGTGGGACGGGATCGGGTGCAGCGCATCTGGCGTCGCGAGGTGCTCGAGGTTCCGAAGATGTACTCATGCGACCTTACGGGTGAGCGCTCGACGAAGCGGTTCATGAACTGGCGTCCTAACCTACCAGATGGGGTCTGGGCTGGAGGAGGCGGAACGGGCCTCAAGATTGGCGGCCAGCCTCCAGCCGAGAGGGTGTCGCCATGCCTCGCGACCGGCAGCGCCTGACACCCGGGAGCGGACCCAAGTTGAAATTGGCGACGCTCATCCCGAGTGGCTTGAGCAAGCCCGGTGCCCACATCCAATGCGTACTCACCTATGGCTCAGGCGAGATGATCCGAGCCCACATCAGATTGCACGATTGTGGCGGACAACCGGGGTTGTTGTTCCAAGGATGCTGGCAGACATGCTCTGGTCTCTTCCGTCAGGCACTTCGGCGGACTGCAGTGGTATGCAGTCCGCCCAAAACCACGCGGTGGGTTCGGGTGCTGCATCGCCCCCTCGGGGCCAGGTTCTTCGCTGGCCGTCACCCTTGGGCCGCAGGGCTGCTTATGCCTCGCAGTTCCTCGATCCCATCGGGCGGGCATGGCGGACGAAGGCAAAGGTCAAAGCGGCTCTGCTCGGAGATGAGGACCCGGATGCGTGGGATCTGCCCCCAAGCGCAAGGGAATGCGGTGGACCACTCACGACAAATGGGCGGCTCTCTACGATGCCGCTGAGGAGAGGATCGATTTCCGTTGTATGCTCGCTCTTGCCCGTTTGATGGGGCGCGGCTAGTCAAGAAGCCTCGAGTTGAGAAATGAGCCGCCAAGGCCTTTGGGTGCGCATTCTTTAGAAGGGCGACGACGGGGTTTACATGAACCAGATGCTGAGGGGGCAGCGGCATTTGCCGCTCGATTTCTTGCGTGGTCTAGCCGCCTTTGGCATTGCCGTGTACCACTATCTTATATGGACTAAGGTTACGAGGATAGATAGCCTTGGGCGCTTTGGCGTCTATACGTTCTTTATATTATCCGCCCTCACGATGAGCATGGTCTATACCGGGCAGTTCTCCAAAGGACTTACCGCGTCAAAGTTGAGGGCATTCTACCGAAACCGGTTTGCTCGAATTGTCCCGCTTCTCTGCGCAGTCGCAGTCATCAACTTCGTACGGAGCCTGGGCTTCTCTGACCAGATTCTCGGTGGTCTCGTTAAGGCATTTCTGACGGGCACTACCTTGTTTTCACTGCAATTGCCCGGCTACCTGTCAAACTCAACGGGAGCTTGGTCGCTCGGAATTGAGATGGTGTTTTATGCCGTATTTCCGGTCATTATTATTCTGGCGAAGACTAGCCGGACTAAAGAGTTGGTAGCTGGCCTTCTCATCCTGCTGGCCGGCCAGCAAGCACTACTGCTTCTTCTGTCGAATGAGTTCCAGAACGATGCGCGCTCACACTGGAGATACTTCTCTACACCCTTGATGTTCGCACCATTCTTTGCAATCGGACTTCTGATATATTTTAGGCCGCTCCCGAACCTGAGAGGAAGTTTCTGGATTGGAGTTGGCCTTTTCAGTGCTGCGATGGCCTCATCGCTGTTTTTGACAGCTGCTGTTGTACATTCCCCATTGTACTTTTTATCCTTGACCGCGGCTTGCGGCGTAAGTGTTGCTCTCCTGTATCAATCTGAAGTCCCGCATGCCTTGAGTAAAGTATCGGTATTCATCGGCAATATTAGCTATTCACTGTATTTGACGCATACCTTCGCGTTTCGTATCAGCTCCCCCGTAGCAAAGACGATGGGGCTTTCTGCACCGCTGTCGTTTGCCGTCTTCCTATTATTTGCATCTGCTTTGGCCTATCTATCATTTCGCCTTTTCGAGATGCCAGCACGAAACTATCTGCGAGCAAAATGAGCATCTTGGGAGCAAATTGTTCGCACAAACGTTCCCGCTAAGACGAGCGACCCCCACCTCCGGCCTTTAAGAATGCGTTTACCTTTCGGGCGCAGCCTCTTCCTGTGCCTTGGCGGCACGGCTGTTCCCTCGATGGCCGCCCGGGCGGCCCACTTGGAGCGCCAGCAGAATGGGCGCTCTTTCTTTGCGGGACTAGCACCAGGCGACGGCCCGGCAGAGGCGCGGGAGAGCCTTTAGCCCTCGCAGCGGGGCCGGATTAGCGGCTGCGCCTGATTGGCCAGCCAGCGCGGGCGCATGCTGACGACCCAGTGGCGAACCGAGGCTTTGGCGCCAGACAGGCCCGTCTCACAATCTACGAGCTTGGGAGCCCTGGACCGGTCGTAGTGAAAGAGGTCGTCCTCGGCACGATGGCGAGCGGTCCCTCTGTAGGTAGCATTCTGCGGGTTCATGAGCGTTCCCCTGTTCTTTGGGTCTAGAGAACGGCGGAGCATTTGCAGAGTTCCCTCGAAGTAGTCCCGGGAGCAAACTCCGAGGGAGCTCACGCTCGCAATGGCAGCAATACGAATCGTAGCAATTTCCACTCTCGTGCCGACGCGGTGCCGGTACGGACTTCGAAAGACAAAAAAGCTCCAGCAGGTGAGCAATTTTCTTCAAACGTATCAATACGGCGCCCCTGGCCGGGGCAAGTCTATACGGGAATCTCAAGCACTTACGTCGAGTGGGACAGTTGGAACATGCCATATGTTCCCAAGACAATTTGCCTCGATTGTCCCACCTCCAAGAGCGCCCGAAATTACCCAATGAAAACCGCCGCCCCGGCTGGACCCCGGAACGGCGGCGGAAATCGCAAGGCAGAAGCTCACGAGAAGCCTCGACAAATACAACGCCGTACAGAGGCTCGGCTGGCAGGACTGATCCCGACCTGGTCCAACGATCATCGCTGCCTCCAAGGTTGGGAGATCGGGCGATGAGCAGCCGTCTCCCTTGGTTCAGATGCCGCCCCGCTCCGCTTCTTGCCGAAATCGCCGGCTTGGGACCTGACGAGGAATTCATTGACCTCGTGGTACGCCTGCGCATCTTTGAGACGGGTGGGCCCATAGATGAAACGAGCCACTCCCTCTCACGCTGCACTGGCCTGCGTGAGAATAAGGTCGTCGCAGCGGTCGATGCATTGATCACAGCCGGAAAGCTCAAGCGGCTTGCCGACCGGCGCTTGGACAGCGCTTCCACTCATAACGAGCTTGCTTGGACGTATGAGCGGCAGCACGAACAATAAGGCTGGAAGAGCAAGTGCCAAGAAACGCGCCCAAATCCGCTCTGAAGAATGTGAATTGGAACGAAGCGAAGAAGCTCAATACATCCAACAAAAGGGCTCAACGCCCGTTGAACGCCCGAGCGACCACAAAGAAGCAGATACAGAGAAAGAAAAGAAGAAGAATGATTGATCGCTCTCCGTTCGGCATAGCCCGCCCCTTAGAGGAGGGCGGGCTATGCCGAACTCCCGCCTGGACCGCCGCACGGGCCGCCGGGATCCAGCTCATGCCACCACTCCAACGGCGGCGGTGTTCGTCAGCGAGGGCACTCCGGCCTTCACGGCATGGCATCGGGCTATCGGCCCAAGGCATGTCCGCCACGACTCACGTCGGCTCTACAGGTCGCTGGTGCCGGACGGAATGGCCATGCGATCCGCTCATCGCCTGGGAGCAGGCTAAGGGCCTGTTCTTGGATCTTCCGCCAGAGGATCAGGACCACTGCTCCCGCCTGGCCAATCGCTATCTCGGCTTCTGACGTCGCACCGATAGCCCAGTCGCAAGTCCCTCTCAATGGATTGAGGGGAGGGGCTGGACGGGCTTCGTCGAAACTGAGCGCCGTGCCGCCCGGCAGCTCAAGGCGAAGAGAGCGCCGGCTTGAATCGTCGAAGGGACGTCGGCCTGGATCGCTTGGAAGCGACATGGCGAGAGCCTGGGGCGGAGCAGGCCAAACCCAGAGAGCATCCGGTCCGAGCGCGGGTACGGCTGGTGGGCTTCGAACATCTTTCCGCCGAATGCCAAGCCCCGGCACTCGCGTCATGCGCGAAATCGATCGTGACAAAATGAGGTCAGGCGAACGCAAAGAAATCGAAGGGAAATCAAACAATTCCATTCTCGACCGCGGCTACGGCAAGCCGCGCCAGCTCAAGCCGGAACCGATTTCAACGGCAGCCAAAGCTGAACTCGATGCCGAGGCGGCGGCCAAGGCGCATGCCGAGTTCATGCAGCTCCCTGACGAGATGCTTTTGGATTTCACCGACAAAGAAACAGAAGAGCAGCGACCGAGCGAGCGCTCGGCCGGAGCCGATCCTCTGCCTCAGTGGACGATTGGGTGGGAGGGTTAGGAGCAGGGCTCCTGTTCGAACGAAGGAAACCGCAACCAATGCAAGGAAGAGAGATATGCGTGTGGAACTGTAATGCTGTGGTGAAATGAAGACCACGAACAACCGATCCGATGCTGGCCAGCCTCCTGCGCTCATCCTCGACAAGGGCGCTGATGGAAGCATCACCCGGCCGCAGGTACAGCCGATCTGTGGCATCGAAGGCACCGATTTCGGTCACTATCACTGCTGCCATGGTGAGAAGATCGATGGGGCCGTCCGGATGGTTTCCCAAGGCGAGCACCGGTACCTCATCACGTATGAGGACGGCGCTGCCACTTGGGATATCGATGACTGGAATGATGCCAGACTCGAAGTTGACGGTCCGGCCTGATGTCTCTGCGAGAGGCATTTGCAAGCTAACTTAGAATGAAATTGGAGGGCGTGCATTGCTCGCCCTCTTCTTTGCCTTGATGCCTGATGGAACAGCTTCAAAAGGTAAGCGGTACGTCTCTCCCTCCTCACCACCGGTGAAGCCCGCTGCGGACAGCACCGAGGAGCGCCTCGGTCTTTCTGACATCTGCTTGGGGCGTCAAAGCGGACGCTCGCGAAGGGCAGGGAACCTCGGTCTCTGGCCGACAGTGCTGACCTGACCCACCGTTGCTCTTCAGGCATTGAATTGCCCGCGTCTAATCGTTCAAAGACCTGGGCGCCAATGTAAGACAATCGCCTGACACCGAGTTATAATTTCGAGATAAGCGTGTATTTTCCAGCGCAGCGAGATTAGAAGCTCACTTCATTCCTGCTGCCGGTAGTAATCCTGAATAATACCGAGTTCACATGAATCGTGCGTCGCAGATGAGTTTTTGCTTGACTTATCAATTCTAAGTCGCGGGTCCGCAAAGAATCAACGCTTTCAACAAATCTGTGGCCAGCCTTAACCAATTCTTACAGATCGACTCCACCCGTAACACCGAATCGGACATCTCTAGGGAAGTCACGAGACAATGGAGATTGCGCCGCCGGCACATCGCGTGCCGCGGTCGTCAGCGCTCACGAGAAGCCTGTCACTGAGCGGGTTTTCGGGAGCCGGATGTGCTTACCTTTTGATGCGGATGGTGCGGGTTCGACATCGTCGCAACACGCACCAGAGCATGTCGATCTGCGATCCCATGGTCCCGCAACGCTCTTCGAGCAGGAGACGACAAAAGTGAACTGAGGCTAGGCAAAGCAAAAGGCCCACGAAGCTGGAAACTTCGAGGGCCTTTTAGGTCACCGAGGGACGGCGACGGATCTGTTTGGCGACAATCCTTATGCCACTCCGACAAGCTGTATGTCAACAACATCGGTTTCGGTGAACGCTCCCGCTTTGCCCTCACATTGGAGGGATGCGATGCAGCTTGCATCGTCTGGAGGTCGGCGGCTGAGACATGCTGCTTTGGCCGCGAGGAAGTTTACGCTCGAGGCTGGGCGCGCGGTCACACGCAAGGAACTCTCGGCCTCTGCCCGCGAGGCCGAGAAGGCGCTCGGATTGAGTGCTCCGCAGCGTCTGGTGCTCGGCCAGTTGGTTGCGTGCTGGGGTGAACTGGCGATGGATCGTCTGCTCGTCTGGCCCTCCAATCAGCGCCTGATGTCGACAACTGGCCTGTCGGAGCGGGCTGTGCGTAACGCCGTTCGTGCGCTGATCGAATGCCAGCTGGTGATCCCCAAGGACTCACCGAACGGCAAACGCTATGCTGTACGGAATGCGGCCGGCACCATCGTGGATGCCTTCGGCTTTGACCTAACACCACTTTACGCCCGTCGCGGGGAATGGACCGCGGTCGTTGCCGAGCAGAAGCGCCTCAGGGACCACCTCAAACGATCCTTTGACGAGATCACGATCTCCCGCCGTGCCACCGAGGAGGCTCTGAACGCACTCGCTCAGCATTACCCAGCTGTTGATCGCGACCAGATCGAGAGGGGCCTCGCCCTGCTGAAAACCCGCACTCCCAAGCGTTCCGGGTCGCCCCTTCCGGAGGGGCTGCTCGAAGCATGGAAAGAGCTACAGCAACTCGCCGAGGAAGCCTTCTATCAGGCGGGCTGTGGCGGCACGGAATGCCGACAAATAGAAGCAGAGAAAGGATCTCCTAGTGAGACTTGTGACAAGGGCATTCGAGTTGATGCTCCGCCTGCCGATCCAATCCGATCACCGTCGAAGCCGCTGCTGCCGGCTTTGATCGCTGAGGCCTGTCCAGTGGTTTCCAATTGTGCTCATCCCATCAGGGACGTCGTCGACGTTGTTGCGGCAGGTCGTTTCTTGCGAGCGTCTCTCGGAGCTCACCCGAGCGCGTGGAACGAGGCTGTCGAGGAAATTGGAGCAATCCAAGCTGCAACTGCGGTTATCTATGTCCTGCAGCTCTACGATGATGATGTTTCTAGTGGTCGAAACCGCATCAGGAATGCTGGCGGCTACTTCCGATCCGTTATGCGGATGATCAAGGCTGGTCGGTTTGATCTTGAAGGCGAGTTGCTGGCCTTGAGGAGGCGCAGAATGGTTTGAGGTTTTGAGGTCTCGCAATCTGTGCCTGTGAGCGCAGTGCGCGTGCTGCGTTTGGTATTGGTCTGTTCAGCTGGAAAGGTCTCAATTTTTCCTAAGTCCGGACTTTCCCTGATGAACTCACCGTTCGGCCCTGCATCCATAAAGGGGATTATCGGGATTGCGCGGTGTGTTATAGGGGAGCACATGACCAACCTTGAAGGTGAAGTTCTCATTCTGACCGGACCACCGGGATCAGGGAAAACAACGACGGCACAGGCCCTCGCCAGAGAGCTAGGGTCCGCTAAGGTGCACCTTCGTGCCGACGACTTTTGGCATTTCATCAAGAACGGTGCGGTCGCACCTTATCTGCCTGAAGCTCACACGCAGAACACAGTGGTGGTCGACGTTCTGGCAAAGGCCGCAGAGGGATATGCCAAGGGCGGTTATTTCGTTGTGGTGGATGGGATCATTGGCCCCTGGTTCTTGGAGCCGTTCAGGGCCCTATCTGTGCCCCTTCACTACATTGTCCTCCGCCCATTGCTTGATGTTGCCATCCGGCGGTGCCGCGAGCGCGGCGGCGATACGCTGACCGATCCGGTGCCCATTACAGCGCTCTATCAGCAGCTTTCTTCGCTTGGAGAGCTTGATCGGCATGCGCTTCGAACAGAGGGACACAGTCCGCAGGATACGTTGAACGAGGTGATCAGGGCCGTGCACAGTGGCGCGTTTCGCTTACTGTCGTGAGACCATAGTCAGGTCCTGCGGACGCAAAGTCTGACAGTAGATTTGATGCCAGGCCAGTTCCATAAACGGCCTTCCGCGAAATCCTTAGCGTAAGCCGTCGACGGATAAAGCACTCGACGGCCTCCACGCACGAAAGGTCTCAAAAGGGCACGGAGCAGAAGTAACCCGAACTTCCGCTCCGAGGTCGAATGCGGTCGTTCGAGCCAAGCACTGTAGGCAAGTTGCGGAAGCGACTTTTGTACACAAAGCTGGTCCGATGGCGGATTTGACACTCGCCCTGTCTCATTGACTTTTCTAGTATACTGCGCCCATTGGTTCTCCTCCCTCGGCTCGGATTTCCGGCGATGCAGCAAGGGCTTACTTGGCTCTGATCCAGAGCCTTGCGCCAGAAAATGAGGCACAGGCTGCGCTGGCTGTCGACGCCGCGTGCCTTCATGCGGCGGCCACGAATGTCCTGGATAGGCTCGGATCAGGTGGAGGTGATCGTCGCCTCGTGATGCTGGCGACGGCAGCGGCACGCCTAGAGCGGGGGTTTCACAGTGCGCTTGAAACCTGTTATCGGATTAAGCGCGGAAATACCCAAGTAATCCGAGTCGAGAAGATCGAGGTGCAGGCTGGCGGGCAAGCACTCGTTGGAAGCCTGCAGCATTCCTGACATGTATGTCAGTGCGTCAGCGTAAAGCGGACCTTCCAAAAGGTTCGCTTTTTGGCTGCTCGTGACCCTGAGTGGACCATTGCGTGACGCTGCATTTCATAACGCCCGGTTATCAGAATTTGCGTTCTGAGAAGTACATGGCCGCACGGCGCTGGCGATAGCTGTCGTCGTGTTGGCTGTCGAGTCCTGACCGATGGCGACATCGCCCGCATTGTTCGCGACGGAGCCGAAGCCGATGGCAACTGAGCCCGCCCCGATGGAATTGGCTGTCGGGCTGACTGCCACGCTGTTCAGCCTACTTGCGCTCGAGTCCGCGATGGTCGAATTGGCATGGAAGTACTTAACGCCGCCGCCCGTGCTGATGTTGTTCACGGTTGTCGCGAGGCCGTTAACCGCCGCATTGGTCGCGTAGAGCTGTGAACCGTTGATGGCGTCTGTCGAGCTCGCGGCAATCCGTCCCGCCGCCATATTGGTGATCGTCCGCTCTCCGCCTGCGTAGCCCACACTGACCGCGCTGGTCGGCTCGGTTCCGGCAAAGGTGTAGGGACTGCCATTGATGGTCACGCCGCTCGTGCCTACGGCGGCGGCCGTGGTCGATCCGTTGCCGATCGCGACGGCATCCTCGGCGTCGGCGACAGTACTGGTGTCCATCGCGATCGCGTTGAGGGCCGAGGCATTCGCCTGCGGCCCGACGGCCACCGAATTCACGCCGCTCGCGACGGCATCGCGGCCGAATGCGGATGCAAGGCCGCCGTCGCCCGCGTGTTCTGGCCCACTGCTGTTGAACCGAGTCCGGTCGCAGCGGAACCGACGCCGATGGAGGCCGAATTCTGACCTGAAGCATTGGCGTCAGTTTGAGCGCCAGCACTTTGCGGCAGATATCGGAGTGGATCAGCGGTTCGTCCTCGCCATGAATGGGCGAGGTGAGTCCGAAAACGAACCGGGCGAACATGTGGTCTATTTCAGCGCTCGATAGCTGCGTAGCAAACCGCCGCTCCAAGGTCTGCCAAGCG
>NZ_WURB01000024.1 GCF_009830105.1 Microvirga makkahensis
CAGCCGCCGGTGCGCGATGCGGGCGGAGATCCGGTGACCCCGGCGCGCGGCTCGGCGGTGCCCACCACCCGTCCCGGCCGCCCCCGCGAAAACGACGGCGGCATGGAGCCCCAGCCCCAGGCGTAACAGGGGGTAGGCACCCGCGTATTACCCGGGACGCTCGCCGAAAGGCGAGCGTTCTTTTTTGTTTACCCGAACCCTCTACTTTCAATGGGGCAAGAGGATTCTCGCAGCCTGTAATAATTGCTCATCACATGTGATGAGACTTGGCAGGGCGAAGTCTTGACCCGGATCGGAGGGAGATGCTTTGAGGAAAGCAAAGCGCGGGATTGTGCAAAGAAAAGGGGAGACCAAGCCCATGCGGAAATACTTTGGGACCGATGGGATCCGGGGGCGGGCCAACGGGATCATCACGCCCGATCTGGCCCTTCGGGTCGGCCAGGCGGCCGGAATCATGTTCAGCCAGTGCGGCGATTACCGCCACCGGGTCGTCATCGGCAAGGATACGCGCCTGTCCGGCTACATGATCGAGAACGCGCTCGTCGCGGGCTTTACGTCAGTGGGCATGGACGTGCTCGTCCTCGGCCCCATGCCGACCCCTGCCGTGGCCATGCTCACGCGCTCCATGCGCTGCGATCTCGGCGTCATGATCTCCGCCTCGCACAATCCGTACGAGGACAACGGGATCAAGCTCTTTGGCCCGGACGGCTTCAAGCTCAACGACGAGGTCGAAAAGCAGATCGAGGCCCTCATCGACTCGGACCTGACGGCGCGGCTCGCGGGTCCCGCCGCCCTCGGGCGGGCCAAACGCCCCGAGAGCATCCACGCCCGCTACATCGAATTCGCCAAGCGCACCCTGCCGCGCCAGATCGATCTGGAAGGCATGCGGGTTGTGGTCGATTGCGCCAACGGCGCCGCCTACAAGGTCGCGCCCGAGACCCTGTGGGAACTCGGGGCCGAGGTGGTGAGCATCGGCGTCGATCCCAACGGCTTCAACATCAACCACGAGGTCGGCTCCACCGCTCCCGAGGCCTTGGTCCACAAGGTGCGCGAGCTGCGCGCGGATGTGGGCATCGCCCTCGACGGCGATGCGGACCGCGTTCTGATCGTGGACGAGAAGGGCCAGAAGGTGGACGGCGACCAGCTCATGGCGGTGGTCGCCCGCTCCTGGAAAGAGGACGGACGCCTCGCTCAGCCGGGTATCGTCGCGACGATCATGTCCAACCTGGGCCTGGAGCGCTATCTGAACGGTCTCGGTCTCAACCTCGTGCGAACCGCCGTGGGGGACCGCTACGTGCTCGAGCACATGCGCGCGCATGGCTACAATCTCGGGGGCGAGCAGTCCGGCCACATCATCATGTCGGACTACACAACGACCGGCGACGGCCTCGTCGCTGCCCTTCAGCTGCTCGCCGTGGTCAAGAGCATGGGCAGGACCGTGTCCGAGGTCTGCCATTGCTTCGAGCCGCTGCCGCAGGTTCTGAAGAACGTACGCTACAAGGCAGGCAAGCCGCTCCAGGACGCCTCCGTGATCAAGGCCATCGAGGCGGGGCGCGAGCGCCTCGGAGCCTCCGGCCGCCTCGTCATCCGGCCCTCCGGCACGGAACCGGTGATCCGCGTGATGGGGGAGGGCGACAACGAGGCCCTCGTGACCCGCGTGGTCGACGATGTGGTGGATGCCGTCACCCAGGCGGCCTCGCAAGTCGCCGCTTAAAAGCCGCAGGCCACCCATCCGGAACAGCGGAAGGCATGGATGGACGCATCCATGCCTTTCTTACGTTCGGCATCGGCCTGCCCAGGCATGTCCCGGGAATCCGCGGCTTCCTTCGCTCGCCTCATTCGTTTTGCCTCGTCATCATCGGCCTTGAGCCGGTGATCCCGATGGAGAAAAGCGCAGCTCCCTGAGAATCAAGTTTAACGTTCTATTCAACATGTAACGTTATATACTTGAGGGTCCGCCGATAAATTCGCGGCACACGGTTCGTTGAATGAAGAAGAGTTCCATGAGTTTCATGAAGACTGCGTTCCTGGCGGGTCTCGCCGGCATGACCGCTCCGGCTGCGACGGCAGCCGATCTCCCGCGCCGCGTTCTCCTCCCGCGTGCGCCGGTCCTCGACACAACCGAAAGCTGGTATCTGCGCGGCGATGTCGGCTACACTCGTTACAAGCGCCCGGGAGCAGATTTTGCGCTCGGTCAGGTCGAGGGCGACATGGCCCGTGAAGGCTTCCGCGGCAATGGGGTTGCCGGCGTCGGCATCGGCTATCGCTTCGGCCCGCTGTTTCGGGCCGACCTGACCGTAGACCATCGGTTCGACACGCGCTTCAAGGGCCTTCCGTCCGATGCGGGCATCGTGGCCGGATCCGTCTCCGACAGGGGCCGCTTCCAATCCTCGAGCCTGATGCTCAATGCCTACGCGGATCTCGGCACTTACAAAGGCTTCACGCCGTACCTGGGCACGGGTATCGGCGTCGCGCACAACATCCTGAGTGACTACACGCGCACGGGCGCGGCCTTGGGGACGGTAGAGCGTCTAGCCGGTGAAGACGATTACGACCTTGCCTGGGCGCTCATGGCGGGCGTCGGCTACAAGCTCTCGAGCAGCTCCACCGTGGATCTCGGTTACCGCTATGTGAGCCTGGGAGACGTGAAGACCCGCGGCTACGAGAGCGGCGCAGGCGCCGACGTGGAATCCATCGGCTCGCACGAGGTGCGCCTGGGCGTGCGCTATGCCCTTCCATAGAGCATCGGCTCTTACTCCGCCGGATGGGCAGGCGGCTGCGACAAACGCGGCTCCTCCCCGTGGGGACGCTGACCGGTTTGCGCCCGCAAGCGGTCGAGCATGTCGCTCACATAGGTCGCGGGCTTGGTGTAGCCGCCGATGAGAAGATAGATCGCGGGCACCACGAGCACGGTCATCAGCGTCGACATGGTCACGCCGCCCACGATCACCGTGCCGATTGCGCTGCGGGCCTCCGCGCCCGCGCCCGTGGACCAGGCGAGCGGGATCGCGCCGCCGATCATGGCGATGGACGTCATGAGGATCGGGCGAAGGCGCAGCACCGAGGCCTCGATCACCGCATCCCATACCGACATGCCCCGTTCGCGCAGCTGATTGGCGAATTCCACGATGAGAATGCCGTTCTTCGTCATCAGGCCGATCAGGAGGATCATGCCGATCTGGCTATAGATGTTGAGGGACTGTCCGGTGATCACGAGCGCCGCCAGGCCGCCGGTGACGGCGAGCGGCACGGTGAGCATGATGATGAAGGGGTTGATCCAGCTCTCGAACTGCGCCGCCAGCACCAGGAAAACCACCAGCAGCGCCATGCCGAAGGTGACATAGATCGCGCTCGAGGATTCGAGGAATTCCTTCGATTGGCCGCTATAGCCGATGCGCGCGTCCGCCGGCAGGTTCTCGCGCACGATCTGCTCCAGAACCGCGAGGCCCTCGCCGATGGAGGCGTTGCCCTGGAGGCCGGCGTCGATGGTGATCGAGCGCATGCGGTCGAAGCGGTTGAGCGTCTGCGGGGCGGCGGCCTCGGTCAAGCTGACGAAGGAGGAGAGGGGGACGAGTTCGCCGTTCGTGGCGCGCACGAATGTATTGGCAAGATCGTTCGGGGTCGCGCGGTCCTCGGCGCGTCCGCGCATGATGACGGCATATTCCTCGCCGCGGTTGACGAAGGTGGAGACCTCCCGCTCGCCGAACATCAGCTCCAGCGTGCTGCCGATATCCTGCACCGACACGCCGAGGTCGGCGGCGCGCTGCCGGTCGATCTGCACGCGGATGTCCGGCTGGGATTCCCGGTAGTTGGAATCCATGTTCACGAACATGCCGGTTTCCTGCGCCTTCTCCATGACGATGTCGCGCCACTCGCGCAGGGTGTCGTAGTCCGGGCCGCCCAGCACGAACTGGATCGGCTTCGACGGTCCGCGCTGGCCGAGCGAGCCGGGGCTGATCGGGGCCACGCGCGCGCCGGGGAAGTTCGCGACCTTGCGGTTGATCTCCTGCACCAGCTCCTGCTGCGTCATGGTCCGCTGATCCCAGGGCACGAGGCGCACGATGATCATGCCGGAATTAACCGGCGAGGGACGCGCGAAGCCCGGCGCCACCTGGCTGGTGATGGAGGAAACGACGCCCTGCTCCCGATAGGGCAGAAGAATCTTCTCGACCTCCTTCACGCGCTCGCGGGTGTAGTCCAGGCTCGAGCCCTCGGGCGCTTCGATGCGCACGATGATCGCGCCGCGGTCTTCCGTCGGAGCGAAGGTTTTCGGCAGCATCTGGAACAGGCTATAGGCCGAGAGGCACACCATGAAACCGATGGCGAGAATGACCAGGGGAGCCTTGAGAACCCGGGTCAGGATCTTGCGGTAGACGTTGTTCATGCCCGTGAAGAAGGGCTCGGTCATCGTCTGAATGCGGCCATGAGCCGGCACCATCAGCTTGGAGCACATCATCGGGGTGAGGGTTCGCGCCACGACGCCGGAGAAGAAGATGGCGGCGGCCAGGGTGATGCCGAATTCCCGGAAGAGCTTGCCCGTGTTGCCGGTCATGAAGGCCAGCGGCACGAACACCGCCATCAGCGTGGCCGTGGTGGCGATCACCGCGAAGCCGATCTCGCGCGCACCGTCGAAGGAGGCGAGCAGCGGGGGCTGGCCTTCCTCGATGCGGCGGTGAACGTTTTCGATCTCCACGATGGCGTCGTCCACCACGATGCCGATGGCGAGCACCACGGCAAGCAGGGTCAGCACGTTGATGGAGGCATTGAAATAGGCCATCACCATGCAGGCCGCGATGATCGATACCGGGATCGCCACGATGGCGACGATGGTGGAGCGCCAGTCGCGCAGGAAGACCAGGATCACCAGCACGACGAGACCAACGCCTTCCAGCAGGGTCTGCAGCACGCCCTTGATGGAGGCGCTGATGAACTGGCTCTCGTCATAGGAGATCTGCGCCGAGGTACCCGGTGGAAGCGAGGACTTGAGGTTCTCCAGTTCCGCGCGCACGCCTTCCGCCACCGCAAGGGTGTTGGCTGTCGACTGACGCACGATGCCCAGGCCCATGGCGACCTTGCCGCCCTCATAGAACTCGAAGCGGTTGTCCTCCGGGCCGACCTCGACCTGGGCGACCTCGCCCAGGCGCACGAGATAGCCGTTCTTGTTCGAGACGATGAGCTGCTGGAAATCCTCCCGGCTGGAAAGGCGGGAATCCGTCTTCACGGTGAATTCGCGCTGCGAGGATTCGATGCGCCCGCCCGGAAGCTCCACGTTCTGCCGCTTGATGGCGCTTTCCAGGTCCTGCACGGTCAGGCCGCGGGCGGCAAGGGCGGCGCGGTCGACCCAGATGCGCATGGAATACCGGCGCTCGCCCGCGAGATAGACGTTGGCGACGCCGGGCACGGTCGAGAGACGATCGACATAGACGCGCTTCAGGAAATCGCTGAGTTCGAGCGCATCATAGGTGGAGGAGGTGACGCTGACCCACATGATGGCGGATGCATCGTCGTCGACCTTGCGGATGACGGGCTGATCGACGCCGTCCGGCAGGCGCCCGACCACGCGGAACACCGCGTCGCGCACGTCCGACGTCGCGCCCTCGGGATCGCGCGACACGTCGAACTCGATGGATACGGAGGAGCGCTCGTCCCGGCTCTGCGAACGGATCTGCTCGATGCCTTCGATGCCGGCGATCGCGCCTTCGATCACTTCCGTCACGCGGCTCTCGATGACCTCGTTCGAGGCGCCGCGATAAACGGTGGATATGGACACGACTGGACGGTCCACGCTCGGGTACTCGCGGATCGGCAGGTTCATGAGCGCGGACAGGCCGCCCACGATCAGCAGCAGGCTCACCACGACGGCGAAGACGGGACGGCGGATAAAGAGGTCGGAAACCTGCATGGCTCTGGTCGTTCCGGTAGGATCAGAATAACTCGACGGCATTCTCCTCCCCCACCGGGGGGAGGGGACAAGGGCGGGCCCTCAACACCGCAACTATCGGGCCTCCGCGGCCTGCGCCGTACCGATGGCGTGCGGCAGGTTCAGCGAGGAGCGCGAGGGCTGTTGGCGATTGGCGGCCGGGGTCCCCTGCGGCTCGCCGCTGGAGCCGAGCGGACGGGCGATCACCTCGGCTCCGGGGCGCACGCGCTGAACGCCCAGCACGACAATGGTTTCGCCCGCCTTCAGTCCTTCCACCACCTCGGCCTTGCCGCCCTGACGCTGGCCTAGAACGACGACGCGGCGCTCAACCCTGTTGTCTTTCACGGGATAGACCACGTGGCGCAGGCCCTCGCTGACGATCGCCTCCTCCGGCACCACGACGGCTTCATCGTTGGACGAAACCTCGAGCTTGACCGCCAGGAACATGCCGGGCTTCAGGGCCTCGTCGGGATTGTCGAACTCGGCAGTCAGGCGCGCGGTGCGGGTCGCCTGATCGATACGGGGGTCGATGGTGGACACCTTGCCGGTGAAGCTGCGGTTCTTGTAGGCCGCGGAGACGGCGGTCACGGGCTGGCCCGGCTCCAGGCGGCCGAGGAGGTTTTCGGGCACGGCGAAGTCGAGGCGCACCTTGGAGAGATCGTCGAGGGACGTGATCCGGGTGCCCGGCGCGACATAGGCACCGAGCGAGACGGAGCGCGTTCCGACGCGCCCCTCGAAAGGAGCGCGGATCGTCAGGTCCTCCAGCCGTGCCTCGGCGGCCTTGCGCTGCGCCTGTGCCGAGGCGATGGCACCCTCGAGCGATTTCATCTGCGCGGTCAGGTCCTCGACCTGGGCGCTGGTGCCGGCTCCGGTGCGGTTGAGGGCCTGGGCGCGCTCCAGCTTGATGGCGACCTCGTTGCGCTGGGCGACGGCCCGGTTCGCCTCGGCAATGGCCTGGTCGATGTCGGCCTGACGTTCGGCGGCATCGAGCTGGACCAGCACGTCGCCCGCCTTGACCTTCTGGCCCTCCTCGAATCCGATCTCGGAAATCACCCCCGCCACCTTGGCGGTCACGGTGATCGATTCGTAAGCGCGCACGGTTCCGATGGCCTCACGCGTCTCCACGATGCGCCCGGTCCTGACCATATCGACCTCCACCAGCGCCGGACCGGTCGCGCCACGGTTGCCGCGGCCCCCGGAGGAAGCGCCCTGCTGCTCGGCCGAGGGGGTTCCCAGGTATCCGCCCTGATACGCATACCACCCGCCAAACCCTGCTGCCCCCAGCAAGGCGATGACGGCGAGTTGACCGGACACACGCATGCTCGCTCCTTGAACTCTCGGAAGTCTTTTATCAGTCAAGAATGAATTTGATTGGCCTGACACATCTCGGGTCAGGCTTTACGACTATAACGCAGCAGGCCCGATGTTTTGTATTACGTTTTCGTAATCTGACGATTTTCCTGCTGTCTATCCTTTCAGCACCTGCCTTGACCGCGGGCATGGCTTCCGCCATACCGGTCGGCGGGACACCTCTCCCCACCGAGAGGCGCCCATCTGTAAGGATGGATCACATGACAGACCTGCCCAGCGCGCGTCCGCGCGCGCCTTTCTTTTCGTCCGGCCCCTGCGCCAAGCGCCCCGGATGGTCCCTGCAAAACCTGAAAACCGAATCCTTGGGCCGCTCGCACCGCGCCAAGCTCGGCAAGGCGCGCCTGAAGCTCGCCATCGACCTCACCCGCGAGGTGCTGGAAGTGCCGACCGATTACCGCATCGGGATCGTGCCCGCGTCCGATACCGGCGCGGTGGAAATGGTTCTCTGGTCGATGCTGGGCGCCCGCCCGGTCGACATGCTGGCCTGGGAGAGCTTCGGCGAGGGCTGGGTCACCGACGTGGTCAAGCAGCTCAGGCTTCCCGATGCCCGCGTGATCAGCGCCGCTTATGGCGAGCTTCCCGATCTCTCGCAGGTCGATACGAAAACCCGTGACGTGGTCTTCACCTGGAACGGCACGACCTCTGGCGTTCGCGTGCCGAACGCCGACTGGATCGCGGCGGACCGCGAGGGTCTCACCATCTGCGACGCAACCTCCGCGGCCTTCGCGCAGAAGCTCGATTTCGCCAAGCTCGATGTGGTCACCTTCTCCTGGCAGAAGGTGCTGGGCGGCGAAGCGGCTCACGGCATGCTCATCCTGTCCCCCCGCGCGGTCGAGCGGCTCGAGACCTACAAGCCCGCATGGCCGTTGCCGAAGATCTTCCGCATGACCAAGGGTGGCAAGCTCATCGAGGGCATCTTCCAGGGCGAGACCATCAACACCCCGTCCATGCTGGCCGTCGAGGATTACATCGACGCACTCGAATGGGCGAAATCCATAGGCGGCCTCGACGCGCTCGTCGCCAAGGCCGACGCCAACGCGAAGGTCGTTCACGATTGGGCCGCGAAGACTCCGTGGATTGCCAATCTCGCGAAGGACCCGGCGACCGCCTCCAACACCAGCGTGTGCCTCGTGGTCGCCGATCCGGACGTCGTCGCGAAGGGACCTGAGGCCGTGGCGCAGGTCGCCAAGGGCATCACGGCGGCGCTCGACAAGGAGGGCGTCGCCTTCGACATCGGCGCCTATCGCGATGCGCCTCCGGGCCTGCGCATCTGGTGCGGCGCGACGGTAGAGCAATCCGATCTGGAAGCCCTGACGCCCTGGCTCGACTGGGCCTTCGCGCAGGAAAAGGCGAAGCTCGCGAAAGCGGCCTGACGCTCGAATTCTACATGCACGTCATCCCCGGGCTCGTCCCGGGGACCCACGCCCTTTCTGGCACGTGAGCTTGTACCCCGGCAGACGTGAATGGCCGGGTCGAGCCCGGCCACGACGACATGAGGTTTTGCCCATGCCCGCTCCCCGCGTTCTGATTTCCGACGCTCTCTCCCCCGCCGCCGTGCAGATCTTCAGGGATCGCGGCATCGAGGTCGATTTCCAGCCCGATCTCGGCAAGGACAAGGAAAAACTCGCCGCCGTCATCGGCAACTATGACGGCCTCGCCATCCGCTCGGCCACGAAGGTGACGGCCAAGATCCTCGAGCAGGCGAAGAGCCTGAAGGTGATCGGCCGCGCCGGCATCGGCGTGGACAATGTCGAGATTCCCGCCGCCACGGCGAAGGGCATCATCGTCATGAACACGCCCTTCGGCAATTCCATCACCACTGCCGAGCATGCGATCGCAATGATGTTCGCGCTCGCGCGCCAGATTCCGCAGGCCGACGCCTCCACCCAGGCGGGCAAGTGGGAGAAGAACCGCTTCATGGGCGTCGAGCTGACGGCCAAGGTTCTCGGCGTCATCGGCTGCGGCAATATCGGCTCCATCGTCGCCGACCGCGGCATAGGCCTCCGCATGAAGGTGATCGCCTTCGATCCCTTCCTCTCGCCGGAGCGCGCCGTCGAGCTCGGCGTCGAGAAGGTGGAGCTCGACGACCTGCTCCGCCGCGCCGACATCATCACCCTGCACGTGCCGATGACCGAGAAGACGAAGAACATCCTCTCGGCCGAGAACATCGCCAAGACGAAGAAGGGCGTGCGCATCGTCAACTGCGCGCGGGGCGGCCTCGTCGACGAGGTGGCTCTGCGGGCGGCGCTCGATTCCGGCCATGTGGCGGGTGCGGCCTTCGATGTGTTCGTCGAGGAGCCCGCGCTCACAAACCCGCTCTTCGGCCATCCCAACGTGGTCTGCACGCCGCATCTGGGGGCTGCCACCACGGAAGCGCAGGAGAACGTGGCGCTCCAAGTGGCCGAGCAGATGTCCGATTACCTGCTCCAGGGCGCGATCCAGAACGCGGTGAACTTCCCTTCGATCACCGCCGAGGAGGCGCCGCGCCTCAAGCCCTTCGTGGCGCTTGCGGAGAAGCTCGGCTCCTTCCTCGGGCAGCTTACGGAAGCCTCCATCAAGGGCATCCGCATCGAGTACGAGGGCGCGGTCGCCGACATGAATACCCGCGCGCTGACATCGGCCGCCGTGACCGGCGTGCTGCGTCCCTTCCTGCAGGATGTCAACATGGTGTCGGCCCCCGTGATCGCGCGCGAGCGCGGCATCACCGTGGAAGAGGTCAAGCGTGAGAGCGCGGCGCGCGATTACGAGAGCTTCATCCGCATCGTCGTGGATGCCGAGGACATGCCGCGCCACGCTGGCGGAACCGTGTTCCAGGACGGCAAGCCGCGCGTCGTCGAGATCCGCGATATCGCGGTGGATGCCGAGTTCGCGCCGCACATGGTCTATGTGCGCAACGACGACAAGCCTGGCTTCATCGGCCGTTTCGGCACGCTGCTCGGTGAGGCGGGCGTGAACGTGGCGACCTTCGCCCTCGGCCGCGACAGGCCGGGCGGCGACGCGATCTGCTTCGTCTCGGTGGATCAGCCCGTGTCGGAAGAGCTTCTGCGCCGGATTGAGGAGATCCCGCAGGTCAAGCGCGCCCGCGCGGTTCACTTCTAACGGAGGCATCGTCCGGCGAAGCGGCCGCCCATTCGCCGGGAAGAGGATGCCGGAAGAAGGGTAAAGTCATGGCTCATGTCCCGTCGCAACGCTTCGTCCTCACGCTCGCCTGCGCGAACCGCCCCGGCATCGTCGCCGCAGTGGCGGGGCATCTGTCCGAGGCCGGCCTCAACATCCTTGACGCCCAGCAATACGACGACACGCAGACGGATCGCTTCTTCATGCGTGTCGTTTTCAATCCGGTGTCCGGACGGGGTGATATCGACGCCCTGAAGGACGGCTTCGTGCCCCTGGCCGATCGCTTTGGCATGACCTGGACCCTGCGCGACATCGGCGAGAAGCGCAAGGTCATGCTGCTCGTCTCGAAATTCGATCATTGTCTGGCTGACCTGCTCTATCGCTGGCGCATCGGTGAGCTGGACTTCGAACCCGTCGGTGTGATCGCCAATCATCCCGCCGAAACCTACGCCCATGTCGGGCTGGGCGATGTTCCGTTCCACTACCTTCCCGTCACGAGGGACACCAAGCTCGAGCAGGAGGCCAGGGTATGGGAGGTCATCCGCGACTCGCAGGCGGATCTCGTGGTGCTCGCCCGCTACATGCAGGTTCTGTCCGACGGGCTCGCTGCGAAGCTCGCGGGACGATGCATCAACATCCACCACTCGTTCCTTCCCAGCTTCAAGGGTGCCAGGCCCTATCATCAGGCCCATGCCCGGGGCGTGAAGCTGATCGGCGCCACCGCTCATTACGTGACCTCCGATCTCGACGAAGGCCCGATCATCGCGCAGGACGTGGAGTCGATCACTCACCGCGACAGTGCGGAGGATCTCGTGCGCAAGGGGCGCGACATCGAGAGACGCGTCCTCGCCCGCGCGGTGCGCTACCACCTGGAGGACCGCATCCTGCTCAACGGCCGCAAGACGGTGGTGTTCGCGGATTGAGTTCGGTCCTTCCTGTGTCATCCCCGGGTTTGCCCCGGGGATCCCGACGATCTGAAACGTCGCGCCTTTCCGACCGGGACGGCCGGGGCGAGCCCGGCCATGCGGAGGACCGGCGAGGGAGCTACTTCCGCTCTGCGAGCCAGATGCCGCCGAGCACCAGGAACAATCCGAGCGCGTGATAGAAAGCAAAGGGTTCGGCCAGGAGCAGCACGGCGAGAAGTGCGCCGAAGACCGGCACCAGGTTGACGAAAAGGCCCGCCCGCGCAGGGCCGATCAGCTCGACTCCGCGGATGAAGAAGAGTTGCGAGATCAGGGATGGGAACAGGCCGATATAGAGCAGGATCAGCCAGCCTCTCGGCGTTGGCCATTGCATGGCGCCTTGCACGATCTCTATCGCGAGGAGGGGAATGGAGGTGAGGAAAGCCACGCCTGCGAGGGCCGTGAAGAAGACGAGGCCGGACACCGGCGGACGGCGGCGCAGGCCCAGCGTGTAGCCCGCGTAGAACACGCAGGCGATGAGCATCCACACGTCGCCGATGTTGAGCGCTAGGGCCTTGAGAATCTCCCAATCCGCCTTCACCGACACCAGCACCACGCCGAGGATCGTCACGATCATCCCGAGGATCTGCAGCGGGATCACGCGGGCGCCGAAGAACAGGATGGTGCCGATCAGCACCAGGACCGGAATGGCGCCCTGGAAGATCGTGAGATTGACTGCGGTGGTGTGGTAGGCGGCCGCATAGAAGAGGGCGTTGAAGGCGGTGAATCCCGCGGAGCCCATGAGGATCGTATAGAACCAGCGTGAGCCGATCTTCGGCCATTCCGCGACGACCTGCTGCCCGACCAGGGGGCTGAGGATGAGGACGACGATGATCCAGCGGAGGCAGGTGAGCAGCATGGGCGAGACATGGCCGACGGCGAGGCGCCCGGCGATGGCGTTGCCGCCCCACATGAGGGTCGTCAGAATCAGAAGCAGATAGGCCTGTCCCCAAAGACCCTTCCAGAGTGATTGCAGGGTTTTCATGGAAAATGGGACCTCGTGCCTCTTGCCGCCCTGCGCCGTTTCGATAAACCAGCGCCCAAAGCAGGGGTGACGGTTATGGCCTTAAGGTTTCTGGTGGTCGAGGGCAATACGCGTGGCGCAAGGGAGGCCCACAGGGCAGCCTATGGGCAAATGCTGTCGGAGTCCTATGCTCATGTGATTCACGATATCGAACGGGACGCGGTGTGCGACATCGCCTTTCCGACGGACGAGGGCGCGAATCTGCCTGACCGGGCGGGGCTTGAATCCTATGACGGCATCGTGCTCACCGGCTCGCACTTGAACATCTACGACCGAACACCCGAGGTCCTCCGCCAGATCGACCTGATGCGGGCGGTCTATGCTTCGGGCACCCCGTCCTTCGGCTCCTGCTGGGGCCTGCAGGTGGCCGCCGTGGCGGCGGACGGGGACGTGCAGAAGAACCCGCTCGGCCGCGAAGTGGGCTTTGCCCGCCGTCTGAGGCGCACGGAGGAGGGACAGGGCCATCCCATGCTCGAGGGACGGCCGGAGGTCTATGATGCGCCCGCCATCCATCTCGACATGGTCACGGCGCTGCCCGAGGATGCCACGGTGGTCGCCACCAACCCGGTCTCGGCGGTCCAGGCGGCGGAGATCCGCCGCGACGGCGGCGTGTTCTGGGGCGTCCAGTACCATCCGGAATTCAGCCTTTCCGAACTGGCCGCGATCCTGCGCCAGCGGACGGAGCTGATGGTCCGCGAAGGCTTCTGCCGCACGCCCGAGGAGGTCATCGCCTATGCGGACGAGCTGACGGTTCTCGCAACCGATCCTACCCGCTTCGATTTGGCCTGGCGGCACGGGGTCGACGCCGAAGTGCTGGACTCCGCCCGCCGCACCCGCGAGATCCGCAACTTCATCGAGTATCGGGTGAAGACGGAGAAGAGCGGGCGGGGCCGGGCCTGAGCCCTTCGGGGCCGGCGGCCCTCAGAGCACATCCAGGATGATGCGCTGGGACACAGGCGTGGCGGAGGTGGGCGCGCGCACGACGAAGCCGCGGCATTTCGTGGTGACGGGATGGATCGGCGTCCGGCGCCGGTCGGAGCCGACCAGGTAGTTCACCGTATAGTAGGTGTGACCACCCACGAAATTCGTCTCCTTCGTCTCGAAGACATACCCCACCTCGGTCGGGCTGATCCGGTAGATCGCCTGCGGCGGCCCGAGGGCCGCGATGCGCTCCGAGATCGGACGCCCGATAAAGTCCGTGCATGATACCCTCGCGGCCTCATGCACGGTCGGGACGCAGCCCGCAGCGCCGAGCGCCGCACCAAAAACGACAGCAATTCTTGTCACGGATTCCCCCGGTGATGGGACATTCATCTCCCGCCCTGAGAAAAGGATCTAGATAATCGAGTGCCGTTAGGGAAGATGTCGGGGCTCCATGCTCCGCCACTCCCCGACAAGCCCCACCGGTCCCGGGGACGCTGGCGCCGGCCTTTATTCCGTCTCTTGAAAAGCCGAGAGTGAGGGACATCTGGCGCACATCAGGACGGAGCACGATGCATGGGACAAGGCGCATTCCGGCTTGACCTGACGCGCACGATCCACGAAGAGGGTCTGCAAGGTTTTTACTCAACCCTGGCCTTGCGCCGGGGTTTTTTCATGTGAGGCTTGAGCGATGGCGAACGTGGTTGTCGTGGGCGCCCAGTGGGGCGACGAAGGCAAGGGCAAGATCGTCGACTGGCTGTCCGAGCAGGCGGATGTGGTCGTACGGTTCCAGGGCGGGCACAATGCCGGCCATACCCTCGTGATCGGCGACAAGGTCTACAAGCTGTCGCTGCTGCCCTCCGGTGTGGTGCGCCCCAGCAAGCTCTCGGTCATCGGCAATGGCGTCGTGCTCGACCCCCATGCCCTGGCGGCGGAAGTCGAGCGCCTGTCGGAGCAGGGCGTGTCGATATCCCGCGACAATCTGCGCGTGGCCGAGAACGCCACGCTGATCCTGTCCATCCACCGCGAGCTCGACGCCCTGCGCGAGAGCGGCAGCGCTGGCACGAAGATCGGCACCACCAAGCGCGGCATCGGCCCCGCCTACGAGGACAAGGTGGGCCGCCGCGCCATCCGCCTCATGGATCTCGCCGATCTCCCCTCCCTGCGCGAGAAGATCGACCGCCTGCTCACGCACCACAACGCCCTGCGGCGCGGCTTCGGCCTCGACGAGTTCAAGCCGGAGGAGATCTACGAGGAGCTGGCCTCGGTCGCCCCGAAGGTGCTTCCCTACATGGATGCCGTGTGGCGCCTGCTCGACGACGAGCGCCGGGCCGGCAAGCGCATCCTGTTCGAGGGCGCTCAAGGAGCGCTGCTCGATGTCGATCACGGCACCTATCCATTCGTCACCTCCTCCAACACGGTGGCGGGCCAGGCGGCGACGGGGTCGGGACTCGGCCCGGGCGGAGTCGGCTACGTGCTTGGCATCGCGAAGGCCTATACCACCCGCGTGGGCGAGGGGCCCTTCCCGACCGAGCTCCATGACGAGACCGGCGAGCTGATCGGCCGGAAGGGCAAGGAGTTCGGCGTGGTGACGGGCCGTAAGCGCCGATGCGGGTGGTTCGACGCCACCCTGGTGCGCCAGACGGTGCGCACATCGGGCATCGACGGCATCGCGCTCACCAAGCTCGACATTCTCGACGGTTTCGAAACCATCAAGATCGGCGTCGGATACAGGCTCGATGGGCAGACCATCGACTATTTCCCGGCCAGCCAGGGGGCTCAAGGGAGGGTCGAGCCGATCTACGAGGAGTTCGAGGGGTGGAGCGGTTCCACCGCAGGCGCGCGCTCCTGGGCCGATCTCCCGGCTCAGGCGGTCAAATATGTCCGCCGCATCGAGGAGCTGATCGGCGCGCCCGTCGCGGTGCTCTCCACGTCGCCCGAGCGCGAGGATACAATCCTCATGAAGAACCCCTTTGAGGGTTGACGGCGGAGCCTCTCCGGGTCATTCCCAAAGAAATGGCAGATTATTACCCACTCATTGCACGGGCCGTCGAAGGCCTGACGGAGCAGACGCCTGCCGCGCGGCACGCTGTCTACGAGCGTGCCCGGACGGCTCTGGTCGCCCAGTTGAGGTCCCTTGATCCGCCTCTGTCAGAGGCGGACATTCGGAAGGAATGCGCGTCTCTCGACGAGGCGATTACGCGCGTCGAGACCGATCATGCACCCCCTCCGGCAGGCTTCGATCCCGACGCCTTCGCCGAGATGGTGGCAGAGGATCAGCGCCAGCAAAGCCCGGCGGATCGGTTGCGCAGCGTGATGCCCCCGCGGCAGCCTCTCCGGGCGCCCTCCCAGGTCGAGCCCGAGCCCGCCCCCCATGCCTTCGGGGAAGAGGCTCCCGTTCGTCCGCGGATCGACAGCCGGCCGCATCCGGCCATGCAGAGCAACCGGCAGATGCGGTCCGTCCTGCTCGGCGCGGCCATCGTGTTCGTCATCCTCGTCATCGGGGGGCTGGCCTGGTGGCAGAGCCGCTCGGATGCGCCCATCCCTGAAACTCCCGTCGCCGAGACGCCTCAGGAGGCGCCGGCCAGCAACGAGTCGGCCAAGATCGACGAACGGGTCGGAGGGCAGGCGCCGGCCGTCTCCCCGAACGCTGACCAGGCGATCGGCGTGGCGCATCGCGCGGTCTTCTACGAGGAGGACGCGACCAATCCTCAGACTCCGAAAGCCCATGTGGGGCGCGTGGTCTGGCGGCTCGAGGACGTGAATCCCGGCCAGGGCCAGTCGCTCGAAAAGGCGGTGACCGCCAATGTCGAGATCGCCGAGGCGGGACTGACCATGAAGATGGTGCTGCGCCGCAATCTCGACACGACGCTGCCGGCATCGCACACGATCGAGCTGACCTTCACCACCCGCGAAGGCGACAGCGGCCGCGTGATCCGGGATGTGGGTCTCCTGCAGTTCAAGAACGAGGAGGCCGCGCGCGGCACGCCGATCGCGGGCTTGCCCGTTCCCGTACGTGAGAACCTGTTCCTGATCGGCTTGTCCAACCTGCAGGGCGACGTGGAGCGCAATACCGAACTCTTCGTGCGCCGCAACTGGATCGATCTGCCGGTCCGCATGGCCTCGGGCCAGCGCGCCATCCTGAGTTTCGAGAAGGGCGCCACCGGCGAGCAGGTGCTGACCAGCGCCTTCAGCCAGTGGCAGTAGGGCACAGCGTTCAGACAGCAAAAAGCCGCGCTGAGATGCGCGGCTTTTTTATGGAGCCGAGAGGCGGTGGTCAGGCCGAGGCCTCGGCCGACGAGGTGTTCTCGATCTGAGTGAGATTCTTCTTCACCGCTTCCTGCACCTTCTCGAAGGCACGCACCTCGATCTGCCTGACGCGCTCCCGGGACACGCCGAACTCGGTCGAGAGCTCCTCCAGCGTGATCGGATCGTCCGAGAGCCGCCGGGCTTCGAATATCCGGCGCTCGCGCGGGTTCAGGACCGTGAGGGCATTGCGCAGTGCGGTCAGCCGGTTCTGGCCTTCCTCCTCCTCCACGAGCACCTGCTCCTGGCTTTCGCTCTGGTCGACCAGCCAGTCCTGCCACTCGCCGCCGCCTTCACCTTCGTCGCGCAGAGGCGCGTTGAGGGAGGCGTCGCCGCCGAGGCGGCGGTTCATGTCCACCACGTCCTGTTCGGTCACGCCGAGCTGGGTCGCGATCTGCTTTACCTGGTCAGGGCGCAGATCGCCCTCATCCAGGGCCGAGATGCGGCCCTTCGCCTTGCGCAGGTTGAAGAACAGCTTCTTCTGGTTCGCGGTGGTGCCCATCTTCACGAGCGACCAGGACCGCAGGATGTATTCTTGAATTGCCGCCTTGATCCACCACATGGCATAGGTGGCGAGGCGGAAGCCCTTGTCGGGCTCGAAGCGCTTGACGGCCTGCATCAGGCCGACATTGCCTTCGGAGACCACCTCGCTGATCGGCAGGCCATAGCCACGGTAGCCCATGGCGATCTTGGCGACGAGGCGCAGGTGGGATGTCACGAGCTTGTGGGCAGCCTCACGGTCTCCATGTTCGCGCCAGCGTTTGGCGAGCATGTATTCCTCATGCGGCTCAAGCATGGGGAAGCGACGGATTTCGTCGAGATAGCGGGAAAGGCCCCCTTCATTGGCAAGCACTGGAAGCGCTGCAGCCATATCTTCTCCTCCTTTGGCTCCCTCGTTCCATGAGGCAAGCCTGAGGCGGCCCCCTCGATGGCTGGCCGCCCAACATCCTTATATAAGCGGTTCGACCTTGTCCGGATAGAGGCGCCAGGCTTCAAGACCTGGTGAACGCTTCAAAGTCGCAAGGGTGCCAGCGTGGCAGAACTTTGCGACGCATTGACGCTTGGACGTCAGGCTCTCAGCGCGTCCAGGAGTTCGGCCAGGTTCGGCGGAATGGGGCTTTCGAAGCGCAGGAACTCCCCCGTCCTTGGGTGCTCGAAGCCCAGGACCGCCGCATGCAGGGCTTGCCCGTTGACGGCTGCCAGGGCCTGCTGCTGGGCCTGCGTGAGGCGGTTCGCCTTGGTTTTGAACCCGGAGCCGTAGACCGCGTCGCCGAGCAGCGGGTGGCCGATATGAGCCATGTGGACGCGGATCTGGTGGGTGCGCCCGGTCTCGAGTTCGCACTGGACGAGAGAGGCGACCGGATTGGCAGAGGGCAAGGGCTCCAGCACCTCGTAATGGGTGATCGCATACCGGCCGCGCTCGTTCCCGTCGGAGACGATGGCGATCTTTTCCCGGTTGTGCTGGCTGCGCGCCAGCGCCGCCTCCACCGTGCCGCGCTTGCGCTCCGGCACGCCCCAGACCAGGGCGAGGTAGAGTCTCTCCAGAGGGCCCGTGCGGCCATGGTCGGCGAATTGCTCCGCCAATCCCTGATGGGCCAGATCGTTCTTGGCCACCGCGAGAAGGCCCGAAGTGTCCTTGTCGAGCCGGTGCACGATGCCGGGGCGCTTCACGCCGCCGATGCCGGACAGGCTGTCGCCGCAATGGGCGATGAGCGCGTTCACCAGCGTGCCGGATTCATGCCCTGCCGCCGGGTGGACCACGAGCCCAGCCGGCTTGTCGATGACGATGAGGTCGTCATCCTCATAGACGATGGACAGGTCCATGGCTTCGCCCTGAGGCTGCGCAGGCATGGGCGGCGGAACCTGCAGGGTGATCCGCGCGCCGGCGCTCACCTTGCGCCCCGGATCGAGCACGGGCGCGCCATCAACGGTCACCTGGCCCTCGCGGATCAGAGCTTGCAGGCGGCTGCGCGACAGGTCGCTCGCGAGCCGCGCCAGCACACGGTCCAGCCGCTCGGCCGCCGTTGTGTCGTCCAGGGTCCATTCCTGCAGGGTCGTATCGTCCACCACGTCCTCATTTTTTGCCTGGCCCTCTCTTTTTTCGGAGAAAGGGCTTGAAGGGATTCGCGATGGTGGTTATACGAGCGGCCTCAACCTTGCTAGCTCCCTTCGTCTAGCGGTCTAGGACGTCGCCCTCTCACGGCGAAAACAGGGGTTCGAGTCCCCTAGGGAGCGCCAAAGGTTCTATAAGGCCTTTGATCGCCTTAACTTCCTCAGCTATCAGGCATTCTCGGCTCAACCTGTCACACAAAGGTGTCACACATGAGCGGGGAACTCATGCCAAAAGACGCGTACCTTTACCGGCGGGGAAAGGGCGGAAACTACTATCTCAACATGCGGGTTCCAACCGATCTGGTCACAGCTTATGGCAGTGACAAGGTCTTCGTGAGCCTTGGCACTCGCAATCGGGACGAAGCGCGGCGGTTGCGAAATCTGCGAGTTGCAGAGATACAGGCACAGTTCGATGAGTTGCGCCGGGCTGATAAGGCCAAGCTTGGTCTTCAAGAGAAGTTGGCTAGCCAAGCCTTCTCACGTGTCTCTCAAGCTGAGCTTGAGCGGATGGCGGTTGGATATTTCAAGGATGTGTTCGAGCCAATTGCTGCCGATCCGCCAACTGGTGAGGTCGATAAAAGCGAACTCATTGACGAGTGGGCCGATACTCTCGCACGTCTCCAAGACAAGGATAAGGAGCAGTGGGCAGATAGCGTCCAAGGGACAGCCGATCACATCCTTATGCAGGCTGGATGGCCGAAGAAATTTGAGAAAGTGGGCGTCATTCAGCGGGTGCTGCCGACTGCTGACATAGATAGGACGAGCAACCAATATCGTGAGTTCACCCGATTGGTGAGGCGGGCTGCCATCGAGGGTAGCCGTCTGGCCCTCTGCGAGTTGAGTGGGCAGCCCTTCATCCCTCGTGACCCGTTGTTTGCTCCTGGTTCTCGACCGACAACAGAGGGCCAGCACGGTCCACGCCTTTCAGAGGCCTTAGCATCTTGGCGTGACGGCTCAGGGGCACGAGGTAGTAAGCGCCCCCGTGAATTGACCGCCAAGGAGGCTGAAAATGCGGTCCGACAATTCATCGAACTTCATGGTGACCTCCATATCGAAGAGATGACGAAGCGACGGGTCAAGGAATACAGCGACGCCCTAGTTCGTATCCCGGCGCATCTTCCCGTACGACTTTCAAAATTGCCTGTGCCGGAACTGCTCAAGCAAGACCTAAGTGCTTATCCGCTGCGTGCTGCGGGTACCATCAATAAGTCGTTTCAGTTGCTCTCAGCTATCGTCGAGACTGCAAAGAAGGAAAGTCACTTTGAAGAGGCCGCCGGTTGGCCCAACCACTTCCGAAGCGTCCAGATCGAAGCTGACAGCACCGCCGAAGAGGGGCGTCTTCCATTTAGTTCTGATGAACTGCGCATGATCTTTGTTTCTGGGCCTGTGCATGGCTCAGGTCAGCGGTTTAGAGGCGGTCGAGGCGAAGCGCAGTTTTGGTTGCCTCTCCTAGCCTTGTTCACTGGAGCCCGCCTTGCTGAGTTGGCTCAACTCCGAGCTTGTGACATCCAAGTCAATGGATCAGGTGTGGCTTACCTTGATATTAGTACATCCGGCGGGCGCTCGGTAAAAACTAGGACCAGCATCAGGAAGCTGCCCATCCATTCGGAGCTTCGCCGCATTGGCTTCTTGGACTACGTTGAGGGTGTTCGAGCGACCAGCGGCAACGAAAGTGCTGATCTCTGGCCGGAGGTGCAGTCTGCTGAGGGAAGAGCTCGATCCGCTGCCTTCTCGCAGTGGTTCAATGGCTATCTGAGAAGCAAAAATTTGGGCATCTCCGATCCCCGGAAAGTGTTTCACTCCTTTCGGCACCAATTCAAGGATATGTGCCGTGATGCGGGCGTATCAGAGGATGTTCATGATGCTCTAACGGGTCATAGAGCGGGATCGAGTGTTGGCCGAAAGTACGGTGCAGGACATTCCATTGCCCGGCTAGCAGTAGAGCTTGATAGAGTTGCTTCACCGGTGGACCTATCCCATCTTCATAAAGGTGGATAGGGCCCCGGTTTCGCTTGATATAAATAGCTCACTCTAAGGTTAGACGGTGCATACGACGCCTAATTGACCAAACATCAACTCGATCTGATTGCGAATATTGGTATAGTAAGGGCCTCGCTCTGCTGACGCCATTTCCATTAGTTGTGCTTTGCTAAATTTCACAGTCCGTGAGCTAGCAGATAACTGCCTGAGCAGGACAGCCATCAGCGTTTTCCCCCGTAGTAATCTCTCGTAGTCTGAAGAGATTTGAGGATATATCTCTGTATCTGGTCCGGTGTAACTAATCTCCGCAAGATACTTCTTGCAAAGATTTCCATCTTCAGAAAGTACCTTTCCAGGGTGATCTGAGATACTAGCTTTACTGCCAGCCGGTGTAACGGCAAAGGAGTACCAGGCAATAATTTGGGCTAATTCACTTTTGAATAATTCCCTCTCAGAGTTTGTGAGAAGTTTCTCGATTTTTCCATCGCGATACAGGTCGTTCTCGATAGAATACCCATCGGTCATTATTATTTTGCGATGTGTGTACTCAGGAGGTGGGGAGGAGAGAACCCACATGTCCCTGTCTACTACAAAGATTACGTCATTTCTCCCGATCTCCTTGCGACGGTCAAATATATCAAGAACTTTTCCTCTTCCCCCGACTGGCAGGAATGAAACGTTCGCTGATGAAAATTCTTCCTCAATTCTTCTAAAGATCACATAGTCGTCTATACCTTCGGTAACGACGCTTGGTAGATTTGACCTCTTGAGGGTTTGGACAGCCTCATCGACAGTAAGTTCACGCTTAGGCATTAGTCAATTTCCGCAGTATCGCCGCGGTCCGGGCTAATCATGATCTCCTTCTCAGGATACTTGCTGTATATGAAAGGAGAGTGCGTAGCTATAATAAACTGATTAGAGGTCCCTTGGCTCCGCATTATGGGAAATAGCTGCCTTTGCCAATCAACATGAAGACTTAATTCTGGCTCATCAATAAAAATGAAACTATCTCTATAAAAGGCGTTGTAACAGATGAAACTTAGCATCTGCTTTTCGCCGGCAGACAAGGCTTCTGAGCTTACGGCATTTGCCGCATCGCCGAAACTCAGCCTCGCCCCTAGGCGAATACCTGAATGTTGGAACAGTTTCTCTACTAGAGCTCGCACGGCATCGAGAGGCGCTAAGATAGCTGCTCTCTCTCGATCCATATTCTCGATCACCGATCTAATGCTATCGATAACCTCTTCGGCCCTTGCAGAATGTTCCTTTATATTTTCTTTGCCTTCTAAGTAGTTATCTCTCTTATAGGCTTTGATTTGTTCGATGATGTTTTCAGAGTTAATCTTCTGTAGGTTGTTAGACAATTCTGACATCTCAGTATACTGGCGCATTAATAGGCCAACGATGTCGACAGTCGAGATTGATGCAACGAAGGTATGCTTCTCTACAGTTAAGCGACGTGACAACTGGGACAGTGCCTCCTCAATCTCGCCGCGCGCTCTGCTTGTCCGCCCTGGAAATAGCGCTCCAGGACGCGCGGATGTCAGCGAAAAGCCGCCTTCAATGCGTCGGAACGTTGGAAAGAAAACAGAACTGCCAAACTCCTTTACGAAAGTATTCGCTTCGCCTTCGGCATCGTACATCGTTCCACTTTCGTCATCGAACATATCCTCGAAAACGAATTTCTCGCCACCTCTAAGAATTTCTATTTTCGATTGAGATGAGGTGATACGATTTACGGTAATAGTATATTCGTCTGTCTCAATCGTTGCCCTGGTAAATGGTACTTCTCTGGTAGCATGTTCAATATTGCCGCTTGTGATGTACCACAGCAGCTTGAGAAGCATGGTTTTGCCCGATCCATTCCGGCCAGTGATGATATTTAGATCAGGGTGAAGTCTTCGGACTAGGGGGCGATCTGCATGTCCCGGAAGACCTGTGACTTCAAATCTCTTAATTATCATTTGTCGTTACCATGACTTGCGGCCTAGTTGTCGTAGCTCAGAGTTCGCCGTGTTGGCTTACCGATATAGCTAAGCTAAGTGTTTTCCACGTTAATTCAAAGGAGTTTATGCCCAGCAGGTAAACGGAGCGTAGCCCGGTGAGCCAAACCAGAGTGTCCTCATGTTAGTATCGCCCATCAGGGCTTGGCCAAGGCTTTTTTACTTCAGCTATCTGCTACTGACTTTTAACTTGCGTGGCAACTCTAAACGTTCGTATTGTGTTGTCACGGGAGGCGCTGGGGAGCGCTCCGGGCTAGGGGATCACGATGAAACAGGCCGTCGCTTACATCCGGGTCAGCACCGCGAAGCAGGGCAAGAGCGGCCTGGGCATGGATGCGCAGAAGGAGGCCATCGAGCGCTTCGCCGCTGCCGAGGGCATCGAGGTCGCCGCGATCTTCACCGAAGTCGAGACCGGCAAGGGCTCCGACGCCCTGGACCGCCGCCCGGAACTCGCCAAGGCCCTCGCCACGGCGCGGAAGGCCAAGGCCCCTGTCATCGTGGCGAAGCTGGACCGCCTATCCCGTGACGTGCATTTCATCTCCGGCCTGATGGCCCAGCGGGTCCCGTTCCTGGTGGCGGAGCTTGGGGCCGATACGGACCCGTTCGTGCTCCACCTCTATGCCGCCCTTGCCGAGAAAGAGCGGGCGTTGATCTCCACCCGGACCAAGGCCGCCCTCCAGGCGAAGCGGGCCGCTGGGGCGAAGCTTGGCAACCGAACGAACCTGGGCGAGGCTCAGAGGCTAGGAGCCGCCGCCAATGCGAAGGCCGCCGAAGCCTTCGCCGCCAACGTGCTCCCCATCGTGCGCAGTATCGAGGCCGCCGGGGTTACGTCCCTCCGGGGCATTGCCGAGGCCCTGAACGCTCGTGGGGTCCAGACGGTGCGGGGTGGAGCTTGGCACGCTCGCTCAGTCGCTCGGCTCCTAGAACGGGCCGCATGAGCAGGGGAGAACTTCACTCTTGAATTGCTTGTAAGGCGCGACCTTCCCTAGGCTTGTCTTCTCATAATCGAGCACCTTCTGTGAAACACGCCCTAGTCCTTTCCGCCCTTCTCTTGGCCGCTCCAGCGCAGGCCCAAACTATTCTCAACCCGGATGACATGGCCGGGTGGGACTATCCCGAACAGGTCGCGGCCACATTGCCGCCCGTGCGGAACGCTCTCGATCCCAAAGCAGCCCAGTTCCGATACATCAGGCGCGGCAAGCCCACACCGGGAAGACGCTCGTGGTGCGGTGAGGTGAACCTGAAGAACCGATACGGCGGCTATGTGGGCTTTCGGCCCTATGTCGTGGTCGTGGATGTGACCCGCCCCAAGGGCAAGGAAGAGACCGTGTGGCTCGCGGACGGGAGCGCCGATGAAGACGCACTCGTCCGAGGCGTGCAGAAGGCGAACGGCTGCTGATCGAGCCGTGTGAGCCGAAAGTGGACCACGAAGCGGACCAAGCGGACCGGACCACAGGGCGAAGCGGACCACGTCGCCGGAATTGTCAAAGGGAAGGGCCTGATTTCCTGGGGTTTTGAGCGGACCGGACCAAGACCGGGAAGCGGACCACAAAGCGGACCATGCACGGGGCCTATGGGGCTTCGGGCTCCTCGGTGTCGGACGCATCGCCTATGCTGTCGAAGAGGGCTTGGGCGTGGGTGATCCAGTCGAGGGCATCTTGGGCCAGGGGGTGACGTTCCTCCGCCTGGGCGCTCCGGGTGAAGCGGTCAAAGGCTCCAAGGCTCCGATACAGTTCCCGTAGGCTTTCGTTGTGGTGACGGCGCTCCCGGAGGACGGCCACCATGGTTTTCCGGTCCCCTGCCTTTTCCGCTTGGTCATAGAGGGCCGCGAGCTTCGCCATCTGGAGGGCGTGAGTGGTGCGCAGATCGGTGACAAGCTGCTCCGCCGTGGCTTCCTTGACGGCCGCGAGGGCTTCATCACGGGCGCGGGCGAAAAGCTCCGAGACATAGCCCTCCGTGATGCTCAGGGCCTCGGCGATCTCGGCGCGGGTGAACCCTTGTTCCCGCATCCAGAGGGCACGCCGCATCTTCTCATGCACATTGAGGGGCGCGGGATTGGCCTGGGGCACGGCTGGGGCCGCCGGGCGCTCCCGATGGCGCACGCGAGGGGCCTGGTTGTCCATGTGGTTATCCCGGTGCCGGATCAGGGCCGTTTTCGACACGCTGAACCCTTCGGCCACGGTGCGCAGGGCCACGCCGGAGCGCAGCGCTGCATCGAGGGCGCGCCGTTCCGGGTGCGAGCAACAGGAACACCGGGAGGACATGGGATCAGGCCGCTTTTCGAGATGGCTTCCGGGCCGGGCAGAGGCACACAAAGCCGATGCGCTGTTGATCCGCCCGGAGGTCGTCATGGTCACAGACGATGCCGTCTAGGTCGATGCCTTGGGCGCGGGCCACGTCCCTGATGTCGCGGACGAGCTTGTGCGCCAGGGCCGGGGAGCCGGTGAAGGTGGCGGACATAAGCACCGCCGCCAGGGTGCGGTCAGAGACGATTTTGAGGTTGACGGCACAACCGCACCGCTCCAGGGCCTCCGCCACGGGGGCAAGGTCAGATCGGACGGCTTGGGCGCGGGTGATGTGATCGGGCGTGTTCATGGTCATGCTACCGGGCAAAAGAGGGCGAGGCGTTGCTGGTCCGGCTCCAGGCCGGTGCGGGCGAGGTCGAAGCCTTCTCCGCCTAAGAGACGATGGCCCCGGCGCTCGGCTGCTTCGCGTAGCCCCTCCGCAACGGCCAGGGCCTTTTCGATGTCCCCCCGGATGATGGCAGAGAGGCGCACACCGGAGGCGTCCAGGTCGAGGGCAATGGACACTTGGTCCGCCCCGTGCCGGGCGAGGTCGCAGGCGACGAAGGCGAGAACGGAGAAGGCCGCGCGGGCCTTGGCGGTGAGCTTGGTCGAGGCCATGGCTTCAATCTCGTGGGGAAGGGTGCCCCCGGCTTACCGGCGTCAAAACGGGGCCGGGGGCGCAGCTACGGCGGAGGACGAACAACGCCGCAGCCGATGGCTCAAAGTTGAACGGTGAAGTAGTCCAGCACCCCGGCGGTGACCTGACGGCGCAGGAGCTTCCGGCGCTCCAAGTCGGAGATGATGGTCTCCGCTCGCTCCGGGGCGCACTTGATCGCACGGGCGATGTCCCCCCGCGTCACCGCGACCGACTGGCCGCCCATGGCCTTGCTGCTCCGCTCGATCACGGCCAGAGCCTCCAGCGCATCGACGCCAAGGCCGGGTTCTTTCTGGGGTAGGGCCGCGATGTGCGAGGGCAGGGCGTCCATCCGGCGGGCGATCTCTTCGCGCTTGGCATCTTCGGCCCGGATCACGGGGGCGTAGAGGTCCATCGTGCTCGCCATGCCGGAGGTCTTCGCCTGGGCCGTATCAGGGGCGCGGAAGTTGAGACCAAGACCCTTCACGCGGGCAGAGCCGCCGAAGAGCTTGGATGCCTCCTCTGCCCGGCGAGCGGCCTCACGGTCGCTGGGGCGTGTTGGGACAGGAAGGTGAAGAAAATCGGTTGGGATCATTGGACTGCTCCCTTTTCGGCGGATGTCAAAGCCACCTCTAGGGCTTCCAGGACAATGGCGGTCCGGCTCACAGCCCGGCCCTTGGTATCGGACATCCGACGACGATGTATTTCGAGGTCGATCTGCCGTCTGACCGGGTCTGGGACGCGGATTGTCATGGTCATTGTCTTGCTCATGTGCTGATCTCCTATTCACAGTAGGAGCATACAGCTTTCATTATGCACAATCAACGCATGCAGTATACGCTCGTTTTGAACCCAGTTTCAATTTTATATTCAGAAAGAACTGGACGATGTCTTTGTCACTTCTTCATGAACGGCCATGAGTTAGGTCGGTAGGGCTCAGGTCAGAGTAGCTGGAGGCCGACTACACTCATCAGTTCATAAGGTGCGGGGGTGCATCATTGCGGTTCAGCAGCCGGTCAAACATCCGGGACCAAGACGGGGCTAAGGCGTACTGAGCCTGTGGGGCTCTCTTGCGGATACGGGTACGAATGAGGATGCCCTCACGCTCTAGGGCTTGGCACACCGTGGACGGTGCGAACCCGTCGGGAATGGTCTCGCACAGTCGCCGCTGGTTAGCGAGAAGGGACACGATCACCCGCCGGTTCTCCTCTGGGACGCAGCGGTTGAGCCGGGCCATGAAATCACACAGATCAGTGGCGTTGTCCTCGATGGCGGTGAACTTCATGACCTCGTTCCATGTGCGTTGAACGTGTTTCGCGGCAGGCACTCGCAGGGCCTTGAGTTGATCCGGGACGCTCGTCCGGTAGCCAGCACGAGAATGAGTGCGGAAGCTGCGGTTGATCTTGCCTATAAACTCGATCTCGAACCGGACCCTGTTCGCTGCTTCCTTGGCGTAGATCTTGAGTGCGATCTCTGGATTGATCGTAAGCTTAATGCACTCCGCATTTCCAATCTGGTAAACCGTGAAGCGGGTGGCGTTGTCAGCGGCGAAAAGAGCTTTGCGGAACCCTGAGACCCAGGACACAGCATCCCGGTGCTCCAGTTCCCAATGCACCTCAGCCTGCACGATGGACTTGAAGATGATGGCATCGAGAACAGCGAGCCGATTGGCCGGAACGAGGGTGGCCGCGAGAAGCTCCTGCACCTTGCCCATGTAGGTGTCCATCAGCGCATCCCACCGTTCGGCGCGGTGGTCGAACACGGTTGAGCCCAGGTAGTCCACACCCAGAAGCATGTTGTCATTTCCATCAGCGGTTACGGCTCGGAGATATTGGCGCACGTTGGGATCAACCCGGAGGGCTTCGGCGGCAGGCCGCGCCTGAATGTCCGCGATCCGGGGGGTAGGTTGATGCGCCAGAAAGGTGGTCGGGTTCAGATCAAGCTCAAGTTTGAAGACGAGAAGTCCCGGCTTGGCGAGGTCTGCCGTGCCATGCGCGTTGAACAACCAGGTGTCCCGGACGGTGGACACGTTCCAACGATCAGGGCCGCGGTTTTCGAGGCGCAGCACGTCAGGGCGGCTATCAGGATCGCGATGGCTGATGTCGCCTAGGACATCCTCCAGCGCATCCGGGCTAAAATGAACCCGCGCCTCGACCTTGAGTTTGAGCCGATCATGGCGGGCATCGCCTTCGGCAAATAGGAACTTGGTCCCTCGCTCAATGCTCCATGGGCTCAGGGACTTGAGCCCGGATTGAGAACGGTACCTAACGGACGGGATGTTGGGATTGGAAGGCATAGGGATCTCAGAATGGATTTATGGCCCCCTCTATAGAGGACCAACGACTGGGACTCGAACAGGTGACTGGGTGGAGGAGGATGGTGACTGTTATTCTCGCCCTAGACCAGATTGATAAGCTTTTGCCACGTCACCGGTCCGGCGTCCATATCTGTAAACTTCGGAAGAAGTGCCACACTTCTAGAGACGTATACTGTCTTTGTCACCGGTCATTACATATGAAATACTTAGGCAGATTGGGGCGAGACAAAATTTTTGGTTCAGGTCAGCGAGGCATTCCCAGACTTGATGCTGAGGCGCAAAGCAGCGCGGGCGGTGGTGGATCATGGGATGCGCGGCAATGCTGGCGCAGGTGCGGAGGTTCGGTGCCAAACAGCGTTTTCCTCTCACCACGCTCTACGAGGTGTCTTTGCCTGTGCCACACAAAGCTGTTACACAACGTCGGAGATAGGCAAAGCTAAGTGTTTGATTTCGAAAGAGGTTAGAGAATAGGCGACCGCTCCCCTAGGGAGCGCCAAAGGTTTGAAGGATGAAACCCCGCCCGCGCGGGGTTTTTGCGTCTTGCGCCGGGAGAGGCGTGAGCCAAGGCATTGGGCTTCGTCCGTCCATGCATGTGCTTGCGCTGCGGGAACAATATCAGCGTAGGCCTCCCGGTTGATTGGATCTGGAGGTTCCTTCTCCTGGCCTTGTCCTAGGCGCCCGATAACGAGTACTACCTGATCGCCTCCGCCATCATCCGCGCCCACCAGCAGGCGGAGAGCGGTATGGGGGCACCCAACCAGGCTCTGGGGCGCTCCCGAGGCGGATTGGGTACCAAGGTCCACTTATCGGCCGGTAGTTTGGGCCGCTCGGGCAAGATCGCCATTGCGCCGGGTCAGAGCCCCGATTCGGCCCCGGCCCGCCAAATGATTGCCGATCAGAGCGCCAGCTTCGTGTTGGCGGATCGTGCCGATGATGCTGGCTGCTCCCGGGAGGCCGTTCACGGAGCCGGTGAACACACCCAATCCAACCCGCAACCGCATTGAACGCCTCCTCGGCCGTCTCAAACGCTTCCGACGCATCGGCACCCGCTACGACCAAAGGGCCATCTGCGTGCTCGCCACGATCCACCTCTCGCGAGTCTCGAATAGCTGCCGGATGTCGATTCAGCCTAGAAGCCTTCGGCCATCTGTCAGCAATTGAGGCTCCCGCCTCGTTCTGCTGATCAGATTTTCAAGCAGATTACCTACAATGGCATCTGGTCTACTCATAAATGCGGACAGATGATCAGTGTTTCTGATGAGTAGCATGTGAGGCACTAGAGGCTCAGCGGCCAACCCCCAATCTGCGGTATTCAAGACAGCCGAGGGATGGACATGGAGCAGGATCTCACCCGATTTCATATCAGTCGGCCGGCTGCGTTTCTGAAGTGTGTCAAGGCTCGCAATTATAGCTGCGCCCTCATCATCGACGCTGCCATCAGGCACCATTTGGAAGTCCACCACATTGAGGGGCTCTCATATGTCTTGTCGGGAAATGGCAGAGAGGTCTTCTTCCACAAGCAAATGGCGGGACAGGTCGCGTTTGGAGCCATGCAGATCGTACAAAGCAAAAGTATTACGATCCAGATCCTGAACCGCAAAGGTATTCCTACTCCGCGCTCCAAGAGGTTTGGAAAGCATCAAAAAAATGATGCCCTACGCTTCTTCAACAAGGTTCGAACCGATCGTGCAGTGATGAAGCCCGTTGAAGCAGCCTATGGCAAGGGCGTCCACACAGGCATTCGGACGCAGGGCGACTTCGAGGAGGCGTGGAGCACGATCTCCCGGAAATGGGGTTCCGTAATCGTAGAGGAGTTCGTCCCAGGCGTGGAATGCCGATACTTCGTCCTCGACTCCAAAGTTCTTGCCGTCACCAACCGAGTGCCGGCTCATGTGGTTGGTGACGGCATCAGCTCCGTCGCGAACCTTATCAGTCAAAAGAACGATGAAGCGCGAACGCAGAATGTTGCGCTCAAGCCCGTGCCTGATGATGACCTATCGGCCCGAGTGCTGGCGGAGCAGGGATTGGATATGAGCAGCGTCCCCGAGGGGAAGAGAATCGTCTATCTGAGGAACGTCTCCAACATTTCGCAAGGGGGCGACAGTATCGACATGACAGAAGCGGTACATCCTTCGCTCAAGCAGCTTGCCATCGATGCGGTCCGCGCAATACCGGGGCTGATCTATGCCGGTCTGGATATGATCGCAGAGGATCATCGCCGGCCGCTGCAAGGGCAAATCGCGCGCATACTTGAAATCAACGATTATCCTATGCTGTCCATGCACCATTTCCCGGCTCAGGGCACAGCGAGACCGGTCGCAGACGCAGTCATCCGACACATTTTCTTTGATGACGGCCCGGTTGATCCGAGCTGGATTCCCTTCGATCAGAATCTCTTCATGCTGAGATGCTTCGGCCCAGGATCTGTGAGGTTCCGCGATGAGATCTTATCCGCGGCCTCACCGTCAAATGGTGAGGTGCCGGGGGCCTCATAGGCCAGCTTCCGCATAGGTGCTGGCCGCCGCGCTGCTGACTGAACCGGACCGGTCGTGGAGCTGAACGCCTGTCGAGGCCATGATGATGTCGATCTGCCGGAGTCTGAGCTGAGCCGTCATGGGCTGGGCCCTTTTTATGGCCTTAGCGGTCGAGGAAGGCCAACTAGCCTAATCCTCCCGTCGAGCCGGGCAGCGAACTCGCCGAAGGGCTGCCGCACAGCCTGGAGGCTGACCTCACGAGCGACGTGAAGGGTATCAGCGGATGCCGCTGGCCGTGTGTTCAGGGCTGCGGGACCGGATTCATGCAATCTGAGCCCACGGGCCGATCGTTGGAGCGTTCTTCGGCGAAGGCGATCCTGTTCGCCGTCAAGGAATGCGGTAAACCAAAGACATGAGGTGATTCCACATCCACGGAAACAGCTCTAGCGGCTTTGCGGGCGGCATAGATGAAGCTGGCCGATCCGAAGACGTCGGCCGCGGGCGCGTCGGGGCCGAGCCGTCGCCGATCAAGATCACTGTGCCGCCATCATCCATGTCGGTTTCAAGACCGGCATCTTTGCGGGCCTATGCTATGGAACCGCGGATGACGCGCCCTGTTCCTGCACGGGCGGTGAGGACCTGGCCCTGGCTGGCCGCGCAGGAATCTGCGGGACCGTCGCTGGCACTCGATCTGAATGCTTTCCTGCGGTGGCCCGGGGCGTCGTTCGTCCGTTTCCAGCGAAGTCATGCCCTATCGGAAGAAATGCTCACCGAAGCGGTTGCAACGGGGACGGGAGCGGTCGCCCTCACAGGGTGCGTAGCTCAGAAATCCGAACAATAATTCACCTCTGTCACGATTTCGCCCCATTGTGTATAGAAAAGGCTTTCGTCAGTTTAGCGAAATGGTATTTCGACGAACTGAAGTAAAGTGATGTATATGAAAAACAAGTCATCGTTTATGATGATCTAGTTGCGTATAATTTTCCAATCCGACTGATTTTTGTTAAAAAACCATCAAGCGTGTCTCGAAAGCCTCGGAAAAGAAGGCTCAGGAGACACTGGGGCAATGCTCATGACTTTGAATCCCAATGTCGCTCCGAGCGGCAACTTCAACCTGTCCGATTGGAAGATCACTCTTCCTGTCGACTCCTCTGGCAAAACCTCCGGTACGGCTATCGAAGTCAAGAACCTGAGCGGCTATCAAAGCAAGTATTTCTATACGGGCTCCGACGGCGCAATGGTCTTCTATGTCCCCGTCGACGGAGCGACCACCAGCGGTTCGTCCTATGCACGTTCCGAACTGCGTGAGATGAATGGCACTGCCAAGGCGGCCTGGAACCTCAAGACCGGCGGTTTCATGTCTGCCACTCTCGAGGTCGATGCGGCCCCGATGCGCGACGGGCAGGGCCGTAAGATCGTGGTCGGGCAAATCCACGGTCAGGATGACGAGCTCGTTCGCCTTTATTGGCAGGACAACAAGCTCTATTTCGCCAACGACCAATCGGGTTCCGACAACGAGGAGCACGACTTCACCTTCAAGGCGACTGACGGCTCGGCACCGGATGTGTCGCTGAACGAGAAGTTCTCGTACACGATCAACGCCAAGGGCAACGTTCTTGATGTCGACATCTACGCCGACGGCAAGGTCTATCACTCGCATACCACCATCAATTCGGTTTGGCAGTCGGACACGTTCTATTTCAAGGCCGGTGCTTACCTTGGCGCAAACGAGACGAATGGTTCGGGTTACGGCCAGACGTCCTTCTATGCCTTGTCGTTCAACCATGACGGAACGACCACGACGCCGTCCACGCCTGCTCCCACACCCACACCCACACCTACTCCCACTCCCACTCCCACTCCTACACCGACACCGGATGACCAATCCTCGACCCTGCCTGTAACGACCAGGACCATTCAAGGGTCGAACAGCCACAACTACGTCAAGGGAACTTCGGGCAACGACCTGCTCAAGGGTAACGCGGGCCGTGACGTGCTGTGGGGCAAGACCGGCTCCGATGTAATGTATGGCGGCAATGATTCGGATGCCGATGCGTTCGTGTTCAACACCGCCATCGGCAAGGACGTGGACTGGATCATGGACTTCAATCCGTCCCATGACCTGATCCGTCTCGAGAACAGCATCTTCAGGAAGCTGACCAAGACCGGGTCCTTGTCTTCGAGCTTCTTCACGGAGGGCGAGAAGGCGAAGGATGCGAATGACCGCATCGTCTATGACAAGAACACGGGCGATCTCTTCTATGACGCCGACGGTACCGGTGGAGGCGCAGCTGTGAAGTTCGCCGTGATCCACAACAAGGCCGCTCTGACCGCCGCCGACTTCATCGTCATCTGACGCATCTGCGCCGAGTGGAGGCGGCTCTCATGTCCAGAGAAGCCGCCTTTGCTCATCATCATTGCGCCGGATGCATTTTCATCCACTGCAATGTCGGCTGTTCAGCTTTTCTGCCTCAAATTTCTTTCCAAGAATTGCTCCTGCCCAAATCATATAGAGCAGACATTTCATGAGCGGCCCCGCCAATGGCGGGGCCTTTTCTTTTGCGGCTGTGTGACGGCCGTTACTCGGCAGGAGACATCCTGGCAGCCGGCCCGGATTCAACGGCCCGGGCCGGACGGAATACGAAATAGGCGAAGATCAGCATCGCCGCGAGAACCGCGAGCGACGCAATCGCGGCAAGGGGATCGGCCGCGCTGTAGCCGAGATGAAGGGCCGCGACGGCAATGGTGAGAACGATCGTGCCTACGGACCATAGGACAACCTGGATCATGGCCAACCGGCTGACGTCCAGGGCAGGGCGGCGCTCGTAATAGATGCCGAACAGGAACAGGGATACCCAACCCAGCAGGTTCAAATGCGCATGGGCTGGCATGATCGAATGGTCTTGCGTGGCTGCCATTCCAATGCCCATGACCATTCCGGCGATGACGCAAATAACCGCGAATCTGAAGCTCAGGGATGAGGCGCTCATGACGATCCTCCCGACATAGGAATCCCCTCATTGAATTGTGACCTTCTATTTTGGTCACAATCCTTTCGGTGGATCCGTGCGAAAAATCACAGAAGGACATCGACACATCATGCCAAAGCAACGACCGGCATCTTAGAGAGCGTCGGGCGCGGAGAGAGGGTTTGCACGATGCGGCCGTTGCGGGCAGGGCTGTCACGCTCTCGCAAGTAGAAATCGGCCTGATCGATCAGGCCGATTGCAATGGAGATGTCCGGAGCTTTCAACTGCGCTGCGTGACGCGTTTCTTGCGCGACCCAGAAGGTTTGTCTTTTCGGCGCTTGTGCTTCTTCCAGGACGGTCTCATCCGGGCTTTTCCTGCCATGGCGGCTCCTCAAGGTTTGTATCGATCGTCCGGCGTCGGGCGTTCAGGATCGGCTTCCTCCAATCCCTCCCGCTGCTGGTTCTCCGTCAGAGCGCGATCGCTAGCGGACCGGTCGCCCTGCTCCTGGTGATCCGGGCTGCTCTGGCTGGGATGGACGGTGCTGGTATTCACGCTCCGCTCGGCCAAGCCTTGAGCGCGGTCCTCGCCCTTGCCGCTCATGGTTCACCCGTTGCCCTGAACGTCACGGCGGTGAGCGCCCGCTCCCGCATCCTGCTGGCTTTGCAGGGCGCGCTCGCAGCGCTCCACGTGGCTCACCGCGCGTTGCTGCATTTGTTGGGCATTGTGGCACGGATCGTCCACGTCCTGATGGCAGAATTGGCATTTCATGACAGCCTCCTTGCTGGCTTGGTGTGAGGCAACGTGATGAGGCAGGGCATGTTCCGGTGTCGTGCGCTCTATCCGGGTCGGAGTGAACCAACCTCAGCCATAGAGATAATTGGGCAGCCAAAGGCCAAGCTGTGGAAAGGCATAGAACATCACCATCGCGATCACGACGAGGAACAGAAACGGCATCACGCCCCTGAAGATCTCGTTGATGGTCACGTGGGGCGGCGCAATTCCTTTCAGGTAGAAGGGCGCCATGGCCACGGGCGGGGATAGGAACGAAGTCTGGATGTTCAGCGCGATCAGAACGCCGAAGAAGATCGGATCGATGCCGAAATTGTCGAGGAGCGGCAGGAAGATCGGGACGAAGATGACGACGATCTCCGTCCATTCCAGCGGCCAGCCGAGCACGAAAATGATCGCCTGTACGAGAATCAGGAACCAGAATGGCGAGAGATTCAGGTGTGTGACGAAGTTCTCGATGGGCTGGTGCCCGCCGAGAAAGGCGAAGATCGATGAGAAGATGAAGGAGCCGACGAAAAGCCAGCACACCATGGCCGAGGTGCGGGCGGTGAGGATCACGGATTCTTTGAGCTTGGTCAAAGAGAGCGAGCGGTAGGCGGCTGCGAGAAGAAGGCTGCCCAAGGCACCCACTGCCGCGGCCTCGGTCGGAGTCGCGATGCCGAAAAAGATTGCGCCGAGCACGGACAGGATCAGGAGTGCGAGCGGAAAAAAGGATGTGGCGAGGGCCCATACGACCTTTGTGAAAGAGGCCTTCCGTTGCTCCGGTGGAAGTCTCGGTGCGAGGCTCGGGTTGAGCGTGCAGCGGACGACGACATAGAGCACATAAAGCCCTGCCAGCAGGAGTCCGGGAAAGAGCGCGCCCGCATAGAGCTTGGGCACGGAAACGCCCGCCGTCGCGCCATAAAGAATGAGCATGACGCTCGGCGGAATGAGAATGCCGAGGCATCCGCCCGCGCAGACGACACCCGAGGCGAGGCGCGTATCGTAGCCTGCGCGCAGCATGGCCGGGAAGGCGAGCAGTCCCATCAGCGTCACGACGGCGCCGACGATGCCGGTGGCGGTGGCGAACAGCGCGCAGGTGAGGAGCGTCGCGACGGCGAGCGAGCCTGGAACGCCCCCGACGGCGATCTGGATCGAATAGAAGAGCCGGTCGAGGATGTTGGCCCGCTCGATGATGTAGCCCATGAAGACGAAGAGCGGGATGGCGACCAGCGTGTCGTTGGTCATGACCGAATAGGCGCGCTGCACCACGAGCGCGAACACGATGTCGCCCATGGCCATGTAGCCGAACCCGAACCCCAGCGCCATGAGCGTGAATGCAATCGGAAACCCGAACATGATGAACACGATGAACAGGCCGAGCATCAGCACGCCCAGTTCGGGATTCCCGAGCCCCCATGACGCGAACATCAGACAGTTCCTTTCGTGAGGCCCTCTTGCTCGGCCTGTTCGAGAATGAGTTTTTCCGTCTCCTCAACGTCGTGAAGGCGAGGAGGCCACACGCCTCTGCGAAGGCAGGCGATGCAGCGAACGACTTCGGCTGCGCCTTGAATAGCCATCAATGCTCCAACGATCGGGATGAGAGCCTTGAACGGGTAGATGGGCGGCCCGTTCGGCGAGTTCATCGAATGCTCGTTCATGAGCCAGGACATCTGTGTGAAAGGGATGCCGGCGTAGACGAGCGCGAGGATGCCGGGGAAGAAGAAAAGAAAGTAGAGGACCAGATCCAGCCCTGCCTGCCTGCGAGGAGACCAGGAACGATAGAGAAAGTCGCCTCTCACATGGTTGTTGCGGGCAAGGGTGTAGGGCCCGGCCACCATGAAGAGCAAGCCGTACAACATGTAGCTTGCATCGAAAGCCCATTCGGTCGGCGCGCGCAGCACGTACCGCGCAAAGACTTCGTAGCAGACCGCGAAAGTCAGCACCAGAATGGACCAGCTCACTGTCTTGCCAATGAAGGTGTTGATGCGGTCAACGAGATAGACGAAGCGCATGCAGGGGACTTTCCCAGAAGGTGCAGGAGACGTATGGCGAGGACGGCAGGGGTGATGCCGTCCTCGATCTTGCGGGTTCGGCCCGCGCCTTATGTCGCCTTGAAGAAGTGATCGTAGGCCATGTCGCGAGATGGCTCGTTGAGGCGCTCATAGGCATAGGTCCGCTGCACCCAGGCCTTTTGGCTGTCGATCACCTTCTTGAAGAACGGGTCCTGCGAGAATTCGTCGATCACCTTGTTCCAGGCGTCGAGCTGCGCCTGCAGAACCGACTCCGGCGTCGTCTTCACGGTTACGCCACGTGACCTGATCGTCTCCAGATCCTTCGAGTAGCGATCCAGAGCCTTCCACGACATGTCGGCGGACGATGCTTCGGCCGCGTATTTTACGATCGCTTTCAGCTCTGCCGGAAGCGCGTCGTATTTCGCCTTGTTGAAGATGATCTCGAAGGTTTCTCCAGACTGATGGTAGCTCTGCAGCATCAGGTTCTTCGAGACGTCGGGGAACCCGAGCACCAGATCGGAGGAGGGATTGTTGAACTCCGCACCGTCGATGACGCCACGCTCCAGGGCAGGAACGATCTCGCCGCCTGCCAGGATCGTGACGGCGGCGCCCAGCTGTCGGTTCAGGTCCGCTGCGAGGCCGACGGTGCGATATTTCAGCCCTTTGAATGCGTCGGCCGATGTCACCTCGCTCTTGAACCAGCCGAGGGGCTGGGCGGGCATGGGACCGGTGAGGAAGCCGACGATGTTGAGTTTGAGGATCTGCTGCTGCAGCTCGTTGTAGAGATCGTAGCCGCCACCGTAATTCATCCAGCCGAGGAACGAATTGGCGTTCCACCCGAACGATGGACCCGTGCCGAACAGGGCGAATGCCTTGTTCTTGCCGTACCAATAGGCGGCCACGCCATGTCCGCCGTCGAGAATGCCGGCATGGACCGCATCCTGCAGCTGAAAGGCGGGGACGACGGCGCCGGAGGCAAGAACGTCGAGCTTGAGGCGCCCCCCCGACATGTCGTTCACGCGCTTGGCGAAGTCGCTGCAGAATTCGTGGAAGATGTCCCGATTGGGCCAGGTTGACTGGAATTTCCAGGTGGCGGTTTGTGCCTTCGAGATCTGTGGCGATGCGATGGCTGCGGCACCGCCAATGCCTGCGACCTGCAGAAAGCGACGACGCGAATGCTTGACCGAGCCCGGATTTTTACCTTCCGGGGATCTTATTTTCTTCATGATTTCCTCCCTCACCCCCTGCTCGTTGTGAAGGATCGCGTCTTCTTGTTAGGGAACGCGTTCATCCTTTGGGGATGGTGCGTCACATTGTTGAGGAATTCAAGAGGTGATCCCCCGATAGCATAGGAAATATGTCGGAGAATGCTGCTTTCTACTTGCCTCGAATGGGGTATTGTTCTTCGAATTTGCAAAGAGTCTTAGGCCGACCGTAAATTTCGCGTGATGCGGCCTCACGGGCGGGTCAGGCCGTTTCGAGAGCATCGACGAGATCCGCCAGCAAATCCTCTCGATGCTCCAGGCCCACCGACAGCCGCACGAGCCCGTCCGAAATTCCCATTTCGGCGCGCAGCTCCGGCGCGAAGCGCTGATGGGTGGTGGTGGCAGGGTGGGTGACCAGGCTCTTCGCGTCGCCGAGATTGTTCGATATGCGGATCAGCCGCAATGCGTTCATGAAACGGAACGCCGCCTCCTTTCCGCCCTTCACGTCCAGTGCGATCATCGTCGAGCCGCCGCTCATCTGGCGACGGATCAGCTCGGCCTGGGGGTGATCCTCGCGTCCGGGATAGATCAGGTCCTTGAGTTTGGGGTGATCGTGCAGGGAATCGGCTAGGAAGCCCGCGTTGGCCGTCTGACGCTCCACCCTCAGAGACAGCGTCTCCAGTCCCTTGAGAAGAACCCATGCGTTGAAGGGTGAGATCGAGGGGCCGGTCATGCGCAGAAATTGCTGCACCTTGGTCTCCACGAATTCGGTGGAGCCGAGAATGACGCCGCCCAAACAGCGGCCCTGACCGTCGATATGCTTCGTGGCGGAATAGACGACGCAGTCCGCACCGAGGGCCAGGGGCTTCTGATAGAGCGGCGTGGCGAAGACATTGTCGACGGTGAGCATTGCCCCTGCCTCACGCGCAATTCGGGCGACGGCGGCGATGTCGATGATCTGCAGACTGGGATTGGAGGGCGTCTCCAGGAGGAAGGCCCTCGTCTCGGGCCGGACGGCCTTGCGCCATGCTCCCAGGTCGATGCCGTCGACCAAGGTGCATGCCACCCCGAAACGCGGGAGCAAGTCCTCGACCACCCAGCGGCATGAACCGAAGAGGCCGCGGGCGGCCACCACATGGTCTCCCGCCTGGACCTGGCTCATCATGGCCGCTGTCACCGCAGCCATGCCGCTTGCGGTCGCACGGGCGGTCTCGGCCCCCTCCAGAGAGGCCATGCGCCGCTCGAACATGTCGATGGTCGGATTGGAGTAGCGGCTGTAGCTGTAGCCCGGCTCTTCGTTGAGGAAGCGGCGCTCGGCGCTCTCCGCGCTTTCATAGACAAAGCCCTGGGTGAGGAACAGGGCCTCTGACGTCTCGCCGAAGGGTGTCCGCAACTGGCCCTCGTGAACGAGGCGGGTTTCGAGGCGGTAATCAGGATCGCGGTGCTCGGTCATGAACTGATACTATGTATGTTCTTTAAAAAGAACAATCGTTTTTCGTGAGGGATGGCGCTTCTCGTGGATCAACGAACGCCTCCTGTCCGAAGCTCGGCGATGAGCCGCTGGAGACAGGGCTCCAGCGAGGCCTGCCAGGGGGGAAGACGGATTGCGTGAGCCGCTTCGAGCTTCGCGCAGTCGAGGCGCGAATTGGCCGGCCGCCTCGCCGGGGTCGGATAATCGGCGGTGGAAAGAGCGCGGACCCTGGCCGCGGGGCCTCCCAGACGTCCCGACAGAGCAAAGATTTCCGCCGCGAACTCGGCCCAGCTCGCGAAACCCGCGCCGGCCATATGGAAGATGCCGCGCAGGCCCTTCTCGCCCGGTCTCTCGAGAAGGTTTCTGGCAACACCGTAGATGCCGTCGGCGAGATCGAGGGCGCTTGTCGGTGAGCCGACCTGGTCGGCGACGACGCCAATCTCGTCCTGCTCCAGGGCCAGTCTCAGCATCGTCTTCGCGAAGTTCTTGCCGAAGGGGCTGTAGATCCAGGACGTACGCAGGATCACATGGTCCTCGGTCTCGGCGGCGACCGCCGTTTCGCCAAGGAGCTTGGATGCTCCATACGCACCTAGAGGCTTGACCGCGTCGTCTTCCCGGTAGGGACGGTCCAGGGTGCCGTCGAAGACATAATCCGTCGAAAGCTGAATGAGAGGCACGCCCATGGCTGCGGCTGCCCCGGCAACCACGCCTGCGCCGATGCCGTTGATCGCGTCGGCCAGTTCCGGCTCCGCTTCCGCTTGGTCGACAGCCGTATAGCCCGCCGCATTGACGATGAGGTCGCCGCCTTTCTCACGGAGAATGTCTTCGATCCCGGAGGGATCGGCGAGGTCCAGCTTGGGCCTTCCCAGCAGAACGGCTTCAGCTTTGTGACGATGGGCGCGCTCCGAAAGAGCGCGGGCGACTTGCCCCTCCTTGCCGATCACGATGATGCGCATGGCCGTTTTCTCTCCTGTGGCAAGACTGTCCCTGTCCTGAATCCGCGCCCTGAGACTCGCCCGAGGCTCGCCGCCGCTTCTTGCTGCGCTGCAACATCACACTCCCGTCATGGTTTGCCTGTATGCCTTGATTCGAATGATGATGAGACAGGTGGGAAGTTCAAGGATGGAGGAGGGCATGTACGCTTACAACCTGTTCCGCAGCACGCAGCAGGACGGCCTGGTCTGCGCGGTTCCGGAGGAGCGTTCGGTTCCTGCCTTCGTGGCTGGGCCTCGGTGGCAGTTCGGGGGACGCCTCGATCAGGACGAGCCCCTCCTGGGTTTCGACAGGCAGGCGGCCAGAACCGGAGTCCGGTTCAACGGGTACTATCTGTTTGCGAGCTTTTCCAAGGAGCCGCCGCACCAATGATCTGGACGGATCGGCCGCACGATACCCTCTAAAGAAGCAGCGACACGGAGGGAAACGGGCTTGATATTGCGGGACGTCTGCTCTCTATTTCGTGAGAACGGCGCCCGTCCTTGCTCTCCCCCGCGTGGATCGTGAATTTTTCTCTTGCTCTTATCTGGACCATTACGGCTGCCACAACCTTGTTGCAGGCTGGCAACGGGCTGCTCCAGGCTCTGATGCCTCTGCGCATGCAGGCTGAAGGTCTCTCGGTCTCGGCCATCGGTGTCGTGGCCGCGGCCTACGGCCTCGGTTTCTCGACCGGCTGCTTCCTGGCTCCCGCCTTCATCCGCCATGTGGGCTATATACGGGCCTTCGCCAGCCTGGCGGCCATGGTCGCCGTGCTGGTGCTTGTTATGACGCAGGCCCACTCGACCCTCGCCTGGGTGTTGCTGCGCGGGCTTACGGGCGTGACGTTCGCCTGCATCTTCACCGTGACCGACGGCTGGATCAGTGCGCGCGCCACCTCGAGCCATCGCGGGCGGGTTCTGTCGTTCTACATGGTTTGCACCAAGATCGCCCTGATGCTGTCGCCGCTCGGCATCGCTCTCGGGGATCTGAGGACCGATGGATTGTTCATGGCCGTGAGTGCCGTGATCTCGCTTTCACTGCTTCCGATCGCAGCCACGAGCACGCAGGAGCCGCCGGCACCTCTAGGCGTGAAGATCGAAGTTCGGGACCTCTTCGCGCTCGCTCCATCGGCGGTTGTCGGATCTTTCGTGGTCGGTCTCGTCAATGGTCCTGTGATCGCCATCACTCCCGTCTTCGGCGTCAGCATCGGCCTGGCACAGGAGCGGGCGGCGGCGCTCCTTTTCGCGCTGCAGGCCGGAAGTCTTCTCCTGCAATGGCCCCTCGGCTGGCTCTCCGACAGAGCGGATCGGCGCTATGTGATCGCGGGTCTGGCGGCGGGAACGAGCCTGATTTCAGTGCTGATCCTGGTCGCGAGCGCGCAGGGAGCCCAAGACCTGATCCTCTGGAGCTTCGCAGCCTGGGGCGGATTGGCGCTCTGCATCTATTCGGTATGCGTGGCGCATGCCTGCGACATCGTCGATCCCGGCCGCATCGTCTCGACAGTCGGTACGCTTCTCTTCGCATGGGCGGCGGGCGTGACGGTCGGCCCTCTGTTCGGCGCCGTTGCGATGGAACTGCTCGGGCCGGGCGGCCTGTTCATCTACTCGGCCGTCGCTTCGCTGGGGCTCGCCGTCTTTGTCATCCTGCGAATCGTCCAGATCCAGCGAGCACCCGTCAAAGGCGGCTTCGTCGTTGCCTCCACCAGCTCCGCGGCTCCCACTGTGGTCGCCCGCACCGAAGGGATTGCGAGCAGCCAGGATGGAGACGGTGGAGTTCCCGCTCAGAACTCCGCTTCGGCAGTGACGCGGGAGGAAACGTCCTCGTAACGGTTCAGGCGCTTGTCGATCATCGTGTCGATCTTGCCATAAACCTCGGACACGCTGAGCTGCCGGGTCTTCTTGCCGTCCTTGGCATAGAACAGCGACTTGTTCGACTTCGCAGCTCTGGGGAACACGCTCTTTGCGCTCTTCTTCGGTGTGTCGTCCACAAGGGCGATGAACTTGCTCGCGCTGTCCACTCCGAAGAAGTGCGAGAGATAGAACTCGGAGCGACTGAGCTTGCGACCCAGTCTGGCCTCGATCTTCGCCTTATCGCGCTGCATCATCTCCGCAGCCATGAGCGCCGAGATATAGGGATTGCGGCGCAGGCCGAGAATATGTTCGCGCTTTGCTTCGTCCGGAACCGAGAGTTTGCCGCCCTTTTTCTCGATGGATGACGCTTCCATGAGCAGACCGTATTTCGGCCCGAACGAATGCACGGCATAGAGCCATGTGCTCGTGATGAACTGGAAGAGGCCGACCGCGGACGACGTCGACGCCTTGTTGCCGGGGAGAAAGCTCGACTCCTTGTCCGCAAGCGCCATCATGTAGACGGGATCGGCGCCGGTGATTTCGGACGCGCGCAGGATGGTATCGACGATCCAGCGCGGTACCCGCATCTCCTCGAACTCCACGTACTCGACAGGCGTCACGTCGATATCGTCCTCCGCGTCACCTTCCGCGGCAGGCGGATTGGTGAGCGGCATCGAGGTAATGAAGAGTTCCTGCAATTGCGCGTAGGAAAGTGTCTGCGCAGGCTCCGCGGGAACAAGGGCTTCCAGAGGGTCGGCCTGGCGGGGCAGCGCCGCTGACTTCGGCATTGCCGCGGAAGAGGACGCTGCGTGCTTCTGATAGCTGGCAGCAAGACCCGGAGTTGCGGTGAAACCGGCAATGACGCAGCCGCTCAAGCCTGCACACGCAATGATGTTGAGCAGATTAGGCCGGACACAGAGTGCCGAAAGGCTCTGCCGCGCATCGCGTGCTGGACGCCTGGTAGAACGATAGTCTTTGGAACGAAGCACCGATGACTGGCACGCGCGGCGAAGCGCTGTCAGAGCAATCTGCATTCGAAGTAGCCCCCCAAGATTGACTGCTTCTCCGCAGAGCGGGTGCGCAGTCCTTCTTCATTGACGAGGGGGAGTATGTGCTAGGTCGATATGTCCAGAATAGGTCAGCTTGACCTTTGCGTGAGCAAATCTTCCGCTTTGCGGCAAACGGTCACCCGTTCATATGCAGAGGAAAGCCCTCTAAACAAAGGGGATTTTTGCTCGCTCCATTGAGTTCCAGGTGGCGCGCAGGGCAACTTGTCGCAAGGTGATTTTAGCGATCTCGTAGAGGCGGAACAGCCTTGGACAGACGGTTTGCGACGGCCCGGTTGCACCAAACTGCCACAATTTCTCAAGCAAAGGTCGGGCGTTGTTGTGCGCCCGACCCCGCAAACCGTGTCGGTTCCTGTTGGAGCGTCCGATGTGAAAAGTGGAATCCGTCGTAGGATCGATCCGATGCCCTGGGATCCCGTGCCATGGCCGTTTCGGGGCTGCACCTGCGCTGGGGCTCGTTATCTACCAAGTCGCGCGCAACCCCGCGTAGAAGGAGCGGCCTGCAGTGCCGTAACCGTATACTTCCTGATAGCGTGCATCGGTCAGGTTTTCTGCCCGGGCATAGATGCTGAAGGTCTCGCTGATCTCGTAATCGGCATGGAGGTCGAAGCGCGCATAAGGCGCAAGCTCGTACAACTCACCCGGCGAGGAGAAGCGGCTTCCGACGAGAACGACGGAGGGCTCGATGGAGAGGCCCGGTACGGGGGTGATTGAAAAGCCGAGACGGCCCTGGTGCTGCGGTCGGCGGGCGAGGCGCAGATCCGTGTCTTCATCGAAGGCTTCGAGGTAAGTGTAGGTTGCCTTCACGCGAAGCCACGCAGGGATGACAACCATGTCGGCTGAGAGCTCGACGCCGCTCGTGCGTGCGTGCCTCACATTGATGAAGCAGCCATACATCTGCTCCGGGCGGCAGGTGTCCGCCACCCCATAGGCGATGAGATTGCGGAAGCGATTGGCGAAGAACGTCGCCGAGAGCAGCACGCGATCATCCGCAAGGCTCTGATCGAAGCCCATGTCGAAGCCGATGGAGCGCTCCGATTCCAGGTTCGCGGTGCCGGAGAACGGATCGAACTTCTGGTAAAGGGTCGGCGCCTTCGCGCCCGTGCCCAGGCTGGCGCGCAGTTTCGTGCCGGACTTCGGGATCTCGTATGCCGCCGTCGTGCGCCACGTGCCGAAAGTGTCGCCATCGTCGATATCGTCGATGCGGCCGCCGAGCGAGAGATGAAGGTTCTGGATCGGGCTGAACTGATGAAGGGCATAGACGGACCGCGTCGTCTGCGAAGCGTCGACATTTTCATATGTCGGGGTTTCGATCGGCAGGACGTTGCTGGTGGTGGAGACCAGTTTCTCTTCCTCGACCTTGGCGCCCAAGGTCAACAATCCGAACGATCCGAGCTTCAGATCACCCTGGTACTCCGCGGACAGGCGATCACCCCGGTAGCCATATTCGTCCCAGTACAGGCTCGGCAGGCCGTACGAGCCGATGAGCCGGTAGTCGCGATCCGTGCGGCTGCCGGAAACGAGAAAGCTGTTCTTGAGGATGCCAGCGAAGGCATCGACCGTCAGGCGCGCATGGCTTTCGTAGAGATGCTGCCGCGCCGATGAAGGGCCATCCGGCAGAGCATCGAAGCCCGGATCGTTGTCGAGATCGACCTTGTTGCGGCTCGCATAGCCGCCGATCTCGAATTCCACACCCGGCAAAATGGCAACCGAGACACGGCCCGCCGCACCGAGGCGCCGGGCGCCGTCGGCCTCGAGAGGGGCGGTGAGCGCATCCTCGATGCGGCCGATGCGGTAGCCGTACCGGGAGAAGCCCCCCGTGTCGAAGCCCGATGTGGAGAAGGCATAGGATACTGGACCCCCGCTGCCCGAAACGGCGGCGCGTCCGGCCTTGGTGCCGTAGCTTCCGCCTTCCACGCCAATGGTGACGCGCGGCGGGCCGTTGCCCTTGCGCGTGATGATGTTGATCACGCCGCCGATGGCATCAGAGCCGTAGATGGCGGATTGCGGTCCGCGCAGAACCTCGATCCGTTCGATGTCGATGGCTGAGAGGTTCGAGAAGTCGAACTCGCCCGCATCGGAGGATGGGTCGTTCACGCGGATGCCGTCGATCAGAACGAGCGTGTGGCCGGCGTCGGCGCCGCGCAGGCGCACCGTCGTCGTCGATCCCGGCCCACCGGTTTCAACGACGGTGACGCCTGGAACGCGGCGCAGAACGTCCGCCGGACTTTTCAAGGATTCCTTTTCGATGTCCTCGCTGGTGATCACCGAAATTGCGCTGCCCGCCTGCGAGATCGCGAGCGGCGAGCGCGTGGCCGTGACGACGATGTCGGGAAGCGGCATCGATTCGGTGACGGTTTGACTGTGGGCTGTGCCCAGCGAGAATGCGCAGAAAGACACGGATGCCGCGAATGCGCGGCGCAAAGGCACGATCATGAGACCTCCTGTCCGCCCCGCCGGCGAACAATACGGGTTGCGTTCTCGACGCAGGCCGGTCTCCTGGCTTGCGGGTCGTCGCGAGCAATCCGCCTTCCCAAATCCTCTTGAGCTTGTCCGGCCCAAAGATTCAGTGGCATGAAGGATTGCCGCTAGCCGCTTACAGTTGCGGGGGCAGCCACGGAATAGGACAGGGTCCGCACCGTGTTCCCGTTTCACCTCGATGATCCGAGGCACCAACGTCGGTTCCTCCTTTACGGACTTGTCCGCCATGCCGCAACTGCGCTTCGGTTGGTTTTCCAGATGGATATTGCCAATCTGCATCGCCCTCGCCCCTGGAGGCGTCGCGGAGGCACAGCGGATCCCGCGCCGTGTGGTGTCCCTCAATCTCTGCACGGACGAGATGCTTCTGGCCTTTGCCGAGCGCGGGCAGATCGCCTCGTTGAGCTACCTCGTCACGGATCCCTCGATCTCGACCATGGCCGGACAGGCCCAAGGTTATCCCATCAATGACGGGACGGCGGAGACGATCCTGTTCAGCGAGCCGGATCTCGTGCTGTCCGGGACCTATGGACAACATCATCAGACGGCGCTCCTCGAGGCGCAGGGGCTCAAGGTCCTGGCATTGGGGCCGTGGAAGAATCTGAAGGAGGGACAGGAGCAGATCCGCACGATCGCGCGCGCGCTCGGCCATCCTGACCGCGGCGAGGCATTGATCGGGCGGATCGAGGCCGCACTCCGACGCACCAAGGGTATCGTTCGGGACAATCCCAGCATTCTCGTCTACGACCGGGGCGGGTGGGTTTCCCCGGCGGCTTCACCCTTGAGCGAACTCTTGATGCATATGGGATTCCGGCTCCATCATGAGGCCGTGGGACTGCCCTACGGGGGCATGGTTCGCCTGGAGTCGATCGTCACCTCGCCACCCGATTACCTGCTCGTGGACGAGGTTGCGGGAGCTGCGGTCGATAACGGGACGGCGATCTTCTCTCACCCGGCCCTCATGAACGCGGTGCCGCCCCCGCGGCGCCTCGTGGTGCCGGGCAGGCTCGCGCTCTGTGGCGGACCCTCGACGCCCGCACTCATCGAAGCGCTGGCGGCGGAGATCGAAGCAAAGGTGCGTTGAAGGCTCAGCCCAGGTGCAGGTCGAGGGGAGGGGCAGGCTTGAGGAGGAGCGGGCATCCGGCGGCGACGAAGACAACCGCGTCGCAGACTTCCGCAATGCGCTGATTGAGCCGTCCTTGCTCATCCCGGAAGCAACGGCCCAGGGGCGTGGCGGGGACAATGCCTTGGCCAACCTCGTTGGACACCAGCACCACAGGCCCCTCGATCGTTCCGAGCGCATCCACAAGCGCGTCGATCTCGCGATTTACATCCCGCCCGTCGAGCATGACGTTCGAGAGCCACAAGGTCAGGCAGTCGACGAGAACGATCCTGCCGGCACGGGCGTTCGAGCGAAGGGCCTCGGCCAGACCGAGCGGCGCGTCTTTCGTATGCCAGGAGGAATCTCGCGCCGCCCGGTGATGCGCAACGCGCTCGCGCATGTCTTCGTCCAGGATCTGCGCCGTCGCGATAAAGATGCGTGTCGGCGATGCGGCCTCGGCCCATTGCTGGGCCATGCGGCTCTTGCCTGAGCGGGCTCCGCCCAGAACGAGGACGCGGCGATGAGGGGGCATGTGCGAATCCGGAGGAATGGAGCCCGCGGCCGTCAGCCAGTCAGGCGATTGAGAGGCAGGGTAATATGGACACGCAGGCCTTCGCGCAACCATTCCTGCTCCAATGTGCCGCCGAGCTGGCCGGCGATGCTTCTCTGGGAGAGCTGGGTGCCGAAGCCTTCGAAATCCGGTGGGCTCTCCACGACGGGACCGCCGCTTTCCGTCCACAGGAGACCGACCGCGTCGCCGTGAGTCGTCCATTCGATGGTCAGGTGACCTTCCGGGCTGGACAGGCATCCATACTTCGCGGCGTTGGTGGCCAGCTCGTGAAGCACGAGGGCAAGGCTCGTCGTGGTGTTGGAGCCCACGCGCACGCTGGGACCTTCGATGGCGACCCTGGTTGTGCCGTTCTGCCGGTAGGGTTCGAGAACGGCCTCGCACAATTGAGCAAGTTCGACGTCCGAGCCAGAGCCATGCCTCATCACGGCGGCGGGCTGCACGAGTTCGTGAGCCCGCGAGAGCGCGCTCAGACGGCCGCGCAGCGCGGTGGCCATTTCCTTGGGATCTTTGGCAGTGCGCGCGGTCATCGAGACCATGCCGTTCGCGATGGCGAAAAGGTTCTTCACGCGGTGATTCAACTCGCGTGTCAGGAGCTGCTGGGCCTCCTCGAAAGCATGCCGCTCGGTGATGTCGCTGACCACGCCGGAGAGGATCACGGCATGGGGCTGGTCGTCGTCGACGGCGAAGAAGGCCTGCCCGATGGAGCGGAACCAGCGAAGTGTCCCGTCGGGCAGGATCGCCCGGTATTCGCTTTCATAATGGCCGTCGAATTGCGGGTCGCAGGCTTCGGCGATGCGGGCCCTCACGGCCTCCTGGTCATCGGGATGAACCATGGCGATGACCTGATCGAAGGGCATGCTGAGCGGTCCGTCGTGCGGCATTCGATAAAGCGCGCAGGCTCCCTCGTCCCAGAGGATCAGCTTCTTCTGCAGATCGATCTGCCACGTACCGAGACTGGCGGCCTCAAGGGCGAGGCGATAGCGCGTTTCAAGGTTGCGGACGGCTTCCTCGGCCTTCTTCTGAGCATCGATATTGGTGCTGGTCCCGAACCAGCGCATCGTATGTCCGGTGAGATCCTGAATGGGCACGGCCCGGCTGAGCACCCATTCGAAGCGGCCAGCGGCATTCCGGATCCGATACTCCACTTCATAGGGCTCGCGGGTCTCGACGGCCCGGCGCCATTGCGCCTGGACCTCGGGCAAATCCTTGGGGTGAACCGCGCTCTGCCAGCCGTTCCCCTCGGATTGCTCGGCGGTCAGACCGGTGAACTCATGCCATCGGCGGTTGAAGTAATCGTGAGCTCCGTCGGCACGGGCGGACCAGACGAGCTGGGGCAGGGACTCCGCCAGAACGGCAAAATGGTTTTCCGTTGCGCTGAAATCCACTCGGATCTCCCCGGTGCCGCGACTTGCCGCCTGTTCTCTTGCCAAAGGGAGCTTCATTCTTGAGGGCCTTTTCGATGCTGACAACCTAAATCGTGCTCAATTTGTGATTTTGAAGGTCAAAGAGTAGCCCCGGAAAGGGGAAAGGACTAAGAAACCGCCTCACGTCTGGCGCTTCGGCGCCGGAGCGCATAGATGCAGGACAGCTCTTGGACCCTGAAGCGGCGTTTCACGCCGAGGCTTGTTGAACCTTTTCATGAACGATATGAGCCCCCATCCGGTCTCTCCGCCGGACATTGCATCTGCCGACGCCTTGCACCCCAGGGAGCGCCGCTCTCGACGCTTCGCCTGGATCGGTATGGCGGCCAGCGTAATTCTGTTCGGGGCATCCCTCGTCGTTCTCTGGCAGATCATTTCCGAAATCGACGTGAACGAACTCAAGGCCGCCTTCACGGCGGCGAGCCTGCGGCAGATCGGCCTCGCGGTGCTGTTCACGACCATCAGCTACAGCCTGCTGACCTGTTATGACGCCATCGCCCTCAGGCAGCTCAAGCTGAGGATCCCCTATCGAACCACGGCCATGGCGTCCTTCACCTCCTATGCGGTGAGCTTTACCCTGGGTTTTCCCCTGCTCACCGCGGGCACAGTTCGTTATTGGATCTATTCACCCAAGGGCATCAGCCCCGGGCGGGTGGCAAGCCTCACGGTGATCGCCGGCGTCACCTTCTGGCTCGGCATGGCCTTGGTCCTGGCCTGGAGCCTCATTCGGCAGGCGGCTGAGCTCGCGAGCCTCGTTTACACCCATATCTGGGTCAACCAGCTGATCGGCCTTGCTGCGGCCGTCTTCGTTGCAGGCTACCTGGTCTGGGTGTCGTTCAAACGCCGGATCGTGCGGATCCAGGGGTGGAAGCTGGAGCTCCCGGGCTTGCGCCTGTCCCTGGCGCAGATCCTGATCGGCGCCTGCGATGTCTGCGCCGGGGCGGGGGTTCTCTTCATTCTCCTGCCTGGCGGGCACGGCCTGAGCTTCGAGACGTTCCTGGCTGTCTACATCTTCGCCGTCATGCTGGGGGTGGCGAGCCATGCGCCTGGGGGACTGGGCGTGTTCGAGGCGACGATTCTCGTCGCCCTCTCGAGCTATCCGCGCGAGCCGGTCCTCGGGGCGCTCCTGCTGTACCGGCTGTGCTATTACCTCATTCCTTTCGTTCTGGCCCTGGCTCTTCTGGGGGCTTACGAGATCCGAAATCGCCTGCGCTCCTCGCGAGGGGCTTTCAAGCCGGCCGAGGAGGAAAGCTAAGCAGGAAGATGACTCTTTGGAGAGCGCGTCCTAAAACCTGACGCGACATTCATCCGGGGCTCCACGCCAACATGAACGATCCCAGCGAGATTAGGCAGGAAGGCGGCTTCTCAAACGCCGTTTCTCTGCGCGTTGCGGCTTTTCGCGGAGCGGCTCTGGCAAGCCTGCTTCTGAGTGCCGTCGCCCTTTGGCGTGGTTACGGCGACGGTTGGTTCGTCGCCGGAGCTCTTGTCGCCATCGCGTTGAGCGCCGGGATCGGCGGCCTGCGGCGCAGGCGATCGGGGCACACCCTGCAGGCGCGCCCCAAGGCATCCGCGAGGAGCGCCATCGCCGAGGCCGTGCTCGCGCATATTCCAGATCCGGTGATCCTGGTCGACCGGCGCGCGGTCGTGATCGAGGCTAACAAGGCGGCCCATCTTCTGCTGCCGGGCTTGAAGATCGGTCATCCCCTTTCGTTCTTTCTCCGCAGTCCCGATGTGCTCGACGGGATTCAGGAGGTGATCGAAGCAGGCGGGCCGTTGCGGGTCGAGTATTCCGAGCGTGTGCCCACGGAACGGACTTTCGAGGTCCATATCGGCCACCTGCAGGCCGAAGCCCCGAATGCGGCAGTGCAGCCCGGTGTGGTGCTGTTCTTTCGCGATCTCACGTCGGCGCGGCGACTGGAGGCGATGCGGGCGGATTTCGTGGCGAATGCGAGCCACGAGCTTCGCACTCCTCTCGCGTCTCTCCTGGGCTTCATCGAGACCCTGCAGGGGCCGGCCAAGGGCGATCCCAAGGCGCGGGAGCGATTCCTCGAGATCATGCGCGTCCAGGCCCAGCGCATGAGGCGCCTGATCGACGATCTTCTGTCCCTCTCGCGCATCGAGATGCGCGAGCATGTGTCGCCGACGCAGATCGTCGATCTCGGATCCCTCGTCACCCCCATGGTCGAAGCGTCCTCTCCGGCTGCAAAGGACAAGGGAGTGGCGATCCGGGTCGCGCTTCCGTCGCAGCCCGTTCACGTGCTCGGCGACAGGGACGAACTCCTGCGCGTGATCGAGAACCTGATCGAGAACGCCGTGAAGTACGGCGAGAGCGGCGGCGCCGTCGACATTTCCATCGAGAGCGCGGGGGCCGGTCATGGCCTCCAGGGCCGCTGCGCGGTCCTGTCCGTTCAGGATTACGGTCCCGGCATTGGGCCGGAGCACCTTCCGCGTCTGACGGAGCGCTTCTACCGGGTCGACGGGGCCCAGAGCCGGGACAAGGGCGGCACGGGATTAGGATTGGCCATCGTCAAGCATATCGTCAATCGCCACCGCGGCCGCCTCGACATCTCCAGCGAACCAGGGAAGGGCGCGCGTTTCACCGTTACGCTCCCGGAGGCCCCGCCAGGCGGATAAGGTCGGCTTCCAAGCCTTTGCCGCTGGATCCTTTTGGGGTGTCATTTAATTGTCATCCAACTGTCGTAGAGCCGACACGCGCCGGGCCTAGCTGTCCATCTGCGCGGCCCGGACGAGGCTTTGAGCTGCTTGCCGCGCTTGTATGAACAGGGAGATTTACCGTGAAGATCATGTCCTTCGCCATTGCGGCCGGCCTTGCCGTCGCGAGCCTTACGACCACGGCGTCCGCTGCCGACATCACGGGCGCAGGCGCGACTTTCCCCTTCCCGGTCTATTCGAAGTGGGCCGAGGCCTACAAGAAGGAGACCGGCAACGGCATGAACTATCAGTCGATCGGCTCCGGAGGCGGGATCAAGCAGATCCAGGCCAAGACCGTCGATTTCGGCGCGACTGACGCGCCGCTGAAGGGTGCGGATCTCGAAAAGAACGGTCTCGTTCAATTCCCGACCGTGATGGGTGCCGTCGTTCCTGTCGTGAACATCCAGGGCATTCAGCCTGGCCAGATCAAGCTGACGGGCCAGGTTCTGGCCGACATCTTCCAGGGCAAGATCGCCAAGTGGAACGATCCCAAGATCGCCGAGCTGAATGCCGGGGTCACCCTTCCCAATGCCAATATCACGCCGGTCTATCGCTCCGACTCCTCGGGCACGACCAGCGTGTTCACCACCTACCTGTCTCAGGTTTCAAAGGAGTGGGACAGCGAGCTCGGCGCCAACACCACGATCAGCTGGCCGGTGGGTCAGGGCGGCAAGGGCAACGAGGGCGTCGCTGCCACCGTGAAGCAGGTTCCGAATTCCATCGGCTATGTGGAATATGCCTACGCCAAGCAGAACAATATTCCCTACACTCTGCTCCAGAACCAGGCCGGCAAGTATCCGCAGCCTGAGATCAAGTCGTTCCAGGCGGCTGCCGCCAGCGCCAACTGGTCGTCGGCTCCCGGTTACGGCATCTCGCTGACCAACCAGCCCGGCGACGACGCCTGGCCGATCACGAACCCCACCTTCATCCTGGTCCACAAGACCGCGGAGAAGCCGGAGCAGACCGCCGAGGTGCTGAAGTTCTTCGATTGGGCCTACAAGAACGGTGACAAGCTCGCCGCAGACCTTGATTACGTGCCGCTTCCCGACAATGTCGTCGAGCAGATCCGCACGACTTGGGCGAACGAGATCAAGAGCGCCTCGGGCCAGCCGGTCTACAAGAAGTAAGACTGACGGCTCTATGGAGCCTGACGAGAGGAGCGAGGCGGATGGCTGTCGTGTCTGATAAGGTCAATCTATCGAGCATGCCCGCTGTCCGCCGCCGCACCTCTCCCGCTTTCGATCAGGGCTTCCGCTGGGCCAGCTACGGTTCCGCCCTGATCGTTCTCTCCGTCCTTGCCGGCATCATCGGCACGATGATGTATGGGGGATGGCCCGCCTTCCGGGAGTTCGGGTTCGGTTTCATCACCTCGAGCGCGTGGAACGTCGGCAAGGATCAATACGGGGCATGGGTTGCCATCGCCGGCACTCTTACATCGGCTCTCATCGCTCTCGTGATCGGCGTTCCCATCTCCCTCGGCATCGCGATCTTCCTGACGCAGTTGTGCCCGCCTTGGCTGCGCCGCCCGGTCTCGACGGTCATCGAGCTCCTGGCCGCAGTGCCCAGCATCATCTACGGCATGTGGGGCCTTTTCGTCTTCGCTCCGCTTTTCGCCAAATACGTGCAGATGCCGCTGACCTCCATTGTCGAGGGCATGCCGATCCTGGGTACCGTCCTCTATGCCCGCGTGCCGTCTGGTGTCGGCATGATGACGGCGGGGATCATCCTCGCGATCATGATCATTCCCTTCATTGCTTCGATCACGCGCGACATCCTCGATCAGATACCGACGGTGCTGCGCGAGAGCGCCTACGGCATCGGCTGCACGACATGGGAGGTGGTGCGCCACGTTCTGCTCCCGCAGGCGGGCGTCAGCATCATTGGGGCCGTCATGCTCGGTCTCGGCCGTGCGCTGGGCGAAACCATGGCGGTGACCTTCGTGATCGGAAACGCCAACCGCCTGTCGCTCTCGCTCTTCGACCCGAGCTCGACCATCGCATCCCGCATCGCCAACGAGTTCAACGAGGCGTCCGGTATGCAGATGAATGCTCTGCTTGCTCTGGGCTGCATTCTGTTCGTCGTCACGTTCATCGTTCTGGCTCTTGCGCGTCTCCTGATCGCGCGCGTCAAGACGCATTGAAGAGGCCTATGATGGATACCGTTGCTGCCTACAACCATTCCGGCGCTGCCACGCCACCGTCCTGGGGGCGCGTGCGTCGCAGCCGCTACGTCGCCGACCGCGCTTTGAAGATCATCTGCACGCTCTTTACGGCTCTCGGGGCCTTCGCCCTGGGATGGATTCTGCTGATGCTGCTGGTCGAAGGCATCGGCGGTCTTTCGCCTGCGGTCTTCACGGAAACGACCCCCGGTCCAGGCACGGAGGGCGGCGGCATTGCCAATGCCATCGTCGGCAGCCTCATCCTCACCGTTCTCGGGATCCTGGTTGCGACCCCCATCGGCGTTCTCGCGGGAACCTATCTGGCCGAATACGGCAAAGGCTCGAAGCTCGCGGCCGTGATCCGCTTCGTCAACGACATCCTGCTCGCAGCTCCCAGCATCCTGATCGGCCTCTTCGTCTACATGCTGATGGTGGAGCCCATGGGCGGCTACTCCGGCTGGGCCGGAGGCGTGGCGCTCGCGATCATCGCCGTTCCCGTCATCGTGCGTTCGACGGAGGACATGCTGCGCCTCGTTCCCGGGTCGCTCCGCGAGGCTGGTGCGGCCCTTGGCGCGCCCATGTCGACGGTGATCGTCAAGATCAGCTGGAAGGCCGCCCGGGCCGGCATGGTCACGGGCGTGATCCTGGCCACCGCCCGCATCGCCGGCGAGACCGCCCCTCTGCTGTTCACTGCGCTCAACAACAGTTTCTGGTTCAGCCCGAACCTGATGGGCGGTGTCTCCAACCTTCCGGTTACGATCTATCAGTTTGCGCTGGCGCCTTATCAGAACTGGCGTGAACTCGCCTGGGCTGGCGCGCTCATCATCACCCTGTCCATCCTGGCGCTCTCCATCGTAGCGCGCCTGCTCTTGAAGAAGGATCAAGTCCGATGAGCACGATTGCCGTCGACACGAGCAGCGCCATCGGGAATGCGGCCGCTGCCGATGCGGATGTGCCGGTTCGCATCGCCGTGAAGAATCTCGAGTTCTACTATGGCGATTTCCGCAGCTTGAAGAACATCTCTCTTGATTTCTACGACCGGCAGGTGACCGCGCTCATCGGCCCTTCCGGCTGCGGCAAGTCGACTTTGCTGCGCACGTTCAACCGCATCTACAGTCTCTATCCCGAGCAGCGCGCGGAAGGCCAAATTCTTCTCGATAGCCAGAACATCCTGTCTCCCTCCATCGACGTGAACGAGTTGCGGGCGCGGGTTGGCATGGTGTTCCAGAAGCCGACTCCGTTTCCCATGTCGATCTACGACAACATCGCCTTCGGGATCCGTCTTTACGAAAGGCTTGCGAAAAGCGAGCTCGACGGCCGCGTGGAGGAGGCCCTGCGCAAGGCCGCCCTCTGGGACGAGGTGAAGGACAAGCTGCGCCAGTCCGGCATGGGGCTCTCCGGCGGTCAGCAGCAGCGTCTGTGCATCGCGCGCACCATCGCCCAGCGTCCGGAGGTGATCCTGCTCGACGAGCCGACCTCCGCTCTCGATCCGATCTCTACGGGCAAGATCGAGGAGCTGATCGAGCAGCTCCGGTCCGAATTCACCATCGTGATCGTCACCCACAACATGCAGCAGGCGGCGCGCATCTCGCAGTTCACCGCCTTCATGTACCTGGGCGAACTCGTGGAGTTCGGACCGACGACCAGGATGTTCATGAACCCGTCCAAGAAACAGACACAGGACTACATCACGGGCCGCTTCGGCTGATCGAAGCGCTTCAAGGAGGCTTTCCATGGCGGAGCATATCGTCAGCTCCTACGACAATGACCTGCAGGCTCTCCGGCGACGCATCTCCGAGATGGGCGGCATCGCCGAGAAGATGCTCGTCGATGCGATCAGCGCCCTCGTGCGGCACGATACGGCCCTGGCGCAAACCGTCATCTCCTCGGACAAGCGTCTCGATCTGCTGCAGCGCGAGATCGAAGAGAACGCCATTCTCACCATCGCTCGCCGCCAGCCGCTGGCGGTGGACCTGCGCGAAACCATCTCGGCCATCCGTGTCTCCGGCGACGTGGAGCGCATTGGGGATCTCGCCAAGAACATCGCCAAGCGCGCCCTTGCCATCGGCAGCGATTTTCAGCCGCAGAAGATCGTTCTCGGCCTTCAGCACATGAGCGATCTGGTGCTCGGACAGCTCAAGGACGTGCTCGATGCCTATGCTCAGCAGGACACGGCGCGCGCGCTCGACGTCTGGAAGCGCGATGGTGCCATCGATGCGCTCTACACCTCGCTCTTCCGCGAACTTCTGACCTACATGATGGAGGACCCGCGCAACATCTCGTTCTGCACGCATCTCCTGTTCTGTGCCAAGAACATCGAGCGGATCGGCGACCACACGACCAATATCGCCGAGACTGTGCACTATCTGGTGACGGGCGAAACGCTGGCCATCGACCGGCCCAAGAACGATCGTTCCATCGATGCGGGCAGCGAGGCGGGAGCCTGACGATGGGGCCGCGCATTCTGATCGTGGAGGACGAGGAGCCGTTGACGCTGCTCCTGCGCTACAATCTCGAGGCCGAAGGCTACGAGGTGGACAGCGTATCCCGGGGAGACGAAGCCGAGATCCGCCTGCGGGAGCAACTGCCTGACATAGTGTTGCTCGATTGGATGCTGCCGGGACTCTCCGGCATCGAACTCTGCCGCCGCATCCGCGTTCGTCCGGAAACGGAGCGCCTGCCGGTGATCATGCTGACCGCGCGAGGCGAGGAGGGCGACCGCATCCGCGGCCTGTCCACGGGGGCAGACGATTACATCGTGAAGCCCTTTTCGGTCCCTGAACTCCTCGCCCGGGTAAGGGCGCTTCTGCGCCGCACGAAGCCCGGGCATGTGGCGACCCTGCTCAGGGCCGGCGACATGGAACTCGACCGCGAGACCCATCGGGTGCGCCGCGCCGGCACCGAACTGCACCTCGGGCCCACGGAATTCCGTCTGCTCGAGTTCCTCATGCAGAGCCCGGGCCGCGTCTTCTCCCGCGAACATCTGCTCAACGCAGTCTGGGGTCACGACGTGTACATCGACGAACGCACGGTGGACGTTCATGTGGGCCGTCTGCGCAAGGCCATCAATCTTCCCCAGTTGCCCGACCCGATCCGTACCGTGCGCGGGGCGGGCTATTCCTTCGATGAAACCTTCGCCCGCGCCGAGGCGACGGCGAGCGCCGGGCGCTGAACCCTCGCTGTCAAGAAAAGGGCCGCGCCGATCACCTCGGCGCGGCCCTTTTCATGAAGATCCGAGTTCGCCCCTCAGGCGCGGGCCAGCTTGCGCTCGCGCTTGCGGTCGGCCACCGGCTGATAGGCGATGCGGGCATGATGGGTGCAGTAGGGCAGGCCTGTGATGGAGCGGGCGCCGCAGAAACGGAATTCCGGCTTCGTCGGGTCGCCCATGGGCCAGCGGCACATGGACTCGCGCAGATCCATGATGGTGACCCGCTCCGACATCGGGATCGCCACATCGTCGTCATCGGCGCTTACCTCTGACGCCTCCCGCACGGGCTGGAGCGGGATGGGGGCCAAAACCACGTTGCTATGGGGTTGAGGCGCGATCGGTGCCGGGGCGCTGGGCGCGCGGGTGGCCTTGCGGGCGCGGGGCGCGGCCGAGGTGGCCTTCGCATCCTTGGCCCTGCCGGAAAGGCCGAGGCGGTGAACCTTGCCGATCACCGCATTGCGGGTCACGTTGCCGAGCTCGGCGGCGATCTGGCTCGCGCTCAAGCCATCGGCCCAGAGCTTCTTGAGAAGCTCTACCCGCTCATCCGTCCAACTTGCGCCCGCATCTGTCATTTTTAAAACCTGCCTCCATCGTGGCGGCCTCTTTGAGCCCGGAATCCTCTCCACACGCGGACAGAAACTCGATGTCCGACCGCGTTGAGAGGGTCGCTCCTGAGGGTGAAAGCCGCCGCACGAATGCTGTACTCGACTGACTGGAAGTTACAGGATGGGTGGACTCGGGCGCAAGAGTCCCCGGTCACCCCCTGTCGTTTTCCCCAAGGAACTCTCCTGGCGCGTGGTGTCCGGAATCGGGCCGGGTGTTGCGCCGGCGCGCCCTTCGAGGGCGGTCAGGGGTGCTGGATCCGAAAATCGGGCATCCCTTTGGCTCCGGAGCCGGATTTCACCCTTCAGGTCCCGTGCCCCGGCGGAAAACTGACCTGTGATCAGTCACTTCATTTCTCTTGAATTGACAGGGTGCCGCTCCTCGGTAGAATTCCCGCCGTGCCGCCCCGCCTGGGCGGCGCTTTCTTTTTAAAGGCCCAGGGCCGACATCCAGGTGCGACCTTGGGTCTCCATCAGAGGCGGAGACAACCCGTGACATCGCCATTGCTGCCGACCTATGCGCGCGCCGAACTGTCCTTCGAGAAGGGGGAGGGCCCCTGGCTCTACGGTCGGGACGGGCAGCGATATCTCGATTTCGGGGCTGGCATCGCGGTCAATGCCCTCGGCCATGCTCATCCGCATCTTGTCGAGGCGCTGACCCGGCAGGCCTCCAAGCTCTGGCACACCTCGAACCTGTTCCAGATCCCGGAAGGCGAGCGCCTGGCTGGGCGGCTGGTGGAGAACACCTTCGCCGACGTGGTCTTCTTCTCCAATTCAGGCGCCGAGGCGAACGAGGCGGCCGTGAAGATGGCCCGCAAGTACCATCATGCCGGCGGTCATCCCGAGCGCTACCGGATCATCACCTTCGGGGGAGCCTTCCATGGCCGGACCCTCGCCACCATCGCGGCCGGCGGCCAGGCCAAGTATCTCGAAGGCTTCGGTCCCAAGGTCGAGGGTTTCGATCAGGTTCCCCTCAACGATCTCGAGGCGCTGAGGGCCGCCATCGGGCCGGAGACGGCCGCCCTGATGATCGAGCCGATCCAGGGCGAAGGCGGCATCCGCCTGGTGGACAACGCTTATTTCAAGGAGCTGCGGGCCCTCTGCGACCGGCACGGTCTTCTCCTGATCTTCGACGAGATCCAGACCGGTGTCGGCCGCACGGGCAAGCTCTTCGCCTATGAATGGACGGGGGTGGCGCCCGACATCATGTCAGTGGCCAAGGGCATCGGGGGCGGCTTTCCGATGGGAGCCTGCCTGGCGACCGCCGAGGCGGCGCGGGGCATGACCGTGGGAACCCACGGGACCACCTTCGGCGGCAATCCGCTCGCCATGGCAGTTGGAAACGCCGTGCTCGACGTGATCCTCGCGCCCGGCTTCCTGAAGGACGTCGAGCGCAAAGGGCTGCTGCTGAAGCAGCGCATGGCCGAGCTGAAGGATCGCCACCCCGCGATCATCGCGGAGGTTCGCGGCCTCGGGCTCATGATGGGCCTGCGCACCGTCGTGCCCAATACGGATTTCATCGCAGCCGCTCGCGATCAGAAGATTATTCTGATCGGCGCGGGCGATAACGTAGCCCGGCTTCTGCCGCCGCTCATCATCTCGGATGCGGATATTTCGGAAGCCTTCGATCGTCTGGATGCCGCCTGCGCGGCCATGGAAGCCGTGCTGAAGACCCAAGCTCGGCCGGGAGCAGCTCAATGAATCCCCGTCACTTTCTCGATCTCAGCGATTTCTCTGGAGATCAGATCCGCCACATCCTGAAGCTCGGCGCCGAGATTAAGGCCGGGCGCCGCCGGGGCGAGCGCGCCAAGGAGCGCCCGCTCGAAGGCAAGACGCTCGCCATGGTGTTCGACAAGCCCTCCACCCGCACCCGCGTGTCCTTCGATGTCGGCATGCGCGAACTCGGCGGTGAGACCCTGATGCTCACAGGCAAGGAGATGCAGCTTGGCCGCGGCGAGAGCATCGCCGACACGGCGCGCGTCCTTTCGCGCTATGTGGACGCCATCATGATCCGCACTCTCGATCACGCCATGGTGGCGGAGCTGGCGCAGTACGCCTCGATCCCCGTGATCAACGGCCTGACCAAGATGACGCATCCCTGCCAGATCATGGCGGATATCATGACCTTCGAGGAGCACAGCGGCCCCATCAAGGGCCGCACGATCGCCTGGGTGGGGGATGCCAACAATGTACTCGCCTCATGGGTCCACGCCTCTGCGCGGCTGGATTTCACGCTCCGGATCGCGTCGCCGCCGGAACTTGCTCCGCGCCCGGAGCTTTTGTCCTGGGCAAAGCAGGAGGGAGCACGGATCAGCGTGACGACCGACGCCTTCGAGGCGGCAGAGGGGGCCGATGCCGTCATCACCGATTGCTGGGTCTCCATGGGTGATGACGACGAGTTCCGCCGCCACAACCTGCTGAAGCCCTATCAGGTGAACAGCAGGCTGATGGGGATTGCCGCCAAGAACGCCGTGTTCATGCACTGCCTGCCGGCACATCGCGGGGAGGAAGTGACGGACGATGTCATGGACGGCCCGCAATCCGTAGTCTTCGATGAGGCCGAGAACCGGCTTCACGCACAGAAGGGCATCCTGGCGTGGTGCCTTGGAGCAGCAAACGCATGAGTTCAACTTCGTTCGAGGGACATGACGACGTCGTTCTGCCGTTTTCGGTGGAGCCTCTTGACGTGCGCGGGCGCGTGGTGCGCCTCGGTCCCTCCATCGATACCATTCTGGCCCGTCACGGTTATCCCGCGCTGGTCGCTCGCGTCATCGGCGAGGCGGCGGCCCTCACCGTCATGCTCGGCGCGTCGCTGAAGCTCGAAGGCCGCTTTCAGCTTCAGACCAAGACCGACGGCATTATCGACATGGTGGTGGTGGACTTCAATGCGCCGGACAAGCTTCGCGCCACGGCTCGGTTCGATCAGGGGAAGCTGGAGGCTCTCGGGTCCGGCGCATCGAGCACGGGCGAGCTTCTCGGCTCCGGCTATCTCGCCATGACGATCGACCAGGGCACGGAGCGCAGCCGCTACCAAGGGGTGGTCGCGCTCGAGGGCCAGGGCTTCGAGGAAGCCGCGCATCAATACTTTCGGCAGTCGGAGCAGATTCCGACGCAGGTGCGCCTTGCCGTCGCCGAGCAGTTCGAAGGCGGACGCCATACCTTTCGTGCGGGCGGCGTGATGATCCAGTTCCTCCCGTCCTCGCCCGAGCGCCTGCGCCGGGCGGATCTCGATCCAGGCGATGTTCCGGAGGGGCACCCCTCCAACGATCTCGCCGCGCCGTCCGAGGACGACGCCTGGCTCGAGGCTAAGTCGCTTCTTGGTACGGTGGAGGATCACGAACTCATCGATCCCGGCGTGTCGAGCGAGCGGCTGCTCTACCGGCTCTTCCATGAGCGCGGTGTGCGCGTTTTCGAAGGGCAGCACGTGCACGAGGAATGCACCTGCTCGCATGAACGCATCATGGGCATGATGCGCCGCTTCTCCCCGGAAGATCGCCGCGACATGGTCGGCGACAACGGACGCATCGGCATCACCTGCGAATTCTGTTCGCGATTCTACGATCTCGATCCGGCCGAAGTGGAATCGGAGATCGCCAAGACGGACGCATAGAAGCTGCACTCGCCTTAACCGGCATCGCCATGGCCGTAACACGTGCGGCCATGACGGAGAGGCGTGAAACTCAAGAAGCTGCGCAGGCTGCCGCCAATCTGCGCATGAAGGCGGCACCCGCCTCCAACTGATCGAGCGTGATGTACTCGTCCGCCTGGTGCGCCTGGTCGATGGAGCCGGGGCCGCAGACGACGGTGGGAATCCCGGCGGACTGATAGTGGCCGGCCTCCGTTCCGAACGGGACCGTTTGCGTGCGGTTCTTGCCCGCGAGGCGCAGAGCCAGGGTTTCCGCGAAGGATCCTGATTGCGGCGCAAGACCGGGAACATGGGCATGAGGCTTCGTCTCGATGCGGCCGAACTCCCCGAAGCGGTTGAGCCGCTTGAGCGCAACCTCGCGCGCGAACGTGTCGAGCCTTTCCGGAATCTCGCTCGGATCCTGGCTGGGCAGACCCCGGAACTCCCAATGGAACGAGCAGGACTTCGAGATGATGTTGCGCGCTGTGCCGCCTGAGACGACGCCCACATGGACCGTGGTGTAGGGCGGGTCAAATCGTCCGCTCGCGTCGCCGCGCTCCATCATCTCGTCGGCGATGCGGTTGAGTTCCGCGATCATTTCCGCAGCCGTCATCACAGCGCTTGCGCCGAGATAGGGCTTGGACGAGTGCGCCTCCAAGCCATGCACCGTCGTCGTGAAGGTCACGACGCTCTTGTGGGCGTCGACAACCTCCAGCATCGTTGGTTCGCCGACGATCACGGCTTTCGGCAACGGCAGGTCATGTCCGAAACGGCGGATGGTGTCGACGACGCCCAGGCACGTGGTCTCCTCGTCGTAGGAGAGCATGATGTGGATCGGCGTCTTGAGGTCGGCGGCCAGAAATTCCGGAACCAGCGCGAGAGCCAGCGCATCGAAGGCCTTCATGTCCACCGCGCCGCGTCCATAGGCGCGGCCGTTCTCGACGCGCAGGACGAAAGGGTCCGACGTCCAGGGCTGTCCGGCCACGGGCACCACGTCCGTATGGCCCGACAGCACGATGCCGCCCTTGTTCTGCGGCCCGATAGTGGCAAAGAGCGCCGCCTTGTCCCCGGCTTCGTTCGGTACGCGCACGTAAGGCACGTTCCAGCTCGTGAGATAGGCTTCGACGAATGCGATGAGAGCGAGGTTCGACTTCGTGCTCTCCGTGTCGAAAGAGACGAGCTTCGCCAGCATCTCGAGCGGCGTCAGCCGCTGACCATTGGAAGGCATGCAGACCTCAGTGCAGTACGCGCTTGTTGCGCGGCATATCGAGTGAAAAGGCCGGTATCTCGGCTTCGAAGGTTTCGCCGCTGGCGGTTTCCATAACATAGCTGCCCTGCATGGTGCCGCTCGGCGTCGTCAGCGGGCATCCGCTCGTGTAGCTGTAGCTCTCGCCAGGGCCGAGCACGGGCTCCTCGCCGACCACGCCTGCACCGCGCACCTCCTGGACGCGGCCGTGCTCGTCGGTGATGCGCCAGTAGCGGGCGCGCAGCTGCACGCGCTCCAGACCCAGATTGATGATCTCGACCGTATAGGCGAAAAAGTAACGGTTCTCGTCGGGCGAGGATTCTTCCGGCAGAAAGCGGGGTATCACGGTCACGCTGATGCCGCGGGTGACGGCCTTGTACATGAGTGGTCCCTCGGGCCAGTGGTGGAATGATCACTCTTCCTGGTAAGGCGGCCTTCGGGCCCCGTCAATCGAGGCCGGGAACGGACCGCCCTTCCAGGAGCAGGGGCGGCCGGCCCCGGCCTGTCGTCGGCCCTTGCCCATGGCCGGATTAACCTTCGTGAGGGCCTTTGGCCTGGCAGGGCTGGCCTCGCGCCCTTTTCCCGACGAGAATGGTGAAACGGATCGACAATTCCGTTACATGGCTTCGCCAGCTACGCTAAGAACACTCGAAAGAGGGCAAAAGGCCCTGGGAAAAGGTCATGGTTGCGTTGAAGGACGGAATTCAATCGGCTGAAGCCATCATCCGCCTTGCGGAAGTGGGTGCGATCAAACCGGAGACGCCGTTCGCCTCCGATCAGGTGCAGCCTGCAAGCCTCGATCTGAGGTTGGGACGCCGGGCCTATCGGGTCCGCGCCAGCTTTCTGCCGGGCCGGAACCACACGGTCAGGGACCGCCTGGAGCAGCTGAGCTTCCATGAGATCGACCTTTCGGCCGGAGCCATTCTGGAGACGGGCAGCGTCTATATCGCCGAACTCCAGGAGGGCTTGGCTCTGCCAAGTGACCTTTCGGCCGCAGCAAATCCCAAGAGTTCGACCGGGCGCATCGACGTGTTCACCCGCGTCATCACCGACCGCAGCCAGGAATTCGACACGATCGGCGCAGGTTATACGGGACCGCTCTTCGCGGAGATATCGCCCCGCACCTTCCCCGTGCTGGTGAGGACCGGCACCCGGCTGTCGCAGCTGCGGCTGCGCAAGGGCGAGGTGCGCCTGAGCGATGCGGAGCTCCATACCCTTCATCAGCGTGAGCGGGTCGTAACCTCGGCCGAGCCCTCGATTCAGGACGGCGTTGCCGTCAGTGTCGATCTGGCGGGCTTCGGTCCGGACAAGCTCGTTGGTTATCGCGCCAAGCGCCACACGGGCCTCGTGGACGTGGACAGGCCGGGCTCCTGCCTGGTCTCGGATTTTTGGGAGCCGCTCTATGCGGACGCCTCCCGCACGCTCATCCTCGATCCGGGGCAGTTCTACATCCTGGCTTCGAAGGAGGCCGTCCACGTACCGCCGGATTATGCCGCCGAGATGGTGCCGTTCGATCCGCTCGTGGGCGAATTCCGCGTCCATTACGCCGGCTTCTTTGATCCGGGCTTCGGCCACGCCGGAGCCGGAGGGGAGGGCGCCCGCGCGGTCCTCGAGGTCCGCTCCCGCGACGTACCCTTCATTCTGGAGGATGGGCAGATCGTGGGGCGTCTCGTTTACGAGCGCATGGCCGAACGCCCCCAGGTGCTCTATGGGACAGGAGCAGGGTCCAATTATCAGGCTCAGGGCCTCAAGCTGTCGAAGCATTTCCGGTAGGACAGGCCCGCGGGAGCGCTCCAAGGAGCCGCAGCGGCCTGCTCTTCGAACCGGTTCGAAGAGCGAAGCGGCGTGCGGTTCAGGGCTTCGGCGACGCCCTGGAGGGCCATGCCGGGCTTCTTGGCTGGTTCAGACGGAAGGGGCGGGCTCTCGGGCGGAGAGGGGGCTGGCCCGTCGCCGGGACCGGCGGTGTCCTGCCCGGGGGCGGCTCGTCCGGGAGGCAACGGATTCTTCGGGCTTGACGAACTCCCCCGAACGCATTGTAAACAATGTAGTGCGCGGGCGTAGTTCAGAGGTAGAACGTCAGCTTCCCAAGCTGAATGTCGTGGGTTCGATTCCCATCGCCCGCTCCATCTAATCCCTTGATGAACTGGGTTCTAGACGGGGCGGATCTTGTGCCGCTCACGGGTTCTCGTCTCACTCTGCAAGGCCGGATCGAGCATCGTTTTCGGGGAAGGGCCGCCGATTCGAAGTTCAGCCTCTGCCGCATGTTCCCAGCCGGGGACGCAGCAGCCGGATGCGTCTGGAATTGATGCGGGTACTCGAAAAAGCTCTGCCCGGTTCCGAGACGGTCGATCCTTACCGACGGTCGATCACCGTGTACTCCGCATCGATCGCATCGCCGGTTGCATGTTCGGGTGCGTGCCGCCGTGCCTGCCGCACGCGGCGTCTCAGGTAGATGTACGACGCGATCCCGCCGATCAGCATGAGCGGGAGGACGACCAGAAAGCCGACGATGACCACCGCAATCAGGGCAATTCCCACCGCAGTCAGGAGCGCGAGCCTGATCGCGCTGCCCAGGAGGCCGCTCGGGCGGGTGGAGGCGGTTTGGAAACTAATGAATTGCATGGCTCCATATTCACCCATCTTTCTGTCGCAAGGCAAGAGGCTCAAGGTCGCAAGCGCCGATCCGCCCCTGCGAGCAGCCGCGGGGCCTCCTTCTGGTGGACCGGCCGCCCGGGCTAGGCGCCGGCCGCGGCAGGGTTCCATGCCTGGACGTGTGGAGCCATGGGGATCATGGCGCCGGCTGTGATGTCCCGGGCAAGTCTCGGACATGCCGGAAGCGCACTGGTCGCAAGCGGGGCGGTCCAGGGGATCTCTCTGCTTCCGGCGGCTGCCGTGTTGGCCCGAATGCGGCGGCGACGGTGCCTCAATGGCCGATGCATTGTTCCACGCGGCCGGCGGCGCATTGGCGGGAGCGTTTCCTGGGGGCTCCACCACCTGATGGCCGATCCTCACCCGTCCCCCGGTAACAGCCTGGAGGACATGTCGACACTAATCCGCCGCAGGTTCGACCCGGGAGCTTTTGGCCGTGGATCAAGCCGGGCCGTTAAGCATGGCCTTACGTTCGGGAAATGAAAATGCGAAAGCCCCTCGACAGAGTGTTGACAAAGTGCTGGCTAATCGACATATCCGCAGCCCCGCCGGATTTCGGATCCAGGCTGGCTTCATGACATGGACACCGCATCGGCAGAGCCCCAAGAGGATTTCGCCGAGTGCCGGGACTGATCGGGACCTTCTCGAAGATCCTGATCGACGCCAAGAGCCGTGACTTCCAACAAGTGGCAAGTCTCTCCGGTTCCTCTGACGGCAAATGAAAGTTTTCAGGTGAAAGATTTCGCCTGAGTCAAAGTAGACGTAGAGAAAGAAGCATCTCTGCGGGCCATGAAGCGCGCCTGGAATACTGAATGCCTGTGGGACTGGAGCTTGATCCGCAAAAAACTTCATAATTGTTGTTGACGTTTGGATCTGGTTTCGCTAAATACACCTTCATCGACGGCGGCCACGGGGTGGCTGCTTCTGGCGGGGTCCTTTGCGGGATGCTGGCCGGGCGCCTCTGGTGGGGTGTGTTTTTTGCTCTTTGACAAGTGAAGAAGGAAGAAGAAGCGTAGGCGGCGGTGTCCTTGCGCCGGTCTTTTGGCCGGATGGAATAGACATCGACCTGATCTATGCTTTTGGTGAGTACACCGCTTCGATCTTCG
>NZ_WURB01000025.1 GCF_009830105.1 Microvirga makkahensis
CTCCGGCAGCCGGGCGTGGCCGTCTTTATGACAGCGGCTACGCTCAACCATCCTAGTCGGGACCGCAGCGCCTCGGATCAGAGCTGTCGTATGAGCCTTTGCATGGCCACGCTTGTGCCAGGAAGCTCGGCCGGAGCCGATCGGAATCTGCAAGGATCTGGCCCTGGTGATCACGGAGCGTTCCCGTCCTATTCGGAACGGCTGGACTGCCATCGAAAGCGGAGCTTCGAGCTCCTTCCGTTCAGTGCCAATTGGAGACCTTCCTCCCGTTCATCGGCGAGCGTTCCCGCTACTTTATTGAAAACGGACGGTATCGCGATCGGGCCGATGACGTCGCCGACGCTCTCGATGCACAGGCGAGGTCATCGAGGTGATGGCAGTCGCCTTCGGCATTCGATAGACAGGACTGTTTAATGCGAGGCAAGCGACTGGCCATGAAAGGTCCTGGTCTCTTCCAAAGCTGCCCGGGCCGCATTCTCCAGAGCGCACATGGCGAGCAGGTATGGGCGTGGCCCATGGCTGATCCGGGACACGCCCAGCTCCGCAAGTCTCGCAGCAGGCGGCGTGTTCCCGCCTGCCATGATGTTCACCGGCAGCGGTGAGCCTTCCACCAGACGGCCGATGAGCCTCTCGTCGATCAAGCCTGGAACGAACAGCCCGTCGGCACCCGCATCGGCGTACATCCGGCCGCGTTCGAGCGCCGCCTCAACCATGCCCTCGTCGTGCTTCTCCGGTCCGGATTGGAAGAAGACGTCCGTGCGGGCGTTCAGGAAGGTCGGAATGCCGAGTGCATCGGCTGCGGATCGAGCAGCCTTCAGCCTGGCGGCCTGGTCGGAAGCGTCGCGGAGCGAGCCGTCCTCCGGGAAGCTGTCCTCGATGTTGCAGCCGACGATTCCAGCCTGCAATGCGCAGGCAACCGTCGCCCTGACCGCCGCGGGATCGGCCCCATAACCGCTTTCCAGATCGATCGTCACTGGAAGGTCGGTTGCCCCGACGATCCGTTGCAGGTTGGCGACGCAAAGGTCGAAGGGTATCTGCTCCCCATCGGTGAAGCCATGTGCGGCCGCGACGGACCAACTGCCCGTGGCGAGTGCTTTGGCGCCGCTGGCGGCCACGGCCTTGGCGCTGCCCACGTCCCAGACATTGAACAGGATGAGCGGGCGGCCCGGAACGTGGAGCGACCGGAAGGTGTGGGCCTTGGTGGTTTGGTTCGACATGTCTTCCTCACTGTTTGGAAAGCGTGGATGTGATCCGGTGCTCAATAGTCCGAGACCGTGAACGACAGATGCTGCGGCGCCAGGGCGTTAAGGAAGTCGCGCGCATCGAAAGCGGTGCCCGGCGCCTGGGCTCCGTTGCCCCGCGCCCTGCCGTCGAGGATCCTCTGAACGGCCTCACAGATGAGCGGTGCCGAGAAGGCGTAGATGTCCCGCCCTTGCGCGGCAATCCGCCGGATATGTCCGCCCTTTCGCACGAGCGCCTCGACCAGGAAGACCTGCGCTGATCGGCCAGCATCGTCGGCAGGCTTCGGCACTGGCGTAGCCGGATCCCGAACGTCACGAAGGGCGGTGCGGTTGAGATAGGTGCGGATCTCGGTCGAGTGCGCATGCCGCGCGATCACGACGATCTCCGAGAACGGGAGCTCGACGACCGTTTGCCGTGCGAACGGCTCCGGAAAATCCCAGTCCAGCTCGGCGGCGGGCTGGGACACGGGCGCGAGCTGTCCATTGGCAACGACCATGCGCCGGGCGGTGTTCTTCTCCCCCGTGATCCGGGTGCCCTGCGTCGGATGCCAAGAGTCGAGGGCGATCCCGACCTTGATCTCGTCAGCGGAATTCCAGTCGGCCATGGCTGCGGTCACCAGCAGGTCGGCAAAGCCGCCGTAGAAGCCCATGGCCGGAATGACGAACACGCCGGCCTCTTGCGCCGCGTGGTCGAACTTATCGAAGGTCGCCTGTGCGCTCGGCTGCTCGGCCGTTACGTCGAGATAGTGCATTCCCGCACGGAGCGCTGCCGACGCGACAGCATTGGCGGTGGCGAGAAAGGGTCCGGCACAGTTGATGACCGCAGCCGCGCCCTTGAGGGCGCGGTCGAGCGCGTCGGGATCCTCGGCGGAGGCGCCTCGCACCTCGACGTCGCGCTCCTTGAACTCCGTCACCTTTGCCGGGTCGCGCACCACGGCGATCGGGGTCATGCTCCGGCGCCGCAGTTCCGCGACGACGAAGCGTCCCGTGTGTCCGGCAGCGCCGAACACCGCGACGGTTCTTTCCTGCTTCGAAGCCTTTGTTGAATGAGCGGTCATTGTTCCCTCCGTGATACAGACCTGTCTGTTTGTATTGGTACGAACAGGTCTGTAGCGTGTCAAGCAGGCTTGTGCTAGATTGCCGCCATCGGAGGTTCGCGATGTCACAGAATGCGGAAAACCTGAACAGCCACGACGCTGGCGACCTGCGGGAGAAAATCCTCGAGACCGCCTCGAGGCTCTTCTACCGGCGCGGCGTACGCGCCGTGGGGGTCGACCTCGTGGTCGCCGAGGCAGGTGTCGCCAAGACCAGCCTCTATCGGCATTTCCGCACCAAGGACGATCTCGTCGCGGCGTTCCTCGCGCGTGAGGACCAGGATTTCTGGAGTACATGGGACGCGGTCACGGAGCAGCATAAGGATGATCCGCAGGCGGAGCTGGACGCGCATCTGGAATGGATCGGCGAGCGGGTCGGGCGACCGAACTATCGCGGTTGCCCGCAGATTAACGTCGCTGCGGAGTTCCCGGAAGCCGACCACCCCGCACGCAAGGTCGCGGCAACCCACAAGCGGGAATTGAGGCATCGGCTGAAGGGGATTGCCGAACGGCTGGGAGTCGGTCGCCCAGACGAAGTCGCCGGTCAGCTCGCGTTGCTCATCAACGGCGCTTTCGTCAGTTCACAGATGCTTGAGACGGGCGAAGCCATTGCGCTCCTGCGGCAGGCCGCAGACGCGCTGATTGCCGCGTCCGGACCGAAGCGATTGCGCTTGTGAATCATGCGGGTGGTCGCGATTTCAATGTGATCCGGCCTTGGCGCGCCCTCAGGCTCCCGGCGGGGCCGCCTCCATGGAGCAGGACAAACCAAGGCTGGGCCGCTCCTACCTGCCTAGTCAGCGGCACGCCCTTGCCGGGTGTCCTGCGGCTTTCCAAACCCGGTGTGCTTCGGCGCCCCAATCGAGAGCATCGGATCGCGAGAAATGCCTTAACCTATTGACGCCAGCGCTTCCCCTGACAGTGGGATGTCAAGCTGCTCATCTCATTGCAATGGAGCTGACCGCGGATCAGAACAGCATTCGGTAGCAAACACGACCAGATCTCGTCGAGCTGACCAGGTAATGTCCGCAGCCGATTATGCAAAGCTTTCTTGCACAATTCGAGCCGAGTGGAGCGTGCGATGACCGGTGCCGTTGTGGAGTTGTTGAGGCAGCAATCGGCGCCAGAGGTCCTCCATTACCCCGCGCGTAATCGACCCTCACTCCTGCCGAAGCAATGATCGACCAACCTCTGGCGGAACGGACGGAGGCAAGCTGGGGTGGCGAATGTCCTGTTCAGCCTCCGAGCTGAAGCCAGATCCGCACTCCCTGTGGTTCGCCTGCTCGCCAGAACGTCCATACGTCCTGCAGGAGAGTCGATTGATGGATCCACGCGTTCTTCTTCTCACGATGGCTGCGCTGGCTTTCGGATCGGGAGCTTACGTCTTTGGTGGTCTTTTGGATCCCATGGCGCGAGACATCGGAGTTTCTGTGGCTGCGGTAGGCCAGTTGCAGACCGCCTTTGTAATCTCGGCCGCCGTTGGAGGCCCCCTCCTTGCCATGTGGGGCGGAAGGACGGACCGGAAGCGACTTCTCGTTTTCGCGCTGGCGGCTGTCACCGGAGTTACCGCCTGGTGCGCCTTTGCATCGAGCTTCGAATTGCTCGTGCTCCTCCGGGTTCTTGCCGGTGCCACGGGCGGGATCGTCATGCCGGCCGCCGCTGCGGCCGCCGCAGCCCTTGTCCCAGTGTCCCAGCGTGGATCTGCCATTGCAATGGTGCTCGGTGGGATGACGCTCGCATTCTTGCTTGGGATCCCTGTAGGCAGTCTGGTCGGAGATCTATTCGGGTGGAGGGCGACATTCCTCTTCGCCGCATCACTTTCGGGCATCGCGTGCGTGGCGAGCGCGATCTGGCTGCCGGGCATTCCCTATGCCGTGGCTACGGAGAACACCCGCATTGAATGGGGACGTGTCGTTCCACTCGTCATGATGACCCTGCTCTCCTTCGCCGCGACAATGGCTGTCGTCTCTTACATCGGCCCAGTGCTTGCGGTGGAAACTGGAATCCAGGGCGGAACGGTCGGCATCTTTCAGGCGATCATCGGGATTGGGGCTCTGCTGGGTCTTGTGCTCGGTGGGCGAGCCGCCAATAGCAAGGCCGCCCGTGGGGTGATTGCCGGGGCCTTCGCCTGTATTCTGATTGCCCAGCTGATCCATTTCGCCCAGCTTGAAGGTGGGGCTCCCGGCGGCTTGCCGACGATGATGCTCGTCGGGTGGGCTGTCTTTTCGTCAGCGCTCGCCCTGTTCGCGATCATGCCAATCGTCCAGGCGAGGCTCGTGTCGATCTTTCCCGGTGCAGCCGCGATGGTGCTCGCTGTGAACGGGTCCATGAACTATCTGGGGCAAGGACTTGGTGCTGGGCTTGGTGGTCTCGCCATCCGCCTCTTTGGACTTTCGTCGCTTGCGCTTTTGGGTGCCGCCCTCGCTCTCGCTGGTCTGCTGCTGGCTGCAAGCTATCGCCGCGGCCGTCTTGTGGCTTCGACACCACCAATGATTACATGAGCTAGGCCAGCGCCGCGACTGCTTTCCGCCGGCTAATCTTTGAATTTCGGAAGCCCCGACGAAGCAAAATTCCTCTTGTTGGCCTGCCACTCATCCAGCGTGTGATAATCTTTGCTACCGAATGCCGGATCAGAACCTGTCCTGTCACATCAATGTCGTGGACCTGAAGGAGGTGCTTGGCGAGATCGAGGCCAATCGTAGTGACTTGCATTGGAGCGGCTTCCTGCCTGGCGCCGAGGCAACCACCCTATCTCGAGAGCACATTGCCGGGGAGCAGGCGCCGTCCACCCATCAGCTATGGAACTAGCAACAGCCCAGTTCCGGGCAAATCACCGGTTGTCTAAATCAGTGGGCAGAATCCTGCCGACGCTTCAGGGCTGCGGACCTGCGTGCCTTGGATCATGAATGTCAGCCATTCGGCGTGAAAGCCTATCGGAGGATGACGGCAATTGGACTGGACATACGCATTACCGGACCGCAATCGCTTCGGCTGGACCCCCGTCAGGACTGGGGAATCGGGCGATCTCGTCTATCAGCGGGACGATGGTCGCGCGTTTGCAAAGATCGCTCCAGTTGCACGGTCTGCGGAACTTGCCGGTGAGCGCGACCGGCTCGCTTGGCTCCATGGCCAAGGCGTTGCATGCCCGGAAGTCGTCGACTGGCGAGAAGGTGGGGAAGGGACTTGCTTGGTGATGACCGCAATCCCCGGTGTGCCGGCGGCCGATCTGTCAGGGTCCGATTTGCTTAAGGCTTGGCCCTCTATGGCGCGGCAACTCGGGATCCTTCATGGGCTGCCGGCCGACCAATGCCCGTTTGATCGCAGTCTCTCGATTATGTTCGAGCGGGCTGCGGATGTTGTTGCACGCAAGGCCGTGAACCGCGACTTTCTGCCTGACGAGGACATGAACACGCCTGCGCGCGAGCTATTGGAGCGCGTTGAACGTGACCTGCCGACCCGGTTCGAGCAGGAGCTTACTGATCGGGTTGTCTGTCATGGCGACGCATGCATGCCGAACTTCATGATTGACCCGGAGAGCTTCCAATGCACCGGCCTAATCGACCTTGGTCGCCTCGGAACGGCGGATCGCTATGTCGATCTCGCGTTGATGGTCGCCAATGCACGCGAGAGCTGGGCTTCACGAGAGGAGGAGGCAGAGGCATTCGCCATCCTGTTCAATACCCTTGGGATCAAGATACCGGACAAGGAGCGGCTCGCATTCTATCTGCGGCTTGATCCGCTGACTTGGGGCTGAGCCTATCAAGGATGGTGGAGTTCGTCTGCACAATTCCGCAGAAGCGCCTTCATGGAAACGGATATTGTGTCGCTTGGGCGCATTCGGAAGAAGTGACGCCTCCACTGCGCTAAAACCCAGCATAGAGCTCGTTCGACGCGTATTTTGTGCCGCCTGCTTCACCTCAGGATACTAGGAAACCTTTAGGCTTCGCATTGAGGACCAAGATGCGTGTAGCGATCCAGACTCTCGGAACAAGAGGCGACGTCCAACCCTACATCGCACTGGCTCGGGGGCTGATCGAGCGCGGACACGAAGTGCAGATCGCGGCTCCCGTCCAGTTCGAGGCGATGGTCAGCGGGCACGGCATCGCCTTTGCACCGCTCCCGGGCGAGATTCTGGAGCTGATCGATAGGCCGGCAGGGAAAGCGGCGCTCGCGGGCAGCCGAGGCTTCGGGGCCGGGCTTAAGCTCCTCAAACACATGCGTCCGCTGGCGGTACCGCTTAGGGCCGGATCTCGATGGTGTTCTCCAGCGTGACCTTCTCAAAATCCGAGACCAGCACATCGACACGCAGTTGCCACGGTCCGGGGATGGGCAGGACGAGGCCCTGAACCTGCCAAACGCTTTCTGCCGTCTTCACGGCACGCCGCTCGATAGGCTCGATTCCGGCATCCGGCTTCGCCAGCGTGACGGTCACCTCCTTCGGATCGAGCGCCCCGAAGTCACCCGTCATCAGTACGATGGTCGCTGCGGCAGGTCCAGCCCGACCTGGCGTGAGCGTCAGCTCGGCCATGGCCGCAGGCGTATGGATATGCATCCTCACGGGCTCGGGCGGTGCCATGAGCGCGCGAGGCGGAGGGGTGAAGCGCCAGGTCGCGACCAGTCCAAGAATGGTGACGGTAAGGCCGATCTCACCTGCGATGGAGCGCACCAAGTATCGGGAGCCGGCGCCTTTGGAGCCCAGCAAGGGGGTCAGCCATTGTCGGTTGAGGATGGCCAGAGTCAGCAGGCAGACTACCGCCGCCATCTTGGCCAAGAAGATTCGGCCGTAATCCGTGGTGAGCAGGGAAGCTGGGGTTTCGAGTTGCACGATACTGAGGACAAGTCCCGTCAGCACCATCAGGCCGACAGCCGGGACAGCCAGCGCCGAGAACCGTTGGAGGATGGGCAGGGAAGCGCTGCGAAGGTCTCGCACGATGAGCGCCAGCGGCGCCAGCGCACCGATCCAGAACGCCGCCGCCATGCCGTGGACGAACACAGTCGGACGGGTCAGCCATTGCGGCGCGGCCGCGCTGGCATGGCCGCTGAGCGCCAGGGCCAGTCCGGCGCCGGCAAGCCCGACGAGGACCAGAGGCTTCCCCTTACCACGCAGGGCCAGCCACGCACACATCAAGGCAAGGATGGCGACTCCGGCCGTGAGGCCAAAGGAGGTCGTGAGCGCCGCGTGCCACGGATGCGGCAACAAAAGAGCCGCGAATGGTTCGCCCAGGGCATCCAACCCCTGAAGCCCCGCTGACAGGAGGGCTGCGGCGATTCCCGTTCCGATGGCCGTTCGGACGACCGTGCGGGAGGCCGGGGTGGTGGTCTCCTGACCGATCCAGACCACGAAGAAGGCACCGCCAGCACCAGCGAACAGGCCAAGGTACAAGGCCAGTCGCGTCAGCCAGATGGTGACCGCCAGGGGCGAATTGGCTGCGGTCTGCTGTGCGGGTCCGGCGGTGGGCGTCCCGATGGAGAAGACCAGCGACCCGCCAATCGGATGGCCGTCGGACGAGGTGACCCGGTAACTCAGCACATGCGTGCCCTGGGGAAGCCCCTCCGGCAGGTGGACCGTGATGGTGTCATTGCGGGCCTCATGATGCAGGTCGGCATGCGCCGTGCCGCTGGCGTCGATCAGGCGCAGCACGAGCGGGGAAACCGGCTCGTTGAACCGCAGGCGGACGCTCGCCGGGGCAGTGGCGACCACCGCGCCGTCGGTGGGGGTTGTCTCGATCAGCGAGGCGTGCGCACGGGCCTCGCCGCCGGCGAGCACGCAGGCGAGCAGGAGCCAGCAGAGGGTGTGCCGAAGCCATGTCATAAGCGTTCATCCGAGTGCGCCGATGTTGATCGGCGCACTCGGGCCTCTCATCAGTTGGCGGCCTTGGGCAGCAGCTTCACGCCCGGTGCGGGATACTTGGAGTCGTCCGGGCTCTTGCCCGCGGCCGGGATCTCGATCCAACGGTCCGCCTTCCCATCCTCGCATTCCTGCACGGTGGGAAAGTACAGCGTGGTGTCCGGCTTCAGGCTATCGGTGAGATAGGCTCGGAAGACGAATTCGTCGTAGTGCTCGTCCAGTAGTTCGCCGCTCCAGACGATCTCGCGCACGCCCTCGGTCATCGGGGTACCGTGGTAATCGTAGGCCTGCTTGTAGGGAGCCTTGACGGTTTCCAGCACCCAGTTGGCCTTGGGCATCGGCTTGACGGCGATGACCCCCTCCGGGATCTGGATGCGCACCTTGAGGGTGGGTGCGCCGTCACAGCCGTGGGGCACGCGCAAGACGCCCTTGTAGGTGGAGCCGACGGCGGCCTGCTGGGTTTCCAGGGTCGAGTGGGCCAGAGCCGACGTGGCGATGAGGCAAAGGGATCCGGCAGCGCCAAGCATGCCGAGGCGACGGGTGAGTGTCATAGGAGTTGTCCTGTCAGTTGGTTGGCGAGAAAGCGGGACCAATCAACTCGGACCGGGAGGAGCCCGTGCGCCCACGGGCAGGCACGGCAGTCGTCTTGAGCCAACCTCCCCGTGGACCGAAGCGAAGGAGACGACAACGGAAATGGCCAGAGGCGCAAGGAGGATAAAGGTGGGTGGGGACCCAACGGCGAGCCCGAGCGCGCTGCACAGGATGCAGCAGCCGGTGGCATGATGGGGTGGCTTGTCAGAAGGAGCCGGACCCGCCGACGCATGGTGTTCGTGGTGAAGATGAGCTTGCCCTTGCTGGAGCCGATCCTGAACACGTGAGCATGGCGTGGCGCCGACGAGGAGGCCCTGCAGGACAAAGGCAAGGATCGCCGCCAGCATGGCGGCTCGTCCTGTATACCCTTGCGTTCCGGCTACGCTTCTCATGGCAGCGATAACCACATTCTGATCCGAAGAATGCCATGACGGAAGGTCCGAATGATGGCGGATATTCACCGCCCCTGATGGTTCAGGCTGCCTTTGGCTCAACCTGATCCAGATCCTTCTTGCCCGTGAACCGGATCTCTCGGTCGCTCACCTTGCGGATCAGCTCGGCATCGTGGCTGACGATCAGGACCGCGCAGGTCCGTTCCCGCGCCAGCTCGACGAGAAGCTCGATCATCTCCTGCTGCGTGATGAGATCGAGCCGGGAGGTAGGCTCGTCGGCGAACAGAAAGACGGGATCGAGCAGGAGGACGCGCAGCAGGGCGAAACGCTGCAACTCGCCCCCCGAGACCTCGGCCGGCAGGCGATCGAGAAGCGCAGGTGCCAGCCGCAGCCGTGCCATAAGGGGTTCGATCCTCGCGGCATCCAATCCATGGAGCTTGACGAGATCGAGGATGGCCCGGCGCAAGGTGATCCGATGCGGGAAAGCCGATGGCGGGTCCTGGTAGAGCTTCTGGAACTTGATCGCGGGTTGTCCTCCAGCGCGCCGGACATTGCCCTCATCCGGCGGGAGAAGCCGGAGCAGGATGTCGCCGAACGTGCTCTTGCCGCAGCCGCTCGGTCCCGTGACGCCGATGATCTCACCCGGGTGGACCGCAAGGTTCAGCCCGCTGAACAGCCGCTGGCCACCACGAGATTTGCCGACTCCCTCCGCCACCAGCATAGGCGCCCCTGCGGCCTTCCGGGGTTGCCCGTCCGGCCAATGCGCAGGGTCGGCCTCAATCAGGCGCCGGGTGTAGGCATGCTGCGGATCCCCGAGCACCTCCTCTGCTGGTCCCTGCTCAATGATGACACCGTCGAGCATCACCGCGAGATCACCACCCATGCGACGAGCCAACGCGAGGTCGTGCGTGATGGTCAGGAGGCCGCCGCCCTCGGCCACCTCACGCAGGAGGAGCGCGATGACATCGTCGCGACGGGCGACATCAAGTCCCTTGGTCGGTTCGTCGGCGATGACGATCCGGGCACCACCCGCGCGGGCCGCAGCGAAGGCCACACGCTGGGCCATGCCACCGGATAGCTGCGACGGCAGCTTGCCGCTGGCATCGGCGAGACCGAGGTTGGCCAGATCAACCTGCGCCCGACGGGCTGCGTCGGCCACGCTCAATCCCCGCACGAAGCCATAGCCCTCGGCCACCTGCTCGCGGGCCCGCATTGTGGGGTCGAGCGCCAGCCAGGGTTCCTGCGGCAGGACGGAGATCACGCGGCCCCACAGGGAACGGTGGCCTTGTCCTACGGCAAGCGACAGCCGCTGGCCCGCGATGGTGACGCTGCCCTCGGCCCGAAGGCCCTTCGGCAACGTGCCCATGATGGCCTGCGCCAGCAGACTCTTGCCCGAGCCGGTCTCGCCCAGGATGGTGAAGGGCCGGCCGGGATGAAGCGACAGGGAGGCCGGTTCGACGATCCGCTCCCTGGCGAAGACGCGGACGCCGTCGGCGACGAGCAATGCGGTCATTGTGCCTTCCTTCCGGCGATGAGGTTGAGGCTGAGGACGAGGAGAAACACGGCGATGATCGGTTGCAGCAGGGCGTGCGGGGCCTCCTCGTAGTATGGCAGGAGTTCGGTCATCATCAGTCCGAGCTCCGGTGTGGGCGGGCGCACGCCGACGCTGACGAAGCCCAGCGCCGCGATCGCCATGATGGCGGTGGCGGCACCGAAGGCAGCGACCGTCAGGATCATCGGTGCGATCTCAGGCCAGAGGTGACGGCGGATGATGTAGGCGGGTCCGAAGCCGAGAAGGCGTGAGGCCTGCACGGCCGGGGACGTGATCAACGTACGGGTGGTGGCTCGTGTCAGTCGGAAGTACTCGATCCACAGCACCAAGGAGATGCCGACATACAGCGCCCAGGGCGAGTCCGGCGCGATGGCTGTGAGCATCAGCACCAGCAGGAGACCTGGGAGGGCCAGAAAGACGTCACCGAGCACTGACAGCGCCCGATCGACGATTCCACCCTTCCAGGCCGCGAGGATGCCGAGCAGGGCACCGGGGACGGCCGCCGTCAGCACACTGAGGAACGCCAGTCCCAAGGATAGCCGCAGGGCTGCCGCGAGACGGGCCAGCATCGAGCGTCCGAGATGGTCGTAGCCCAGGGGCTCGCTCCAACTCGGGGCCGCCAGCACGTTGCGCAGGCTCTGCTTGGTGGGATCCACAGGCCAGACAAGGGGCGTCAGGAACGCGAAGAGCACCACCAAAGCGAGGACGGTGAAGCCGACGATCCTTCCGACAGGAAGCCGTTTCGGCTCAGACGCCGTGATTGCTGAAGACATTGTTGCGGTCATCATGCCGCCTGCCTCCGTGGGTCGATCAAATAACAGGCAAGGTCGACGAGTGCGTTGAGCAGCACGAACATCAGTCCCATTACGAGGGCCGTGCCTTGGATCACCGGAACGTCACGGGCGAAAATCGCGTGGACGAGCGCATGGCCGATGCCGGGCCAGGCAAAGAGGGTTTCCACGACGACAACACCTTCGATGAGATAGATGAACTGCACGCCGAGATAGGTGACGATCGGCACGCTCACGTTGCGCAGGCCATGGCGGCGGAGAACCTGCGCGTCCGACAGGCCCTTGGTCCGCCCGAAGGCGTAGTAGGGTGAGCCTGCAACGCCCGCCATGGCATCCCGGGCGACCCGACTCGAGACGGCAGCGAGCCCCAGCGCCAGCGTCAGAGCCGGCAGGATCAGGTTCTGCGGCTCGCCATGCCCTGCGGCAGGCAGAACTCCCATGCCGGTGGCCAGCACGATGATGAGCAGGAGGCCGACCACGAAATGGGGCAGGGCGCGCAGCGTGCTCGACACCAGAAGCAGGCCTCGGTCGATCACCCCTCCCGGACGCAAGCCGGCAAGGATGCCCAGGGGCGGCCCGATCAGGAGCGACAGCAGTACCGCTGCAAGCGCCAGCTCCACTGTGTGGCCAAGTTGGTGGCGTACCTCGTCAATGACGGCCTCGCCCGACACGACGGACACCCCGAGATCGAAGCGGACCAGGTCCGAGAACCATTGGCCGAGAGCCGTCGTGCCACCTTGGTCGAGCCCAAGCTCAGTGCGCACCGCGTTGGCGGCGTCGGTGTTGACCATGTCGTACCCGTAACGCCCGGCCGCGATGCGGTAGGCCATATCGCCAGGCAGCGCGCGGATCATGATGAAGGTCAGCACGCCCACCGTCAGCGCGACAAGCAGCGCCTGGAAGAGGCGATATCCGAGAACCCGAGTCATTGCGCCCACCGCATGCTGGCGAGGCCGAAGTCGCGCTCGAAGGGATCAAGGCGCACGTTCTCCAGCTTCTTCGAGACAGCGGCCGTCTGCTGGTACCAAGCGATGGGGATCACGGGTAGCTCTGCCTGGAGGATCGAGACCGCCTTCTCACGCAAGGGCTGACCCTGGGCCGCGTCCGAGACCTTGGAGAGGTGCTTGATCGCCTGATCGAACTCGGCATTCGACCAGTTCATCGAGCCCCAGTCGCCACCCTGGGGCGGGTAGTCCTGCAACATCGTTCCGATGGGATCGGGAACGAGCGCGAAGTTGCGGGCCACAAGGCCCATTTGCAGCGTCCCGTCCTGATGCGTGGCCGGGATCTCGCTCGAATTGGTGGAGTTGATCGTGATCGCGACACCTACCTCCTTGAGCTGTTCCTGGAGGACGGCGGCGACGAGCGGAAGCTCAGGGCGGTCGGGATAGGTTGTCAGCGTCAGGGTGAAACGCTGGCCGTCCTTCGCCAGAATCCCGTCAGCCTCAGGCTTCCAGCCGAGCTCGGCAAGCAGTGCCTTGGCCTTCGCGGAATCGTAGGCCAATGGCTGGACATTCGCGTTGTGCCAGCTCGCGACACTGGGCGGGAAGAGCTGGTTGGCAGCGGCCGGGTAGCGCAGGATGGCGGCCGCGATGCCCTCGCGGTCGACGGCGAGGCTCAGGGCCTGGCGGGCGCGGGTGTCTTTCAGGAGCGGGTCGCCTGCATTGATCTTGAGCAGGACGCTGCGTGGGATCGAGACGGAGAGGACGTTGACCTTCGGGCTGCGGCTCAGGCGCGTGCGGCTGGCCGGGTCGAGGTTGAACACGAAGTCGGCGTCACCGCTCTCGGCCATCAGCGCCCGGGTCTCGCCGCGGCCGACCGCCAGGTAGCTGGCAGCGCGGATGGACGGCTTCTCGCCCCAATACCCGTCGAAGCGCTCGACTGTCATCTTCTGCGGCGCTTGCAGAAGGCTGATCCTGTATGGCCCGGTCCCAATGACCTGCGTGACGCGTCCTTTGTCGTCGTAGGCAGCCGGGGCCAAGATCGCCGTGGTGTTCTGCGCCAGGAAGGCGAGTAAAGGCGCAAAGGGCTCGGAAAGGCGAATGACGACGTCGTTGCCGTCCGGCGAGATGCCCTCGATGGGCGCCTTGTTGAGGATGCCAGGCTTGCCCTTCGCGGCCGTCAATGCCGCAACGACGGCCTGGGCCGTCAAGGGCGAGCCGTCATGGAAGGTCACGTTCGGACGCAGCTTGAAGCGCCAAACCGTGCCGTCGTCGGAGAGTTCCCATGACGACGCCAGTGCCGCAACGGGCTTGCCGGCCTCGTCGGCGCCGACCAGCGTCTCGGCCACGCCCATCTTCAGGAAAAGATCGCCTGCCGTGGAAGGATCCGTGCCGCTGATCTCGAACGGAGCCACGATGTCGAGGATATCGTCTCCGGCGGCAGCATGGGCATGGCCGATGCCGAGCATGAGGCCAAGGGCCAGAACTGATAGGGTGTGCAGCATGGCATGAATTCTCCCATGTCGATCATGTGTATAGTATACTATACGCCATAGCTTCTGAAGCGGGCGCTGTCCAGCCCAGGTTCACCCTGATTTGCGTGCAGGACCCTTTCCGGTGACGGACGATGACGGCCCCGCTCCGCAGGCCGTGATCACGGGTGACGCGAGGACTCGTTGATCGCGAGGAAGAGCCGCGCAACGCCTATCCCCTCGATCGGCGGTGAGCGGTGCAGGACACCGGAAGGCTTGGCACTGGCGTCGCGTCCTCCGCGCATGATCGCCACCCAGCCGCGCTCCATTCGACGGATCTGCTCTGGCTCAATCGGAACACCCGGGACTGCACCCTGTACCGTGTGAGGAGGTGACCATCCGGTTCCCGGGCTACGGTAGGTGGTGACTAGTCGGAAGCGCACATTGTCCGTATGGGACCTGCGGCAGGCGTCGTCCTCGATCACGTCGAGGCGAAGGGACAGGTGACGGCTGCCCGTCACCTGCTCGAACATCAACGCAAGGAAGTTCAGGTCGTTGACGAGCCACTCCCGGAGCCGGTTCGGGCCGAAGCCACCTGCCTTCAGCTCCTCCAGTGCCTGCTGCCTCGGACCCGCCGGATCGCCCTCGAGGCGCATGCGGGGGAGGCCATGGGGAGGCATGGCATCCAGTTCGGAGGCGACTGCCGGCTCGAGTTCACGAGGGAGGAGCCCGATCGGGCCCGATCGAAGAGCACCGCGCATCAGCCGCTCTCCATCCTCTACGCGACTGCGATGACCCGGTCCTGGTTGCACGACGTGTTCAGGCTGCATCGGCGCGGCCCCAGAACGGGAAGGGGTCGCGCAGGTGGCGATAGGCATTGGGATCGAAGCGCGTGGCGGTGGGTGATCCGGTGAGGCACTCGTCGAGGGCAGCGCGGATCTCGGTCTCGTTCATGCCCGTGCCGATGAAGACGAGCTCCTGGCGACGATCGCCCCAGACTCGGCTCCAGTGCCGCTCCATCAGGTGCTTCCATTCGGGATGGCGGGCCAGTGCTGCTTGGGGATCGCGCTCCACCAATGCCCCATTGCCGTTACCCGCGCGATGGCGCCCGCGAGCGAGAATTCACCCACCCATTTCGGGCGCGTGGCGAGCCAGAAGCGGCCCTTGGCACGGATCAGCCCCGGCCAAGTCCGGTTGATGAAGGCATTGAGCTTGTCGGGATGGAAGGGACGTCTGGCCCGATAGACGAAGCTCTGGATGCCATACTCATCCGTCTCCGGCACATGCTCGGCATGGCCGTAGGGCTCCTTGTACCAGAGCGGATGCTGCTGCGCTTTCTCCTCGTCGAACAGCCCGGTGTCGAGGATATCGGAGACCGCTACCTTGCCGAAGTCGGTTTCGATCAGCCGCGCATCGGGATTGAGCGCCACTGCGACCTTGCGCATCAATGACAGCGTATCAGGCGACACCTCCGACACCTTGTTGAGCACGACCACATCGGCAAACTCGATCTGCTCCACGAGCAGGTCGACGAGAGTCCGTTCATCGCCCCCGCCGGCTGTCTCACCGCGGTCGCGCAGGAAGTCGTTTGAGCCGTAATCCTTCAGGGAATGCGCGGCGTCGACCACGGTTACCATGGTGTCGAGACGGGCGAGATCCGAGAGGCTTTTTTCGTCCTCGTCCCGGAACGAGAACGTGCTGGCCACCGGCAAGGGCTCGGCGATGCCCGTTCCCTCGACGAGCAGATAATCGAAACGCCCTTCCTCGCTTAGGCGCCGCACCTCTGCCAGGAGGTCGTCGCGAAGGGTGCAGCAGATGCAGCCGTTGGTCATCTCCACCAGCTTCTCGTCAGTGCGGGAGAGATTGGCGCCACCCTCGCGCACCAGATCGGCATCGATGTTGACCTCGCTCATGTCGTTGACGATCACCGCGACCTTGCGGCCTTCGCGGTTGTTCAGGACGTGATTGAGCAAGGTCGTCTTTCCGGCACCAAGGAAGCCGGAGATCACGGTAACGGGCAGGCGATGGCCTGGGACTGACGTGTCTGACATGCGCGGAATACTCCAGTGTCGGGGTTGTCGGCCGGTGACGTATAGTATACTGTACGTAAGTCTATCCGTATAATGCACGTCAAGAGGCCAGCGCATGAATTCGATAATGTCCGGCCGACTGGATGACCTGTCACCCGTGCAGAACGGCATCCGGGAAATCCTCGGATCGGCCACGGGTCCCTTAACGGCTTACGAGATCCTGAACCGCCTCCAGACCCGCACGGCGGTCAGCCCGCCCACGGTCTATCGTAACTTGGCCCGTCTCATCGAGCATGGGCTGGTCCACCGCATCGAGACGCTCAACGCCTATATCGCTTGCCCCGGACACCATCACGGCGAGCTTGCGGCCTTCGCGATTTGCAGCCGCTGCGGCAAGGTCGAGGAACTCAGCGATCCTGGCATCAGTCGCAGCCTTCACGCATGGAGCGAGGCCCGTGCCTTCAGGCTCGAAGGCACGGGCCTCGAGCTCAAGGGGCTCTGCGCTGCCTACTCACACTGACGTCTTACGCCTTCACGGCAGCATCACTGAAAGGAGACCCGATGCTCACTCGCAGAACCGCTATGGCCGCCTTGGTCTCGGCAACCATTGCCCTTTCGTGGCTCTCAGTCCCTGCCTTGGCCCAAGCCCAGAAGCTGAAGGTCGTAGCCTCGTTCTCGATCCTGGCCGATCTCACGAGCCAGGTCGGCGGCGATCGGATCGAGGTGAGCGCTCTCGTCGGCCCAGACGGGGACGCCCATGTGTTCTCGCCCAAGCCCGCCGATGCCAAAATGGTCGCCGATGCCCGGGTCGTAGTGATGAATGGTCTTGGCTTCGAGGGCTGGATGAACCGTCTGGTCAGGTCGTCGGGAAGCAAGGCTGCTCTCGTGACAGCCAGCACGGGCGTGAAGCCGCTCCGGAACGAGGAGCACGTGCATGGCCATGGGCGCGGTCATGACCATGCGGGTCACAGCCATGGCGAGTTCGATCCCCATGCTTGGCAGGATGTTGCCAACGCCAAAATCTACGTCAGGAACATTCGTGACGGGCTGACCAAAGCGGATCCTGGGGGGAAGGAGGTGTACGAGGCCAATGCCAAGGCCTACCTCGCCAGGCTCGATGCACTCGATGCCGAGGTAAAGGCCACCGTCGGATCGATCCCGCAGGAGCGGCGAAAGGTCATCACGACCCATGATGCCTTTGGCTACTTCGCCAGGGCCTATGGCTTGGAATTCCTGTCGCCGCAGGGTGTCTCGACCGACGCCGAAGCCTCCGCCGCGGACGTGGCGAGGATCGTGCGCCAGATCAAGGCCGAGCGCATCCCGGCGGTGTTCCTGGAGAATGTCTCGGATCCGCGCCTGATCGAGCGCATCTCCAAGGAGTCGGGAGCCCGGATCGGCGGACGGCTCTACTCCGATGCCCTGTCGGGGCCGCAAGGGTCAGCCGGCACCTACATCGACATGATCCGCAGCAACGTGACGGAAATCGCGAAGGCGCTCGTGAGCTGACAGATTAGCCATAAAGCAATGCCCTCCACATCGAAGTCAGGCCAACGTTGGCCTGACTTTGCCGCGGCACACGCTTCATCACGCCCAATGTCCGATGTGTGTCAATTTTTGAAATGCCGGCCGCTCAATGAACGTCAGCGAGGATCGCTCAGAAGACGAGAGAGCGATGCACTTGCATCCCAGCCCAGGCGCCGTCACCCACTGCAAGCGAGACCGAATGCGGCGTACGAGCTGCATCGCCGCAGGCGAAGGCACCCCGAACGGACGTCTCCTTCGTGGCATCCGTCCGGATCTGGAAGCCCAAAGCTGTTTCCTCAAGGACGCAGCCCAGCCCGCTGGCGGTCGCCTTCGGGTCAGACCAAGAAGTAGAGATGAATAAAGGAAGGTCCGTTTTCATGTCTTCCTGAGATCCTTGATGCACCTAACCCGCCGAAGCAGCCCCTCTCAGATCGGTGCCGCTGAAGTCGCTGGCTCACCGACGTCTCGAAGCCTTCTATGATTCCGAACGGGGAATTTCCCTGCTTGTCCAATCGCTTACCTGTTGCCTGGTGGTCGTTGCTGCCGATTTCCGGAATCATCGGTGTTGCGGTAATGACCTAGGCCGAGGAGCTCGAGCAGGCGTTCAACAGACGGTCGAACTCGTGCGTTCCGGCCCACATTCTCGAGCGGCTCCTTGGTCTGCCGCATTGGCCCGAACACGAGGGGCTGCTGCCGAACTGGGCCAGGCACTGGGACCACCTCATCATCTCAGCCCTTGGCGGCAGGAGAACTGCATCTCAGTGTAGAGAGCCGCGACTGCCTCTGCATCATTTGCATTGAAAGCTTGAGCAGACTTGTCGTTCAAGCTCTGAAGGGTGGCTTTGTCCTTGGTTCCACTGGGCGTCGCGAGGCATAGACACCCGGCTGGCAGGAGTGCCGGAACACGCAGGGGAGGCCTCCCGCCGAATCATCAAGACCTACGTGATACTGCCGAGACTGGCTGCCACCGGGGCTTTGAGTACCTATTCGGGATGAGAGACTGGCGGCAGGCCGCTATGGTTTGATGCTGCCAATCGCAGAGGCGATGACGGCAGATCAAGCTCATGGAGTGCACACAAATGGGCTTCCAGATCGCCCAGTCCCATCATGAAGTGCAAATCGAGCCTAAGACACTGGTCAGCAGCGACCCGGCCTCCAGGGTCTATGCAGAGGCCCGAACCTCGTTACAGACTAGAACGAGGTCGATGTCCTCGCTCAACTTTCCAAAAAGCAAGAGCGAAGCGGAATTCGCCTTGATTATGGGAGAGGTAGTCAATGAATGCGGCATTCCTTCTTTGGCCTTCAAGCCCCCTCATCCGTCGATTCGGATTTGGCCATCCCGCGAAATTCGCATTTGGCCCGTCCGTGACGGGGTTTTCGGCAGAGCCGAGGCGGATGAGGCGGAGCGACATGAGATTCTGACAGGAAACGGAGCAATCAGCGCAGAGAGAGAGCGGGCCAGAGCATTCTGAGAGCTCTCACTCGGCGTGAGGGACAATTCCCCTCATCCAGAGTTCCAGCTTGGTCGTCCAAATCTCGCCTCGGACCTTTCCCAGCTTCGCCTGCAGCCTCTCCTGCTGGACAGTTAGGCGGTCATATCGGATCAGCAGCTCGGCCACCGTCATTCTGGTTAGGCCAGAAAGCTGATCCTGCTTGCCCATGCTCTCCGCCAACAATGCCCGCAAGCGTGCCAGTCGCGTCGGCCCCATGCCTGGGAGCGTTAGCCACTGGGTATCGAGAATCTGGACAATCTCATGGAGAGTGGGGGAACGGCCTTGGAACTCGGTTTGGATAGCGTGCTGAACCGGTTTGGGGAGGCGATCGAGGGGAAAGGGATCACTCAACAGCATCTCACACCTGCCAATGGCTCTATCGATCGATCAGCGTCAGGGTAAACATGACGACGATCGAGTGATCGTCTCCCAATCACGCTCAGGGGTACAGGACTCCAAGAGGGATACTCTTCCAGGACTACCCTCGGCACGACAGAATGCCTGGCAAGTTGCGCTCTCCGATCAAGCATCGTCTTGCGCTGTACCGGATCGATGGGGAACTAAGCATCCGGCAAAGCCGGAAGTCGGTAAGGATGGGGCAGTGCCAATACCTAAAGCCGCGGGAGGTGGAAGTCTGAACTGCGCCTCTGGCTCGTTAACGCTGTCCCGCGCCTGCATGATTACCACGACCACCCTCATTCCCGCTCGTCTCCGATCTGCAGCTTCTTTGAGTGTGACCAAAAGCGCCTGTTCTTCAGTCGGGTACGTCGCAATGATGTCTCCCTCATACGCAACCAGCCAAAGATCCATCCTTGTGCGTGTGACCGTGAAGCGTTCCATGACTGTGACTCTCTGGCTGCATCAAAGCCAAGCCTAAATGCCGACCCTTTCCTCTGCTTAGGTCCCAAGGGAGTAGAGCAACGCTAAAGAGGCTTAGCGCAATATCCGCGATGATGGCTGACGAGCGCTCGCCCATCCGGCACCACTTGGTACTGCACAAGCACGATCCGGAACGGCGCCTTGCGCGGTTCCACGCGCGATGATCGAGCGGGCCTCCCTCGGAACCGTGCGCTTGGTTACGCAACTGGGGCCAGATCGGCACCAATGGGCAGTGACACTGCCCATTTTGACGTGAGGCACAGGCGATCTACGGATGTAGTTGGCAATCCGCTTTGGGCATGAGAGGGGGCTTATGTCTTTCGCCGCACCCCTGAGGGCGTCTGCATCCAGCCGTTCACTGTCTGATCCGGAGGAGATCGGGGGGTAACATCGCCCAACGAGGGCTTGCCTGATCTGATCGGACGGCAAGGGCATGCACCGTGCCCGGCCGGCGAGTGGATCCGGCAGGGCTGGTTCTGCCATATTGGACGGGCTCGGGTGACCCAGAAGCGGAGAGCAGGGTGTGAGGTTGCAACCCTGCCGCGCAGCCTAGGAGCGTCACACCTCATTGGCGGCACTCGAGCAGCCTCTCAGCTTTCGCAGTTCCCAGGTAGCCACGAAGCGCCGGTAGCCTCCTCGGCCCGATCGACCATCTTCCGGTCTGTTTCCCGCGGCGGATCCACTCTGCCTTCCACGACGGTGCTATGGATGCCCCGCTGCCAGTGCTAGATGCCGCAGTTTCCTCTGCAGCAGCGCCGGCCGCCACCAACTTGCCGCGTCTCCTCCTGATGCGCACGAAGAAGGCCCGCACTGGGCCAGGCACGCGGGAGATCACCCAGGCCGTCATGACCAGCATCGAGCGGGCCATGAGCCCGTCCTTGCTTGCCGATGCGGCCGTGGTAAGCGGGTCTGTCACCGGACCGCCGCACCCGAGGAAGGAGCCTGACGTCGCTCACCAGTTTCTGCGACGAGGAGAAGCGCTAGATGTCGCCGATCGCCCCAGGACGCTCATGGCCAATGTGGCGTTCCCCCGCTTGATCGTCGTCAACCGCCTGACCTGCGATTGGCGAGAGCCTTCTAAGCGAGCCTCTTGTCCAGTTCAGCGCCAAGCCGGTCCAGCTCACCGGCATGGCGCAGAACAGTGCGCGCTACCACAGGCCTCCATAGCCATTGTTCAGGGCCGCTGGGCCGCAAAGAAGGTGAGAACCTGTGCCGCCGCCGCTTCCTGCGGAACAGGACCGCTCCGGATGCGTCGGCGCCGTGAACCCGGAAGACGCTCTTCGCCAAGTCCAACCCGATCGTGCCAACCTCTCCCAGGGACGCTTCCCTCAAGTGGTGGTTCCACACCTCCGCTTTGGCACACCGAGGCCGTTCGGGGCGACCCCATCAAAGCCTGCGCGAGGCGTGCAGCATGGCGGGGGCGCTTCCTGCGCCGAAGCCTCGTCCGCTCCATCGTCCCGGAGAGCCCAATGGGCCCGGGCTTCCAACAGGGCTCCGGTACATGGACGACGTCCGCTATGTCATCCTCGTCGTTCGTGGAGTGTCCGAAGTCGGGGAGGGCGCTCAGTCTCTGAAGCGCTTGAGCAAATCGTCTGAGGCATTGCGCAGCAGGCCCATATCGACGCCGACGGCCACAAAGGAGAAACCCCATTCCAGATAACGTCGCGCGTCTTCCTCGATGGGAGCGAGAATGCCTGCCGCCTTACCGAGCTTGCGGCACTTTTCAACGGCAGAGCGGATCGCCGCCTGCACCTCCGGGTGTGCCGCATTGCCGAGACGTCCAAGATCGGCCGAGAGGTCCGAGGGGCCGATGAAGATGCCATCGACCCCGTCAACGGCGGCAATGGCCTCAAGACGCTTGAGGGCGGCGCCGGTCTCGAGCTGCACAAGAAGGCATAGTTCATCATTCACACGGCGGAAGTAATCCGTCACGCGGCCGTAGCGGTTGGCCCGCGAACTCATCGACACGCCACGGATGCCGTGCGGTGGATACCGCATTGAACGAACGGCCTGCAGCGCCTCATCCTCGTTCTGGACGAAGGGAACGAGCAGTGTTTGTGCCCCCGCGTCGAGAAAGCGTTTGATGAGAACCGGATCATTCCAGGCCGGGCGGACCACGGCCTCCGTCTTCGTGCCTATCATAGCTCGCATCTGCGAAACGATGTCCGGCAATTCAATCGGCGTGTGCTCCGTATCGAGCAGGATCCAGTCATAGCCCGCGTGCCCCAGCATTTCGACGGCGGCGGCGCTGCCTGTGGAGCTCCAAAGCCCGATCTGTCTCTGCTGATTGAGAATTGCGCGTTTGAAGGCGTTCGCAGGAATGTCCATCGGTTATTGTCCTCTCCGTTCCTTATAGTCTTTGATAACACCCTGCGGATCCTGGCCGCCAGTCATGATGTCAGTCGATTCTGGAACGTTGTGAAGAGTTATGGAGAGATATTCTGTTCGGTGGCGGAGGTGTTTTCATATCAATTCCCAAGGGAGTCAGAACTTAACTTGACAAGCTCCACTCTGGGTGGAACGCTCACGTGGACCTGTAGATATGGATGTTTATCGGAGCAGCCTTGGTGCTACGAGAGCGGTCTCAGTCACGTGGATCCCCTCATCTCCGTCGGCCGTTAGAGCCGGCCAAAGAAGGGTGAGGTTGCGCATTGATCCAGCGGATCCTCACGGTCCCGGCGGAGCTCCTCCAGCGTCAGATGTCGCTTGTGCTCGAAGCCTGGGGAATGCCGAAAGAGGATGCGGCTGTCACAGCGGATGTGTTGACCCATGCTGACCTGATGGGGATCGATAGCCATGGCATCACCCTGCTGCCTCTTTATGACGAACTGATCCATTCCGGGCGGTTGGAGCCCAAGGCGCAGACGCGAATCGAACGCTCCTTCGGCGCTACGGCAGTGATCAACGGGGGCGGGGGATTAGGTCAGGTACCGTCCGTGCGGGCCATGGATCTCGCGATGGAGAAGGCGCGCGCTTTCGGCATCGGCGCGGTCGGGGTTCGCGATTCCAACCATTACGGGGCAGCAGGGTTCTATGCTCTTCGCGCCGCCCAAGCCGGGCTCATCGGGCTGTCCACGTCCGCCGTCTACAAGGCTTCCATTGTGCCGATCTTCGGACGTGAGCCACGGCTCGGCACCAATCCGCTCGCTTTCGCTGCACCGGGGCGCCGTAATAAACCTTTTCTCCTGGATATGGCGACGAGCACCATCGCTATTGGAAAGCTGAAGCTCGCTGCCCGTGAAGGGAAGAGCCTGAGAGAGGGCTGGGCTCTCGACCGGGACGGGCGGCCGCAACACGATCCCGAGCGGGCCCTCGTCGACCGCCTGATGACGCCTCTCGGCGGCTCCCGCGCCATGGGCGGTCACAAGGGCTACGGTCTCGCAGCCATGGTGGAGGTTCTCTCGACCCTTCTCTCGGGCGCGAGCTTTGCGCCGCTTCGCGACCCGCAGGCGGACCGCTTCGATGTCGGCCATTTCCATATGGCAATCCATCCTGATGTTTTTCGCGAGGCCGGCGAATTCGCCGACGATCTCGATAGATTCATCGACTGCCTACACGCCACCTCTCCTGCCGATGCGGACCAGCCCGTTCTGGTTCCAGGCGATCCCGAACACGGCACTTTCGAGCGGCGGTCACGCGAGGGCATTCCCGTTCCCGCCTCCATGGTGCAGTCCGTTGCGGACATCGCACGCAAGTGCGGCGCAGAGTTTCTGCTGTCTTCCGAACTGGAAGAATGAAAGGCCGTGGCGGCTCGATCCGCTACGGAATAACGATACGATGGAGGAAACGATGATGCTACGGACTACGCTGCTCGCCACCGCCGCCTCGATGATCGCATTCGGAGCGCAGGCCGCGGACCTGCGGCTGATGACTGGGCCACAGGGAGGCGTCTGGGTGCCACTCGGAGGCCAGCTGAAAGAACTATGGGAGAAGGCTATTCCCGGCACGAATGTGCAACCGCTCCCTGGCGCGGGCATCGCCAATGTCCGGGGCATCGACGAGGGCAAGGCCGATGTAGGTTTCGGCAACTCGATTTCCACCGTCGACGGGCTTGCCGGCAACGCTCCATTCCCCAAGCCGCAAACCAACGTGTGCAATGTGGCGTCGCTCTATCCCCAGTACTTCCAGATGCTAGTGCCTGCGGATTCGGGGATTGAGAAGGTCACCGACCTGAAGGGCAAGTCGATTACGACCCAGCCGCGAGGCAACACGGGCGAGTTGATCACGCAGCAGCTGCTGAAAGCGCATGGCATGAGCTACAGCGACGTGAAGGTCAGCTACGTTTCCTACACCGACTCTGTCGAGCAGATGAAGGACGGGCATGCGCAGGCCTTCACACTTGGCACGGCCATCCCGTCCGGGGCCGTGATGGATCTCGCCTCTGCGCGGGATGTGAAGCTCCTCGACCTGTCGGGCAGCCTGCCCGAGATGAAGAAGATGAATCCGGGCTATACTCTCGTGACCGTGCCCAAGAACACCTATCCGAAGCAGGACAAGGATGTGCAGGTGATCGGCTATGCGACCCACCTCGTGGCCTCCTGCAGCCTTCCGGAGGAGATGGTCTACAAGATGACGAAGGCCGTCGCCGACAACATCCCGTCCCTGGCGGCTACGAGCAAGGCCATATCCGGCCTCACGCCGAAGGGTATGGCGGAGGATATCGGTGTGCCCTTCCACCCGGGCGCGGCGAAGTTCTACCAGGAGCAGGGCATTGCCGTGAAGGCCAAGAACTCCTGATCAGGAAGTCCTGATCGAGCGCTCTTGATGGAAAGTATCGTGCCCCATGCCGCGCCGGCGGGAGGAGCGCGATACTTCGGGAAATTCCTATCGCCTGAGTACGCGGGCTTGCCTCGATGAATCAGCATCTCACGCACGGCAACATCATTCGCTGGACCACCGGGACCATCGGTGTGGTCATGGCGGCATACCACATGTGGGTCATCGTCACCGGCACTCCGGAGGCGATCATCTTTCGTGGAACGCACCTGCTGTTTGCATTGACCTTGACCTTCCTGGTCGTCCGACGCAGCCAGACGCAGGAAAGGGATGCGCCGTCCCTGCTCGACTACGGCCTGTTGGCGCTTGCGACCGCGCCTCTCCTCTACCTGTTCGTCTTCTACGACTATGTCGTGAACCGCATCTATTACATCGACGACCTGACCTGGACCGACATGGCCATGGGCACGATCCTCGTCGTTATGATTCTGGAGGCAACGCGCCGCCTCATCGGCTGGGCGCTGCCCATCACCGCGCTGGTCTTCTTGGCCTATGGGCTCTTCTACGTCGGCGTGGAGCCCATGCGCCTGCTCGATCAACTCTATATGACGACGGAGGGCATCTTCGGGATGCCGCTTGGCGTTTCTGCGTCCTACGTGATGATTTTCGTCCTCTTCGGATCGTTCATGGAGCGCACCGGCACCGGTCAGCTCTTCATGGACTTCGCCATGAGCCTGACAGGCCACACCGCAGGAGGTCCAGGCAAGGTATCGGTCGTCAGTTCGAGCCTGTTCGGCACGATTTCCGGATCGGCGGTCGCCAACGTCATGGTCGATGGGCCGATCTCCATTCCGCTCATGAAGCGAACCGGCTTCAGACCTCATTTCGCGGCCGGAGTCGAGGCGGTGGCCTCCACAGGCGGGCAGATCATGCCTCCCATCATGGGCGCGGCTGCCTTCGTCATGGCCGAATTCATGCAGGTCTCCTACGGTCAGGTGATCGTCTGGGCCCTCATCCCGGCGGTGCTCTACTATCTCGCCTGCTTTGGTGGCGTTCATTTCGAAGCGAAGCGACTAGGCTTGGCGGGCATGCCCCGCTCCGAACTTCCCCGTCTCAGCCAGGTGCTGCGCGAGCGCGGGCACCTGTTCCTGCCTGTTCTGATGATCCTCATGATCATGTATTCCGGCTACAGCGCCCCAATGGCGGCACTCGCAGGCACGCTCGCCTGCTTCCCGGTGGCGGCCCTGCGCGCCTCCACGCGCGTCAATGTCACCTTGCGTAATGTCGTGGAGGCCATGATCGACGGCGCGCGCAACGCGCTTCCCGTCGCGCTGGCCTGCGCCTGCGCCGGCATCATCATCGGCGTGGTCTCCCTGACCGGAGCCGGCATCATCTTCACTCAGGTCGTACTTCACCTCGCTCAGAGCACGCTGCTGCTAGCACTCGTTCTGACGATGATCGCCGGCATCATTCTCGGCATGGGCATGCCCACGACACCGGCCTACATCATCATGACAGCTCTGCTCGTTCCGGCGCTCATCAAGCTCGGGGTCGTGGAGCCTGCGGCCCATATGTTCGCCTTCTACTTCGCCATCTTGTCGGCGATCACCCCGCCAGTCGCCCTCGCGACCTTCGCGGCGGCGGGCCTTGCAAAAGCGGATCTGTGGAAGAGCGGGGTCGCCTCGGTGAAGATCGGAGCGGCCGGCTTCATCGTGCCGTTCATGTTCGTCTATGAGCCTGCCCTGCTCATGATTGGCGATTGGCCCGTCATCGTCGCCGCGACCATAACCGCCGCAGCCGGCGCTCTTCTTCTGGCGAGTGGACTGCATGGCTATCTTCTGCGCCCGGCGGCGCTATGGGAGCGCGCGTTCCTGGTCGCTGCCGCCTTCTGCCTCATCAAGCCCGGCCTTGTGACCGATCTTGCCGGGGCTACGCTGACGGGTATCGTGGTCATGAGCCAATTGACCGCCGGCCGGAGGATTGACTCTACGCTGGGAGTTAAGAAATCGGGAATGCCGTAAGTCTTCGGTTGCGCGAGCCCGAAAAGTAAGACCTTCTCAGTTCCTCACGTACCTTGGATCCTTGGCGCTGATCTCCTCCACATGGAGGAGCGTGCCCGACAGGTGATTGCGTAGATGCCGCTGCGCTTCTTCCGGTTTACCGTCGGCAATACCTGCACGACCGGCTTGTGGTGCCGGATGACGTCGCATTTTCACAGGTGGATCGACGGGCTGCGCGCCACGATTGCTCCATCAACCCAAACCATAACGATATTGCTGCGCGTCGCGTTCAGGACGAGCTTCTGAAATAGATCCTCGAGCGTATCCAGGTTCGGGAACCAACCGACATTCGAGCCAGGAGTATTGAGGTCCAGTACCAAAGCATCAAACTTGTAGCCGAGCACAAACTTCCCGATGGGCAGTCCCAGAGCCTCACCGCCTCCCGCTGTTGCCAACCAGAACGCCTCCGGAATCGAGACCGCTGAGCCGGAAATGCCGCGTTCGTCGGGTGGCAAACGTGGATCGATACCGCTCTGGCGGGCCCGGGACGCGAGCAAAGCATGACGGCATCCGTCCAGAATGGACGGACTGTGCCCTGCAGAGATGTCGCTTCCAAGTCCGACATGGACGTTTTTGTCTAATGCGGCCCGCAGAGGGAACACGGCATTCGCAAAGTAGAAGTTCGACAGAGGGCAATGGGCTATGGCAGCCCCTTTGTGCTGGATCGCGGTCAGATCTTCATCGGAGACGAAATTAGAGTGAGCCAAGATGGTGTTCTGGCGCAGTAACCCGAACCGGGAAAGAACAGCTGTGTCGCTTGCACCAAACCGCTCCTGGACGAAGCGGCTTTCCCAATCGCTTTCCGAACAATGGGTCTGGACCAAGCAATCCATCTGTTCCGCAAGGTTCCCGAGACCTTCGAGCAATGAATCGGTACAACTTGGGATGAACCTCGGCGTGATGACCGGACGAACGAGAGGATCCTCACAACCGGCGAGTTCCCGAACGCCTTGGATAAAGGCCCGCGTTTCGTTGACAGCGGTCGAGGCATCCGCATCACGATAGAAGTCCGGGCACTGGCCGGTGTCGTCCATAGCAACCTTGCCCACGAGGGCGCGCTGCCCCTTCGTGAGACAAATCTCAGCCAGGGCCAATGAGGCTTCAAGGTGAATGGTCGCGAAGTAGACGGCAGTGGTTGTGCCGTTGGCAAGCAGAGCCTCAACCAGACCCTCATAGACCTCACGCGCAAATGCAAGATCGGAGTATCGCGCCTCCAGGGGAAACGTGTACTTCTGCAGCCACACTTCGAGGGAGGCGTCCAAAGCCTTCCCCAACTGCGGCCATTGCGGCGCATGAATATGCAGGTCAACGAAACCCGGGAGGAGAAACTGACCTTGCTGAAGTTCGGTCAGGTTGCCCTGGGCCTCGGCATGAGCCCTGACCTCAGCCAGGCGCGGATGATCGCTCGGGAGGATCTCCGAAATCCTCCCTGTCTCATCGACCAGAATATGGACGTTCTCCAGAACCTCTAGTCTGCCGCGTGTTGGCGTATGAAGCGCAGTTCCTGAAATCACCTTGATTGGCATTGTATCAGGTCCCGCAGCGGCCGAGAGGATACGTCTCAGCTGAGGTGGCCATGAGGGCTAGTCAGCCGGGGCGGATACGACGCCAGTTGCAACGCCGCATGCACTCCATAGCAAGAGCGCAGTCAGTGTCAACGATCCTAAAACAGGAGCGCCTCAGCCGAAGAGGTCCCGCGATCCCTCAGCCAAGGCCCCTGCAGCGTCGGTCGACAGCACCACACCGGTGAACTGGCTTGCGCAACCTGATCGTCACCACCCACGCCGTTTGCTTTGCGGCTTCGCCATCATCTGCCGCATTGCCTCCTCTGCTCGAGCTCTGGCTTCGTCATCATGGCTGAGGTTGCGGACCTCCGAAGGTTCCTCTTGCTGAGGCAGGCCGTTCTTGCGCGCCCGCCACTGCTTCGCCTGCGCGGCAGTGGCAGCCGCGTTGGCGAGCCGCTCTAGCTGGTCCAGCTGGGGCGTGCTGGCCTTCCCGCCGGATTCAGGCTGCTCGTTCGTTTGCTCTGGGCGTTTAGCCATGTATTTGCGTCCTCAGAATGAATAGTGCTCGTTGCGCCAGGATGTTGCGTGCGTCCGTCTTAGGAGGCGTTGGTTAGCTTCGCCTTAACCATATAGCTCCGAGGTACGCCGATGCGAAAGATCCGTGACAGCCTCATAGTTGCCGCCAGCCTCGGCGGCCCAGCCTCTCTCATCATCGCGCCCCAGAAGCTCACGGAAAAACGGCCGGGGTCCCTGGTCCTGCCGATGCCACAACGCTTGTCCAACGGGCCTCTTTCCGATGGTCGCGAGCACCGCGGTCTGTCGGACCATCTCAATGTGATGCTTACCTTCTAGCCTTTGACCAATGCACAACCCCCAGGAACGGTTGCGATCCTCGTTCATCAGCGAAGCCTTTCGAAGCTGAGTTTCGCTTCTGCCTATCAGGAGTATCAGCAGCCACTGGACCAGTCCGAAAGGCAGTTCAGAGGCCCTGGGCTGCTGGTTCTTCGGCCAGCGTCATCACCTCAAGCCCTCGTTAGCCTCTGCGGCAAGCATTTTCCTTTTCTTCCGGCCCATGACCGGCTTAGCTTGGAGTCTGAAACAGCAATCCCTTTCCGCCGCCACTACATTGAGCCATGAGCATCGGGCCGATCGCCTCCTGGCCGCTTCGGAGCCGGAGGATTTCGCAGCGTTCGAGCCGCCCCCAAGGCGTGCTCTTCCAGCAGGATCAGGTTCTCTACGTGGCGGGTGATCCGCTGCGCTACGCCTACTTTCCGAACGATACGGCCGGTAAGCTGGTTGCCGTGTTGAAGGATGGTCGCTCGGGCGAAATGGCAGCCTATGCCGAGAGAGGGCGCTGGGCCTTGTGCCGTGGCCGCCTGATCATCCTTCGGGCGGTACGTTGTGCAAGCGTCCGGGACGGCCTCCCTGATCGAGCTGGATTACCTGCAGGAGAGGTGATCGGTCAGCGACGGAAGATCCGCCAGCTGGAACTGCACTTCGCTGAGGCGATGATGAGCCGGGTCCTGCTGAATGTGGCTTGCAACCCGGTTTAAAGGGTGGGATCCCGCTGCTGTCGCCAGATCCTCAACCTGCAGGGCTGGCTGGATCGAGATGCCCTGCCCCTCACCCATGAGTTCCCAGCCGGGATGTTGGGCGTTCAACGCGCCACGGTCAGCACCATCACACGAGCCCTTCAGGAGGCAGGTTTCATCCGGCAGGGCAGGGGTACCATCGCCGTGACCGATCGGGCCGGTTTAGAAAGGGCCTCGTGCGAATCCTACGGCAGGGTGCGCCGCAACATCGAAGGGCTGCTGCCGCACACCGACAGGAACATCACAACAAATGCTTCTCGCCCGCAGCGGCGATGCTCTTGAACTTTGAGGGCAAAGACAGGCCGATGGACCATCGCGGACGTCGCCCAGGAGGGGCCTACTTCCCTATAGCGCGAGTTCCATGCACCCAGCGCGGGGGTGCTCCGCGCAAGGTGAGAGGCCCAATTCACACACGATTCAGCAGTTCTGGTTCACCCTGCTGGTTTAATAGAGCGTGTGAATCCCCATACCCTCGCCGAGAAGGTCCTTCCAGTTCCGATGAGCCCTCCTCCCTCCGTCTCCGCCGTCGCGGGCTGCCCATCCGCCGAGGGCACCCCCGGGAAGCGCGTCGCTCCGGCCAGGGACACGACCTTCGCTGCTATCGGCCTGGCTGTCTCGGCGACCGTTTTCTTCGCCATGGGCGATGTCGCCGCGAAGGTCTTGACAAGCACGCTGCCTGCGATCGAGGTCACCTGGCTGCGCTACGTCGTGTTCTGCCTAGTGGTCATTCCGACGGTCTTCATCGCGCGCGGCGCGAGGGCGATGTACACGCCGCGCCTGCGCCTCCAGATCATCCGGGCGCTGGCCATGGCTGGCTCGTCCGTGTTCTTCATCCTCGGACTGGGACACCTCCAGGTGGCGGAGGCGACGGCGATCAACTTCATTTCACCGATCTTCATCACCGCTCTCTCGATCCCCTTTCTTGGAGAGAGGGTAGGCGTCCGACGCTGGGTCGCGGCAGCGGTGGGTTTCCTTGGTGTGATGCTCGTCGTTCAGCCCGGCGGATCGGCTTTCCAACTGGCTGCCCTGCTCCCGATCGGCGCCGCGTTCGCCTGGGCCGTCGCCGCCATCGCCACCCGCCGGATGAGCTCTGAAAGGCCTGAGGCGACCTTGGCGTGGTCGGCCGTGATCGGACTGATCACGCTGACAGCCTTCGTGCCGTTCAACTGGCGCGCACCCATCGCTGGGGAGATCGGCCTGGCTGTCCTGATGGGTGCGTTCTCGACCACAGGCCACTGGCTCATCATCCTGGCCTACCGCAAGGCCGCAGCCTCTATCATCGCCCCGTTCTCCTACGTCCAGCTCCTGTTTGCCGGGTTGCTCGGCTTCGCCGTTTTCGGCACCGTCCCGGGCGCCATGACCTTCACCGGCGGGATCGTCATCGCAGCGAGCGGCCTCTATACGGCCCATCGTGAGCGCATCAGGGCCCGGGAGGCGAGACTTGCTGCCGCCGGGATCCGCCGCCCGTAAATCGCTGACGAGCATCCATAAAAAGGTTTCACAATGGCGAATTCAGCTCTCAACAAAGGGTCCTCACTGACGAGCCACCTTTCCGATGCTGATCGAGATCGCATCCTCATCGCTGTCGACAAGGCCTTTGAAACACAGGTTGCGTTCTTGTCAGAGCTAGTGCGCTGTGTCTCACTCCGAGGACAGGAAGCTGGTGTCCAAACCCTCATTGAAGCCGCACTTCTGGAACGAGGGTATGACGTTGATCGTCAGATGATCGATACTGCGCTGATTGGCCGGCATCCTGCTTTTTCCCCGGCAACGGCCAGCTATGAGAACTCATGGAATGTGATCGGGATCTGTCGCCCGGCGGCTGCCTCAGGGCGATCTCTCATCCTGAACGCCCATGTCGATGTTGTGCCCGCAGGGGATCCGAGCCGTTGGCAGGAGCCACCCTTCGAGCCGGCGCGGCACGGCGATTGGCTTTACGGCCGCGGGTCCGGCGACATGAAGGCAGGTCTGTCTGCGGCGATCTTTGCTCTCGATGCAATCAGGGCTGCGGGACTTGAACTGACAGGTCCGGTCCAGATCCATTCTGTCGTTGAGGAGGAGATTACTGGGAACGGAGCCGCAATGGCACTGGCCAGTGGTCATGTTGCCGACGCAGTACTGATCCCAGAGCCGACGGATGAGAAGCTGGTTCGGGCGAATTCCGGCGTCATCAAGTTTGCGATCACTGTGCACGGCACTCCCGCTCACCCGCGCGAGGTCAGCGGAGGCGTGAGCGCGCTCGAAGCGGCCATGCGGCTCATCCATCGCTTGCGTCGTCTTGAGATGCGCTGGAACGAGGAACGGACGACCAAACCATTCTTCGACGACGTGGAGAACCCCGCAGCTTTGACGATCGGAACGATCAGCGGCGGTGAGTGGATCGCATCTGTTCCATCGTGCTGCCGCTTCGAGGGCCGCATAGGCTTTTATCCTGGCGACAACCCTCACGAGCGGGTGAGGGAATTCGAGGCCTTCGTTTCCACGATGGCTGCTGATGACCCACTGCTTCAGCTTTGTCCAAGCCCGATCGTGGAATGGGTCGGCGTTGTGCATGCAGGCTACACCCTTGCTCCTGGGTCCGATGCTGAGGACGTCCTTGCCGAAGCGCATGCAGTTGCCAATGCACCCGACGGGTTGCCCTTACAGTCCTATGTCATGGCGTGTTACCTGGATGCGGCCGTCTATGCGGTCCATGCGGGGATCCCCTCGCTGGTCTATGGCCCGATCGCGGAGAACATCCACGCCATCGACGAGCGTGTCTCCCTTTCCTCGTTACGGCGCGTGACGAAGACAATCGCTCTGTTCGTGGCAGCATGGTGCGGCGTTTGTCCCGCAACGGATGAACCGCACATCTCTGGCGCGACCTGAAGTTCAGAGGTACTGTCGCAACCCCACTTGTAACTCAGTTCGACCTATGCCTCCGGCAAGGTTGGAGTTGCATCATGTTCAAGGACCGTCACCTCAACCGCTCGGTGACCCTGCTGTGCGTGAGGTGATGTCCGGCCTACGGCCTCAGCATCCAAAATCTGGAAGAGATGGCGATCGAGTGTGGCATCTCCGTTGATCATGCGACCATGCACAGGTGGATTATCCTGTACTCACCCGCTCTGTTGAAGCGGTTCAACTCACAAGAGCGCCCGGTGCTGGCAGGTGGCATGTCGACAAAATCATATCAAGGTGCGCGGCCACTGGCGGTATCCGTACCGGGCCGTCGGCAGCAACGGTGACACGGCGTGGTTTTTGGTTCAGCCAGTATAGCTCAAGGCGCAAACCGAAACCGATCCGCGTCCGCTAGAGCCGCTACCTGAACAACCGCATCGAGCAGGATTATCGGGCCATCAAACGGCGGATCCGACCGATGCTTGGGTTCAAATCCAGGACTGTTGCCAGTGTGATCCTGGGCGGCATCGAGATGGTTCACATGATGCGCAAAGGACAGGCGAAGTACGCCCGCAGTTCCCGGCTGTCCCTTGCCGAGCAGTTCAGCATCCTAGCTGCTTAAAGCCTGCAGGTGGAATAGCCATCTTTCTGTCTTCATCCAATATTCGCGACAGTGCCAAGGCGTGTCCTTTGGCACTCACGGTTTCCCGACGTCTCGGCCACCACCGCAGAACAAGATAAATCCTGCTCGGAAGTTGAGAAAAGAAAGCCCCGCTCAGTTCTGTCCTGAGCGGGGGTTGCCTCAACGGATCTACTCATCCAATCGGGGTCAGAATTTCCAGATGAAGTTGCCCTTCACGGCATGTTCCCGTGCATTTGCGCCTACCTGGCCTTCGTAGGACACGCCCAGGCTAATGTCGCGGGTCGCCTGCCAGTTGAGTCCTGCTTCCGTCACCAGCGCATTACGGTCAATCGGAGCACCAGAGACCAAGAATGCAGAGACGCCACCGTTGAAAGCTACCAGAGCGGAAGGCTCAACATCGCCATAAGCATGACGCCAGCCTACCATGCCCCTCATTATCAGCGGGATTTCCGCACTTACCTGAGTCTCCATCCGCAAGCCCAGCGTTGTAGTCCCCAAATCGTAGGTTTGGGCATAGCCGGTCAGAGCCGCAGTGCCACCTTCCTCGATAAAGTCGTCCGTATGGAGACGCAGGATTGAGGCGCCTGCAAAGGGCTCCAGGGTGGCAAGGCCCACTCGGAAGCGGTAGCCCACCTCACCGAAAGCCTGAGCGGTCCAACCGTCATAGCTGGCGCTGGTCTGCTCGGCAAAGCCCGGGAATACAACCCTGCGGCTGATGTCGATGTCGTTTGCGGCCAGAGAGGTGCCCAGGCGCAGGTTCAGACCGCCCCAGGCCGCTGACCCATAGAGGGAGCCGAATATGCTCTCGTTTGAGCCGGAGGTCAGTCGCCCATCGCTGTCGAATGCGGTGCGGGTAAAGCCGCCAGCAAGGCCGATGCGGTAGGTCTGGTTGATGGTCGCATCCGCTCCGAGGATGAACCCGCCTGTCGAGGTATCCATCCTGGCAGCATTGCCGTTGCTGTCCAACTTGCCCCACGAGCCGAAGCCCTCGCCCCACAGAGCAACGCGGCGCGGGTCGAAGGTCGACACCGTCACCAGCACCGGCTGGGCACGGGACAGTTCGGCCGCAAAGGCTGCCGGCACTGTGATGGCCGAGCCCAGCGGCTGACGCAAGCGGCCCAGGAGGGAGCCCTGGACCTGCTGAGCATTGGTGTAGCCTGTTGCCGCACCGGAAGCGTGCGCCTCACCGGAGAGCGCGTCGAAGGCCTGTCGTGCCCCTTCCACGCTCTGACCGATCCCCGCATCGAACAGGGAGGCGCCTGAGCCGAGTGCCTCTACGGCGTCAGCAACCCGGTACTGGCTGCTACTCTCAGCCACGGAGTTGAACGCTACCGGCGGCGGAGTGGGCTCGCTGGGATCGGTTTTGCGCGTGAGGGTTAGGCTCACGTTGTTGGCAGTGTAACTGAGGTGGGATTGAGATACGCAAAGTTGGAGCTGACGCCCGCAAAAGGTGCCGCTCCGGCCGCCTGCAGCCGTAAGAATGGTGTAGCTGGTGGGAAGCCGATAGCTGCCAGCTTCAGCCAAAACGTTTACTGTGCCGCCCGTCAGAGTGGCTGTGCCGGCGGCCTCCAAAAGATCCGACTGGCCGGTTGCGTTCGTCTCCACATGATAGATAGAGCCTGCCCCGAAGCTCACATTGCCGCTCGCCCGAAGCGTGCCGATAGAGTTGCCAGGCGCCACGGTGGTGCCGCTCCCGGCGACGATCCCTCCCACCGTGCCGGTGCCATCGACGGCATTGGCCATCGTGCCGGATCCCGTCTGATCGACAATCAGAGTGCCGCTGTTGTTGATTGCACCGCTGCCAAAGCTGGCGGCAGAGCCGACAAGGGTGCCACTCGTAATTTCGGTGCCACCCGAGTAGGTGTTCGTCCCGGAAAGGGTCAGGCTTCGGCTCCCCAATCCAAGACGGAGCGCGACTGCCCCAAGAGTAGCACCATCTTTGATCGTGCCCGTGAACAGGCTATCGCTAGCTTGACCGGAGTTCGAGACTATCAGAGTGCCTGGCGCAGCACTGCTGTTGGTGATTGTGCCAGAGCCGGAAATGTCGCCAGCGACCGTGAACGCATTAGCATTTAGATCCAGGGTAGCAAGATTGGTGAACGGCCCCGTGATGGTCATGCCCGACATGCCGATCCTGAGCGTCGTATCCGGGTTCGCGATCAAGACACCCGAGCCGGTCGCGGCGCTTGCGTTGATATCGTGCCGCAGCGTTGAAAAACCCGCACCGCCGAAAACGACTGAACCCAGCGGAGATGCAGTGCCGATGTTGCCGCCAGTCATCGTGGGGCCCTGAACGTGAGTGCGCCGCCGCCGCCGGGAGCACCCTCGACTTGGCCAGCGATGTTGCCGGAGACAGTCAGCTCACGGCCCGGGTTGCTCGCGAAGGAGATTGTCGCGGCGTAGATACTGCCATCGATCATTCCGCTCCCAAAAACCCCAAATTGGAGCTCCTTGATCTGGGCTGCCCAGGTGTATGGGACAAGGACCTGTGCTTCGATGGCCGTTGACATTCAATCGCAATCGCGCGGCGATGCTGCCCGATTGGCCCTGCACATTGTTAGTCGTGCGTGACTACAGGTGTGAGCGCCTGAAAGGTTGCTAAACCTCGAAATCACTGAAAGTGCGTGTCCTGGCCTGGGCCGAGAACCCGCACAGTTCCGGTAAAGCTCGCCGAACTGACGATGCCTTCAACTTGGCCCCCGATAACGTGCCGCCGCATCGTTTTGCACCTAGCCGGGAAGAGCTCTGATCCAGAATTTCTCTGTTTCTGGGACTTGCCAAATCCTCGCGAGGTGTTGAAATTGCGCACCTTGCGAAGGTGCAAGTCGAGTCATGCAAGAACAGACAACAGTTGAAAACCAGCCGCTCGCCGGACGCCGTGAGTGGATCGGACTCTGCGTTCTGTCGACAGCCTGCCTGATCTACTCGATGGACTTGTCCGTGCTCTTTCTGGCAATGCCGGCCATTGTGGCGGACCTCGATCCATCGGCATCGGAAATGCTCTGGATCAACGACATCTACGGCTTCATGGTCGCAGGCTTCCTCGTGACCATGGGCACGCTCGGCGACAGGATCGGACGCCGGCGTGTGCTGCTCATTGGTGCCTTCGCGTTCGGTGTGGCGTCGGCGCTTGCCGCATTCTCGAGCACGGCTCAGCAACTCATCATTGCTCGCGCGCTGCTTGGGATCGCCGGTGCGACGATTGCTCCGTCGACGCTGTCTCTGGTGGTTAACCTATTCGAGAACGAACACGAGCGGAACCGGGCGATCAGCATCTGGGGCACTGCCTTCGCCCTGGGAGGGCTGGTGGGGCCCCTCATCGGCGGCGTGCTGCTGCAATACTTTCATTGGGGTTCGGTGTTTCTGATCAACATCCCGATCATGCTCGCGCTGCTGGTCGCCGCGCCCTTCCTGCTGCCGGAATATAGAAATGAGGGCGGCGAAAAGCTCGACCTGCTCAGTGTAACGCTGTCGCTCGGGACCGTGCTGCCCATCATCTACGGCTTCAAGCATATGGCAGCCGACGGCTTTGCGCCGCGCCAGCTGGTGGCCATCGTCGCCGGCCTGCTGGTCGGCGTGCTGTTCGTGCGCCGCCAGAAGAGCCTCGCACATCCTCTGGTCGATCTGCGCCTGTTCCGCATTCCCGCCTTTACGGCCTCGCTGATCGTCAATCTGGCCGGCGTGTTCTTCGTGTTCGGCGTTTTCCTGTTCCAAAACCTGTTTCTGCAGCTGGTTCTCGGCCTGGCGCCGCTCGAAGCGGCCTTGTGGTCCGTGCCGTCCGCGCTCGTCTTCACGGTCATGTCGTTCCAGTCTCATCGATTCATGAACCGGCTCGGCCCGGTCAGGACCGTGCTCCTCGGCCTGCTGGTCAATGCCGTCGGCGTCTCCGCGATGGCTGCCGCCGCCTATGCCGAGAGCCTGGTAGGCGTTCTTGGCGCCAGCATGCTGGTGGGGCTCGGCTTCGTGCCGGTCATCCTCACCACGACAGGCCTGATCGTGGGGACTGCACCGCCGGAGCAGGCTGGCTCGGCCTCCGCCATCTCGGAAACAAGCGCGGAGTTCGGCGGAGCGCTTGGTGTCGCCGTTCTTGGAAGTCTCGGAACGCTCGTCTACCGCATGACGATGGATGGGGTGGACCTGAGCGGGCTGAACGCCGCTCAGCAGCTTGCCGTCTCCTCCACCCTCGCCGGCGCGGTCGAGACCGCCAAGGCGATGGGCGAAACAGCACCCGCATGGCTGAACGTGGCTCGAACCGGCTTCTCGCTCGGCTTTGCGACGTGCTGTGCCATCGCGTCAGTCACGCTGCTGTTTCTGGCCGCTCTCGCTCGCAAGATCTATGCGAGCGCTCATATCGAGGGAAAGGCGGCCACGCAGAAGTAGGCGTGACCCATCCCCTGCATGAGGGGCAAGATAGGTGCTGTTCTCATTCCAGAGTTCGCCCAGCAGGGCTCTGCGGCGTCGCGGATCCGTCTCGTTCCAGAGGTCGATGTCGCAGGTGACGATAGTCGCAGCGTCGGTCACGGGAAATCTCCTTACATCCGGCGAGATAGTTCATGAGCAGCCTGCAGGTGACTTTTGGATGCCGAATGCCTGCGCCCTCAAGGGGTGCAGGCCTCGGCGATCGAGAGGCTGTTCTCGAAGAGGCGATGCCGGGTGATGCGGCCGTTCTTGACAGTGAGGTGCAGCGCGAACGGGCCCGCGAAGGACTTGCCCGTGGCGCGGACGGTGCCGGACAGGTGCCCCATCAGGACGGCGTCGGGACCCTCGACGAGGAAGGTATCGACGGTAGCCCGGGCCTTCTCAGGCACGGTATGTTCCATTAACTCCGTGAACTGGGCAGCGCATTCGGCGGCGGTGGACCGTGGGCGGATCCAGCGAGCGGCAGGGTTTTCGGCGAGCATCCAGTCGACCTTGTCGGCGAAGAGCGCGACGAGCCGCTCGGTGTCTCCGGCCAGCCGGGCGGCCAGGAACGCCTGCACGACCGCGCGTGTGGCGTCGGCGACGGAATCGTCGGTGGTGGCGGATGTGACGGGCATCATGGTGCTCTCCTCGCTGTTGCGGCCGGATCCCTGGGGGTTCCGTCGATGCGCAGGATTCTGCCCGGAAGGAGGAAGGCGGTCGATTACCCCGGAGATAATGAGCGTAAACATTGATAGGATGCATCAGCCACAGGTTAAGGCGAGAGGCGGGCCAGCCACTTGCGTGCGGTGCGCTCGCTGATGCCAGAATCTCGGGCGATCTCCCCAGCGGACTGACCATGTTCGATGACGCGGCGGATCAATTCCGCCCGACCTAGGCGGGGCGTGCTGGCGCTATGCGAAGCGAAGGGGGGCGGGATCAGACGATTCCGCCGCCGCCACTGGCCACGATAGGACGCTCCTTGCCGACGCTCTCGCGATAGCCGCTGGCGCGAAAAGCCGCCACCGGGGCGATCGCGCCCCCGGATTTCAAGCGAGCCATGGCGAGGATCGGCTCTACATCGGTACGGAAGGCGTTCTTCAGGGTCTCGGAGGCCATGAGCGCGTCGTTTGCCTCCTGGTAATCCTCGAGAGCCTTTCGATCGACGATCAGGGCCTGCGCATAGGCTCGCCGGATCTCGTTGGCGCTGCAAATCAGGCTCTCGATCGGGTCCGTTACGTTGTGAGATTGGTCGATCATGTGAGCGGGATGGAAGTCCCGTGTTTTACGATACTCGGCATCCACCAGTTCATTGAAGACGAGGAACAGGCGGTAGGGATCGATGGAGCCGCTATCCAGATCATCGTCGCCATATTTCGAGTCGTTGAAATGAAAGCCGCCGAGCTTCCTGAACTGGACGAGGCGGGCGACGATCATCTCGATATTGACGTTCGGCGCATGGTGGCCAAGGTCCACGAGGCAATAGGCCTTATTCCCGAGTTCCGTCGCGATGAGATAGTTCGTGCCCCAATCCTGTACGACGGTCGAGTAGAACGCCGGCTCGTACATCTTGTGCTCGGTGAAGATGCGCCAGTCGCTCGGGAGTCGCTTGTAAATTGCTTTCATTGAGTCGAGATAACGCTCGAAGCTCCGCATGAAGTTGGTTTGTCCCGGGAAATTCGAGCCATCGCCGATCCAGACCGTGAGAGCCTTCGAGCCAATAATCTTACCGATCTCGATGCATTCGATATTGTGCTCGATGGCTTGTTGGCGGGTCCCTGAATTCGTGTGGCTAAGCGATCCGTATTTGTAACTGTGCTCCTGCCCCGGCGCATCAGAGAATGTGTTGGAATTCATCGCGTCGAAGCTGAGGCCCAGCGCATCTGCATGGGCTTTCAGTTGCCGCGGATCGTCCACCTTGTCCCACGGAATATGCAGGGACACCCTGGGTGTCGCCTGCGTGAGTTGGTGGATCACCGCGCAGTCGTCGAGCTTGTCGAAGATGTTGCGTGGTTCGCCGATGCCGGGAAAGCGCGCGAAGCGCGTCCCGCCCGTGCCGACGCCCCAGGAGGGAATGGCGACGAAGAATTCTGCCACATTCTCCGTGATCGTATCGATATCGATACCTTCGCCGGAGAGCTTCGCGCCGAGCGCCTCGTAACCGACCTTGAGAGCGCTCACGCGCTTCTCGTTGTCGGCGGCAATGATGTCAGCCCGGATCCTCTGTTCTGGCATTGGTTTCCTCCCCGGGTTTCCTTTAGCGGGTGAACGAAATAGCGTTTCCCGCATCGACATTGATGATGTTGCCAGTGGACTTCGCCGAGGCGTCCGAGGCGAGGAAATAGATCGCTTCCGCGACGTCTTCGGGGAAGACGTTCAGTTGCAGCAGGGAGCGCTTGCGGTAATGCTCCTCCAGCTGATCGACCGCGAGGTTGGACGAAGCCGCACGCTGCTCCCGCCATTCGCCCGACCAGATCTTGGAGCCGCGGAGCACCGCGTCCGGATTGACCGTGTTGACGCGAATGCCAGCTTTCGCGCCCTCGAGCGCCAAGCAGCGGGCAAGGTGGATCTCAGCAGCCTTGGCCGTGCAATAGGCTGAGGCGTTGGGAGAGGAGGCGAGGCCGTTCTTGGATGCCACAAAGACGATGTTGCCCCCGAGCTTCTGGCGGCGGAACAGACGGAACGCCTCGCGGGAGACCAGGAAGTAGCCGGTCGCGAGAATGTCGATATTCTTGTTCCACATCGCAAGCTCGGTCTCCTCGATGGGAGCCGAGGAGGCAATGCCGGCATTGGATACTAGAATATCGATACCTCCGAACTCGACCGACGCCGTGACGAAGGAGGAGAGGACCTCGCTCTCGCTCGTGACGTTGAGCTTCACGCCGCGCACCACGTCGCCTCCGAAGCGCCTGCCGAAATCCGCGACTGTTGTGTCGAGCGATTCCTGATCGATGTCGGCCAGAACCACGCAGGCGCCTTCCGCAATCAACCGCTCCGCCGTCGCGCGCCCGATCCCGCCGGCGGCGCCCGTTATGAACGCGACGCGACCCGCGAGGCTTTTCGGCTTCGGAATGCGCTGGAGCTTAGCTTCCTCGAGCAGCCAGTATTCGATGTCGAAGGCTTCCTGCTGCGGCAGGCCTTGGTACTCCGAGACCGTAGACGCGCCGCGCATCACATTGATGGCGTTGACGTAGAACTCGCTGGCGATGCGAGCAGTGGCCTTGTCACGGGCGAAGGACAACATGCCGACACCTGGGATCAGGAAGATCACCGGGTTCGGATCGCGCATCTTCGGGCTGTCCGGGTGCTTGCATTGCTGGTAATAGCGCGTGTAGTCGGCGCGATAGGATTCCAGCGCCGCATCGAGACCTGTCAAAACAGAATCTACATCCGGCGATTGCGGATCGAAGTCGAGCACGAGCGGGCGAATCTTGGTCCGCAGGAAGTGGTCCGGGCAGCTGGTGCCGAGATGCGCTAGCGGCTTGAGATGGGCGGAGTTGACGAATTCGAGCACCGCATCCTGATCGTCGAAATGCCCGAGCTTGCGCTCCGCCTGACCGATCCTGCCGCGGATCTCCGGCATCAGACGCGCGGCGATCTTGCGGCGCTCGTCCCCGGGAAGGCTGGCGGCCACAGCGCCTCCGAAGGCCGGCTTGCCTGCCGTTTTCAGAGCAAACCACTTGATGGCCTGGTTGATGATGCGCAGCGTCAGCTCGTAACAATCCTTGGCCGTATCGGCCCAGGTGAAGAGGCCGTGGCTCTCGAGCACCACACCCTTGGCGTGAGGATTGGCCTTGGCGAAGGCTTCGAGGTCAAGGCCAAGCTGGAAGCCAGGACGGCGCCAGGGGAGCCATCCGATCTCGTCGCCGAAGATTTCCTGCGTGAGCGCGCGCGAGCTCTTGGAGGCTGCGATTGCGATGATCGCATCCGGGTGCATGTGATCCACATGCTTATAGGGCAGGAAGCCGTGCAGGGGCGTGTCGATGGAGGCTGCGCGCGCATTCAGGTTGAAGGTTGCATGAGGCAGGAAGCCCACCATGCGGTCCTCGTCCTCAACCCCCCTGTAGATGGACTTCAGCGACCGCAGCTTGTCCATGTAGAGGGTGGCAAAACCGTCGAGCTTGATCGTGCCGACGTCCCCGCCGGACCCTTTCACCCAGAGGACCTCGACTGTCTCACCGGTGAGCGGGTCCGTTTCCATTACCTTGGCCGAGGTGTTGCCGCCGCCATAATTCGTGATGCGCTTGTCGGCACCGAGGAGGTTTGAGCGGTAGAGGAGCAGGCCGGGCTCGTCGAGCCCGACAGCCTTTGCGTCATCCCATTTGTTGTCCAGCAGCTTCACGTTCTGTGTTGCGGTATCCACATTGTCCTCCTGCCAAGCTGAAGTGGCTGCGCAGTGCCTCACGCTCAGGCGGAGAGCATTGGCGAGGCTCCCGGCCTTGTCAACCAAAACTGGTCAAAATCAATCAAAATAGATCATGCTACGAAGGAATAAGATCGGAACTGATTGACGGTGCTCCGAATCTCCAGGACGTTAGGATTGCGCTTAAACGGATTTGATGGCCTCTTAGTGGTCTTGCTTGGTTCTGGAGCGCTCGAGTGAGGAATAATGCACGAACGTGAAAGGCATCGAATCATTCTGAACCTGGTTCAGGAAAGGCCTGTCGCCACGATCCAGGATCTGGTGGAGCTGACAGAGGCATCCGAGGCCACGATCCGCCGGGACATCGCAGCCCTTCATGTTCAAGGCCGGCTGCGCCGTGTGCGTGGCGGTGCCGAGGCCCTGCATCCTCAGCCCATCAGCCCGCTGGCGGCCAAGCCCTTCCGGATTTCCGAAGGCGAAAACACTGCCAAGAAGCGGGCCATCGCCCGCGAGGCTGTGGCCCTGTGCAGCGATGGTGACGCCATCATCATCAACGGCGGCACGACCACGTTCCAGATGGTGCATTACCTGACTGCCCGCCGGATGCAGGTCTTCACGAATTCCTTTGCGATTGCGGAGCATCTGATCAAGCATTCCAAGAACCAGGTGATGCTGCCGGGCGGCTCCGTCTATCGCGACCAGAGCATCATTCTCTCGCCCTTCGACAACGACGTGACGCGCAACTTCTATGCGCGCCGCATGTTCATGGGTGCTCAAGGCGTGGGCCCACTCGGCGTGATGGAACAGGACGCACTGATCATCCAGGCGGAACAGAAGCTCATCAACCAGGCCGACGAACTGGTGCTGATGGTCGATTCCACCAAATTCCAACGCCGTTCCAGCCTCATTCTCTGCCCGCTCAATCGTGTCTCCACGCTGATCACCGACGACGGTATTCAGGATACGGCCCGAGCCATGATCGAGGATGCGGGCATCAAGCTGATCGTTGCCAATGTCGCGGCAGCCGAAAAGCCGCCGGAATCCTCATCGGCAGCGTGAAGTCTGCCGGGAGTGTAAGCAAGGGAGGAAGAAAACATGACACTATTTGCCAAACTGGCCGTCGGAACGACTCTCGGTCTCGCCCTTCTCACGGGTGCGGCCAGCGCCGAGAACATCAAGATCGGCCTTGTCGTCAAATCCCTCGGCAACGGCTTCTTCGAAGCCGCCAATAAGGGCGCTCAGGAGGCTGCGAAGGAACTCGGCGGCGTCGACATCATCTATACCGGACCCACCACCACGACCGCCGAGGGCCAGATCGAGGTGATCAACGCGCTCATTGCCCAGAAGGTCGATGCGATCGCGATCTCGGCCAACGATCCCGACGCGGTCGCCCCGGCGCTGAAGAAGGCGGCCCAGCGCGGCATCAAGGTGATTTCATGGGATTCCGGCGTCAACAAGGACGGGCGCATCCTCCATCTCAATCCCTCTTCCAACGAGCTCATCGGCAATATGTGTCTGAAGCTCGCGGCCGATCACCTGCCGGACGGCAAGGGCGACTTCGCGATCCTGTCGGCCACCTCGACCTCGACGAACCAGAACACCTGGATTGCCGAGATGAAAAAGCAGCTGCCGAAATATCCGGGTCTGAACCTCGTCACGACTGTCTATGGCGATGACCTTGCCGACAAGAGCTATCGTGAAGCCCAGGGCCTTCTCAGCTCCCGTCCGAACGTGAAGGTGATTGTAGCTCCCACGACTGTCGGTGTGCTCGCCGCATCTCAGGCGGTGAAGGATGCCGGCAAGATCGGCCAGGTTTACGTGACGGGGCTTGGGCTTCCGTCCGAGATGGCGGGCGCCGTTCACTCGGGGGCAACCAAACAGTTCGCGATCTGGAACCCGATCGATCTCGGCTATTCGGCGGCGCAAATCGCTTATCGCCTCGTCAAGAAGGAGACCGACGGCAAGCCGGGCTCCGAGATCAATGTCGGTCGCATGGGTAAGATCAAGGTCGGTGAGAACGGCGAAGCCGCCATGGCCGATCCTTTCGTGTACGACGCCAAGAACGTCGACGAATTCGCCAAGATCTTCTGAGATCTCGACACGCTTGGAGGGAAGGTGTGGACTGCCTGCGCCTTCCTTGCTCACGTTGGCTCTCGGCGGGAATTTCCATGTCTGTCGCACAAGCAATCGCCCAGAACTCAACTCCGCTTCTGGAGATGCGCGGCATTTCCAAGTCGTTCCCCGGCGTCAAGGCCCTCGACTCCGTCGATATCGCTCTTTATCCCGGAACGGTAACGGCGCTGATCGGCGAGAACGGCGCGGGCAAATCGACGCTTGTCAAGATTCTGACGGGCATCTATCAACCGGACGGCGGCGAGATCATCGTCGAGGGCGAGCCGGTCCATTTCGCGAGCGCCGAGGCGGCCATTCGGAACGGCATCACGGCGATTCATCAGGAAACCGTCCTTTTCGACGAACTTTCGGTCGCCGAGAACATCTTTCTCGGCCATGCGCCGCGCAATCGTCTGGGATTAATCAATTGGGGCGGGATGAATGCGAGGGCAGCAGCGCTCCTGACCTCCATCGACGCCCCCGTCAGCCCGTATATGAGGCTGAAAGACCTCTCGATCGCACAACGCCACCTCGTTGCCATCGCCCGCGCCCTTTCGGTCGAAGCCCGCGTCGTCATCATGGACGAGCCCACGGCGGCGCTTTCGTACAAAGAGGTAGAGGATCTCTTCCGCATCATCGAGAGGCTGAAGCGGCAGGGCAAGGCAATCCTGTTCATCAGTCACAAGTTCGATGAGGTCTATCAGATCGCGGAGCGTTTCGCGGTCTTTAGAGATGGGCGCTCGATCGGCGCCGGTCTGCTCGCTCAGACCAGCCAGGACGAGATCGTGCGCATGATGGTCGGGCGCTCGGTCGATCACGTATTTCCGAAATTCGACGTCGCCATCGGCAACACCGTTCTGAAGGTCTCCGGATATTCCCATCCGACGGAATTCAACGACATTTCCTTCGAGCTGCGGCGCGGTGAAATTCTCGGTCTTTACGGCCTCGTCGGGGCAGGCCGCTCCGAATTCTGCCAATCTCTGTTCGGAATCACCCATCCGAGCGCCGGAAGCCTCGAACTCGAAGGGCGGTTGATCGAGATCCGCTCCCCGGCGGATGCAGTCGCTGCCGGCATCGTCTACGTGCCCGAGGAGCGAAGCCGCCATGGCGTCGTGCTCCAGATGCCGATCTTCCAGAATTTCACCATGGCCACTTTAGGCAGGACGACCCGCGCAGGCTTCCTGCGCGAAGCCGAGGAATTCGCTCTCGCCCGGCGTTATGCGGAGCGGCTGGATCTGCGGGCGGCTGCCCTGTCCGTGCCCGTCGGGACCCTCTCGGGCGGCAACCAGCAGAAGGTCGTCATTGGCAAGTGGCTCGCCGCCAGGCCGAAGGTGATCATCCTGGATGAGCCGACGAAGGGCATCGACATCGGCTCCAAGGCCGCAGTGCACGCCTTCATGAGCGAACTCGCAGGCGAGGGACTCAGCGTGCTCATGGTGTCATCCGAGTTGCCCGAAGTCCTGGGCATGTCCGACCGGGTTTTGGTGATGCGCGAAGGGCGCATGGCCGGCATCTGGAAACGTGAAGAACTCGATGCCGAGACGCTGGTGCGCGCCGCCACCGGCAACCCGTGAATGGGAAGAGAGACGCGATGAGCCGCATCCTGAAATACCGGGAACTCCTGCTGCTAGTGATCAATTTGGTGCTGATCGCCGCCTTTTCCACTCGCGCACCGGGGTTTGCCTCGCCGAAGAGCCTTGCGAACATCTTCAACGACACCTCCATCCTGATCATTCTGGCGCTCGGCCAGATGGCTGTGCTCCTGACCAGATCCATCGATCTGTCCGTTGCCGCCAACCTCTCCTTCACGGGCATGGCAGTGGCCATGCTCAATTCCGCCCATCCCGAGGTTCCGCTGCCGTTGCTGATTGCAGCCGCGCTCGGCATCGGAGCCGGTCTCGGGGCCATCAATGGTTTCATGGTCTGGAAGATCGGAATCCCCGCCATCGTTGCCACGCTCGGCACGCTCACGATCTATCGCGGCATGGCCTTCGTGCTCTCGGGCGGCGCATGGGTCAACCAGACCCAGATGACGCAGGCATTCCTCAACACGCCGCGCATGCCCGTGCTCGGTCTTCCTCTGCTGGGTTGGACGGCCATCCTCGTGATCGCCATTATCGCAATCGTATTCACGCGCACGATCTTTGGCCGGTCGCTCTATGCCGCCGGCGGCAATCCCACGGCGGCGCTGTATGCCGGTGTCGATGTAGGGCGCACGAAATTCTTCGCCTTCATGCTGTCGGGCGCCCTGTCAGGTCTCTGCGGTTATCTCTGGGTTTCGCGCTATGCGGTCGCTTACGTGGACATTGCTGCGGGTTTCGAGCTCGACACGGTCGCGGCCTGCGTGATCGGCGGCATCTCGACACTAGGCGGAATTGGCTCCGTAGGCGGCGCGGTGCTCGGCGCACTCTTCCTCGGCGTGATCAAGAACGCTCTTCCAGTCATCGAGATCTCGCCCTTCTGGCAAATGGCCATCTCCGGCCTCGTGATCATCATCGCCGTGCTCTTGAACGCGCGTCAGGACCGCCGTAAGGGCCGCCTCATTCTGCGGGACGCGGCCAAGAGCCGTTCCGTTCGTGTTGCGACCCCTGTGGAAGGAGCAGCCGCATGAGCACGCTGGCAGCCGAGAAGCGGCCTCCGCGCCATATCCCCGACAAGCTCTCGACGCCGGCCGGGCGGCTTTTGGGAAGCTGGGAGACTTTGCTGGCTGCGGTCGCCATCGCGATCTTCACCGCAAACTCCCTGGCCTCGCCACACTTCCTCGATCCCTGGAACCTGTCGGACGCTACCTACAACTTCACCGAAAAGGCGATGATCGCCTTCGCGATGACTCTCCTGATCATCTCGGGTGAGATCGATCTGTCGGTGGCGGCGATCATCGCCCTTGCCTCGACTGCGATGGGGGCAGCTGCCCAGGCCGGCTTCCAGACGCCGGCTCTCGTCGGAATCGGGCTGAGCGTAGGCCTTCTGTGCGGTGCGTTCAACGGCTTGCTGGTGGCGCGCTTCGGTCTTCCGTCCATAGTGGTGACCATCGGCACCATGAGCCTTTTCCGTGGCATTGCGCAGATTGTTCTCGGCGACCAGGCCTATGGCGGCTATCCTTCGAGCTTCGCCTGGTTCGGCCAGGGTTATATGTCGGATTTCCCCTGGTGGCCCACGATCCCCGGCTTCGAGGTCGTGACCTTCGAAATGGTCGCCTTCGTGGTCTTTGCTCTTCTCTTCGGCATTCTGCTGCATCGGACAACCTTCGGACGCTGGATCTATGCGATCGGCAACAATGCCTTCGCCGCGCAGTTTTCCGGTATTCCCGTTCAGCGCACCAAGTTCATTCTGTTTCTCCTGACAGGCCTGATGAGCGGCGTTGCCGCCGTGTGCCTCACCTCGCGCCTTGGCTCTACCCGACATACCATTGCAGTCGGTTGGGAGCTTGAAGCCATCACCATGGCGGTCCTCGGCGGCGTGAGCATCCTGGGCGGTTCCGGCAGCATTCCCGGCGTGGTGCTTGCCGCCATCGTCATGGGACTCGTGACCTTCGGCCTGGGGCTTCTCAACGTGCCCGGCATCATCATGTCCATCTTCATCGGCTTGCTTCTGATCGTCGTGATTGCGCTGCCGATTGTCGTCCGCCGCATCCGCTCGAGAACACCCGCATGATCCCGAAAGAGAAATACGCGTTCAAGATGCAGCTTAACCCCGGCATGGAGGAGGAGTACCGCCGTCGCCATGACGAGATCTGGCCGGAACTGGCGGAACTGCTGAAGGACGCAGGTGTCGAAGATTATTCGGTCCACCTCGACCGCGAAACCAATATCCTCTTCGCCGTGCTCTGGCGTCCGGCGGGAGATAACATGGCGGAGTTGCCGAACCACCCGGTGATGAAACGCTGGTGGGCTCACATGGCCGATATCATGGCGACGAATCCGGATAATTCGCCGGTCGAGGTGCCGCTCGTCACCGTCTTCCATATGGCGTGATCCCATGAACATCGCAGTGCTCGACATCGGCAAGACTAATGTCAAAGCTGTCATAGTCGAGGTGGAGGCTGGCCGCGAGCTTGCTGCACGCATAAAGCCGAACACGGTGCTGACTGATGGTCCCTATCCGCATTTCGACGTGGACGGGATTTTCGCATTCCTTCTCGACTCCCTGAAAGAACTTCATGCCGAATTCGGGTTCGAGGCCATTTCCGTTACGGCCCACGGTGCAAGCGGAGCCCTTCTCGGCGACGGTGGTCTGGTCCTGCCTGTTCTGGATTACGAATTCCGCTATCCCGCGGGAGTTGAGGAGGCCTATGATGCGATCAGGCCACCATTCGGGGAAACCTTCTCGCCTCGGCTGCCCGGCGGACTCAATCTCGGAGCGCAGCTTCACTACCAGAAGACCACCTTTCCGGAAGCCTTCGGGAAGGTGCGGACAATCGTCACTTATCCGCAATATTGGGGCTGGCGGCTGACGGGCGTCGCCGCGACGGATGTGACGTCACTTGGATGCCACACGGATCTCTGGATGCCGCGCCTCGGCATATTCTCCAGCCTCGTCGGGCGTCTCGGGATCGCCGAGAAGCTCGCACCCGTCAAGAGGCCGTCCGACCTGCTCGGCTATGTCGCGGGCGAGATCGCAGAACGGATCGAGCTCGCCGGGCCGATGCCGGTCTATTGTGGGATCCACGATTCCAACGCTTCTCTCCTGCCGCATCTCTTTCAGCGCGAGGCGCATTTTACAGTGGTGTCGACAGGCACATGGGTCGTTCTGTTCGCCGTCGGCGGAGACCTCGACCATCTCGATCCCGAGCGCGATACGCTGGCCAATGTCGATGCCCTCGGCCGCGCCGTGCCGTCGGCCCGGTTCATGGGAGGGCGGGAGTTCGAGCTCCTGACAGGAGGGAAGGGCACAGCAACACCGGCCGCCATCCGGCGCGTGCTGGAGGAGCATATTCTTCTGATGCCGAGCGTAGTTCCGGGATGCGGACCCTATCCTCATGCGAGGCATCATGTCCTCAATGCTCTCCACGGCCTCGATGCGGACGAGACCTATGTCGCGGCCTCGTTCTATGCCGCGTTGATGACCAAGACATGCCTCGATCTGACCGGCGCGGCAGGACCGGTGATCATCGAAGGTCCCTTCGCCCGCAACATGCTCTACATCGAGGCCCTCTCCCAGGCCGCCGAACGTCCGGTCAGGCCGGTCGGAGGCTCGACGGGAACTAGCATCGGTGCCGCGCTCCTGACCGCCCAAGTGCCGATGCGGGCAACGCCGCCTCCGGGAACGGCAGATTCCCCCTTTGGCCTCCCTGAAAGTTTTCGGCAGTATTGTGTGGAATGGAACCGGCTCGTGCGCGCCGGAGCTATCGATTGATCGCGAGCTCCCGGGCCGGCACGGCCCGCAAGCCTCAGGGTCAGGCCGAGCCCATATGGGGAGTTGCTGCGCCCCTGTTGCCCCGGATCGTCGATTCATCAGGCCTCAACCCATACTTTTAATCCGCATTTCGATCAAAAAAGTACAGACCTAGTGCAGTTGTGACCGTAGTCGGCTGCAAATCACCATCGTAGGCTCACGGACAAATTTTTCCTCAAGGAGAAGTCGGGGCAGGCATCTCATGGCACTGTCAGGTCGGACAGCGAGATACGATTTCATCATTGCGGGTGGCGGCTCCTCGGCCTGCGTGGCTGCGACGCGGCTCGTTCGCGATTTCGGCTGCCGCGTGCTTCTCATCGAGCGGGGACCGGCCAGAGCGGCCTCCATCATGCGAATGCCTGCGGGCTACATGAAGTATCTCGCGCGCGACGATTTTCTCGAGATGCACCGGACCGTCCCGCAACAACGTCTGGGAGGGCGCGCACCGATCGTGCCCCAGGCGAAGGTTCTGGGCGGCGGCAGCGCCGTCAATGCGATGGTCTATATGCGCGGCCAGCGCGAGGACTACGACGCCTGGGACGACTATCTCGGCAAAGGCTCCGGCTGGTCCTATGCGGATGTGCTCCCGCATTTCAGGGCGCTGGAACGCAACACCAAGTTCAACAATGCCTATCACGGCGTCGACGGGGATCTCCTGGTCTCGGACCCGGGCAGCCTGTGCGACATGACGCAGGATTTCATTCTCGCGGTGCAGGGAATGGGGCATCCCTACAATCTGGATTTCAATGGCGAACGCCAGTCGGGTGTCGGCGTCATGCAGCACACCATGGGCCGCAATGACAATGGGCGGATGGTGCGCTGCGACGCCGTATCGGCGTTCCTGTCTCAGGTTCTCGACGATCCGCGCCTGACCGTCGTGACAGATGCGCTCGTCACCAAGATCCTCATCGAGCACGGCCGGGCCATCGGCGTGGAGTACATTCACAACGGGCAGACGTCGCGCGTTCATGCGGATCGTGAGGTTTTGGTTGCGGCCGGCACCTACAACACGGCGAAGCTTCTCATGCTGTCGGGTCTCGGTCCGGCGGATCATCTCACGGAGCATGGCCTTCGCGTCGTGGCCGACCTCCCGGGCGTCGGAGCCAATCTGCAGGACCATCACGAGGTGCCGGTGATCGCGTCAACGAACCGGCCGAGCGGCTATTTTGGCCAGGACAGAGGCTGGCGCATGCTGCGTAACGGTCTCCAATATATCCTGTTTGGAACAGGGCCTGTGACCACGACGGGGATCGAATCCTGCCTGTTCTACGATCCCGACGGCAGCGAGAGGCCCACGATCCAGTTGTATTGCGCTCCCATCGTTTATCTGGACCGGGATATATCAAGTGCGAAGCCAACCTATGGCGTCACACTCACCTCGTGCCTGCTCCGGCCCAAAGCGCGGGGAAGCGTACGGCTGCGCAGCGCGAACCCGGCCGACATGCCCCTTGTCGACGCGAACTTCTTCGGCGATCCTGACGATCTGCGCCTGACATTGGCGGCGCTAGGGTTTGCCCGGCAACTGCTCGGAGCGAAACCGATCAGTCCCAAGATCGCCGAAGAATTGCTACCCGGCGCGAGCATCATGAGCGAGGAAGCGCTTGTTGAGTATTGCGGCCGGACCGTCAAAACCAATTACCACCCGTCCGGCAGCGCCCATATGGGACCTGACGATGATCCGATGGCCGTGCTCGACCATCGTATGCGCGTACGCGGCATCGGCAATCTGAGAGTGATCGACTGTTCTGCTATACCGTTTATTCCGTCGGCGAACACCAACGCGGCTGCCTTGATGCTCGGCCATCGGGCGGCCGAGTTCGTGGTCGCTCCCAGCCGCCAATCGGTCAAGGATCGACTCCCTGAAACTTCATCCTACAACTAAGGGGGATCACGGGAAGAGCTTGTGATTGGCTGGCGTAGCCGGCTTAAATTCACAACCGCGGACCCATTCAACGGAGACGCGGTACATAACCGCTAAAGTGCGGACCCAAAGAGGAAGCGGCCTGCTGCACCACATGGAGGGCGGCGAGAATGGAACGTAAATCAGTCCCCGCGTACGAAGTTATCGTATTTCCACCATCCGCATCGTTCCGATGGAACGTACATGACTATCCTCACCATTTGGCAAAATGGCATTACCATGTCGAGTATGAACTGCATCTGATCCAGAATTCCTCAGGCACCATGATGATCGGCGATTATGTCGGTCCCTTCGGGCCTGACTGCCTCGTCCTGACAGGGCCGAACCTGCCACATAATTGGCTCAGCGATACCGGCGGTCTCGCGATTCCCGACCGCGACATGCTGGTTCAGTTCAGCCCCGACTGCGCCGACCGGATCTGCAGCAACTTTCCCGAATTCGAAGAGGTGCGGATGCTTCTCATGAACGCTGCTTTCGGGCTTTTGTTCTCGGGAGAAACGGCGCGAAAAGGCGCATCCCTCCTTCGGAAGATCGGGCGCGCCCAGGGCGCCCAGCGCATGATCCTGTTTCTGGATCTTCTGGCGACATTGGCAAGGAATCCCTCCGAGCGGAAAACCCTGTCGCACCGCGCACCGGCCGCAACCATTCCCTCACGCCCGTCGGAGAAGGCGGAGCGCGCGATCAGCTATATTCACAACAACTATTTCTCGGACATTCATCTGACGGCCGTTGCTCAGCTTTGCGGCATGGAGCCAAGCGCCTTCTCGCGCTTCTTCAAAAAGCAGACGGGTCACACCTTCGCGAAATTCGTCAACCAGACTCGCATCTACTCGGCTTGCACGCTCCTGGCCCATACGGACAGGTCGGTGACTGAAATCTGCTTCGACGTGGGCTTCAACAACATAGCGAACTTCAACCGTCAGTTCGTGAAATTCTGCGATCAGACACCGTCCGCCTATCGCAGAACCGCGCGCCGCTGCACCACTCCCGCTTCGGCCACGGGGCAGGAGCGTTCTTTTGCACTCGCCAGATACGGATCTCACGATCGTAGGGACAAAAAAGTACAGATATCGATGAACAGAGGCGTGGAAGCGTTCGTAACCGCTCCATAGATTTTTCCAAGAAGCCGCGCGAGACATTCGGGCGGCTTCCGGGAGACAGGTTCAGACATTCTGCTCTGACGTGATCGCCCAGCGCCTGCAAGAACGATACGACCCGCCTCCAAGCAGGGGCGCGTCAGATCTTGGCCCGAAGCAAAGCCGGCAGGCTGGCTAGGGATCAAGTTCGGGAGGGAAAACACAATGTACCACTTCAAGAGTCTGGCTGCCTCTGCACTCACGGCTATGCTGCTGACAAGCACCTCGCCGGCTTTCGCCGATTTCTGGTCGGATGCCGCAAAGGGTATGGAGGGAACTACCATTCGGGGCATTTCCGAGAGCACGCCTCCGTCCAATTATGCCAAGGATGTTCTGGGTCCGGCCTTCACCAAGGCGACCGGCATCAAGGTCGAGTTCGAGGCGACGTCCTGGGACCAGATGTACGACAAGGCGATCAAGGACATGGAGGCCAACACCGGCATCTATGACTTCGTCTACATCGAGCAGGACATCATCTACAGCTATCTCGCCCGCAACTTCCTGGTCGATGTCACACAGGCGCTCAACGAGAATCCCACCCTCAAATCGCCCGACTTCGATCCGTCGAAATTCACGAGCTTCATCGACAACTTCAAGAACGACAAGGGCAACCTGTTCGGAGTGCCGATGGAAGCCTTCATCAAGGTCTATCTCTATCGCAAGGACTTGTTCGAGGATCCGAAGGTCAAGGAAGCCTACAAGGCGAAATACGGCGCCGACCTCGCACCCGCGAAGGACCATAAGGAGTATCGTCAGATCGCCGAGTTCTTCACCGAATGGGGCAAGACCAACGGACAGGAGCTGTGGGGTACGACGGTTCAGGCCGCCTCCGGCCATCCTGCGTCCGTTTACGAGCTGGTCGAAAGCGTGTTTCCCACCTTCGGGGTTTACAATTGGGGCATCGATACGAAGACGTATGGCGCATCGGTTGCCAATGGCGGACGATTGAACAGCCCGGAGGCCAAGGCTGCCTTCGCTTGGTGGATCGACAATCTTGCCTATGCGCCGCCGGAATCGACATCGAGTACCTGGGATGAGGTCGCCGCAACCTTCGCGGCAGGACGCGCCGCACAGGGTTTGGTCTATGGCGAGAATGCAGCCTGGATTGCGACCGACGCCAACAAATCGACCGTGGTCGGGAAGGTGGGCGTGGCGCTTCCGCCCGTCGAGCCGGGCGTCATGGACGAGGCGTCATCCGGCGCAGGATATATCGGTTACTACGACGGTGGTGCCTTTGGCATTCCGCATTCGTCGAAGAACAAGAAGGCCGCTCTCCTGTGGCTGCAATACATCGGGCAGGAATCGGTCCAGGCCGATTGGGCGCTGGCCGGATCGCGCATTACCCACAAGGTTACTTACGATAATCCGCGAGTGCAGGAGCAGGATAAGAAGGTGGACGGCTACTACACGTTGATGCGCGACAAGGGCCCGCTCTTCCGCGGCGCTCCCCCATTCCCGTTCCACAACCAGGTCCGCGAGGCGATCGCTCCCTTCATCTATCAAGCAATCACGGGCGAGCTGAAGCCTGACGAGGCCCTGGACAAGGCAGCCGCGGCCGCCGACGCAGAGCTGAAGAACCTCGGCTATCGTAAGTGACGCGCCCTCCCTTTGGGCCGGCTAGGCCACCGTGCTTCGGCGCGGTGGCCATTCAATCCTAAGATGCGCTGAATGGTGACGATCAGCGGGCAGGAGCATCCAATGCGTTGGAACTCGGTGGGATGGCTTTTTCTCGCGCCGACCCTCCTCATCCTCTTTGTCTTCGGTGTCGTTCCGTTTCTTTATGTGCTCGTCATCGGGTTTACGCAGTGGAACAGTTTTGCCGCAAACCCGGATATGCAGTTCGCGGGCGTCGAGAATTTCAGGCGCCTCGTCTTTGACGACCAGTTTCTCTACTCCCTGTGGCTCACACTCAAATTTGCTTTCTTCGCTGTGGTGAGCGAGATCGTGCTCGGTTACTTCCTAGCGCAGCTCTTCATGCGCGATTTCCCGGGCAAGGGCCTATTCCGCACCATCCACACGCTTCCGCTCGTGATTGCACCCATTGCAGTCGGGGCCACGTGGCGGCTTCTGACGGTTCCCGGGCTCGGGCCGTTGCCCTATTACCTGAACCGGTGGTTCGGCTATGAGTTCAACATCAGCCGCTACATCGACCAGGCTTTCTTCACCACTGTTGTGATGGATGTGTGGCACTGGACGCCGCTCGTTACTTTGACACTGCTTGCGGCGCTTTCATCCCTACCGAAGGAGCCCTTCGAGCAGGCGCAGATCGATGGCGCGAACCGCTTCCAAATCTTCTGGCACATCACGCTGCCGCTCTTGAAGCCGGCGATCCTCGCCACCGTATTCATCAGGATGATGGACGCGCTGCGCACGGTCGACGAGGTCTGGATGCTGACCGGCGGCGGCCCGGGAGCCGCCACCCGCTATATCGGGCTTCATATCTGGCGTGTCGTCTTTCCGAAAACCGATTACGGCTACGGGTCGGCAATGTCTCTCATCACACTCTATCTCACTATCGTCATGTGTTGGATGCTCTATGCGGGCCTTGTCGCACGACGTGATTTGAAGAGGGCTGATTGATGCGTCACTTTCGCAAAAAGGCCTCTGGATCCCTTATGGCGATCGTGTTCTGGACTCTTGCGAGCCTCATCACGTTGCTTCCGATCTACTGGATGTTCGCTGTATCCGCGAAAAGTCGCGTGCAGCTCTTCGGAAGCCCGAGCTTCGTGATCTCGAGCTTCTTCACGGAAAATTACACGATCACGCTGAGCGATCCGGCCTTCCAGCGTTACATGATCAACTCCATCGTGATCGCCACGTCGAATGCGTTGCTTGTGACGGCCCTGGCCTTGCTCGCAACCTATGCACTCTCCCGATACAAGTTGCCCGGAAAGGAAAACCTGTTCTTCTGGACGATTACGAACCGTATGGCGCCGCCAGCCGTGTTCCTGCTGCCGCTGTTTCTCCTCTATACGCAGGTCTTTGTGGTGGCGGATGTCAGGCTGTTCGACACGAGGATTGGCCTGATCCTCCTCTACTGCGTCTTCAATCTCCCATTCGCCATCTGGACGTTGCGCGGGGTAATCGACGGCATTCCCAAGGAGCTTGATGAGGCCGCCTTCGTGGACGGGGCCAATACATGGCAGGTCCTGACCCAGGTTATACTTCCTCTGGCGAAGCCCGGCCTTGCCGTAACCGGCATTCTCACCTGGGTCTTCGCGTGGAACGAGTATCTGTTCGCAGCGACGCTGACCAGCGTGCACGCGCGCACGATCACGACAGGGCTTGCCGAGTTCGTGACGGTGACCGGCACGAACTGGGGAAGAATGGCTGCAACCGCTATGCTGACCCTCGTGCCGGCCCTCCTGGTGCTCGGTCTCGCACAGCGTCACATCGTGGCAGGACTCACCTTTGGCGCGGTGAAGGAGTGACGAATGGCCGAAGATACCGAACAACCCGTTGTGGAGCGCCGTGGCTTCCTGCCGATCGAGACGAACGCATTCGACCGGGTCTTCATCGCGGTCCTTCTGTTCGTAGCATTACATCTTTTCTGGATGCGACTCGTTGAATCGGTTCTTCCTCTTGGCGTCGCGACCGTTCTGTCGCTGATCCTTGGGGCGATTATCGTCGCGCGTGGCTAGGTGGAACTTCGATGAAAGCACTCATCCTTGAGGAGAAGGGAAGGCTCTCGCTCCGTGATCACGTCATCGAGGAGGAGATCGGCCCGCGCGATGTCCGCATTCAGCTGAAGGTGGTGGGCGTCTGCGGCAGCGATGTGCACTACTACACCCATGGCGCCATCGGTCCCTTCGTGGTGCGCGATCCGATGATTCTCGGGCATGAGGCTGCGGGCGTCGTCACGGAGGTCGGTTCCGACGTCCACGAGCTCAAGGTCGGGGACCGGGTCTGCATGGAGCCGGGCATTCCCGACCCGACAAGCCGGGCCACGCGGCTGGGACTCTATAATCTCGATCCGGCGGTCCGGTTCTGGGCCACGCCGCCGGTGCATGGCGTGCTGCGTCCCAGCGTCGTTCATCCGGCCGACTTCACGTTCAAGCTGCCCGACAACGTGTCGTTCGAGGCCGCGGCGATGGTGGAACCCCTGGCTGTGGGCGTTCACGCGGCCACGAAAGCGCATGTCAAGCCGGGTGACATCGCTGTGGTGATCGGCGCAGGGCCTATCGGACTCGTGACCGTGCTTGCGGCACTCGCAGCCGGGTGCGCTCGGGTGATCGTAACCGATATCGACGACGACAAGCTCGGGCTTGCGGAGAAACTGGGAGCCGTCACTCCGGTGAATGTACGCAGTCGGAGTCTGACCGAAATCGTGAGTGCCGAGACGGACGGGTGGGGCGTCGATATCGTGTTCGAATGCTCCGGCAACGAGAAGGCGGCCGCCGATGTGTTCGATCCACTCCGTCCCGGCGGCTGCGTAGTCTATGTCGGCATTCCGCTGGAGCCAATCACCTATGATGTCGCCAAGGCTCAGGTGAAGGAGGCCCGTGTCGAGCACGTGTTTCGTTACGCTCACGTGTTCCCGCGTTGCATCGCCATGCTCGCATCCGGAGCGATAGACGTGAGCCCGCTGATTACCCGCACCTTTCCGTTCTCCGAAAGCGTCAAGGCGTTCGAGTATGCGGCCTCTGCCCCGAAAGGTGAGGTGAAAATCCAGATCAATATGCAGGACCAGGAATAACGGGGGATTCACATGGCGCCGGTCACGATCAGCAATGTCAGAAAGCGTTATGGCTCTGCCGAGGTCATTCATGGCGTCTCGGTGGATATCGATGATGGCGAATTCGTCATCCTCGTCGGTCCCTCCGGATGTGGGAAGTCGACCCTGTTGCGCATGGTTGCCGGTCTCGAAGAGATCTCGTCCGGCGATGTTCGGATCGGCGGGAAGGTCGTGAACGACAGGCCGCCGAAAGACCGGGACATCGCCATGGTGTTCCAGAATTACGCGCTCTATCCGCATATGACCGTCTACGACAACATGAGCTTCTCGCTCCGACTGAAGAGGCGGCCCGGATCGGAGATCGACTCCAAGGTCAGGCATGCGGCGTCCATTCTCGATCTCGAAAAGCTGCTCACGCGTTATCCGCGCCAGCTCTCGGGCGGTCAGCGCCAGCGTGTCGCCATGGGCCGCGCCATCGTGCGCGATCCGCAAGTTTTCCTGTTCGACGAGCCGCTCTCCAATCTCGATGCCAAGCTGCGCGTGCAGATGCGTGTCGAGATCAAGGAACTGCACCAGCGCCTCAAGACCACGACGATTTACGTGACCCACGACCAGATCGAGGCCATGACCATGGCCGACAAGATCGTGGTGATGCACGACGGCGTCGTGGAGCAGATCGGCGCGCCGCTCGAGCTCTACGACAGGCCGAGAAATCTCTTCGTCGCGGGCTTCATCGGCTCGCCGGCCATGAATTTCATCGAGGGGCAGGTTTCGGTGGTGAACTGCCAGCCTGGCGTGATGACGGATGACGGTGTTGCGCTTCCGGTGTCGGTTCCCCCGGATTCGCTCCAGAATGGGCAGCGGGTCATCTATGGCATCCGTCCCGAGCATATCACCCTACACGAGAGCGGACACGCAGCGCATGTCTCCGTGATCGAGCCGACAGGGTCGGAGACCCAGGCGTTCATGAAACTCGGCAACAGCCCACTGGTCGGAGTCTTCCGCGAGCGGATCGCCCTGCATCCGGGTGAGCGACTGGGCATTCGCTTGGATCCCGGCAAGGCTCACCTGTTCGACAAGACCTCGGGGCAGAGATTGGCCTGAAGGCCGCTGGGATCACGGAGTCCGGCATGTTTCTGGAAAAGCTCAGGCTTGATGATCGTGTGGCGGTCGTAACCGGGGGAGGGCGCGGGATCGGCCTTGCCTGTTGCGAGGCCTTGGCCGAGGCAGGCGCGGGCGTCGTCATCGCGGATATCGACATGGATGTTGCGGAAGAGGGGCGCTCATATCTGAGGAAAAAGGGATTCTCGGCCGAGGCCGTTCGGCTCGATGTCACCGCTTCGCAGGCCGTCACGCAGCTGGCAAATGCCCTGGTAGATCTCAACGGCCGTGTCGACATCCTCGTGGCCTGCGCGGGAATCGCCCGCACGGGCACTCCCGCGGAGGACGTCACCGACGAGCATTGGCTGAATGTGAACGACGTCAACTACAATGGCGTGTTCTGGTGCAACCGGGCCTTCGGGCGGCATATGCTGCAGGCCGGACGCGGCGCCATCGTCAATGTGGGGTCCATGTCCGGCTTCATCGCCAATCGCCCTCAACGGCAGACCTATTATAACGCCTCGAAGGCAGCCGTTCACCACCTGACGCGCTCCCTCGCCGCCGAATGGGCGGATCGAGGAGTGCGGGTGAACGCGGTCGCGCCGACTTACATCGAAACACCCCTGACGAAATATGCCTATGAGTCACCTGGAATGGTCGAGGCATGGCTTCGTGACACGCCGATGGGGCGGCTGGGACAGCCGCACGAGATCGCATCCGTGGTGCATTTTCTGGCGTCCGACGCGGCGAGCCTCATGACGGGTTCCGTCGTGGTCGCCGATGGCGGCTTTACGTGCTGGTAAGGAAAGATCGATGGAATTCCAGGGCAAAAGCGTTCTTGTAACCGGGGCAGGCAAGGGCATTGGTCGCGCGACGGCGAAGCTGCTCGCCGAGCGTGGCGCGCAAGTAGTGGCGGTGACACGGACGAAGGAGGATCTCGACAGCCTGGAAAGCGAGATCGACTGCCGCTCAATCGTGGTCGATCTGGCGGATGCGGCAGCTACGCGGAAGGCGGCCGCCGCCGCCGTGCCGGTCGATTACCTGGTGAACTGCGCGGGAACGACGGCGCTCGACCCTTTCCTCGATGTGACGACGGAGACGTTCGACTGGATCTATGCGGTCAATACGCGCGCCCCCATGATCGTTGCCCAGGAATATGCGCGGGACCGCGTGAACCGCGGCGTGCCTGGAGCTATCGTGAATGTCTCGTCGGTCTCGTCCTTTATCGGGTTTGCCGATCACGCGGCCTATTGCGCCTCGAAGGGCGCCCTTGATGCCCTGACGCGTGTGATGGCCAATGAGCTGGGGCGCCATCAGATCCGCGTCAATGCCATCAACCCGACGGTGACCCTCACGCCGATGGCGACGAAAGCTTGGAGCGATCCCGAGAAAGCCGCGAGGATGCTCTCGCGCATTCCTCTCGGGCGTTTCGCCGATCCCGAGGACGTCGCCGAGGTGATCCTCTATCTCTTGAGCGATCGCTCCGCTATGCTAAATGGCTTGGCATTGCCGGTCGATGGCGGCTTCATGATCAATTGATCACAAGAGAGTGCCGGGTTTCGATGGCACCGCCGCAACGGCCGGTGTCGTAGCGGAAGGCACTCGAAACCCGGCGCTCTTACTTGATAGGTTCAGGTCAGATGGTTCGCTCCCTCTCCCTTGCAAATTTGGCATCCGTGCCCGAGATGGTCGCGCGGCCGCGCTATGCCCGCGAGTCGCTGCGTGCGGGCATCCTTCACATCGGCGTCGGAAACTTCCATCGCGCCCATCAGGCGGTCTACCTGGATGACCTGTTCAACGCAGGGAAGGATCGCGACTGGGCCATCGTCGGAGCCGGTGTGCGGCAGGGTGATGCCGCCATGCGGCGTGCGCTCGAGCCGCAGGACTTGCTCACCACCGTGGTCGAGCTGGAGCCTGGGGCCAATCGCGCCCGTATTTCCGGTTCTATGATCGATTTCGTGCCGGTCAATGAGGACGGCAGGGCGATCGTCGACGCCCTCGACGATCCGGCGATCAGGATCGTGTCGCTGACGGTCACGGAAGGCGGCTATTGCATCGATCCCGCCACCGGGGCCTTCAATCCCGATCATCCAGAGATCCGCTACGACGCGTCTCACATGGAGGCGCCCAGGGGCGTGTTCGGCGTGCTGCTGGCCGCGCTGAAGCGCCGCCGCGACCGAGGGCTCGCTGCCTTTACAATCATGTCCTGCGACAACATCCCCCATAACGGACGCGTGACGATGGAAGCGGTCGCGGGAACCGCCGATCTGATCGACCCCGCCCTTGCGGCTTATGTGCGCGAATCCGTGGCGTTTCCCAACAGCATGGTGGATCGGATCACACCTGCCACGACCGACCGGGAGCGCGCGATCCTGGAAGAACGGTTCGGCCTCAAAGACAATTGGCCCGTTTTCTGCGAGCCCTTCCGGCAATGGGTGCTCGAAGACCATTTCCCCGGCGGGCGTCCCGCGCTGGAGGAGGTTGGCGTCACCTTCACGCCCCATGTAGCCGCCTTCGAGCTGATGAAGCTGCGAATTCTCAACGGTGGGCATGCCGCCATTGCCTATCCGGCCGCGCTTTTGGGAGTTCACTTCGTGCATGATGCGATGGCCGAACCCCTCGTGCGTGGCTTCCTCGACAAGCTAGAGACGGAAGAGATCATTCCTCATGTGCCTCCTGTGCCCGGCGTCGATCTCGCGGATTACTATCAGCTCATCGCGAGGCGCTTCTCCAATCCGGATGTGGGCGATACGATCCCGCGTCTTGCGCAGGACGGATCGAACCGGCAGCCCAAATTCATTCTCCCGTCGACGCGCGAAAGACTCAAGGCCGGGGCGGATGTGCCGGGGCTTGCGCTCGAATCCGCGCTCTGGTGCCGCTACTGCGCGGCGACAACGGATGCGGGGGCAGCGTTCGAGCTGAACGATCCCAATGCCGAGCGCCTGGTGCCTGCGGCTCTCGCAGCCAGGGACGACCCGGGTGCGTTCCTGGCGTTGCGCGACATATTCGGCGATCTCGCCGACGCTCCCCGGTTTCGCTTGCGGTTCGAAGCTGCGCTCAACAGTCTCTGGCGCGATGGGGCCCGCGCCACGCTGCAGCGCTACTTGAGCGGCGACTTCGCCTGACCGAGCGCCGAGAGGCGACAGGTGACCTGATAGGGACAATGGCCGATGTATATGGGAATTGATTTAGGCACCTCCAGCGTCAAGATCGTTCTCATTGACGAAGGGGGCGCACTCATTGACGAGGCGTCGTCACCGCTCTTGCTGTCGCGGCCACGGCCCCTCTGGTCAGAGCAGGAGCCGCAGGCCTGGTGGGATGCCGTCCAGGCTGCAGTCGGAGCCCTGAAGGCGCGCCGCTCTCTCGATGCTGTGGTAGGGATCGGATTGTCCGGCCAGATGCATGGTGCGGTTCTGCTCGATGACCGGAATCAGGTGCTGCGGCCGGCCATTCTGTGGAATGACGGGCGAGCGGGGGCGGAGTGCAAGGAACTTGAACGCTCCGAGCCGAACAGCCGGGAGATCACCGGGAACCTCGCGATGCCCGGCTTCACTGCTCCCAAGCTCATTTGGGTGTCCAGGCACGAGCCCGACATTTTCAGACGCACGGCGCGGGTGCTGCTTCCGAAAGACTGGATTCGCCTGAAGCTCACGGGCGAGGCGGTCAGCGAGATGTCGGACGCAGCCGGCACTCTCTGGCTGGATGTGGGACAGCGGCGATGGTCGCCGGCCATGCTTGCCGCAACCGGCCTCAGCGAACGGCACATGCCGCGTCTTGTGGAAGGAACCGAGGTTTCGGGACACCTGTCTTCGGAAGCCGCGGCCCTTCTCGGCATGCGGCCCGGCATCCCGGTCGCCGGCGGCGGCGGCGACAATGCGGCGGGCGCCGCAGGAATCGGCGTCGTGCATCCGGATAAGGCGTTCGTATCCCTCGGCACGTCGGGAGTAATCTTTGTGGCTGACGACATCCTGAAGAAGGATCCAGAGCGGGCAGTCCATGCTTTCTGTCACTGCATTCCGGGCATGTGGCACCGGATGGCTGTTATCCTTTCTGCCGCAGCTACTTTGTCGTTTGCTGCACATCTTTCCGGTGCGGCTGACGAAGCATCTCTCCTCGCAGAGACGGAGGCCGCGGGCCTTGCAGCAAAGACGCAAAGCCGTCTCGTCTTTCTGCCTTATCTCAGCGGCGAGCGGACACCGCACAACGACCCGACGGCTTCCGGCGTCCTCTTCGGACTCGACAGTACGACGACACGGGCAGATCTGGGGCGGGCGGCTCTCGAAGGGGTGGCTTTCGCTCTGGCAGATGGGCTCGATGTCCTCGAAGCCAGCGGAGGCGCCCTGGATGCCCTCTCGGTCATCGGCGGCGGGGCGCGCTCGAGATTGTGGGGGAGAATCCTCTCGGCAGCTCTCCAGCGCCCTCTCACCTATCACCGGGGTAGCGAGGTGGGGCCCGCTCTCGGGGCGGCGCGGCTCGCGAGAACTGCGGCTTCCGGTGCCAGTCTGGACGAAGCCTGTCCTCCTCCGCCGGTGTCTCACGTTATCGAGCCGGAGGCTGAACTTGTGGAGGCGCTTGCGCCTCGGCGCGCCTTGTATCGCCGCTTGTATTCCGACCTGAAATCGTCCTTCGCGGCTTCGGTGGCGTGAGCCCCGCATCGGGAACGAGGGATAGAACTTCACTTTTCAATCAACACGAGGTCAGGAGACGCAAGCATGGCGCTGAATGAGGAGAATGCTCGACGGTCCAACCGCACGATGACCGCGATCGTCTGTCACGGCCCGGAGGACTATCGCGTTGAACAGGTGGAGCGCCCAGTGCCGGGAGAGTGCGAGATGGTGCTGCGGATCGCCTTCTGCGGTATCTGTGCCAGCGACTGCAAGTGCTGGTCGGGAGCCAAGATGTTCTGGGGGGGAGACAAGCCCTATGTGAAGCCGCCGGTCATTCCTGGGCACGAGTTTTATGGGCATGTCGACGAGCTGGGCCCGGGCGCTGCGGAGCACTTCGGTGTCTCCGTCGGTGACCGTGTGATCGCGGAGCAGATCGTGCCTTGCGATCAATGCCGATTCTGCCGATCCGGGAAGTATTGGATGTGCGAGGTCCATAACATCTTTGGCTTCCAACGTGTTGTTGCCGATGGTGGAATGGCTGAGTACATGCGTATTCCGCGCACCGCGCGCGTACACAAGATCGACGAAGGCATTTCTGCCGATGACGCCGCGATCATTGAGCCCTTGTCCTGTGCAATCCACACGATAAATCGCGGCGAGATCCAGCTTGACGATGTAGTGGTGATCGCAGGAGCAGGCCCCATCGGTCTCATGATGGTGCAGGTGGCAAAACTCAAGACGCCGAAGCTGCTCATCGCCATCGACATGGTCGACGAGCGTCTTAAGCTCGCGAAATCGTTCGGCGCCGACGTGGTCATTAATCCGCGCGAGCAGGATGCATTGTCGATTGTCCGTTCTCTTACCGACGGCTATGGCTGCGACGTCTACGTCGAGGCTACCGGCTCACCAAGCGGGGTCGAGCAGGGGCTCAATCTCGTTCGCAAGCTCGGTCGGTTCGTGGAGTTCTCCGTCTTCGGGGCACCGGCAACGATCGATTGGTCGATCATCGGCGACCGCAAGGAACTCGACATCCGGGGGGCTCACCTTGGACCGTATTGCTATCCCATCGCCATCAACTTGCTGTCGCGAGGGCTAGTCACCTCAAGGGGCATCGTCACTCACCGTTATCCTCTCAACGAATGGGATCGTGCAATTGCGGTGGCGAACTCGCTCGATAGCATCAAGGTTCTGATGGAGGCGAAAAGTCCCGAGAAGGGATGATCTCGCCACGGCCGTACCAAGCAAAGCGAGGCGGATCTGTTGCAAGTAGGGGTTAGGAATGAGAATGGATCAGGTGCTTGTGGAGAGCTCATGCGGCGAGCAGATTGGACTGCTCGGCGAGTGACGGCCGCAGAATGTGAGCATATTTCGCCTGCTGCTTGCGCAGCATGTGGATCATCTCGATGCCGCCCAAGGTCGCCCGAGCAGACGCCATCGCCTTAAACCCGAGCATCGGACGCACTCGTTTCTTGATGGTCCGATGATCCTGTTCAATGCGATTGTTCAAATAGCCGCTCTGCCGGACCCGGGCCGGCTTCAGCTCGCGCCTTGATTTTTCTTTAGGTCGATCAGCAGTATCGCAGGAGTGGATCGCTTCACGTCCGGTCTGGCTGCCATCGACCAGGATCCGTTCAGGGCGGGCATGTCGTTTAAGCGCCTTGCGCAGGAACCGCTTAGCAACAGTCAAATCGGCGACCAGCGATGCGCCGAACGGCTGAAGCAGCCCGCCCTGATTCAGTTTTCCCAATGGGATTGGCGCGGAGCCGAGACGCTCGATCAGGCTGGCGATGTCAGCGTTGGCGCTGGCGTCTTTGCCCGAGACGAACAGAACGCGGCGTCCGCCATCCTGCGCCGGATCACTGGCCAGCACGGCCGCCGGCAGGGTGTTGAAGGCTTTGACCACCCGAGCTCCGGGAATCATCTCGGCGATAATGTCCGTCGAGGGGCGGCCTCCAAGATCCTTAGGAATGAAGGCCGGGAAGTCGATGGCGTTCGTCGCGTCGACGACGATCCGGCCGTTCGATTGGGCTGAGCCCTGAACCGCGTCTGCGGTAGCTGTGAAGGATACGGCGAGGATAACCGTATCCGCTTTCGAAGCCTCAGGCAGAGTCGTCGGCGTGACGTGTGATCCGAGCTCTGCAATCAGACCCGCAAGGGACTCCGGCCCCCGGCTGTTGGCGATCAGAACGTCGATGTTGCTGCGGGCGAACGGGTGGGCGAGGGCGCTGCCGATCGCGCCCGAGCCGATGATGGCACAGATCATGGCACAGAGATCCTTCTGCAGGTTTGGGAAGTCACGTTTGGTCTTTTTGCTGGCCTTGAGCGAGCCTCCGTGAAAGCAGGGGCTGCAAGTCTGGTTCACCTCATCCCATGGGCGTCGAGGTATCCCGCCGTCTTTGTCTCAGGT
>NZ_WURB01000026.1 GCF_009830105.1 Microvirga makkahensis
ACCTGAGACAAAGACGGCGGGATACCTCGACGCCCATGGGATGAGGTGAACCAGACTTGCAGCCCCTGCTTTCACGGAGGCTCGCTCAAGGCCAGCAAAAAGACCAAACGTGACTTCCCAAACCTGCCAGTTCCAGACCATCGGCGGGCATCGCCCTTCCAAAAAGAAACGCGCAAGCCACACGGCCCAGGTTGATGTTCTCGTTCTCGTACTCTAAATCTGCCGAGCTTCCGGGTGACGAGCAGGGCCCGGTTTCCTACGAGCGTGCGGTGCAACTCGTGCTATCTTGGGACAAGCTTTCATGGATGCAAATTTACCCGCAGGGCTGGTGAGCCTACAGTCCAGGGCCGCCGGGATTGCCGCCGCCATCCTGGCCCCCAATGCGGAGCGGGTTGACCAGGACGCCCAATGGCCGGCAACGGGCATGGAAGCCTTAGGAGAAGCTGGCCTGCTCGGCCTCCATGTTCCCCGCTCTCTCGGCGGCCATGGCGAGGGGCTGCTCGCCCTCTCCGTCATCACGGAAGAGCTCGGCAAGGCGTGTGGCTCGACCTCCATGTGCTACGGCATGCACTGTGTTGCCACCCAGGTCATCGCCGCCAAGGCAACCCCGGATCAGGAAGAGCGCTATCTGCGCCCGATTGCCCAGGGCCGACATATCAGTTCGCTCGCCCTGAGCGAGCCTGCTTCGGGCGTGTTTCTGTACCTCCCCCGGGCCACCTTCGAGCATGCCGGAGAGAGTTTTCTCCTCAATGGCGACAAAGCGTTTATCACCAGCGGAGGCGTAGCGGATTCCTATGTAGTCTCAGCTGTGGCCCAAGGTGACGAGCACGACCCGAGCACCTTTACCTGTGTGCTCGTCGACAAAGGCAGCGAAGGCCTTCACTGGGGCAAGCCGTGGAATGGGTTCGGCATGCGGGGCAACAGCTCGCGCTCGGCGCGCTTGCACAACGTCCGTGTTCCGGCGACCAACCTTCTGGGCCGCGAGGGGGACCATATCTGGTATGTCTTCGAGGTGATCGCGCCCTTCTTCCTGACCGCCATGGCAGGCACCTATATCGGCATCGCTCAATCGGCTCTGGATGGGGCAATCGCCTCATTGAAGGGGCGCCGTTTCGCGCACGCGGCGGAACCCCTGGCCGACAATCCCGTTCTTGCTCACGATGTCGCCGAGATGTGGCTGCGCGTGTCCCGGGCACGTCAATTGACCCACTATGCCGCAAAGCTCGGAGACGCTCGCTCTCCAGAGGCCGTTCAGGCCCTCTTTGCCGCAAAGATCGAAGCTGCGGATGCTGCCGTGGAAGTCACAAGAATGGCCATGACCGTAGCCGGCGGACGTGCTTACCAGGACGGTGGTCCTCTTCAGCGCGCCATGCGCGATGCCCAGGCGGCGCCCGTCATGTCGCCGACGACCCACCTCCTGAAGACTTGGCTTGGGCGCACGGCCCTCGGCCTGCCCCCACTCTGAGGCGTCACGTGCGCTCGTCCCCGACACGCCCCCACGTCGTCGCACTGGCAGGCGCAGGAGAGGCGAACGCACTGCGGACACTCCTGTCGGATCCTCTGCTGAGCGATCTCAGGGTCGATGTGGTGTCCGATGGGCCGAGTGCCCATCATATCCTGCGGGAGAATGGCGGGACATCGGTACCTATCGTTCTGATCGGATCGGAGGTGAGTTCCCCGTTGGCTGCTGCCAGGGACCTCAGGCGGGACAACCAAAGCCTAAGCATTCTCTTCCTGCTGGACGTGGACCGTTACGAGTCCTTTGCCCGCATGCTGCCGTTCGTTCCCGAGTTGCACGGGGCGCTCGTGATCACGAAAGCGGCGGATGCTGGGGAGCTCAGGCGCCTGCTGATGGGAGCCTTTGCGAGTGCGCTGCGCCAGTCCGAGGCGGCCCTCGTTCGCGAGTACATCAACCGGCGACTTACTCAGACCTCAAATTCGGGCGAGGCGCACCAGCAGCACCTGCTGTCACAAAGCTATTTGACCACTCTCCTGACCTCCACACCGGATGCCATCTTCGCGGCAGATCAGGATGGAAAGCTGCTCGCGTGGAACGAGGCAACATCCGACCTCTTCGGAGTTCTCCTCGACGACAGCATCGTCGGCCGCAGTGTTTCGTCTCTTTTTCCCTTGGATCTTCAGCCTGAGACCGAGCGGTTGCTAAGCCGGGTCAAGTCGGGTGAAGTGGTCAGGGAGCATCACACGAGGATCGTACGCCCGGACGGAATCTTGATCGACGCGGAAATCAGTGTTGCACCGGTCTATGTGCAAGCCAGGCAACTGGCAGGAATTTCCTTCACCGCCCGGGACATCACTGAGCGCAAACAGGCTCAGCGCCGCCAGAGTCTTCTGATCAACGAGCTCAACCATCGCGTGAAGAATACGCTGGCAACGGTTCAGTCCCTGGTTCAGCAGACGCTTCGGAATGCACCCGATCCATCGGTGTTCCAGGCAGACCTGATGGGGCGACTCATTGCGCTCTCTCGCACCCACGATCTGCTAACCCAGAGCAGTTGGGAAGGAGCCTTTCTGAACGACGTCTTGGACGTGGAGCTTGCTCCCTATGGTAGAGGTGGCGAGCCGCGATATGAGGTGAGGGGTCCGCGGCTGTACTTGCCCTCACAGGCTGTGCTCTCCCTTGGTTTGGTCTGCCATGAACTTGCGACGAATGCCGCAAAGTATGGTGCATTCTCCAGGACGGAAGGTTGGGTCAGCGTATCCTGGTCCCAAAGCCCAACGGGTATAAGGATCGAGTGGGTTGAGCGGGGCGGGCCGCCTGTGGCCGCCCCAACACGGAAGGGCTTTGGCTCACGGCTGATCGAGCGCTCGATCAGGAACGATCTTGGAGGCGAGTTCCTGGCCGAGTTCAGGCCTGAGGGGTTCCGGGCAGTCATGACTCTGCCACCCGAGCAGATGCCCGCCGGCTACATCACACCATAACAAGCCTGCTACTACGGCGCTGCCCTCAACAATCACGTTGTAAATGTCAGCCTTGGCTGCGGCCGACTGCGCCAAGGCAAGGCTGCCCTCCAGCTGTCCCGGGAGCTCGGCGTCCAGCACAAGGCCGACTGGGTGCTCCTGATGAAGCTCAGGGAGGTCGTGGCGGCCCGCCCGGACGAGATGGTTCTGGAGGATGAGGACGAGAGCGACGGCAAGTATGCGGGCGGGCACGTGAGGCCCCAAAACAAGGCCGAGGATTGCATACGACTGCCGCAAGGAAACCGCAGCCCGAGCCGTCTCTGTGCCCTGGCAATCCGGCAGCGTGGGTTCCTCGGCCGGACCTTTACCCGCCCCCGCGAGGAGGACAGTGACGCTGCCTGGTCGGCCGGCAGGGACCATGTGTCCGGTGATGCGAAAGTCTGCGCGGACGAGCACGGCAGCTACATGGCCTGATCGGCTTCAACCGCATGGGACGGGTGAACCAGTCGAAGGCGTGTTCTACCGAGGACGGCACCAACACCAACTTCATCGAGAGCTTCTTCAGCCGCATCCAGCGGGCTTATGCCGGTGTCCATCACCGCTTCTCGACCCGATATTTCGACTGGTACGTCGCCGATCTCGTGCGGAAGGAGGATGCCCAGCGGATGAGCAACGGGGCGCAGACGCAATCAATGCTCGCACAGGCTCTCCGGAGGCGGACGTCAGGGCACCTGTATAACCAGATCCACCTCGTCCTTGCGGGTGACATTGTGCCCGGTCGTGAAACCCGTCGGGCATGGAGCCGTCTTCGGCAGTCCCGTGTCGTGGGCAACATCGTCACGAGCTCACACGGCCATCTTCACCTGAGGCTGAAGCTCGAAAATGGCAACGGCTCCGTGCGCGAACTCCTTGCCGACGATGCCCTCGGTCGGCAGCCCGAGACCATCGCGGTAGAACGCGACGGCTCGCTCCAGATCCTCGATCCCAAGCGTCAACACCGAAATACGTGGTCTCATTCGCCCTCCGTCCATGCACGGACCGCCATCAGGCCAGCACCACCGGATCACATCGTGGTCGAGTTGGAGGAAATCATCTTGAACAAAGCGGCCAGTTAGGCCGCCACCTGGCGCACGAACTCGCCCGCCGTCATCCCGCACAGGGACTGGACCTCGCGCGTGAGGTGGGCCTGATCGGCATACCCGGCGCGGAGCGCGAGGGGGGACAGCCCCTCATCCGCATTCGTTCGCGCGAGGACCTGGAATCTCTGGAAGCGCAGGATCCGGGCGAAGGTCTTCGGGCCGTAGCCGAAAAACTCATCACATTGGCGGCGCAAGGTTCTCTCGCTGATCCCAAGGCGTTCGCGCAGCGCCATGATCTTGCGCCCTTCAGCACTCGCGTCCGACCTGGGAAACTCAAATATCATTGTCGCCCCCTGGCGCGGGTGCTCCACCTCCGGTGCCTCGGCGGCGGGAAACTCCTGTAAGACGCGGAGCTTATCTCCTACCGAGGAGGCAACTCCGATCCCATCCGCGACGCGGTCGGCCGTACCACTCCAGAACTCTGCCATCGGAACTTCCCGTCCGATGATCTCCGCCAGAGGCTGACCTAGCCACTTGGCTGCGGCTCCAGGCGTGAAGCGAATGCCGAGAACAATGGAGCCCGGTCTCAATTCCGGGGTCGCGGCGGCGATGTCGGGACCTACCACCGTGAACCGACCTTCCCGCCAGAGGAGATCGAAACAGCCATCGGGAACGACGACGACAGGTCCTGAATGGTCCGGAGAGACTGAACTCATCCACACGGACTGAAAATGCGGGAGCAGCCGGGCGACCGGACGCGCCTCGACATATCGCCCGGGACGGCTGGCCAGGATCGGTTCATACGCACGCGGCATGACCGATCACCCCTTCCGAACGGCTCCCGACCCATCCGCAAAATGCCATTCGGGAGGTGCATCTTCAATGGGCCGAACCTGGCCTTCTAAAGGAACGGCGGCTCGATCTTCTATCCTTGTGCGATGCATCGCTCCGTTGCGATCTCCCACAGGTGCCTACGGCCATGACCGGTTCCGACCAGGTGCACGCGTTTGCGCTTCTTCAGTGCGCTCAAGGCGGCCGAGACATGCGTCACGAAACGGGGAAGGACCGGGTCTTGGAGAAGGTGGAGGGGTCCTGCACCTCCCTCCAGCCCAAGGCGTCAGAACCAGCGTCAGGCCAGATTGAGGTGCCCCTCCCTCGCACAAGCGCCGCTTGGAGCTGATGCGGCGGACGCCACCGATCAGCAGCATGCGGATCATCAGCTCGCGATCAACAGAGGGCCGGCCTGTCGTTCCGGAAAAGCTCGCCAGATGCTGACGCAACTCGGAGCAGTCAGCAACGCGGTCGATGCGCCGCAGCAGGTGATTGGAGGGTGCATGGTCCTCGGGCCGGAACGCCTAGAACAGGCTCTCCTGCATCGCCAGACGTTCGCCCGTCATGCCCCGATCCGCCGCCCTTCGCGAAGACATTCTCATCGGAATCATCCACAAGCAGATGAGGTGGATGGCTCCCTCTGGCGGCCTCTGAGGGCCAGGATGGGTTGTGTCAGGCAACCCCGGAGAAAAGAGCCATCCGCCGTGGCAGTTCCCACGATCGGCCTGGATTTGGTTTAGACATCATGGTTCATGCGATCGGAGCGTCAACTGTGCAGACGACGCCGGTTACGGCAAACAGGATCTGTGCCTCACCATTAAGATCCTGGGCAAGGCTGCGTTCGATCAGGCGTGTGCCGAAGCCACGGCGGGTCGGCGGCGCCACGATGGGTCCTCCGGCCTCCCTCCATTGCAGATGAAGGCGGGCAGGAACTTGGAGATCATCAACTTCCCAAGTGACCCTAATCATGCCTGTGACATTGGAAAGAGCGCCATACTTACCCGCATTGGTGGCAAGCTCCTGGAGCGCCATGGCGAGCGCAAGAGCCATCCGGGGCGGCAGGCGAATCCAAGGTCCTTCGAGGTGGAAACGATCTTCGCCTTGGCCCCTGTAGGGCTCTACTGCCTGCTCTACGATCTCGCGCAGCTCCGCGCTCTCCCAGTTCTCCCGGGTAAGCACATCGTGTGTTCGTGAGAGCGCCAGGAGGCGTCCCTCGAGAGCATCCTTCGCATCCTGAGCAGTCGCAGCGTTGCGAAGTGTCTGCGAGGTGATCGACTGTACCGTAGCCAAGGTATTCTTCACCCGGTGATTCAACTCGTTGATGAGAAGGCGCTGGTGCTCCTGAGCCTTCTTCTCAGCGCGGATGTCACGCACCTCGATGATGGTGCCGATGGTGTTGGCTTCCTCATCCGGGATCGGGCTGGCCGTGAATGCAACCGGATAAAAGCTGCCGTCCTTATGAACGAAGACTTCCTCGCCCTGCACCTGGTGCTCGTCCGGGAACGCCCGATCGATGAGGCAATCCTCGAGAGGAAAGTGGCTGCCGTCAGGGCGGGTGTGGTGGATCACGTCGTGTAAGGGACGTCCGGTCACCTCTGCAAGGGTGTAGCCCGTGAGCTTCTCGGCAGCCGCGTTCATGTAGACACAGTGCTGCCGCTCATCCATGAGGAAGATCGACACTGAGGCGTTGTTGAGCACCGCGTTCAGCCGCCGCTGGCTTTGCCGCAGGGCTTCCTCAGCTTCTTTGGTTCCAGTGATGTCGCGCGAGACGGAGAGGAGCTTTTCGACTTCGCCGTGTGCCCCCCTGATCGGGGTCACCGCGACGTCCCACCATTTAGGCGTTCCTTTGGCTGTGGGCGTCGGCCCCTGAAAGCGAGCAGTGCCGCCCGCCAAAGCGGTCTCCACGGCTTGCCGTGCCTTCCCATGCTCCGGACCTGACCAGAAGGAGCGCCAGTCACAGCCTTGAATGGTGCCGAAATTATCGACCTCCATCACCTGCATGCCTCCCTGGCTCATGAACTGAAGCCGGGCGTCGCTATCAAGCACCTTGATGCAGTCGCTGGAGCTGTCCAGGATACGGCGGTTGAACTCCTCACTGGCGCGGAGAGCCTCCACGGAATGCTTGGCTTCCGTAACATCGTAGCCTTCGACGAAAATGCCGGTGACCTGCCCATCGGCATTCTTGATCGGCTGATAGATGAAGTCGACGAAGCGCTTCTCAAGCAGGCTGCCAGGCTCCCGTTGAATGCGAACGGGCACACCCCGCCCAACGAATGGCTCCCCGGTTCTGTGGACCTCATCCAAAAGCTCGAAGAAGCCTTGACCTTCAAGCTCGGGCAAGGCCTCTCTCACCGGTTTGCCGGCAAGCTCCCGGTGCCCGACAAGCCGCAAGTAAGCATCGTTTGCCAATTCGAAAACGTGGTTCCGACCGCGCAGCATGGCCATGATGCCCGGGGCCTGCTGAAACATCTGCTGTAGCAACTGGCGCTCTGCGACATTCCTGCGCTCTGCCAGCACCTTATCGGTTGTCTCTGTCACCGCGCAGAACATGCCGGCGATCTGGTCATTTTCGTCCCAAACGGGCGTATAGGAGAAGCTGAACCAAGCCTGCTCCAGATAGCCATGCCGCCGCATGGGGATTAGGAGATCTTCATGCCAGCTCGGCTTGCCCTCCAGTGTACTGTCGACCAAGAGCTTGATCTGGCTCCAGATGTCAGACCAGACCTCGGCAAAGGGGCGGCCCAGCGCATCCGGGTGCTTGGCCCCGAAGATCGGTGCGTAGGCATCGTTGTATAGAAAAGCGAGTTCCGGCCCCCAGACGATGAACATGGGCTGCTGGGCATTCAGCATCACACGCACGAGCGTGCGCAGGGACTGAGGCCAGATCTGGGGATCACCCAATGGCGTGACAGACCAGTCGTGAGCGCGTATGCGAGCGCCCATTTCGCCGCCGCCTTTGAGGAAGCTCGGTATCGCCGGAGCCGCGTCCAACGGGCGCTTAACCAGCATTGAAAGTCTCAGAGCACGCTTTTTGGTTCGTACCGATCAGGCGTTCCCTCGCGTCGAGCAGGCGGAGAGCGACGCGCACCACCTCACTGGCGCTGCGGCGTCGCCCTGAAGCGACCTTGCAGTTGACCAAGGATTGCAGCTCGGGAGTGAACGAGGTGTTGCGGATTGCCATGGATGAGGTGCGAAGGAGGGGTAGAAGTGTCACAACGCTTGACACAGCGCTTCGTTCCAAGTTGAAGCGCCCCTTGGATAATCCCTCCCGGAAACGGGTGTTGCGCTTCACGCTTGTGGAATCACACCCCCCTGAGACGCAGAACCTCTGGTTTTGTACTTAGTTGCCCCACCCTCATGAATGTGAGCCGTAGGTACGCGCTCCGGCAGAGCTGGGCTGAAGCCCTGCCGCGTGGGGCACAACAGGCGGGCTGTTCGGGTCAACCTATCCAACCTGAGGCACAACTCGTCCTTGAAGCCAAAGAGGTCCTCGGGTCCGCCGCCAGGAAAGTATGCCCATGAAATCCTTGCCGCTCATTCCAAGAGCGGGAGTACCGCCCCTACCTCGGCACTGATGCTGATGATTCGCTCGCCATTGCAGGGCTGGCTCTGATCCAGGATTTCGGGGCGGCAACCGAACAAGACGCCCTATCCTATGCACGTTGTCCACGGTCGCGGAGTAATGTTCGGAGGCCGCCTTCCAAGCGGTCGCGCGACTAAGAGCGGAGAGGCGTCGTCGAGCCAATCCGCCCCGATCCGTCGATCGACGGTACCGCCGAGGTGGAAAATGCAGCCCACCTCTTGGAGCGGTCGGAGGTGGTGCCAGGCTCTTGTCAAGCCAGAGGCTGAACCATAGTTATGCGCCGAACTTGGCCATCGGGTACCTGCGTCAATGTCATCGATGTTACACGTCCCCTCTACCGAAACGGCGGACGCAACGAATCTCGACTTTCTGGGCAACAGCGAGATGGGCCTGCGCACGCGGAGCTATGACTGGTCGCGTACCTCGCTCGGGCCGATCTCGGCGTGGCCACAGAGCCTGAAGACCACAGTCGGGGTTCTCCTGCGCTCCCCGGTTCCCATTGTCCTGTTGTGGGGACCTGACGGCGTCATGATCTATAACGACGCCTATTCGGGCTTTGCAGGTGGCCGTCATCCACTCCTGTTCGGCTCGAAGGTGCGCGAGGGCTGGCCCGAGGTCGCCGACTTTAACGACAACGTGATGAAGGTCGGCCTAAGCGGTGGCACCCTGTCCTACCGTGATCAGGAACTCACACTCTACCGCAAGGGTGTTCCCGAGCGGGTGTGGATGAACCTGGATTACAGCCCGGTTCTGGACGAGAGCGGCCGACCGGCGGGCGTGCTCGCCGTCGTGGTGGAGACAACCCAGCGTATCCTCGCCCAGCGGGCGCTGGCAAAATCCGAGGAGCGCCTGTCCTACGCCCTCAATGCGGCGGGCATGGTCGGCACCTTCGACTGGCACATCCAGACCGATACGTTCTATTCTGACGCGCGGTTCGCGGCGATGTTCTCGGTCGACCCAGACAAAGGAGAAGCCGGTACGTCGCTTGCAGAGTACCTCGGTGGCATCCACCCCGACGACCGGGAGAGGATAGGCGACGCGATCAACCACACCATTGCGACCGGCGAAAAGTACGCGCAGGTGTATCGCCTGCTTCAGAAGGACGGCACGATCCTTTGGATCGAGGCACGGGGCGAGTGCCTGTACGATGACGACGGCAAGCCCTGGCGCTTTCCCGGCACCGTAGTCGACATCACCGAGCGCAAACGCGTCGAGGAGCAGCTTGCCGAGACCTCGCGCCGGCTCGACGCGATCCTGAACAACACCAAAATGGCGGTGTTCATGATGGACGACCGCCAGCAATGCGTCTACATGAACAAGGCGGCCGAGGACCTGACCGGCTACACGCTCGCCGAGACGCAGGGCCGCCCCCTTCACGACGTCGTCCATCACACCCGCCCCGACGGCACGCCGTATCCCCTGTGCGAATGCCCCATCGACCAGGCTCTCCCCGAAAACAATCAGGAGCAGGGCGAAGAGATCTTCGTCCATAAGGATGGCAGCTTCTATCCGGTGGCCTTCACCGCCAGCCCGATCCGGGACGAAGCCGGGCGGCCCATTGGTACCGTGATCGAGGCGCGCAACATCGAGCAGGAGCTTCGGGCCAGGGCTGCGCTCGAAGCGTTCAACGCCACACTGGAGCAGCGCGTAACGGATGCCATCGCCGAACGGGAGAAGGTCGAGGCTCTGCTTCGTCAGTCGCAGAAGATGGAGGCGCTGGGCCAGCTCACGGGCGGCGTGGCGCACGACTTCAACAACCTGCTCCAGGTAATCAGCGGCAACCTGCAGCTTCTGGCCAAGGACATCGCCGGCAACGAGCGCGCCGAAGCGCGCGTACAGAACGCGCTTGCGGGCGTCTCGCGCGGCTCCAAGCTGGCGTCCCAGCTCCTGGCCTTCGGGCGGCGCCAGCCGCTGGAGCCCAAGGTCGTGAACATCGGTCGCTTCATCAAGGGCATGGATGAGATGCTGCGCCGGGCCCTGGGCGAAGAGATCGAGGTCGAAACGGTGGTCTCGGGCGGATTGTGGAACACCCAGATCGATCCGGGCCAGATCGAGAACGCGATCCTGAACTTGGCGATCAATGCCCGTGACGCGATGAACGGTCAGGGGCGCCTGACGATTGAGGCGGGCAATGCCCTGCTCGACGACCGCTATGCCCTCCAGCATGATGTGGCTGCCGGCCAATACGTGATGCTGGCGGTGACCGACACGGGAAGCGGCATTCCACCCGAGATCCTGGATCGGGTGTTCGATCCCTTCTTCAGCACCAAGCCCGAAGGCAAGGGCACTGGCTTGGGCCTGTCGATGGTCTACGGCTTCGTCAAGCAGTCCGGCGGCCACATCAAGATCTACAGCGAGGTCGGCCAGGGCACCACAGTCAAGATCTACCTGCCGCGCGTCCATGAGCAGGAGGACGTGCTGACCGATCTGCGCACCGCGCCGGTGCGGGGCGGAACCGAGACCATCCTGGTGGTGGAGGACGACGACGAGGTCCGCGAGACGGCAGTCGCGCTCCTGTCGGACCTTGGCTATCGCGTGCTCAAGGCCCGCGACGCGACCAGTGCTCTCAACGTGATCGAGAGCGGATTGGAGATCGATCTTCTGTTCACCGACGTGGTCATGCCCGGACCGCTGCGGAGCCCTGAGCTCGCCCGCAAGGCGCGCATGCGCCTGCCGCACATCGCGGTGCTGTTCACTTCGGGCTACACGGAAAATGCGATTGTTCATGGAGGGCGGCTCGATCCCGGAGTCGAGCTTCTGGCAAAGCCCTATTCCCGCGAGGATCTCGCTCGGAAAATCCGCCATGTGCTGGCCAACCAGCAACAGCGCAACCTTGCCGCATCCGCGCCGCCGCCTCATGCGGAGCCTCGGGCCACGAAGGTCGCCAACGTGGTGAGTTGGACTGTTCTGCTGGTGGAGGACGACGATCTCATCCGGAGCAGCACGGCCGAGATGCTGATCGGGCTTGGTCACAAGGTACTGGAGGTTGCGGATGCCGCGTCGGCCCTGAAGGCGCTCGAAGGGAATGCGGTCGACATCCTGGTTACTGATGTTGGACTTCCAGATATCTCTGGAGCCGACCTGGTCCGACGCGCCCTGAGGATCCGGCCCGGGTTGGGAGTGGTCTTCGCCACGGGAGATGAGGCCATATCGGCTGAGCAGGATATGAAAAGTGCGGTGCTGCTGGTGAAGCCCTATGCCGAGGAGGATCTGGCGCGGGCTCTGGCTTCCTCGGTATCCAAATCCAGGTTGGACGCAGCGGAATAATCCGCTGCTCTCACGACGAACGAATAGCTTTCCCGATGAGCCCGGGATGCACGAGCGTGGATCACCGGCGGGCGATCACTCCGGTTCTGGAAGGCGATTCGTGCCCCCGTGCCCGATGGAGCAACGCCCTTCGCGCATAGCATCGCCCGAGCGGCGGGCGGTGACGGCAGAGAGGGTCCCGAAGTGCCCCTGGCCTAGAGGCGGAACCTGTCGGCATGCCACTTGCTTGAAGCCCTTCAAGCTATGGTGCAGTGGCGGCATTACGAAGAACCCGCGAGGCTCGACCGGGACCCGCGTTCTGGCCTGCCTGTCATCTGGGTTGGCGTTTGAAGCCCCTTCCGTCCCGCGAGCTCGTCGGATCGCCCGATGAGCTCGCGCTATGTTTGGAACTCGGACGTTACGATCGCAAGCCCCGGATCGGGGCCGCCGCTGCCTGGCGCCTGGAACAAACTTCTCTATTTCTGAGTTCTCGGACTGCCCAGGTCGAACCTTACGACCAGGGCAGAAATCGATGTGTATACTCCAGAGTTTCTATGCCGGAGCCTACGCCACCTTCCGAGCGCACCAGCTTCCGCCGCACGCCCGCGGGGGACTTGTTGAAAGCGATCGAGCGCTTGGCGAGCGCGGGAGAGATCGAAGAAGTGATCGAGGTGGTCCGATCGACGGCGCGCCGGTTGATCGGGTCCGATGGCATTGCGGTCATCCTGCGAGAGGGGGACGCCTGCTGCTATGTGGAGGAAGACGCAGTCGGCCCGCTCTGGAAAGGCCGTAACTTTCCGCTTTCGTCGTGCATCAGCGGCTGGGCCATGCTCCATCGCCGGACGGTTGTGATCGCAGACATTCGCCTTGACGAACGGATCCCGCAGGATCTCTACCGTGAAACCTTCGTGCGCAGCCTCGTGATGGCGCCTGTGCGGTCTGACGACCCGATCGGCGCGATCGGCGCTTACTGGGGCCAAGTCTACGAGCCAACATCCGACGAGGTCGAGACCCTGGAAACCCTCACCCGTGCGACCGCGACCGCGATGGAGAATGTGCGCCTGGTGAAGGCCCTGTCGCGTGCCCTTGAGGAAGCGGAGTTCGCGCGTGACGAACTTCGGCACCGCGTGAAGAACGCCTATACCGCCACGGAGGCACTCGCGAGGTTGACCTTGCCGCCGGAACATGCGCGAGCGCTCTCCGCGCGGATCGCCGCCCTGGCTCGCGCACACGATCTGCTGGATCGGAAACTAGCGCAGCAGGACCAGATCACGTTGGGCGAGCTCCTAGAGGCCGAACTCGAACCATATCATGTGGACGCTCCCGGGCGGTTCATCATAGGCGGTCCGGCTGTCACATTACCGGGTCCGCAGGCGCTGGCTCTCGGCCTTGCTATCAACGAACTCGCTACTAACGCGCTTAAATACGGCGCGCTCTCTGTCCCGACGGGCCGGTTAGAGGTCAGCTGGAGCCGGGATGCTCAGAATCTGGTGTTAGAGTGGCGCGAATCCGATGGACCGATGGTGAAAGGCGCCGCGCTCGAGAGCTTCGGCTCGCGGTTGCTGAGGCGGTTGGTGGAGGGTCAGCTCGGCGGTTCATTGCGTCGGCACCTGCAGGATTCCGGCGTGACTTGTGTCATCGAATTCGCCGCACCGACCATGATCGGCTCCGACCGAGTCGACACGTAGCGGCCACAGCCGGCAAGTGAACCGAGAAAAGCAGCCATGGCATAACGCAGATGGCGGCTCCACGGCGCCCGAAGAATGGGGCTTTCCGTCCACTACGGGCTGGACCACGGCGACAGCCTGCCCCCAAGTGGTTCTCGTATTGCAGCGGCCAGCGCGTTATCCTGGAGGATAGGCAAGCGGGTGTGCGGCTCATGATCATCGCACGCGAATTGGGCACCCGTGCCTTCAATGGCAGGGTAGATCGGAGTCCTGGGAAGGTGCGCCTTGGGTCAGCCGCGGTCATAGAGCTCCGCATAGGAAGGTCCGCTCGTGCAGCCGAGGCGGCAACCCAGACAACATCAATCTGTGCCGACAAGCGATGCTCCAGTGTGTTTCCACACCTCGAGCGGGAGAGCTCTCAGCGATAGTACAGCCGTGTTCCATCCGAGATTTCCACCAGTGATCCAGGAGCTGATGATGATTACGGCAATCGTGCGCTTTCCCCTGCCCCAGGGCCTCTCTCCTGAGGATGTGAAGTCCACCTATGAGCACTCCGCCCCTCAGTTCCAAGGAGCGCCAGGGCTCGTCCGCAACTACTATCTACTCGGAGCGGACCAGACCGGAAGGGGGTGTGTACCTGTGGCAGAACCGTGAGGCCGCTGAGGTATTGTACTCCGATGACAGGCGCCAGCGGATTGCCGAGCGCTTCGGCGCTCCCCCGACGATCGAGTACTTCGACACGCCGCTGATCATCGACAACGCTGAAAGCGCCGGGTGATCGTAGCGCACCTGTGATCCTAACCTGTGTTGTGGCGGCGATCCCAGCCTCTCCACACGGCTTGAGTTTTGATGGGGCGGAAGGCTGTCATGGTGCTCCAAACATCGAAGGCCACCCACCGCAGCAACTGGCTTCTGGCTGCCCTTGAGCCCGAGGATCTGGGTTACCTTGAGCCGCACTTGGACATTGTGATCCTCCCCAAAGGCACGATCCTCTATGAAGCCGGTGATCCGATCCGCTACACCTACTTCCCCCATGATGCCATCGTGGGCCTGATCAACGTCATGGAAGAGGGGCAGTTCGTCGAGGTGGCGTCGTTCGGGCGGGAGGGGCTGTTCGGCCTGATCAGCGCCATCGTCTCGCGAGAAGCTTTCGGGCGCTACAAGGTACAGGTGCCCGGCACCGCCTCGCGGATTGCCATCGACCGGATGCGGGAGGCGATGCGCGCCCGCCCCAAGGTGCAGCGGCTGGTGCTCAGCTACAGCGAGGCCCTGCTGGCCCAGACGTTCCAGACCGTCTCCTGCAATGCGATCCACACAGTCGAGGCCCGCTGCTGCAACTGGATCCTGAGCACGCGGGATCGGATTGAGGAGGACCTCCTGCCCCTGACCCATGCTGATCTGGCCGAACTGCTCGGGGTGCAGCGCTCGACCGTCAGCACGGTGCTGCGCACCTTCCAGACTCAGGGGCTGATCACGCAGCAGCGCGGGGGCATCATCATCGCGGATCGGGCAGGCCTGGAGGAGATGACCTGCGAATGCTATGCCAGGATCCGTCAGACCTTCGCACGCTTGCTGCCAGTGCCATAGCGTCCGCTGTGCGCTCCCAAGCTGACCAATGCGTGAGGTCCGAGAAGTACCATTACGGGACCTTTCTGGCTTGTCGCAAATTCCACTATGGTTACGAAGGTCGTATCCCGTGAACCGCACGCCCCACATTGGCGGCGCACAGAATGAGATCAATCGGCCCCCTGAATGATCTCCCTCACGCCCCAACATGACAGTAAGAGTGTCCTGGCGGTTCGACGCCGTGGCGGGGCTGGCGGCAATGTTTATGTTCTCGGCAGTGGAGTGTGAGAGCCGATCCGGTTCGGAGCCGCAAAGAAAAAACGTCGCATCATGGGGATTAGAAACATCGTAGGCTTCGTATACCTCGCATGAACGACACGAAAGGCACGGATGTGATCGGGCTGCTGGGGCCCTTGCGGCGCTATGCCCGCTCCCTCGCCCGGGACGAGGCGCAGGCCGAGGACCTGGTGCAGGACACCCTTGTCCGCGCCTACGAGCGGCGCGGATCCTTCCGCCAGGGCGGCAACCTGCGCGGCTGGCTGCTGTCGATCCTCCACAACGCCTTCATCGACAACCGCCGCCGACAGGTGGCGGAGCTGCGCCGCGTGGAGCAGGCCGCCAGCCTCGCGGACACAGCCGCCCCGCCCGAGCAGGAGAGCCGGGTGCGGCTCCAGCAGGTCCAGACCGCCTTCATGAGCCTGCCGGACGAGCAGCGCGCCGCCCTGCATCTCGTGGCAATCGAGGGCCTGTCCTACCAGGAGGCCGCCGCCGCCCTGAAGATCCCTGTCGGCACCCTCATGTCCCGTCTGGGCCGCGCCCGCGCCGCGCTGCGGGGGTTCGAGGCGGGAAGCGAGGTGCCGCACCCCTCGCACAACAAGCGTCCGAGCCTGCGCATCGTGGGAGGTTCCGATGTCTGACCCCGTCACCGAAGCGGACCTTCTTGCCTATGTGGACGACCAGCTCGACCCAGCCCGGCGGATCGAGGTGGAAGAGCACCTTGCCCACGATCCTGAAGCCGCCGCGCGGGTCATGGCCGACCTGAAGGACCGGGACGCCCTCCGGCTGCTCCATGCGGCTCCCCTGCCCCGCCCTGCCGAACCTGTGCTGGCGGCGGCGAGCCGGCTTGAGCGCGCTCTCGCCTGGCAGGAATTCTGGCAAAGGCTGCGCCGGGTCGCCGCCGTGGCGGCACTCGTCGGCTTCGGCTGGTTCGCGCACGGGCAGGTGGGCTTGAGCGTTACCGACAGCGCGGCCTCGCCCAAGCCGCCCGCCTTCGTCGAGGACGCCCTGCACTCGCACGAGACTGGCCTTTTGCGCGCCCGCATGATCTCGCAGCCCGAGGTCGAGGCCTACGACCCCGCCGAGATTCTAACCGAGACCGGGATCCGCCTTCCGGCCCTGCCCGACGACTGGCAGGTGCTGGACGCGCAGGTCTTTCCCTCGCGATATGGCCACAGCATCGAGATCGTCGTCGACGCCGGCGGCCTCGGCCGGGTGTCGCTCTTCGCTGCCCAGGCGCCGGTCTTCGACGTCATCGCCCCGACCCTGGCCAGCTTCGACACGGCGAAGGCCGTGTACTGGCAGACCGGCCCACTCGCCTACGCGCTGACCGGAACCGGCAGCGCCATAGCCCTTGAACGGGCGGCCCTCCGGCTGTCCCACACGGTTCGGTAAACCTTGGAGAAACATCGATGAATACCCCTTACGCTTGGCAGACTGCCTCGACCCGTGCGAGCGGCGCCCTCTTCGACGAGGGCCTGCGCCAGCACATGCTTCGGGTCTACAACACCATGGGCATCGGCCTCGTGGTGACGGGGCTCGTAGCGTTCTTCGTCGCCGCGACACCTGCCCTCTACGTGCCGCTCTTCCAGACTCCACTCAAATGGGTGGTGATGCTGGCGCCCCTGGCCTTCATCTTCTTCTTCTCCTTCCGCATGGAGCGGATGACGGCGGCGTCCGCGCGCATGGCATTCTTCGCCTTCTCGGCGGTGATGGGCCTGTCGCTCGCGTCCGTGTTCCTGGTGTTCACCGGCGCCAGCATCGCCCGCACCTTCTTCATCACCGCCGCCATGTTCGGCGCCACCAGCCTCTACGGCTACACCACCAGGCGCGATCTCTCGAAGTTCGGCTCATTCCTGATCATGGGCCTGATCGGCGTCATCATCGCCTCGATCGTGAACATCTTCCTCGCCTCGAGCGCCCTGCAGTTCGCGATCTCGATCATTGGCGTGCTCGTGTTCACGGGGCTGACCGCCTACGACACCCAGAACATCAAGGAGCAGTATGCCGAGGGCTTCGGGCACGAGACCAACGACAAGATGGCCGTGTTCGGCGCGCTCTCGTTGTACCTCAACTTCGTCAATCTCTTCCAGCTGCTGCTGAACCTCACCGGGCAGCGGGAAGAGTAATCCCCTCCATTGCCAGCAAAGGATCGTTTTACATGGACCATCAGGACCGTCAGGCCATCGAGCAGCTCTTCGGCAGGCTAGCCCAGGTTGAGCGCCAGTCCACGTCCCTGGACGCGCAGGCGGCGGATTTCATCCGCGCGCGTATCGGCCAGCAGCCGAACGCGCCCTACTACATGGCCCAGACCATCGTGGTGCAGGAGCAGGCGCTCAGCGCTGCCCATGGCCGCATTCAGCAACTCGAGCAGGAACTCGCCAACCGTCCAGCGGGCGGGGCCGGCTTCCTGGCCGGCCTGTTCGGGGGCGGACAGCCGCGTTCCCAGCCGCAGCAGCAACCCTATCAGCCGCAGCACGGCATGGCGCCTCCCATGGCTCCCGGCATGGGCGGCATGGCTCCCCGTCCAGGGGGCGGCTTCCTGGCCGGCGCGGCCCAGACCGCCATGGGTGTGGCAGGCGGCGTGCTGCTGGGCAACATGATCGCCAGCGCCTTCTCGGGCGGCGATGAGGCCGGTGCGACCGATGCGGCGCAGCCCGAGCCGCAGCAGGCCGCCACCGAGGACTTCGGGGATACAGGCGAAGACTTCGGTTTTGAGGACGTCTAGCCGCTAACAGCGAGAGGGGCGAGGGTCCAGATCCGGTCGCCACGCCCCTCTGGCGGCTTGCCCATTCGACATCAGTGTTCAAAGCAACGCGTTGCGCACCTGAAGTGACTTGGCCAGAGCTGGCCGGATGAGTGACTTGGCCAGATGAATGAGACTATGATCACCAAGCCTATCCTTGTTCCTGCTGCCACTATGGCGATATTCATCTCTGTTGCGGCGCAATCTCAGCCGGCGCCTTCAAGCCAGGAAATGACCACGGACTCTACGACCCGCACGTCGCCTTTGAGCTCCCCCTCAACAGCACTCACCGTCAGCTCGCTGAAGGGAATGGAGCTGGTTGCAGCAAACGGAGAGGAAATCGGCACCATCGAAGGGATTCTGGTGAGCACCCCCGACAGGAGACCATTCGCTCTCATTGAGCGCGGCGGTTTCCTGGGCCTTGGCGCCAAGGAATTTGCGATCCCACTGGAGAACGCCACGGTGGCGGGCGACCAGATCGCCGTGACCGACGTCAAGGCTGGTCAGCTTGACGGAGTGGTCGAGTACGACGAGAGTGACGCTGCCTTCCGTGAACTCGACGATATCCAGCCTGTGATCCTTCGACAGGGATAGAATACGTGGCGGCACGATCAATCATCGGTTCTCCGTGGCGCCGCCAGCCATTGCTGCACTCGGTCTCACTGAAGCCAAGAGCTTTCGCCCATCCGCCACTCGAATACATTCACCTTGTTGAGCATAGACAGGACCATGCTAGACCCTTCGAGTAGTCTCTCCACCGTCGTGTCACCGGACGACGATGTGGAGCCCCGACAACGGTTCTCCGAGGTCCTGAGCAACCTTGCCCGCCAGCCCAGTCCGGTCATCAGCATCGGCAATGTGCTGAACGTCTTCGGCGGTCGGGCCTTCGGCGCTCTGATGCTCCTGTTCGCCGCCCCAAACATGCTCCCGCTGCCGCCCGGCATGTCGGCCGTCTTGGGAGCTCCCCTCCTGTTCCTGACGGCCCAGTTGATGCTCGGGCGCCCAACCCTGTGGATGCCCCGCTTCGTCTGCGAGCGGTCGATCCCCCGCAGCTTCTTCGCCCTGCTGGCGGCAAGGCTCAGTCCCATCCTGCGCCGGGCCGAACGCCTCCTGCGGCCTCGGATGGGCCTGCTGCTTCACCCGTTGTCCGAGCGGATCGTTGGCGCAGCCTGCCTGGTGCTAGCCGCTATCCTGTTCCTGCCGATCCCGTTCGGCAACATTCCCCCGGCCTTTGCGATCTCGGCGTTCGCCCTCGGCATCCTGGAGCGAGACGGTCTTGCCATGCTCATCGGCTGGCTTGCTGCCATCGGCAGCCTGCTGATCCTGGCGGCGATCTCGTCGGCGATCATTGCCGGCATCAAGGCCTTTCTCGACCAGCTTTGGATTATCATGGGATGAGGAGGCTCGCCATGAACCCTGCGGGTACACGATCAGTATCGCTGGAGGGGGGCCGCAGGCGCCTGAGACACCGTGCTTGAACTCGTCACCGTTTTCATCCTCAACGGCCTCTTTGCCCTGTCCGGACTTGCCATCGTGTCGGCTCGCAAAGCCCGCCTGAAGATGATGACGGACAACGGCCCCGCAGGAGCCAGCACAGCCTTGAAGCTGGCCGAGGATCCAGGCCGCTTTCTTTCCATGGTTCAGATCGGCATTGCTGTGGCCGGCGTGCTGACCGGTGCCTTCTCGGGCGCAGCGCTCGGCGCCGTGCTCACCGGTATCCTGAAGGCGCTAGGGGTGCCGGACGAGGCCGCGGAGCCCCTGGGCTACGGCCTCGTGATCGGCTCCATCACCTGTCTCTCCGTCGGGGTCGGCGGGCTGGTGCCCAAGTGTCTGGCGCTCAGGAATCCGGAAGGGGTCGCCTGCGCGGTCGCGCCCCTGATGGCGCTGATCTCGCGAATCGCTGCGCCGGCCGTTTGGTTTCTTGATGCCTCGCCGAAGCCGATCTTCCGACTAGCGGGCCAGAGCACCGAATTCGGGACCGCCGTGACCGAAAAGCAGCCTGAGGCGATGCAGCGGGCGGACGGCTCGGGGCTGTTGGCCGACGAGATGGCCGACAAGGTCGGCATCGCCTTATCCGAGCGGCGCGATTACGAGACTGTTGCCGCCCCCCCTGATCGGCATATTGCAGCACATGCCGGAAACGGGCGGAGCGGTTGAAACCATGGGCTGGAGCTTCGGGGTGATCGACCTCGACGGGCGCCGCATCGACAAGGTGCTGGCCACCCGTGTTGAAAATCGTGAGGCGGCATGAGCATGGGCAGGTACTCCGCTCTCTTCATGGTCGCACTGGTCATGCAGCCCGGCATGGCGGCAGCCTGCAAGCTGGAGAACGCGACCTTCCGGCCGAAGTACTCTGCTGAGCACTTCGAGATCCGCAGCAGCCGAGACGGTCGTGGTTACGTCTTCGATCTTATGGTCTGGAAGACCAACGAACAGTTCCGCTTTCGGGTCGATGTCGACGCGAGCACGGGCGCAGGGACGATCAGGTCAGCTCCCGACAGTGCAGGCCAGAACCCCGGGATCAGGACGAGCTTCCGGCTGCTGGACGGCAAGAGCCTGGAGACCACGCTCGATGGAGAGATCGGCCGCGTGTCGTTTCTCGACATGGGGCGGGCTTTCGTCGATTTTCGGATGCGGAGCAGCCGTAGCGTTGAGCCGTACACCTCTCCGCCCTCGGGCCTGTGGAACGTGACGAACTGCCGATCGAGCTAACGGCACGCAGAAGCTGGCGATGCGGCCAACCCTGAACCTGACACAAGTGAGGATTTTACAATGGACTTTTCCTGGCTCTCCGATCCGACGGCCTTGGTGGCCCTGGCAACCCTGGTCGTGATGGAGGTGGTGCTCGGCATCGACAACCTGATCTTCATCTCGATCCTCACCAACAAGCTGCCTGAGCACCAGCGCTCGAAGGCGCGGCGCATCGGCATCGGCTTAGCCTTGATCCTGCGCCTCGGGCTGCTGGGCACCATCGCCATTATCGTCACCCTCACAGAACCGATCTTTACCGCCTTCGGACATCCCTTCTCCTGGCGCGACCTGATCCTGATCGGCGGCGGTCTCTTCCTCGTCTGGAAGGCGACCAAGGAGATCCACCACAACGTGGACCCCTCCCCGTCCGACGACGTCTTCGACACGGCCAAGGCCGCCATGACCTTCGGCTCCGCGATCACCCAGATCCTGCTGCTCGATCTTGTGTTCTCCCTCGACAGCATCATCACGGCGGTGGGCATGACCGACGTGGTGATGATCATGGTCATCGCCGTGATCGCGGCCGTGACAGTGATGCTGCTGGCCGCCAACCCTCTGGCTCAGTTCATCAACAACAACCCAACGGTGGTGATGCTGGCCCTGGGCTTCCTGCTGATGATCGGCATGACCCTGATCGCGGAAGGCTTCGGAGCGCACGTGCCGAAGGGCTATATCTATGCCGCCATGGCCTTCTCGGCCTTGATCGAGGGCCTCAACATGCTCTCCCGACGCGCGGCCCGCCGCAAGCGCCCCGAAACCTCCTCCGAACCGAAACATTGAGGTCTCACGTCGGGAGGCTGCTGCAAACGCAGCCCCCCGTCAGCTCGGTTTCGCCTGAAAAGGAGCTCTTGAATGGTCCACCGGAAACGTTCCGCCACCCTGGCAGTCGCTGGCGTTCTTGTTCTGTCCGCAACCGCCGCCCTGGCTCAGGCCAACAGCGCTTACAGGAGCACGGACGCGATCGCCGGCAAAACCCACCGTCTCGGGGTCTATGGCAACGTGCGGAAGGATTGCACATCTGGGCCACTGCCGACGGTCCGCGTGGTGACCCCGCCCAGGCACGGCGAACTGAACGTGCGCAGCGGGAAACTCAAGGCCGGCCGGATTCCCCGTTGCCCGACGCTGGAGCCGACGGCGCAGGGGATCTTTTACAAGGCCAACCCGACCTACAAGGGAACCGACGAGGTCAGCTATGAAGTCAGGTCCGCCAGCGGCAAGGTGGAAACTCACACCGTCAGGATCAGCGTGAAGGATGCGCGAACCCTGGATGCCAAGCCGGATCAGGACGCCGAGCTGTGATGGGCGCCAGGCTCGATTGAGATGAGCGGGCTGTTCTCGTCGGAGGTGCTGGTCGCGCTTGGCGTATGCGCCAGCGCGGGTCTCGCTACGGCGCTGGGCAGTCTGTTCGTCCTGAGGATGGACAAGACAAACCCGCATCACCTCGCCATAGCGCTCGCCTTCGCGGGCGGCGCGATGGTGTATGTCTCGCTCGTCGAGATCTTCCCCAAATCGGCGGCATCGCTGGGCGAGGCTTATGGCGCCAAAGCGGGATATTCCTGGACCACCGTGGGGTTCTTTTGCGGTATCGGTCTGCTCGTTCTCCTCGACCGCCTCGTTCCCAATCCTCATCCGGACGTGGCCGCGACCTCGCGGCGGGACAAGGCGGCCGTCGCCCGCATGAGCTTGCTTACCGCGGCAGCGATCACGGCCCACAACCTCCCCGAGGGGCTCGCGACGTTCTTCGCCACCCTGGATGATCCTGCCGTCGGGGCCTCCCTCGCCGTCGCGATTGCGCTTCACAACATCCCCGAGGGCGTCTCGGTTGCCGTTCCCGTCTATTACGCGACCGGAAGCCGTTCGAAGGCTGTCCTGGCGTCCCTGATCTCCGGCCTCGCCGAGCCCCTCGGTGCCGTTCTCGGCTATCTGGCTCTGGCGCCGATCATGTCCCCTGCCACTCTCGGTCTGGTGTTCGGGATCCTGTCCGGGACCATGGTGTTCCTTGCATTGGAGGAACTGCTGCCGGCGGCCAAGCGCTATGCCCAGGGCCGCGAGACCGCCTACGGTATGGTGGCCGGCATGGCGGTTGTGGCGCTCAGCCTGATCCTGTTGCGGTGAGCGCCGATCCGGTCCTGATCGGCTTTCGAGACTTGCTGCTCTTCTTTGCTCCGGGCGAGAAGGGAGCCCGCGGCTATGCGATCGCCGACTTGGCAGTGCAAGAGGGAGCATCGGATGGCTCATCGGCGGTTCAGCCCTATCCGCGCCAGAACTGGGGAAAAAACAGGATCAGCACCGTGAACAACTCCAGGCGTCCCAGCAGCATGCCGAAGCAGAGGAGCCACTTGGCGGCATCCGGGAGCGTGGCGAAGTTGCCCGCCGGACCTATGATCGGCCCTAAACCCGGCCCCACGTTCGACAGAGAAGCCACAGCGGCGCTGGCGCTGGTCAGAAAGTCGAGATCAACCGCCATCAGAGCCACTGTGAGCGCGCTGTAGCAGATGAAGTAGAGCGAGAAGAACACCACCACGGACCCGATCACCTCGTCCGGCAGCGCTCGTCCGGCATAGACCCGCGGGAACACGCCTCTTGGATAGAGCAGGCGCAGGAATTGGCTCTGGAGCATCCGGATCATCACCTGAAAGCGGAAGATCTTCATCCCGCCCGACGTGGAGCCGGTGCAGCCGCCGACGAACATGAGGCCAAAGAACAGGCCAATCATGATGTTGCCCCACACCGTATAGTCCGTCGTGGCATAGCCGGTCGTCGTCACCACCGACACGACATTGAAGGCAGCCAGCCGGAGCGCGTCAGCGGCGCCGTGCCCGCCATATGCGATCAGCCATGCGGCAACGGCGATGATCACCACGGCAAGGAGACTGACCAGAAACCAGATCTGGCTGTCGCGCAGGGCATCCTGCTGTCCCTGTAGCAGGCGCAGGTAGAGCACGAATGGAACCGCTCCGGAGAGCATGAACAGAGTCGCGATCCAGTGCAGGGTAGCGTTATCCCAGCGCCCCATCGAGACGTCGGAGGTTGAGAATCCAGCGGTTGAGACGGTTGTCAGCGCATGGGCCAGAGCCTCGAAAGGCGGCATGGCCACCAGCCAGTAGGCGAGACCGCAGACCACCGTGAGCGCCACGTAGATCAGGACGATACCGGTTGCGATCTCCCGCACGCGCGGCATGACCTTTTCGGAACGGTCGGAGGATTCCGTGCGGAACAGTTGCATGCCGCCGACCCCAAGAGCGGGCAGGATGGCGATTGCGACACCGATGATGCCGATGCCGCCCAGCCATTGCAGGAGTGCCCGCCAGAGAAGAATACCTCGTGGAGCCTCATCAAGGCCGATGATGACCGTTGCGCCGGTTGTGGTCAGGCCCGATACGGACTCGAATAAGGCGTTGGTGAAACTGTCCCGCAACTGGGCATAGTCGGAAATGTAGAGAGGGATTGCTCCGAACAGCGCGATGGTCGTCCAAGCCACAGGAGTCAGGAGGAACGCTTGACGCAAGGTGAGGCCCCCGGAGAGCTGGCATCGCGTCATGCGGATCAGGGCAAACCCGCAGGCGAAGGTGATCACGCTGCCGATCAGAAAGGCCCTCCAGTTCGGATCGCCCGTGAGCGCATCGATCGCCACAGGCAGGAGCATGGCCGCTGCGAGAGCCAGGAGCATGCGGCCTGTCAGGTAGAAAACCGGACGGATATAGGGTGGCGCCCATGCGCCGGAGAATCGTGCCTCGCCCATCTATTGACCCGCACCGACCGCCGCGCTCGGTGCACCAGCCAGGATAGCCTCGGCCTTGCGGAGGGCCCGGTAGCTCACAACAGCGATGATGCTGTCGCCGGGGTACACCCGCGACGAACTGGTTGGAATGATGACCTCGCCATTGCGCACGATGGCGCCCACCAGCATCCCATCCGGCAGCTTGGCGTCCCGCAGGGTGCCCCTGACCAGCCGCGACTCCTCCTGGGCGGTCGCCTGGATCACCTCGCCGAAATCCTCCCGGAGCGTATAGAGGGCGGAGATCGACCGGTGGCGCACATGCCGCAGAATGGTCGAAATCGTGATGGCGCTCGGACTGACGACCGCATCGATACCCAGAGTTGGCAGCACGTGCTCGTAGGAGGACTTGTTGACGAGGGTAATGGCCCGGGCGCAGCCCTCGCGCTTGGCCAGGACCGAGGCGAAGATGTTGGTTTCGTCGTCGTTGGTGACGGCGATGATCGTCTCGGCGCTCTGGACATTGGCCTCGAGCAGCACGTCCTTGTCGAGGGCATCGCCATGGATCACCACGGCGGCATCGCGGAGTTCTCCCGAGATGAACTCGGCCCGCTCGCGCGAATGCTCGACCACTTTGAGCGAGACCTGCGGAGCCTTGCGGGCGATCCGGCCGGCCAGGTTCAGACCGACATTCCCGCCACCTACGATCACGATGCGCCGGGCGACCTGCTCCTCGTGGCCCAGGAAGGCCATGACGCGATCCACTTGGCTGGTCTCGGTGATGACGTAAACATCATCGCCCCGCTGCACCTGATCGTCTCCCCGGGGCACGAAGGCTTGACCGTTCCGTACGATGGCCCCGACGACGATGCCCGAACCGCCTGCGGATGACAGTTCCTTCATCCGCCGCCCGACCAGGGCGCACGCGCCGGTATTGCAGTGGACGCCGAGAAGCTGGACCCGGCCATCGGCCAGCGCGACGGTATCGAAAGCGCCAGGCGTCCGGAGGCGGCGCACGATGCCATCGGCGACCTCGACCTCAGGTGAGATGATCACATCGATAGGCAGTTGGTCGGAGGCGTAGAGCCCCCGCCAGATTGGTTCCAAGTATCCATGGTGACGGACACGGGCGATGCGGCGGGGAACTTTGAAGAGGGAATAGGCTACCTGGCAGGCAACCATGTTGACCTCGTCCGAGCGTGTCACCGCAATCAGCATGTCCGCGTCGCGAGCACCGGCTCGCTCAAGGACCTCGGGATGGGAGGCGTGGCCGACCATCCCGCGGACGTCGTAGCTCTCATCCGTTCGCCGCGCCTGCTCCGGCGAAATGTCCACCACCGTCACATTGATGCCCTCGGTCGCGAGGTGGCGGGCAATGGTCGAGCCGACCTGGCCCGCACCGCAGACGATCACTTTCATGCCGACCTCATCATCCGAATACGCTTGACATCAGGGTATTTAGGGCAGCTTTCCCGCAAGTTGTGCGGATATGTTGAAACCACTCGTGGGCATAGGGTCTTGCGGGCGGATCCCCCTCATCCGCTTCCGGCTCAAGGCGGTTGCCCTGGTGCTTTGACACCGCCGCTTCCGCACTGGCCGCGGGAGCTCGGAACGGGCTGCCGGAAGCGCTCCTTCCACGCCGCGGGAGATCATATCGCCCTGCTCCACTAAACCGGCAGTAAGATGGAAGTGGCGCGCAGCCCCGCGAATGCCGAGCCTGAACATGCAGCCAAGGAGGTGAATGCTTCTCAATTCAGCCCATGAGGTTCACGTCTGAACCAAGCCGGTGGCGGTCACATCTGGTTCAGAAAGTTGAGGTGCAACCCTCAGGGAAGGCGTGCGTTCACCATCGGTACCATGGACACCGTGAGGCTGGCGATCAAGCGCGGACAGTCCGCGTCCCGATCACTTTCTGCCCCACACGTCCTGAACATCAAGCATTAGAGGTCGATCGATGAACGAGGTGGACGGAGTTCCATCTCCCCGATACCGGCGGAGCCTTCAGCCGCTTCAAGGACACGGACCTGACCCTCAAACCGGCCGCAGGCCGACGCTCAACCATAAGGGGAGGTCCCCGTCTCCTTCATTTGCCTCCTGACAGACAGCGAAAGGACACCACATGCTCAAAGTACTCGGAGGAACCATCGGCATCATCTTCCTGATCGGCCTCGCGGTTGTGATCGGCATCCTGGCGCTGATCTTCTGACGGCCGGACCACGAAGCCTGCCGATGCCGAGGTCCTGGCCGCGGCCGCGCCAGGCATCGCGTCCGCCCCAATCCGCAAGCGACCGAACTTCTGACCGAGATCGCAAGCCATTACCCGATCTTGATCCATACGGTCGGGGCATCCATCGGCAGCGCCAACGGGATCGATCGTCGCCATCTTCGACGGATGCGCGGTCTCTCCGGCTTCATCGATCCGATCCTCGTCTCCGGCCATACCTCATCGGGAACCCATCCTCATATGTCGGGTTCCGGACGTCGACCATGACCGAGATTGAGTTCCTGTCGGAGCTGGTGCGCCGGACTGGTCGCCGGCTCCTGTGCGACGTGAGCAACGTATATCTGAGCGCCCAATGGGCTACGGCGCCTACGCCCATCACGACGGCCTGCCCGCCGTTGCCGCGGACTTCGTCCGCTGGTTCCCGCCTCCGGCTCCTGGCATCGCCGAATACGGCAAGGGTTTCCCAATCAAGCTTTCTTGCGCGCCGCCCCGGCGCCGAGCGCGTTCCTACGTCCGGCGGCTTGCCCGCCTCAGATGCCTCCTGGACAAGTGGCATTGCCCCTCGACGAGCCTCCACTGCGCGTGGAAAGGCTCGCCGTTTTCGAGTCGTCCGTTCTTCCCGAACTCGTTCCCTGCCTATCGTGACCGAAGCCTCAGTCGCGGCGCGACCATGACGAGGAGGCAGGCAGAAACCAGAGTGTAGGCCGCCAGCATCGCGAGCTGGTGCGTGACCGTCACCCCGGCATCGAACAGGTAGCCCATCAGTCCCGGTGCGAGGGCCGAGGCCAGGACGCCCCCGGAGGATGCGAGCGCACGGATGGAGCCCAGGTGCCGCGTCCCGTACAGCTCGGCCCAGATCGCACCCAGGACCGTGTTGGCGCTGCCGAGGCTGAGGCCGGACAGCACCATGAACGCTGGCGCCGCATAGGGGTTATCCGAGGCCGTCAGCACCGCCACGCCGGCGACCAGGGGCAGGAGAAAGCCGGGGAGAACGCGGGCCGCGCCGAAGCGGTCGATGGCCCAACCCGTCGCGAGGGTCGCGATCACGGTGGTCGCCGCATTGGCGGCGTACCAGCCCACGAACCAGGTCAGGTCCCAGCCCTTGGCATGCACGATGGTGATCTGGTGGAAGAAGATGCCCGTGACGACGAAGGGCGAGGTCAGCACCCCGGGCATCAGGACGTAGAAGATCGGGTCCCGCAGGACTTCGGCCCGTGTCCACTGGCGCCGTGCAGGCACAACCCTCGGGTCGGCGCCGTGCATGGCGGAGCGTTCCGGCTCGTGGGGCTCATTGCGAAACAGGAGCAGGATCAGAGGGATCGACAAGAGGGCCACGGCGGCGGCGCTCAGCCACCACGTCATGCGCCAGCCATACGCTCCCGTGAGGGCGATGGCGATGATCGGCAAAACCGCCTGGCTCGCGGGGAAGCCCATCGCGGCGATGGCGATGGCCCGCCCACGGCGGGCGACGAACCAGCGTGCCATCGCGGTCAGCGAGATGTGCCCGGGCAGCCCTTGCCCGAAAAGGCGCAGACCGAACAGGACCGGAAACAGCATCCACGCCGCCGTGACACTCGCCATCGCGGCGGCCGTCAGGGCGAGGCCGGCCAGCGTGAGCACGGACACCCGTTTCAGGTCTCTCCGGTCTGCCACGCGTCCGACCCACATCAGCACGGTAGCGCTCGCGAGGGTCGCTGCCATGTAGAACGTCCCGAAGGCCCCATCGCTCAGGCCGAACTCGCCCTTGAGGTCACTGGCAAAGAGCGCAATGAAGAACGTCTGCCCAAACGCAGAGGAGAAGGTCAGCAGGAAGCCGCCGGCGAGCCATTGCAACCTTTGGAGGCCGCTTGTCTGAGGACTATGCAATGTCCGATCCGTATGAGGAGAGGCGTCGTTGAAGGGTTCCAGAGTGTTCGGCACAAGGAACGGCAGTTCGATCCTACACCGATCAGGCCGAGAACGTGCACCTGTGCTGGCGCAGGGCAGCCTTGCTGAAGTGCCTGGCTCCGCCAGTCGGCTGCCCTACCTAAGGCCACGCGAGAGGCGGAAAGGCCGCTTAGGGTCAAAGACGACCCTTGTGAGCAATCACATGTGCGGCGGCTCACCGCCCCGTTGCAGAAATTCGCCCAAGGCGAACCTTGTGCCAATTTCAGCCATTTGCCGCGGTTGTTCAGGCATCGTAGGGCAGGCCAGATGAGTTCACTCTTTTCCAGAGGTCTCATCCTCCGGCGGCACTAGGATGGTTTCGATGGAGATCCACCCGATGCAGGTCCTCATGATTGGCGCCAGATAGGCTTGGCTGCCACTGATTTCCACCACCCGGCACGGATAGGCTCTCTGGTCACCAGCAGGCCGGTAAATCACCGTCAACCCAGGTCGGATATCTTGAGTTGCATCAGACTGGGAGGACTTAGCAACGTTGCGGTTCTCAGCCACTGCGGGCCCCGGAACGGCAACGGCCTCACTGCCGGCCCTCATCCGCTCAAGGGCAGCAATGACTACGCGGGCCTGCTCCCGATAGCGCTCCGTCACAGCCCTCAGAATAGGCCCGTGCTGGCGTCCTGGATACCAGGCCGTCCCACCGATCTTTGCCAGTTCCTCAGCAACGACTTCGATTTCCTCTTCGGTCATGCCGCTCTGCGCCTGGTGGAGATGCAAGTCTGGCCATGCTCGTGTCCCGTGCACAGGCACTGGAACAGGTAAAAGCCATTCAACCCGTTACCGGCGGCGGCAGCCCGCTCACGGAAGCCCGGTGGCGCACTATCTGCAGGGCCAAGCGAGCCCTCGCGTAGCCACTGCTCCTCAAGCAGAAACCCGGGCAGCGGGCGATCGGCCGCCACGGCACAGAGAAGTTGAGGCCGCGGCCCATTCCGGAAGAGGTGATAAGTGAAATCGCGCCTGGCACCGCACGGCTCTTGAATCACTGGCAAGGTGTTTTCCTCATGGCTGATGCCTCGCAAGCTTGGCAAGCCGATACAACCAGCATGCATTGCGCCGGCCGAGTGTCATGGCGGACTATTCCTACGTAGAAGACCGGTATCCTTCAGGCCTGCATCCCAGCGCATCAGCCGCGTACTTTGGCACCTGTCGCCCTGATGGTGATGTGCTCCCGGTGGCAAGCCAGGAGCACATGCGTTCCCGACCGCTGCGGCTGAGCTCAGGGCTTCTGATCCGTCAGAGGGCCGCCCTGCCCGGCGGCATCGGAGAAGCCAAGGCGGTGGATGGAAGGGACCGGCCAATGCGCTGCACAACTTGCCGCTCTTATCTGAGCGCCGGCTCAACGGACTGGTGGTCTGGCTTGCAGCCCTGCCCCGACCGCAATCTGCACCAGCTCAGGCAGACTTTGGGCCCCCAGGCGCTCCATGATGCGAGCCCGGTGCGCCTCAACCGTCCGCGGGCTGAGCCCAAGATCGCGCGCAATCGTTTTGTTGGTGCCGCCTGCGAGAAGCCCATCCAGCACAGCCCGCTCACGGGGTGGCAACGCTGCAACGAGCGCCCTCACGCGCTCGGTGGCTTGATCCTGCTCGGCCCTCTCTCGGATGCTCGCCTGGGCAGAAGCAAGCGCATTCAGCACCTGTTCAGGCTGGTATGGGATATCAAGGAAATCCACGGCTCCGGCCTTCATCGCCTGAACCCCAACCGCAACATTCCGACCGGCCTCTCCGAGCACAATGACCGGCAGCCCGGCCCGGCGTGCCTTCAGCTCCCTCGGGATCGTCAGCCCGCCGGCTTCGGGGCCGCGAGTATCGAGTACCACGCAGCCTGGCACCAACACCGGCGCCACCGCGAGGAAAGACTGCGCCGAGGCAAAGGACTTCACCTCGTAGCCAGCGCCCTGGAGCAGAAGGCACAGGTCCCGACGTGAGGCCTCGTCGCCGCCTACTACATAGACTGTGGAGCCTTCGTGTTGGGTTATATCCTGGGCGATGCCGCCAGCGCGCCGGATCCGTCCCTGCTCATCTCGGATCGGAAAGAACGTGTCACGGATCCAGCGCACGCCGCCGTCAGGCCGAATGATATGGTACTCGTGCGTACCCTCCTCCCCGCGTTGGGCGCGCTCGACAGTGGAGCTCGCCTGGTCACGGTCATCGGGATGAAGGGCCTTGGCCCAGTGACCCGGATCGCGTAAGGCGGCCTCCACGGGCTCGCCCCAGATCGCCTCGTAAGCCGGGCTGATGTACTCCATCTCGCGGGTCTCGAGATTCTGGATCCACAGCACGGTGGAGGAGTGCTCGGCAAACTGCCGGAACCGCTCCTCGCTGTCCCGGAGCGCCGTCTCGGCCCGGGCCCGCAGGATCGAGGCCCATGTCCGTTCGGCCACCTCCTGAATCAGCGCTATCTCGTCATCGCGCCAATGGCGCGGCTCGGTCCGATGAACATAGAAAGATGCGACCATCCGCCCGTCCCTGACCAAGGGCGCGATGATGGTTGAGCGCTTTCCCGCCTGGAGGAACTCGGCGGCGACGGGATCCTCCCCGGTGCGCGGATGCGTCAGGGGATCGTCGATGCACACGGTGCGCCCCGCCCTCAACTCCCGGTCGATCTGAGAGCCAAAGTCACAGGTGCGGTGCTCGCCCGTAAGGCTTGGAGTCGTGGCATCGGTCCAGTCGCGCTCAATCGCAAAGGACGTCCCGCTCTCGCTCAGTTCATAGTACCCGGCGCGGTTGGCTCTCAGGTGACGCCCCAGCATCTCCGCGGCAGTTGCCATGACCTCGCGTGCCTCACTGACCCCACGCAGGCGTGTGCTCAGATCGACCAGAAACCGAAGCCGCTGCTCAGTGAGCACGCGCTCTGTCGTTTCCTGCAAGATAATGAGAACACCACCAATGTTGTCAGCCGCGTCCATGACAGGGCTGAGTGAGCCGGTCCACCAAGTCTCCTCGGGGTAGCCTCTTCGCTGCACGATGTCGATGGGCACGTCCTGAACATAGGTCGTCTTGCCGTGAAGGGCTCGCGTGACCATCGGGGAAACGATATGCCATATCTCGGACCAAGCCTGCGGCAGAGGTTGCCCGAGTGCCTCGGGTCGGTTCCCCCGCAGCTGAAGGGCGGGATCATTGTAGAAGGTGATGAGGTCCGCCCCCCATGCGAGATAGGTCGCGAAGGCAGAGTGGAGCATGTTGCCGAGTGTGACACGCAGCACTTCCGGCCAAGTTTCGATGGGACCGACCGGCGAGCCTGACCAGTCATACGCCTGGATCTGAGCTCCCATGGTGCTGCCGTTCAAGAATCGCATCGTGCGCAAGTCGCTGAATCTCCATCGTTTGCCTGTGATCGGGATCGCCCAAACTTGGCTGTAAAAGGTCTGCATCACAACCAAGGGCATCAATCGCGCTCATTGGCCATTCCGCTCAATTCGAGAGCGTCAAACTGACATGAAACAACATTTCATCTAAGGGTGGAGGGTATTTCTCCATCGTAATCTGCCGACATGACAACGCGAATGCGCCCGAATAGATGAAACATACCGGCACGATTACTTTTGCCCCTACGGGCCGGACCTTGGAGCGCCCCTTGAAAGAGAGGCGCTTTCCTTTTGTTTAGACAGGACCTTCAGGAAACCTGCCTCGCAGTTCGCCGAGCCTCGCTGAGAGCTTGATCTCAGAGGTAGCCTCCAGTCCAAACAATTTTTGATGCCCCTTCCCTTCATTGTTGTCGTCATCAAACGGCAAAGGGGCACGCCGAACTGGCGTAGTGGCATGTCGAATAGCTGCGCCATTTTCAGGCTGCGTGCGTCGGAAGGGCCGCTCAAGGTCAATTACGGCCTTCAAGCGTGGCCACATAAAGGTCATCTCCATTGCTCAGGCGTGGACATATCGCTTCCCGAAGACCTGCTACGCCGCCGATGGGCAGGCGTTCAAAGGCCTCGCTACCTTGACCGATCCACATCGCTCGATAACCGGCGACATCATCTGCAAGCCTGTCGGCAGCCGCCTAGAATGTTGCTACGGCGGTACGTCCTGTCAGAAGATGCGGCACCTTGGAGTAACGTCGAATAGGCGAAGTTTGTCCGGCGAGTGGGAGCATCGCGGCAGACAGGATGAGCCATTGGCGAGTAGTGGGCCGCAAATCGCCGACCCTGTCGCGCGGCAGTGAAGTGAGATGACCCATCCATTAACAATAGGAGATGCGATGCATGAGGCAACTCGGTTTAGTGGTCCTGTTGGTGACCGGCGGGAGCGCCGCACAAGCTAATCCTGCTCACCTCGCTCTTATGCCGACGGCTGAACCCACTGTTAGCGCCGCCAGCCCCGACCGCATCGCACTGGCCCATCGCAGTTCCGGCGACGAGACGAAGAGCCGTTGCAGGCCCATAAAATTCAAGGCGGGTGGGATCTCTGCCACTGTTTCCGGTACGGTCAAGGCCGAAACGCGCGATCGTCCGGTCGACCCGCTCTGCTATTCGCTGGCCGTGTCAGACGGCCAGAGAGTCCAGGTTCGGCTACTCTCGGGGACAAACGTCGCTATCGCTATCGAGGGCATTGGCGACGCGAATGATGCCTTCGACTTCGTGACCCGCAGTGGAACCTACGAACTGCGCGTCTTTACGCTCTTTCCGATGGGTCAGCACGCCCCCTTCCGAATGCGGATCGAAGTCTCCCCGCCTCCCGATACGCCGCGCCTTCCAAATTCATCGGAAGGTTTGCCAGACCGCGCGGCCGCATCCCCCGCCGGGAAACTAAGGGGGCGATGGCTCGGACTCCATAGACGCGTCCGATTCCCACTTGGCTGCGATAGCGGCGAGCCGGTTTTCTATAGTCAGGACGGCAAGTATATGACGGAAGGGGTGATCGGGACCTGGCGATTGCAGGGCAACCGGCTGACCGAGACGGCAACGGAAATCGCTGAACCAGGCGAGCCGGGCGCCATCGGACGCCCGCATGTCAGCCGGATCGCATGGGAGGGGCCGGACAAGTTCGTGAAGACCTTTCCAGATGGCAGCCGCATGACATTCCGACGTTGCCCGTCGTAAGTCCGCGCTCTTTCTGCCCTCCGCCATAGCAGTATGGCCTCGTTTCTCCGGCGCGCCGCATATTCCCTTTCGGCCTCAGTGGGCAATCGGTACTTCCGGCGAGTCATGGCTGAGAGCTAGGCGAAATAGGCCTTCGCTTCCTTCCAGGAAATGCAAGTGGCCGGATGTGTGCGCCCGACTTCCCTGCCAGGCGTTCGGAAACCTGCAAGCTCCACGAGCGCGGGTCCTCCTGGCTTGCCTCCCGGGAAGATTCCGGGAAGGTACTCGTCGGCCCTGGCGCTGGTCGCGCCGAGGAAATTACCCTTTTTGGGACCACGGCTCGGAACGTTGAGGAGGGCACTCTCCCCCGTCTGGAAGCCGGTCTCGTCTACGAAAGCTCCGAATTCGGCGACCGTTATCTCAAACTTTCCGATTGCGAATGAATACTCGAGTGTCACCTCATGCCGTGGAATTTCGTTTCCTCACTCGGCGAAGGCGATGTTCTTGTCCTCCTCCGTTGCGCCCATCCCATAGGAGCCTGCAGGCAGCACGACCATCTCTGGACAATTGTCACAGTCCTTAAAGGTTGGCAGTGGATTAACCCCATTGCTGGTGGGGGCAGAAGAAGATTCCCCAGAATTGGTCTGCACCTGAGCGCGGGACTCCGATTTAGGATCTCCAGCGTCAGCCGCGGAGCCGCCGTAACGCCCGCCCCGAAAGCGAATTCGGTGACCGTTGACGGAGATGTCGCGCCACTGACCGGTGCGGCTGGGCAACGCCTCCAGCGTTTCGGCGATGAGATCGCCAATACTGCTTGCCCTTGGTCCGCTCAAATCGAGCACAAAGGCACTACAGCCGCGAGAACCGCAAGAATTTGCATCTCTGATGATGACAAGCGCCTCTGGTGTTCCGTCAGCATTCAGATCGACGAGGCGTGTCGAAACCTTGGCGTCTTTCTCCAAGGGAATGCCCGCCTCCTTCTCGTGTCGCCTGATGAATTGCGTGACCTTTGCGCGTAGAGCGGTCTCGTTCGCGACCTGAGCGGAAACCGGAGCTGAGCCCCCAACAAAACCTGGAAGCATTACGGCAAGTACCGCCACGGCGGCGGCCATCGCGAGAGAGCCCCGCATTCCAGCCTCCCCTTATACACCCCAGCGGCCACGGGTCACCGAACCTTGTCGGGCAAACCTGACGTAGCACAAACATACCATGATGCGCCGATACTGGAAACGCGCTCGACTCCGGGCGCGCTTTCAATCCTGGATCGGGATCTTCGACGCGAGGATTTTCCCGACAATACATGTCGAGGCCGAAATCAACCGACAGCCTCTGACGTTGGGGCATCCCTGCACTTGAGCTCGGGCACCTGATCTAACTCACTTTCGATGGTCTCGCGGTCGCCGTCGATCCTGACCGCCCTTACCAACCGAAGCCGATCGACTGAGAAAAAGAGCAGGTTGCGCGGCCCGTTCGGAAGCATCCTCCGGGGTGGCGGAGCCTCCCATCCTTGCCGTGGCGGCTTTTTCAGTTGCCGTATCGCTGCCGGACCCGATTCTCGCCCGCAAGGCAATCCGCCCGCCTATCCGACTGGGCCGGCTGGAGACGTGGCGCGACATCCGGAACCTCCACGATCTCACGGATGATCTTCGTCCTGATGGCCTGGATCAGTTGATGGCGTTCGCGCACGGGGATCATGAAAGCTCCAGGCCCCCCGATGACGCAATCCCTGAAATAGAGATCGAGATCCTCGATGTCCCAGGCGCCGCTCGGGCGCTTGAGCATGATCGGCAGCCCGTTGATCGTCATGCCCGCAGCCACTGCCTCGTCCCGGGCCTTGGTGACGTTTCGGCCTTGGTTGTTGGCTCCATCTCCGGAGATGTCGATGGCCTGACGAACGGCACGAAAGCCGCTCGCCCGCAGCAGCTGCACACTCAGATCGATCACCGCCGACAGCGATGTGTACCCCCCGCGGCGGGTCGCCTCCCGCGCCAGCCGATCCGCGAAGCCGTGTGCATCACCCGAGTCTTCGATCACCGTCCAGGGCACGAGGATCCGTTGGTCGGCGGCACCGGCCCACTCGACATAAGCCACGGCGATGCGGCCCAGCATTCCGCCACGGATGGCCGCATGGACCTCAGGAGAGCGGAAGGCTTCGATGAAGCCCTCGCGCTGCAACAGCTGCTCCTCCGTTTCCATTGACTGCGAGACATCGACCGCCAGCACGAGTGCGAGGTCCACCTCGATCTCATCGGCATCGGCAGGCACAGTGCCAACCAGCAGCAGGAGGCCAAGAACCCAAACAGAGAGAACCCAGGCGGAGAGGCCAAGCGGCACGTGGACCATCGCAAGCTCCTTTCACGGTGGGAGCGGCATGGCGTCAGCCACCCTGGGGGGAACTGGCCAACCGCTGTCCAGCTATAGGTGCAGCGAGGAAAATGGCAGGGAGAAGACCTGCCTGATCCACGGATCAGACGCAGGGACGCGACCAGCTTCCGGTCGCCCGAAGAGCTACCCATCCCGAACTGTCCTTGACAGGCTGAGGGAATGTGCTTCGATAGCTGGGCAACAGCGGCAGGTCAGGTCCGATGGCGAAGGGCTACCGCAAGCTCCACGCGGTGGAGGGCCAGGTTGGCGGAGAGCCCCTTGCCCCCGCCACGACACCGCATGAGCTGCTGCCATCCCTCCTGCCGGCCCTCCGGGCCTTCGCCCGGCGATTCATCCAGGACGCCGAGGAGGCACGTGACGTGGCCCAGGAGGTGGCGATCCGCGCGCTGAGCGCCAAAAAGATTCCGCAAGAGCGCAGTGCCTATCGCTCCTGGCTTTACCAGATCACCCGCAATACGGCAGTGGATGCCTTCAGGCGCAGGGCATTGCCGATTCCGCCCGGGCCGGACCCGGTCAGTCCCTCACTCGCCGATCGCTCCGTCATCAACGCTGTGGCAGTCCGGCAGGCTCTCCAGCGGATCTCCGAGGACCATCGCCGCATTCTGCTCCTCATCGACGTGGAAGGACTGAGTTATGCCGAGGCAGCCCAACGTCTCCGGATCCCGCCCGGAACGGTCATGAGCCGCATTGCCCGCGCCCGCGCGGCGCTGCTGGCGCTTCTCGTCGAGGAGGAGGCCATACGATGAACCCTCATGGCCCGCACCAGGCGCTTTGGATGGAGCTGAATGCCCTCGCTGACGGCGAACTCGAATCCGACCGTCTGGCTGAAGCCGCGGCCCGGATCGCCGATGATCCGGATGCCGCAAGGGCATTTGCCGCCGTAGCCGCCCTCAAGGCTGCAACCGCCAAAACGAAGTCCCCGCCAAAAGCTTTGCCGCTGCCTGCCAGTCCGGGGAGCGCACGTCGCTCCGCTGCCGTCGCAGCCGCTGTCATTCTCGGCGTGGGGCTCGGGACAGTGCTCAGCCTGCCGCAACAGCAGCCGCCCCCGCCTCATGGCCTTCTGGCTCCTGCTTCTTTGGGGCTCCCCGACGACGTTACGGTTGGCGGCCTGCGGCTGCCGAATCTGGAGACCAGCAATCTGCGTCTCGAGCGGGTGATCACCTCTGACGGACCGCCTCCATCGCTTCGGGCAAGCTATGTCGGGGAACGCGGCTGCCGCCTGAGCCTGACCATCATGCGGTCTGACGATGCCGAGAGCCTGCCGGAATATGGTCTGGCGGAACAGGTCGCCTCCTGGAGAGCAGGTCCCTACCTCTACACGATGACAAGCACCACCCGGATGGATCTCCACCGCTTTGCCTCTGTCGTGCAGATCGCCCAAGCGGCCACCCTGCCCGCGGGCTCCACTCTCGTCGCCGACGCCGCCGATCTCATGAACAGGCCCTGCCTCGGGTGAGGTCCGAGGCCCGCAGGGAATAAACGGCAACCTTCCAGCGATTAACCCTGTGCACACGGGTGCCGTGCCGGAGGTCCGGCCGCGCTCGGGCATTGGGAGGAACGCCATGACCGGGACAATCGAACGATCGCTGGACGAACTCTATGCACAGGATCCCGAGAGAGCCGATGCCGTCGTCTTCGGCCGCCGCACGGAAGTGAGCCGTCGCGGCTTTCTCAACGGAGCTGGCTTGGCGGCCATGGGCGCCGCTGTCGGCGGCTCCATTCCCTTCTCGGCCCATATGCCGGCTGGTCTGATCCCGGCAGCCCTGGCCCAGAGCCCAACCGGATCCGGCGCAGCATCTGCCAACGCAACGGGAGGCCCGAAGCCATTCAGCTTCCCGGGCAAGGACCCGGGGCTGTCCGTGCTTGGAGAGCGTCCCCTGGTGGCGGAAACGCCGGAGCATCTCCTCGATGACGAGACGACACCGACCGCCAAGTTCTACATCCGCAACAACGGCCAGATTCCCGAGCCCGCCTCGAACCCGGACAGCTGGAAGATCAAGATCGACGGAGAGGTCAATAGCCCGCTGGACCTCACCCTCGGGGAGCTCAAGCAGCGCTTTCCGAACAGGACGTACCGGATGGTGCTGGAATGCGGCGGCAATGGCCGCTCCTTCTTCCAGCCTCAGGCCCGCGGCAATCAATGGACCAATGGCGGCGCCGGCTGCGCCGAATGGACCGGCGTGCCCCTCGCGGAGGTACTCAAAGCCGCCGGCCTCAAGGACACGGCGAAGTACACGGCCCATTACGGCGCCGATCCCCATCTCTCGGGCGATCCGTCGAAGGAGGCCCTGTCCCGCGGGATGCCGATCCCGAAGGCGATGGAGGAACATGGTCTGATCGTCTGGGCGATGAACGGGGAGCCGCTGCCGAACATCCATGGCGGACCGGTGAGGCTGGTGATCCCCGGCTGGCCGGGATCGCTCAGCCACAAGTGGCTGACCCGTGTCTGGATCCGCGACAGGGAGCACGACGGGCAGGGCATGACCGGCACCTCCTATCGCGTTGCGATCAGGCCGATGGTTCCCGGCAGCAAGGCGGACGATTCGAACTTCCGCATTCTCGAATCCATGCCCGTGCGGGGCATCATCACCAATCCGGCGAACGGCACGCGCCTTCCAGCCGGAACTCGGACAATCGCGCTGCGCGGCGCCGCCTGGGACGGGGAGCATGGTGTTGCGCGGGTCGACGTCTCGAACGACTTCGGAGCAACTTGGACTCAAACCCAACTGACTCCGCCGAAGAATCGTTATGACTGGTCGCGGTGGGTAGCCAGCGTGGAGTTGCCGGTCGACGGCTATTACGAACTCTGGGTCCGCGCCACGGACACGCAGGGGCGGATGCAGCCTCACATCGCGCCCGGCTGGAATCCGCAAGGCTACGGCGGCAATCCGATGCACCGGATCGCAGTGCTGGTGGGTTGAGCATGCAGGTCAAAAAACCCTCGATTCGGAAGGCCGGGCTCGCACCCGGCCTTCTGCTGGCCGTCCTCATCCTCTCGGGCGGCGCCACCGCCCAGACACCGGCCTTCACGCCTCAGGACGAGCGGTTAGAGGATCTGCCGGCCGGGGCCGGACGCGACGAGACGTTCGGGCTCTGCACCGCCTGCCATGGCTTCAGACTGGTCTCCAACCAGGGCCAGACACGCGAGCAGTGGGACGACACGCTCACCTGGATGACCGAGAGGCACAACATGCCCGACGTCCAAGGCGCGGAGCGCGAGCTGATCCTCGATTATCTAGCTCAGCACTACCCGCCCAGGGCTCCCTCCCGTGCAGGAGGGTGGAAGAACCCGTTCGCACCGCAATAGCATGCAACTGAACCTGGAGTTCCGAAGGCAGGAGAGCGGGCATGCTCAATGCCCGCTCTGGCACTCACGCCGCAACGTCCAACGAGATTCCGCGAGCTTCTGCGAATGCAACGAGAGCGGATTCGCCGTCGACCCGATGACGCTGGTCGATCACCCACCCGTCGCCGTCCTGCACCACGATATAGCCCCGCGCCTGGAGGCGAGAGATAACCGCCTGAATTCCGCTCCTCTCAGTCTTCGTGACACCGCGTTCCGCGATGAAACGGTTGATGGCAGCCTGAGCAGCCAAGGCCAGATCGACCGCATCGGCACGGCTCGTCGGCTTCGCCTTCGCCTTGGCCTGAGCCGCAACGCGTGCCGGATCCCGGCGCACGGATTTCCAGCCGCCCCGGCCGGACACCTGAACTGGATCCAGGCTCAGATTTGGCTCCGCACGAGCCGCTACCGGTGTCTCTACGACGACGATTTTCGGGGCCGGAGGGGGTGCTGGAGGCTGCGACTGGCGAGAAACCGGGGCCTGGGACACCCCCCGGGTCGCGGGAACGACAGGCTTTTTCGCGACGGGTTGGGCAGTTGCGCGCTTCGGCTCCTTCAGTGCGGGTTTCTCCTCACGGCCTGCGACGATATCTTGCAGCCGGCGCTGCGAGGGCACAGGGGCTTCGGCAATCTCCGCCTGAACCTTCATACGCTCGGCTTTTGCCTTTTCGGCCAGAGCTTCGGCGCTCCGCCTGCCGAGATCGGCGAGACGTCGGTCGATGCCGCGCTTCTCCGCGATGGCGTCCGTCGCCGCCCGAATCATGCCGGCCTCCGTCTCGGAGATGGAGTTCTTCAGGCGCTCAGTCAGCTTGGCTTCGAGGCGCACGAGGGCGCCCTCGAGGGCTGTGCGAGGATCGACCGGCGCAGGATCAGCCCTGTGTACGGAATCCGTAACCGGCCCCTGCGGCGTCACGAGTGGAGCGGAAGAAGGCTTCTGCGGTGCAGGTTGCATACGTGGCGCAGGCTTCTGTGCGGGGAGCTTGGCAACCCGTGAAGAAGCCGTTTCAGACGCCGTGATCTTTGCAAGTTTCGAGAGATCCCTGACGCCGATCAAATCCAGGTCCTGCATCTTCCAGCGAATCTGGGTGATGGTCCTCCCGAGTTCTTCCGCGATTCGCTTGTCCGTCATGGGCGGGTCGGCCAACACCAACTCGCGCAGGCGCGCGACGCTCGCCTCGTCCCAGGGCTGATGAGGCTGGACGAGAGTGCCGATCAGCCGCGCTCTGGCATAGGTTGCAGGCACCGGCCTTCCGAGCTTCGCGGCGGTCACAGGGACCGGAATTCTTGCCGCACGGTCACGTCGCAGAATGTCGAGTTCTTCTTCCGTCCATACCCTGTTCACTTCAGGGCTCTCCTTCTCTCAATGAAGCTGAGATCCGGCGATCCTGCATCATCACCGAATGAAGATGCGGAATGAAAGGAGGTCGCCGGACCTTGCCGGCAACGGTAATCGTTCAAGCCGGCTGCGGGGGATAAGGCACCAAGACCAGGGTGCCGGTTTGTGCGGATCTCATCGCTCGGGGTGAGAATGTGGATCCGAAGCAAGATCGCGGCCTGTGCCCATGCCCCGGCAAAATGAGGCTCCTGACCAAGCAAATGCTTCGCCACGCTGGCCAGTGCGGTCTGATGAAATGGAATTGCCGATGCATGGGAATGTTCGGGTGGGAACGAGCCCGTTGTGTAGTCGGCTTTATTCGGAAACTCAACAACAGCTCTGCTCTTTCAACCGCGGCGAACCGCGCCGGCCGATTCCGTATGGCCGCCTCCGCTGGTCACGATCAGGAGACGTTGTCGGATCCATCAGAGCCCGGCGACAAGGGATGCCCCGGCCCTGCTGTTCACTTGTTCTCGGTGTGGAAGAAGGCTGATGCTGTCGTGCCGACCGCAATGAGCATCGGGTCGGTTTTTGCCCCTGCGGCGATCGCCACTAGGGCACCGGACGCAGACCACCGATTCCGGCCACTGCACAAGCGGGCCGGGCAACCAATGCAACTTGTCCCGCATCCTCCCTGTACGGCCCTTCCCCGACAGAACATTTCGGGCTGCCGCAGAGGTTACAGAACAGAAAGCCGCCCTGCTTGGTCGGCCATCGTCCTGGCTCTGGCCTTGCGGAAAACGGACCTGATGTGCTCCTTGACGGCGGCTTCGCTCACTGAAAGCTGGGCGGCGATATCGCCCAGTTCTTGGCCCGTGGTGAGGCGGCGGAGAACTTCCGTCTCCGGAAGCGACAGCGCCAAGTCACGATAATCCTGATGCCGTTCCCAGTCGCTGTTGAGCCTCTGGCACAAGCAGCGCTGAAGATCTCTCGCGGTCATTCCTGTCGCCCCTCCCATGGAGATTTCTCTTATTCTATCGGATTGCCGCATGGCTTACTTTGCCTGCTGTTGCAATTTCTGTGCCGTTTGTCTCAAGCGGGGCGTTCAAAGGGAGTAGCACCTCCCAGGCGAGGAGCAACAAAGCCACAAAAGTGCGGCCGCGGCACCGAACGCCACGCAGCGCGGGCCTCGGCGACAGGGTATGTGGGTCGAGCACACCGAAGCAGGAGTGCTTAGGGGCAAGAGCGGACAGGAACCCTGCTGCTCAACTGGCGGAGGCAGGGGATGTTCCGCTACCCCAGCGGATACCGATGATCGCAGTCGATCGGGACGACAAAGAGCACAGTGATGCTCAGAATGAGGCGAGCATCGGATTGGATCCCGAAGGGGGGTCCAATGTTGGGTCCGATGCTCTAGCCTATCAGTTCCCTAGGAAACGAGCGCCACAAGATGAAAGGCCTGCATGCATGAGCCCAGGGCAGATCCAAGTGACCTGCATCGGCGGTGCGACCGTCGACCGGAAGTACCGTGCCGGCAAGCCCGTCCAACTGAGGACCTCCAACCCTGTCACATCCGAACGCTCTTTCGGTGGGGTGGCGCGGAACGTGGCAGAGAACATCGCCCGGCTCGGAGTGAAATCCTCTCTCGTCTCGCTCCTGGGTCGAGACGAGGACGGGAATGCGATCCGAAGGGACCTCATGAGGCTCGGCATCGGCACACAGCATCTTGCGACCTCCGGAGAGCATCCCACGGCAGAGTATGTCGCGATCCTCGGCCCCGACGGCGATCTCGCTCTCGGCTTGGCGGACATGGCGATCTTCGACAGCCTCAGCCCATCCCTCCTGCACCAGGTCTGGCCCGAAACATCCTCATCGTGGGTCTTCGCCGACTGTAACCTTCCCTCGCCGACTCTGCATGATCTCCTTGATCTAGCTCGCCGTGACGCTCGGATGCTCGCGATCGATGCCGTCTCGACGTTGAAAGTCATGCGCCTGCCGCGCGACCTCAACGGCGTCGGTCTCCTCTTCCTCAATCTGGATGAGGCGCAAGCCTTTCTGGGGCATCCGAGCACGTCACCGCGTGAGACCGCGACCGCTTTGCTCGAATGCGGCGCCGCAAGGGTCGTCCTGACCCTCGGCGCCGGCGGGCTGATCGCCATGGATCGCACGGCATTCACGAGCGTAGCCTCGATGCCGGCCAAGGTCGTCGATGCGACCGGAGCCGGAGACGCTCTCATTGGCGGCACCCTTGCTGCCCTGTTCAGGGGCCAATCCTTGGCGGAAGCCGTGCGAACGGGTACGGTCGCTGCGGCATTGACCGTGGAGTGTCCGCACAGCGTTCGCCCGGACCTCTCGCCCGCCCTGCTGGCATCCGCCCTGGCGCGGTGCGCCGGCCAAAAAGCTGAAGGGGAATTCTCATGAGCCAAGCAATGACAGGCCGTTTCCTCGACGCCGCGCCCGAAGTCGCATCCGCCCTCGAACGCGGTCGGGCCGTCGTCGCCCTGGAATCGACCATCGTCACCCATGGCATGCCCTACCCGCAGAACGTGGCGACGGCCCGGGAGGTCGAGACCATCGTGCGGGAGAACGGAGCCGTGCCGGCGACGATCGCCGTTATCGCCGGACGGATCAAGATCGGCCTCACGGATGAGGAGCTCGAGTGGCTCGGGACGGCAAAGGACGTGATGAAACTCAGTCGGGCCGACCTGCCCTACGCCGTTGCTGCGAGGCGGCATGGCGCGACGACGGTCGCCGCCACCATGATCTGCGCTCATCTGGCAGGTATCCGGATCTTCGCCACCGGCGGGGTCGGCGGCGTTCATCAGGGAGTCGAGAGCACCATGGACATCTCGGCCGATCTCGACGAACTGGCGCGGACCCCCGTTGCCGTCGTCTGCGCCGGCGCCAAGGCCATTCTCGATCTGCCGCGAACCCTGGAATATCTTGAGACACGCGGCGTGCCGGTCATCGGATACGAGACCGACGAGTTTCCGGCCTTCTGGAGCCGGACGAGCGGGTTGCCCATTCCTATGCGGCTCGACACACCGGAGGCCATTGCCGATCTCATTCGAACCAAGGAGGCGCTCCGCCTCGACGGCGGCACTCTCGTAGCCAATCCAGTTCCGGAGGCGGATGAGATCCCGCCCCAGGAAATGAAAGGCTTTATCGACCAAGCGGTCGCCGAAGCCAGCCGCCGTGGCATTGCAGGAAAAGCCGTGACGCCCTTCCTCTTGTCGTTCCTGTTCGAGAGCACGGGCGGACGCAGTCTGGCCGCGAACATTGCCTTGGTTAAGAATAACGCAGCGCTGGCGGCGCGTCTGGCCGCCGCGCTGGTCCAGTCAGCGCCTTAGGGCATCGTGCGAGAAAGTGGACCCGGTTTTTCGCTCGCTCCCCCGCACCGTCACCCGCCCTGTGCCGGTGATCCCGGTCCGTCGAGCACCGCGCTTTTCGGGTCGGGATGGCTGGGACGAGCCCGGCCATGACGGGAGGGAGCCATGACACGGCGCCCGGCGCAACGTGCGATCCCGAAAGAGAGTGTTGGATGATGCTCTCGTCCAAGGAAGAAGCATGGATCGATCCCGGGCAAGCGGGACCGCTTTCATGTCTGGCGCCCTACGCCGCCGAGCGGACAGCAGGCTCCTCATCCGCAGCTTCCGTCGTATTGCGCTCAAGCTGAACTGCGTAAGCTGCCTCCAAGCCGCGAAAGCGCAGGGTTTCTTCGGGCTCCGTCAGACCCATTACGACCGGTACGCGCTGGGAGAAGCGGACAAGGGCGCTGCGCAGGCAGCGGACATTCCTGGTCACGGGATGAACGCCGGCGGCAGCGTCGTTCACCATTTCCCTTGCAGCGGAATAAAGATCGTCGACGGCTGCCTCGACGCCCGGATCCCGTGTCAGCAGGCTCATGGTGTTGATCAGGAGAACGCGCAGGTCACGCAGGTCGGCCTCCGCCCCGTGCTCCACAATCGCCTCCGTTAAGAGTTCAACCGCCGAGATCCTCTCGCGGATCGTCTCTGCGAAACTTCTGTCAATCATGAGCACTACCCCCGGTGAATCGCCTGGACACCTTTTATCGGTCGCGAAAAAGGATGCGCGCGCATGGTTAATGAATGCTTACAGAAGTCGCCAAAGCCTTATTTTCGGGGCTTTTAGAGGCCCGCCACCACATTCCTCTGCGGCAAGCACGCGGGGATCGCCGATACGGCTTGAAGCGTCAGCACCCCTCGCATACGCCGCGCCGGGCCTTCTGCTCCAGCTGCTCGCCTTCCCTGAGCAGTTCCTCCTCCCGGGGGGAAGGACCGATGGCGGAAGGCTCGCCCGGCCGGCGTTTGGTGCCGGAAATGCCGCCCGTCGTGGTGGCATCGGCCCCGCCCGCCCTGGCCCCTCCCGTGCTGCCTTCGTTGCCGGGTGGAGGCGTCGGAGCGGTGTTCGGCCTGTTCTGCACGGGTGTGCGACCGATATTCGTGTCCCGATCGAGCGGGGTCCGAGCCCCCTGCCTGAGGCGTGGAACGGCCATGGGATTGTCGGCTGAGGCGGCCTCGCCTGTCGCTGGCGCGGTGCTGCCGGAGGAGGTTCCAGTCCCACTCCCGCCAGCAGCGCCCCCTCCTGAGCCTCCGCCGCCCGACGACGAGCTCTGTGCCCAGGCGGTGCCGACCATAAGGCTGCCAACGATCAGAACGGCTGGAATGGCGAAGCGCATGCGATTTTCCCCGCAAGGGCTCTCGCACATAAACTCGGCGCGCGCCCGGAAAGTTGCAGATCAGCGCCGCCATACCACGAGGCTGACCGGCCCCGCCGGGTCGATCACCTGCCTGGCGCCGGGTTCGAGCCCAGATCCGGAGAGGACCGCCTCCGCGCTCTTGCCGGCATCGCAGGCGGAAAAGAGCGGAATTCCATCCGGAACCACGATTCCCTCGGCACGCGTGAGGTGAAATGCGTCGTAACCTATCCCGAGGAAAAGGTCGAAGACCCGTCGCCCGCCCGGCACTGCGACCCTGCCCCCATGCGGCAGAACCATGCGGATCGCCTCCTCCCATGAGAACATCTGCGGGTTCCACCACCACCCGTCGGCGCGCCGTTCGATGCCGCGTGACGAAGTGGACAGGACCACCCGCATGCGGTTCCTAGGGTTCGGATTGGCCTCGTGTCCCAGTCGCCCCAGCACCGTCACGTCGGACCGATTGAGTTCGGCCTGGAAGTAGGCCCAGTCCGCATCGTTGCGCAGCACGTCGGGGGTCAGGCCCGTGGCATCGGCAATGCGGTCATTATCCGAGACGATGGCATAGCCGTGGATTTCAGCGCGGGACATGGGGCACCTTTCGCTCTGAAACGCACACGAGTGCTTCGGCCAGGAGGATCCATAGCACCAGCGCATTCCGCATGTGCCAGAGCGCATGCGAGCCGAGTGGTAGCGCAAGGCGGACTGCGCTGTCGATGGGCTGAAACCAGGAGGGTTTCGGGAGGGCGTTACGGAACGCAACAATGGGGATGGCGGCAGGTGCCACCTTGCAAGCTTTCCGCGAACATCCGATGAAAGCTGAAAGAGACAGACGAGGCAGACGAGATGCGTATAGCGACGTGGAACGTAAACTCGATCAAGCAGCGATTGGATCACCTCGCCACCTTCGTGAGAAGCGCCGAGCCCGATGTGCTTTGCCTCCAGGAACTGAAATGCGTTGACGAGTCCTTCCCGAGGGCCGAAGTCGAAGCGCTCGGCTACAACGTCGTGACCCACGGCCAGAAGACCTATAACGGCGTCGCCATTCTCTCCAAGAGCCCGCTCGAGGACGTGCGGCGAGGATTGCCGGGAGACGAAAGCGATGAGCAGGCGCGCTACCTCGAAGGCGTTCTGTCGACTTCTGCGGGTGTCGTGCGGGTCGCCTCCATTTATCTGCCGAACGGAAACCCCATCGGCACCCAAAAATTCGACTACAAACTCGCCTGGATGGACCGGCTGAACGCCCATGCGCGCCGTCTTCTGGCGCTGGAAGAATCCCTCATCCTCTGCGGCGACTACAACGTGATCCCCGAGCCGGAGGATGCCGCCAATCCCGGTTCCTGGGCGAGCGACGCCCTGTTCCAGCCGGAGAGCCGAGGGAAGTTCCGGGAGCTCCTGAACCTGGGATTTGCCGATGCCCTGCGCGCCTGCAGCGATCAGCCGGGGCTCTACTCGTTCTGGGATTACCAGGCTGGAGCCTTCCAGCGGAACAACGGGATCCGCATCGACCACCTCCTCCTGTCGCCTCAGGCGCAGGACAGGCTGAGAAGCGCATCAATCCGCAAGGAGGTGCGCGGCTGGGACAAACCCTCCGACCATGTGCCGGTGATGGTGGATCTGGATATCGAATAGCGCATCGTGTGGACCCGGATGATGCGCTGCTTGAAAGAGCGAGCATCAGATCGGATCCCTCGGGCCGAATGTTCCAGGCCCCGGAGCGCCGCTCCTCGTCACGCCCTCCCGGGGTCATGATATTCCGTCATGGCCGGACACAGCCCGACCATCCCGATCCGCAAAGCGCGGCCCCTCGATCAATCGGGATCACCGGTACGAGGCCGATGATGACAGGAAAGGCGGTGATCACGCGGCGAGCGCATGCGGCGATGCCGACCATATCCCTCGTCCGGTCGGATGGAGAAAGAACCGGGCCGACCCCAACGATGCGCTAGTGGCGGGACTGGATGTACTGTTCGAGAAGAGCAAGAGCGAGCTTGCGGTCGCTCTCCCCCGCGTTGGCGAAGGCCTCCTCATAGAGGCTCTCGATCCACTGGTCCTTGCCGGACGCAGTCGCCGCCTCGCGGGCGAGCGTGAGCCACATGAGGCCCTTGGCTCGCTGACGAGGCACGCCCTGGCCGTTGATCAGCATGTGCCCGAGGAGAGCCTGGGAGGGCGGATGCCCCTTTTCCGCGGCCAGATTGAGCCAGCGCGCGGCCTGTCGCGGATCGCGGGAGACACCCGTACCCTCCATGTAGAGACGGGCGAGGTTGTATTGTGCGTTGGAATCGCTGAAGTAGGAGGCTGCGTAGCTGAACATCTCCACGGCACGGGCGGGATTGGCGCTCACATAGGTGCCCTTGATGCCATCCAGAAAATAGGTGCCGAGCGCCACGAACGCACTCGATACGACCATGGCATTGGGCGAATCCGGGCTCTCGTCCGCATGCTGATCTGCGAGCTTGGAGAAATATTCGAACGCCTTCAGGTCATCGTGCTCGACGCCGTCGCCGTCCGCATACATCCGGCCGAGCTTCCAGAGGGCGAGCGTGTGCCCCTGCCCCGCCGCATATTCAAGGGCCGCGGCGGCTCCGATCTTGTCGCCCGCATTGTAGTCGCGCATTCCGGTTCGCAGCGCCTCGCGAACCGAGCCGTATTTCACGGCCGGAACGAGGCCGGGCGTCAGCGCCTGCGTCAAAGGCTGGGGACGGGGCGCGGCATCGAGAGCGAAGGCCGAGGAAGCTCCCAGCAGCGCGAACGCGCAAGCGGCTACCGTCACCCGACGGTTCATCTGCTTCATCATGTCGATCAGGCGCGCGTGCATGGACTTCAACTCTTTTCCATCCGGTTCTCACGAGAGCCCCCTCCAGGATGGAACTTTCGTGATCTGCCATGTGCTGCGCCACCTATGCAATGATCCTCGCAACAGGCCGTCCGACAATGTTAATCGGCTGCACCCCTGAAGCGCCTCACTATAAAGCGTTGGTTTAGAAGCACTTTAGCTGACTTTTACAGGTGCTCGCGCTTTATGGCGGGATCGCGGCGACGCTCGGGCCAAGAGCGGCAGGATCAGGAAGGTTTCTGGGTGTTGCTCGGGCGCAACAACTTTTAACCCTCGTTTATTACTTTATAGCATTTACGAAGCTTGCTTCTCCCGTCCTCCAGGAGAGTCAGCCTAGACCATGATTCCGCTACGTAAGGTGCGAAAGCACACAGGATGGATAGGTTCTACACTTCCGCCGCCGCGGCGGAGAACCAGACGTGATCGTAAACGGCGATCGCAGTTCTATCCGGAGACCTGTCCTCGGTGAGCCAGATCGACTGCACGGCGGCAAGATCGGACTCTCTGAAGCGGTGCTTCGATCCCTCCTGTTCCGCGCCGCTGCACGAAATGAAGCCGACTGTCATGAGCGGCTTGGCACTGAAGCCGTCTGAGAGGCGGCGGACCAGAACGGCAGGCCCCCAGCCCTTGTGGGGCTGCCACGGGAAGATCAGGCGACCGCCCGGTCTGAGGGCTTTCAGCCATTCGGCATCCGGGGCCGTGACTCCGGCATTCACATAGATCACATCGGCATCAGGGAGCGGGCGCCCGAAGGCCGTTTCGGCATGCACAACCACATTGAATTGGCCGCTCAGGTTCCGTTCGGCCTTGGCGGCAAGATCAGCTTCGTATTCGAAGGCCTCCACATGCCCACCCGGCTCCACCAGACGCGCCAGGATCGCCGTGTAGTAGCCGGTGCCCGCTCCGACATGGACCACGGTTTCGCCCGGTTGGGGACCGACCGCGTCGAGCCAGGCCGCATGCAGCGCGGGTTCACCGTTGTTGATGCCGCGTTCCTTGTCGATGGCGACGAGGACGTTGTCGTAGATGCCTGCGATGTCATGGGTCTGGACCGAGATACCGGCGCTGATCGTGGTCCAGGGCGGCGGCGGAAGGAAATCCTCACGGGGAATGCCAGCAAACGCCAGTTCGATGCGCCTGTCGCGAAGACCGGTCAGGCGCGCAATCTGCTCGGCATACGCGGAGCGGTATGTCTCACGCGGATTCTTTGGCATATGTTGAAACCCGCTCCGGCTTCAACCGGTTCCGAACGAAGCGCGCATTGGCGGGCTTACATCCTGAACACTCCGAACTTCGTTTCGGGAATGGGAGCATTGAGCGCGGCCGAGAAGGCGAGCGCCAGCACGCGCCGGGTCTCGGACGGCAGGATGATTCCGTCATCCCAGAGGCGCGCAGTGGCATGATAAGGGGAGCCCTCCTCCTCGTATTTGTTGCGGATGGGTGCTTTGAAGGCTTCCTCCTCCTCGGTGCTCCAGGACTTGCCTTCGGCTTCGAGATTGTCGCGACGGACCGTGGCAAGGACGCTCGCCGCCTGCTCGCCGCCCATCACCGAGATCCGGGAGTTAGGCCAGGTGAACAGGAAGCGCGGGGAATAGGCGCGTCCGCACATGCCGTAATTGCCCGCGCCGAACGAGCCGCCGACGAGCAGCGTGATCTTCGGCACCTGGGCGCAGGCGACCGCCGTGACGAGTTTCGCGCCATCCTTGGCGATGCCACCCGCCTCGTACTGGCGGCCCACCATGAAGCCTGAGATGTTCTGCAGGAAAAGCAGCGGAATGCGCCGCTGGCAGCACAGCTCGATGAAATGCGCGCCCTTCAGAGCGCTCTCCGAGAACAGGATGCCGTTGTTGGCCACGATGCCGATAGGCATTCCCCAGATCCGGGCAAAACCCGTCACCAGGGTGGTGCCGTAGAGCCGCTTGAACTCGTCGAACTCCGAGCCGTCGACCAGGCGCGCGATGACCTCGCGGATGTCGTACTGCTTCTTGAGATCGGTGGGCACGATCGCATCGAGATCCTCGATCGCATATTTCGGCTCCACCGGCTCGGCGATGTCGATGTCGATCCGCTTGCGGGTGTTCAGCGTGCCGACGATGCGGCGCACGATGGCGAGCGCATGCACGTCGTCGGTGGCGTAGTGATCCGCGACGCCGGACTGGCGCGCATGAACGTCCGCGCCGCCGAGGTCCTCCGCCGACACCACCTCGCCGGTCGCCGCCTTCACCAGGGGCGGTCCGCCCAGGAAGATCGTGCCCTGACGGCGCACGATGACGGTCTCGTCGGACATGGCGGGCACGTAGGCGCCGCCCGCCGTGCAGGAGCCCATGACGCAGGCAATCTGCGGAATGCCCATCGATGACAGGGTCGCCTGATTGTAGAAGATGCGGCCGAAATGGTCCCGGTCGGGAAACACTTCCGTCTGGTGAGGCAGGTTCGCTCCACCCGAATCCACGAGATAGATGCAGGGCAGATGGTTCTCGCGCGCAATCTCCTGGGCGCGCAAGTGCTTCTTCACCGTCATCGGATAATAGGTGCCGCCTTTGATCGTCGAATCGTTGCAGACGATCATGACCTCTCGGCCCTCGACCCGGCCGATGCCGGTGATGATGCCGGCGCCGTGGATCGCGTCCTCGTACATGCCGTATGCCGCGAGAGAGCCGATTTCCAGGAAGGGAGCGCCCGGATCGAGCAGGCGCATCACGCGCTCGCGCGGCAGGAGCTTACCGCGGGCGAGATGGCGCTCGCGGGCCTTCGCGGGTCCGCCCTCGGCAACGGCCTGCCGCCTGGCCTGGAGGTCACGGGCAAGCTCCGCCCAGGCGGCGCGGTTCGCCTGGGCGGCATCCGAGGTGAAGTCGGCAGAAGTGGCGATAACGGGCACGGCTTCAGGCTCCCTGATTCTCTTGTGGTTCCGTCACGGCTGAAACGGAGGGCCCTCCGTCAGTCGCTGGGACCAGGGAGCCCGCGCAGCGCCGTTCGTGAGGCTGCTCGTCAGCCCTTGGCCCGAATGACGACCTCTCTCCGCACCACGCCGGAGCCGCAGCGGTAGGCGATGCCGCGCACCAGCGACCAGTCGCGGGAGTTCTGCTGCAGATAGAGATGCGTGCCGCCCAGGGCGACCACGGCCTCCTTCATGCTGTCGAGCGCGGAGCCGAAGCCGGGGGTGGTCGGCACCACGGGACTCACCTCTCCCAAATTCTGACAAACCCGCACGTCAGCCGGCGAATCGACGACCTTCACCAGATCCACCGGATCGGGGCGGTAGCTGCAGGCCGAGACGCCGAGGAGAAGAAGGGAAGCAAGGAGGGTACGTTGCATGAAATATCCGCCAGTGATCATCCGTTTGCTCTAGCTTAGAGCACGAAGCGGCCGGGAGGAGAAGCCTGACCATGGCCGATGTGAAAAACTGTCCCTCAGTGGCCGGGAAGCAACGGCGCTTCGACCCTCTCGGTGGGACCGAAGATCTCCTCGAAGGCTTTGCGCATGACCGCATCGACCTCGGGCATGGTCACGGGAATTCCGAGATCCACGAGGCTCGTGACCCCGTGCCGGGTCACGCCGCAGGGAACGATCCCAGAGAAGTGGGACAAATCCGGCTCCACGTTGAGGCTGATCCCATGGAACGTTGCCCAGCGCCGGACCCGGATTCCGATCGCCGCGATCTTGTCCTCGGCCGTCTCGCCTTTGTCGGGCCTGCGTACCCAGACACCGACCCGGTCCTCCCGGCGCTCACCCCGGATGTTGAAGGCCGCGAGGGTCTCGATCAGCCAGGCTTCGAGGGCGGCCACATAACGGCGCAGATCCGGCCTGCGGCGCCTCAGGTCGAGCATTACATAGGCAACCCGCTGGCCCGGGCCGTGGTAGGTGTATTGCCCGCCTCTTCCCGTCTGATGGACTGGGAACCGGTCCGGATCCACGAGGTCTGTGGGCTGAGCCGAGGTCCCGGCCGTATAAAGCGGGGGATGTTCCACGAGCCAGACGAGCTCACGGGCTCGCCCATCGGCGACCGCCTGAGCTCGCGCCTCCATGAAGGCGACCGCCTCTTCGTAGGGCGTCAACCCTTCGGCGATGGCCCATTCGATGCAATCCGATCCGCCTTCGCTCAAGAATCGGTCGGCCAAGCTGTCGCGCAGGTTCGACACCGTTTCTCCTTCTGCTCACCGCGGGCTGTTGTGGTCCCGAAGAACGGAGCGGTCAATCCACCCCGGAATCTGCCCTTCATATAGGGATAGAAGGCCGCGCCATGCACGCCTTCCCAAACGAAATGTCGAGTTTCGCGACGGAGTGAAAAGATGGGCTTGCGGCGCCGGGATCGATCTGTTAGAGCCACCACCACCTCAGGAGAAACGCTCCTGAGGCGAGTTCCGCGGCCATGGCGGAATTGGTAGACGCGCTAGCTTGAGGTGCTAGTGGGGAGACCCGTGGAGGTTCGAGTCCTCTTGGCCGCACCAACTCACCGGATGCCTTTGGGCATGACAAAGAGGCTCCCTCCGGGGGCCTTTTTTGTTGCTCGAATCCTGTGGCGCACTAGGTTTCCGAATCTTCCCCTCGCAAACCTGAATCATTCTTTCAGGAACGGCGACTAAGCCTCCATGAACTGGGCCTTTCAGGCGCATTGCGCTGACTTGCACATGCTCCTAAAAGGCCGGCACAACCTTCCAAGGACAGGCGCATGATGGAAGTCGAAAACAGCGCGACGCTTCCACCGCCCGACGGGCCGATCCCTCCGCCCCTGGCTTTCAGGGATGAGGAAGGTGAGCTCAATCCGGAATTCCTCGCCGCCGCTGCGGATGCCATCGAGGCCTCGGATGCCGAGCGGCTGCGGGAGCTGGTGGAGGACTTCCACGAATCCGAGCTCGGCGACCTGCTGGAAGCCCTGGCGCCGGAGCACCGGCCTCGCCTCATCGAACTTCTCGGCTCGGCCTTCGACTTCACGGCGCTGACCGAGGTGGACGAGGCCGTCCGTGAGGAGATCCTCGAGGAACTCGAAACCTCGACCGTGGCGGAAGGCGTCCGCGACCTCGATTCCGACGACGCCGTCACGATCCTGGAAAGCCTTCCGGACGAGGAAAAGGCCGAGGTTCTCGAGCAGCTCCCGGCCATGGAGCGGGTGGCGCTCCAGCGCTCCCTCGACTATCCGGAAGACAGCGCCGGCCGGCGCATGCAGACCGAGTTCATCGCCGTGCCGCCCTTCTGGACGGTAGGACAGACCATCGACTTCATGCGCGAGACGGCGGACCTGCCCGAGACCTTCTACGAGATCTTCGTCATCGATCCGGCAGGACATCTCCTCGGAGCCGTCGCCCTCGACCGCCTCCTCCGCTCCAAGCGTCCCATCACGATCCAGGAGATCATGGATGACGAGCCGGACCGGGTGGAGGCCACCGAACACCAGGAGGAGGTCGCCCGCCTCTTCGAGCGCTTCAATCTCGTCTCCGCCGCCGTCGTGGATGAGGCGAACCGCCTCGTCGGCGTAATCCTGGTCGACGACATCGTCGACGTGCTGGAGGAAGAGGCTGACGCCGACATCAAGCAGCTCGGCGGCGTAAAGCCGGACGAGGAGCTCTCTGACACGATCCTGTACACCCAGCGCAGCCGCTTTCCCTGGCTCTTTGCCAATATGTGCACGGCCTTCCTCGCGGCGGGCGTCATTCGCGCCTTCGAGGATTCCATCCAAAGCATGGTGGCGCTGGCCATCCTCATGCCCATCGTCGCCTCGATGGGCGGCAACGCAGGCACGCAGACCATGACGGTGGCCGTCCGCGCACTCGCCACGCGCGATCTGGGCCGGTCGAACGCATGGCGGATCATCCTGCGCGAGGCGGCCGTCGGGCTCCTCAACGGCATCGTCTTCGCCGTCATCATGGGCGGCATGGCGGCCCTGTGGTTCCAATCCCCGGAGATCGGACTGGTGATCGGCCTCGCGCTCATCACCGTGCTCACCTTCGCGGCCCTGGGCGGGATCTTCGTCCCGCTGACTCTCAACCGCATGGGGGTAGACCCCGCCGTTTCCTCTGGACCGTTTGTCACCACGATCACCGATATCGTGGGCTTCTTCTCCTTCTTGGGAATAGCGACGCTTTGGTTCAATCTGTAATGTGATTGCAGCGACCTGATCGTAAGGAGGATGTTAACCCAGTTCGGGCATCCCTGATGCGATCAAGTTCTGCGTTCATTACAGATAGCCCGATGAAGACACGCCGCCGCTCCCCCCGCCGCTCCGAAAGCTCCGGTCTGACGACGTTCCTTCGGGTCGCCCGGTTCGGCACCCTGGCCGCCGTCGCCTTCGGCCTGGCCTCCTGTGCCATTGCACCCTCCTCCAGCCGTTATCCCATGAAGAGCGATGCCCGCCCGCATCACGGCGTGGCCAAGGCTCATCGTCTGCCGATTCACGGGGTCGACATTTCGAAATGGCAGGGGGATGTGGACTGGGCCTCCTTGCGGAAGGCGGGCACGAAATTCGCCTTCATCAAGGCCACCGAGGGCGGCGATCACGTGGACAGCCGCTTCCTGGAAAACTGGCACGGCGCGAAGAGGGCCGGCATTCCGCGCGGAGCGTACCACTTCGTGTATTGGTGCCGCCCGGCCCATGAGCAGGCGGCCTGGTTCAAAAGGAACGTACCGGCCGATCCGGACGCCCTCCCCCCGGTGCTCGACGTGGAATGGAACGGCCAGTCGGTGAACTGCCCGAAGAAGGTTCCGCGCGAGCAGGCGCTCGCCATGATCGATGTCATGCTGCGGGAGATGGAGGCGCATACGGGCAAGCGCCCGATCATCTATACCGACATCACCTTCCATAAGGAGATCCTGGAAGGGGAGTTCACCGATTATCCGTTCTGGATCCGCAGCACCGCAGCCGAGCCCCACGAGCGCTATGCCAACCGACGCTGGACGTTCTGGCAGTTCACCACCACCGGCCGCGTGCCGGGCGTGAAGGGGGACGTGGACCGCAACACCTTCTACGGCACCGAGAATCAATGGCGGATGTTTGTTCAGAGCGCCTGCGACCCCCGCGATTACCGCCGGCTCGCCGTCGCCGGAAAGTGCCTGCCTCTGGATCCGATCCAGACAGCCAGCATCGACGAGTAAGGCGCATTTCTTGGCCTCTCTTTGAAGCCCCCTCCCGCAAGGCAGGGGGCTTTCCATTGGCCTCCTCCATTCGACCAATTTCCTTGAGCCTCCCGCTTGAAAAGGTCAGCACTGCTGTCCAGGATCATGGCAGAACGACAAGCGAACCACGGCGCACCCGACGCCGATGGGCGATGGAGGACCTCAGGATGCTGCCGAACGCCGCAAAAGCCTTCAACTTCGATCTCGGCGAGACCGCCGACGCGATCCGCGAGACGGTGCGCGACTTCGCGCAGGAGAAGATCGCGCCGCGCGCCGAGGAGATCGATCGCACGAACCAGTTCCCGCGCGATCTCTGGCCGCAGATGGGCGAGCTCGGCCTTCACGGCATCACCGTCGAGGAGGAATACGGCGGCACGGGCCTCGGCTATCTTGAGCACGTGATCGCGATGGAGGAAATCTCCCGCGCCTCGGCCTCCGTCGGGCTTTCCTACGGCGCGCATTCCAACCTCTGCGTCAACCAGATCCGCCGCAACGGCAATGACGAGCAGAAGCGGCGCTACCTGCCGAAGCTCATCTCCGGCGAGCATGTGGGGGCGCTCGCCATGTCGGAGCCTGGCTCCGGCTCGGACGTGGTCTCCATGCGCACCCGCGCCGAAAAGCGCGGCGACCGCTATGTGCTCAACGGCACTAAGATGTGGATCACCAACGGCCCCATCGCCGAGACCCTCGTGGTCTATGCCAAGACCGATCCGGAGGCGGGCCCACGCGGCATCACGGCCTTCCTCATCGAGAAGGACTTCAAGGGGTTTTCCACGCACCAGAAGCTCGACAAGCTCGGAATGCGGGGCTCCGACACCTGCGAGCTGGTGTTCGAGGATTGCGAGGTGCCGGAGGAGAACGTGCTCGGGCAGGTCGGCAAGGGCGTGAGCGTGCTCATGTCCGGCTTGGACTACGAGCGCGCCGTGCTCGCGGCCGGGCCGCTCGGCATCATGCAGGCCTGCATGGACGTGGTGCTGCCTTATGTGCACGAGCGCAAGCAGTTCGGGCAGCCCATCGGTGAGTTCCAGCTCGTTCAGGGCAAGGTCGCCGACATGTATGTGACCATGAACGCGGCCAAGGCCTATGTGTACGCGGTGGCCAAGGCGTGCGACCGGGGCGAGACCACCCGCGAGGACGCGGCGGGCGCGATCCTCTATGCGGCCGAACGGGCGACGCAATGCGCCCTCGACGCCATCCAGCTCCTGGGCGGCAACGGCTATATCAACGATTACCCGACGGGCCGCTTGCTCCGCGACGCGAAGCTCTACGAGATCGGCGCAGGCACCAGCGAGATCCGCCGCATGCTGATCGGCCGCGAGCTGTTCAACAAGACGGCTTGAGGACGTCAGATCGTCCAGACATCCCGCGTGATGGCGAGCAGGGACAATCCCTGCTCGCCCCTCCGGAAGATCAAACGCAGGCTCTTCCAATCCAGCTCCAAGAGGCTGCTTTTGCCCCTGATGTGAAACTCGACGACAATGCCGTCGGGTGCGAACTCATGGTTGTTGTTGATGTCGTTCCCCCGCCGGCGCGGCTCGTTGTAGAGAACCTCGTCCGCTTGCCGGTAATCCGCGGTCCAGACGAATTCGTCGAAGTAGCGGCCGCAGGTGATCTCGATGGGATCGCCGGTCCCGTCCATCTCTCCCCAGTGCCGCGCCTGCGGATCGCTGGCGCAACGCTCGATCTCGCTGCGAGACAGCCGCACGGTGCCGTCGTGCAGCATCACGTAAGGACTGACAGCAAGCCCTTCCTCGCTGACGAAGGTCGCCAGCTTCCCGAAATCTCTCCGAGCCAAAGCGTCCAGAACCTCGGCGGCCGCTCCCTGAGCCATTTGACGAGCGCGCTCGGGCGCAATGCCTGATCCAGAAACCACCTGGTCGAAGAAGGCCAAACTCTGGAGCAGCAGAGCAGCGTTGCGGTTCATGAGCATTCCGGAGGGATTGCACTGTTCGTATTGCTCATCGACGATAATGCAATGTTGCTACGAAAAGACCAGTGCTCCTAAGGTGGCAATCCGCGCGCCTGCCCGTTATGAGTAACCTATCCCAACGTCAGGAAACTCCCATGACCCTCGACAAGACGATCGCCGACGCGCTGCGCGCCGCCTCCACCGCCACCATCACCACGGTCCTGCTGAAGAAGGGCATCCGCCGCTGCTGGATGAAGGGGCCGATGCCCGCCTTCAACGCAACGGAGAAGACGGTGGGCCGCGCCTTTACCCTTCGGTTCGTGCCCGCCCGCGAGGATCTGGCGACCCCTGAATCCTGGGCGTCCCCGATCTCCACCCGCGCGGCCATCGAGGCTATGCCCGAAGGCTGCATCGCGGTCGTCGACTCCATGGGCGTGGCCGATGCCGGCATCTTCGGCGACATCCTCACCGCGCGTATGAAGAAGCGCGGCGTCGCGGCCCTCGTCACGGACGGCGTCGTGCGCGATGCGGTCGGAGTCGAGGGCACCAACCTGCCGGTATGGTGCGCGGGGGTTGCCGCCCCTCCGTCGGTTGCGGGCCTCACCTTCGTGGGCTGGCAGGAGCCCATCGGCTGCGGCGGCGTGGCGATCTTCCCGGACGACGTGATCGTCGCAGACCGGGACGGCGTGGTGGTCATCCCGGCCGCTCTCGTCGAGGACGTGGCGAAGGCCGCCGTCGAGCAGGAACGCTACGAATTGTGGGTGATGCGCGAAGTAGAGAAGGGCGTCCCCCTCCCCGGTCTCTACCCGCCGAATGCGGAAACGAAGGCCCGCTACGAGGCCGAGTCCAAGGCTTAAATTTCGAACGCAAAGGATGGCTGGTGTTTTACTACGTATCCAAGATCGCCTGGTTCTTCGCCACGCCATCCAACCTGCTTCTCAGCGCCATTCTGCTGGGCCTCGTGCTCGCTCTCTTCGCACCCTTGCGGACATTCGGGGTCGGCCTGGCGCTCGTCACGACCGTGACGACGATCGCTCTCGGCCTTCTGCCCGTTGCCACCTACCTCATGGTGCCGCTGGAAGAGCGCTTCCCGCTGTTCAAGGACGACGGGAAGCCGGTGGACGGAATCGTCCTGCTCGGCGGCGCGGTCGATGCATCCGATTCGCTCTCGCGCGGACGCATCTCCGCCAATGAGGCGGCGGAGCGCGTTCTCGATACGATCCAGCTGGCTCATCGCTACCCCCAGGCGCGGATCCTGATTTCAGGCGGCGGCGGCACGGTCTTCGGCGACGGCCGTGCCGAGGCTCCCGTCATCGCCGACTATTTCAGGAGCATAGGCATCGATCCCGCCCGCATCCTCGTCGAGGATCGCTCGCGCACCACCTCGGAAAACGCGCTCTACGCGCGCGATCTGGCGAAGCCGAAGGAAGGCGAGCGCTGGCTTCTCGTGACCTCGGCCTGGCACATGCCGCGCGCCGTCGGCGTGTTCGAGAAGGCGGGCTTTTCCGTCACCGCCTACCCGGTGGATTTCCGCACCGGCGGCGGATCCAACAACCTTCGCCTTTTCGCCTTCGTGTCCGATGGGCTGCGGCGGCTCGACGTGGTCACGAAGGAATGGGCGGGACTGGTCGGATACTATCTGACAGGGCGCACGAACGTTCTGTTTCCCGCCCCTCACTCCTCATCGGACGCCGTGGGAAGCGCGAGCCTGTAGGTGCCGCGAAAGTCGTCCGGATCGACGGGCCTGCCCTTTCGCAGGATCACCACGCGACCCTCCTTCATCAGGCGCACCGCAATCCTTCTCACCGGCTGCATCAGAGGCCCCCATCCTTCCGGCTGATTGCCGCCTACGGCCTGAGCTACGTCGGAGGGACCGATGGTCTTGCCCGGACCACGCTCGCTGAGCAGCGCCAGCAGGGCCGTTTCGAGGGCTTCCGTATGGGTGTCTCTAACCATGTTCGCCTCCGAGGGCCGCATCGTGCGCATCCGACATGAATTGCCGTCGCCACATGACGAACAGCACGCCTGCCGTCGCTGCGATGAACAGGTAGGCGCTGATGAACCATCCGAGATAGGCGAGCGAGAAGAAGAATGCCCGCTGTCCCCTGTTGAAATGCTTGCCGGCCACCACATTCATCGCGGCTGCCTGACGCGCCACCGTAAGAGCCTCTTCCCGGCTGCCCTCCTTCAGAACGGGAACGGAGCCGACGATGATCGCCATGTAATTGAAGAGGCGGTAGGACCAGGCGAACTTGAAGAATGCATAGACGAAGATGATCGCGAGTCCGATCACCTTCACCTCCCATCCCAGGCGCGTCGGCGGCAGACCGAACGGCAGGTCCGCAAAAATCGGCAGAACCTCCTCGGTCGAGCGCAGGAGAGCCAGCGCGCCTCCGATGGCGATGAGGGAGGTGGAGGCGAAGAAGGCCGTGCCGTTCATCAGGGAGGCCATGATCGTGGTGTCGACGATCCGGTTCTCGCGCACCACCAGCTGCTCCATCCAGCGGAAGCGATACTGATTCATCACCTTGTTCAGGCTTCTCTGCCCGGCGCCGGTCAGCTCGACGGCGGTGTGATAACCGAACCAGGCCAGGATGAAGAAGATCATGGCCGCATGATCGACGAAGGTGAACCCGAGCAACCCATGCCTCCCGTTGACTCTGCCGCTATCATGCCCAGTTTGTGGAATGCCTCAAAGAGGAGCGGACCGGCGATGCCTCAGACCATCACACGCGGCTACAAGACATTGCTCGATGAAGCCAGAGCAAAGATCCGGACCCTTCCGACCCAGGAGGCCATCTCCCTGCACGGGCGCGAGGACGTGCTCTTCGTGGACCTTCGCGACCCGCGCGAACTCGAAAGGGAGGGGCGCATCCCCGGAGCCGTGCACTGCCCGCGCGGCATGCTCGAATTCTGGATCGACCCTGAAAGCCCCTATCACAAACCTGTTTTCGTCCAGGACAAGACCTTCGTGTTCTTCTGCGCGGGAGGCTGGCGCTCGGCCCTCTCAGCCGCGACGGCACAGGAGATGGGCCTGAAGCCCGTGGCTCATATCGAGGGCGGCTTCACCGCATGGAAGGATGCGGGCGGCCCTGTCGAAAAAAGCGAGGAAAAGTCCTAAGCGGTTCTTCGCACCTCGAAGCCACTCGCGCCACCGAGTTCGTGATCCGCTCCCTCCACGGGCTCGACCAGTTGCACCAGAGATCCGGCAGGCCCCTGATGGCAGGCCTTCAGCATTACCTCGACCATCTCGCCCGGTCCCGAGAACACAGCCTCGACGCTTCCGTCATGACGGTTGCGGACCCAGCCTTTCAATCCGTGCAGCTGCGCCTGATGCTGGATCCAAGCGCGAAATCCTACGCCCTGGACCCGTCCGCGAATCAGCACATGTGCAATTCGGTTCGACCTCATCGTTCCTCAAGAATGTACATGGCGGGCGTCGGTATGGCGTCCTGAATAATCCTCATCGAGGGTCCTGATGATACGCTCGGCGTTCTGCGGGTCCACCCGCCGCAGGATCTCGTCGATCTTGGCCTCCATACGGTCATCGCCCTCCTTCGATTGGGGCGAACCAACATAGAGAAGGATCGCCAAGCCGCCCACCTGCCAGAGAAGCTGCAGGAATTCGGACTGCCAGTTCTCCAGGGTGTCGCGCATCATCTCGACGAGATAATCCGACATCAGAATGGGCTGTGCGTGAGCCTGCTGCTCGCTGACATAGGCAAACCAGCCGAAGAGCCAATGCCCGGCCAGGGATATCAGAAAGAAACCCAGGGTCACCCAAGCGTAGCCATAAGCCTTCCAAATCGATCTTGCTTTCGTCGTCATCGTGCATCTCTTACGCAACACGAGACTCAACGCGCGCCTACGGCAAAGGTTCTGATGAGGGGGTCTTGAGAATACTATTTGCGGATCGTACCAGAAGGCGCGACGAAGAGCGGGCGGACCTTCGGCTGCCGCGGAACGGGAACAGGAGAGCTTTGCGCCCTTGGCAGCCAAACCCCGAGGCTTCGGACATATTCGTCCGGCAGACCTGCATGGGCCGCCGCCTCGATGACGCCTTCCATATAGCCGGGCCGAGGTGTACCGGGTTTGGCGTTGCGCCCGATATAGATGACGGCGCGGCGCGGCCCCTGTTCCGTGACCACGGGTTGGACCACCTTCGCGTAGAGCCCGGTCGAGAGGCTCTCATAGCGGTCGAGTGCGGGAACGTCCGCCAGCGCCAGGTCCCACACCATGCCCCAGACCACGCGCTGGGGATCGCGCACCACCGTCGCGTATCCCTCATCGAAGATCATGAAGCGGTGGCGCATGAGCCGCGCGATGCCCACCGGCTTCGATCCCGGGCAGCGTTGGAGCATGGCAGCCCGGTCCATGTTGGAGCCGTAAGCGAAGTAGAGGGGCATGAGAACCTGCCTGACTGGGCCGGTCACTCTTAGGCGAATTCGAGAATGACCGCGTCGACGGCAAGGCTTTCGCCTTCCTTGGCGTGAATTCTGGCAATAGTGCCGTCGCGCTCGGCGCGCAGCACGTTTTCCATCTTCATCGCCTCGACAATGCAAAGCGGCTCACCCGCCTTCACCTCCTGGCCCTGGGCCACGCTGATCGCCTTCACCAGGCCGGGCATGGGACAAAGCAGCTGCTTGCCCGTGTCCGCCTCCTGCCGCTCGGGCATCAGCGCCGCAAGCTCCGCCTCGCGGCGGGTATAGACACGCACCTCCGCCGAAGCCCCCGCATGGGAGAGGCTTATGCCATTGAGGATGGCACGCACCTGAACCGCAACGGGTTCGCCCCCGACCGTGCCGGTCCAGACCGGCTGGCCTGGCACCCAGCTGGAATCGATGGGCCAGGACCGGCCGTCGATCACCACCGCGAAGCCGTCATCGATGTCCTCGATCACCACGTCGTGACGCTGGGAGCCGAGAAGCACCACGCGCTCCCGCTCGAACGTCACGGCGGAGGCATGGCGCATCTGGCCCGAGATCTGGCGTTTGCGCTCGTTCATGAGATGGTCGATGGCTGCCCCCACCACCGCCATCCGCAGAGCCACCTCGCCCTGCGGCGCTGGGGCCTTGAACCCTTGCGGGAATTCCTCCGCGATGAAACCGGTGGAGAGCGTGCCGCTCCTCCAGCGGGGATGCTGCATCAGGGCCGACAGGAATGGGATGTTGTGGCGAATACCCTCGATGGCGAAGGCGTCGAGCGCGGTGGCCTGGGCCTCAATGGCCTGCTCGCGGCTCGGCGCATGGGTCACGAGCTTTGCAATCATCGGGTCGTAATAGATCGAGATCTCGCCGCCCTCGTAGACGCCGGTGTCGTTACGTACAGTCACGCCATCGATTGCGCCCTCCTGCGGCGGGCGATAGGTCACCAGCCGGCCCGTCGACGGCAGGAAGTTGC
>NZ_WURB01000027.1 GCF_009830105.1 Microvirga makkahensis
ATCATCCTGATCGCCGCCACGATAGGGATCTGGCTGTTCGCGACGGCCTGGATCTATCTCGACACCAAGCGCCAGCTGCAGCACGTGCTCGACACGCGCCTCATGGAGGCGGCGCGCATGGTCGGCTCGCTCGTCACAAGCGGCGAAATCGCGCTGTCGGCCCGTGTGGACGGCGCCCCGCTCTCGATCCCCCTCCCCGAGCCCGGCCACGTTAGTTACGAACGCCAGCTCTCATGCCAAATCTGGTCGTTCGACGGCCGCCTGATCGGACGCTCCAGCGGCGCGCCGGAAGCCGAGCTGTCGGACGAGACCAGCGGGTTCTCTGAAAGGGAGGTCGGCGGCGAGCCGTGGCGGGTCTATGCCGTGGCCGACCGCGACAAGGGCATTCGGGTGCTCGTCGGTGATCGGCTCGGCCTGCGTGACCGCCTCGTGACGGACCTCGTCCGCGGCCTGCTCCTGCCGGCCGCCCTGATGGTCCCCCTGCTGGCCTTCCTGATCTGGGCCAGCGTCGGCCGCGGGCTCCGTCCCCTTCGTCACCTGACACAAGGCCTCAAGGCGCGCGGTGCCGAGGACTTGTGCCCGATCAGCGTCGGCAACCCGCCGTCGGAGATCCGGCCCGTCGTCGAGGCTCTGAACGGCCTCTTCGGCAAGGTCGCTGCGGCGCGCGAGCACGAGCGCAGCTTCACGGCCTTCGCAGCGCACGAGCTGCGCACCCCGTTGGCGGGGTTGCGCACCCAGGTCCAGGTGGCCCTGGCGGCGAAGGATCCGGAGACCCGTGAAGGGGCCCTGAGGCAAACGCTGGTGGCCGTCGACCGCACCAGCCGGCTCGTGCGCCAGCTGCTCGCCATGTCCGAGCTCGATGCGACCGTGGACGAGGGCGAGCCTCACGACATCCTCGTCGGCCCGGCCTTGGAGGAGGTCATCGCGAGCCTTGCCACGGGCAGGACCTCCACGCGCGTGCAGCTCGACCCCGCACTCCACCACACGACGATCCGGATGAACCGCGAGCTGTTCCACCTCGCCGTGCGCAACCTGCACGAGAACGCGGTGCAGCACTCGCCGGAGGGCGGCCTCGTGCGCTGGTTCCTCGCTGGCAGCACAAGCCGGCCGATGATTGCGGTGGAGGACGAGGGTCCGGGCATCCCAGAGGACGAAATCGGCCTGGTGACCGACCGGTTCTTCCGTGGACGCCACCACAGCGCCGTGGGCAGCGGCCTCGGCCTCGCCATCGTCGACGCGGCGCTCAGGCGGGCCAAGGCCACCTTCGAACTCCGGAGCCGCCAGGACCGGCCTGGTCTGCGGGCGGGCTTCAGCATCAACACGGCCGCAAGCTGACGGCGGCAGTGCCCAGCATGAGACGCCGTCTTAAGGCTGCCTTAAGCTGGACCCTGAATCAGCAGGGCCATGCAAGTTATCTCAATCGGTCCCCTCGTCTTCGCCGGTGATCGCCTCGCGGCCATCGTCGGCATCGGTGCCTTCATGGCCGCGACCTCAATCCTGTCCTCCCGCCTGGATCCCCGCGTTGGCCGCTGGTCGACCTGGGCTCTGCTCGGCGGTTTGATCATGGCCCGGTTGGGGCATGTCATCGAGCACGCTGCCAGCTTTGCGGTGGAGCCCTGGCGGGTCTTCGCGGTCTGGCAGGGCGGGTTTTCCTGGCCATGGGGCGCCGCCGGAATCGCGCTTGTCTCCGCGGCCCTGGTACGGACACGTCGGGCCGCCATCGGCGCGGTGGTCAGCCTTGTTATCGGCCTGTTTGCCTGGAACGTGATGTGGCAGCTGACCAGCGCCACGCCGTCCACGCCGATGCCGGAGGTGGCCCTGGAGCGGGCGGAGGGAGGATCCGTCGTCCTGACGAGCTTTGTGGGACGGCCCGTTATCGTAAACCTATGGGCCAGTTGGTGCCCGCCCTGCCGGCGCGAGATGCCGATGATGGCCGAGACGGCAGCGGCGAGAGACGACGTCACGTTCCTGTTCGTGAACCAGGGCGAGGAGCGCACGACGATTGAGGGCTATCTGAACAACGAGAACATCACGCTGTCGAACGTGCTGCTCGACGCGCGCATGGACGTGCCTCGCCACTACTCCACGCCGGGTCTGCCGGTCACTCTCTTCATCGGCGCGGACGGAAAGCTCCGATCCGTCCACGTTGGCGAGATTTCCCGTGAGGCATTGACGGGCGCGCTCAACCGGTTGCTGGCGGAGTAGTTGAGTTGCGATGAGCGGCTGGCGGCGGCCCTCATCGCTTAGGAGGCGCCCCGCGACGCGCCGCAGCCTTCCTTGCTCTTCCGCTTGCCTTCACAGGCCAAGCTCGTTGTCCTCCCATGCGACAAACGACGCTGCGGCCATGGGCCCGGCGCGGCGGGGCCTGCGGAGGAACGCCATGACACGCCAAACCGAGCGGTCGCCCCAAGAACCACCCATTGACGATCAAGAGCTCCCTGAGCCCGGAGGGATCAGCCGCCGCGGGCTCCTGACCAGCGTCAGCTTGGCGGGCCTTGGGGCCGCTGTGGGCGCCACTCTCCCCCCTATCCTCGTATCCAACCGGCACTTTGATCCCGTCGGCCCTAGCGCAGGGGGCTCCCGCATCGGGCGGTGCAGCCCAGCCCTCAGGTCACAGCCGCTCGACTATCCCGGCAAGGAGAAGAGGCTCGTCGTCCTTGGTGAACGGCCGCAGGCGAGAGGCAACCAATGGACCAACGGCGGCGCGGGCTGCGCGGAATGGACCGGCGTACCGCTGAGTGAAGTGCTCCAGGCCGCGGGGCTGAAGGACACGGCGAATTACACCGCCCATGACGGCGCCGACCGCGACCTGATCCTCGACTACCTCGCGACGCACCATCCACCCAAGGCGCCGGCGCGGGCGGGCGGGCAGGTTCAGGAACCCATTCGCGCCGCAACGGGAGATCCGTGATGCCCCTGAACTCGCTGGGGCGTCCGGGGTCGGAGCAAAGGGTTCTGGCCGGAGTTCAGGACGGCTTGCGCGCGACCAGATCCACGAGGGCCGACATGCCGTAGTGTCCGGTCCCCTCTTGGATGACGCTGTCGTGTTCCACCAGGCTGACAATCTCGAAATCGTGGAAGACCTCGCGCAGCATGGCTGCCGTGTACATGTTTTCCGCATGCGGCGGGCCGCCGGTCCCATACTGGATCTGTTCCGGCCGGTAGCCCTGCAGAAGGAGAAGGCCTCCGGGAGCGAGCGTGCGCCGGATCCCCCGAAAGATCGCCTCGCGCAATGTCGGATCGGCGAACTGGATGAAGATGGCGGCCACCACGTCGAAGCTGCTTTCCTGCCACTCCCAGGCTGCCAGATCCGCCTGAACGAAGGACACCTCGACGCCCCTGCTGTCCGCCAGCCTCCGGGCCTTCGCGAGGGCGGCCGAGGAGAAGTCGAGCGCGGTGACACGCAGCCCGTGCTCCGCCAGCCACACGCCGTTGCGGCCTTCTCCGTCAGCCACAGCCAGAGCCCTTTGTCCAGGCCCGAGGAGGTGCCGTTGACTGGCTAGGAAGGCATTCGGGCTGGTGCCAAACAGGTAATCCTCGCCGCTGTAGCGCGTGTTCCAGCGCTCCTGGTCTGATTGTTCGCTCATGAAGCCTCCTGCTCCTTTCTTAGGGGTTCCTGCCCTTGCACATGAAGGTCAAAGGTCGTGCCCCGCTCCTGGCCGCAATGCAGATCCTCCGTTGGAATTGAGCGCTTCAATGGGGCGCGACGGGCCGGCTGAGGTGGCACCCACCTCCCTATCAGGCAGAGCCGCCGTCCTTCGCCTGCTTGCAGAACAGGCTGTACAGAGTCGCGAACAGCTGCTCGATGCGTGGGTCGGCGATGCGGTACCAGATCGTCTGGCTCTCGCGCCGGGTGGCGACGATGCCTTCATCCCGCATCTTGGCCAGATGCTGCGACAGGGCCGATTGCGACAGGCCCACGGCTTCGGCCAGTGCGGTGACATTGGCCTCGCCCCACTCCACCAGCTTGCACAGGATCATCAGGCGGCGCTCGTTAGCCAGCGCCCGCAGGATGTCCGCGACCTCCGTCGCCTGCTTCTCGAAGGTCTCCAGGTCGAGTTCCAAACGGGGCATACGCATACCTGCAATCTATAAGTCGGAACTAATTTAGTATATGCTTATTTTTCCGCAAGGGGATTGCCGCCCCGCATCGGACTCGGTGCGCTGAACGACCGAGAGGGCGCTGCGGGGCAATTTCGGTCCGAGGCCGCCTACCTTCGGAACACGAGGCTGAGATTGTTCGCGGGCATGGCGATGCGCTCGACGAGCTCCAGCCCATGCGCTCGTGCGAGGTCAGCCACCTCTTCCAGGTTACGGATACCCCACTCCGGATTCCGGCGTCTGAGGCCCTGGTCAAAGGCCTCGTTGCTGGGAGCCGTGTGGGCGCCCTTCTCCTTGTAGGCCCCGTAGAGAAAGAGCACGCCGCCTGACGGAAGCACCCGTCCCGCCCCGGCCATGAGCCCCTGCGTCGCCCGCCAAGGAGAGATATGAACCATGTTGATGGCGACGAGAGCGTCAGCCCGCTCGACGGGCCAGTCCGGGGCAGAGGCATCGAGCCTCAACGGCGCAAGGAGATTGGGCAGCGCTGACGCTGCGCGATGAGCGGCGATGCTGTTCAAGGCCTGCTCGTCCTGGTCGGTGGGCTGCCACGTCAGGTGCGGCAGCGTGGCGGCGAAATGAAGGGCGTGCTCGCCGGTCCCGCTGGCAATCTCCAGAACCAGTCCGCTGGCTGGGAGAACCCGCTGCAGGACGGCCAGAATTGGGTCTCGGTTCCGCGCGACCGATGGCGAGGTCAGGGCCGCATCCATGTTCTGTGAGTTCGTCATGACGATGGTCGGTTTCCTCGGATACGCGTCGGTCAGGCCGGGTTGTCGCGTCAGATGCATAGCGCCATGATTCGGCAAAATCCGTCAGGGCTCTTTGGTGGAGTCCCCGGGTTCAGCACTGTAGCATGCTTGTTAGGTCCGGAACGGGGCTGAGCTTCGAAATTCCTGGCCCCTTCGGTACGTCTGACTACGTGAGGATAGCCGCCCTCGGCCTAACGTCTCAGGTATGCCAAGAACCGACATTCCCAAGGTCAACGAGCAGGAGTCCTGCACTCGCCTCGTGTATGAACCTCATGATTTCTGCACGAGACCTGGCAACGCCTTGGCGAGGTCCTCCGGGCGGAAGGGCTTCTCCCAGCGTGGAACACCCCTGTAGGCCTCAGGCACCGCAGCTTCGTCATAGCCAGTGGCGAAGATGAAGGGCACGCCCTGCTCCCGCAGCGCATCGGCAACAGGGTAGACCATCTGGCCTTTCAGGTTGATGTCCAGCACCGCCGCATCCACAGGCTCCTCCGCCAGAAGCGCCAGGGCTTCGTCCGTCGACCGGACTGGTCCTACCACGTCCGCCCCGAACTTCCGGAGAGCCTGTGCCATGTCATCCGCCAGGAAGTACTCATCCTCGACGATGAGCACCCGGCGATAAGTCAAGGCCCCTGTCTCTGCCGTGCTGGTCATGCTCTCTCCTTCCATGCCTTCGTCGGGACGGTTTCTGAGGAGTAGGCTCCCTCCTGCGGCTCCACACCAACACAGGTTAAACAGTGCTGTTCCAGGCCCTCATGCGCGAGCCCGTCACCAGCCTGAACCTGGAGGCGCTCCGACGAGTCACCATGGTCAACCCCAACCACCTACATCTCAACCCTGAGGGCCGCCACCTCGACGGCGATGAGGCCTGATCGCCGGCGCCTGTGACTTTCCGGCTGCTTGGGCGTTTGTGTGGGCATCCAGGACAAGCAACGGGGGCACAGGCACATGTCAGGGGAACCCCTTGCCCCTCGGCAGATACCACCGTAGGGAGACGTGATGGTCGATAGCGAGCAGATGATGCGGCGCCAGAAGGTGCTGGCCGATTTCGGCGAGTTCGCGCTGCGCAGCGGTGACCTTGACGCGGTCCTCACCGAAGCCTGCCGCCTTGTGGCCGAGGCGCTTGGGACTGGCCGGGCCAAGATCCTGGAGATTCAGGAGGACGGCCAGTGCCTGTTCGTGCGGGCCGGCGTCGGCTGGAAGCTCGATATCGTCGGGCACCTGCGGCTGCCGATGAGCGAGCGCTCCTCCGAGACGTATTCGATCAACGAGGGCAAGCCCGTCATCACGCAGGACATCGCCAAGGAGGAGCGCTTCGAAGTTCCCGAGTTCATGAAGGAGGCGGGCGTGGTCGCGTTGGCGAATGTGCCGATCTTCGTGCCCGGCGGGCAAGCCTTTGGGCTGTTGCAGGTGGATGACACCAAGCCACGCGCCTTCAGTGAGGAGGACACCGAGTTCCTGCGCACCTACGCCACCCTTCTCGGGCCGGTAATCGACCGTCTGCACAAGGTGCGGACGCTGCACCGCCAGGAGGAGAGCTTCCGGCTCATCGTCGAGAATACCCTCGACTACGCAATCGTCCTGACCGACGCGGAGGATCGGATCACCGAATGGACGCCCGGTGCTCAAGCCGTGTTCGGGTGGACGGCGGACGAGATCAAGGGCCAGTATTCCGCCATCCTGTTTACGCCCGAAGATCGGGAAGCAGGCGAGGACAGGAAAGAGATCGAGACGGCGCGAAGGGAGGGTTTTGCTCCCAACGTGCGCTGGCATCTGCACAAGGATGGCTCGCGGGTCTTCATCGAAGGCGTCGTCAGGGCTCTTCGCGAGAGCAATGGTGAGCTTCGGGGCTTTCTCAAGATCGGACAGGATGTCACCGAGCGCATACAGGCCGAGGAGCGGCTGCGCGAGAGCGAGCGCCACGCCAAGCTACTCCTGGCCGAACTCCAGCATCGGGTGAGGAACACGCTGGCGGTGGTGCGCTCCATCGCCCGCCGGACGGTACAGACCAGCGAGAGCGTGGAAGATTACGCCATGCACCTGGAGGGGCGCATCGATGCCTTTGCCCGGGTGCAGGCGGCGGTCACAAGAACCCCTGATGCGGGGCTCGAACTGACCACGCTGGTCGCGGATACACTCCTGTCGGTCGCGGCTCAGGAAGGCGAGCGGGTCAGGCACATCAAGGGTCCAAATGTCCGCCTCCAGGCGAAAGCGGCTGAGACGGTGGCGCTTGCGATCCACGAGCTGGCGACCAATGCGGTGAAGTATGGCGCTCTCTCCGCTGAGCAGGGCCGCATAGAGGTAGAATGGACCATCGAGGAGTCGCCGGAGCAGCCCCGTCTTGTGCTCCGCTGGACCGAGACGGGAGTGAGGCTTTCCGGCGAGAAGCCGACGCGGCGCGGCTTCGGGACGGAGCTGATCGAGCGGATCCTCGCCTATGACCTTGGCGGTGAAGCGAACCTGGAGTTCACGCCAGATGGGCTCCACTGCACCATCAGCCTTCCTGCAACCGGTGACCTTGTCCTGGAGAATGCGCAGCCCGCGCGGCGATCATGATCCCTGCGCAGCATGATTGTCGTTGATACTCAAGGTTTCAGTTTGTGCAGGGGTTCGCATTGAGCCCTGCTGGCCTTTCCGCACCAGCTAGACTATGCTTCCGCGCACGGGCGAAAACACCGCCAAGAGAGCGGGGAGGCTGCACCGAGGGAGGCCCATCCTGAACACCCGCCTGATCCGCAAACTTGAGAACTTTGATCGCCTCTCAGATGAGGAAAAACAGTTCCTGGAGGGTGCCGTCGTCAGGGCACGAGTGGTGAGCAAAGGTGAGGACATCATCCGGGAGGGGGACCGCCCCACCGAGAGCACTGTTCTGCTGGAGGGCTTTGCCGCGCGCTACAGCCTTCTCAGAAACGGCAAGCGCCAGATCACAGGCCTTCATGTGCCCGGCGACTTCGTCGATTTGCACAGCTTCCTGGTCAAGAAGATGGACCATGCCGTCCTGGCGATCACGCCCTGCTCGGTCGGCTTTGTCCCCCACGAGACCCTCCGCGAGATCTCCGAAAACCACCCCCATCTGACCCGGCTGCTTGGGGTGAACATTGCTGTTGATGCCGCGATTCACCGTCAGTGGATCGTGGCCATGGGGAGGCGCTCGGCCCTTGAGCACGCCGCTCACCTTCTCTGCGAGATGTTCCTGCGCCTGCGGGCTGTCGGACTGACAGAGGATGACAGCTTCAAGCTTCCCCTGACCCAGGCGGAACTGGGGGACGCCCTTGGACTCTCGACCGTTCACGTGAACCGGGTCGTCCAGGACCTGCGCAAGGAAAGATTGATTACCTGGCGTGGTGAAACGCTGGTCATCGACGACTGGGAACGTCTGCAAGAGCTCGCCGAGTTCGATCCAACCTTCCTGAGTTTCGAAGTCGAGCCACGCTGACAGGAGCGATGCTCAGCCTTTAGATGACCGAGGAGACCGCTTGCGCTTTGCAGGGCCATTGCTGGCTGCTTCGAGATCTTCGACCGCCTCAACCGCACGCTGATCCAAGGACTTGCCACCAAGGGCCGCATTGTCGGCATGGACATCGTCGAGATCACTCCATCACGCGACTTCAACGATCTGACCGTGATCGCGGCGAGTGGGATCATCAACATCCCCATCGGCGCTGTCGTCCGCGCAGGCTACTTCCAGAAATGACGCGGGCCGAGCGAGGTGCGGCTCTCTCGCTGGTGAATGCCCGTAGGCGCCCAAGGGCTTTCCATTGGGCGTGATCCCGCCGGCTGGCAACCATCCAATCGACGCCACCAGGCTGCGATCGAAAGTCGGCAGGATGCCATTTGATCAAGGCGAGTGCCTGCCTGAAGCGCGAATGCTCCGCGATTTGCAGCCACTCGAAGATCACCATCTCGGTCGTGACAATCTCGGCGCCGTGGCGTTCCATGCGCCGGACAGCCGCCTCTTTGCTCTCCGGATGGCGAGAACCTACGGCATCGCGCACCACATAGGTTTTGCGGGAGGCCTCAAGGAGCCCGAGCACGGTCTGCTGGACGCAGATATGGGCCTCGCACCCGACAACAACGATATGCCCGTCGGCAGGGACGCGGTCGAGGAACCCATCCTCGCGGCAGGCGTCGAAGTACTGGCATGAGCCGCGCCTGGACGTCGACGACGAGAAGAAGGGATTGTTTCGGGTCAATGGTGAGCATGTGCCATTCCTTTACAGATCGTGTCACGAAAGAGTCGAGATCAGAGAATGGCCGATAGGCCGTCTGGCGATCTTAAGCGGAAGCGCTGACGGCAGCTTTCCATTCGATGATCGCGGTCAGGTGATGCAGATGGGCAGCATGCGCGGCCCGACCGGATCGGGGTGGACCCAAGGAAGGCGGACAGCCGAGAGGATGCTGACAAAAACGTTGAACGCCTCAGTCAAGACAGCCCGGCAGGACTGGCGTCTTTAGCCTATAGGGAGTGTCCCCATACGACGGAGCGAATACCCGGGCGGGAGCGATGCCCCCGCCCGGGTCCAGTCGTGGATCCCCGCGTTTTACCGTTGGGTGTACGTCTCGGTGTCGGTGATCGTCGCGTAGGCGAAGCCCAGCGACGACATCAGGGTGGCATGCACCTGGGCCGCCGGCACCGTCACGCCGCCGAACTCAAGATCGCGCGTCGCGCAGGCATCCTGCACCACTGTCGTCTTGTAGCCGAAGTCGCTGGCAGCCCGCACGGTGGCGTCGATGCACATGTGGCTCATGGCGCCGACAACCGTGACCTCCTCAATCCCCTTGGCGTCCAGCTTGTCCTTCAGGTCAGTCTTGAGGAAGGAGTTCGGATAGTTCTTGACGACCAGCGTCTCGCCATCGCGGGGTGCAACGGCCGGATTGATCTTCACGCCCTCGGTTTCGGGAAGGAAGAAGGGCGCCTGCGGATCGAGGAACACATGCTGGACATGGATCACCTCATCCCCCTCGTCCCGTGCCGCCGCGATCACCTTGGCCGCGTTCGCCGCCGCCTGTTCGATATTGGCGAGGGAATACTTGCCCCCGGGAAAGTAGTCGTTCTGGAGGTCGACGACGATCACTGCACGCTTGCTCATGTTTCTACCTTTCGTTTGCCTCATGGCATCTGAATGGCTGGACATTAGGTGGGGCTTGGAGCTATGCCCATTGGCGATATCGACATAATGCGGGGCGATAGTGACAATCGACAACGAACGGACGGTGGAAGTCGGCATCGTGACCTATCCGGGGGCCCAGCTCTCGGCCGTGCTGGGCATGACGGACCTGTTCACCGCATCGAACCGCTTCATGGCTCCCGACGAAAGGCAGCCCTCGATCCTGATCAGGGTCAGTCACTGGAAGCTGGACGAAGGCAGCAAAATTCCGGTCCGGACCTTCGACACGATGCCCTCCACCAGAGGAAGACCGGACGTGTTGATCCTGCCTCCCACCCTTGAGGGCCCGGCCTCCCCAGAGATCGCCGCCCCTTTTGTCGAATGGCTGCGTGAGCACCATGCATCCGGCACCGTCCTGGCCTCGGTGTGCGCGGGCGCCTTCCTGCTCGGCGAAACGGGCCTTCTCGACGGCCGCTCGGCCACGACGCACTGGATGCACGAGGACCTGTTCCGGGCTCGTTTCCCCAAGGTCTGGGTCGACGTGGACCGGCTCCTCATCGATGGCGGCGAGATCCTTTGCGCCGGGGGGCTGATGGCTTGGACGGACCTGTGCCTCAAGCTGCTCGACCGGTTCCGCGGGGCGGAGGTCATGGCGCAAACGGCAAAGTTCCTGCTGGTCGACCCGCCAGGGCGGGAACAGCGCTACTACAGCTTCTTTTCCCCACGCCTGGCGCATGGCGATGCCGCGGTGCTCAAGGTACAGCGCTGGCTTCAGGCGACGGAAGCCAAGGACATCTCCCTTGAGGCGCTTGCCGCCGAGGCCGGGCTCGAAAGACGGACTTTCCTGCGCCGGTTCCGCAAGGCGACGGGCATGACGACGTCGGAATACGGCCAGAGGCTTCGTGTCAGCAAAGCCTGCGAACTGTTGCAGTTCAGCGGACTGTCCGTGGAGCAGATCGCTTGGCAGGCCGGGTACACCGATCCGGGCGCCTTTCGGAAGGTGTTTGCCAGGGTCGTCGGGCTGACGCCCAGCGAGTACCGCCAGCGCTTCAACACCTTCGAGGCACGGGACGGGTAGCGCACCCGGTCACAAGCTCGCGCGCCGGGTGTTGCAGAACGTGCGTCTGTAGTCGGACGGAGACGTGCCCAGTTGCTCGGCGAATTGCTGGCGCATCGACAAAGGCGTGCCGAAGCCGACTTCATGGACGATGTGTTCGACAGGCAGGTCGGTGGTCTCAAGCAACTGCTGGGCCCTGCTGACCCGTTGGGCGTTCAGCCACTTGGTCAAGGTCGTACCTGTGGTCTCCCGAAAGCGCCTTGTGAACGTGCGGCGGCTCATGTGGGCGACGTCCGCCAGGGTATCCACGGTCAGGGGCTCCGACAGGTGCTCCAGCGCCCACTCCAGGACGCCGGGCAACCGGCTCTCGCACGGGAACTGCGGGACCGGCTTCTCGATGTACTGCGCCTGCCCGCCCTGCCTGTGCGGTGGCGTGACCAGCATTCTGGCCGTGCGATTGGCCACATCGGCACCATGGCGCTCCCTGACCAGGTTCAGGCAGCAATCGATGGCAGCGACGGTTCCGGCCGAAGTGACGATGTTGCCGTCCTCGACATAGAGCACGTCCGGGCGGAAGTTCGCCGTGGGGAAGCGGCGCGCGAAGGCCTCGCGCGCCACCCAATGGGTTGTCGCCTGCCGGCCATCCAGCAGACCGGCATCCCCCAGCACGAACGCCCCGAGGCATAGGCCGACGATGAGTTTCCCGCGGGAATGGGCCTCGCGCAGGGCTTCTGTCAAAGCCTCCGGCGCCCGCGCCTCGGGATCTTCCCATGCCGGCACGATGATCATATCGGCCTTCGCCAGGGCATCGAGGCCGTCCGGCACCCGGACCTCAAGCCCCGTATCGGTGCGGACCATGCCCGGCGTCACGGCGCAGTAGCGGACATCGTAAAACGGCTCACCAGGAGAGGCCGGGCTCGTGCCCAGAACCAGTCCGGGCACCGTCAGATGGAAAAGACTCGCGCCGTCGAAGACCAGAACGGCAACACGCATCGGGGACATGACGCTCACAGGGCATATGATTGTTGGCCCAGAACTAGCGACTGTCGTCATTTGGGTCAACGTCACCTCTGTCGTAATAACTGGGCGGCTCTCCCCGGCCACCCCCTGCCTGTGTGCCGCCTTGCATCGGCCTCCTCCACAGTCGGCCCAAGACAGATGGCGGGGATCGGCGTGCCGTTCCGCCGGAGCGAGTCCTTTCAGCCGCTATGCGTTGTGGCCCAAAAGTATCGTCAGTTGGCACTCAGGCCACTGTTCGAAGACATGGCGCAACCGTAATGCTGCCGGCCATCAACTTCGTATCTGGAGCAGCAACATGCAGCCAATGACGGCCATACGTGCCATCGCGATTTCCCTTGCCCTCGGAGCGGCGGGCCTACCGGCACTGGCATCCCCCCAGGCCACCGCGACGCCCGGCACGGCGTCGGTGCAGATGCAGCACATCCGCAACGCCACCACGAAGATCGACTACGCAGGCAAGACCTTCCTTGTCGATCCTCTGCTGGCGAAGAAGGGCGCCTATCCGGGCTTCGAGGGAACATTCCGCAGTGATCGGCGCAACCCGCTGGTCGAGCTTCCGATGCCCGCCGAGGACGTCATGAAGGGCGTGGATGCGGTGATCGTGACCCATACCCACCTCGATCACTGGGACGGTGGCGAGCATCAGTTCGTCCCCAAGGCCATCACCTTGTTCGCGCAGAACGAAGCCGACGCCAAGATCATTCGTGGGCAGGGCTTCACCGATGTTCGCGTCATGGGCGAGAACACCGTTTTCGAAGGCGTGCGCCTGACACGGACGGGCGGACAGCACGGCACGGACGAGATGTATGCCAACGGCCCCTTGGCGGGGTTCCTTGGCACGGCCATGGGCATCGTCTTTCAGGCGTCGGGTTCGCCAACCGTCTACCTCGTCGGCGATACCGTGTGGCGCAGCGAGGTCGATCAGAGCCTGGCCAAGTTCAAGCCCGACGTGGTCATCCTGAACGCCGGCGAAGCCCGGCTGGTTGGCTACGCCGGATCGATCATCATGAGCAAGGACGACGTGCTCCGCGCGTACAAGGCCGCGCCGAACGCCACCATCGTCGCCGTGCATATGGATGCGATCAACCATATGACGTTGAGCCGCGAGCAACTGCGGGACTATGTCCATCAGAACGGCATCCAAGACCGTGTCCGGATCCCCGCCGACGGTGAAACGCTGAAGTTCTGATCATCAGCGCCCACTCCAACTGGGGTGGGCGCCCCTTGACGTTTTGAAACGGGTTCAACCCGCCGGATGTCCCTGCCCGGCGCACACGACACCAGACAGCCGACATTCGGGAGCGTTGAAGTGACTGCATCGATCTTTGGAACGCGACATGGAAATGCGCCGGCGCCCGTGTCCATTCTCGACTTTGCCATGGCCGGCAAGGGCGTTACGGCACGTGAGGCCCTGTCCGCCAGCATCGATTTGGCGCGTCTGGCTGATCGGCGGGGGTTCACGCGCTATTGGATCGCCGAGCATCACGCCATGCCCAGCGTCACGACCCCGTCACCGGCGCTTCTGCTCGCCCGCCTTGTCGGTGAGACGAGGTCGATCCGCCTGGGTTCGGGAGGCATGATGCTGCCGAACTTCCCGCCCCTGGTCGTTGCGGAGCAGTTCGGGCTCTTGGCGTCGCTTGCGCCGGGGCGCATCGATCTGGGCCTCGGCCGGGCGCCGGGCACGGACATGACGACCGCGGCCGCCCTGCGGCGCGGGCAGATCGGCGCGGAGGATTTTCCGAACCAGGTCACGGAGCTGATCGGCTTCCTGGATGACGACTTCCCTGGCGGCCATCCTTACGGCGACGGCGTGTACGCCGTTCCCGGCCCGAGGCAGGACAGGGAAAATGGCGTCCCGCGCTCGTTCGAGCGCCCCCCGGTATGGCTCCTGGGATCCTCCGGCTACTCGGCGCAGCTTGCCGCGCATCTTGGATTGCCGTTTGCCTTCGCGGCACACCTCGCGGACGAGAACGTCGAGCTCGCCCTTATCCTCTATCGCCAGAAGTTCAGGCCCTCGGCCGTGCTCGACCGGCCCTATGCCATAACCAGCTTTGGCGTCCTTGCCGCGGACGACGAGCGCGAGGCGAGGCGCCAGGCATGGGCCTACTCCCATGCCATGATGCGTATGTCCCAGCGCAGGTCCTTTGTCGTCCCCACCCCGGAAGAGGCCGAGACCTATCCCTACTCGCCGTCCGAACGCGAAATGATCGAGATGTGGAACGCCAAGATCATGAGCGGGACCGGAGCGCAGGTCGTGGAGCAATTGAACGCCTGGCAGCGGCGCCTGGGGGCAGACGAGCTCATGTTGCTGAACCTCGGGCATTCGCCTGCCGCCATTCTTCGCTCGACCGAGATCATCGCTGACGCCTACGGCATGCCTGAACATCACCCGGACCAGGATGAAGCGCGTTATGGGTGACGCTGCCCTGTGCCGCCAGCATGACCATGCCGCCCCTCCAGGACTTACATATCGTCCGGCGGCCTTGAGCAGGCCGACGGACCCAAGGCCAAGCCTACTGGAGATCGGAATGGAAGGATCGAGCGCGACGAAGCGAGCCCACGGCCTGACCCGTGAAGCCCTCCGGGACGGGTTCGTGCATGAACTGGTCGCCCGCTCGGGAATCGACCTGCCCGTGCTGAGCGACGAGGAGCGGCGCGCATCCCTCAAGGCAACCCTCGCCGCGCAGCCTGTTCCGGGCGATGTCTGGCTGTTCGGCTATGGCTCGCTGATCTGGAACCCGGCGTTTCACTACGTGGAGCGCCGGCCCGTGCTGATCCGGGGCTGGCACCGGCAGTTCTGCCTGTCCACTCCCATCGGACGCGGGACTCCGGAGAATCCTGGGTTGGTCCTCGGGCTCGACTGCGGCGGCTCCTGCCGCGGTGTCGCCTTTCGCGTCGCGCGTTCCGAGGCAGAGGCCGAGCTCGAACTGGTCTGGCGGCGCGAGATGGTGATGGGCTCCTACATCCCGCGCTGGGTCAAGCTGCATGGACCTGACCTGCCGGAGGGCACGTACGGCATTGCCTTCACCATCAACCATGCGGCCCCGAACTATGTGCGTCCGGCCTCGGAGGCTGACACGGCCCGGGTGGTCGCAACCGCGTGTGGGGCGCTCGGCTCCTGTCAGGACTACCTCTTCGACACGATCCATGGCCTGAAAGGGTTCGGGATCCACGACCGCCATCTGAATCGCATCGCCGACCTGGTGCGTGAGCACCGGAGCTGAGCCATGCCGGGAGGAGGGCCAGCCGTCCCCAAGGAAGCACCAAACGGCCCGTAAGTCCCACCGCGGCCAGTGACTGAGATCGGCATGTGGCTTGACTCGGATCAATGCGAAGCACATTTTTCAGAAAATACTGAAACTTCATGACTTCCCATCAGTGCGCAGCAGAGCCCGGTTACCTCGCTGTAGCCGGGCTCTTTCATGCCTGGAGAGGGCGTCCGACACGATGATTGCCCCTGAATTGAGGAAAAGCATTGGCCCGATTTGCGGCAGTCTGAATCCGCAAGCCAAAATGGCCGGGTTAAGAATTTCAATGACTTAGAGGCGAAGATGAGGGGAGCTTCGCCTCTTGTTACAGCCTGAGCGTGGAACCATAATTGGAGTGGTTACACCCCAACAGCCTGCCTCGATGGACGCAAGAGCCCGCCGCAGTCACATGCGGCGGGCTCTTGCATTGAGCCTGCCACCGGTTCCGTGTTGGGGATGACAGCCACTCGGGTTTGGGCTTCCTTCGGAACATCGCCCAGGCTGCACAGGTTAAGCTCGTCAGTAGGCTCCTGCTTCCGCTCCCGAGGAAGAACACCATGCGCATCCAGCCGACGATCACGACCTATCCCAACATGCAGGCCAGCACCGCCGCTCGGCTCTCCTGATGAACAACTTCAACACTGTCGTTGCTCTCCTCGGGGGAGCGATCCTGATCCTCGGGCTTGGCTCCAAGTGGCTGTCCCGCAGCCCTCTTCCCCCGACCCTGCTGGCTCTCGTCGTCGGGGTACTCGTCGGCCCCGCGGTTTTCAATCTCATCGATCCCGAGGTGCTGGGCGACCGTCCTTCCCTCATGGAGAGAGCCGCCCGCCTGACGCTGGGCATCGGGCTTTTGGGCGTGGCGCTGCGCATTCCTCGCTCCTATCCGCGCCGCAACTGGCGTGAGATGCTGGTGCTGATCAGCCTCGGCATGGTTCTGATGTGGGCGATCAGCACGACCTTGGTTTTCCTCTTCCTTGGGGTGCCGTTCTGGATGGCCGCCCTGATTGGCGCCATCATCACTCCTACCGATCCTGTGGCCGCAAGCCCAATCGTCGCCGGCGAGCTGGCGGAGGAGAACATCCCCAAGCCCGTCCGCCACGCCATCTCCTTCGAGTCGGGGGCCAATGACGGGTTGGGCTATGTCTTTGTCTTTCTGCCCTTCCTCCTGCTTACTCTCCCGACCAGAGAGGCCCTCTCCCACTGGTTAACGAAGTCGCTGCTGTGGGATGTCGGTGTGGCCACACTTGCTGGCCTCGCGCTCGGCTACGTCGCGGCCAAGCTCTTGCAGCTGGCCGAGCGGCGCGATGCGATCACGAGCGAATGGCGCTTGGTCTACACGGTGGCGCTTGCTCTGCTTGCCGTGGGCGCGGGGCGGCTGATCAAGAGCGACGAGGTGCTGCTCGTCTTCGCCGCCGGCGCTACGTTCACACAGGTCATCAGCCAATCAGACCGGGAGAACGAAGAGCATGGGCAGGAGGCGGTGAACCGCTTCTTTGCCATCCCGATCTTCATCCTGCTGGGAACAGTTCTTCCGTGGCGAGGATGGTTCGAACTGGGCTGGAGCGGGCTGCTGCTTGTTGCCGCCGTTCTTCTCCTACGCCGCCCTCCCGTGGTTTTTCTCCTGCGCCCGCTCCTTCGGGACATTCGCACCACGTCCGAAGCCCTGTTCGTGGGCTGGTTTGGGCCCATCGCCGTGGCTGCGATCTACTATGCCTCGCTGATGGAGCATCGAACAGGGGAGCCGGTGATCTGGCACGCAGTGAGCCTCGTGATCTGCGGATCGGTCGTGGCGCACGGCGTCACGGGAGCGCCATTCACCAAAGCTCTCGGGCGCAGGCTCAGCCGGCAGGAGCGGACCTCAGGCATTCCGCCGAAGAACGTCCATGAGGCGCATGACCTCGCGCGCTAGGCGCTGACGCTCGTCCTCGGGCAGATCAGCGGACAGGCTCGCCTCGACACACGCCTTCAGGTGATCCCGCAGCATGTCGACCTGAACGCGGCGCAGCGCGGCAACCGCAGCGTTGATCTGGTTCACCACATCGCCGCAGTAGCGGCTCCCCTCAATCATCTGCTGAAGACCGCGCACCTGTCCCTCGATGCGACGCAGGCGTGGAAGCTGACGCCTGTGATCGACGGCGACACCGCCGTGGCTCTCCTCCGGTCCGGACATGATGCAGTGGCACCTCTTTGTCCGTTAACGCGCCAACCCGGGACCAGGGTCAGGAACAATACCCTCCCCCTGTATGTTGCCCTGGCGACGGCACCACGCGCCTCGCGCTCGGTGCGGTCGAACCGAAGCAGTGACGCACTCTCACCAAACCAGGAGGAGCAATCCTCCGGGGGAGCAAAGCCATGAGCCGGCCCTGGCGCCGCCCGTCATCCCTCATGCCGAGCCGTGACGGCTTTCCAACCAAGGTGCTCCTGGGCGCCCTCGCCGGTGCCCTCGCCGGAGCCGCCGCAGTCGCCATCTGGGGCAGCGGCTCACACGCAGCCAACGGCTCCCGACAGAGCCCAAGCCGCGAACGGAACACTCGCAACTCAAGGAGAGCGACCATGCATGCACAGCAGATGATCAGCACGCACCCGCACGTGAAGGGCAACACCAACGATGCTCTCATCCGTTGCATCGAGGAGTGCTATTCCTGCGCTCAGGCCTGCACATCCTGCGCCGACGCCTGCCTTGGCGAAGACATGGTGAACCAACTCACCCAGTGCATCAGGCTGAACCTCGACTGTGCTGACGTTTGCGCCGCCACCGGATCTATAGCCACTCGCCGGACCGGCTCGAACGAGGAGGTCATCCGCCGCATGCTGGAGGCCTGCGCTGTCGCCTGCCGCCTTTGCGGCGAGGAGTGTGAGCGCCATGCCGGCATGCACGAGCATTGCCGCATCTGCGCGGAGTCCTGCCGCCGTTGCGAGCGGGCATGCCGGGAAGCCCTCAGCAGCATGGCCCACTGATCAAGCCGCTGGTCGCCACCGGATCCCAAGAGCTGTGGACCGCGAATGAGAGCACTGCTGGAACGTCGGGATGGGTTGCCGCCTGCCCCGTACCGCGATCAAGAGAAACACGTACAGTCCCCGACGACCGAACACTCCCGACTCGAGCAGGAAGCTCGCCAAGTGTCGTGGGGGTAACGCTCGGCGCGTTCAATCTTGCGTTCGCGGCTGCCTCGCTGGGCTATGGCTATCTCCGAGGCCGGATCGGGATCCTCGGAGGGTTCGCTCTCGGCTTCGGTCTCATGGCCGTGGGCTATGGCATCATTGCGGCCGCGGCGTCCCATGCCTTCGTCCTGACCGGACTGGTCGCCACGGGTGCGGGCATGGGCTGCATCATGCCGGATCTCATGGCGGGAGCCATGACGCTTGCCCCACCGTCGGTACGCGGGGGTGTCGCAGGCGGGCTGACGGCCAGCATCCTTCTGGGGCAGTTCCTGTCCCCGCTGGCCAGCCAGCCCTGGGTCGGCTGGTTCGGCTATGGCACGGCCTTCCGTGACATGGGCCCGCTCCTCGGGCTCGCACCGCTTCTGGCGGTCCTCGTGGCCGTGAGGTCACTCATTCTCCCTCGGCGAACGGGCGAACGACCCATTGGCACTCTGGACCTGGACCGGAGTCCGGGAAAATGAAACATACTCAGATGAGAGGTTTACCGTCGCCCGGGGGAACGAACTCGCAGCGCTGCAAGCCGCGCATCGTGATGCGGATCCTATGCAGTTGGAATGTAGCGTCCTCGTGTCCGATGATCCCTGAAGGAGTGATCCAGAATCCGTAGGCCGAACCAGTTGCCTTGGCGGCGGTCAAGCCGTGACGTTGCTGATCCAGCCTGGTTGAGTTGCGCGGCGGAAACCTAAATGGCTGGCGGTCCTTGCTGCCGAATGCCGGTTTTGTTCGCCTGGACGTCTCGACACTGTGGTAGCTCAGCATTCCTGCGACTCACCATTTCCGCGAACATCAACGAGCAGCGACATGACCCAGCACCTGAAGATCGACTTCGTTTCCGACGTTGCCTGCCCATGGTGCGTCATTGGCCTGCGCGGGCTTGAGCAGGCGCTTGCCGATGCTGCGGACGCGGTGGAGGCTGACATCACCTTCCACCCGTTCGAACTCAATCCGGGAATGCCCGCAGCCGGGCAGAACCTCGTGGAGCATATCGCGGAGAAGTACGGCTCCACGGCAGAGCAATCGGCCGCCAGTCGCGCGATGATCCGATCGCGCGGGGCCGAGATTGGCTTCACCTTCAACATGACGGAGGAGAGCCGGATCTACAACACGTTTGACGCCCACCGCCTGCTGCACTGGGCGGGGACCGTAGGGTGCCAGCGGGAGTTGAAGCACTCCCTGTTCAAGGCGAACTTCACGGATGGCGCGAACGTGTCGGACCATGAGGTGCTGGTCGATGCGGCGGTCGCGGCCGGGCTCGATGGGAATGAGGCGCGCGAGGTGCTGGCATCGGGGCGCTATGCCGAGGCGGTCCGCGATGCCGAGCGGGAATGGATCTCCCGTGGCATCCGCTCGGTTCCGGCCATCGTCATCAACGAAACATGGTTGATCTCCGGTGGCCAGCCGGCTGGTGCCTTCGAGCAGATGCTGCGCGGCATAGCCGCCGAAATCGGACAAGCCTCAGCCAACGCTTGACCACGCAGGAGCTCAAGCGGTGTTGGGGGGACACAGACGATACCGGAGGTCAGAATAGAGCTAGGCAAGGGACCCTGCCCTTTGGAGCGTCTGCTTCACGCCCATAAGCTGACCAAGGTCCGAGATGTGCCACGAGGAGACCTAGGTATCGCCCCCAATGCGGGCCCACTTCTGGGATCGAGTCCGATGCTCCACTCTATGAAGAGCGGGTCGTGAAATGCGGAAAACCGGGTCCACTTTTCCGCAGGATGCGCCCGGCTGAATGGCATAAAGCGCCCTCCTAAGAGTGAAACTATTTCGACGACATGATGAACCGTGGAACATCGGCGGCGGGCATTGGGCGTCCGAGGTGATACCCCTGCACCAAGCGACAGCCGTATTCCTGGAGGAGCGACGCTTGGGCGGCGGTCTCGACCCCTTCGGCAACCACTTCGATGCCGAGGCTGCCAGCCAGGCCTAGAACGCCCCTGACGATGGCTGAATCGCCCGCGTCCTCTGTCAGGTTGCTCACGAACGATTGGTCGATCTTGATCACGTCCACGGGAAACCGTTTCAGATGCGTCAGCGAGGCATAGCCGGTGCCGAAATCATCGAGGGCAATGGTCACGCCGGCGGCACTCAGGGTCCGCAGCGCCCGCTCCACGACCTCGGCCCCGGAGCCAAGAAACACGCTTTCGGTCACCTCCACCTCGACACAACTCGTCGGGATCCTTGCCCAGCCGAGTTCCTCGAGCACCCGTTCGGCATAGTCGTCTCGGCGAAATTCGACGGCGGAGGTGTTGATCGCGATCCGGCCGAACTCGAGGCCGGCATCGAGCCAGCCACGCACATCCCGGAGGATGCAGAAGCGCATGCGCTCCCCGATGACAATGCCGAGATCTGGATCATCGAACGCGGGCGCAATCGTTGCAGGAGATTGGACTCCCCTGCGGGGGTGATGCCATCGCAGGAGGGCCTCGAAGCCCCCGATTTGACCGGAGGCGGGCGCCATCTTGGGCTGGTAGAATGGCTCGATCCACCCGAACGTGACCGCCTTGCGGGCAATCCCGAACGCCGACTGGGTCCTCCGTGTTTCCTCCCGCATGGCCGGGGTGAACAGCTTGAACTCACCGCGTCGGTCGGCCTTTGCATGATACAGTGCAAGATCCGCCTGTTTCAGGACTTCCCTCATGCCTGGGCCTGACCCGGCACAGATGGCCCCGCCGATGCTGACGCGGCAGTCGAGGGACTTGCCGCCGCGCCGGAGCGGCTCTCGCATCTTGGCCAGGATGGCCTCGGCCATTGCGGCGACCTCGGCCTCGCCCTCGACCTCGGCCAGGACTACGGCGAACTCATCGCCGCCTACGCGGGCCACCGTGTCGGCTGGCCGAGTGGTGCTGCACAGCCGCCTGGCGACCTCCTGCAACAGCGCGTCACCGGCATCATGGCCGAATCTGTCGTTGACCTGCTTGAGGTAATCGACATCGATGAACAGCAAGCCAACAATCGCCTGCGTGTGGGCGGCGGCGTCGACCGCCGCTTTGAGGCGCGCGTGAAGCATCCTCCGGTTGGGCAGCCCCGTCAGGTCGTCATGGTGGGCAGCCCAATGCAGGCGCGCCTCCGCTACCCTCCTGTCGTGGATGTCCTCCAGCGTGCCGTACCACCGGATGATCGCACCGCTGGCGTGGCGCCGGGCGGCCGCACGGGCGCGAAACCAACGGTAGCTTCCATCGGCCGTACGCACCCGGTAATCCGTATCAAAAGCTTCGCCTGTCGATAATGAATGTGACCACCGCTGCTGCGTTGGGGGCACGTCATCGGGATGGATGACCCGGATCCAGCCGCTACCAAGGGCCTCTTCGATGGGCATTCCCGTCACCCCAAACCACCGGGGGGAGGCCTCGACGATGTTGCCCTGGGGATCGGCCGCCCAGGGAATTTGCGGGTTCAGTTCGACGGAATGGCGATAGTGTTCCTCGCTCTCGCGCAGTTCCATTTCCTTCCGCTGGCGCTCGATGACCAGCGCCGCGAAGTGCAGCACGGTATCAATGCGCGCCATCTCGCTCGAAGTGGGGGTGCGTGGCTCGCCGTAGTAGAAGGCGAAGGTGCCCAGGACGTCACCGGAGCGCGCCAGCACGGGCCTGGACCAGCAGGCGCGCAGGCCATGGGACAGCGCAAGATCCCGCCAGTTCTCCCACAAGGGATCGGAGGCGATGTCGCTCGCGATGATCGCCCGCCGCTCGTGGGCCGCGGTCCCGCATGACCCGACTGCCGGTCCGATGATCAGTCCCTCGAGGGCGGCATTATAGGTGGCGGGGAGATTGGGAGCAGCTCCATGCCGGAGCGTGCGTTGATCCGGATCGAGGAGCAGAATGGAGCATCGTGCGCCGGACAACTGATCCTCCGCAAGATGGCATAACCCTTCCAGAACCTGCCCGAGCGGCCGGCCGGCGGCGGCCATTTCCAGCACTCGGGCGTGCCCCCGGTGGGCCAGTTCGGCCAGCGTTCGGTCATGGATGTCCTCGATCGTGCCGTACCAGCGCACAATGGCGCCGGTCCCGTCGCGCTGGGCGCCCGCACGGGTGCGATACCAGCGATAGTGGCCGTCGGTGTCTTGGAGCCGGTACTCGCACTGAAAGGGCTCCCCGGTGGCCAAGCTTACACGCCGGGTCTTGATGTAGCGCGGCACGTCATCAGGGTGGACAAGCCTCATCCAGCCGGTACCGAGCAACTGCTCATAGGATATGTCTGTCAGTTGCGCCCAGCCGGGGCCGATGCGGAGAATGTTGCCGTCGGGGTCCGAGACCCAGGGGATCTGCTGACTCAGCTCGACCGCATAGCGGTAGAGCGCTTCGCTTTCCTGCAAAGCAGAACCGGGCGCTGCCACTTGATCTTTGTCAAGGCAAACACCTGCTTGTACAGACACTGTGCAATTGCTCGATTTCATTTTTGCGGGTTGGGCATCCGACAATACAAGGGAGGAATCTCCTTGGCCGACTTTGCCTCACCTGTCGATTAGGGCGAATGGTCTACCAGACGGCACTGATGTTCGACTGCGGTTATCCCGAGCAAAAACCGTTTCGCCGCTCCCGCCGCAAGCTGGACCATTCTATGCGGGAGCCTTTTCGGCAAAGCAATACGGGTGCCACTTGCGCCATGAACCAAGAGGGCCAGCAATGACTGACGATGAGGTGGAGGCAGTCGCCCAAGCCATTGCGGGGGCCAGGAACTCGTCCTTGGCAGGCGATCGGAACCGGCTTCCATAGACGTGTCCGAGCAGCACCGGATACTCGCCCGGTTAGCCATCGTCACGCTGGAACAATGCTGCTTTTCCAGAGAAACAACCGCAGCGGACGCATCGTGCGACGAGGTCGCGACAGAATGCCCCAGCGAAGACTAAGGGCAGGAAGCACGACCATTGACGAACCCAAACTTCTGTCGAGATCCTATTCACATCTCAGGCTACCTACCTATTTTGGGTAGGGCTTAATCATTCCGCAAGAGGCTGGACGCTGCTTGAACGGTCGGAGGCCCCCATGGCGAAGGATGAAGTCGAAGCGGTGGCCAAGGCATTCTACGACGTGCAGGATGCCGTGCGCGACTGGGACCGCGAGCCGGAGGCGCTGAAGGAAAGATTTCGGCGCGATGCCCACGCTGCCATCGAGGCACTTGATGAGCACAGGGAGGTCACGGCCTCCCGCAAGATCAGCTCCCTTGTGGTGGCGGAGGAGCTTGGCCGCGCACGTGACCTTCTCATGAACTCACAGGAGGTCAGCGTCATGTCGATCCCTACCTTCAGGGCGTTCAGGTCGGTTCTGCAAGGCCCAGAATTTACCTTTGTCGCCGCCAACGACCCGTACTTCAGGCTCGTCGGCAGCCGGGAGCTTGTGGGACTGCCGGTCCGGCAAGCGCTCCCGGAGCTAAGGGGACAAGGCTACTACGAACTTCTGTCGCATGTGTACCAGACCAGAAAGCCGTTCGTCGGCCGCATGATGCCGATCATGTTCCGGCCCAAGCCGGGCGACGCACTCGAGGAGCACATCATCGATTTCGTCTACCGGCCGATCGAGGATGCTGAGGGACGTGTTACCGGCCTCTTCGTTGAGGGATACGACAGAACAGAATGGGCGCGGTCGTAGCCCTCCGGCGGCCGGCCTCGATCGCCAGCTCTGGCACAGCCCGATGCGAAGACAAGCACACACCTCACCCGAGCTGATGACGAACCGGTTATGGCACCGTTGGAGGGACTTGCCACCACTCCGAAGGCGGCCAAGCAGGCAGACTGCCTGGCAGAGGAGGTCGTGGCAGCGATCCTGAAACGTCGCCAGTCCTTCTTCGGTCGAAGGTCGGACACACGTGGCTACTTGTCGGTGCTGGTGAATGTGGAGGAGACCCGGTCGGCGGTGCGCTGCCTGGATCACGGCGCCCCTACCTTCGCCAAGGGCGCATCGCTGGAAGATCCGTCACGCCTCTTCAACGCCAGCCTTGACGGCAACACGAGGCGTGCCACCGACATTCGCGAAGGCGTCGGGATCGATGAAGGGGCGTTGAAGAGGCGCCTTCGCGCCGACGTGACCATCAACATGTCCTCAGGCGCGAAGCGGCCAAAACGGATGTCGACGCGTGCCGGTGCTTGAGCGAAACGGAGACGGGAATGGCGACGAGCCAGAGGGTCTGGATGGGTTCTCACGCCCCGGAGCCGAGTGCGCCCGGCTCCGGGGACGAGGTAACACGCAACGGGAGTGAAGGGTCAATGGGCGAGCGGCGTCCCGTTCGGCATCCACGGAGGCACCCTCCTTCCGCATCACCTTCCACAGTCAGAGCCGGGCCCGTCCGGGCATCCCCCTGCGAAGAGCACGCGCTTGACCGGAACGGGATCACCGGTGCAAGGCCGGGGAGGACGTGGGTGGGTGTGGCGATGACATTCCCCTGCGCGCCCCTGCACGTCATTCGACCGGCTCGCTTCCGCGCAGCTCCGGCAAGGGGATCACGCAAGGTGAGCGTGGCGGCATCCGTTCCGCCGCGTTCGGTTTGCATTGACCCGGCCGGTGCGAACCGGTAGATCTGGGGGCATGATCACCGGTCGCACCAGTTTCGTGAACTATTATACGCCGTCCCCATAGGGCGGCTCCGTTCGGTTGCGACCAAACGTTCGATGCCGCCGCTCTCCGGCGGCATCTTCATATGGTGATCAGGTCTCCGGGCAGCGGCTCCCGCCAAGCTCTAGGAGACAGATATGAGCACCCCGACATCCGAATTTCTGAAGACGCTGACGGAACGCGGCTTCATCCATCAATGCACCGATCTTGCAGGCCTCGATGGGAGGCTCTCGGCCGGCATCGTCCCAGCCTATGTCGGCTTCGACGCCACGGCGGACAGTCTGCATACGGGCCACCTGCTGCCGATCATGACCCTGCGCTGGCTCCAGAGGACGGGGCACAAGCCCGTCATCCTGATCGGGGGAGGAACCACGCGGATCGGCGATCCGAGCTTCCGTGACACCAGCCGTCCGCTGCTCGACGATGAGCAGATCGCAAAGAACATCGCTGGGCTGAAACAGGTCTTCTCGCGCTACCTCACGTTCGGTGATGGCCCGACCGATGCCGTGATGGTGGATAATGCCGACTGGCTCGACCCGCTGCGCTACCTGCCGTTCCTGCGCGATTTCGGCACCCATTTCACGATCAACCGGATGCTGAGCTTCGACAGCGTGCGTCAGAGGCTCGAGCGCGAGCAGCCGCTGACGCTGCTGGAGTTCAACTACATGGTGCTTCAGGCCTTCGACTTCCTGGAGCTGTCGCGCCGCCACGGATGCGCGCTGCAGATGGGCGGCTCGGATCAGTGGGGCAACATCATCAACGGCATCGAGCTCGCCCGGCGCATCGACCAGTGCCAGCTCTTCGGGCTCACCACGCCGCTTCTCACCACCTCGTCCGGTGCCAAGATGGGCAAGACCGCCGGCGGCGCCGTCTGGCTCAACGCGGACCGGCTGAGTCCCTATGAGTTCTGGCAGTTCTGGCGCAATACCGAGGACGACGACGTCGCGCGCTTCCTGCGCCTCTTCACCGAGCTGCCGCTCGAAGAAGCGCTGCGTCTCGGCAGACTTCAGGGCTCGGAGATCAACGAGGCGAAGCGGATCCTCGCCACCGAGGTGACCCGGCTCGCCCATGGAGACGAGGCGGCCCAGGCGGCAGAGGAGACCGCTCGCCGTACCTTCGCGGAGGGCGCGTCCCCCGAGGGGCTCCCAAGCATCGACCTGCCCCGGGCGGAGCTGGAGGCGGGCGTGCCCGTCGCGGCCCTGCTTCATCGCGCGGGGCTCGCCTCGTCGAAAAGCGAAGGGCGCCGCCTCATCAGGGGCGGAGGCGCCAAGCTGAACGGCGAGGCCGTCGGCGACGAGAATGCCGTCGCGACCATGGACGATCTGCGCAGCAATGCGCTGACCCTGGCGGCAGGGCGAAAAAGACACACCATCGTTCGCGTTGCGTGAGGCGCGCCCCTGCGAGGACCCCTCGCAGGGGTCCGTTCGGCGGAAGCGGAGAATTCGCGGCGGCCGCTCAGGAGGCGGCCGGTCCGGCGCGTGAGGCATCCTGCCAAGCGGGCAGCGGGAACACCCGGTCGTAGACCCAATTGAACACGAAAGCGTAGACCATGTAGAAAACGGCGAAGGCCACATCCATGAGGAAGGCCTGCTGGAGGCTGATTCCGAGATACCACGCGATGAGGGGCATCAGCACGATCAGCAGCCCCGCCTCGAACAGGACGGCGTGCAGGACACGGACGGGAACGCTCTTCCGTGTGCCGCCGGTCAGGCGCTGCATGGCCGCATCGAAGCCCAGGTTATAGACGTAGTTCCAGATCGTCGCGAGGGTCGCGGCGCCGGCCCCGACGACGCCCATATCGGCCACGGGCACACCAAAGGCCCACGCCGCGAGCGGCGTGACGAGGGCAAGGCCGACGAACTCGAACGTGATGGCGTGCCGGATCCGGTCACGGGTCGTGCGCATGGTTCAGTCCCCCAACGGGAAGGGCGGGTCGTCCCGCGGGAATGCCCAGATGGGGGAGGTCGTCCTCGCAGGGCATCCATATAGGAAGGCGGTGCTTTTCGGGCAAGCCGGCAGGCGCTCACGCGCGCGTGCCCGGCGGCTGGAGCGTCCTGCCGGAAGGAGGACGGAGAAGATCGCGGGCCGCCCTTAAGACCGCCTTACGCTGAATAGCGAGCCGGAATTTCCATGCCGCCCGTTTCCATGGGTCCCCTCATATTCGCCGGTGACCGCCTCGCGGCCATCGTCGGCACCGGCGTCCTCATGGTCGCGACGTCGATCCTGTCCCCCCCAACTGGATCGACGCCGCGGGCCATGGTCGACCTGGGCCCTCGTCACGGGCCCGATCGCCGCCCGTCCCGGCCATGTGCTCGAGAATGCCGCAGGCTTCGCAGTGGAGCCCTGGCGAATCTTCGCAGTGTGACAGGGCGGCTTCTCCTGGCCTTGGGGTGCCGCGGGGGTTGCGCTGATTTTGCTGGTCCTGGTGCGCACGCGCCGTGTCGCTACCGGAGCGGCCAGCGGCCTCGCCATTGCGGTGTTTACCTGGAACGTCCTGTGGCACCTGACCAACGCCACGACGTCCACGCCAATGCCGAACAGCAGGCTGGAGATCATCGGGGGAAGCGAGGCGCCTCCCTGACGGCGTTCGCCGGCAAGCCCGTGGTGGTGAGCCTGTGGGCGAGCGGGTGCCCGTCCTGCCGGCGCGAGATGCCGATGATGGCGGAGGCGGCCGCGGCACCGAAGGACGTCACGTACCTGTTCGTGGATCAGGGGGAACGGCGCGCGGCCATCGAGGCGTATCTCGCCAGCCAGAATCTCATGCTGCCGAACCTCCTCCTGGACTCTCGCCAGGACGTGGCACGCCACTATGCGATGCCCGGCCTGCCGGGGACGCTCTCCATCGGAGCTGACGGAAAGCTCCGCTCCACCCATGTCGGCGAGATCTCCCGCGAGGCTTTGGCGGCTGCAATCAGCCGTCTCGTTGCGGAATAGTCGCTGCGAAACAGACGATCCCATGGAGCGGCCAGAACAAGCGCACGGGGCGTGACGCTGTCATGCGACACCGGCATGAACATGCCGCCTCTTCAAGACTTACATATCGTCCGGTACCGATTGCGATCCGAGGAGACAGGCCCCTCGCGATCGTGCAGATAGTCACACGCGTGGAGATTGGAATGGAAGGATCGACCGCGTCGAAGCGGCCTCATCGCCTGACCCGAGAAGCGCTCCAGGACGGCTTCGTCCATGAGATGATCACCCGAGCCGGGATCGACCTGCCCGTCATGAGCGACGATGAACGACGCGCATCCCTCAAGGCGACCCTCGCCGCGCAGCCTGTCTCGGGCGACGTCTGGCTGTTCGCCTATGGTTCGCTGATCTGGAACCCGGCCTTTCACTATGTCGAGCGCAAGCCCGTCCTGATCCGGGGCTGGCATCGCGAATTCTGTCTGTCCACTCCCATCGGTCGCGGGACACCGGAGAACCCCGGCCTGGTCCTCGGCCTCGACCGCGGCGGCTCCTGCCGGGGCGTGGCGTTTCGCGTCGCGCGCGCCGAGGCGGAGGCCGAGCTCGAGCTGGTGTGGCGACGCGAGATGGTGACGGGCTCCTATGTGCCGCGCTGGGTCAAGCTGCACGGGCCGGACGTGCCCTTCGGCACGTCCGGAATCGCCTTCACCATCAACCGCAACGCCCGGAATTATGTGCGTCCCACCTCCGAGGCCGAGACCGCCCGCGTTATCGCCACCGCCTGCGGCGCTCTCGGTTCCTGCCGGGACTATCTCTTCGATACGATCCACGGCCTAGAAGGGTTCGGAATCAGGGATCATCACCTGAACCGCATCGCCCATCGGGTGGCCGAACACCAAGGTTGAGCGATCTCGCCGGAACTGATTCAGGAAGTCTCTTCCGCCCGGAACGCTCACCTGTTTGACGGCTCCGAAGCCGCTGGCGAGCCGCGCTACGACTACCCCGGCTCCCTTCGTCGTTACCGTCGGCCCCGTCATTCGTCCCACGGCGCTCCCGGGAACGCATCGAGGGGGATCTTAAGGTAGCGTTTGCCGTTGCCCTCCGGCTCCGGCAGGCGCCCGCCGCGGATGTTCACCTGGAGCGAATGCAGGATGAGCCTCGGCATCGGCAACTCGCGATCCCGCGCCTCGCGCAGGGCCACGAACTCCTCTTCGGTCTTCGCCTTCACCAGGTGCTTGTTCTCCCGCCGCTGCTGCGCCACCGTGCTTTCCCACTTCGGTTCACGCCCGCCCGGCTGGTAATCGTGTCCGGTGAACAGGCGCGTCTCGTCCGGCAGGGCCATGATGCGCTGGATGCTGTTCCACAGCGCCTTGGCCGATCCGCCAGGGAAGTCGGCGCGGGCCGTGCCGCTGTCGGGCATGAAGATCGTGTCGTGGATGAAGGCCGCATTGCCGACCACGTATGCTATCGAGGCGAGCGTGTGACCCGGCGTGAACATCACCTCCACGTCCATGTTGCCGATCCGGAAGCGCTCCCCATCGGCCAAGAGCTTGTCCCATTGCGATCCGTCGGCCGGAAAGCTGTCGGGCCAGTTGTAAACGCCCTTCCAGAGCTTCTGGACCTCGACCACCCTCTCGCCGATAGCGGTGGGTACGCCCGTCCTGTCCTTCAGGTAGCCTGCCGCCGAGAAATGGTCGGCATGAGGATGCGTATCGAGGATCCACTCCAGGATGCAGCCTTCGCGCTCGATATGGGCGAGGAGTTCGTCAGCCTGAATCGTTGCCGTCGCGCCGGACTTCGGATCGAAGTCGAGGACCGGGTCGATGATCGCGCATCTCTTCGTCTCGGGATCGGCGACCACGTACTGGACACTGCCGGTGCGCTTCTCATAGAAGCCCTTCACGATGGGGCGGCCACGCAAGGGCGACGAAGACTGAGTGGACATTGCTGCTGCTCCTGTTTCTAACGGACGGAGTCCCGAAGGGCTTTGCAACGGCGCGCGGTCTGACCACGGCCGCCGACGGGCTTCTCGACTTTCGCCTGCTTGCGGTGCAGGCTGAAGGGGACTGCGACGAGGTGAGCGATGCGCAGCTCTGCGATGACGCACCGGATCGTCGGGCTCCCAATTGCCTCAGGCTCGATTTTCATACGGGCATGCGCAAACCTGTAATATATGAGCCATATCTAATTTAGCATAATCTTATGTTCGCGCAAGGGGTCGGACGACAGGCTGGCCGACGTGGAACCTCGGCGCCAACGCACCGTTGCATCCGTTGTTGCAGGAGCCGAGCCATGGTTGCGAGCACCGTCGAGCGCGTCCGGAGGCATACCAGTGCGGCCGCGAATCGGGCCGTCATGCATGAGATCGCCGCGAGCGTTCGCTGGCATGCGGCTCACCCCGAGGGGATCGACCGCAGGCTGCAAGAGCTCGACCGGGAATGGGATGTCGAACGGACGCTGGAGGCGAATGCCTCGACCTTGGCCTTCACGGGCGTGGTGCTCGGGGCCACGGTGGACAAGCGCTGGCTGGCCCTCCCCGCAATGGTAACGGCGTTCCTGTTCCAGCACGCGGTGCACGGCTGGTGCCCGCCACTTCCGATCCTGCGGCGGCTCGGCTTCCGCACAGCGCGCGAGATCGATACCGAGCGGTATGCGCTGAAGGCGCTGCGCGGTGATTTCGGCCCGATCGGACCCGGCCCCCACGACCAGGACAGCCGCGCCAGCCACGCACTCCAGGCTGCCCGTCTCTAAGACAGACGCGATCGGAAGGAGCCCCCTGCCCCCGCCCCTTACCGTCGGAAAACGAGGCTCAGGTTGTTGGCAGGCATCGGAATGCGCTCGACCAACTCCAGCCCGTAAGCGCGCGCGAGTTCCGCCACCGCTTCCAGGTCGCGCACGCCCCATTCCGGATTGCGGCGTCGGAGATCGGCATCGAAAACTTCGTTGCTGGGAGCGGTATGCGCGCCACTCTCCTTGTAGGCGCCATAGAGATAGAGCACGCCGCCCGACGACAGAAGGCGCCCCGCCCCAGCCATCAGCCCCTGTGTCGCCCGCCAGGGAGAGATGTGGACCATGTTGATCGCCACCAGAGCGTCGGCCCGCTCCACGGGCCAGTCCGGGGAGGCGGCATTCAGTCTCAGAGGTGCAAGAAGATTGGGCAACCCGGAAGCGGCCCGATGCGCGGCAATGCTTTTCAGGGCCGAGTCGTCCTGATCGGTGGGCTGCCATGTTAGGTGCGGCAATGCCGCAGCAAAGTACGCGGCATGTTCACCGGTTCCGCTCGCAATCTCCAGAACTGTCCCGCTCTGCGGGAGGATCCGCCCGAGGACGTTCAGGATCGGGTCGCGGTTCCGCGCTACCGACGGGGACGTAAGGGCTTCGCTGCGGTTCTGCCGGTTCGTCATGGCGAAAATCAGATCCTTGAGCATGCATCGGGCGGACTGGCCCGCCCTAGGGAAAGAAAACCATCATACGACATCTCCGCCTGCCGTTCGCGGCCGATCCGGGCGGACCACCGGGCCGAAGCTCTAACGGATCGGCTCACCGGCCAGAGCCTGTCCGACGAGGGTGAACGGCGTCGAGAGAACCGTTCCGGCTGCATTGAACACGAAAGCCCCGGCCTGGCGCAGTGGGTCACCGGAGCCGCCTCGGGGCGCCACTGCGGAATACACCGCCGCGAAGCTCACGAAGCGGTCGTGATTGAAAGCATCGGGAGCCGTGAGCGTTGAGATGTCCACGACCCGCAGGCCCTCCTGCCGGGCGATGGCCTGGACCCGGACATCCTCCACGTCGAGCGTGCCGACCCTCTCGCGGCCGCCGGACAGGCGGCTTGAGGCCGCCAGCGCCCAGTCATCCTTCGAGACCAGGATGGTCAGCGGGGGCGACATTCGGCCGACCGCCGCCACCTGGGTTCGGAACACGTCGAGGTCGATATCGGGAGCAGCGAGAACAACCTGAAGGCGCGCAAGCACATCGCCCCTCCCCTGAAGGCGCAGTTGGCGCAAGGTCTCCATCGTCAGCCATCCCCCCATGCTATGCCCGATCACGGCCACGTTCCGCACGGAGCGCTCCCGCGTCAGCATTGAAAGGACCTGGGCGAGATAGTCCCGCGAATAGGTTACGCCTTCCCTATCCGCCACATAGCCGGTGATAGCGGCCTCGGACGGCCAGGCGAACAGCACCGGCACCGTATCCAGCTGCGAATCGGCGCTCAATTGGGCGAGGCGGAACAGGGCCTCCTGGAAGCTGGTGTTGTATCCGTGGACGAAGACGCCCACGTCATGCCTCCGTCCCGCCCGGCTCCCGACTCTTCTGCGAAACGTTTCTTCGTCCAGAACCGTCTGGCGGATAGTGGCGAAGCTGGTGGCCGGGTCCGGGGTGGAACCGGGCCACTCGATCTCGCCCGCCTTGTGCCCAGGCGGGATCGAGATCGAGAATTCAGCATAGTTGAGCCTGGCCGATCGCTCCGTCGTGAAGACATTCCGCCCCGGCGAGGCTCTCTCGCGAGTCGTCGCCACATAGACGGTGACCGTCCGGGCACCGGGGACCGTCGCCGCGACAGGCGTCAGGACCTCAGGTCCCGGCCGGCTCGCGCAGGCGCTCAGAACAAGCGCCAGGAAACCGGCGATGGCGTGCACGAGCCATGAGCGTCCATATGCGGCCAGCTCGACCCGTGAGCCGCTTCCTGCTGTCGACATGGAAAGATGTATCATTATTCTCTTGCTCGGGAAACAGGGACGGCCTCGCACCATAGGGGTGTGCTAACATGAAATTCCTGCTTTGCGAGTCCGGTCGCGCCCGCATGAGAGAAAGCAACTGCCGCTCATGGCCATGGCGGATCACTTGCCCATTTCTCGATCCTCGGGCTGATCTTGCATCGCGCCCCTCCCGGACTAGTTCATGGTCGAGAGGGGACCGGGACCATGAGCGATCCACGACGCGCCAAAGGACACGCAGCCCTGCAGCGCATCCACGATGTCAAGCTGTGGGGCTTGCTTGGCTTTGCCGCCCTCGGCCTTTTGCTATCCGTACCCGGAGCAAAAGCCCAGGGCGTGGGCTACCTGATCCCCGCCCCTGCACCGGACAATCTGCAGAAGACGCCGCGATACGATTGCGAGACGCCGGGCGAGCCCCTGATCACGCTCGACGTGAAGAGCAAATACAGGCAGGACGATGCCTCCCGCTCGACCATCGACGAGGAAGCGGAAGAAGCCTATTCGGAAGCCGTGGAGCCCCTGCGCAACTACGGGAGGGCTCTGGTGAAGATCTCCAACGCCTATGCGAAGTCGGAACCGAGGAACACCGCAGCCGCTGCCTGCGCGCTCACTTGGCTCGACACGTGGGCCAAGGCGAATGCGCTCACCGAGATGCGGTCGAGGCAAGCGAGCCACAACCAGGGCCAGGCGGTGGGCGGTATCGCATTGGCGTATCTGCAGATCCGCAACGCGCCGGGGCTGCCCGACGACCAGAAGAAACGCGTCGAAGTCTGGCTCAACAGGCTGGGGCACCAGGTGGCGGATGCCATGAACAGGAACGATGGCGTTTCGGGCCGGAACAACCACCGCTACTGGAGCGGTCTGAGCGCCATCGCCGCCGGCATCGCAAGCGGCGACGAGAAGCTGATCAAATGGGGAGCGGACAGCGCGCGGATCGGAATCGGACAGATCACCAAGGACGGCACTCTGCCGCTGGAGCTCAGGCGTGCGAAGCGTGCCCGCGACTACCACACCTTTGCCGCAGAGCCGCTGATCGCGACCGCAGAGCTCGCAAGGACGCAGGGCATCGACCTCTATGCGGAGAATGATAAGGCCCTGTCCCGACTCGTCGGGCGCGTGGTCGAATCCTTCTCCGACCCCTCTTTCTTCGAGAAGGCGACCGGTTCCGAGCAGGAGCCATATCGGGGCGACGGCACCGTGCCGAGTTCACGCATCGCCTGGCTCGAGATTTATCAGAGCCGCTTCCCGTCGCCTCAGGCGGAGACGCTGCTCGCATCCAAGCGCCCCGTCGCCTCAAGCGGCATCGGCGGGAACACGACCTTGCTGTTCAAGGAAAAGGATTGAAGCTCCCTTCCCGGCTGCAAGGGATCTACGGCTGCCCGCTGCCACCGGCTGCCCCATAGACCTGACCTGTCGCATAGCTTGCGTCGGCTGCTGCCAGCTGGACATAGATCGAGGCGAGTTCAGCAGGCTGGCCCGGACGTCCCATCGGTGTGTCGCCACCGAATTGCTGGATCTTTTCCTGCGTTGCACCGCCGCTGACCTGGAGCGGCGTCCAGATCGGACCGGGCGCGACGCCGTTCACCCGGATGCCTTTGGGGCCGAGCTGTTTGGCGAGTGATTTCGAGAAGTTCATCATTGCCGCCTTGGTCATGGCATAGTCGACCAGATTGGCGGACGGATCATAAGCCTGCTCCGAGGTGGTCTGGATGATCACCGATCCCGGCTTCAGATGCGGCAGCGCCGCCTTGGTGATCCAGAACATGGCGTAGATGTTGGTCTTCATCGTCGCATCGAAATCCTCCGTCGTCATGTCCAGGAGCGACTGGCGCTGTTGCTGCCGGCTGGCATTGTTGACGAGGATATCGAGACCGCCGAGCTCACGGACAGCATCGGCCACGATCCGCGAGCACAAGGCTTCGTCGCGGATATCGCCTGGCAGGGCGACCGCGATCCGCCCCTCCCTCTCGATGAGATCGATCACCTCGCGGGCATCGGGCTCCTCGTCGGGATGATAGCTGATTGCGACATCGGCGCCTTCACGGGCATAGGCGATCGCCGCCGCTCGTCCCATGCCGGAATCGCCTCCGGTGATCAGCGCCTTGCGCCCTTGAAGGCGGCCGGAGCCCTTGTAGGTGGTCTCGCCATGATCGGGACGCGGGTCCATCTTGCTCGCCAATCCAGGCCATGGCTGCGACTGGGAGGGAAACGGAGGTTTCGGATATTTTGTGGTCGGATCTTCCATGATGACGCCACCCGTGCTTGCCATTCGGACCTTCGCGGGCTTCGCAGGAACGATGCCGAGCAGGCCGCCCACGAAACCGGACCGGCATCGTTACGAGCGGTGCCGCGTCCCTTCCGCTGAATCAGATCTCCGGTTAACAGCTCAAAGGAGGCCCGGTTCAATCAACGGCCCTGACGATTGGAGCACTTCATGACAGATCTCTCGGCTTTCCCGATCACCCGGCGCTGGCCCGCAGCCCATCCCGACCGGCTGCAGCTCTATTCGTCCCCCACGCCCAACGGCGTGAAGGTGTCGATCATGCTGGAGGAGATCGGCCTCCCCTATGAGCCGCACAGGATCGATATCGGCGCGGACGAAACCTGGACCGAGGAGTTCCTGTCTCTCAATCCCAACGGCAAGATCCCGGCCATCATCGATCCCGAAGGGCCGGGAGGGAAACCCTTGGGCCTCTTCGAGTCCGGCGCGATCCTCCTCTACCTTGCTGAAAAGAGCGGCGAGTTCCTTCCGCGGGATCCGGCGCTCCGCTACGAAACCGTTCAATGGGTGTTCTTCCAGATGGCCGCCGTCGGCCCGATGTTCGGCCAGCTCGGCTTCTTCCACAAATTCGCGGGACGCGAAATCGAAGACAAACGGCCGCTCGAGCGTTATCGCTCGGAGACGAAGCGTCTGCTCGGAGTTCTGGAAAAGCGCCTCGATGGCCGCCAATGGATCATGGGCGGCGAATACAGCATCGCCGACATCTCCCTTCTCGGCTGGGTGCGCAATCTCATCGGTTTCTATGGCGCACGGGAGCTTGTCGAATACGATACGCTTGAGAACGTTCCCGCCTGGTTGGAGCGCGGCCTTGCGCGTCCGGCCGTGCAGCGCGGTCTGGAAATTCCGAAACGCTCCTGAGAAACAGCGGGTTAGGCCCTCCAGGCCTAACCCAGCAGATCCCGCAGCGTGCGCATGAATACACGCGCGCCAATGCCGATCAACTCGTCCGGGAAGTCGTAATCGGGATTGTGAAGGGCCGCGTGGCGCTCGCCTGCCCCGAGGAAGAACATCGCAGCCGGAGCGTTGCTCCCGAGATGCCCGAAATCCTCCGAGGGCCGCATGGGCAGGTCGCCCCGATCATGCGCCACCCCTTCGGCATCGAGGGCGCGGCGCAGATGAGCCACCGCCTCGGGCGCGTTCTCGCAATGCCGGAAGACGTCACTGTATGTAACGTCGAGGGACAAGCCGCTCGCGCGGGCCGCTTCGGTCGCCAGGTGCTCGGCCTTCACGACGAGGTCGTCCATCCCTGCATCGGTGAGGGTGCGCAGCGTCGCCCAGACCTCCCCGTGGGCGGGCGCGATCCCGAAAGCAGGTTCTCCGATTCGGGCATGCGTGATCGTGACCATCGCGAATTTCTCGTCCATGGGGCCGCCGCTCCCGAGGGCGGTGAGCGCCGGCATCAGACGAGCTATGGCATTGACCGGTGAGAGCCCTGTTTCGGGCATCGAGGCATGAGCCGTTTTTCCTCTGAGGACGATGCGCATGCCGCGCGAAGCGCAACTGACCGGCCCCTCGACCAACGCCACCTTGCCGAAGGCCATGCCAGGAAGGTTGTGAAGAGCGAACACGAAATCCGGTGCGATCTCGCGGAATTTCGGGTCAGCCGCCACCCCAGCGGCCCCGGCGCCGGTTTCCTCCGCCGGCTGGAAAAGCAGGACAACACGGCCGCGCCGGGGGCGCTGACGGCCCAGACCTCGGGCGAGAGCGGCAAGAATTGCCATATGTCCGTCATGCCCGCAAAGATGGGCCTTGCCGGGGATCTGCGACCGATGCGGCGCTTCGGAGATTTCCTGGATGGGCAGGGCGTCGAGCTCGGCGCGGAACATCAGCGTCGGACCGGGCTGACCGCCTTCGAAAACGCCTGCGACCCCGTGTCCGCCGATTCCCGTGACGGTCCGGTCGGCCCCAGCCGAGGCGAGCAGAGCCTGAACCGTTCGAGCGGTTCCAGCCTCTTCTCCCGAGATTTCGGGGGTGCGGTGAAGTCCGCGCCGCCACTCGGTGAGTTCGATGATGTCCTGCTGGGTCAAGAACATGGGAAGTGGCTCCGCCCGGCCGCCAAGCGGCCTCGGGGACGACGGTCAGATTGCCTCAGCCGCCTGGCCGGCCGCAATCGCCTGCTCTGCCAAGCGAATGGCGGAAGCCTGTGAACGGGCCCCGCAGATAAAGCCGCTTGGATGGCAGAATACTCCGTCCGAAATGCCGGCGGCCTTGGAGAAGGCCTCCTCCTGCAATCCGCGCCAGGACTCGGGAAGCGACAGTCTCTGGCCGAAGGAATTCGGCTCCGGCGGGATCGTGCGGCAATACCAGGACGTCGAATCCTCGTTCGGATAGATCACGAACAGCAGATCCGTCAGGCCATTCTCGAACACCGCCTTCTCCCACGGGAGCTTGCGATCGAGCACAATCACATGAGGGTTCTTCTGGGGGGTCTTCGCCGCCCCGGCCGCCGTCAGCACGAATGAGGCGGCCTTGGCCTCCGCGTAGGCTTGGCGGCAGGCCCGCTGCAGAACGCCGTGGGCCAGACCCGCCGCCTCCGAGAAAGCCTCATCATAGGTTTGGATGCTGTCCCAGGTCGGGTTGAAGGCCTCGATCAGCAAGGCGAGATGGCTGGGGCTTGCCGTCGCGATGCCGTTATCCGCCTGGTCGATCGGGAGTACGATGCCCGCATCCACATCGTGCCAGACGGAATCCAGCATGCTCTCCTCGATGCCGGGTACAAAACGAGGCAGGGCAGCCCGGCCGTAATCACGCCAGATCAGGCCAACGGAACTATAAGGCGTACCGTCCTCCCGGCGCGGCAGGTCGCGCATGTGGTGATCGTACCGCTTCCTGGCAGGGGCATACACCCCGCCCACGTCGAATACCAAATCGGCAGTGGCGATCAGAGCCGCATCGCGGGTGCGGATGAAATCGAAATCCCCAAGGGCGGCACGCAGAATGACAGATGCGAACACGTCATCCGCATGGAATGTCCCGCTATGGGTTACGATCCTCATTGCCTTTCCAACCTCAGTTCAAAGACCTGCAAGTCTCACGGTTTGCGATTCTCCGCAGCAAAGCTGCCTGAGCCATATAAACTTATCAACAAAGCGTGGAATAGCGACGATGGAGCAGAACGGGCATTTTCCGGTTGTGGCCGCGACGCTGATCCTCGCGAAGGTCCCACCGGGGCTTTGCCGCCCCTCGCTTGACCTTGCCCCGATGGGAAGGCCTAGAAGGTCAGGATCCGATTCGTGAGGAATAATGTCATGCATCACGTCCGTGTTCCCGGGATGACCTGCGGCGGCTGCCCAGGGGCCCTCACGAGAGCGATCCAAAAGCTCGACCAGCAGGCACTTATCGAGAGTGAACTCGAAAGAGTATGATTTCAACGACTCGGAGAAGTCCGACGCATCGCTGCTTAGGGCGCTCGAAAACGCCGGATACCCGGCCAAGCCTGTCTCCAGCAACCGCTGGAGCTGTCCCTGGCTCCGTTCTGAACCAGACGCGCGCTATTCGTTCCAGCCACCAACAAGGACATTGAAGATGATTGTACGCTCTCTGATCATTGCGGCAGGCTTCGCGGCCCTGCCCGGCCTCGCAGCGGCGCAAGGCACCCATAGCGGCCATTCGATGCCGATGCAGACACAGCAAACCGCCGGCAGTCCAGCCACCAAGGCGTACCGCGATGCCAACGCGAAAATGCATCGCGACATGGACATTGCCTATACCGGCGACTCGGACATCGATTTCGTCAGAGGCATGATCCCCCACCATCAGGGGGCCATCGACATGGCCAAGGTCGCCCTGCGGCACGCGAAGGACGAGCAGATTCGCAAGTGGGCTACGGACGTCATCCGGGAGCAGGAGCGCGAGATCGCGGAAATGCAGGCCTGGCTGAAGAAGAAGGGCGTCCATTAAGGCCGGACCCCATTCGGATGCTGGTGGAGGTTGCTGTTTCGGCCATGGCTGCGCCTCAACCTTGGCGATGTCATTCCACCTCTGGAGCGTGTACAGAGGCGAGGCTGCGCACTCGTGAGGAGTTCCCTGCTTCGAACGAGAGGGCTCGTGCGTTAACGGGTATCCCTTGCGGGCGACAGGAAAGGAAAAACCATGTTCACGCTTACAATCAGCGACAAGCCGATTGCCATTACCAATGCCGATGAGGAGGAAGCCCGCGAGCTCCTCATGAGCGAGGACTTCAAGGAAGACCTCAAATACCTGGAGAGCGAAGGCGCTCCGATCTGGGACGGCTTCGCCACGCTCAACGTGCGGCCTGCAACCGAAGAGGAAAAGGCCGAGTTCGAGGGTGCGGATTTCGACGACGAGGAAGACGGTGATGAGGAGGAGGACGGCCCCTACATCATGTTCCTGGTCGACGTGACCGACCCAGACGAGGCGGACGAGGACTAGGATCTCGCCTGAAAAGCACCGTTTCAGGACTGGAGGCCCGCTCCGACTCGCGGGCGGGCCTCTTTACGGGATCAATCCGTCGGTACGATCGGCTGGAGGCATGACGGATCGCTCCGCACCCAATATCTTGCCGTCGCCAGCCTCTGCTATCGGCTTTGCTATCCTTGGAAGGTCCAGAACACGAGCAAAGTGGCTCCATGGAGATTCGAACATGCGCCCCAAACCGACGATCAGCCGAAGGGCACTTCTGACCGCGCTCGTGGCCTCACCGGTCGCCGTGCGCACCGTTTTGGCGGAAACCCTGCCTAGGATGGTGGTGACCAAGGATCCCAGCTGCGGCTGCTGCGGTGCTTGGGTGGAGCATGCCCGCTCGTCGGGGTTTCTCGTCGAAGTCATCGAGTCCCCCGATCTCAACCGCGTGAAGGCCCGTCTCGGCGTGCCGCAGAACCTGGCCTCCTGCCATACGGCCCAGATCGGCGGCTATGTGATCGAGGGTCACGTCCCTGCGGATGCCATCAAGCGCCTTCTCGCCGAGAAGCCCGACGCCAGGGGACTCGCCGTGCCTGGAATGCCGGTGGGATCGCCAGGAATGGAGGTCGCAGGCACGGAGCCGGAAACCTATGACGTGGTGCTCTTCGGCCCGGACGGTCAGCAGGCCTTCGCCCGCTACAAGGGGCGCAATCCGGCCTGACACGGACTGGGAACATGGAAACGAGACGGGCCGTTGGCCCGTCATGTCCTGGCTTGTTCAACCCCGCCTCGTCAACGAACCCTTCGGCGACCCATGCGTGTATCTGGATTTCCGCTTTGGTCGCCGGGCGATCCTTTTCGATCTGGGAGATGTAAGCCCACTCTCCTCGCGCGAGTTGCTGCGGGTCAGCCATGTTTTCGTCTCGCATACTCATGTGGACCACATCGCCGGGTTCGACCGCCTGTTCAGGCTGTGTCTTCACCGTCCCTCGCCGCTCGTCCTGATCGGGCCACCCGGCTTCGCCGACCGGATTGAGCACCGAATCCGCAGCTTCACCTGGAACCTGCTGGACGAAAACTCGATTGATTTCTGCCTTCGTGCCATGGATTTCGACGGCCATCGCCTCGTGACTGCCGCTGAATTCCACGCCCGCGAGGCCTTTGCCCGACGCGCCGCGCGACCGCCTGAATTCCCCGAAGGCGTCGCATGGGCTGAGGCGGATTTCACCATCGATTCCGTGGCGCTCGACCATGGCATTCCCTCCCTCGCCTTCGCTCTGAAGGAGGTGATGCAGGTCAATGTCTGGCGTGGAGCGCTCGCGCAAATGGGGCTGTCGCCCGGCCCTTGGCTGAACGAGGCCAAAGGTGCCGTCCGCCGAGGCAGGCCAGATGACCATCCGATCACGGTCTCGAACAATGAATCCATCAGTCTGGGGGAACTGAAGCTCCGCGCCCTGCGCTTGGCTCCGGGCCAGGTCGTCGCTTATGTCACCGACGCTGCGCCGCATGCGGAGAACCGCGACAGAATTCTTAGACTGATCGACAGGGCGGACCAGCTGTTCATCGAGGCGGTCTTTCTCGAACGCGACCGGCACCTCGCCGAGGCCTCGCGTCACCTCACGGCCTGGGAGGCGGGTGCGATCGCCCGTGAGGCCGGCGTCCGGCACGTAACCCCGTTCCACCACTCGGCGCGCTATCTCGCCGAGCCCGATGTGCTGCGCCAGGAACTCATCGAGAGCTTCAGCGCCGGCGAGCTCGATCCCTCAGGACATGTGATCTGTCATGGAGCGGAGAAAACGGCATCATAGATCTGGTCCGGGCTCGGGCGCCTGTTGGATGGGAACCGCAACACCCGGTAACCGCAGGATTTGAGGATCTGGTCGCGCTTGGCATCGCGCCTTGCATCGTGAGAGCGGTCGTCCAGTTCGATCAGGGCGACCACCTCCATATCCCGGGCGATCACCCAATCGACCCGTGCATTCGAGATTTGCTTGAACGCGACCCAGAAGGTGCGGCTCCCTTCCCTCGCCTGCGGCCGGACGAGAGCCAGGAGCGGCACCTGGGGCCAGATCTCGCAATCGGGGAGCGCCTGGAGCAGGCGCTGATAGAACTCCTGCTCGTTCGCAGTCATCACCGATGTACGGCGATAGCGCACCCGGCGAACCCAGATCAGGGCGACGATGAAAGCCAGGACGAGCAGCGTAATGCCTGCGGCCCAGGTCCAGGATATGTTCTCGGTCATCGGACTTTCCCCCAGTCCTCGTGCGTTCATCGAACCGCATCTTCAGACACCTAGCCATGTCCGCCGGACAAGCCAGGCTTCATGAAACCGGCGCGCCCGGTCACGCGTCTTCATATTGCCAGGTTGAAGTCTTGGGGAGAGTAAAGATGGATCTCAATCGTCGCGCCTTTGTTCTGGGCCTTCCGGCGGCGGCCGTTTGCTCCAGCCTTCCGGGCGGCTCGAGCTTCGCACAGCAGGCGGTATCCCGTTCTGTCTATCAGGCTATGTATGCGCCGATCGAGAACGATCTCTATCCGATCCCCGGCATCGATATTTCGCAAATCAACAGGAACTATCTGCGCCGGGTCGTCTCCTACGAGACAAGCGAAGCGCCCGGGACCATCGTGGTCGATCCCAGGAGCCGCTATCTCTACCTCGTTCTCAGGGACGGCATGGCCGTCCGCTATGGGGTCGGCGTGGGACGCTCCGGCTTCAGTTGGTCCGGCAGTGCCGTGATCAAGGACAAGCAGGAATGGCCCGACTGGTATCCTCCGAAGGAGATGTTCGAACGACAACCCGAGCTGATGGAGCAGATGGGCGAGTTGCCCGGCGGTCCCGGCATGCCCGGCGGTCCGGGCAATCCGCTCGGAGCCCGCGCCCTGTATCTCTGGCAGGGCAACAAGGATACGCTCTATCGAATTCATGGTACCTTCGAACCCTGGACCATCGGCACCAATGTCTCGTCGGGATGCATCCGCATGATCAACCAGGACGCGATCGACCTCTACAATCACACGCCTCTCGGCACGAAGGTGGTGGTGCTCGGCTCTTCGGGAGGCCGGCGAGGCCAACATTCCGCTAGGGCATCGTAGACGCGAGAACGAAGTATTAAGCCTATTTTTGCCATGGTTGACCGCCAAACCTTCCACAAGGGTAGCGGGACAAAACCAAAATGCGGGACATCATGGCCCGACCGAAACGGTCGCTCGGCAAGCATCATGCGGTGCATGTGCTCGCGGAAAACTGCAGGCGCAACAGGAAAAAGAGCCTTAATATTGCATATATTCTGGCCGGGGCGGTCGGCCTGCTCGCATTCTATCCATGGAATCTGACCGTTCACGCCAGTGGCGAGACGCGCACCTTGAGCTTCGTCCATACCCACCGGCAGGACAGCCTGACCGTGACCTTCCGCCGGAACGGACGATACGACGAGCAGGCTCTCGGGCAGCTCAACTGGTTCCTCCGGGACTGGCGCAACGACAAGCCGGCGCGCATGGACCCGCGCCTCTTCGACGTGCTGTGGGAGGTCTACCAAGAATCCGGGTCCCGGCAGCCCATCCATATCATCTCCTCTTATCGCTCCCCCGAAACCAATTCCGCCCTTCGCCGCCGCTCGAGCGGCGTGGCGGAGAATAGTCAGCACATGCTGGGCAAGGCCATGGATATCCGCCTGCCGGACGTTCCCACGGCACGGCTCCGGGAAATCGCCATGCGCCTGCAATATGGTGGCGTCGGCTATTACGGATCGTCTGATTTCGTGCATGTGGACACGGGCAGCGTGCGCGCTTGGCCGCGCATGTCGCAGCAACAGCTAGCCCGCCTTTTCCCCGATGGGAGAACGGCGCACCTACCCGCCAACGGCAGGCCGCTTCCCGGCTATGAACAGGCCCGAGTTCAGATCGCCGCCCGCAATGCGGCGCTCGCCCAGCAGGCCTCCGCCGGAGGCGGATCAATCGGATCCCTTTTGGCAAATGTCTTCGGACGAAAGACGCAGTCGCAGCCGCAAGCGCCCGTTCAGCAGCCGATCGTGGTCGCTTCTGCGGTACCCGAGAATGTCGCATCGCCCGCGCCGCTCCCGCCGCAGCGGCCGCAGGATCTCGTGCGTCAGGTCGCCGTGGCCCAGCCCCCCATGCCGCCAGCCCGGATCACGGACGTCTCGCCGGTAATGGGCAAGGCAACGGCCACTTTCGAGCCCATTCTGGGCTACAACGTGAAAGCCGCCGTCCGATCGCTCTTCGAGCCCAAGACCGCACTGCTCGATATGAGATTCTCCCCAGGATCGCCCGATGATCTGAATACCGCTCGCTTCACGGGTCCCGCGATCAAACCGCTACCGCGTCTTGAGCAGCAGCAGGGCCCCGGCACCTTGTGGGCAAAGGCCGGCTGACAGGCCCTATGCGGCTGTCGCGAAGATGATGAGCGAAAATACGGCGAAGGCGAGAACGCCGGCTCCTGCGACAACCCAATGAGCGGGAGGCATGAGCAGAGCCGTATCCTGACGGGGCTCTGAAAGAGGGAGCTTCGCCGGTTGCAGAGGCTCCGACTTGGTAGGCTTGGTTTTATTGCGAGGGCCTGGAAAAGGAATGATCTCAGCGCTCCGGCGGGGCGTCGATGCAGGCTTCCGCTCAGGCGATATCAGTCCCGGCTCGAGTTCGACCGGAACCCCCGTCTCCTCCAAGTGGACCACGACCAGCGCAATGTCTTCCGCGCTCATGCTCTCGATGGGAAGTCTGGCCCGCAGATCCTCTGTGGTGAGATGCCCCCGCTCGCGGCCGAGGGAGATCAAACGGTCCAGAATATTGCTGTCGAGTGCCGGCTGCATGAGGGCATCACCTCAGGATTGGACAAGGCTCATCAGCCTAACGCCGCAATCTGGCGAGGTGTTGCACGCTCAAGGAAGGTGCGGCAGTTTTTTTGAGGTTGGCTCCCGCCCCAGCCGCCTCAGTTCTTCGTTGCGTTGGAAGCCTCCTGCAGGGCCTCCTTCTGCTGGCGGACCTGCTCGGACAATTGTTCGGCGATGGCGGCAAGGCGGGCGGCCGCCACCTCCTTGCCGAGCACCTCGACTTGGCCTGCCAGCCCCACCGTGAGCAGGGACTCGAAGATGATGTCGGCGGGCAGGCCTTTCTTGATCAGCTCGATGGCGAGCTTCTGCCATTGGTCGGCCAGCTGGAGACGGAGCGCGGAGTTATCGTCGGTCATGACTCGATCCATACACGATACGGCGCGCCCTGTCCCCGGCAATCGTCCTGGAACCGGAATCTGTCACTCAGCTTACATGGAACCGTTCTAAGGCGGTTTCGTCCCATAAGACGGAGAAGCCAAATGGAAGAGCACAAGGCTCGCCTTCGCGCGAGCGAGCTGGAGGATTCGGGTGATCTCGGGATCAACCCGACGGAAAACCTCACGATGGGCGAGATCATCGCCACGCGATTCAACCGGCGCGATCTCCTGCGCGGCTCGCTCGCCGTGGCCGCCATTTCCGCGACCGTCGGCACGAGGGCGCTGGCGGCCAATGAGCAGCCCGCCAACAAGGTCACGGCAGGCTCTTTCGACTTCAAGGAAATCGAGGCCGGCGTCGATCAGACCCATCACGTCGCCGAAGGATATGATGCCCAGGTGCTGCTGCGCTGGGGTGATCCCATCTTCCCGGACACTCCTGAATTCGATCCCATGAACCAGACAGCGGAACGCCAAGCCCGTCAGTTCGGATACAACAGCGACTTCATCGGCTTCATTCCGATTGACGGTTCGAGCGATCACGGCCTTCTCGTCGCCAACCACGAGTACACGAACGATGAACTCATGTTCCCCGGCGTCGGCGCTCAGGATGCAAAGGATGCCGGCTTCTCGAAGATGACCAAGGAGCTGGTGGATATCGAGATCGCTGCCCATGGCGGTGCTGTCGTCGAGATCCGCCGCGTCGGCGGAAAATGGCAGGTGGTCAAGGATTCCAAGTACAATCGCCGCATCACCGCCGATACTCCCATGGAGATCACCGGCCCTGCAGCCGGCCACGACCGCATGAAGACCGCCGCCGACCCGGCGGGCCGGCAGGTCCGGGGCATGATCAACAACTGCGCCGGAGGTATGACGCCCTGGGGGACCTGGTTGAGCTGCGAGGAGAACTTCAACGGCTACTTCTGGGGCAAGGTCGCCGAGGATCACCCCGAGGCCAGGAACTACAAGCGCTACGGCATCGGCAGGCCCGCCTATGCCTGGGGCAAGTTCCACGAGCGGTTCGATCTGGCTAAGGAGCCCAACGAGGCGAACCGCTTCGGCTGGGTCGTCGAGATCGATCCTTTCGACCCGACCTTCACGCCGAAGAAGCGCACGGCTCTCGGCCGCACCAAGCACGAGGGTGCCGCCGGAATCACCAACAGCGACGGCCGCTACGTGATCTATCTCGGCGACGATGAGCGTTTCGACTATGTCTACAAGTTCGTGACCGCCGGAAGGGTCGATCCTCAGAACAGAGCCGCCAATTTCGGCCTGCTCGACGAAGGCACTCTCTTTGTTGCCAAGTACAACCCGGACGGAACGGGCACCTGGCTGCCGCTGGTTCACGGCGAGGGACCGCTCACCGATGCCAACGGCTTCAAGAGCCAGGCCGACGTGGTGATCGAGACCCGCCGTGCGGCAGACCTGCTGGGCGCGACGAAGATGGACCGGCCCGAGGACATCGAGGCGAACCCGCAGACGAACCGCGTCTACGTCATGCTCACCAATAATACCCGCCGCAAGGACGATCAGGTGGACTCCGCCAATCCCCGCGCGAACAACGCCTTCGGCCACATTGTCGAGATGATGCCGGAAGGCGGCGACCACGCCTCGGCCGCTTTCAAGTGGGAGGTTCTAGTCAAGTGCGGCGACCCTTCCGTGGCTTCCGTGGGGGCCACCTTCTCGTCCGAAACCACCCGGAACGGGTGGTTCGGCATGCCGGACAACTGCACCATCGACAGCCAGGGCCGCCTCTGGATCGCCACCGACGGCAACAACGCCAAGGCCACGGGTCGAGCCGACGGCCTCTGGGCGCTGGAGACGGAGGGCGAGTTGCGGGGGACGTCCAAGCACTTCTTCCGTGTTCCGGTCGGCGCGGAATTGTGCGGTCCCTGCTTCACGCCGAACGACGAATCGCTGTTCGTGGCCGTGCAGCATCCCGGCGAGCCGGAGGACGACGTTGCAGCGGACTTCGAGAATCCGATCACCCGCTGGCCGGATTTCAAGGACGGCGTGCCGCCCCGCCCTTCGGTGCTCGTCATCACCCGACAGGGTGGCGGCAAGATCGCCTGATCGGTCCACAGGATCATCCGGAACATGACAAGGGAGTTCCCGCGACCTCCCTTGTCGTCCTCGGGGTCGCGTCGCCGCCCACTCGCTGCGGCTGCGCCAAGCACGTGATGAGAGATCCGATCATTCAGGGCGAAAGTGGCGCGGGCGACGGGGCTCGAACCCGCGACCTCCGGCGTGACAGGCCGGCACTCTAACCGACTGAGCTACGCCCGCGCATTTCGTCTCCAGCGCGTCCGGCACGAAGGCTCGAATTTCCGCGGTGGAGGCGCGCTCGTACCGGTGATTGAGCGGGCTGTCAAATGTTGTTTTCGCCATCCACAGGCCCACCGTGCTTCTCCGGCTGAAAATCCTCTCCCGTCAATCCCGTGCACTGATGGAGAACACCTCGTACCCTGCCCCGTTCAGCACGCGCACAGCCTCCACCTCCGGGTCGCGGGATTGCGGGCGGCGGGCGAGCGAGAACACCTTCAGGGCGCGCTCCTTTGCCTTGTCGAGGGAATCGGTGCGGACCATGATCCGGCGGATCACCCCGCCTCCGGTCTCTTCCGAGGCGACGGTTTCGATGCGGTAGATTTCAACCACGAAGGAGCAACTCCACTTGAGACAGACTCCGCTACGCCCCAAGGCGCCGGAGCTTGTCAAATTTCCTGATCAGGCGATCCCGCTTGAGCTTCGACAGACGGTCGATCCAGAAGATCCCCTCGAGCTGATCGATTTCATGCTGATGGCAGACAGCCATCAGGCCCTCCGCCTCCTCTTCATGCTCCGCCCCGTCGAGATCGCTGTAGCATACCCGCACACGGGCATGCCGTTCGATCTCCTCGGTCACGCCCGGCATCGAGACGCTTCCCTCCACATGCCGGATCATCACGGGCGAGGCCCAGACGATTTGCGGATTCACGTAGATATGTGGAGCGGGATCCTTCTCGAGCTGGATGACCACGAGACGCTCGGGCACCCCGATATGGGAAGCCGTGATGCCGATGCCAGGAGCGGCCCGCATGGTTTCCGTCAGATCCTGCGCCAGCGCGCGGAGCCTGCCGTCAAACGCGGTGACGGGCTCCGCCCTCCGGCGCAGGCGCGGATCGGGAAAGCGAACGATGGGACGGATCGCCACAGGGGAGGCTCCTCACCGGGAAAAGTTTATTTGTACCGGCCGCCGCGCTGCAGCACTTCAATCTTGTAGCCGTCTGGATCCTGAATGAAGAAGAACCTCGCCAGCAGCCTTCCCTGATGGATGAAGTCCTTGATCGGCTGGGGATTGAGGCCCAGCTCCGTCATCCGGGCATGGTCCGCCTCCAGATCATCGACTGAGACGGCAAGGTGGCCGTAGCCGTCTCCCAGGGCGTAAGGCTCGGTCCGGTCGTGATTGATTGTCAGTTCAACTTCGAAATCGCTTTCCGGGTTGCTCAGATAGACCAGGGTGAACCCATCGAAGCCGAACCGTTCGGCGACGTCGAGTCCGAAAGCCTTCTTGTAGAAGTCGAGCGAGCGCTGCTCGTTCAGAACCCGGATCATGGAATGAATGGCCTTCGCCATAGGAAATCCTCACTGAATTCGATGCTCGTGGAGAGCGCCAGCTGCCCTAATGGGAGGGCGCTTCCGTTCACGGCACATAGTCGAGAAAACGTGAACCTGCCAAGCTCCATGGCCGGCCAGGAGCCCGGAACCTCGTTTCGCCCTGGCCGCTTGACTTGGCACGGAGGCATCACACCCGCAACCCCTTATCGCCTCCGCCAACTCACAGCCCCGTTCGGCCCGCTTTAGAACGGGGCCTTTTCATGCCAGGAATTACTTGTCCAACATCTCCGCAATGGAACGGATCCGGTTGCGGACATAGCGGGGTAACCCGGCACTGATGGAATTGCCGGTATTGAACGAGCTCTTGCCCATGAGAACCTGAACGGGAATGAGATTGCGCAACACGGGAATGCTCGCGAACTCCTTCTTCTGCTGCAGCACGTCGGTTTCGATTCCGAGCACCATGAAGACGGTTGCTACCGACTTCGTCCCATCTGAGGGGTGCGGCTGAAGAACTGCCATCAGCTTCCCGAATTGCATCACCTGGTTCACGTCGAACAGGGTCTGCTCGAGAACACCGGCCACAGGAGCCTCGATATTGGTAAGACCTGCCAGCCCCGCCTGGTCGATCTCCGACGGAGGAATCACCCGGATCTCGCTCTGGAACTCCATGAATTCCGAGATCTTCCTGCCGCCCTCCTCCAGCTTGTTGGCGAGACGGATCCCCACCGGGATCCGCCCTTCGAGCGGATAGCGGGATTCGATGCACAGGCTCTGCGGAGCTCCGCACCATCGCCGGTCAGGATTGCGGTTGTGAGCACTTTGCGGGTCCCGGTGCGGACGCACCTGATCGGCGGTGATGCGGCGGTGCTTGATGGAAGGATCGATCGCCTCCAGCACCTCCAGGCTCGCGAAGCGGTCCAGGTCGATGGCATCAGCAGGCTTCCCGATCAGGAAGCGCGCTTCCACCACATACACATGGAGCTTTTCGGTGTAGGGCTTCTCAATGCCATGGACGGACACCTTGATCAGCGGCTCCGCATAGCTCGGAAAGAGGCTCAGGAACCGTTTCTGCTGCGGCCGCTCGCGCGCCCAGTCCTCGAACCGCATGAGCCCTGTATCGCCATCGGCGATCTTGTCGCCCGCGTGATCGCTGACGAGGATTGTCTTCGCCTTGATGCGTTCAGGCGCCACGGCGGTCACCGAAGACACCTCCTCCATCCGGAACACCTCGGCCATCGATGGAATCACGGACAGAAGGAGAGCCGCCAGAGCGATCAGGCACGGGCGCCGAAGAGGAAGTGTTCTCATCAATAAACCCGTTGGTAGCCCCATGGATAATCAGGATCGACCCGGCGCGGTCTCTGGCGGGGCTCATCCTCCCACCACCAGGGTGCTCCCGGGTCCGAACGGCGTGGTGCGGGTTCGTTCCGGCGGAAGGAGTCAAGCCAACCCTGCCCCTGCATGTAGGGCGCCTCTTCATAGGGACTGTACGCGCCGTATTCGTCGCCATCGCTCCACGGATCGGGATGTCGCAGCGCATAAACCTCATCCTGAGGCACGAGTCGGTACTGCGTCTCGCTCAGCTGACCGAACCAGTTGAGCCGGAAATACTCAGTAAACGCACCGCGCTGTCCGTTCGTCAGCCGGTCGCCGGTATTGAGATCAATCGGCAAGGCGATGAGCTGCTTTTCAGCCCGAGATGAGGGCGGACTTAAGGGTGATTTCGGCCTGTGATGCTTCCAGGCCGCTTCCACGATGTCCTTGAAGATGGGAGCCGCCACCTTTGCGCCCGTCTGCCCGCGCCCGAGAGTCCGGCGTTTGCCGTCCGCATTGTCGTGTCCCACCCAGACCACCACTGTCACATCGTTGGTGAATCCTGCGAACCATGCGTCGTTCTCATCGTTCGAGGTGCCGGTCTTGCCCGCGGCATAGGGCGCAAGTGCCTTCAGGTTGCGGGCGGTGCCCCGTTCCAGCACACCCTGGAGCATGGTCTTCAACTGGTAGAAGGCGGCGGCATCGGCGGAACCGAGCCTCACCAGGGATTGCGCCTTGCGGCGGTAGACGTTGCGCCCCCGCTCCTCGATGCTGTCGAACGCATGAGGAACCGGCATCATGCCCTCGTTGGCGATTGCTGCGTAGAAGGCGGCGAGATCGATGATCCGTACCGGCTGCGCGCCGAGCACGAAAGGATAATGGGGCGTGCACTCCACGTAGAGTTGCGCCTCCAGGGCGAGTTCGCACACGTCCTGAAGACTTCTCGCGGGATCCGACTCGATGCCGCCGTCGAGGAGGCGGGCGGTCACGAGGTTCTTGGAATTTTCGAGGGCGCGCCGCAGGGTGACGATGCCTCCTCCGCCGCCATCGTAGTTCTTCGGCGTCCAGTAATCCCGCGCCCGCGCGTTCTCGCCGCCATTCACGGGCGGAAGCGTCACGGGCGCGTCCCACACCAGCGTGTTGGGTTGCAGCCCCTTGGCGAGGGCGGCGAGATAGGTAAGCGGCTTGAAGGCAGAGCCGGGCTGGCGATGCGCCTGCGTCACACGATTGAGCTGGCTCAGCGGATAGGAGAACCCGCCCGCCATCGCGAGGATGCGGCCGGTTCTGTTCTCCAGAACGACAGCCCCGCCCTGCACCGACGGCGGCGCCCTCAGATCCGCCCGAAGGGCACCCTTGCCCTTCCGCTCGATGATGCGAACGCGCACGACGTCATAAAGCTTCAAATCGCGGCGTGCCGCCTCCCAAGCATTGAGCGGCAGGATCCGGCCATCGGCCAGCCCAACCCGCAGAACATGTGTGCCCTTCTTCCTGTCTCGTCCGTTTTCGATCACGATGGCAGGCATCCAGTGGACATCGTAGAGCGGGAGCCGCGCATTCTCCAAGGCTCGGCGCCAGGATGGTCGCGCCACGTCGTCCTTGTTGCCGTCGAGTGCTTTGACGGCATCCGCCAGGTTCAGCTCCGGCGCCACGAACCGTTGGCGGCCGATGCTCATCTCGTAGCGGGCGAGCCCCTCCTGCAGCGCCGCCTCCGCTGCCTGCTGCAGGTCCGCATTGATCGTCGAACGCACAGTATAGGAGCCCGACGTGAGATTCTCGATCCCCGCTAGGGTGCGCGCGTCGCGTCGCAGATGATCCACGAAGTAGAAGCCACTCTCGCGGCGGGGGCGCCGAAATAGAATACGGGGTGGCAATGCGGCGATGGCTTGCCCTGCCTGCTCGGCGTTCAGGAAACCATCCTCCTGCATGCGGCTGATCACATAGGCCATGCGCTCACGCGCGCGATCCGGGTGCGTGTCGGGGTTGTAATAGTTGGGGCCCTTGGCCAATCCCGCGAGAAGCGCGCCCTCCGAGACCGAGAGCGCTTTGGCGCTTTTTCCGAAATAGCTCTGGGCCGCCATCTCGATTCCCCAGGAGGAGCGCCCCAGGTAAATGGAGTTGAGATAGATTTCGAGGATCTCCGGCTTGCTGAGAAGCCGCTCAACGCGGGAGGCGACGATCATCTCGCGCATCTTGCGCTCATAGGTCACATCGTCGCCGACGAGCAGGTTTTTGGTCACCTGCTGCGTAATGGTGGAGCCACCGGCGGGCCGGCCGGGATTGGCGAGATTGCTCACGAAGGCGCGGACGACCCCCCGTTCGTCGACCCCCTTGTGCTGATGAAAGCGCTTGTCCTCCGCCGAGACGAAAGCCTGCTGCACGGATTTGGGGATGTCCGACAGCGGCACCCACATGCGCCGCTGATCCGGTTCGTAAACTTCTGCAAACCGCCTGCCGCTTCCGTCCAGCACCACGCTGACGCCAGGCAACTTGAGTCCTTTCAGCTTTCCGGCATCGGGAAGATCGACCATGGCATTGTTGTAGTAGGTGATGACTTCGCCGAGATCGACCGGCGAAGGCGCCACCGTCTCGTTCTTGCAGAATAGGCGATAGCTGGCATGCAGATCGTTGAAGCTCAGCCCCTGGAGAATCTTTAGGTCGCCGGCAACCGCCTGCGGATCGTCCATGGCGGTCGAGATCAGCTCGTCGAGATTGATGTCCTCGATGTCGAAGGCGCGCCGCATATGTGCGCAGCCCTGCTTGAGGATTTCCCCGACCTCCTCTCGGTCCTGTCCCGGATCAAACGACGTCCTCACCGAATCCGGATCCACCAGAACCTGGCTCAGCGTGAGAGCCGTTGCGAAGATCTTGACGAGGATTGCGCTCATTCCGCCGTCATCCTGAAACGACCGGGCTCACTCGGAAGCTGAACCTGCGGTGAAGCAAGCCGGCCCATACCGGCTTGCTTCACCTTGTCGGAAGCAAGCTGAATGAAAGCTGGATAGTACGGCTGTTTTAGGACCGGCATCAGGGTCCATATGGAGCAGCACAGCCAGGCTTCCCAGCCCGACTTGGATTTTTTGCGCCCTAGCCACGCCCGACGAACGGCATCTTGGTCGCCATCACGGTCATGTTGAGCACATTCGCGTCCAAGGGCAGGCTCGCCATATAGACAACGGCCTGCCCCACATGAACGGGATCGATGGTCGGCTCCGCCATCACCGTGCCGTTCGGCTGCAAAACTCCTTCCGACATCCTTGCCGTCATGTCAGTCGCCGCGTTGCCGACATCGATCTGCCCGCATGCGATGTCATAGGCGCGACCGTCGAGGGAGGTGGATTTCGTCAGTCCAAGCACTGCGTGCTTCGTCGCCGTATAGGGGGCCGAGAAGGGGCGTGGAGCGTAAGCCGAAACGGAACCGTTATTGATGATCCGCCCGCCTCTCGGATCTTGCGCCTTCATCATCCTGAACGCCTCCTGCGTGCAGAGGAAAGCGCCTGTCAGGTTGGTATCCACGACACTCTGCCATTGCTCCAGGGTGAGATCCTCGAACGGAACGGGCGGCGCGCCGATGCCGGCATTGTTCACGAGGAGATCGAGCCTCCCGAACCTGTCCTTCACCATCGAAAACAGGTCCCTGACGGATTGCGCATCCGTCACGTCGGCCGTTGCCAGAATCGGCGCTCCGCCGATCTCCCGTGCTGCCCCCTCGAGCACCTCCCGTCGCCTCCCAACCATGACAACATTGTATCCCTCGTTCAGGAGCGCGGCGGAAATCGCCTTTCCGATGCCAGTTCCGGCACCGGTGACGATGGCGATCTTGGAATTACTGCTCATGTTTTCCTCTCTGTGGAACCGGCCAAGCTTTTTCGCGTTCGCATTCTGCCAACCGGAAAGGAGTCCGTCATGCGCAATCGTGTCCTACGCTCGGCCGCTACGCTGGCCGTGGTCACCCTCCCCCTCGCTCTCGCGGCTTGCCAGAGCGGAACCGCCTCAGGCGCCGCCGGCGGTGCCGTCACGGGCGCCATCGTGGGCGGCCCTGTTGGCGCTGCCGTAGGCGGCGTTGCCGGTGCGGCCGTAGGCGCAGCCCTGTCTCCGGAAGAATCCACCCGCGTCCGCAGTTATGTGGTCGCCCAGCGCCGCCCGTCCATCCGCGTCGCCGACGAAGTGGTCGTCGGCCAGCCGCTTCCCCCGCGCGTGCGTCTCTATCCCGTTCCGGAGAATGTCGGTCTCACCAATCCCTACAGCTATACCATCGTGAACGACCGCACGGTGCTTGTCGATCCGCAAACCCGCACCGTCGTTCAAGTCATCGACTGATCGGGATAATCTTCGAATGGAAAGGCGGCTCGCAGAGCCGCCTTTTTCTCTGCCGCACGGATCGTCGTGCCGTTACCGGCCCCATTTCACAGCACAGCTTCCAGGACGACGAAGTCGCCGGCCTCACACGCTTCATCGTGACATGATGGCTGGAAGAAGCTCTACCCTGAAAGGGACCGCGTGGCGCCCCCTCCCCGCCACCTTCGAAACACGCGATGCGCTCACTATATGTCTCATGGAAGACAGGCTTGGACTCAGGGCCGGAAAGGCGCTGAGCCCCTGCTTTTTCTCTTGCGGAATAATTCGAATCGCTTATATCGGCGCGACCTGGCGCGTCGCCTGTCGGCCTCGCGCTTTTTCCGGACAACGCAGCGATTTGTTCAGGCAGCAATGCAGGGACGGTCGCACTCGTGCCGGAACCAGAGACAAGATGATTATCTCTGGCGTGGTCCAAGAGCCTTGATCTGCAGTTTTGGCTGCGGAGTTTGGGCTCCTCTGGGGGCAAGATCCAAGTATTGGCTGCGGGGCTTAGGCTCTATTGGCGGGTATGGTCTGGAAGACATCTGTTTTCCGGGATGGGATTTGCTTTGTCTGTTGTTTCGGCTGCCTGCCGAGCACTCGAGAATGGTTCGAAAATTCTTCGAATTGAGTGTTGACCTGGCGGGCCGGATCGAGTAGACATCCCTTCATCGACGGCGGCCACGGGGTGGCTGCTTCTGGCGGGGTCCTTTGCGGGATGCTGGCCGGGCGCCTCTGGTGGGGTGTGTTTTTTGCTCTTTGACAAGTGAAGAAGGAAGAAGAAGCGTAGGC
>NZ_WURB01000028.1 GCF_009830105.1 Microvirga makkahensis
AACCGTGCCCGCCAGCTCGTGCCCCGGCACGTGCGGCAGCGTAACGTCGGGATCGTGCCCCATCCATCCGTGCCAGTCGCTCCGGCACAGCCCCGTCGCCTCCACCTTGATCACCACGCCCTCGGTGCACGGCGTCGGATCGGGCACGCTCTGCACGCGGGGCGGCTGGCCGAATTGCTCGAAGAGGACGGCTTTCATGGGCTCTCCTTGATGGCGGGCAAACCAGTAGACGGATCGGACAGGCAGAATGCGACTGCCACGGTCCGCACAAGCAAGTCAGCGAGGCCCTACCAAGATCGACTCATGACAGGAGGGCCGGTCAAATCAACCGGCACTCCTGTTCGAGGCATGCTCCACATGAACCACCTCGCTCACGCCGGCGAGCTTATGGGGCACGAGGAAGGCGCCGCCGCCCACGACGATGATCGGCATGTCGCCGGCAGAGGTCTTCATGCGGTCGACACCGTCCTCGATCATCTGGTGGATGCACTCGAGGAGGCGATCGACCAGCGAGCGATCGAGATGCTTCGCCCGGTCGCGGTCCCCGATCTCCGCCGCCTCGAGCTCGCACGCCGCCTTGTCGCAGGCGCCCTGTAGCTTCTCCTCGACGGACGCCGGGAAATGCCCCGGTCCTCCGATTCCTCGCCCATGCTGGCAGAGCGGCTCGAGCGGCTGCCCCAAAGAAAGAGACAGGGCCTTTCCCTGGCAGCGGAAGGCCTGTCGAACAAGGCCATCGGACGCCAGCTCGGCATCGGCGCAAAGGGAGCGCCATGTGGCAAGCTGCGGGCCAGCGCCTCAATGGGATTTGGAGTGAGGTATGTGGTGCCGCTTGTGCCGGACTTCCTCAGCCGGCATCCGGGCGTGAAGTTGGATCTGTCGCTCACCGACGGCGTGATTGATCGGCTTGAGAATAGAACGGACATCGCAATCCGCTCCGGCGTGTTGCGCGACACGCCCCTGAAAGCCAGCAAAATCTGGCGAGCCGTCGCGTTGTTGTGGCCTCGCCCACCCCTATCTGGAGAGCTGCAGTATTCCTGAAAAGCCGGATGATCTTGATCGACACAACTGCCTTCTGTTCAACTTCCGCCCCGGCGGCGAGGGGTGACCATTTCGCAATCCTGGCAGCGAGCCTGTCCATACGAAAGACGTTTCTGAAAACTTCCAAGGCAACAACGGCCCAACCGTGCGCCGCCTTTGTCTGGAGGGACTTGAGCTGGCGCGGGTTGGACAGTTCCATGTTCAGCCTGATATCGACGCGGGCCGTCTCGTTCCGGTGCTTGACCCATTCAATCCCGAGGATATCGAACTCATTCACGCCGTCTTTGTTGGTCATGAGCACCTCGCCGCCCGCACCCGCGCCTTCATCGACTTCCCGGGGGAGCGAATGTCCATCCGCGGTTAAGCCCACAGTGGATCCTGCCAGGCTTTCTGAGGCGATTAACATCGCCCTTGGGACAGCTGAGGTTATAGAGCGACACTGTGCAAAGGTCCGCCCATCGTGCGAATGCGGAATTTCGGGTTAGGTCCGCCCGTGTCAGGGCCCGAATTCGAGGAGAAAACGGTATTCGCAAAAGATCGGTCTCTCACGCCGTGACGCGACGAGAGCATCTTGCATATTGTCCTATGCCGTCCGATGGGCGGAGCGGCAGATCCTCTCGGCGACCAACCCTACATCGAGGTCTCATTCGATCACGCCGTCCGCAAGCGCGACCAGCATCGGCGGAACCGCGAGGCTCAGTGCTCCCGCTATCTCGAGGTTGATGAAGAACTCCAGCTTCGCGGGCTGCTCAACCGGCAAGTCAGGGGTGTTCCAATGGGACGTATCAGGGCGCCCGACGTTATCTATCCGTTCCCTCTGGAGTTCCGAAGATGCGCACCACGCAGTTTTCGGCACTTTTGTGAGAAAGCGGGGTCAAAGCATGCCCCAGGACCCTCAACGCCATTCCAGCGTCCTCGAGCTTGCTCGGTGGCTCACCGGACCAGCCCGCACTGCACTCGCTCCAGCCGAGATCGTCACAGAATATTGCGAACGGCTGCTGACCGCGGGCGTGCCACTCTGGCGAGTGCGGGTTGGGCAGCGCTTGGCCAATCCTCTCATCGGCGTCTGGGGCATCAAATGGGTGCGCGGCGTCGGGGCCGAGGAGTACGCCGTGCCCCATAGGATCCTGGCGACACGCTCATACACAGGCAGTCCCTTCGAGCATGTCAACAAGACACGGGCGAGCTTCCGCCGCTCCCTTCGGCAACTTGATCCGGCACTCGATCATCACGTGCTCTTCGAAGTGGCGACCGAAGGCGGCACAGACTACCTGGCTATACCTGTCATATACGGAGATGGTTCGGTTCAGGGGGCCTCCTTCACAACCGATAGCCTACGCGGTTTCAGCCCGGAGGAGGTGGTCCTCATAGAGGAGCTGGGCCCCTTCCTTGCCGCGGCCATGGAACCTGCCGCGATGCGGCGTTCAAGTGAGAGCCTTCTTCGGACCTATCTTGGTGCGGGGCCTGCCAAACGCGTCGCGGAAGGGGCCATTCGACGAGGCGACTGCTTTGAGATTGAAGCAGCCGTGCTGCAGACTGATCTGCGGGGGTACACGGCTCTGTCGCAGCAATTGTCACCTGATCAATTGCTGGTCTACCTTGACCGCTATCTGGAGGTGGTTGTCGAGGCGGTGCGTGCAGAGGGTGGTGACGTGCTCAAGTTCATCGGCGATGGTACCCTTTCGATCTTTTCTGTTGAGGAGAGCGGACGAGCAGAGGCCACCCGACAGGCTTACCGGGCATTGGACGCTGCCTTAGCCAGAGCCGATCAGGACGGTGATCTGCACTTTGTCGGATGCCTGCATGTCGGCCCTGTCACCTACGGCAATATCGGCAGCCCCGACCGCCTCGACTTTACTGTGGTCGGGACCACCGTCAATCTGGTGAGTCACCTGGAGGCGTTTGCCAAGAGTACAGGCTATATGGCGGTATGCTCTCAAGAGGTCGCCGCACTCCTCCCAACTGGGGCGACGCGAGCTCTCGGCTCGTTTGCCCTCAAGGGCGTCCGAGACGAGCAAATGATTTTCTCGTTACGCGGATCCGGCGGATACCCGTAGCCCCTCACCTATTCGGCCCTCATTAGCGCAATGCGAGGTGCGAAACGGATGATCTCGTCGAGACCAGGTTCAACCACCAAATCCCTCGCCCTTCGGGAATACCCGGTATTCCCGCTTGAGCGGACATTCGGTCTACTGCCGAGTTGTGCCAGAAGCTGCCATACCTGACATCATGCTTGCAGCACTAGCCGGATGGCTAAACTCACCTGCCGCGCCGATCCATGAGCTTGCGTGCCCCTCCATAGAAGGTGGCTCATCCAGAGTGGTTGAGACTAGGTTCGGCTAAGCGTATGGTGGATTTGGGCTGGGTATTCGCTGATGAGGCCGGGCGCCCGATTGGGTCCTCCGGCAGGGAGGAAGCGATGCCAGCGAAGATCAGCTTGTCGGCGATTGCCCTGGGTTTCATGCTCTGCCCAGCACCAGGGCAGGCGCAACATCATCATGGCCATGCACAAGGCACCTCCCCAGGCGCCGCAACCCTCGGAGAAGTTCACTTCCCGGTCAGTTGCACGCCTGAGGCGCAGGCTGCCTTTGATGAGGCGATGAAGCTACAGCACTCGTTCTGGTATGAGGCGGCAGGAGAGGCCTTCCGGCGGGTGCGCGACCGCGATCCAGCCTGCGTCATGTCCTACTGGGGCGAGGCTATGGCCCTCCTGGTGAACCCCTTCACTGTCACCACCTCCGCCAATCTCCGGCAGGGGCGCGCATTGCTCGATGAGGCACGACGGATCGGTGCCCGCAGCGAGCTCGAGACTGGCTTCATTGCCGCCCTCTCCGAGCTTTACAGCAACGAGGACCCGGCCACGCACAGATCCCGCGTGGAGCGCTATGAACAGGCAATGGGCCGATTGTACGAACGCTTCTCCAATGATCTTGAGGTCGCCATCCACTACGCCCTCGCTCTGGCGATGGCGGCGCCCCCGACGGATAAAACATACGCCCGCCAGCTTCGCGCCGCCGAGATCCTGGAGCGTGCTTGGGCGCAGCAGCCACAGCACCCTGGCATTGCCCACTACCTGATCCACACCTATGATACGCCGGCGCTTGCGCCACGCGGTGTCGCGGCAGCCGAACGCTACGCCAAGATTGCGGCCGATGCACCGCACGCGCTGCACATGCCATCCCACATTTTCACCCGGATCGGGCGCTGGGAGGACTCAATCGAGACCAACCGCCGATCCGCGGAGACGGCACGGGCGCGACAGGCCGTGTTCGACGAAATCCATGCGCTTGACTACATGGTCTATGGCTATCTCCAGACCGGGCAGGTTGAGGCGGCCCGGCGGGTGGTCGCCGATTTGGGGCGCTTTTCCTCCTGGAGCGCGCCCGCACCGATCTTTGCTTGGGCCCTAACGGTGATGCCAGCCCGTTTTGCCCTTGAACGCGGTGCATGGGAAGACGCGGCCGCTCTCACTCCAGGCCGGCAAACCGCGCCAGTCGTCGTCGCAAACACGCACTTTGCTCGTGCCGTGGGTGCGGCTCGGGCAGGGCGCCCGGATGAAGCAGCCGCAGACGTCGAGGCGCTAAAGGCTGCGGCGGCGACACTGCGTGGCAGTGATGCCTATTGGGCGGAGCAGACGGAAATTCTGCGCCTCGCGGCCGAAGCATGGATTGCCTTTGCGCGCGGTCAGCATGATCTGGCGCTCACGACGATCCGAGAGGCGGCCGAGCGTGAGGAGCGGACGGACAAGCATCCAGTAACGCCGGGGCCGCTCTTCCCTGCCCGTGAGCAATCAGGGGAGATGCTGCTGATCATGGGCCGCTACGCTGAGGCGCAGCGGGAATACGAGGCCGCCCAGAGGACGGAGCCTCGCCGTTTCCGTTCCGTCTATGGCGCGGCGCGAGCGGCTGAGTTGGGGGGCGACGGCGCTGCGGCGCGGCGGCATTACGCGCACCTACTTGAGATTGCGGCGCGCGCTCAACCGGGCCTGTCGGAGGCTGAGCATGCACGCGCATTTCTGGGCCGCTGAAAAGGGCAGCCGGATATTCAGGAATGATCAGGCCACGGCTTCGAGCCAGTCCGAATATCGCCCGCTCGCGCTACCAATGGGGAACTTCGAATGGTCCCCCCTTTTGCAGTTATCGCTTCCCTTAAGCGGGGAGCGTCTGCATCGGGTGACCCTTTGAACCTGCTGACCCTGAGACGGCGCTTTTCTATAGCGGCATTCGCTCTATCGCCATGCCACTTCGTACACTCGAACGGGCTGAGCGAAGCCTTTAAGCGAATATGGTCCAAGGTCTTGGAGGTAAAAATTGTCTGATACCAGTGCTGATACCGCCTCTGACACAACAATGGTGTTGGGTTCTGCACACTGGCAGAGGCGCGCCGCCATCTGAACGGTCGAGCCGAACAGGTCATTGCTGTCGGCGACCGGTTCGCCGGCATCCAAGCCAATTCGAACCAGCAGCTTCTCCCGGCTGGCGAGATTGAAGGCATCAAACGACTGCTGAATAGCACGGGCGCAGTCGACCGCCGATGTGACCTGATCAAAGGAAGCCATGATCCCATCACCCGTGTGCTTGACCTCACGCCCCTGCTTGTCCTTCAGGGCACGGCGGACGAGGGCATCATGGGCGCGCACCATCTCAACAGCTCGGACATCGCCCAATCTTGCCGTCATTCCAGTCGAGTCCACGATATCCGTGAACATGATCGTGCGAAGAGCCGCATCAAACGAGACCTGGGATGTAGCACCGGCTGGTGCCGGATCGGAGACCCGCCCCAGGAATGCCTCGACAGCCGAGAGATCGACCTCTATCACGTCCTTGGCAACATCGCCATGGGCCTCGTCATGTACCCGCATTGCCGCCTGAATGTCGGGGGCATCGATGAGGCAAAAGCCGGTGCCGCGCGCTTCGTCGAACCAGTAGGTCAGGAACCGCACCCCATAGCGCTCCTGAACCTCCAGGTCCTTGCGGTGGGCCTCCGCAATGTCGGCTGCTGTCAGGCCCCGTAGATCGTGACGGTCCAGGAATATAGGCATCGCTATCTCCACACCCCAGCACCCAGTCTACACCTTAGTCCCGCTCGCGTCAGGCAATCCTTTGGCTGGACCGGGCGACGGCCGATGCAGGACACCGCCACGAGCGGAAGTCCGGTGCGGGTAAGCTCCCGCTCCAAGGTGAACAGGCCGGATCCGGTCCCATCCTGTTGTTTCTGGACACGGCAATGTGTCGGACGCGCTTTGCTGGCTTGGCCACAGATCCGCTGTAATGGCAACCGACCCTGAGGCACCAGGGAGGCAACCATGAAAAGAGCGAGAGTCTTTCTGTCCGCGAGTATCGGCATCATCGCGTCTATGGTCGTCTTCAGTGCAGGTGCCGAGCCGAGCAGACCCGAGAAGGTGCAAGCGGCACTCGAAAGTTGGCTAGCGGAGAGAGCCCCGCTGGAGAAGGTCACCGGCATAGCCGCCTATATCAGCCTCGGTGATCCCGGGCCGGCCATCGAGGCCTTCGCCGGCACCACAGGCCGGTCACCCTCCGACGGGCCCGTTAGCCAGAATACCCTATTCCAGATGGGCAGCACGTCGAAATCCTTTACCGCCGCTGTGCTCCTCAAGCTCGAGGCCGCCGGCACGCTGTCGCTCGACGACACCGTCGGGAGATGGTTGCCGGAGTATCCCGCCTGGCAGGATGTCAGCATCAGGCGCCTGCTCAATATGACCAGTGGGATTCCAAACTATTCCGAGACCAAGGAGATGTCGCGCCTGTGGATCGAGGAGCCCCAACGCGACCTCAGCGCGGAGGAGCTCGTGAGGATGGTGTATCCTACCAACAGCAACAAACTCCCCGCCACAACGGGCTATCACTACTCCAACACCAACTACATCCTGGCGAGCATGATCGCCGAAAAGGCAACCGGAAAGACGTTCCAGGAACTGGTTCATGAGCTCGTGATCGAACCATTAGGGCTTCACTCGACCTTCTACGAGAGTGGCACCTATCCTGAGACCGTAATCCGGCGGCTGGCACATGGTTACTTTGAGAATCCGGCCTGCACCGACTACCAGCCTAAGGATTGTGCCGCGTCTTGGAACCGGCCGCTGTTAGGCCGCGATGTCCGTGCAATAAGCTCATCGTGGGCTCAGGCCGCTGGCGGCGCAATCTCGAACCCACGGGACGTCACCCGCTGGATGCAGGCGGTCTTTGCGGGCCAGGTGGTGCCAGCAAAGCAACAGAGCGAGTGGCTGCGGATGATTTCGACCCGAACCGGCGAACCGATCGCTGGCTTAACGGCCGAGGACCCGCGCGGCTTCTCCCTTGGCTTGGTCCAGGCGATACTCGGGCCGGCGGGAGCGCACTGGTTCTACGAGGGCGAGACGCTTGGCTATCGCACTCTTTATGTTTGGTTTGCAGGGGACAATATCCTGATCACGGTGCAGACCAACTCGCAACCTGCTGAAGGAATGGACCGGCTCCACGATGCGGTGATTGCAATCTACGAGGCCGTTAAGCCGCCCTCATCGCCATGACCTTTCCACTTGAGCGCGACTTGCTCGATCCTATCCTCGGCTCAAGGCTGCCCCGGGCAGGTTCCTCAGTCTGCTGGAAATCACCATAGTGCCTCGCAACCCCACTAAAGAACTGCGGTGGCGACGATACTCCGGCAGGAGGCTATGCATCCGCTCGCGGTTACCGCAATGGGAATAAATGTTTGAACAGGGGCGACGGTAGCCTTTAAGCGCAGACTTTTAAGAATCTGCTCACCGCGCGAATGCAGAAATTCTGCTTAGGCCAGCCTCGGGCCAGGAGCCGACCTTTAACAGCGGTTCACTCATGAGCGATGTCTAAAGCATCGGATCCAAAGGCGGATCCGATGCTCCACTCTCTGAAGAGCGCGTCGTGAAACGTGGAAAACCCGGTCCACTTTTCCGCACGATGCGCTAGGATACCCGCAGTGCTGCTATGCTCGCAATGGATTGTCGGGGAACTGGCAAGCAGTTCGCCTAACGAGAAAAGGGCCGCTGTTTCCGGCGACCCTCTGCGATTATGCTCTGCTAGGTGGAACTATGAGCCTGCGTACGGCCTGCTCATTCCATCTCGCGAGATCATCTCCCACCTCATGCCGCTTTGATCCCTGACAGGAAGTGCTCCACTTCCTGCCCCAAGCTGGTGGAATGCCGAGCCAAGTCCTGAGCCGACGAGAGAACCTGGGCAGCAGCTGTTCCTGTTTCGCCTGCCCCATGGCGGACCTCGCCGATGCTTCCCGTGACGAACTCCGTGCCGCGGGCGGCTTCCTGCACGTTGCGCGCAATCTCGGAGGTGGCTGATCCTTGCTCCTCGATTGCGGCAGCAATCGATGTCGAGATCTGGGACATCTCACCAATCGTGCTGGCAATCGCTTGGATCGCCTGAACGGCATCCTTGGTCACCTGCTGCAATCCGGCGATCTGGGCCGAGATCTCCTCCGTCGCGCGGGAGGTCTGGCTAGCCAATTCCTTCACCTCTGAGGCCACCACCGCGAAGCCCTTGCCGGCCTCGCCCGCGCGTGCGGCCTCGATGGTGGCATTCAATGCCAGCAGGTTGGTCTGGGACGCAATGGTGCTGATAAGCTGAACCACATGCCCGATCTTCTCGGCCGAAGCGGCCAGCATCTGCACCGTCTGGTTGGTACGCTGGGCATCCATCACCGCCCGCTCGGCGATGTAGGAGGATTGCGTCACCTGGGCTGCAATTTCTCTAACGGAGATGGACAGCTCTTCTGTGGCTGCGGCGACCGTCTGCACGTTGGCCGAGGTTTGCTGGGCCGTGGAGGCAACCCCGACCGATTGCTGCGTCGTCCTATCCGCCACGGAGGTCATGGAGCGGGCAGTCTCTTCCAACCCATTTGCTGCAATCGAAAGGCGCTGGACCAGCGCGCCGACTTTCGCTTCGAAGCCATGGGCAAGCTCGGCCATCAGACGACGTTTCTCGATTTCGCTCTGCTCTCGAGTGCGCTCCTGCTCCATGCGCAGGTGTTCCATTTCCTCGCCATTAGTCTTGAACACCTGAACGGCTTCGGCCATGGCTCCAATCTCGTCCTTGCGCCCGAGCCCAGGCACTGCTGCGCTATAGTCGCCCCGGGCCACCTGCTGCATGGCGGTGGTCATGGCCAGGAGAGGCTTGGAGATGGCGCGGCCGGTCCCCACAGCCGCCGCCAGCATGAGCAGCAGGATCACGCCAATGGCAGACCACATTACGTTCGAAGTCCACGCCTGAGCCCCCTCAGCAGCGGCTTGAGCCGCCTCGAGCCGTGCACCGACGATCCCTAGCGCATGATCGACCACAGGCTCAACCGCAGCATAGGCTTCGGAAACGGCCCTGCTCTCGGCGGCAAGCTGCAGCTTGGCATCGATGAAGGCTAGGACGTCGCGCTGGTAGGCCGCCATGGCCTCAGCCACTTCCGTCTTCGCCTTGGGCGGCAACTCCGAGATGGCGAGTGTTTGGGCAAACTCGGTGGCGCGCTTCTCGATGTGCTGGCCGTACTTGGGATCACCCCGCAGCATGAAGTCCTTCTCATGCCGGCGCATCATTAGCATCAGAATGGTCAGCCCCTGATCCTCGTACGAGGCTAGTTTTGTCTCCACCGCATGAACGGAGTTTCGCAGCGATCCCTGCAGGCCTGACTTCTCGTCGAAACCGAGCTTACGCTGCAGCTCGACCGAGTTGTTGAAATGCTGGACGTACTTCGCCAAGCCTTCGTGAATCCTGGTCAGGTCAGCCGAAAGCTCCGACGCATGGACTGCCCCCATTAACTGCATTTCTGCCTTGGCCAGCTCGTCCTTGACAGCGCCGATAACGCTAGCATGGCGGGCCGCATAGGTCTCATCATTGCGCAGGAAGAAGTCCTTTTCGGCACGGCGGGCCTCCAGCAGCCCAATGTCAGTCTTGTTGAAAAGATGCTCCAGATGCGTCGCGGCATTGGCAGCATTTCTTTGTTCTTGGACCAGGTTGCTGCCAATTATGTAGACAGACGCCAGCGCCGCGACGCCAAGTGCCCCTAGGAGGCCGATACCAAGGATCTGGTGGCGCAGCGAGATGCGCGAGAGGAAAAGTGCCATAAATGCCCCGAGCCGGAAAATTGGCGCACCCCCTGCTAGGATGCTGCCTTGCACAATCAACGACAGAGCTTGATGCAAGGTTAACCATAACCGCCTGAGCGAACTTTCTCCTGATCTTTGGGACACGTCTTAAGTCTGCTGGGAGTCAAGGTCGGCCCATCGGCATGGCTGTGTGAAGGTCAGCTCACCACGCAGTTGCAGACTTTCGCGGCATTCGGCAGCAAAGACCACCAAGCAGCAGATAAGTACCTACACTAACGAGATATTTTCCGGTTGCGATTACTGAAATCCCCGTCCGGTGGTTCCCGTTCTGGGAAATTGCCGCCTCATCACTGGGCTTGGCTTTGAGGCTGCTCACGCTAAGATTAAGGTCATGATCATTCGTTCATTCATGAAGCGCGAAATTCCACGCACCTGAGAGGGTGTGCGGGAGCGGTGCTGCATTGACGACAGCCTGATCATTCCGCGGACCTTCCCGGGGCGGGTAGGATCCTGACTTCTGCTCTCCTCGTTGCCGACCTTGGAGAGCTCAATGAGAAACACCCCTCTTTGCCAGAAACATCCACCGCCTGTTCGGCCCATCGGCCCTACCGGGATCGAAGTTGTCGCCCCTGGCCCAGAGCGGCTCCCTAGTTATGAAGCGGCTCTTGAGAAAGGGTGGTCCTCCGACACAACCCGGGACGTGAGCCAGGAGCAACTCACGGCCCTGCGTGCCAGTCCAGAAATCTTCATTGAGGGTCTCACCGATCAGAACGGCACAGTGACCCTCGCTGACGGGCGGGTCGTCCCGCGCTTGCTATTCCATCTCTTCTGAACCTGGGATGGCGAGTTTTGCGGAAGCATCATGTTGCGCTTCCGACCTGGGACAGAGGAGTTGCCGCCCTACACCTTGGGGCATATCGGCTACTCGGTGGTATCTTGGAAGCCGCGTCGAGGCTACGCCACGGCTGCCTTGGGGCTGCTTCTTCCGATTGCACAGGAGGAGGGTCTTGAGAGGGTCTTGATCACCTGCAAGGAAACGAACGTTGCCTCACGCAGGGTCATTGAAGCGAACGGCGGCGTCCTAGATCGGGTAGAGCCTATGGAAGGAATGCCTTGTGAGATGAGGCTGTTTTACTGGGTGCCCACCGCTTGCAATGGCAGTACCGCCGTTCTCAATGGGACCGGGGCACCTCTTGGATAGCTGGGCCAGCCCCTATAGATTCCGATCGACTCCGGCCAAGCTTCCCGGCATAAGCGTGGCCATGCAAAGGCTCATATAACAGCACCCGCCTGCAATGCCACGATCCGGATCAAGGGCCGCCAAGCGTTGCCGCTGTCCTAAATTAGGCCATTCCCGGCCGCCGGAGCCAAAGCATGCACCACGCCCTCGTCCCCATGGAGTTCACAATCCCGACCTGCGTCGGGGGCTGGGAAATACCGTGCTCGCACTTCCGCATCCCGAGGGAGGCGCTGAGCCATGGGGCAGCACTTCCTCCTGTCGCCCCAGGTGCGCGACCTGACCATCACCGAACTCTCAGCCATGCGGGTGGGAACCGCCAAGAAGTGGCTCCGGCAGGCCCGCTGGCCTGAGACGGACGGCGAGCCCTACTGCCCTCACTGCGGGAACCTGCGGTGTTATGAGATGTCCCGGGAGCGCTACAAGTGCTCCGCCAAGGAGTGCAAGGCCGTCTTCACCGTCACGTCCGGCACCGCGTTCGGCGGGCGTAGGCTGCCGGTCAAGACGATGCTTCTGGCGATCTGGTTCGCGGCGAACTGACGGGTGCTCCTGATGAAGCTCAGGAAGGTCATCGCCTCCCGCCGGGAGGACATGGTTCTCGAGGAACGCGTCGACCGTCGCCTGAAGGAGAACCGCAGTCCGAGCCGTCTCTGTGCCCTGCCAATCCGTCAGCGCGGGTTCCTCGGCCGGACCTTCACCCGGATCATCCGCGTGGAGGACAGCGATGCCGCCTGGTCAGCCGTACGGGATCACGTCTCCCGCGAGGCGAAAGTCTACGCGGACGAGCATGGCAGCTACGACGACATCATCGGTCTCAACCGGATGGGACGGGTGAACCACTCGAAGGCATACTCCTCCGAGGACGGCACCAACACCAACTTCATCGAAAGCTTCTTCAGCCGCATTCAGCGGGCCTATGTCGGCATCCATCACCGCTTCTCCACCCGGTATCTCGCCTGGTATGTCGCCGATCTCGCCTGGAAGGAGGATGCCCGACGGATGAGCAACGGGGCGCAGACCCGCTTCATGCTCGCACAGGCGCTCCGGTGGCCGACTTCGCGGTACCTGTGAGGCTAATGGCAGGGCAACAAGCCGCCGGAGCTGATCTGGGAAGGCGACCCGGCAGCGGTTCCTCGCTAGGCCGCGATCTCCCAGAGGTTCTTGCGTCCATCGACGGCACCGACCTGACGAACGCGTTTGCGCTTCACCAGCGAGTTCAGGCCAGCCGAGACATGCGTGACGAAACGGGGACGCGCCGGGTCGTAGATTGCGATCACCTGATCGATGGCGGCGACCTGTTTCCTGATGGTCACGATCCTGAGTACGAGCTCATCGACTTCGCCAAGCAGCTCGGCGCGTTTCCTTTTCAGTTCTTCTTCAGCGCTCACGTTGCCCCGCTCCCGAAATGGAGCCGGAAGCTACCGGATGGGTTCAATCATATCTGGTGGTTTTTGCTACCGAATGCCGGACTTTCGTCTGCCCAGCGCAAAGTGAGTCGGCTCACTGGAGTGGCAGCCTGAAGATCGTCTGCGGTTACCCGTGGCGTTACCCGAAAGAAATACAAGACGCGAGCATGCGGAGACAAGAATGCCATAAAACACTTGCAGGATGTGTCCCTGTCGCAAACCGCCTTGGACATGCTCGCCTCATGTCAGCATGGGCGAGAACTCGTCTTCTCGACCCGCATGGGACCGTGTTTGGCGCCCTCTCAAAAGCCAAGCGGCAGCTTGATGCCAAGGTGCTAGAGCTGCAACAGGCCGAGGATCCCAAGGCCTCTCCCCTGCCCCACTGGACCTTGCATGACACGCGTCACCGCTTCGTCACGCATGCGCATGATCAACTTGGAGTGGAGATTCCGGTGATTGAGCGAGCCACCAACCACATCTCAGGCGCATTCGGCGGTATTGTTGGTATTTACAATCGCGCCCTTTGCGCAAGGAGCGTCACGCCGCCTTTGACGGCTGGGATCGTCTCCGCACCCATGCCGCCGGTCTGGATTCCTGCCGCATCGAGATAGTCAACATTGGCTCCAATCATGTCGCCGAAGCCGTGTCATAGATCAGGGGCAACCAGGCCGTAAGGGGATTTACTGTTCACCTTCGCCACACAATCCAATCCTGTTGTGATGAGGGGAGGCCAGCGACAGCCCGCATTTCGAGATGCTGCTCGATCTTGGACTCGACTCACGGCGCTGGTGGCAATGCGCGACAATGGCTATACCTCCCGATTGCCGCGACATCTGCCCGGCCATTCCGTATCGCACGACGACCAAAGAGAAGCCGGATTTCTTCTCCGGGGCATTCTACCGCGGACGAGCTCGCATCGAGCAGACAACAGGTAAACTCAAGCGTTTGAAGCGCATTGCATTACACTGCGGGAAGATCGACGAGAACAGCGGCTCATTCGTTGCTCTTGCTCTCAAATTCTTCCTGATCAAATCCGTCCACACGACCTAGGCTCACTTTCGCTCATGATCACGCTTGACGGGATAGACGCTGCAAGACTTGTCAGAGGATCGATAGCTGCCAGGGCCTGAACGTGGATTCACTCTGGGTGAGGCAGGTGTGGCGAAGCGCACTGAGTGCGTTTTCCATGCTTGACCCCGCCAGCCGCCCGCTCGACTGTGATCCCTAAGCCGCAGCGAGGCTCTCAGGTGAATTGGTCAGCACTTCCAGCAAGCAGATTCAGACTCATAGGTGCAGCGTCGTACTCACCATTAGTTATGCCGCAGCATCCAGGCAGGGAAAATCAATCTGTAGCTGACTTTCGACATTCCTGGTCAGGCGCGCTGGCTTGCATCAGGTGGATACACTTCAACGAGATAATCTTGAGCTAGTTTCGACCTTTGTTGTCCGAAAACTGACTCTGATCCACTGCCTCGTGAGAACAATGTAACAGACCTATGCTGCCTGGAACCGCCACTCGTCCCAGTAGCGATCGACCGCGAGATCCTTGTGCGAGACCTCGGGCGCCCGGCCGGAGATCAGGTCGGCGAGCACGCGCCCGGAGCCGCAGGCCATCGTCCATCCCAACGTCCCGTGACCGGTATTCGTGAACAGGTTGCTGTACCGTGTCGCGCCCACCACTGGGGTGCCGTCCGGCGTCATCGGCCGCAAGCCCGCCCAGAAGCTCGCCTGCCGGACGTCACCGCCCTGTGGAAACAGGTCGGTGACCGAGTGCTCCAGCGTCGCCCGCCGGGGCGCCCGCAGACGCTGACTGAAGCCGGCCAGCTCTGCCGTGCCGCCGACCCGGATTCGGTCGCCCAGGCGGGTGATTCCGACCTTGTAGGTCTCGTCCATCACCGTCGATACGGGTGCCCCGTCCGGATTCACGACAGGCATGGTCAGGGAATAGCCTTTCACCGGATACACCGGCAGGCGAAGGCCGAGGGGCCTCACCAGCTGAGGCGTATAGCTGCCCATGGCCGCCACGTAGGTGTCCGCCGTAAGCACCTCGCCTCCTTTTACTTGAACGCCGGAGATCCGACCGCCTTCCGTGAGCAGCTTCTGGACAGATGTGCCGTACCGGAACCGGACACCCAGCTGCTCCGCGATCGCCGCAAGCCGCTGGGTAAACAGGTGGGCATCCCCGGTCTCATCGCCAAGAAGTCGCAGGCCGCCGGCGACCTTGCCTTTGACGAGACCCAGCGCTGGCTCGACGCCGACACACCCGGCGGGATCCAGGATCTCGTAGGGCACACCATAGGCATCCAGAACCACCGTATCTTCGCCGATTCCGTCGAGCTGCTTCTGCGTGCGGAAGAGCTGCAGCAGCCCTTTCTCCCGGTGGTCATAGGTGATGCCTGTCTCCTGCCGCAGGTCGCGCAGGCAATCCCGGCTGTACTCGGCGAGAGCGACCATCCGGCTCTTGTTGCGCCGGTACGCCTCCTCGGTGCAATTGGCCAGCATATGGGCGAGCCAGCCCCAGAGGCGCAGCTCCGTGCGCGGCCAGAGCACCAGCGGCCGGTGCTTCATCAACAGCCACTTCATGGCCTTGATCGGGATGCCCGGAGCGGCCCAGGGCGCGGAGTAGCCGGGCGAGACCTGTCCCGCATTGGCGAAGCTCGTCTCCATGCCGGCAGCGGGCTGGCGGTCCACTACCGTCACCTCATGACCCTGTCGGGCAAGGTAATAGGCCGATGTAACGCCGACGACGCCGCTGCCGAGAACGAGAACGCGCATGGTGAGTGAGTCTCAAGAATGAATGTACTGATGGTAGCGGGAGCCGAGGCTTGTGAGCAGCGCGTAGCTGATCGTGCCGGCATCCGGTGCGAGAGCATCAAAATCCTGATTGGGACCGACTATTCCAACCGGAGTTCTTTGCGATATTGTCGCGAACATACTTTCGACCTGCCTACTTGGGGAAACGCCATGACCCAACACTGTGGAACCATTGGCTTAGCAGCACCGCACCAAGTGGAAACGGCGCTCCCCCAAGGCTGCGGAGGACCTCAAAAATCCGCGACCCTGCCCCATGCAGAGGTACTTAGGCGTTCAGGCCTGTAGGGGCGAGGATCCACAATCGGTGGCTTGCCCGTGATCAGATCGGCGACGAGATGACCCGCTCCTGGCCCGATCCCGAAACCATGACCACTGAAGCCAGCAGCAAGAATAAAGCCAGGCAGGTTTTCGATCTCGCCGATGGCAGGCACCCCATCCGGAGTGCTATCAATGTATCCCGCCCATACATCAGATATGGGCATCTGCCGCAAACTCGGAATCAAATCACAAGCTCTCGAATGTGTGAGACGAATCTGCTTCATGTCGGGCTTCGGGTCGAGGATGCGGGTCTTCTCCATGGGCGTCACGCCATCCAGCCTCCATTTGCCCAGATTCTCATGCCCTTGACGCCACCCCTCCAGCCCTCCAGGGGCAAGGCTGCGCCAGCGCCGCGCGAACATCGGCAGGAACTCGCGGCCGAAACGAAATTGCTGCGGAGTCGGATCGACGCGCGCGCGGCCGCTGATCGCAAGGGTGTAGCCGCCATTGCCGCGCCGGGTCATGGAAATTTTGGCCGTATGCAGGGCATCGGGCAAATCGTTTGCGCCCGGTGCGACCGCCAGGATCGAGGCACGCACCGACGCCTGTGGAAAGCGAAGACCGAGTTGGTGACAGAAGGACGATGCCCAGGCGCCGCCTGCCATTACGGCCACCCGTGTGCGGATGGTGCCCTTTTCCGTGACGACCGCGCTCACGCGCCCGGCACTCACTTCGATGCCTCGTGCCGCACAATTCTGATGGACGGTCCCGCCGGCCGACATGACCGCGCGTGCCATGACGGGAACGGCTCGGGACGGGTCGGCCGTACCGTCGCTGGGAGAAAAGACCCCGCCTTTCCACACCTGCCCCGTGGCGCGGCCATGCTCCGTCGCCTCCCGCTGGCTCAGCATATGGGTCGTGACACCGACCGACTTGGCGAAATCGCGCCATTTCGCCCAACCGGCCAGCTCGTTCTCGTCCTGGGACAGGTACAGCAGCCCGCAACGCCGAAAGCCCGTATCCTCGCCCGTCTCCTCAGCCAGCTTCTCCCATAGGTCGAGGCTCTTCGTTGCCATAGGCAATTCGCGCGCGTCACGGTTCTGCTGACGGCACCAGCCCCAGTTGCGGCTGGACTGCTCCGCGCCGACCAGACCCTTCTCGATCAACGCGACCTTCAGACCATCACGGGCCAGATAATAAGCGGTGAAAACACCAACCACGCCAGCACCGATGACGACGACATCCGCCTCAGGCGGAAGGTTAGGCGTTGTTTGGATCTTCATCAGTGGCGCCGGCATGGCATGTCTCCCGTATTTGCGCGGGATCATATGCGAAGGGCTGCAGGCCAAGCCCCCGCAACAACCGGAGCCAACGGAATTTCATGCCGTTCGGGCGATGAATGCCATGCGATTGTTTCGTGGGAAATCCTATAGTACTTGGGCTTGGTCGACGGGCGGTCCGGGAGCAAGCGCCGATCAGCGACTAGCCTTGCTCACGTCGCCGTGCGTCCGCTCAGCCCAACGAGCTGCCGACACCAGTGCGTTTGCAGGCCCAGGCAAAACCGGCATAATCGAAGGGATCCAATAAGGTACCGATGTCAATGAAGCTCGATCGGATCGATTTGAAGATACTCTCGGAACTGCAGAAGAACGGACGCATCACCAACGTCGAACTTGCAGAACTCGTCAATCTCTCGCCTAGCCCCTGCTTGATGCGCGTCAAGAAACTTCAATCCGAAGGTTATATCACCAGCTATTCGGCCCAAATCGATGTTTCAAAACTTGGTCAGACCCTTACCGTTTTCACCGAGATCACGCTCAAGAACCATCGGCAGATCGACTTTGCGCGTTTTCTCGCAACAGTCGATAAAATCGACGAAGTTATGGAATGCCACCTCGTTTCCGGAGGCTACGATTATCTGATGAAGTTCGTCACGTCCGGCATCGCAGAGTATCAAACGATCATGGAAAGGCTGATCGACATGGACATCGGCATCGACAAATACTTCAGCTTCGTGGTGCTGAAGTCCCCTATCGTCAAGAAGCATCTTCCGCTCGACAAGATATTCGCGGCCTGAAAAGGCATCTCTGTCCTACTCATCGCCGCGAATACGCTTGCAAGACGTGAGGATCCTGCTCGAGGCCGTCGAGCCAGCCCGTATCGAGCTTCGGAACGGATGAAAACAGCAGGCGGGAGTACGGGTGACCGGCCTCGCTGCCCATGATGTCGGGGCTCAACTGCTCGATCTTCTCGCCAGCATACATCACCACAACCTCGTCGCAAATCGCTCTGACGGTCGATAGATCGTGGCTGATAAAGAGATAGGACAGGGAATGTTCACGCTGAAGCTCCTTGAGAAGCTCAAGGATCGCTGCCGCGACCACGGTGTCCAGCGCCGAGGTGATCTCATCGCACAGGATGAGCTTGGCGTCGGCCGCCAATGCGCGCGCTAGGTTGATGCGCTGTTTCTGCCCTCCTGAAAGCTCTGTCGGCCGCCGATGACGTAAGGAGCGCGGCAGGTGAACCATGTCGAGGAGCTGATCGATCCTTGCATCACGGCGCTGGCCGCTCATTCCATGATAAAAGGCCAACGGGCGGGCCAGAATATCGGCGATCGATTTGGCTGGATTGAGAGCGGTGTCGGCGGACTGGAAAACGATCTGCAGATCCCGCAATTCATTACGACTGCGCCTGCGCAGATCCCGATCCAACGGCTTGCCTTCGAGAAGGACATCGCCCTGTGCGGCGGGCAGGATGCCGGCAATCACCCGCGCCAGGGTTGACTTTCCGCAACCGGATTCGCCGATGATGCCGAGATTCTTTCCTCGATGCAGCTCGAAGCTGACCTTGTTGATCACCTTCACGCTCGGATTCCCGGTTTCATCCACCCTGCCGTATCCGGCCACAATGTCTTTGACGACAAGAAGCGGCTTTTCCGGCTCGACGGGACGGTCGACAACACGACCATGCGGAGCCGGCTCGAAGGCCTCGAGCAGCTCCCGCGTATAGGGATGCTGCGGGCGATGGAGGATATCCTGGGTTCGGCCGACCTCCTGAATCTCCCCATTCTTCAAGACGATGATGCGATCCGCAATCTGCGCAACAACCGCCAGATCGTGCGAGACATAGACGCCGGCGATCGCGCCCTTTTTCATCACCGACTTAAACGCCCGAAGAACCTCGATCTGCGTGGTCACGTCGAGAGCGGTTGTCGGCTCGTCGAAAATCACGAGCTTCGGATCGCCGATCAGGGCCATAGCCGCCGAAAGGCGTTGGAGTTGCCCTCCGGAAACTTGGTGCGGATAGCGGTCGCCGATCGTATCGGGCTCAGGCAAGGCGAGCGCCTTGAAAAGTTCCACCGCCTTCCTACGGGCCTCGTCAATCGGCATCAGTCGGTGGATCTTCGTCACCTCGACGACCTGATCCATGATCTTGTGCGCTGGATTGAACGAGGCGGCAGCGCTCTGCGGCACATAGGAAACCTCGGTCCCGCGCCTGCGCGCGCGCTTGTGCTCCGGAAGGTTGGAAATCTCCCGCCCGGACAGCGTGACCTTGCCTCCCGCGATCCGGCATCCCGGCCTCGTATACCCCATCAACGTGAGTGCGATCGTCGTCTTGCCCGAACCGCTTTCACCAATGAGAGCAACGATTTCTCCTTCCGCGATATCGAAGGAAACGTCTCGGATGATCTCGACCGTTCGACCCGAATCCGTCTTCGCATCGACCCGCAGATTGCGAACTTCGACGAGGTTGCTCATTGTTCGCTCCGGTCCCGAATCTTCTGGGGCAAATTGTCGATCAACAGATTGACACTAATGGTCAGGGTCGCGATGGCGATCGAGGGAAAGATCACGGCCGGCGCCGCGAAGGACAGCCCGCCGATATTCTCCTTGACCAACGCGCCCCAATCAGCAAAGGGCGGCTGCACGCCCAGGCCAAGAAAGGACATGCTCGACAGCAACAGCACAATGAACACGAACCGCAGCCCGAAATCCGCCAATACCGGTCCGATGATCCCCGGCAGGATTTCCGACCGGATCAGATAGCCGATCCCCTCCCCTCGGGCTCGGGCGACCGTGACGTAGTCCATCGTGTTGATGTTTACGGCCAACGCCCGCGCGAAGCGGTAGCATCCTGGGGTGTAGATGATGGCCAAAGTTACGATTAGGATCGGAATCGACGTGCCGACAGCGGCCACGATGACGAGCGCCAGGATCTTGCTGGGGATTGATGTAAGGGCGTCAAGCATTCGGCTCAGACCCCTATCGAACCACCCGCCGATAACGGCGGCGGTCATGCCCAGCGTGACGCCGCAGAAGCAGGCAACACAAACAGCCGCAAGCGAGATACCGACCGTATAGCGCGCACCCAGCAGGATGCGCGAAAGCATGTCCCGGCCAAGATAGTCAGTTCCGAGAGGGAACTGCGCGCTCACCGGTCCGAAAAAATCGAAGTCGACAATATCCCCTACGGGATGCGGCGCGATGTAAGGGGCGAAGATGGCGACCAGGGTCCAGGCGGCGATGATAAGGAACGATACCGCTCCAACCACGCTGATCCGATACCCGAAGCGGCGCGGTCGAGCCTTCTGCGTGTTGGACAGGGACAGGAACATGGTCATTGAAGCCTCGGATTGGAGACAATGGCAACGAGGTCGGCAATCGTGATGAGAATTAGGTAGCCCAGGCAGAAGATCATCGCGCAACTCTGGATGAGCGGGAGGTCCCGCGTCGAAACTGCGTCGAGCATGAGCTTCGCAATGCCAGGATAATTGAAGATCGTCTCGACGATGATCACGCCACCCAGCAGGTAAGAGAGCGAGAGAGCCACTGCATTGACGATGGGGCCGAGGGCATTGGGCAGAGCATGATGGAGGACCATGCGCCGGCGCGACGCACCCTTCAGAAGAGCCATTTCGACATAGGCGGTATTTAGGGTTTCGAGCACGGCGGCACGGGTCATACGGATCATCTGCGCAGAAATGACGAAGCTCAGCGTGATCACCGGCATGGCGAAGACCTTCAGCAATCCACCCATCGACGTCACCTCATGAGCCATGGACAGTGCCGGCAGCCAGCCGAGATAGACCGCAAAGACGATGACGGCGAGGGTGGCGACCATGAACTCTGGCACGGAGATCACAGCGATCGTGATGATCGAGACGATCCGGTCGTAGATCGTCCCCCGCAGGATGGCGGCCGTGATGCCGAGGGTGAGTGCAATCGGAACCGAAATCGCTGCCGTCACGCCTGCAAGTTTAAGGGAATTGACGAGCCGTCCTCCGATGAGGTCGCTGATCGGCATCTTGTTGACGTAGGAAACGCCGAGATCGCCGGTGAACAGATTACCGATCCAATACATGAAGCGCAGGACTGCCGGCTCATCGAGGTTCATGGCAGTGCGCAATCCGGCCACGGCTTCGGGTGTCGCGGCCTGCCCGAGGAGAATCTCCGCAACGTCCCCCGGCAGCATCTCGGTCGCGAAGAAGATCGTGAACGCAACGAACAGCAGTGTCACGACAGCGACTATAATACGTTCGGCGACGAGATTGAGTATTGGGGAATTCATAGAGCGCCCTTTTAGCGATGTATGATAATGGATCCCCTGGACGCGAAGGTTAGAGCCCTCCGCGCCCATGGCAACCCGGTCGCGCTTTAGGCCTCGAGCCAGGCATACTCAGCGAAGGTGTAGCCCATCATACCGCCGAGCGGGTTCGGGACGAGCCCCTTCAGCTTGGGAGAGACGGCATCGACATTCGACATGAACACAGGAATGACTGTGCCGGCTCCATTGGATACCATGGCCTGCATTTCGCCATAGATCTCCTTGCGCCTAGCCTCGTCCAGAGACCCGCGCGCTTCGAGCAGCATGGCATCGAACTTCTCTGATTTGAAGCCGCTCTCGTTCCACGCTGCATCGGACTTGTAGAGCAGTGAGAAGAGGATGTCGGGGGTCGGGCGCGCGTTGATGTTCCCGAAATGAACGGCATCCTTGATCCAGTGATTGGACCAGTATCCGTCGGATGGAACCCGATTGACCGCGACGTTGAGGCCGATCTTTGATGCCGCCTGCTGCACAACCATTGCGTAATCGAGTGCGGAAGATGCCGCCTCGGCTGCCGTGATCCGGATCTCCTGACCGAGCACGCCAGCCTTTTGGAAGAGGGACTTGGCCCGTTCCGGGTCGTACGCACGCTGCTTCAGTTCGGCATTATGGTACTTGCTCGTGCTCGGAATCGGATGATCGTTGGCGATGTCTCCCAACCCACGAAGCACCGACTTCTGGATCACTTCACGGTTAATGAGATATTTGAAGCCTTCAGCAACCCCTTGCTTGTCTCCGGGCGGCATGTCGAGGCGGATATTGAGGTTAGTATAAGTGCCGAGTTTCGAGATAAACGGACGGGCGGCCGCGTTGCTCTCGAGCACGCGCAGGGAGCGCGGGCTGAGATTGGCGCCGAGCTGGATATCCCCCGAGAGCACTGCGTTCAAGCGCGCAGATTCGTCTGAGATTGCAAAGAATTCGAACGAGTCGAGATAGGGTCCCTGTTCCTTCCAGTAGTTCTCGTTACGCATAGCAACAGAGCGCACTCCTGGCTGGAACTCCTTCAGGATGAACGGTCCGGTGCCGTTGCCCTTCGAGAAGTCAGTCGTGCCGTCTGCGACGATCATGAAATGGTGCAGCGCGAGGATGGTCGGAAGATCGGCGTTCGGTGCTTCGAGCGTGATCTCGGCCGTTTGGGCGTCGACGGCCTTCACATCGACGATCTGCTTGGCAAGTGCGTTGACCTTCGAACCGACAGCCGGGTCCCGATGACGCTTGAGCGAGTACACGACGTCCGCTGACGTCAGGCTCTTCCCGTCATGGAAGGTCACGCCCTTGCGCAACTTAACAGTCCAGACCTTCGCATCCTTGCTTTCGATGCTCTCGGCCAGTTCCATCGTCGTTTCACCGGCACCGTTGATGAAGGTGAGACGATTGTAGAAGTTGCAGCAGCGAATATAGTCCGTTGCGTTCGATGCCTTCGCCGGATCCAGAGTATCGGCGGTCGAGGCGGAGAATCCGGCGGCCTTAACGAACCCGCCCTTCACCGGCTGGCCCGCAACGGCTGCGGCAGCACGCCCGATGATGGCAGATCCGGCCGCTGCAGCGACACCGCCCATCAACATCATCTGGAGAAGTTCCCGCCGACTCGCTCCACGACGAATGGCGTTCTCGACCATCGCATCATCGGAGGAAGTCCAGTTATTGATCTTGTCGCTCATTGCAGTTCCCTTTTTTATTGAGTGGCTGACGGTGTGGTGCTTCGCGCTCGCCCATTCTCGCGTGCGATCGCAGAATTCAGGCGGGTACAGCCCCCTGGACAGCGTCCGACAGGGCGGCCATCGAGGTGAAATGATAGTCCGGCTGGGTGAACTCACTCGGCTCGATCGTTCCGCCATAGCCCTTCTGGGCATGTCGGCGCTCGATCCAGCAATTGGTCAAGCCGAGTCGGCGCGAGACGCCGATATCGTGATACTGACTTTGCGCGACATGCAGGATGTCGTCCTTGCTGCCACCCTCGCTCTCCACGAAGGCGAAGACCTTGTGAAAGAACGCCGGATCAGGCTTTTCGGTGCCGGTATCGTCTGCGGTGAAGCCCGCGTAGAACGGGTTGCCGAGTTCTTGAGCGAAGTGACTGAAGGCCCAGCGGCGGGCATTCGTCATGGCGATGAGTTTGTAGCGCTTGCCAAGAATGGCAAGGGATGCCGCGCTGTCGGCAAAGGCCTTCCAGTGCCGGGCGTCATCACGGAGCTTCTCGCCATGGGTGCGCAGGGCAGGCAATCCAAGCCGCGACGCGATGGCAAGGTAAACTCGCACCAGATCGTCCGGGAACAATCCGGCATCGGCCGAGTAGCGCGCCTGCCGGTAGAGGGCCAGCGCCTCTTCCCCGTCGACCTCGACTCCTGCCGACCTGCCGATCTCGGCGAGGGACGCCTTGAGGCCGCCCTCGAAGTCGATCAGCGTCCCCACCACGTCGAATGTCAGGTACTTGAATTCGCCCAGCTTTTTCACCACTCGCGATGCTCCTCTGAAACGTGTATGCCTTTTGTGAATTCTGTGGTGCGATACCTGCTTTGGCCCGTCCGGTCGCTCCGCTTTCAATGGCCTCAATGCCGACAGGATCAGTCTGGCGGCTCTGACTCACGAATTGCGCTGATTTGTAGATGGCCCACGGCACAAAATTGCGAATATGACGCCTGAGCGACATTTTCGAGACGGGCTTACCAGGTCAAAAGCCAATCATTTGGCCATTGCCGAACGGACATCCGTATCTTCCAGCGTCTGATCGAGCGTCCTGCGCGTGCAGTCGATAATTCTGTCGATGTCCTCATCGGTGCAGCAGAGCGGTGGTGCGTATCCGAGCACCCCGTTGGCGAAGGCGCGGATGACGAGTCCGTTGTCCCACGCCCTGTCGAATATCCGGCGTGCGGGCTCGGCCGCGGCCGGCAGCGGCGTCTTGCGCTCCTTATCGGTCACGAGCTCGACCGCTGCCAGCATACCACGCCCGCGGATGTCGCCCACCAGAGGGTGATCGGCGAGGGACTCTAGCCCGGCCATCAAGCGCTTGCCTGCCCGAATGCCGTTCTCCAGCAATCCGTTTTCGTAGAGGCGCAGGCACTCCAGCCCGACAGCCGCGCTAACGGGGTGTGCCGAGTAGGTATAGCCATGGCCGACCGCCGCCATGCCGGCGCCGTCAGCGATGGTGTTGTAGACCCTGTCGGACATGAAGACGGCACCCATCGGCATGTAACCCGAGGTCAGGCCTTTGGCGGCGGTCATGAAGTCAGGCACGACGTCATCTTCGAGGCATGCGAACAGGGGGCCGGTGCGTCCGAAGCCCGTAATCACCTCGTCCGCCACGAACAGAATGTCGAGTTCATGGCAAACGTCGCGCATTGCCTTCATCCAGCCCTTCGGCGGCACCAGGACACCGCCTGATCCCTGAATAGGCTCAACATAGAACGCCGCGACGCGATCGGGCCCGAGTTCTTCCACCTTTGCGCGCAGGGCCGTCACGGAGGCGCCGATGATCGCCTGAGGATCCGTGCCCACCGGATTCCGATAGGCATAGTGCGACGGAATTTTGTGTTGCCAGTCATACGGTACGCCGAACCCTGCATGGAAGGCTGGCAGGGCCGTCAGGCCGGAGCCTGCCGTGGAGGATCCATGGTAGCCCTGCTCGACCGAGATGAACTGGTCCTTCTGCGGCGTTCCCTTGGCGTGATAGTAATAGCGGATGAAGCGGATCGTGCTGTCAACGGCGTCGGAGCCGCCAAGCGTGAAGTAGATGTGGTTGAGATCGCCCGGCGCTCGGTCCGCGAGCTCAGCCGCCAAGCGGATGGCCGGTTCCGAACCCAGCCCGAAATATCCGGTCGCGTAAGGCAGCTCGCGAAGCTGGCGCGTCGCAGCCTCCACGATACTGTCTTGACCATATCCTGCATTGACGCACCAGAGGCCCGCGAAGCCATCCACCATCGTGTGCCCGGTCGCATCCGTGACCAGCGCGCCCTTGGCAGATTTCAGCACGCGCACACCCGCTTTCTCGTGTCCGCGATAGGAGGCGACGGGATGAACGAGATGAGCGCGATCGAGTTCGATCAGGGAATTACTAAGCATTTTGTCCTCCAGTTCAACCGAGCGCCTGATTCACCAGCGCGAATGTGCAGTACGATGTTTCGGCCTGCTCGATGTCGGGGCCGCGGCGCATCGAAACGCCGCCGCCAACATGGGCAAGGCCATGCTCGGCGAGCCAGGGGCCAAGCCCGGTCGACAGGTCCGTGTCGACGCGGACGAACGCTCCTTGGTGGTGCGCGAACATGAACCGAATGAGATCCTTGGCCTGCCCGCTGCTTCTTGCTACGACTGGCCCGACGACGAGACCGCGACCGAAGGCGCGCACTCCGGCAAACGCCACGACCTCGCCTCTTTCCCGAATTACCGCGAACTTGACCGTTCGACGAAGAATTCTCATGAGCGCGCTGCGATCGAGATCGCAGGCGGCGCGATCAAGGGCAGAAATCTTCTCATGCTCATCGTCTTGCGCCCAGTTCACGCCCGCCGGAGCCTCGACCCTCACGGCTTGCCCCTGGTGCTGGGCGATTTCGCCGATTGCAGTGAAACCGAGTTTCTCATAGAGCGGCAAGCCCTCCTTGGTTGCCACGAGCCGGCAGCTGCGCGCACCCGCCTTTTCCAACGCCGCATCCATCAGCTTTCGTCCAACTCCGCGCCCTCGCAGGGCCGCCTCAACGATCACCATGTTGATGGCGGCTGCATCGGAACCGAATGGCGTCATCAGGGTCGTCGCGACGACGCGGCCATCCTGAAGCGCCACAAGGCCCTCGCTGACCGACAGCACCAGCTCCCAATCCTCCCGGCGATGCGGCCATCCCGCCTCGCGCGACAGCAGGACAGCGCCATCCAGATGTTCGGTCTTCATAGGCTCCAGCGAGATCAGTTGTGCAGTCATTCCAGTTTCCGCATGCGGCTTCGCGTCGTTCTATGGATAGTGCAGGTCCGAAAGCAGCTCCTCCCGACTCCACGCCCCGACCGACGCTTTTGCACTTTGTGGGGCACCGACTTCCGCATCTTATGCCGCTCACCTGATCGTACGGGCTTGTAGCGTGCTTCCTGCCCGTCGCCGCTGCATGCTAAGGAAACTCTCTGCCGCACCTGTGGTCTGATACGGAAGATTCTGCTTTCCGCCGGATCGAATGCGGTGATTAGTCCATTGAGCGAGCCTTATGATACGTAGCGGGTCGGCAAGGGTGCCGGCGACAACGCAAGGATTGTCCTCATGAGCCAGTTCCGGCCGAAATACATCACCTTTGACTGCTATGGCACGCTGACGAACTTCCAGATGGCCGAGGCTGCACGGACGCTTTATGGAGAGCAGCTGAGCGAAGATCGCATGCAGCAGTTCATCAAGAATTTTGCCGCTTACCGGCTCAATGAAATCCTGGGCGCCTGGAAGCCCTACAACGAAGTCATTCACAACGCCGTCGCGCGCACCTGCAAGAAAAACGGCGTGGCCTTCCGCGAAGAGGACGCGCGCTGGATCTATGAACAGGTGCCGAGCTGGGGCCCGCATCCCGACGTACCGGCCGGGCTTGCCAAAGTGGCCAAGGAATTCCCGCTCGTTATCCTGTCGAATGCCATGAACGAGCAGATCATGTCCAATGTCGGGAAGCTCGGAGCGCCGTTCCATGCAGTCTACACGGCGCAGCAGGCGCAGGCATACAAGCCCCGTTTCGAGGCTTTCGAATACATGCTCGACCAGCTGAACGCCAATCCGGAGGACATCCTCCACGTCTCCTCATCGTTTCGCTACGACCTGATGTCCGCGCACGATCTCGGCATCAAGAACAAGGTTTGGGTCAATCGCGGACATGAGCCCGCAAATCCCTATTACGGCTATACGGAGATCAGGGACATCTCCGGCCTTCCCGGTGTCGTCGGCCTCTGAGCGCAGGAGGCAGAATTGCAGTTCAAACCCTACTGGCACGATACCACGCCACCTTTCACCATGGCCGCGCAGGGGGCTGTGGAGGGACACTATGATGTCGCTATCATCGGCGCAGGCTTCACTGGTCTTTCCGCGGCTCTGCACCTCTCCAAGGCCGGTGTGCGTGTTGTCGTGCTGGAGGGCGGAACGGTGGGCTCCGGCGCGTCGGGGCGAAACGGTGGCCACGTCAACAATGGCATCGCGCACAGCTACCTAGCCGCCAAAGCCCATCTTGGAGCCGATCGTGCGAAGGCGCTCTACCGCGCCTTCGATGCGTCGATCGACTCGATAGAACGCATCGTCGAGGAAGAGAAAATCGATTGCGCCTTCCGCCGCTCCGGCAAGCTGAAGCTGGCCTCGAAGCCTGCCCACATGGAGGCTCTCGCCCGCAATTTCGAGGTCCTTCATCGGGAAGTGGATCCGGACACGGCGCTGCTGAGCCGCAAGGATCTTGCCGCCGAGGTTGGATCGAATGCGTTCCATGGGGCCATGCTCTCGCGGAAGAGCGCCATGATGCATATGGGCCGCTACGTCACGGGACTTGCCGCGGCTGCTGTCCGCCATGGGACCACCATTCACGAGAACGCGCTGGTGACGCACCGCCATCGAAGCTCCGGCCGTACCGAGCTCGAGACCCTGCGCGGTACCGTCACGGCCGATACAGTCCTCCTGGCGACCGGCGCCTATACGACAAAAGATTTCTCGTATTTTCGCCGCCGCATCATCCCCGTCGGCAGCTTCATCATCGCGACGAGACCATTGAGCGAGAGCGAGATCGCCGCGACCATGCCGGGGAACCGCACCTACGTCACGTCGATGAACATCGGCAACTACTTCCGCCTAGCGCCCGATCGGCGCATGATATTCGGGGGACGCGCGCGCTTTTCTGCCAATTCCGACCAGAGATCCGACGCTAAGAGTGGCGAGATCCTGCGTGCCAGTCTTGCGAAGCTCTTCCCACATCTCTCCCGGGTGGAGATCGATTACTGCTGGGGTGGCCTCGTTGACATGACGCAGGATCGTTTCCCGCGCGCGGGCTTCGCCGACGGGATGTGGTTCGCGATGGGCTATTCGGGCCACGGCGCTCAGATGTCGACACAGATGGGTATCCTGCTTGCCGACGCGATTATGGGCAGAGGCGATCGCAATCCTGTCAATGGGCTCGAATGGCCGACCATCGCCGGATACTCAGGAAAACCATGGTTCCTCCCGATGGTCGGCCTGTACTACAAAATGCTCGACAAGATCCAATAAAAGGCGGCCTGTGCCGCCTTTCTGGCATGGTTCCCGGGATGACGTTCCCGCCGCCGATAACGGCGGCGGGCCAGCGCCAATCTAGTTCAACCCGCCCACATGCAGGGCTTTGGCCTCAAGATATTCTTCGATCCCGAGCTGCGAGCCTTCACGTCCTAGGCCGGATTGCTTGACGCCGCCGAACGGCGCCACCTCCGTCGAAATCGCGCCGGTGTTCAGGCCGACCATTCCGAACTCCAGCGCCTCGGCGACGCGCCATGAGCGGCTCAGATCCTGCGTGTAGAAGTAGGCCGCGAGTCCGAACGGTGTGCCGTTGGCGATCGCGATTGCCTCCTCTTCCGCCTCGAAGCGGAAAAGCGGGGCAACCGGCCCGAAGGTCTCTTCCGACGCAAGGAGCATTCCGGTGGTTGCACCGCCCAGCACGATAGGCCTCGCAAATTGGCGGCCGTCCGGTACGAGGTCGCTCTGCGCGAGGATTCGCGCGCCCTTCGACAGGGCGTCCTCGACATGCCGCTCGATCTTGTCGATGGCGGCCGCATTGATCATTGGGCCGATCATCACACCATCCTCGGTGCCGGCACCGACTTTCATTTGCGCTACGCGTTCTGCCAGTTTGCCGGCAAAAGCATCGTAGATGCCCGATTGGACGAGGATGCGGTTGGCGCAAACGCATGTCTGTCCGCCGTTACGGAATTTCGAAGCGATCGCGCCATCCACTGCGAGATCGAGATCGGCGTCATCGAACACGATGAAGGGCGCGTTCCCGCCCAGCTCGAGGCTCAACCGCTTGATGCTGTCGGCCGCGCCGCGCATCAGAAGCGCGCCGACGCGGGTCGAGCCCGTGAAGGAAATCTTACGCACGGTTTCATTTCCGAGCAGTTCGCCGCCGATATCGGCAGGCATGCCCGTGACGATGTTGATCACGCCGGCCGGAATTCCTGCCCGCTCGGCCAGTACGCCGAGTGCAAGCGCCGAGTAGGGCGTGAACTCGGACGGCTTGATCACCACCGTGCAACCGGCCGCGAGAGCGGGCGCCACCTTGCGTGTGATCATCGCGTTCGGGAAGTTCCAGGGCGTGATGATGCCACACACGCCGACCGCCTCCTTCATAACCAGGATACGTCGGTCCGGCGTCGGCGACGGAATGGTGCTCCCGCAGATACGCCGCGCCTCTTCAGCGAACCATTTGACGAAAGACGCGCCGTAGCGGATCTCACCGCGCGACTCGGCCAGAGGCTTACCCTGCTCCAGCGTAAGGATGTGGGCGAGATCCTCCTCATGTTCGAGCATGAGCGCGTGCCATGCCTCGAGAAGCGTCGCTCGCTCGGCGTTCGTCTTCTTCTTCCAGCTCTTGAAAGCCCGTGACGCGGCCTCGATGGCGTCGCGTGTTTCCGCAGCGCCCATGTCGGGAATTGTCCCGAGGACCAACTGCGTGGCCGGGTTGGTCACCTCAACGGTCTTGCCGGACCTGGCATCCTGCCACGATTCTCCGATCAGGCCGCGCTGGCGAAACAGATCCGCATCCTTCAGCTTCATATCAGGCTTCCACTTTTCTCAGTCAATTGCGGCCAGAACGGCCTCTGTGATGGCGTCCGTCCTGTCCTTGCCCGGTACGGTGCCGACCCCCGTGGCCGTGCATGCTTCGATCGCGTTCATCACATCCTTTGCCGCTTCGGGCTGTCCCAGATGCTCGAGCATCATCGCACCGGACCAGATGGCAGCGATCGGATTGGCGATGCCGAGATGAGCAATGTCGGGGGCAGACCCATGCACCGGCTCGAACATCGAAGGCGCGGTACGGTCCGGATTGATGTTGGCCGAAGCGGCGAAGCCCAGGCCTCCTTGAATGGCAGCGCCGAGATCCGTCAGGATGTCGCCGAAGAGGTTTGACGCAACCACAACATCCAGAGTCTCGGGTGCCATCACCATTCGAGCCGCCATGGCGTCGATATGATAGTGGGAAACCTCGACGTCCGGATACTCGCGCGCCACGTCGCGGGTCACCTCGTCCCAGAACACCATCGAGTATTTCTGTGCGTTCGATTTGGTCACCGATGCCAGTCGGCCGCGCCGCGCCCTCGCCTGCTCGAAGCCGAAGCGGATGATGCGCTCCACGCCCTTGCGCGTAAAAATCGCCGTTTCGACGGCCACCTCGTCCTGGGAATTCGTATGCACCCGTCCGCCGGCTCCGGAATACTCACCCTCGGTGTTCTCGCGAATGCACAGGATATCGAAGCTCTGCGCACGCAGGGGGCCGGTGACCCCCGGCAGGAGCCGGTGCGGACGGATATTGGCATATTGGACGAAGGCCTTGCGGATCGGCAGGAGGAGACCGTGCAGCGAAACAGCATCAGGCACCTCTGCCGGCCAGCCAACGGCGCCGAGATAGATCGCGTCGAATGCGCGGAGCGTCTCGATCCCATCCTCCGGCATCATCGCGCCGGTTTGCTTGTAGTACGCGCAGGACCAAGGGAGAGTAGTTCCGTCGAGCTCGAACTTGCGCTTGCGCGCCACGCGTTGCAGCACGGCCCAGGCGGATTCGGTGACATCCTTGCCGATGCCGTCGCCCGGGATGAGCGCTATGGAGTAAGTCTTCATGAATATCCCTCTCAGAGGTCGATGAGCACGCTTTTCGATTTGCGATTGGCGAGATAGGCCTCGCGTCCGAGATCCTTGCCGATGCCCGAGCGCTTGTACCCGCCGGTCGGCAGGATGTGGTCGCGCGAGCGGCCGTAGCGATTGACCCAGATGGTTCCAGCCTGCAGAGCCCTGGTGACGCGCAGCGCGCGGGAGAGATCACGCGTGAACAGGCCGGCTGCGAGCCCATAGGTTGGATGATCAGCGAGCGCGAGCGCTTCCTCCTCGGTACGAAACGTCTGCATTGTCAGCACCGGCCCGAAGATCTCCTCAGTTACGGCCGGTGACGATGGTTCGACGCCGAGCAGCAGCGTCGGCTCGTAGAAATAGCCGGATCGTTCCATGATCCGCCCTCCGACGACGCATTCAGCGCCCTCCTGCACACTTCTGCGCACGATCGTATCGATGCGTTCGAGCTGACGCCGCGAGATGATCGGCGAGTATTGCGTCTGTTCGTCCCAAGTCACGCCGGGCCTGATATCGGCCATGTGACGGGCAATTGCCCGGCTGAGCGGTTCGGCAATCTCTTCCGAAACGATCAGGCGCGAGCCGGCTACGCAGGCCTGCCCCGCATTGGCGAGAATCCCACGGGTCACCGCCGACGCGGCAAGGTCCAAGTCCGCATCGGCGAACACCACTTGCGGGCTTTTGCCCCCCAGCTCGAGCGTCATCGGCTTGACGCCCGTGCGCGCAATGTTCTGCATAATAGCGGCGCCTGCCATCGTCGATCCAGTGAAGCTGACCTTCGAAATGTCAGGATGTCCGGTGATGGCATTGCCGGTCGTTGGACCGTCACCGAGAACGATGTTGATGAGACCGGCGGGGATACCGGCCCGCACGGCCAACTCCGCCATGGCGAGCGTCGAGAAGGGCGTCATCTCGGATGGCTTCAACACCACTGCGTTCCCCGCGGCAAGCGCAGGGCCGAGTTTCCAGCCGGCCATCGAAATCGGGAAGTTCCAGGGCGTGATCGCGCCGATGATACCGTAGGGTTCGGTCAGCGTCATACCGAAAGCGGAACCCGAGGTGGGGACCACGTCGCTGCCCTCTTTGTCGGCAAATTCAGCAAAGAATCGGATCTGCTCAGCCGTGACGGCGATGTCGCCTTCGATCAGGTGCGCAATCGGCCTTGTCGAAGATGCGGCCTCGAGGCGTGCGAGCGTGACCGCCTCCTGCTCCAGCAGATCCGCCCAGCGTTGCATTGCCTTGACCCGCTCGCGCGGCCGCACGTCGCTCCAACCGCTGGTCTTCAGCGCCCTCTTGGCGCTCTGCACCGCCCGGTCGACAAGATCTGCGTCCGCCACAGGACATTCGCCATAGGCGCGGCCGTCGGACGGCCGGTGCATGATGAGGCCCTCGCTGGTACCCGCCGCGACCCGCTCGCCGTCGATGATATGATAGAAGGGATACGCCAGCGTTTCGGGATCGAAGCTCAACGTCATGAGACACCTCGCTATGCTGTTCGATGAGAGGCTAGCACCAGGCGTGCCGCATTTTACGTCGACGTCCGCACCCTGCTCGGCGCAGAATCGTGCAGCAAGGCAGCCTTGCGGGGGATTGTTTGGAGAGCGGGCAGCGCCATAGCCCGCCCGCTTTCTGAGATCAATCGTAGACGCAGACGTAGATCTTGCGGACCGTCTCGATGGTCCGCCAGATGCCAATGAAACCGGGTTTCATGACGAAACTGTCTCCGGCACGATAGGTTTTGGTCTCGCCGCCCTCTTCCTCGATCTCGACAAGTCCCGAGATCAGGTGGCAGAACTCGTATGTGGTGCCCTTGATCGAGTGCGTTTCGCCGGGAGTCGCCTCCCAAACGCCGGTCAGCACCTTGTCCTGACGCGAGGCGTCCTGCGCCCAGGTCTTGAACGAAGGGTCCCCGGAAATCAGTCGTTCCGGCGCTGGCCGGCCTTCCTTGGGCGGGAAGTCCGGATTGGTATCGATGGTGACGAGCAGCGACATACTTTACTCCTTAGTTTCAGTAACCACGTGTCCGATCGACGAGGCCGATCAGCTCCTGACCGGCGCGATGGCGCCGGATATTCTCAATGACCGATCGGGCCGCCGTGTGAGGCTGAGTCACGCTGGCGATATGCGGAGTCAGCATCACCTTCGGATGGCTCCAGAGCGGGTGGCCCTGCGGCAGCGGTTCGGGATCGGTCACATCGAGCACCGCCCCGGAGAGCTTTCCCGTGTCGAGCGCGGCGACAAGAGCCTGCTGATCGAGTTGCGGGCCACGGCCGACATGCACGAGCCCAGCGCCCTGCGGCAGCTGCTCGAACAGATGGGAGTCGAGGATCCCGCGGGTTTCTTCGGTCAGTGGCAGCAGGCAAACGAGAATGTCCGTCTGCGCCAGAAATTCCGGCAACTGCTCCATGCCATGAAAGCACCGCACTTCCGGCAGGTTGCGTGCGCTCCGGCTCCAGCCTGCCAAGGGGAACTGGAACGGCGCCAGCCTCTCGATCGCTGCCTGAGCCAGCATGCCGAGACCAAGGAAGCCGACGCGCCGTTCGTTCGCCTGGCGTATGGAGCGAGCCCGCCACACCTGTGCTTTCTGCTGTTCGCGGTAGGCGGGCATGTCGCGATGCAGGGAAAGAACGCCCAGCGCGACATATTCCTGCATCATGCGCACGATGCCCTCTTCCACCATCCGCACAAGCTTCACACGCTCGGGCACGCTGCCGGGCCGGAACTGGTCGACTCCTGCGCCGATGGAAAACAGCACCTCAAGGTTGCGGTAGCGGTCGATATTCTCCGGTGCCGTCCACGTCAGAAGGTAGCGCACCCTTTCCGGCGGAACCGCGTCACCCTTCTCAACGAACTCCAAATCGGGCAGCTCGCGGGCGAAAGCTTCACGGAACACGGCGCCGCGCTCAGCATCTGAATTGAAGAAAAACACCATCTCACCCGCCTGTCGTTTGGAGGTCACCCGGAGAGCCGCGCGCCCAAGGCTTCGATCATCTGCCGGCATGCATACAATTCGCTCAAGGTAATGTACTCGTCGGGACGGTGGGCGCGGCCGATGTCACCTGGGCCGCAGATGATCGCCTCGATGCCCGCCTGCTGGTAGAGGCCGGCCTCGGTGCCGTAGCTGACCGCTGACAGAGTCTCCTTGCCCGTGAGCTCCATCATCAGACCCGCAAGGGGGCTATCAGCAGCGAGGGAAAGAGCCGGATATGCCGAGAGTTCGTGCCAAAATGTCTTGAAATTCTCCGACCGCAGCGCTTCGAACTGCTGCTTCACGGGCTCCAGCAGCGACAAGGGTGCCGTGCCGGACACGGCGCGCACCTCGATATCGGCCGTGCAACGGTCCGGGATGATGTTGACCGCCTGCCCGCCCGCAACGACACCAACTTGCAGTGATGAGTAGGGCGGATCAAAGTTCGGGTCAAACGGGCCTTCGGCAAGGAGCTTGCCATAGGCCACGGCCTTGGTGATGACGCCCGCCATGGCGTGCACGGCATTGAGGCCGAGGTGTGGCTGGGAGGAGTGCCCGGATCTCCCGATCACCTCGAGGCGCACGGCTGCCTTGCCCTTGTGCGCACGCACGGCCCGCATCCGGCTGGGCTCCCCGATGATAGCTCCGAGAGGCTTCTCGCACAGAGCGGGAAGCGCCTCGATGAGATGCGGAACTCCGCGGCATCCCGCTTCTTCGTCATACGAGAAGGCCAGATGAACGGGCTGGCTCAGGTTGCTGGCGGCAAGCCCGGGAAGAGCCGCCAGCGCACAGGCCAGAAAACCCTTCATGTCCGTCGTACCGCGACCGTAGCACCTGTCGCCCACCGCCCGCATTGTAAAAGGATCTGCACTCCATTCTGCTTCACCGGCCGGCACCACGTCCATGTGGCCGGACAGAATGTAGCCGGGCTTGTCCCGCGGGCCGATGGTCGCGAACAGGTTGCATCGATCTCCTTCGGGCCCCGGCAGAACCGTGACCGATGCGCCGTGCGCTCTACAATACTCGGCGATCCAGTCCACGATCGCACCGTTGGGCGAGCCCACGACAGACGGGAAGGCAACCAGTCTTGCCAAAAGGTCTTCTACCATGAGGGGGCACCAACAAATTTTGCGCACGCATGCGCCGTTTGGACGACGCTAGACCCCCGACCGGAACTTTTCCTGCCGGATTGTGGTCGGTCACGCACAAAGATTTCGAATGGCCGGTCATTTCGAGCTGAAACTACCGTCGGCCGCATGCCATGCTGTGGCCAAACGTTAACGGCCTAGCGCCAATGCCGAGAGCGCCACGATAGCGGGAGTTCCAGCAAGGCCGAGCATCAGCGGTATGACCCGGCACAAGGAAGGCGGCAAAGCACCGATGCAAGACCATTTACGACTGGACTCATTCGATCTCAGCTTGAGCGATATCGCCTCCGTTGATGTCAAGATGCTGCACGCCCTGTCCCTTGGCGTAGGCTGGCCACATCGTACCGAAGACTGGGATATGCTTCGCCACACGGGCCAGGGCCTTGCTGCGATCGATGGAATCGGTCGCGTTTTTGGCACGGCCATGTGGTTTGCCCACGGGACGGAATTCGCGACAATCGGCATGGTGATCACCTCGCATCGCTTCCAGGCGCATGGTAATGGGCGCTGGCTGATGGAACAGGTTCTCGAGCGTTGCGGTCATCGCAACCTTCTCCTCAATGCAACGCGTCCGGCGTACAATCTTTACGTTTCGCTCGGCTTCGTACCGGAGGAGAGCGTCTACCAATGCCAGGGTGAAGTTGCACCGAGACTGCGCAGCTTCGAACCCGTGAAGGGTGAACTCAAGGGGGTCGCTCATGCCGACCTCGATTCCATCGCTGCGCTCGATGCGCGCGCGTTCGGCACGGAGCGGAAGAGGCTTCTGCGTATTCTCGCACGCGACGCCAAGGGCTATGGCATCTGGCGCGACGGAACTCTGGTGGCCTATGCCTTCCGCCGCAGCTTCGGGCGGGGACAGGTCGTAGGCCCCATCGTGGCGAGCAACGATGAAGACGCGATCGCGCTCGTCTCAAGGCATCTGTCGGAGATACCTGGGCAATTCGCCCGTGTCGATACACGCCAGAGGGAAGGGATTTTCCTGTCTGTCCTGCAAGACAGCGGATTGCGGATTTTCGACACCGTCACGACGATGTCGAAGGGCCGCCGGTTCCTCAAGGCAAAGTCGGGCGAGCCATCTATTTTCGGCTTGGCGTCGCACGCGCTCAGCTAACCAGATTACTGGACTCCGCCGCCGATCGTGCTGAGGCCAAGGCAGCAGCCAGACTGCGTACTTCTGAGATCGTTCTGGCATGCCAGTAGGGGAATGAGCCCGCCAGCGCTGGCCGAGCACCTCGTATAGGGTGGCCAGAGCTGGGCCGGAACAGGACCTGCTCCCCGCCTCAAGCTCATCTGGAACGGATCAGGCCCTCTCTTCTGACCAGTTTCCCCTTTCTCGCTTTGGAAGCAGTTGTTCCGTGGCCGGGATGTCCGCCCATCTTACATAGCCAAAGGTTATTGACCACCCACACCTACGTCCTGTCTGAAGGAGGAGCCATGCTGACGGATCCCCAACTGGCGATGCTGAAGCCGCTGGTGGAGCAATGCCGTCACAAGGGCAACGCCGAGGATCTGACGCCGCCCGTCCCAGTCGATGCCCACCGCAATCAGCACGGCTCGCGTAGTCCGTCCGGGTTGTGGCTCAGAAGGTCCTTGATGGCGGAGGCGGCGGGATTATCCTTGGTGCTGGTCACGGTGAGGCTCCTCTCGAAATGCGTGACGTTGAGCATCACCATTCTGCCATGACCGCTCCGCTCAGGCGATTTGCACAACCTTCACCACGCTACATTTCTTTCCCCGGACCCGAGCGCTTCTTCACTCACGTAGGTAAACTTTGGCGGCACGCTCTCTGGCGTTACGGCTATGGGGCGAACGGTATCGGCTCCAGTCCGGCCTGCATTCCGGAAGATTATCATAGGTGAGTGGCAGGGCTCTTTCGGTGCCTTAACAGGATACGGCCTCCGCTTGCACCAGCCTGGAGGCTGTCATCTTTTCGTGGGAGAGAGAGCATGGTCGCCAACATCCTCAAGGCTGGGACACTTCCTGATGAACCTGATGGTCTTGAGAATGGACAAGCCGTTGATGGCGATCCCGTGCCGGAGCCAACCCTGCCGCCTCATCTGGCGACCTTCCTAGGAGAGCAGCTCCGGACCTTCTACGCGCATCTGATGAGCGAGCCGGTTCCCGACCGCTTCGTCCAGCTCCTGGGACAACTGGATTGGAAGGGGAGCGCGAACGATGGCGACTGAGAACTCCATTCACCAGGCCATGCTGGAGGCCATCCCGCATCTGCGCGCCTTTGCGATCTCGCTGACCGGTAACGTCGAGTATGCGGACGATCTGGTTCAATCGGCCCTGATGCGAGGCCTCGAGAACCTCGACAAGTTCCAGCCCGGTACGAGCATGCAGGCGTGGCTCTTCACCATTCTGCGCAACCACTACTACACCGAACTGCGGAAGCACCGTCGCGAGGTCGAAGACCCGGACGGCGCCATGGCCGAGAAAGTGGCCGTGCTGCCGGAGCAGGGTTCACGGCTGGACTTCATGGACATGCAGGCCGCCTTGGCCAGGCTCGGTCCCGAGCAGAGGGAGGCGCTCCTGCTCGTATCGGCCGAGGGCGTTTCGTACGAGGAGGCGGCTCAGATCTGCGGAACGAACATCGGCACGATCAAGAGCCGCGTGAACCGCGCCCGCACCCGTCTGGCTCAACTCCTGGCGCTTGATGCGGAGGATGACGTCGGCCCTGACCGCCTGGTCAAGGCCGCGCTGTTCATGCACACGCCCTGAGAAGCGCGGCCGTGCATTTGCTAAAGCCGGAGGCGCTCATCAGCTACTCGGCCATCCGCTCATCAGAGGTCTCGCCGGCAGCGGTGGAGCCGGCTTCGACCGCGGCAGCCGGCAGAGCATTCTCCACCGTCGCGTCGGAGCGCTCCTGCCCCTGATCGGCAAGCTCGCGCTCGGCCCTAAACCAGTGATCCTCGGGATTCCCGGTGCGGCCCTCGTTCTCCCAAATTTCATAAGCTCGCTGCCGGATCCTCTCATCCTGACTGGTGGCGATGGCGGCGGCAGATACCGTGTCGGACATGATCGCATCCCTTCTCCTGGAACACCGGATCAATGATCTGTCGGGCGGGAGGTTCATCCATTCCGATGCGGACGTTGACCACTCCCAGGGCCGCTTTCGACCAAGTGGAGAACCGCAAGCCTCCTCAGCTTTCGGCCCAAGCCTTCTCGAATGCGCCGTAACGTTCGCCTTGAAGGCGCCCTGGAGTCACTGTTCACGTTCCGACCGCTCAATGAAGGTCGGCTCTCGGGCGCGAATACCGTCAGCTTGCGTCCGAACAGAATGACCGCACACCAGGAACAACTCTGGGCAGGCTGGCTGCTTGGCTCCATGCGTCACCCGTTAGATGGGCGCCAACCTGAGATCCCGATCACCTTCCGAAGCTCGCCAATAAGGCGGGCCGGCAGGACGGGCTTGAAAAGCGCGACCAGATCGGGGTGGCGCTGGCGGATGTCCTCCGGAACCGCACCGCCCGTGTAAATCACGCTCGGAATCCCCCGCGCTCTCAAAGCCTCCAGCACAGGGGTCACAAGACCGTCGGGGAGGTTCATGTCGAGCAGCGCCGCGTCGATGGAGAGATCGGTCCTGATCAGTTGCTGGGCATCGCTGATCGACATCGCCGGTCCGACCGGCACGCATTCAGCCGCTGTTAGCATCTTGCTGATGTCCTCCGCGACGAGCGCCTCATCCTCAACCACGAGCACACGATATCCTGCCAACATTGCCCCTCGTTCCTATGCGACGCCAACAAACGAGCACGCCTCACCTGATGTTCCTTGGAACTGCGGGACCAGTATCGTCCAATGTGCGTCGGCACTTGGAATTGATGGGTGATCCAAGCCTGCCGTCGAGGAGGCGTATTCGGGAGAACCTCGTCCGTGTGCCCTACCGCCAATCCTGGCCCGCCATATTCGTTTGGCTTCGGCTCACCTCGACTGAGGATTCGAGCGGCTTCACCTTCTCCGCCTGCGCCGCCTGCTGCGCGTCAGGGCCATCAACGATCAGACGCGCGCCCCGCTGGTAGGTCAGATAGTTCCACAACCAGTTGAGCGCGACCACGGCACGATTGCGCAGACCGATCAGGAAGTAGACGTGTGCGAAGCCCCAGAACAGCCAACCTAAAATGCCCTTCAGATGGATGTGATCGAGCCTCACCACCGCAGCCTTGCGGCCGATCGTGGCAAGATCGCCCTGATGCCGGTACCGGAACGGTCCGGGCCTGGGTCGGTTCGCAACTCTCGCCGCGATGACCTCCGCTACATAGCGGCCCATCTGCTTCGCCGCCGGGGCGATGCCCGGCAACGTCCGTCCGGTCTCATCGACCGCCGCCGCGGTGTCGCCAACCACAAAGATCTCAGGCCGGCCAGAAACCGTCAGGTCCGGGCCGACCTTGGCCCGCCCTGCCAGATCCCTCTCCGCCTCGATCCATTCGGCCGCCGGGGAGGCTATGACACCCGCAGCCCACACGATTGTACCAGCGTCGATCCGCGCCCCTTCCAGATCGACCCCACGCTCGTCGCAGTGCGTCACCCGGCTCAAGGTCATGACCTCGACGCCCATCCGCTCCAGCGCCTGTTGCGCGTAGGCCGAGAGATCCTCGGGAAAGGTGGGGAGCAGGCGCGGACCGGCTTCGATCAGGATCACGCGCGTGGCGTGCGGGTCGATGCGCCGGAACTCGGTTGGCAGAGCATGATGAGCCACCTCCGCAATGGCTCCCGCCATCTCGACGCCCGTGGGACCGCCGCCAACCACCACAAAGGTGAGCAGCCGCCGCCGTTCCTCGACATCTTCGATCAACTCAGCCTGCTCGTAGGCCATCAGGATCCTGCGGCGGATGGCTGTCGCGTCCTCGATCTGCTTCAAACCCGGAGCGACGGACGCCCATTCCGGGTGGCCGAAGTAGGAGTGCGTGGCACCTGTCGCAAGGATCAGGTAGTCATAAGGGATCGTCGCGGGCCCGGCATGAACGAGCCGCTGCTCCGGATCGACGCCGGTCACGTTCGCCATCAAGACTGCTGTATTCTTCTGCCGCTTGAGGATGCCGCGGATTGGCCAAGCGATGTCCGCCGGGGACAGGGCGGCTGTTGCGACCTGGTAGAGCAAGGGCTGGAAGTAGTGGAAGTTGTGACGGTCGATGACGGTCACCTCGATGGGGAGATGCGCCAGGGATTGAGCCGCCGTCAACCCTCCGAACCCCGCTCCGACGATCACGACCCTTGGCACATTGTTGGTCATGACACTGCCCTTGTCTGTCGAGACCCACCGGACGGGGATCCTCAGAGTGCCAACCGAAGCACGGTCCCGATGTTCCCCCGCATTAGGCGATGCTTGCGCCCTGCACCTCCACACATGGTAGTCCCGGGTCAACGGCAACCATGCCCAATAGCCTTCCATGGAGAACCAACCCGATGAAAGGCCTGGGCCTGCACCCCGCCTCCCGTCACGGCTTGCCGTGAGCAGCCCCGGCACTCCTTCCGGTCTGGTCGATCCGCCCGCCCAGACCTACAAAGGCGGTCTCGCAAGCCGCCATTGCCCGCCGGTAGCTCTGCTCGATGTCCTCCCTGTCTGCGACTTCGGGCACGTCGCGCTGGCCCGCAGCCCGGATCAGGCGGGAGCCGTAGGCATTGGCCGCAAGAGTGAGTGCCACCACCGTCACCGAGAACGCCATGCTGGCCATGGTGATGATGGCCGATGGCAAAGTGGAGAGAAGGTTGCGGGCATCCTCGCCGGCGCCGCTGTTAATCCACCAGACCCGGACCTGATCCTCGGAGCCGTGCCCGACATCCATCCGGAGCATCGCGACGGCAAGGCCGACACCCAGGAGGACCATGACCGCGGGAACCAGCCACAGGCTGGTGCGGACCCCGTCCCATGTTGCCGTCAATCGCTTTAGCATCCGCCCTCCCTGAGCCGCCCCGCTCCTCCCGAGCCGATGCCGGGAACCCAGCATCGGTTCCAGGAGCGCCCGACATCCGCTTCGATCCTCGCGCGGGACAGGGCGCCGGCCGCTCCAATCCACGCGGGAACCGGTCCCAGCCGTTGCGCTTTCAAGCCTTGCAGTGTGAACCTCAGCGGGCATCTGATCAGGAGGCATGATGCCTAAGAGGAGAGAAGGCGGATGCTGAACCGGATCGCCGAGGAGAAAGACGGCACGACGCCATCCTCATTCAGCTCCTGAACCGCCAAAAGCAGCCCGACCAAGGCGAATCTCTGAGTCGCGGCACCCGTCCTGGCAGCTCGATCCGCCTCAGGATCTGCTGCGATCCCCGGTGGACGCCTAGTCCGGCATCACGCTCGCCGAGATCCAAACTGAACTGCGCCCGCGGGATCGAGGTGCAGGCCCTCTCGACCATTCATCTCATGCTCAAGCGCATGGACCTGACGCATAGAAAAGGCGATCCGAGCGGTCGGAGCCAGCTTGCTGCATCTGCCGCCCTACAGTCCCGATCCTAACCCGATGGAACAGTTCTTTTCCAAGCTCAAGCCGCTTCTGCGCACCTCGGGCCACGCGACGAGGAGGCGTTCTGGGAGACCATCGGAGAACTGCTCGATGCGTTCTCGCACGAGGAGTGTCGGAACTATCCTACGAACTGCGGATATGAGCCCGTCCAAATCGAACCTGCTCCAATCGAGGATTTCTTGGCAGCGGGCGCTGGGGCCGGGATGACGCATGACGGGAAGGTCGCCCGAAATCGCGCCGGCAGGGCATCTCAAGCGGAAAAATGCCCTGGCCCTTCCAGATACTTACCTGCTGCAAGGCGGTCCTTGCCGCCGAATGCCGCTTGATCCAACATGGGCATCGTAGAGATTCCAGGTGCATGCCTTTCCCACGAGGAGCCCGAATGACCGACCTCGATAGCGGCCGGATGGACGAGCTCGCGGCGCTGCTGGCGGTCGCCCGGGAGGGAACGTTCGTGGCTGCCGGCCGTGCGCTCCAACGCCACCCAACGGTCGTGTCACGGCGGATCGCGGCGCTCGAAGCCCGTCTCGGGGTTCGTCTGCTCGAACGGACTACACGGCAGGTCAAGCTGACGGAGGCCGGACAACGGTTGGCGGCCCGCGTGCGGGCAGCGAGCGAGACGATCCTCGACGCCGAGATCGAGGCCAGCGCCGGCGCGGCGGATCTACGGGGCAACCTGAAGCTGGCCTTTCCGGCCGCCATGGGGCGGCAATGGCTGGCCCCGCTTCTTCCCTCGTTTCTGCGCCGATACCCGGCCCTGACGGTGGAGATCGACTACAGCGAACGCTACGTCGATCTGGTCGCCGAGGGCTTCGACGCGGCGATCCGCGTCGGCGTCCTGAGCGACAGTCGGCTGGTGGCGAGACGGCTCGGCGGTCTCCGGCGCGTGCTCTGCGCCTCGCCCGATTACCTGCGCCATCATGGCATTCCCGTCACGCCGCAGGAACTCGCGGACCATAACTGCCTCGGGTTCACCGGTCTGGCCTCCTTTCCCGAGTGGCGGCTTTCAGAGGGCAGGACCACAGAGATCGTCACTATCCAGGGGTCCCTTATCTCCAATGACAGCAGCGCGCTTCTCGACGCCGCCCGGGCCGGGATCGGCATCCTGGGCGCGGGGGAGTGGCTACTGGCACGGGATTTCGCGCAGGGTAGACTGGTCCGCGTCCTTCCCGAATGGACCTTCGATGCCGACGGCGGGATCTACCTTGTGCGTCCGTCGGTGCGCTTCACCCCGGCCAGGACGGAGGCCTTCGTCGAGTGGATCGGCGAACAGTTCCGGCAAGGGCCACCCTGGTCACGCATCGAGCCACCGAGCGCCCCCTGAATGTTCGGAGGGGTAGAACGCCGGCCGCCGCAATCTGCGCGAAGCACGGCACCCATCCGCCCCTATGGTCAGGGCTTCAACAGGATCGGCCCCGCCGAGGCGCCGCCTTCGAGCGCCGCATGGGCCGCAGCCGCCTCCGCAAGGGCGAAGGTCCTCCACGCCAAGGGCCTGATAATGCCACTCCTCACGGCAGAGAACACGTCCTCGGCCCGCCCGCGGTACTCGGCAAGGTCGGTCGCGTGGGCCGCCAAACCGGGACGGGTCAGGAAGAGCGAGCCCTTGGCGTTCAGCGTCCCGACCTCGATCGGGGGCGGGGCCCCGGTCGACGCCCCGATCGAGGCGAGCAGGCCGCGCGGCCGCAGGCTGTCGAGCGAGGCCCCGAAGGTCTCGCGCCCGATGCCGTCGTAGACGACGTCGGCCTTCCGGCCATTCGTGAGGGCCGCCACCTCTTTCGGCAGATCGCAGGATCCCCAGACCAGCACGGCATCGCAGCCGAGGGAGCGTGCCCGCTCGACGCTGGCTTCCTTCGACACCACGCCGATTACGAAGGCGCCGAGATGCTTCGCCCAAGGCGCCATGATCTGGCCGAGCCCACCCGCAACTCCGTAGAGGAGGACGACCGTGCCGGGCCCCACCGGATATGTGCTCTTCAGCAGGTACTGCGCGGTGATGCCCTTGAACAGGACGGTCGCGGCATCCTCGAAACTGATGCTGTCCGGCAGGCGCACCAGGCGTTCGGCCGGATAGAGACGCCCGCTTGCATAGGCTCCCAGCGGGCCGAGGATGTAGGCAACGCGATCCCCCACAGCGAAGTCGGTGACGGCAGAGCCGATGGTCGTGACACGGCCGGCTCCTTCGAGGCCAAGGCCGCCGGGGAGCGGGATCGGCACGGCACCCTTTCGTTGTGTCACGTCGAGGTAGTTGACGCCAATCGCCTCCTGCTCGATCCAGACCTCATCGGGACCTGGTTCGGGTTGCTCGATGGTTTCGGGCGTGAGCACCTCAGGACCGCCCGTTTGTGTCATTCGGATTGCCGTTGCCATCGCTTTGCCTCCCTCGCGGTGAGCCGGCCCGTGGGCTCGCCGATACAGTCGGGAGGTTAGGCGTGCATCGGCCGGGAACAAGCCGTGATCGGTGCAAGACAATGCTGCACGGAGTGAAGCAATGGCAGGTTGCATTCGGCCAAGTCCCCGGCAAGCTGTCTGGACCTTCACCAACGCTCCTGAATGTCGCCTCTCGGTCAGACACCGATGATCCTCCGCCTCCAGGGAGGTCCGCTGCTCCTTGCGGGAGTCGGCACTCGGCTTACTTCCGAGAGGTGCCAGGAAGAGACATTCCCGTCGTTGGATGCTGTTGTTTGATGCTTACGAAGCGGTGCTCGGTGGCGTTAGGACCAGCGATCGTATGAGGCTTACCACCACAAACCGGCGCCCTCCGGCGAGAAGGTCCCATAGGTTCCGTGGGCATAGATCAGCGGTCGCGTGGTCGAGCGGGAAGCGATGCCTGCCACTGCGCCGAAGAAAACACTGTGGGTGCCCATCCTCGTGATCTCGGTCACGCGGCAGTCGAAGCTGACGAGCGCCCCTTGGAGAACAGGAGCACCAGTCACCAAGGGTGCCCATTTGCCCACCGTGAACCGCTCCTCGCCCTTGAGCCCCGTTTCCCCGGAAAAACATCGGGCGATGCTGTCCTGGCCGCTCGCCAGCAGATTCACTGAAAAGCAGCCGCTCGCGCGAATGGGCTCGTGGGCGCTGGCTCCGGAGTTGATGCACACCAGAAGCGTGGGTGGATCGGCCGAGACTGAGCACACGGCCGTCGCCGCAAGACCGGCCCTCCTTCCCTCGTGCTCCGTCGCAATGATCGCAACGCCCCCGGCCAGGTGGCGCATGGCCTTCTTGAAGTCGTCTGTTGTTGTCATGGTTGCCTCGCCTCAACCATCTGTCACGGCTTCTGCTGATCAGGTCTGCGAACAATCACCGGATAAGCTGGCCCTGCCTGCCCCTCTGAGATGGCCCGTGTCAGGCGCACCACCTCCTCCGCCAGAAGCCGACAGGCCCTTCGCGTCTCTTCCGCGATCTCGCCCCCTGTGAAGTGCACATTCTGCGCGTAAACCGTTCCAGGAACCGTGTAGGCCCTGAAGAACGACAGCAGAGGGCGAAGCTGATGTTCAAGAGCCAGGAAGTGGTGATCGCTCCCCCCCGTGGCGACAAGCCCAACTACCTTGCCGGTCAAGGCATCGTTCGGCAGAAGATCGAACAGGTTCTTGAATGCTCCTGTGTAGCTGCCGCGGTACATCGGGGAGCCGACCACATAGGCGTCAGCGGCCACGACCTTGTCGATGACCTGCCGCGTCTCACCCTCGTAAGCCTCGGGCGGGCGACCGTCACACAGGATCGCTCCTGACGAGGCAACCTCAAGAAGCTCTGTCTCGATATCCGCCTGCTGCGCCGTCGCATCCAGCACCTCCTGGATGAGACGGCTTGTGCGGGAGCCCCGGCTGGGACTCCCGCTGATGCCCAGCAGCCGCATCAGGCCACCTTTGCGGTCCTGTCCGCATGGTCGCGCCGGCTTGGCAGCGCCTTCACGCGCGGGATAACGCGCTCGCCAAAAATCGGCAGCTCATCGGTGAAATGCAGGAAGCCGCACAGGAGAAGATCGACACCGACCGCCTCGTATTGCGCGATGCGCTCGATGATCTGATCCTCGGTGCCGATGAGGCGGGTCTTGAAGCCGTCGTTGTACTGGACGAGATCCTCGAAACTGGAGTTCGCCCACATTCCCTGCTTCTCGGGCGATGAGGCGCCGGCGTCCTTCACTGCCTGCCGGAAGCCTTCGACCGCCTCCTTGTCGGCATGCTCGACGATCTCCCGCAGCGTGGCATGAGCCGCCTCCTCGCTATCCCGGAGAATGACAAAGCCGTTCAGGCCGAACCGGATCTCGTTCGGGTCGCGCCCCTCATCGACGGCGAGCTGGCGGATCTCCTGGATCTGCGCCGCCACATCCTCGATGGTGCCGCCGTTCATGAAATACCAATCCGACACACGGGCTGCCATGCGCCGGGCCGCTTTTGAGTTGCCGCCCTGGAAGATCTCCGGGTGAGGCTTCTGGACCGGTTTGGGCTTCAGCGGCGCTTGGTTGATGGTGTAGTAATTGCCCTTGAACGTGAACTCGTCTTGAGTCCACATGCCTTTGAGGACTCGGATGAACTCCTCGGAGCGGTGGTAGCGCTCGTCATGCTCGAGCCAAGGCTCACCGTAGCCTTCGAACTCACCTTTGAACCATCCGCTGACAATGTTTACAGCCGCACGGCCCTGGCTGATGTGATCAACCGTGGCCAATGCCTTGGCGATCACACCAGGATGCCAGAATCCGGGGTGAATGGCCGAGATCAGCTTGATGCGCGTGGTAACGGCAGCCAAAGCCGAGGTCAGGGTAAGCGCCTCGAGTTGGCTGTCGGCGCCATAGCTGGCGAAGAAGCGAGCCTGCGAGAGCGCGTAATCGAACCCCACCCGTTCAGCCGTTTGGACGAGGTTCTTGTTGTACTCGAAGGTCCAGTCGGTGCGCTGCGGCAGCTTGCTGACGACGAGGCCGCCGCTGACGTTTGGAACCCAATAGGCGAACTTCACTCCCATTTCCTGCACTCCATTCAGGTGAGCTGTCATTGGGCAACAGCAAACTTGATCGGGGCGTTCGCGTCAACAGTATTTTCCGGTAAAAAGAACGAACCGTTCTTTATTGAGCCGATTCCCGATGGCGTCCGAGGGGGAGTGACGGGCGGTAGCACCGTCAGTCTTTCGGCTGCCGCTCCTCCACGAACAAGAATGTCCCGTCACGCAAAGGGTCAGGAATGGTCACTTTCGGCCGATCCCCTGCCCCTCAGGAACGTCCGCTGTTCCTACCCTGAGCCGACACTCGTCCTACTTCCGGTTCCTGCCACAAGGCGCCCTTCGCCTGCGATCGAATTCCCACCGCCGATTTTTGGCGAGGACCTACCAACGGGCCCGATCCTTCTTGGAATCACTGAGGCAGCTACGCTGCCGGCACTCTGATCTGCATCGGTCTGTTGACCGCACCTCGCTGCATCGCGGGCTGACCAGAAAGACCGCGCAGGTTGGAAACGCTCAAATGTCGGGCAGTTTAGATCTCCTCTAACTTACTGATAACACGACATTATTTCTTGACATCTGCGACGATGTCCGCTGTCCTGAGCCGGACCTGCCGTGGCCCGTCACGGCCCTGATCATCCCGCAGCGAGAGAGCCCATGGACAGGCAGAAGCATGCACCCCTGCCGAAGCTGACCGAGGTCTGCACCGATCAGGCCGAGGTTCTTGCGCTCACGATCACGCGCTTCATTGCGGCCGGATACATGACGCAGGACGCTGCCTGCTGGGATGCAGGACATCAGTGTGCGGAGGAAGCGCTCGGATACGTGGACGGTCCTCGGCTCGTGGCCGCGATGGCAGGGGTCATGCGGGCACTGCGGGTCGAGCGGCAACAGCCCTGGCATTCCATGCCAGCGAGCTGCTGTCGCACAACCCGGGACGAGATCGAGCTCATGGCCGCTCTCTCCCAGGCCAGGATCGCCAATACAACCGCCCTTGCGACCTCGATGCAGATCCTGACCGGGCAGGATGAAGCCCCCCGCCTGACCACTGCCCTGAGGGTCGCTGCCGAAACGCTCGCGAGCCTCGGGCCGCCGCTTACAGTTCCCCCCACCAGGTCAGCCGTGCCGACCATTCTGCACTGACTGATACCCACTCCATGATTGTCTGCTCCTGCAATGTCTTTTCGGACGGCGAGATCCGGGCCTGCCTCAACCCTGGCCCAGACTGCCCGCGCACGCCGGCCCAGGTTTACCGCAGCCTCGGTTGCGACCCTCGGTGCGGGCGCTGCGCCACCACAATCCGCTCGATCATGGATCAGGCCCTGGCCCAGAAGCACGCCTGCTCCGCCGATTGTGAGACGGACTGCCCGCTGACCCGGCAGGCCAATTCCAACGAGTCTCCGAGGTCTGGGAGGTGGCGGCGGCGCTCTCCTCTCAAGGGCTGAGTCCATGGGAGGATCGGCCAGAATGTTCAGGAAGTGATCAAGTCCTGCCTCGGGATCGAGTACGAGGCCCGCAACCCCTACGGCGAGGCAGCGGAACGCTGCTAAGGCATCGGCGCCCGCGTCTCAAAGGACCTGTTCGAGGAGCCGATGGCCGACGAGGAAGGGCGCATCGGCTTCCTGGAAACCCGGCGAGCTTAATCCAGCCAATCGGCACCGAGCTCTACGCGCAGAAGCACATGGGCAAACCTGAGAAGCACGTGAGCAAGCCCGAGAAAGGCGAGGACTGAAATGGCTGGACAGGCTGTTGTTTGGCGAGGGCGACCGGCATGTCACCGCCGAGGCGGCTGTTCGAGGAGGTGCAGCGTGCCCGCGTTTCGACCACCCTGGCGACGATCTATAACACTCTGCACCAATTGACCCAGGCGGGGCTACTCCAACTGATCGCGGCGGAGGGCCGAAGGACGTACTTCGACGCCAATGTGTCGGAGCACCATCATTTCCTCATCGAGGGCGAGGTGGAGATCATGGATGTTCCCGGTGCGTCCCTGAGCGTGACCGGTCTAACCCGCCTGTGAGGTTGAGCGGGCGAACGTGTTCGTGCGGCTGCGCCGATGCCAAGCTGCACCGGCCCCTGTCGCGGCGGCAGGGGGCCAGGCGACACGATCGGGAGAGTGAGGCTGCAACCTGATCACCGCTTCGTCGCCACGATGGCATAGCGGTGCTGGGTTGCCCGCTCCAAGCCCTTGAGCAGCGGCATGTGCCTCGCCTGCTCACGGTGAATGCGCTTGAGGTTGCGGTCCACGTTGATCCCGGCAAAGCCGGCCTGACGCAGCAGATCCATGACCTCGCTGGCTCGCGCCCCCTTTGAAAAGTAGACCTGACGCAGGATTCGTTCATGGGTTTCCCGCATCGCGTCCGGGGCATGGGACGTCGGAGATGTTCTTCCGGTAAGCCGCTCGAATGCCCGGATCATGCGCTTCACGAGCGTATCCGAGACGAAATCGCCATCGACAATCAGCACCTTGCCGCCGGGCTTGAGCAGGGAATGCCATTCCTTGAAGGCGGCCTTGGGGTTGACCAGGGTCCAGACCAGATGGCGCGTCACAATCACGTCGTAACTCTCCGGCTTCTCCAGTGTGCGCTCGGCGTCACCCATGACGAAGCGGATCCGTGCCCCTCGCGCCTCCGCCTTGGCGCGGGCCCGGGCCAGCATGGGCTCCGACCAGTCGAGGCCCGTCACCTGGAAGCCCAACTCATCGAGCAGGTGCGAGATCACCCCCGTTCCACTCGCCAGGTCGAGCGCCCGACGGTTCTCGCCTGGTCCGAGATGCCGCAGGAACAGCTCCCGCCACGCCTGCCGCTCCGCCTCCGAGAAGATTTCATGTCCGACCTGCTGATCGAAGGTTGCGGCGCGCGCCGACCAATAGTCGCGGATTTCATCCCGAAGCGTATAATTCGCCATCGTCATAAGACTGACCTGTCCTTGCCGTGAATTACCGGCGATTTACCGCCGGAATCTGCAACCGTCAAATTAGATACCTTCTAAACTACAGATTATAATTATTCTAATATAGTGGAATAACATGGTTTCTTTAGAAGTTTTCGAAAATATACTTGTTGAGATACTTGCCGCATCATCATAGGAGGGAACTGTTCCCTCCTGTGATGCGAGGTCATCATGCAATTGTCCAAACTCGCTCTCTGTGCGACCCTGGCGCTCGTCGCCCTTCTGCCTCTTTCCTCCAAAGCCGCGGACACGATCACCGTCACCGACGTGACCGGTCGTCAGGTCGAGGTCAAAGCTCCGGTGAACAAGGTGATCCTGGGCGAGGGGCGCCAAGTCTATTTTGTTGCGGCGCTCGACAGCGACGATCCGTTCAAGCGCGTCGTCGGCTGGCGGGACGATTTCGAGAAGGCGGATCTCGACGGCTACAAGGACTACCTCGCCAAGTACCCGCAGATCGCCAAGCTGCCGACGTTCGGCGGCTCGAAGGAGGGCACATTCGACATCGAGCAGGCCGTAGCCCTTGCCCCCGATGTCATGATCATGAACGTAGAGGCCAAGACCGCGACCGACGATGCGAAGCTCATCGAGAAGCTTGCCAAGGTCGGCATCCCGGTCGTCTTCGTGGATTTCCGCGACAAGCCCTTCGAGAACACCGAGCCGAGCATGCGGCTGATTGGCAAGCTCTTCGGGAAGGAGGCCCGGGCCGAGGAATTCATCGCCTTCCGCAAGGAGCAGATCGAGCGCGTCACCGAGCGCCTCTCCAAGGCCAACCCTGCCAAACCGATGGTGATGATGGAGCGCGCGGCCGGCTACACCGACGATTGCTGCATGTCCTTCGGCAACGAGAACTTCGGAAAAATGGTCGAGATCGCCGGTGGCATCAATCTGGCCGGCAAAATCATCCCCGGCACCTTCGGCGTCGTGAACCCGGAGCAGATTATCGCTTCCAACCCGGACCATGTCATCGTCACCGGCTCGAACTGGGAGCTGTACGTCCCTGGCGGCGCGTGGGTTGGCGTCGGCTCCGGCGCCGACAAGGCGAAAGCTCGGAACAAGCTCGCCGAGCTGATGAAGCGGCCTGCCTACACTGGCGTGAAGGCGGTGCAGAACAAGCAGGTTCACGCCATCTGGCACCAGTTCTACAACAGCCCCTACCAATTCGTCGCCATTCAGCAGATGGCCAAGTGGCTGCACCCGGAGCTGTTCAAGGACCTCGATCCGGACCAGACCATGAAAACCCTCTACGAGCGCTTCCTGCCGGTGGCCTACAAGCCGGGCTACTGGGTCTCGCTGACCGACAAGGAATAGATCCTTGGCCCATCCGGCATCCATGGCGGCCCAGACGGGGCGCGGTGTTTACCGTGCCCTCGTTCTGCGCAAGAAGCTTGTGCTCCTCGCGCTCGCGATTGTCCTTGTCCTCTCCATCATCGCCGATCTCGGCCTGGGACCAGCCCGGTACAGCATGCGGGAGGTTGTGCTGGCTCTCGCCGGATCGCCGGAGGTCTCCAATCAGGTCTCCGTGGTGATCTGGGACATCCGCATGCCCGTGGCCCTGATGGCGGTGGTGGTCGGCGCCGCCCTTTCGGCCGCCGGCGCCCAGATGCAGACGATCCTCAACAATCCGCTCGCCAGCCCCTTCACGCTCGGCATCTCGGCCGCTGCGAGCTTCGGAGCATCGCTGGCCCTCGTGTTCGGGGTCGGCCTTCTGCCCTTCGCCATCGAATACGTGGTGTCGATCAACGCCTTGATCATGGCCATGGCGGCCGCTCTGTTCATCCACCTGATGAGCCAGAGGCGGGGTGTGACGGTCGAGACCATCGTCCTGCTCGGCATCACTCTCGTGTTCACCTTCAACGCCCTGCTGGCGTTCGTGCAGTTCCTCGCCTCCGAACAGGCGCTGGCGGCGGTCGTGTTTTGGACCATGGGCAGCCTGACCCGAGCGACCTGGCCGAAGCTTGCCATCACCACACTCGTCGTCACCGTCGCGCTTCCGCTGTTCTTCCGCCGCGCCTGGGCACTGACGGCGCTGCGCCTCGGTGAGGACAAGGCCGCAAGCTTCGGGGTGGACGTGCGCCGCGTGCGGCTCGAGACGATGCTGATCGTCAGCGTGCTCGCCGCGGTGCCTGTCGCCTTCGTCGGCACGATCGGCTTCGTCGGGCTCGTCGGTCCGCACATCGCGCGCATGCTCATCGGCGAGGATCAGCGGTTCTTCCTGCCGGCCTCTGCTCTCTCGGGTGCCGCGATGCTGTCCCTGACGTCTGTGATTAGCAAATCCCTTATTCCAGGAAGCATCATCCCCATCGGCATCATCACCGCGCTGGTGGGCGTGCCGTTCCTCTTCAGCCTCATCATGACCAACCGGAGACGGGCATGGTAGCCACCTTGCAACTGAATGATGTCGGCGTCCGCTACGGCAAACGGGAGGTTCTCTCTGGCATTACCACCCCCGCGTTGAGGGGCGGCGAGGTCACGGCGGTGATCGGGCCCAACGCCGCCGGCAAATCGAGCCTCTTCCGCCGCATTGCGGGGCTGCTCGGCGGGCCGGGAGACATTTCCATCGGCGGCATTCCGGAACAGAGCAGGTCCCAGGTCTGCTACATGCCCCAGGACACCTCGGTGAACACGGTCCTGACGGTCTACGAGTCGATCCTGCTCGCCCGCAAGCAGGGCGCGGATCCCCGGGTCAGCGATGAGGATCTTGAAACTGTGGACGAGGTTCTCGGATCGCTCCGGATCGAGAGCATCGCGTTCAAGGGCCTGTCAGAGCTCAGTGGTGGCCAGCGGCAACTCGTCTCCCTTGCCCAGACCCTGGTGCGGGATCCGGAGATTCTGCTCCTGGACGAGCCGACGAGCGCACTCGACCTTCACAGGCAGGTAGAGGTGCTGGCGCTGATTCAGGCTTTGGCGCGGAAGCGGCAGATGTGCGTGGTCCTTGCCATCCACGATCTCAATCAAGTCCTGCGGGTGGCAGACCGCGTCATGGTGATCGACGGGGGAACAATGGTCAGGTGCGGCCCCGCCGAGGCGGTGATCACACCAGAGCTGCTCCGGGAGATCTACAAGGTCGAAGGTAGGATCGAGCGCTGCTCCCGGCTGTGCTGCCAGGTCATCATCGACGGACCGATCGCTCAACGGGCTTGAGCAGGACCGCGCGTGATGTCGATGCTGCACGCTGGAGATCCGATTCAGGTCAGGCAGCGAAACTCCTGGCGTCCGATGCGGATCGGCTGACGCTCCCTGAGCCGGCCAAATGCTTTCGTCCGGGGCGTGCCGTGATCGGATCTTCAGCAGCCTCTGAGTGCGGCGCGCCCGGTGTTCGTCACCAGGCAACGTAAATGCCGGAAATGGCCGCTTGAGCGAGAAATGAGGTCCGCCACCCCTCCTTGCGGCGCCCCACCTGGACCTAAGTCGGGTCGGACCTCGGACCTGAGTACGTATTGAATGCTTCATCGTCTCCGTCACAATGATCCCGTAGCTGGTTTCGAGTTGACCACACACTCGGGTCGGACGGGTTCACGGGGGAGGCTGCAATGGTCCTGGAGAGGCAATGCGACAGCGACGGACAATTCCCGCGCTGCTGGGCAAAGCTCACGGAAACCGAAGCGAGGAACGGCCGGTGCGAGACAGCTGCCGCCTTGCTGTCCCGCCCTCGGGCACCGTTCATAATCACCAGGCCGGCGCCGGAGCCGATCTCTAAGGCTCCCGCGACCAGGAACTACACCGGCTACTTCGATGCGGCCATCGCACAGCTGAAAGCGGAGCGGCGCTATCGCTCCTTCGTCGATCTCGAACGCATCGCCGGTCGCTTCCCGACAGCTATTTGGCACTCCCCGGACGGTCCGCGTGAGATCACGATCTGGTGCTCCAACGACTATCTCGGCATGGGCCAGAACCGGGACGTGACCCGCGCGATGGTGGAGACCGCCTGGCGGCTGGGCACCGGCGCGGGCGGCACGCGCAACATCTCCGGCAACAGCCATCC
>NZ_WURB01000029.1 GCF_009830105.1 Microvirga makkahensis
CAGCCGCCGGTGCGCGATGCGGGCGGAGATCCGGTGACCCCGGCGCGCGGCTCGGCGGTGCCCACCACCCGTCCCGGCCGCCCCCGCGAAAACGACGGCGGCATGGAGCCCCAGCCCCAGGCGTAACTCTGTCTGCTCGAAGCACACGCGGTCCGGCCGCGTGTGCTTCCGTTTCCCGAGCAACCGCGCATCCTCAACGAGCCACAGGGCGGATTAAAGGGCCGGTCTGCTCCGTATCCTTGAGGCGCCCCTTGCGGGCGCATGAACCGTCCCGTCCGATCAAGGCCCGGCTGAACACTATGATCGACCTCGATGCCCTTGCGGCAACCCTCCTCGACGTCATCCGGGCGCACCGCGCCTGGGCCCCCTTCATCGTCGGCGCGCTGGCCTTCGCGGAATCCCTGGCATTCCTGTCGATCCTGGTCCCGTCCACCGTTCTGCTCCTGGGCATTGGCGCCCTGATCGGGGCGAGCGGCCTGGAATTCTGGCCCATCTGGTTGGGGGCAGCCGTCGGAGCCATCCTCGGGGACTGGGTCTCCTATGCCATCGGATACAGGTTCAAGCACGCCGCGCTGCGGGTCTGGCCGTTGTCCCGCCATCCGCATCTGGCTGATCGCTGCGAGCGGTTCTTCGCCCGGTGGGGTGCCTGGGGCGTCTTCCTCGGACGCTTCATCGGACCGATGCGGGCCGTGGTGCCCCTGGTCGCCGGGATCTTCGCGATGCCGGTCCTGCTCTTCCAGACGGCCAATGTCGCCTCCGCCTTCGTGTGGGCCTTCGTGATGCTCGCCCCCGGCACGGGCCTGTCCGCCCTGGCGAGGTAAAGGACCGATTTACATGGCCGTTGGATTTACATGGCCCTTGTAGGGGCTGCATGGCTCCCCGCTCAGGCGGCGTGCGGCTGGGCAGCATGATCGCCGATGCGTTCTCGGGCGGCGCTTCGAGGCGCCGCCGGTCCTGTTTTCCCGGCCTGCCGCCGTCTCGGATCGCGAGAGCGGCCCCGATCCGAGCAGACATCAGCCTGCAAGGAAGAGTTCGTGCTGGCGCCAAGAGGTGGACGACCTGCGCTCCCTGGGCTTTGCCAGCGCGATCCGCTCCTCGAAGCGTATATGCGCCTCCTTGAGCAGGCGGCGCTTGCGGGCATAGGGCTGGGAGGCTGCCGTGACGTCTCGCACGATGGCGGCAGCGGCGGCGTAGAGATCGGCCGTCGCGGCATCGAGACCGGGATCGCGTTCGAACAGGGAAAGAAGACTTGCCAGGTTCTTTCGCAGGAGCGTCTGGAGGTCGCTGAGATAGGCCTCCTCTCCCCCGGCCTGAATCGCCTTCAGGATCGGAGCGATGAGGTTCAGCTTCTCCTGGATGGCTTCGTTGGGGGTCTTCTCCGTCATGGGCAATCGTCTCCTGTTAGGGGGCCCGCCCAGTCCCTGATTCACAGGATGAGAGAATACCCTTTCAGGGTTAACCGACGGTTTCAGCCGAGGCTCTGCCCCGTCGCAACGCTCCCGGCCTTAGGCGAAACGCTTGGCGCCGGCGACGCAGGCGACGACGAGGGCCGTCGCCGCAATCATCGTCCAGGCGACCGGCTCGCGAAGCAGCAGGCCCGCCAGGGCCAGGCCGAAGAACGGCTGGAGCAGTTGCAGCTGCCCGACGGCCGCGATGCCCCCGAGCGCGAGGCCGCGGTACCAGAAGACGAAGCCGATCAGCATGCTGAAGATCGAAACATAGGCGAGCCCGACCCAGGCCGGCCCGCCGATCCCGCTCCAGGATTCCGGCATCGTGATCAGCGCGATCGCCGCCATCGCCGGCAGCGCCAGGAGCAGAGCCCATGAGATGACCTGCCAGCCGCCCAGCTTTCGCGAGAGCGTGGCTCCCTCGGCATAGCCGAGGCCGCAGAGCAGGATCGCGCCCACCATCGGCAGGTCGCCCGCGAGCGAGCCTGCGCCTCCGTTGGCAAGGGCAAAGCCCGCCATCGTCGCGGCGCCGAGGCACGAGAACAGCCAGAAGGCGGGCCTCGGCCGCTCTCCACCCCGCAGGACGCCGAAGAGAGCGGTCGCGAGCGGCAGGAGCCCGATGAAGACGATGGAGCGGGCCGAGGTGATGTGCTGGAGCGCGAGCGCCGTCAGCAGCGGAAAGCCTACGACGACGCCGAGCGCGACGACGGCGAGCGGTCCGAGATCGCCGCGCCGGGGCCTCGCCTGCCGGAGCACGACGAGGAGGGCCGCTCCCAGAAGCGCGGCGATCGCCGCCCGCGCGGAGGTCAGAAACAGGGGCGAGAAGTCGCCGACGGCGACCCGCGTGGCCGGGAGCGACCCGCTGAAGATGATGACGCCCAGGAGGCCGCTGCCCCATCCGTCGGTGGTTCGATCCATGACGCCCCTCTCTTTCAGAGGCTGATCCTAGAATGACGAGGCTGTTCCGCCAGAGACAATGCGATACAATCCGTCAAAACTGTATTGATATGATCACCCACACAATCGGCGGAGCACCCATGAAGGACGGACACGGGACACGGACCGGCGAGGTCATGGCGGCGATCCGGTCGAAGGTGTCGACCCGCGCCCTCGTCGCGGGCGACAGGCTGCCCTCGATCCGGAGTTTCGCCGCGACCATGGGCGTATCCCCGTCCACAATCGTCGAGGCCTACGACCGTCTCGCCGCCGAGGGGCTGATCCGCGCCCGGCGCGGTTCCGGCTTCTACGTTGCCGGCCATGGATTGCCGCCGCTGGCGCTGTCGGAGGCGGAGCCGCGGCGCGACCGGGCCGTCGATCCCTTCTGGGTGTCGCGGCAGTCGCTCGATGCCGATCCCGCGGCGGCGAAGCCCGGCTGCGGCTGGCTCCCGGCGGATTGGATGCCGCACGGCGCGCTTCGACGGGCTTTGCGGATTCTGGCGCGGGCGGAGGATTCGCTGCTCGCCGATTACGGCGGCACGCGCGGCTCGCCCGCCCTGCGCCGGCTGCTGCTCGGCCGGTTCGCCGCGGAGGGCCTTGAGATTGCCCCCGACCGGATCATGCTCACGGGCTCGGGGACACAGGCGATCGACCTGATCTGCCGCTTCCTGCTGAGGCCCGGCGATACGGTGCTGGTGGACGACCCGTGCTATTTCAACTTCCGGGCGCTGCTGCGGGCGCACCAGGTCAGGATCGTCGGCGTGCCGTACACACCGTCCGGCCCGGACGTCGCCGCCTTCGAGACGATCCTGAGCGAGGAGCGGCCGCGTCTCTACATCACCAATTCCGCGCTCCACAACCCGACCGGCGCCACCCTGTCGCCGCAGGCGGCCTACAGGGTCCTGAATGCAGCCTCGGCCCATGACCTGACGATCGTCGAGGACGACATCTTCGCCGATTTCGAGCCGGAACCCTCGCCGCGATTGGCCGTGCTCGACGGGCTCGACCGTGTCATCCGGATCGGGAGCTTCTCGAAGACCCTGTCCGCCTCGATCCGCTGCGGCTACATCGCCGCGCGGGCGGATTGGATCGAGTGCCTCGTCGATCTCCAGGTGGCCACGAGCTTCGGCGGACCGAGTCCCGTCGCGACCCAGCTGATCGCCGGCGTTCTCGCCGGAGGCGGCTACCGCAAGCACATGGAGGAACTGCGCCAGCGCCTCGCGCGGGCCAGACATGAAGTGGCGATCCGACTGGAGCCCCTCGGCATCCAGCCCTGGCACATGCCGCGCGGCGGCTTCTATCTGTGGTGCCGCCTGCCGGAGGGCCGGGACTCCGCCGCGCTTGCCCGCGCGGCCGTGGAGGAGAACGTAGTCCTCGCCCCCGGCAACGTGTTCAGCGTCTCGCAGACGGCCGGGTCCTTTCTCCGCTTCAACGTGGCGCAGTCGGGCGATCCGCGCATCATCTCCGTTCTCGGCCGGGCCATGGGGGTTCATCGTGCCGCATGAAGCCGTCACGGTCACTCGGCACATTCAGAGGCGCGGCCGCCCATGCCCTGCCGAGAGGATGCTTCGGCGAGGCGGATCCGGCTCGCCGCTCAGACGGTGCGGCAAACCAGAAAGAGGGCTGTACCCACAGACAGGCGCAGAATGCGCTTGAGCATCGGACGTGAAGAGCGGACCCGCTTTTGGGATCCACTCCGATCCTCCGCTCTTGAGGAGCGCATCGTTCGGCACGCCCCGAAGGGCCGCGTCAGTGAAAAACCGGGTTTTCGTTCCCGCATGAGGCGCTAGCCTCTGGCTCGCATCCGGGGCATGTCGTCCTGCTCGCTCTGCCGGGCTCTTCGATCGTCCGCGATGAAAGCCGCGATGGCCTCGCGGGACATCGGCTTCGCGATGAAGTAGCCCTGGGCCTGGGAGGCGCCGGCCAGACGAAGGGCGTCGAGCTGTTCTTCCGTTTCCACGCCTTCCGCCGTCGTGCTCATCCTGAGATCGTTCGCGAGGCTGATCGTCGCCTTGACGATGGCGCGGCTGTCCGGCGACCCCGTCATGCCACGCACGAAGGACTGATCGATCTTGATCTTATCGAAGGGGAAGCTCCTCAGATAGCTCATGGATGCGTAGCCGGTACCGAAGTCGTCGAGTGCGATCGAGACGCCAAGGGCTTTGAGCCGTTTGAGCGTCGCGGTCGACTCCTCCGTGAGCTTGACCGTCTCCGTGATTTCCAGCACCAGACGGCTAGCCGGCAGGCCGGAGGCCGCCAAGGCCTGCTTGACGCTCGTGAAAATGTCCCGACGCTTGAACTGCATCGGAGAGAGATTGACCGCAACCTTCAACGGGAAACTCCAGGTCATCGCCGTCGAGCAGGCCTCCTTGAGGATCCAGTCGCCGATCGGACCGATCAGGCCGGATTCTTCCGCGGTCGGAATGAACTCAAGTGGCGGGATCATTCCTTTCGTCGGGTGCTTCCATCGCACCAGGGCCTCGCAGCCCCATATCCGGTTTGTCGCCAGATCGAGGATCGGCTGATAGAACAACTCGAATTCGTTGTTGTCATGGGCGCTCCTCAAGGCTCCCTCGAGTGCGCGGCTTTCTGCCCGAGCATCCTTGATGGTCGGATCGTACAGGCGGTAGCCGCTGTCGGGATCGGACTTTGCCGCATACAGGGCGGTATCGGCCGACCTCATGAGCTCGGTCGAGGTCTTGCCGTCGGAGGATGCTGTCGCGACACCGATTGAAAGGCCAGCCTCCACTTCCCTGTTGTTGACCGTGCATGGAACCTTCATGGCGGCCTGAAGGGCCACGACGAGATCTATGATCTGCTGCCTGCCTCCGGCGACCGGCCGCTGAATGATGGCAAACTCGTCGCCGCCGATGCGGGCGATGAAATCGCTCTTTCTGAGACGTTCCCGCAGACGCCTCGCCACGGTTTGGATGACCTCGTCTCCCGCCGCGTATCCGTGATTGTCGTTGATGTCCTTGAACCGGTCGAGGTCGAGAAGGTGCAGCGCAAAATCCGTGCCGGACCTCTGAGATGTCAGGAACGTTCGTTTCAGCTCCTCGGTAAAGTACAGCCTGTTGGGAAGCTTGGTCAGAATGTCGTGGCGCGACAGGTAGCGCTCGCTGGCAGCGCGGAGAATGCCGGTCTTGACGTGCCTCAAGCCCAGGAGGCTCGTCGTTTCGATCGCGACATCCATGAAATAGGCCATGAACCGGATCAGGCGGGCTTCGAGGCGCCGCCCTGCCATGAGTTCCGCCACGGTCCTGCTGACTGCGACGCCGGCTGGGTAATGGGCGAGAGGATGAAGGGCGATCAATCGTTCTTTCCCGTCGATCCAGCTGACATCGCGGATCAGCGTCTGGCTGTTCCTGGCGATCATCCGTTGCAGAGGGGTGTTGGGTCTCCAGATTCTGCGTCCGATCGCTCCCTCGGCATTCGGATGACGGACCAGAATGATGCCGTCGCGCCTGTAGAGCGTGATCGCCAGCGAGCGCGTCCTCAGGTGCTCGCCATAGATCCGCTCGAAATGGCCGATGTCGATGGTGGCTACGATGATGCCGAGGAAGTTTCCCTCGGCGTCCTTGATCTTCCGCGCGAGGGGGAAAATCGTTCTGCCCGTCCCCTGGACCCTTCTGGGTTCGCCGAGGGACATGATCAGCGATTCATCCGTCGAGAGAGCCCCATAATAGGATGTGTCCTTCAGATAGATGGGCTCGGCTTTGGGGTTTGGATTCGATGTGCCGACGATCCGCCCCCGGGCGTTGACGAGATCAATGCGGATGATCTGGGACAGGGAATGGGCCGCGCCGACCAATGTGGCCTTCGTGGTCTGAGACGCGGCGAAGGCGTCGAACTCGCTCGCCTGGAGGCATGCTTGCGGAATCCTGCCGACGACGTCGCGCAGAACGGTCTCGACGGATTGAAGGGCCTCATCCGTCTGCTCCTGAAGAGCACGCGCGAGGCCGGTCAGATCGCCCTCCGCTCTCGCGAGATCGCCGCCATACCCGCGCGCGAACAGGATGGCTGCGCCGAAAACGGCGGCAGCCGCGGCAACGATGCTGAGGGAAAAGATCAAATAGGCTGACACAATGGAGTTCGGCTCGGCTTTTTCGGACAATCTCCGGCACCATTGGCTGGGAATTGTCGTTATTTCGTTAACTGGGAGCCCCGAGGCGAGCCTTGGCCGCGGGTCGTCCCGCCGCCCTCAGGCCGGACCGGACACCTACCCTGCCGAAACTTCGGCGAGAGGAGCGTCGACTGTGCAGACCACCCCGGTCGGAGCGAAGCTGATCTCGGCGCGGCCATTCAGATCGTGAGCCAGGCTGCGCTCGATGAGGCGGGTGCCGAACCCCCGCCGGCGCGGCTGCTCGACGGGCGGCCCGCCCGTCTCGGCCCAGACCAGGTGCAGGCGCGGGGCTTCCTTCCCGGTGAGCCTCCATTGGACGTTCACCTCTCCGCTGGTGTTGGAGAGAGCGCCGTACTTGACTGCATTCGTCGCCAGCTCCTGCAGGGCCATGGCGATGGCGAGGGCCATGCGGGGAGCGACCCTGACATCCGGCCCCTCCATATGCAGCCGCCTCCCACGCTCCTGACGGAAGGGGGCCATGGCTTCGCGAACCACATCCCGGAGATTGGCGCTCTCCCAGTTCTCCTGGGTCAGCACGTCATGAGCCCGTGACAGGGCGAAGAGACGGGCCTCCAGAGCAGACCGGGCATCCTCCGTCGTGTCCGCGTTGCGCAGTGTCTGGGACGCGATCGACTGGACGGTGGCCAACGTATTCTTCACCCGATGGTTCAGCTCGTTGATCAGGAGCCTCTGGTGTGCCGCACCCTTCTTCTCCATGTCGATGTCCAGCACCGCCACGACGCTGGCGACAACCTTGCCCTCGTCGTTGCGGATGGGAGCCGCCGCAAGCCTCATCCAGGCCATCGTTCCGTCACCGCGCCGGTACAGGTACTCTTCGGGCTCCGTGATCTCGCCGGTCAGGAGCGCCCGGGCGACGGGATACTCGTGCGGCTGGACTGGCCTTCCGTCAGGATGATGGAGCCCCCATTGCGGGTAGGCATCGAAGTCGGGGGTTGGGTGAATCGGATGGCGGAAGATCCGCTCCGCATGCGGGTTTCCCGTCACCACGCGACCCGAGGGGGCCTCGGTGATGATGATTCCGACCGGCACGTTCTCCAGCACGGCCTTCAGTCGGGCTTCGCTGGCGCTCAAGGCTTCGGCCGCCTGCCGGCGTTCGGTGACGTCGCGGAAGAATACGGCGACGCCGCTTCCCTCGACCGGAAAGATGCGCAGCTCGAGCCAGACGCTGCGCCCGTCGAAGACATAACAGTGCTCGAGGGTAACCGGCACCCGCTCCGTCATGGCCTTGCGATAGGCTTCCTCGGCGGGAGTTCCGAGCAAGCCAGGCCAGACCTCCCAATGGGAGCGGCCGACGATCTCGCTCTCGGGGCGACCGTCGATCCTCAGCCCCTCGCTGTTGATCTGGATAATCCGGAAGCCCGGGTCGAGGAGGAGGAAGCCCTCTGTCATTCCCTCCAGGATGCCCCTGATCCGGGCTTCGCTTGCCCTGAGCCTCTCCTCGGATAGCTTGGCTTCGGTCACGTCGCTGCCTTCGGCGAAGATGCCGAAGATGCGCCCATGGGTGTCCCGGATCGGCTGGTAGACGAAGTTGACGAAGCGCCTCTCCGGCTTTCCGTGCGGCTCCCGCTGGAGCGTGAGCGGGATTCCGTTGCCGACGAACGCCTCGCCCGATGTGTAAACGGCGTCGAGGATTTCCCTGAAGCCTTGTTCGGCCACCTCGGGCAGGGCCTCGAGCGCCGGCTTGCCGAGAATGTCGCGATGGCCCACGAGCTGGTAATAGGAGGCATTCACCATCTCGAAGGTGTGCTCGGGACCGGTGAGCATGGCCATGAAGCCTGGCGCCTGGCGGAACAGCTCGCGCAGACGCTCGCGCTCGCCGGCGACCCGCCGCTCCGCGAGCACCTTGTCCGTCGTCTCCGTGCAGGCGCAGAACACGCCGGCGATGGCGCCTCTGTCATCCCAAACGGGGTTGTAGGAGAAGCTGAACCAGGTGTCCTCGGGATAGCCGTTCCGCTCCATCGGAATGAGCAGGTCCTCCTGCCAGACCCCGTTGCCGGACAGGGTGCTGTCCACCAGAGGGGCGATCTGTTCCCAGATGTCGGACCACACCTCCGCGAAGGGCAACCCCAGCGCATGGGGGTGCTTGGCGCCGAAGATCGGGATGTAGTCGTCGTTGTAGAGGAAGGCGAGCTCGGGCCCCCAAGCGATGAACATGGCCTGCTTTGCGTTGAGCATCAGGCGCACGAGGGTGCGCAGGGATCGCGGCCAGGTCCCAGGCTCCCCCAGGGGCGAGGCGGACCAGTCGTGCGCGCGCATCCGCGCGCCCATCTCTCCGCCGCCTGAGAGGAAATCGGGTCTTGCGGGCGCCTCTCCGCCGGACAGCTTATCGAGCATCGGCGGCCCCTCGAGCGGGTGCCAGCTTCCGGTACATCCGCCGCTCACGCCCCTCCAGGAGACGGCGGGCGGCGCGCACGTCCTCGCCGCCGACGGGCGCCTCGGACTCCGAGGCAAGCGAGACATTGTGGGGTTTGCGGATTCTCATGAGGTCCGGTGAGGGGGCAGGCGGGCATCGGTTTGTGCCCCTGAATTAGCCTGCGGCTGCGCGAACACAAGGGTTCGTCCATGGCCACTTCGCCTCATGCGGGAAAAAAGGCGAACCTGTCGCCATGTTGAACCTGCTCCTACAACCAATTCGCTTTCGACGCGTTATCTCTGTTCGGTATATCGAGGCTCCTATCTCTTGCCCTCGAGCGCGAGAGGATCATGCTTCTCGGAGAACGGCGCAGCCTCCCCATCCCGGCCGAGCCGCCGAGGGGCCATAGGGCCAACCGGTTCCTGGCTGCGCTGGAGCCTGACGACTTGGCCCGGCTCGAGCCGGAGCTCGAGATCGTGGACCTGCGACGCGGCAGCGTGGTGTACGACACCGGCGACGCCATCCGGAATGCCTACTTCCCCATGAGGCCATCGTGTCTCTCGTCGGAGCCATGGCGGACGGCCGCATGGTCGAGGTGGCGCTGTTCGGGCGCGAGGGGTTCTGCGGCTATCTGGGGGCTCTCGTCAACCGTGAGGCCTTCGGGCGTTATGTCGTGCAGATTCCCGGCACCGCCTCGCGGATCGACATCGAGCGGCTGCACGAGGCGATCCGGGTGCGCCCAGCCCTGCGGCGGCAGGTGTTCAGCTACAGTGACGCTCTGCTCGTCCAGGCCTTTCAGACCGTGGCCTGCAACGCCATTCACCCGGTCGAGGCCCGGTGCTGCCGCTGGCTCCTCAGCACCCGTGACCGGATGGACCAGGATACCCTGCCCCTCACGCACGAGTTTCCGTCCGAAACGCTGGGCGTCCAGCGCTCCACCCTGAGCGCCGTCCTGCGCAGCCTCCAGACCTCGGGGCTCATCGTCCGGCAGCGGGGCGGGATCGTCGTCACGACCTGCCGGCTCTCGAGCGGGCGGCATGCGAATGCTCCGGCAGGATCCGCTACCATTTCGAGAAGCTCCTGCCCGGCACTTACGCCCCTCCTGACCGCATCGGGCTGAGCGCATCCATGCCGCCGGCCCTGTTGGCGTTCTCCACGGCCAATCCTCGACGCTGGAGGCATCGTGCGGACCCGGAGGGCCGCGCCTGCGTCATCCTTCGGCCGCCCATCAGCGTGCAGGATCGTTCCGCACATTCCGTCCGGGCCTCATGCAGGCTCCATTCCATGCCGGCATTTTGCCGCTTCCGCTTCGGCCGAGTTCAAGAAATCGATCAGGGCCCAGGCCTCCTCCGGCCGGGACGACGTGCCGGAGATGCCGGCGGCGAACACGGTCACGGCCTGGATCTCCGGAGGCAGCGGACCGAGGATCTCGATGCCGGGTATGTGCAGCAGTTCACTCATCTGCTGCAAACCCAGATCAGCCTCCCCTCGTGCAATCATGATGCCGACCGGCACGCCCGGAGGGGCCTGGAGCAGGCGCTGCGAAACGGAACCTGCAACACCCCAGCGATTCAGCAAGCGCATGAGGTGGTCGCCGCTCGGACCGGTGGAGTAGCAGACCTTGCCCGCGCTCAGGATGAGGCTCCTGACCGCCTCCTCGTCGTCGATCCCGGCTCGTGGCGCACCCGATGGAGCCGCGACCGCGATGCCGGAGCGCGCGAAGGCCGCCCGGGAGCCGGGGACCACATGCCCCTCCGATTCCAGCTGCTCCATCACGTTCGATGCGAGGACGACGACATCCGTGACCTCGCCTGCTCGGATGCGCCTGGCGGCTTCCACGCCGCCCATGGAGCTGATCGCGACCGGAATCCCGGTCCGCTCCTCGTACGACCCGGCGAGATCGGCGAGGATTTGCCGGGTCGCCATGGACGAAACGCCATTGATCCGATCGGTCATTCATCCCTCCAACGCGGAAAGCCGCGCTGCGCCAGGCTCAATCGATGTATGTCAGCCCGGCCTTGGCCAGCGGTTCACGCATCTGGTACAGGTCGAGCCCGAGAATGCCGGATGCCAGCTTGGCACGCTTGCTCTCCTCGTTCGCTTCGCGCGCAGCTGCCGCCTCCGCCGTTTTCTGCACCCGGTCGGCGGGCACGACCACGATGCCGTCGTCATCCGCCACGATGGCATCGCCCGGCTGCACCGCCGCGCCCGCGCAGACGATCGGAACGTTCACCGAGCCGAGGGTCGCCTTGACCGTGCCCTTCGCCGAAATGCACTTGCTCCAGACCGGAAAGCCCATCCCGGCCAGCGTCTTCACGTCGCGCACGCCGGCGTCGATGACAAGCGCCCTCGCCCCGCGCGCCATGAAGCTCGTCGCCAGGAGATCGCCGAAATAGCCGTCGGTGCATTCGGCCGTGATCGCCGCCACGACGATGTCGCCCGGCTGGATCTGCTCGGCCGCCACATGCATCATCCAGTTGTCGCCCGGGTGCAGCAGCACCGTGACCGCCGTCCCCGACACCTGGGCGCCGGGATAGATGGGGCGCATGTAAGGCTTCATGAGGCCGACACGGCCCATGGCCTCGTGCACCGTCGAGACGCCGTATTGAGCGAGCCGATCGACCGCCGCGCGATCTGCGCGGTCGATGTTCCGTCTGACAATTCCAAGTTCGGTCATGAGATGATCCTTTACCGTCCGCGTGCCTTCAGGGCCGCATCCAGGCGCGGGTAAACCCGGCGCGCGTTGCCTTCGTAGATCTTGTACCGGTCTTCGGGGCTCAGATTCCTCGCCGCCTCGATGTAGCGCTTCGTGTCGTCGAAGGGGTATCCGGTCTCCGGATCGACCCCGCGCACCGCGCCGATCATCTCGCTGGCGAACAGAATGTTCTCGACCGGAATGACGCTCGTCAGGAGATCGATCCCGGGCTGATGATAGACGCAGGTGTCGAAGAAGACGTTCCTGAGAAGGTGATCGCGCAGCTCGGGCTTCTGAAGGGCCTGTGCGAGGCCGCGATAGCGGCCCCAGTGATAGGGCGCCGCGCCGCCGCCATGCGGGATGACGAAGCGCAGCGTGGGGAAGTCCCTGAACAGGTCGCCCTCGATGAGCTGCATCACGGCGGTGGTGTCGGCGTTGATGTAATGCGCTCCCGTAGTGTGAAAGCAGGCATTGCAGCTCGTGGACACGTGGATCATGGCGGGAATGTCGAATTCCACCATCTTCTCATAGATCGGATACCAGTGCCGGTCGGTCAGAGGCGGACTTCTCCAGAAGCCCCCGGTCGGATCGGGGTTCAGATTGATTCCGACGAAACCGAACTCCTTCACGCATTTCTCGATCTCGGGAATGCAGGTCACCGGATCGACGCCCGGACTCTGCGGCAGCATGGCCGCACCGGCGAAGTGGTCGGGATAAAGCTGCGTGACCCGATAGCAGAGCTCGTTGCAGATCGCCGCCCATTGCGAGGAAACCGAGAAATTGCCGATATGGTGAGCCATGAAGCTCGCACGCGGACTGAAGACCGTCAGATCCAAGCCACGCTCCCGCATCAGCCGGAGCTGGTTGCTCTCGATCGACTCGCGCAGTTCATCGTCGCTGATCCTCAGGTCGGAGGCCGACGGCCTCGCCGAGGGGTCATGAATGCCGGCGATCTGGCGCTTGCGCCATTCTTCCAGGGCTTTCGGAGCTGTCGTGTAATGGCCGTGACAATCGATGATCATCGCAATGCCTTTCGGATCGGTTTCATGTGACGTCGAGGTGCACTCAAATGTCTTGCGAGCTTACGGGACGAGGAGTCCGCGGCTGCACGAAAGCTGCTCCGGGATTTCAGAGCAGCGGCACGCCCAGCAGCATGCCGAAGCCGAACTGCGTCAGCGCCCAGAATACGATTCCCGTCCCGATCGCCCAGAAGGGCTTGTCCCCGCGCTCGAGAACGATGACCATCAGCCCCGCGCCCAAGCCGAGGGCGACGGGCATCCCGATCCAGTGAAACGAAGCCACGGCCACGAGGGTCAGCACCAGGAGCGCCAGCGCCACGGGACGGGCGAGCCCCCTGGTACCGTCGCGGCCCACGACGATCTGGAGCAGATAGATCAGGCTCAGGCCGAAACCCAGCGCCGCGACGGCGAGAGGCAGGAAGGCCGAGCCCACATCGCCTGCCGCGCGCACGGGCGGCATTTGCATCGCAATCCAGAAGAACGCGGCAAAGAAGGCGAGAGCCGCTGCAACGACGATCAGCTTTTGCGCCAGCGGAAGGGCGGCGCTTCCACCGCCCTCCGATCGAATCGTCCCGAGCGAGCTCATTTGACGAGCCCCACCGACTTCAGGAACTCGGTCTGGTTGGCAAGCTGCCGGTTGACCAGCTGGGTGAAGGCCTTCTCGCCGAGGTTGATGTTCTCCTGCTTCTCGCGATTCTGGAAGTCGAGCCAATCGCGAGAGGCTTCGACCTTGTCGATGGCCTCCTGGATCCTGGCGACGATGTCGTCGGGAGTTTTGCCGTGGACGGCCACGCCGCGCCAGATGGAATCGACGATGTCGTATCCCTGCTCCTTGAAGGTGGGCACCTTCGGGAAGAAGTGCGAGCGCTCCTCCGTGGTGATGCCGAGAAGGCGGACTTCTCCGCTCTCCACCTGGGACAGGCCGCTCGACGGCGTCATGATGGCCACATCCATGTGGCCGCCGAGCAGGGAGAGCGGGACCTTGCCGGAGGCGTCGTGCGGGATCCAGCCCGACTCGAACTTGCCCATCTTTCCGAGCTGAAAGAGGATGAACTGATGGAAGCCTGCGGGGGCGTGCCCGCCGACCCGCAGCTTGTTCGGATTGTCGCGCATATAGGTGACGAAGTCGTCGAGGGTTTTGAGCGGGCTGTCGGCGCGGACGGCCACGGACGACGGCTCCGCCTGCATGGCGCGGACGTAACGCAGATCTTCCAGCTTGAAGGGAATGAGACCTTGCGCGATGCCGAAGGTCAGCGTCCCCGTGCACACGAGAAGGTTGTAGCCGTCCGGGGCCTGGGCCAGAACCGTCGACACGCCGACGGCTCCCGATCCGCCGGGACGGTTCTGGACCGCCACGGTCCAGCCGGCCTCCTTGGTGAGCAGCTCCGCGAGTTGCCGGCCATAGGTGTCGAGCGCTCCGCCCGCGCCGGACCAGATGACGAGATTGACCGTTTTCTCGGGAAAGCCCGCTGCTGCGAAAGCACCTTTGATCCGGAGCACCAGGGGGGCCGCGCCCAGAGCAGTCAGCAGCGAGCGGCGGGTCGGATTGAATGGCATGATGGTTTCCTCCTTGTTGTTTCTCAGGCGGCTTTGATGCGCTTGTCGCGCCGAGACCGCCACATGGGGTAAAGGATGCTTGCCAGGCTGAGGGCCAGGAAGACCGCCGAGACAGGATCGGTGAAGAAGATTCCGTAGGAGCCGCGAGAGGTCACAAGAGCAGTGCGGAAATTCGTCTCCACCAGATAGCCGAGCACCAGCGCGAGCACGACCGGCGCGACCGGGAAGGAGAGCTTCTTCATCAGGTACCCGAGGACCCCGAAGCCGACGGTGAGCCACACGTCGAATGCAAGGTTGCGGAGGGAGTAGGCACCCAGGATCGCGAAGATCAGGATTCCGGCGGCGAGCACGGAATCGGGCAGGTTGATCACGCGCGACATCCACGGCAGCGAGACCGACGCGATGAGAAACATGACCACGCAGGCGAGCAGCAGGCCGAGAAGGATCGTGTAGACGAGAACGGGCTGCTCCGCGAAGAGCTGCGGGCCCGGGCGCAAGCCGTGAAGGACGAGCGCGCCGACGATGACGGCGGTGGTCGGCGAGCCGGGCACTCCGAGCGCCAGCAGCGGAACCATCGCGCCGCCCACCGTCGCGTTGTTCGACGCCTCGGGGGCGGCGATGCCGTGCGGCTCCCCTTCGCCGAAAGCGAGCTTGGGGTTGCGCCGCATCGCATAGTCGCGAGCGACCCAGCAGGCGATGTTGCCGCCCACTCCCGGCAGAATCCCGAGGAAGGTGCCGATGACCGAACCGGATACCATCGTGCGGAAGAGTTCCTTCCATTCCTTAAGCGTCAGATAGACCGCGCGCACGGCTCCCTTGGAGACGCCGCCGCGCGTCTTGCCCGCGCTCTCGGCCAGAAGGAAGCTCTCGGAGACGGCGAAGAGGCCGATCAGAACGGCCAGCATCGGAATGCCTTCGAAAAGCTCGATCCGGCCGAAGGTGAAGCGCGGCATGCCCGCGATCGGGTCGATGCCGACGAAGGCGAGCAGCAGGCCCAAAGCGGCGCCGATGAGGCCTTTGACGAGCGATCCGCCGGACAATGCGGCAACGGAGGTCAGGCCGAACAGGCCCACCGCGAAGTAGCTCGCCGGGCCGAACTGCAACGCGAGCTTGGACAGCGGCATGGCCAGGAAGAGCAGGGCGACGCCTCCGATGAGGCCGCCGACGGTCGATGCCGAAAGCGAGATGGCAAGCGCCTTGTTGCCCAGACCCTTCTGGGTCATCGCGAAACCGTCGATCGTCGTGGCGGCCGCCGCAGCCGTGCCCGGCGTCGAGAGCAAGATGGCCGAGATCGAGCCGCCGTACTCCGCTGCCATGTAGAGGGAGATCAGCAGCAGCATCGAGTTTTCCGGCGACATCGAATACGTGAAGGGGATCAGAAGGCTGACGCCGATGGACGGCCCCAGGCCGGGCAGAGCCCCCACGACGATGCCGATGGCCGCGCCGGCGATGACCGACAGAAGCCCGGACAGCGAGAACAGCACGGCGAGAGTATCAACGAGGACCTGCATGCTTAAGCCTCGGATCCGGCCGCAGGTCGCTCGACGGCGAAACGATGGTCCTGGACACCGATCTGCTCGGGTCCTTCGAATGGCCGGAGCCCACCCATAATATTTCCTCCCTCCCTGCCGCCTCCCATGCGTATCTGTATTTCTAGGATCATGGGCTCTCGACCGCAGGCGCGGACGCGGCTCGCCCGATAATCAGGCACATAGGAGGAAAACTTGCGCCATCTTGCTGCGGGATGGACGCGCGTGGATAATAGAACCGACGAAATATGATATAAGATTTAATGAAACGGCTCGCACAATTCCCCAACCTGCGACACCTGAGGATGTTCATGTCCGTCTGCGAGCTCGGATCGCTCAATGCGGCGGCGAGGGGCCTGAACATCGCTCAGCCGGCCATCACGCAGGCCATTTCCCGCCTGGAAGATGTCTACGCGGCGCCGCTTCTGACGCGACGAAGCGGCGGGAGCCAGCCTACCGAGGAAGGCAGGATTCTCTGGCGACGGTGCGAGCGCTTCTTCCGCGTCCTCCAGAGGGGAATCGTGCTGGCTTCCGAACGGGCGGCTGCGCCCACCTTGACGCAAAGCAGCAACATCCTGTCGCGCCTGACGGCCGCGCAGATCTTCACGCATATCTCCGTGAGCCAACACGGCTCGCTGCTTCTGGCGGCGAAGGCGGACGGACTTTCGGTCTCCGCCCTTCATCGGGCCGCGCGCGACATCGAACGCAATCTGGGATACGAACTCTACGCCAAGACGCCTCAAGGGCTCACGGTCAACCGGGCCGGCGCGGAGCTTGCGCGACAGTTTCAGATCGCATTGCGCGAGATCGCGGCGGCGGAAGAGGAGCTGAAAGGCTCCGACGGGTCCCTGAAAGGGCGGGTGCTCATCGCCTCGCTTCCCATGATCCGGTCTTCGATCCTGGGCAAGGCCATCAATCGTACCCGGGCGCGAGCGCCGCGACTGGATTTCGTCGTTCTGGAGGGGGTTTACGACACGATGCTGAAGGCCCTGCGTTCAGGCGAAGCCGACATGCTCATCGGAGCGATCCGCCAGCCGCCGCCCGTCGACGACGTGACGGAGACCTATCTTTTCGGCGATCCATACTCGATCATTGCGCGCAAGGGACATCCGCTCGACGGAAAAGACGTCTCCCTCGACGATCTGGCGGCGTACGAATGGGTTGCTCAACGGGATGGAACTCCCGTCCGCAAGGCGCTCAATGCCCTCTTCGAGGGACGGGACGAGGGACCCCGCGTGAGAATCGAGGCGCCGTCGACATTGCTGATGCGGTCTATTCTTCTCGACAGCGACGCCTTGGCGGTTCTTTCCGTGCGGCAAGTGGCACTGGAGGTCGGGCTGGGGCTCCTCACGCCTTTGCGCTTTCACGTGCCTGCAGGACGTGCCATCGGCATCACCATGAGGAGCGATTGGCTTCCCAGCAGGACGCAGCTGTTTTTCCTGGAGAATTTCTATGAGGTTCTTTCCGAGGAAATTCAGGGGTTTGTTCCTCCAAGATAATGCTATTTCACATTTTCTTATAAAGAATTGACGACTTTCGATGAAGCCTTCGCGCAGATTTGGATGCACAAATCCCGATAGAAGGAGGGCGGCCCGTGCCCTGCGGATGGGTGGCGCCTCGAGGATGGTCCTCAAGCAGACCGGCCCTGCATCCAGAACCGGAGAACCCATATGAGAATCGCATTCATCGGCTTCGGCGAGGCCGCACGGGCCTTCACCGACTCCCTCCAAGGCCGAGGCGAGGCTGAATTCACCGCCGCTTATGACATCAAGCAGGATGGGCCAATGGCCGAGGCAGCCCGGTCGCGGGGCCTGCGGTTCGAAGCCTCGGTGAAAGCGGCCATCGAGGATGCGGATTGGGTCTTTGCGGCCGTAACCGCGGACCAGTCTCTCGAGGCGGCTAAATCCGCGCTCTCGGCGCTGAAGCCGGGCCAGCTCTACATCGACATCAATTCCGTCTCGCCTGGGCGCAAGAAAGAGACGGCGGAACTCGTGGAGGCGACCGGCGCGGCCTACCTCGACATGGCCGTCATGGCTCCCGTGCATCCGCGCGGTCATGCCACTCCCGTGCTCATTGCGGGCAGGACGGCCGCGGATCTCGCGCCCACCCTCGCCGCACATGGTTTTTCCTTCGAAGCCGTGGGCAACGACGTGGGCGCCGCCACGGCGATCAAGATGGTCCGCTCCCTCTTCGTGAAAGGTCTTGAGGCCCTGACAGTGGAGACCATGCTCGCGGCGCGCGCCTCGGGTTGCCTCGAGCGCGTGATGGGCTCGCTTGCGGAGACCTTCCCCGGCCTTGGCTGGCCGAAGAACGTCGAATACATGTTCGAGCGCACCCTCCGCCACGGCATCCGCCGCGCGGCGGAAATGCGGGAAGTGGCGAAGACCTACGATGAGCTCGGCTTCGTCGGGCGCCTGGCGGATGCCGTGGCCGACGTGCAGGAGAAGCAGGGCAAGGTGGACGCGAAGGATCTCGGGAGACTCGAGATCGGCGACGCCATCGCCGACATCGTCGAGAAGCGCCTCGCCGCCGGCAGGTGACATCCGACGGCGGCTCGGAGGGCACGCACGCGATGCTCGGCAAGGCCAGGAACAATTTCGTGCCGATCCGAAGGTTGCGCGAAGGACGGGCTTTCACAACGTGGAGCAGCAGCTTTCGCCGCCTTGGTTACCGGGTCGCCTTCGGCGGCGTCGGGCAGATGCCGCCGCAGCATTCCACGCCCGGCAGAAGGTAGCGCAGGCAGCACAGCTTTCGCCGCCTGATGCGCTCGTTTTCGTGCGGCAGGTATTTGATCAGGCCGCCCATGGGGCTGCCCTGCCCGTCGGCGGATGCCCTGCTCTCCAGCAGCCCCCTCCCCTCGTCGAGCGCCGCGGGGTTGGCCCTGTCGTCCGCGCGCGCCTGCTGGAGCGTCCACTCGAAGATATCGGCGGCGTTGTTCCACAGCATCCGGGGCGACACCCGGAACCGGTCGGCCAGATGGCGGATCAGCGGCTCCACATGACCCGAGAACAGACGCGCGAACCTGTTCGTTCCCCCGGCACGCTGCGAAGCTCCGTCGTCGGGCAGGACGATGGCGGCCGTCTGGCCGCCCTCGTGCAGCGCGATGCTCACCTGATCCAGCGCCACCGGCAGGTCACGGTCGAGAAAGACGATGGCGGCGGTCGTCGGGATGATCAGAGCCCCGAAATGCCACTGCGCCCACATGGACACGAGCGCGCGCCGGTCGCCGCCGGGATGCACCTCGGCGAAGCGATCCATCAGGCCTTCGGTGACGCCTGCGTCGAGCAGATCGCGGCAGGGGATCGATGAAGGATGCTCGCCCGGGAGCGCGAGCCCGTCCTTGAAGCGGACGAAGGTGCCGGTGAAGCATGGCGCGAGCGAATGGATCATGACCGTCAGGACGCCCGTTGTCGAAGGAGCATGCCGTCGCGCATCTCGCCGGTGTCGGTCGAGCGGCGGCTCAGGAGCGCGCCCGCCGGCACGGCCGCTGCGGCGAGAGCGCCGGCGATCCCGAAGAACGCACCATATCCGAAATGCTGGGCGATCCAGCCTGCGCCGACGCCGCCCACCATGCTGACGAGGGCGTCCATGCATTGCAGCAGCGTGAAGTCGATGCCGGCTTGGCGTGGATCGGAGAGCGCCATGAAATGGGCATAGAGGGCGACATATCCGAGAGCCATGACGGCCGAGGAACTGGCGAGCGCCAGCCCGAGCAGGACAACCCGGGGAATCCCGTCCGACCATGCGGCGACGGCGAGACCTACCAACGCGCCGGCCTGCAGCACCAATGCGATGACCAGGACGGCGCGCGCTCCCCATGCTCGGACCATTGCGCCTCCGAGAAGGGCGCAGGCGAAGCCGATCGCCAGTCCGCCTACTCCGTTGATCACGCCGAGGGAGCTCAGATCGAAGCCCCTGTCGACCAGAAAGGGACCGATCATGCTCAATCCCCATTTCTGCGTCAGGGTGTAGACGGCGGCAAGCGCCAGGCCCTTGCGCATGTCGGAGCGTCTGAGCGCATCGCGCAGCGACGGCTGATGTGTGCGCGGAGCGGCCGGAGCGCGCGCAGGCGACAGCAGGAACGGTAGCCCGAGGAGCACGATCAGCACCGCCATGGCGAGCGTCGCCCCTGTCCAGTCGAAGCGATCGACGAGGACGAGGAAAAGTCCCGATCCGATCGCAGCGCCGATATAGGCTCCGCCGACCTGGGCGGCGTTGCCCCATCCGTGGTGGCGCTCGGAAAGGCTTTCGACCGCATGCCCGTCGCAGGCGATGTCCACCGTCGACGCCGCGAAGGCAATGACGACGAGCACGGCCATGAGCGGCGCCAGGCTGTTTGGGCCGATGAGCCCCACGAGAACGAGGCTCGCCGCCGAGATCATCCCTCCGGCGAGAACGATCGACCGTGAGCGGCTCGGGCCCGTTGCCGGCAGGCGATACCGTTCGAGCGCCGGAGCCCAGAGGAACTTCAGCACCCAGGGCAGGACCGCGAGATAGACGAGGCCGATCCTGTCGAGCGGCAGGCCCCGGTCGCGCAGCACGCTTGGAAGGGCGCTGAAGGTCATCCCCGAGATGATGCTCTGTCCCACATAGAGCCCGCCGACGCCGAGGACGACGGCGGCGGGGGAACCGAAGTTCCGCACGGCGCTCATGTTTCTCACCAGCGATACCGCAGGCTGGCGATGACCTTCCGGCCTTCGTCGAAGTAGCAGTAGTTGGAGGAGCAGACCTGGGGCCTCTCATCGAGCAGATTGGTGGCGTTCACCTGGAAGCGCATGCCCTTCAGACTAGGATCGATGTTCTCCAGATCGTACCGGAGCGCAGCGTCGAGATAGGTGCGCGGCTCGTTCTCGAGGATCGGCCGGTTGAGGTTGTCGCCGAGGCTCGAGCCGACATACCGCACGCCGCCGGCGATCCCGAGGCCCTTCGCAGGCCCCTCCTGCACCGTGTAGTCGAGCCAGAGGGACGCCATGTGGTAGGGCACGCTGGTCAGGCGGTTGCCCTCCGTCTCCGGCGTGAGGCGAAGGATGCGGGCGTCGGTATATGAATATGACGCCTGGACGTTGAGCCCTTCCGCGAGCGATGCGACACCTTCGATCTCGAATCCCCTGGAGCGGATGTCGAGCTGAACCTGCTGGTTCGTCGCGTCGATCACCTGATAGACGGTGGCGTTGTCCTGGCGGAGATCGAAGACGGCCGCGCGGAGCGATGCGTTCGCGCCGGGCAGATCGTACTTCACGCCGATCTCCGTCTGCTCGCCGGTCGTCGGTTCGGCCACGCTGCCGTCGAGAAGCGTGCCCGGATTCGGCGTGAACGACGTGCCGTAGCTGACATAGGGCGCAAGACCGAGATCCGTCACGTAGCCCAGGGCGGCGCGGCCGGTGAACTTGGTGTCGTCCCGGTCGAACTCGAAGCCCGCGGTGTCGTACTCGCTCGAGAGCCAGTCGTGGCGGCCGCCCAGGGTCAGGCGCCAGTTCTGCCACTTGATCTGATCCTGGAGATAGAGGCCGGTCAGGGTCTGGGTCTGCTCCTCCCGATAGGTGAGAGCGGGATCGGTTCCGATCGGAACGATGCCGAAGCCCTGCTTGGAGACGTAGCTGAGGCGGCTGACGTCGAGGCCGCTCAGAATCGTGTGCCCGACTGGGCCGGTATTCACGCGGCTTTCGAGATGAGTGTCGCTGACGATGCCCCAGTTGCTCTCGCGCGTGAGTCCCGATCCGCCGTAGTAGTATTCCTGGTTGGTGCCGAGCGCCGAAAACCTGGTGCGCTGGCGCAGGGTTAACATGTCGTTGAAGCGGTGCTCAAACTCGTAGCCGATGCGGCCCTGCCGCTGACGGAAATCGTTGTAGCGGGCATCCCCGGCGAAGATCCTGGTCGCGCCGATCGACAGGCTGGTGGGATTGCCTGCGGCGTCCGTCGCGTAGTCGTTGAGATAGGCGGCGGTGCCGCCCGTCGTCGCATCCATATACTCGCCGAGGATCGTCAGGGACGTTGCCTCCGTCGGCCTCCAGGTGAAGGCCGGGGCCATGAAGACGCGATCGTCCTTGACGGCGTCGATTTCGGTTCCGGCATCGCGAACGAGACCCGTGAGCCGGTAGAACAGGGTATTGTCGGATGTGACCGGACCAGAGAGATCGAAACTCCCCTGTAGGCGCCCGTAGGAACCGGTCTGCACCTCGACCTCGCGGAACGGGAGGAAGGTCGGTCGCTTGGAGATCAGATCGACGATGCCGCCGGTGCTGCTCGCGCCGTAGACCGAAGCCGCAGGGCCGCGCAGGATGGAAATGCCCTCCAGGCCGTAGGGTTCGAGCCTGAGCAGGCCGTTCGGGCTGTTGACCTGGCGCAGCCCGTCCCTGAACACGCCCGTATAGGTGACGTCGATGCCGCGGATCGTGAAGGCGTCGTAGCGCGGGTCGAAGCCGTATCCTCCCACCCGCGTTCCCGGCGTATAGGCCACCGCCTCGAGCAGGCTTTGCGGCTTGCGATCCTCGATCTGCTTCTGGGTCACCGTGGAAATCGATTGCGGTGTTTCGAGGATCGGCGTGTCGGTCTTGGTGGCGCTCCTGGAGGACGTTGCCACATAGCCGTTGGCCGTGATCGGACCGCTCTGGTCGTTGGCGCGCCCCTGCACCGTAATCTCTTCGAGTTCGATGGGACGCGTCTCGGTCGCCTGAGCGAGCGCTTGGCTTGAAACGAAAACAAGAGCGGACGACGCCAATAACGGGAGCGGGATCTTCACGGCACTGACCTTTTGTTAGCAGTGGTGTCCCGCCTACAGAGCAGATGCCGGGGAGTCAAATACTATAGTTTTGAATTATTTTAATGCAAAACTTCCAGTTTAAAGTAGTTCTATTCTAGTTCGCATCCGCTTTGTCGCGTCAATACCTTGAGATTGCTTAGGGTCAGGATGGGCACTTTCGGCTACGATCCGGGCTTCTCTCTCACGGGACCGAATTCCACCTGGCTCGCTGGAATGCGCCGGAATCCGTCGAGCCATTCGAGCCGGAGGTAACGGAATCGGCCGCTCTGGATCGCTCGAGAGACCGGCCCCTCATAAGCCCGAGCGAGCTGCGCAGGACGGGGATCGGGATCGCGCTTGACGGTGGGAAGGCGCTGCCTCAAGTCCGAATTGCGAACCGCGGCGGGATTCTACCGCGATATTCCGAGACGGCGACTTCCCTGGGTTCGGTACGGTCGGGTCCGATGCGGCACAGGCTGACGACGTTCTCAACCGTTCGTGAGGGACCACATAACACTGCCTCCACCCGATCTTCCGCGCCGCTCCGTACCCATCCGGTAAGCCCGCGTAGGCGCGCTGCACGACGGAGCCACCGCCCGAACCCAACGCCGTCGACGGGACCGGCGACCTCGATGTGCACCCTTTCCCAGAGACGCATGTCTACCGGTCGACTCCCGGGAAACAGATGCTCGATCAGCGCACCAGCCGCATCCCGAGGCCTACCGGCGACCGGGAAGTGATGCATAGCGATGTCGGGGTTTGTGTTGATCTCACAAATCGCCCATGTCTGCCGACTTGCTGGATGCGCGATATCCTCGACCAGCAGGTCTACCCCACAATGAATGGCACCCGGCAATGCCTTGCAAGTACGCACCGCAATATCGGCGAAATCAGGATGGACATCTTCCGTGACATCGACGCTCTCGCCACCGCCGCCGATATTTGCGACCAGGTGCAAACTGACCCGCCGTCCCAAGGACGGAATCGAATCCGGCCTCAGCCCCTGATCCTCGAGGTGCCGCAACATCACCGGGGTCAGCCTGATCGGCTTTGCACCGACATAGGGATTGGGCCTGCGCGACTGGTTCTTCCTTTCTATGAGTCCTTCGATCGATGTTTCACCGTCCCCTTCGATATAGGCGGGCACACGCCAGATCGCAGCCCGAAGTTGATCTCCGACGACGAACAGCCGAAAGTCCCTACCATGGATGTGCCTCTCCACGATGATCTGCGTACTCGCGAAATCCTGTGCGACCTTCCACGCCAACGCGAAGTGTCTCCGCTCCTCGATGTTTGACGTCACTCCACGCCCGCCGTAGCCATGAGTAGGCTTTACGACGACCGGGAGTCCGATCGTCCTTGCAAAGGCCCACGCCTCGTCTTCCTGATCCCGCTCGAAGACAGACCCGTCCGGCACGCTCAGCCCAGCACCTCGAAGGATTCCTTTCGTAATATCCTTGGAATTCGAAATTAGACGCGCGACGAGCGATGTCGTGTCTGGTATGTGGCCCCAGAAGCTGACGGCACGGGATCCGTCCGAGATGCGATATGCGCGAGCCGAGATGCTCTCCACGTTCAGATTCCGAACGAACGCAGCATATCTGATCACTTCGTCATGAACCGAGTTTCCTCTTGTGAACGACCGTGTTGATTGCGGGGACCATTCTGGCGCAGGTGCCAGATAGTCTTCTTGGCTTTCGAGAAGAGCCATCATGATCCGGAATTCCTTAATCTACCGCTCTTCCATTCAGCGGCATCGCAAATACGATGTGACCGGCGGCGGAGAAAAGCCCTACGGACACGCTGCTGCTCTCATCAGGTACTGCAGCCTGCGCATCCGCTGGAGAGCGCGCCGCCCGGCAAGTTGATCCATGGCGCGCCTTATGTCTACCGGGCCGGGAGGACTGCCGCCATGACGAAATCCTTAGCCCACTCCACTACAAAGCGTTTTCACCCAGCCTCGAGCGCATGCCGCCGCGGCGTCGCCAAAACCTCTTGCCCAGAAATGGCAGATCGGCAGATCGAGCTTCGTGCGTACGAGGCTCTCGGTCATCGTCCGCCACGCGAATTCACCGCATCGCGTCAACCACGGTGATCCTGTCCGGTCCTTCGGGCACAACAACACCGCTCGGCATGGTCCTGCCCGACCGGCCTCCGTGGTCTGCGTTTCGCTTCAGTCCGAGGCCTCATCGTCCTCGTCCTGTTCGTCTGACTCCGCTATGGCTGGCGCCCGCTGGGCGTCAAGTACCATCCGATAGAGCCTCCGGACGCTGCTGTTCTTTACTCTCTTGCCGCCGGTCGTGTCGACAAGATGCACAATGACAAGGTCGCGCTTGGGTACGACGTAGAGCCGCTGACCGCCTCGGCCGGCGGCATAAAACCCGTCCTTGGTCACTTTCCACATGTAACCGTAACCGGCCGTCGACTGTTCCTGCCGCCAGGCAAATTGAACCGAGGTGCTGCGGTCCACCCACTCCTTCGAAACAATGCGCTTGCCGCCGAACTCGCCCTTCCTCAAGTAGAGTAAGCCAACTCGCGCCAAGTCGAGTGCGCTCATGCGGAAAAGGTAAGCGGGATGCTCCGACTTGTCCCGTTCATAGTAATAGCGGCCGTCCTCCACATGGAAATGCTCCATCCCGAGGGGTCTGGCGATACGCTGCTCGAATCCCTCGAAGAAGTCATCCGACGTGAGCCTCTTCAGTATCGTCACGAGAGCATTGAAATCCCAGTTGTTATAGAACCAGTGCTTGCCCGGCTCGTAGCTGTCCCGAGCCGGGCGCCGCTCACGCATTCCCTTCGTTTCATATGCTGCCGGATGGTACACGCCCGAAGTCGAAGTCAGGAGATCTTGAATCGTCGCTTGCCTCTCCTGCTCCGTCAGGCCGCCGACATCGTCTATTCCAAGCTCTTCCAGGCTCTTTGCGAGGTCCACCGTGCCATCGTCATAATAGGTCCCGTATGCCAGGCTCATGAGGCTCTTGCGCACCGAGTGCAGAGAGAATTTCGATTGATACCGGCCGTAATCGAGGATCACGAGCCCCTTGTGAATTACGAGCAGCGCATCGGTTCTGGCGCTCTCGGCATAAGCCTTCACGGCGTCGAGCTTCGTCGGAGACCAACCGGCCGCGTCAGGCGACAGCAGACGTCCCCAGCGGGGGACCGGCAGGTAGTCAACGTCCGGGTTGAAATGAGCCACGTCGACGAACGGGTAGCCTGGGCCTGACGCTTCGAACTGGGCGCGGGGTTCCGAAATCCGGAAGAAAACGCCAAGCAGCAGCGTGAGAGCTATCGCTACGGACGCAAGTATAATTCCTCTTCGCATTGTCTCGTCCTTCCGATCTCGCTTCGAGGAGGCTCGTGGTCCAGAATCTCAGTCGGCTGCGATCGCCAAAGCCCCTTCGGCAGCGATAGCGCCAGGGAGAAGTAATAGCCCCACTGGTCCTTTCCGCTCCTTATCATGGCCTCAAGCCCTTGACTGCTTTTGCCCGTCGGCATGAAGAAACTCACGATGCGATCGAATTCCTGCTCTGTCACGAAGTCGGGCTGGTACGACGTGGCGGTGTTGTCGCTTTGGATCGGGTACAGGTTGAGATCGGCCGACCAATGCCCTTCGTCATGCCGCAAGCACAGGCGTGCGATGAGCCCGAAAGGCAATACGCGGTGGGTTGCGAACCGACCGGGAGAGTTGAAGATGAAATTTCCGAGGCCGTATATCGCCCACTTGTTTCCGTAGCGGGCGAACTCCTGCATCATGTGAGATCCGTGTCCGATCACCAGATCGGCGCCTGCGTCGAACAGCAGCTTTCCTAACCGCTTTTGACGCGCTGAAGCGTATTGATAGTTGCTGCCCCAGTGCGGGAACGCGATGATATATGCATCCGGATAGTTCTTCCGCAGAGCGGACAATTGCTGCTGTACCGCCTGTCTGGACCACATATTGACGCCGGCAGAATCAGGCCCCGCATAATAGCCCCACCGCTGGTGGTTTCGCCTGTTCTCGAACCCGCCCACGAAGATGAAGTGCGCTGTCAGGCCGTCAACCAAGGCGTAGTGGTGAACGACCTCGGCCGCCTCTTTCTCGGTCCGACCCGCGCCGAAGAAAAGCAGTTCCTCGGAGGTGAGAGCGTGGATGGTGTCAGCGAGACCCTCCGGTCCGAAATCCATGCTGTGGTTGTTTGCGAGCGAGACGGCGTTTACTCCGAGCTTGCGGAGCAGCCGCGTCGTGCCTTTTGCCGAGGCATAGTCGAGATACGGCTTGATGCCCGTCAGCTGCGATTTTCTCCTCCCCGTGAGGCTGACCTCGAGATTGGCGACAGTATAGTCCGACGACTGCAGGATGTCGCGAAGCTTGCGGGCGCTTGCTTCGGCACTTCTGACTTTCGGCTCATTCTGAGTTTCCGTAGCTTTTCCTCGCTTCCAGTAACTGTCTCCGGGATTGGTGTCCCCGAGCAGGGTGATGACGTACTCGCGTCCCTTCTTGGCATCCGGGTCCGGCTCTGGCTTGCGTGCTCGCTTTACGATGACTTCATGTGCAAGGCGTGGCAGGTTCATCAAACCAAGCTTGTCGAGACCGGCAAATCCTGGCGTGCGGTTGACCTCGATGATGTGAATGCCGCCTTGGTCGGTGATTGCAAGATCGACGCCGTAGATACCGTGCTTCAGTCTCTCCGCCAGGCTTTCCGAGACGTGACCGAACAGCTCTTGCTTGAGCCCGTCCTCCACCGTAAGAACGGATCCGCCCTGGTGCAGATTGCTGACGACGCTTCCCTCCCGCTTCTGCCTCTCATACGCTTCGACGGGTCTGCCGTCGATGACATAGACCCTGAACTCTCTTGTGTACCTCATGAACTGTTCGAGCAGGAGCGGATTGCTGCTTCGCCTGAAATGGGTCTTACATGACTTCAGAGCCTCTTCGAGATTGCCAAGCCTCTTGATGCCTCTTCCCTTGTTACCCGCAACAGGCTTTTGAATGAGCGGAAAGCACTCGGCGTCGAGCTGCTGCAAGTATGCGGTCGCAGTTTCCTGCGAGGTCAGGATGTGGGCGGTGGTCCCTACGCCCGCCCCCAGGAAAGCCGTCAGATCGTTCACCTTGCCGAGCCCGTTGCGGCTGATCAGATGGTAAGGATCGGAAGTGGGGCATCCGACGGCCTGCAGGAACCTCACGAGCATCAGCGTGTCGCTGGCGTAGCCAAAGGTATAGAGCATCGAGAGTTCATTGAGCGAGTGGCCATTGTGCTCGATGCGGATCGAGCGTGAGTTTCGATCCAGGTGGTAGGTCACGCGCGCGGGGTCGACGTAGATCACTTCGTCATAGTAATTCAAGGCTTCCTGGTAATACCGCCGCTCGTTGTGTGACCACACGCCCCTGACGATGCCCGCGACCAATTTGCTCATAGTTCCCTCTCTCATGGTCTTGTCTTCGCCGGCGCTAAACCGGTCTGGCTCGTTGGCCTGTAAGGCTGAATTGGACAGAAAATGGCGTGACCGCTCCTCTCCGAGTCGGAAGCGGCCGCCGGATTGAATCCTGCTGCGCGATCAGCCACGGCGGAGCGGCCGTTCATGACGCTGCTCCGGTAATGACCGATGCTGCATGGTACGGGATGACTTCCGATCTGGGCTCGCGCAAGACATCACCGCGGCGCCTCTGGCGTCGGACGATGGTTTCGTCTGTGAGCGCTCCCGATGGGTAGATCGCTCTGACGGCAGAGGCTGCCTTGAGGCTGCCTCTGGTGAGCTGTGCCTTAACGTCGGTATGATGACCTGTTCCCACATTCATGAATCGGACTTCATCGACCTCCCTCCACGCCGGACAGTCGCGGCTTCGTTCAGGATTTGCCGGTTCTAGCGCATCAGGTGCTGCTCGGCGGCGACTTTCTCCTGCCGTCCCTCGGGCGGATGCTCGATTTCACGCCCGCGGCGGCGGATCCAATGCCGCAGGGTCGATTGGCCGACTCCGAGATCCGCAGCAATCTCGTGGTGGTTGCGGCCGCTCGTCAGGGCGAGCCGAACCGCCTCGTCCTGGAACTCCTTGGAAAATCGCCGCTGGGAACTCTTTCGCGTATCTTTTATGGCCGTGGGCGAGGGTGACTCTCCCAGGGTGCTCAGGAAGCTTTGCCTGTTTCTGCGAAGGAGGTCCACTGGTGCCTCGGGGCTCATGCAAAGGCAGCTCACGAGTTCCTGAAGACTTTCGGCAGTCTCGATCTCCTGGACGAGCTCGACGATTTTCTCCGCCGCGGCTTGGCCGAGAACGGGAGAAGCATTGGACATGAACTTCAACTTGACTTCTTCCGTCGTCAGGAAATTCGTCGGATCGCCTTTCGGCAGATCCACTTGCAGAGAATTGGTTCTCCCGTCCTTGAGAGTCACCGTGACGCTCGATGAACGGGTCTGCTCCGGATAGGATCTTCCCAGCGCCTTGTCGGAAACGATCTCGATCCTTGCTGCAAGGTCCCTCACGCGGGGGTCATCAATGGAATCCCTCTCGAACTGCCGCACCGTGAGTTCTCCGTCGAGAACGGCACGCGCAAGACAATAATACAGATTGAACTGAGCTCTTTTGTAAGACATGTCGGCTTCGGGCTGCGCGCGGGCGACATACATTCCCTTCGGCAACTGCCGGACCAGGATCTTGTCGATATCGTCCGGACCGAAGTTCATATCCCGCCTGATCTTCAGAAGCGCTTCAAGAGATCCATGAGTCATTCGGCATGTGGGAAAAGGCTTCAGATAGACATTCATGATTTCGAAGCTGGTGCCTAAACCTCGCTCTGCGAAGCGCAAGGAAACAGCAGGGTCATCCCGCAGTTTCGGCCCCTTCTGACCAGCCCCGGCAGCGATGGCAGCTTCGATTCCGATGCGGGCGCACAGACCTCTTGAATAGGGATCCATATTGGCAGGTATCCTGCTGCCGAACCGAGATTGGGAGGCATAGCCTGCTAGCCCCATCGCAGTCGATATTTGAGCGATGGACTGGCCCCGCAGACGCGCGGCAACAGCGGCGGCGGCGTAGAAGGAGCTTTTCGTTCCGACGGATCCGCCCCGTATCTTGCAGGCCACGTCGTACCCTATGACAAGGGCCGTCAGGAGCTCCTTGCCGGTGGCCTTCCGCCGCTCGCACTCCGCGAGAGCCGTCGGGACGACAATGCGCCCTGGATGCGCGGATGCTCCTGTGGCGGCAGCGATCCTGTGCCCATCGTTGAAATCGTGGATCTGCGCGTAAGCGGCATTTGCGAAGGCAGCCATTTGGCTTGAACGGCGCAAGTCCGTTCCGAATATAGCGGCCTCCTGCGCGCCAGCGACTTCGCGAGCGATGTTCGTGATCGGAACCGCAGCCGGATGACCTGAGCCCAGGATGATCGTGCCTAGGCTGTCGAGCAACAGAACCTTGGCGCGCTGGATGACCTCGGCTGGAATATCCTCGTACCGCGTATCGTGGATGTAAGCCGTGATCTCCCCGTCGTCGATCCGCGCCGATGGAACCTTTATTGGCACAGATGGCGCGGAGCGTGCCGGCTTCGCCTTGCTGGCGGGCGCCCGTGCGCTTCTATCCGCCTGCCTGTATGGCGCGAGGCTGAGGATCTCGATCTCGGATACCTTCGCCTTGTGTGGGCCGCTCATGCAGGCGAAGACCGCGAACTCGAGCAGCCGTAACGGGCCGGTGAGGCTGACCTCGACATCTCCACTGTCGAGGTTCGTTGCCTGGCCGCGCAGACCCTTTTCGGTCGCGAGCTTGGTGACCCATTTTCTGTAGCCTACCCGCTGAACCTTGCCTTTGACCCGAAAGGCTACGGTTGCGAGGCTGTTTCGCTCCATCGGCTGTTGGTCGGCGGGATACCCAGCCCCTGAAATCTTGTAGTCGCGGAGAAAGAATGCCGAGAGTCTACTTTTCACCTTGGGATCTGCCAGCGAATGCAATGTCGCCGTCCAGCCCGCATTGCCTTCAATGATGCAAGGTCCTGCATCGGTCATAGCGACATCCCATCCCACGGTCATGGGCCCGCCTAGAGCCTCGTGGGCCGACTTGCAGATGGCGAAAATATCTTCGAGGCGCTCGAGTTTGTAGCCGGGGAGAACGATATTGCTGGTGGGGTGCCTCTCGAAACTTTTACTGCCAAGAATCTTGCCCTCGTCGATGAGCCCAGGATGGATCAGGCGGTGGCTATCCAGATCAATGCCGCAGTAGAGGCCGCCGACCGAGACATTGTCGACGACGGAATTCCCGGTACCCATCCGCAGAGTGGCGGCCACTATCTCGACCTTGCCGGTTCGACCGAGGTAGGTGAGGCAGCGGATCGTATTGAGCGAGGAGGGCGAGAATACAGCGTAGTCTTCGGACTGAACCACCACGTCCTGCACCAAGGTGCTCTTGTGGGCCTTGAGGAGCCTAAGAAGGTTGGTCTTGCCGACGGCCTCCGCGCTGCCGTCCGCTTTGCGGATCATGCCGTGGTCGAGCAGAAAGGCGCCCTCGCCACCACTCCCTGAACGAGCCTTGACGAACCAGCGACCACTGCTCAGCAGACGGACGAGGTCGCTGGTGGGGATCCGTCGGCCTTCGGGGCTGAAAGCCGTGTCCTGGACGACGATCCACCGCGTGACAGGCGTACTGATGCCGATGCCGGCCAGGTAGGCAGAGAGCAGGAACTTGTCCTGGAAGATGCGGCGCGTCGACTTTGGACCGATATTGTAAAACTTGTTGTGATCACGAAAAAAGTTGAGGAGTTTGAACCCCTTTTTCTGGGTAATTCGCCGGTATGATGGAAACCAAGCATGGATGAAGCTCTCTGCATCCGCTTCTGGATTCAGAGAATTACGGGCGCGCTTCATTTATTCACCTGCGTTCTGGCAATTAGCATACAGATGAAAGCATACAGATGCGAGCTGTTTACGCCAGATTGCCCCCTAGCTATTCTGAGTTAGAGGCCTTCATCCCGTTGGCTAATCCGAGTGATCGATGCCGGCTTGGTGACCATGCCCGTCTGTACTCAGTCACGCGGGTCGAAAGACATGATGAGCCAATGATGCAGCCGGATTTCAACGCGTCTGATCCAAAATTCCGGGGGGCCCAATGCTTGCGGCGATCTCGGGCGATCGACCCTTGGGCCGGCGAGAACCCGTCCCGGGCTTTGCCGGTTTCTCTGCTCCTGGAGTCCTGAGGCATTCTTAAGCGGACGAGATCTGCGGAAGGAGGCGCCTCAGAAACGCTACGCGATACAGGGCAGAACCGGCGAACCGCTCGGTGCAAACACGGATTTTACTACGCCTTGGCCGAGTACACGCTGTGCATTTTCGTCGGCCTGAACGTGCGCTTCATCTGAGCCAGTCCGGATCGACCGCTATCCGAAAAATCATTGAAGTAGGCAAGCTGCGGATGCTCTTTCATCAGATGATAGCGCTGGAGATACGCAAGCCCTGGAAAGTCGTGATCCGAAATGGTGATGAAGATGCTGCCATAGGACTGGTTGATCGCCCCGCCGAACGAGAAGGCGCGAATTGCTCCGTCTACCTCGACGACCTGGCCAGCGAGAATGTCTCGCGTGAAGATATCCGACCGCGCCAGGCACTCAGAGGTGAACTTGTTGTAAAGTCCGATTTTCACCCCGGAATTCAGCAGATCATCATACCACTTCTGGCGCAGATTCATGCAGGTCTGCTGGTCGTCCTTCTGGAATTCCCGCACGACGACATTCCCGTCATTGGCGTAGCGTGAAATCTTTCTGCGGAGAGTTTGGAAGGAACTGCCCTTCAGCGCCAGGACTGCCGCGCAATCGTATACATACTCGTCATATTGATGCTTGATTTGGAGCCCCTCCCGCGCGAGCACCGGCGCATCGCCCTCCTGAACGCGCATGACCCGGCTTGTCTGGTCCTGGTTGAAGTCTCGAATGCGTTCCAGGGCTCGCCGCAATGGAACCGGAGCAAATGGAAATGGGGGCAGAAAGAGGCTCAGGCGAATGCGCTCCTCTCTCTCCTGCAGCAGGTAGAGCAGAATCGACCCCTCGATTTGTTCAAAGAGCAAGGCACGGCTTTTCGTACTCGCTCCGGCGAAGTACAAGTAAGGGAAATAGTATAGCCAGGATTGGGCTTGATGTTGGGCGGCAGCTTCCGCGAAATTCTTGTAATCGCTGACCTCTATCTTTTTGAGGTCGGATAGATCCCTTGGAATGCTCCGCATGCCCTGCGTTCCCTAGTTCCTGTCGGCGAACCGGACCCACTTCGCCGAAGAATGCTCTAGAAGCCATTGATGATCTTCGCTGCAGTAGCCGAACGCGACGTCCAATGTACAAGAGTCTCCGTTTCGCCGTGAGATGGCATTGGGTCTACTCCCTTGGTGGTGCGTGGAGGCTTCGCAGCATCGCCGGCTTCGCGGCAGGGGGCCAGGCAAACCGAATCGATTCGAACCTGGACTGGTTACGCTGAACAGGAGAGCGTTCTCGCAGCTGCAGGGTCTGCCCTCGGGCTGAGCCGGGCGTTTCGTCCCGGAATTCCTCGGCAATCCAACGACCCGACATCGGCTGCCGGGCCAGGTGCGAACGCATGACGATCACATCTTCAACAATCCAGGACGTTGAAGCGCGACAGCTATTCTGAATCTGCCGATATCTTGACCGTCGGAGACAGTTTTGGAGAAGCCGGATCCGAAGCGGGTTCAGCGGTCCTTTCCCGATCGCCCCTGATCGCACTGACTGGTGGAGTGGACGGAAAGGGAGAGATCACGTTCTTTGCGCGCGGCACGGGGGCTTGCTTGTCATTGAAGGACCTGTGCATGCGCGAGAAGGCTTTGCGCATTCGCTCGAACGAGGATCGGGCCTCTCGGAAAGCGACACGCGCATCCTCCGATTCTTGATCCAGGATGCTGAACCGCTCGTGAGCATTGTTGAGAAAAGTGCCTATCTGCTCGTCGATGTGGCTCATCCGCGCCTGAAGCTCCGAGAGCGTTCTTGCGTGGCGTTGCTGGTGGAAAGCGAAAATGGCCAGGAGAAAGGTCGCGCAAAGCGCCACAAGGATCAGCGGCGGTGCAGCCGCCGTCCCGTACAGAGCCCCAAGGAGAATGGCCGTGATGCTCAGGACGGCAGTTGATGCAATGATAAAGGTATCTCGCGTCAGCGCTGCAACAAGCGAAGGGGAAGCAACGAATATCAATGCCATCCAGAGGGGCATGGCAGCTATAAATTCCATGGCGCCCTTGAGAGCGCCTTGCGTCCAGAGCAACAATTCGGACATGGATCACCTCTGCGTCGCCAAACGCCTCGCCTGCCAATGTGGACGTTAGTTTCCTAGGCTGAGACCGCGATTGCCATTGCACCCGTGGTGTAATCCTTATGGACTATGGAGACCTGTGGGGACGTGACACGATCGCGACCTCAACCGGCTGCGAGAGATGCCTTCTGCGCGCTTTCAGCCAAGCTGCGATATCAATGCGCGACATTCCCATTGGGGATGCTGGAGCGCGCCACCTGCATGGCCGGTGTCACTGCCGAGGCCTTGCCATCCTGCGAATCGAAACTTCACGATTCTCGACCGAGGCGGAACCGCTCGCGGGGCGGCATGCGCGGCTTTGCGAATCGTATGCCCGGCGCGCTGTGACGGATCACGTGAAAATTCCGTGGATCCATCATGCCCCTGCGGCCGGTTTCGTGGCCTCCCTGTTCACATCCCATCAGGCCAGGAAGATGAAACCTGTTCACTCCTTCCCATGCTGGCCGAACCACTGAGTGCCAAACAAACGAAATGCGGCCTCGGTCGGTAGACCGAGGCCGCATCTTCCAGGAGGAGCCGGGTTACATCACGGTGCGAACGAACGCCTCGAGCGGCTCCTTGCCATCAGCGAGAAAGCTCGCCCGGGTCACAGAATGAAGTCGTTGGCCGTGAAGTTGTGCAGGCCTTTGACCTCGACCCGGAACTCGTAATAGCGATCGTGATCGACATTCCCGTAGATGTGGGTTTCACCCGCATCCAGATCGTGGCGGTAGCGGATCTGCGCGCCGTCGCTGTTGAAGGCCGACGACCCAACCTTGCCGAGGAACGTGAACGCTTGGTCGCCGGTTCTGACAACGTCTGCGTCGACGGCGCTGAAGTCAAACTTGTCGCCGTCCTTGTAGTCCGTGATCGTGGACGCCGTGTGGGCGGCCTGGCTCGACAGGAAGTCGTAGGTCTTCACGGTCGGCTCCGGCTTGGGAGTCGGCGCGGGCATCGGTGCCGATGTCGAGCCTCCGAAGATGAAATCGTCGGCCGTGAAGTTGTGCAGGCCTTTGACCTCGATCCGGAACTCGTAATAGCGATCGTGATCGACATTCCCGTAGATGTGGGTTTCACCCGCATCCAGATCGTGGCGGTAGCGGATCTGCGCGCCGTCGCTGTTGAAGGCCGACGACCCAACCTTGCCGAGGAACGTGAACGCCTGGTGACCAGCCTCGACAACGTCTGCATCGATGCCGCTAAGGTCGAACTTGTTGCCGTCGTTGTAGTCCGTGATCGTGGACGCAGTGTTGGCGGCCTGGCTCGACTGGAACTTGTAGATCGTGCCAGTCGGCTCCGGCTCGGGGGTTGGAGTGGGGGTGGGGGTGGGGGTGGGGGTCGGAGTCGGTTCAGGTGTCGGAGTCGGTTCAGGTGTCGGTGTCGGCGTTGAACCGCCCGAGGTGATGAACTGGCTTGAGCCGACCTTTGTGAGGAAGTAGGCCTTCTCATCGGCATTGTCGCCCGTGACCACCCAGCGGCTGCCGTCCTGGACGATCTTCAGCTGGCTGGCCGACACATCCCAGGCCGTGACGTCGATCTTGTCGCCCGACGCCGCGTCCCGGATGGTGTCGGGGGTGCTTTCCTTGCGCAGCACGAAGATGTCGTTGCCCGCCCCGCCGGTGAGCGTGTCGGCTCCTGCGCCGCCCTCGAGGCGGTTGGCGGCCTGGTTGCCGACGATGGTGTCGTTACCCGATCCTCCCTTGACGTTCTCAATCAGGGAGCGGACATCGCCCTTATAGAGCAGCGCGTTGGCGAGGTTGCCTTTCGAGCCCGTGATCTGCTGCGTCCCGAATGTCGAGAACGCACCGGGATTCAGGTCGATCTTCAAGGCCGTGGTGTAGTTGGACAGATCGTAGCTGTCGACGCCGCCGCCGTCCCACACGGTCAAGAGGATCTTGTTGCTGGTGGGTGCACCCTGGCCGGCGCCGTTGATGGACATTTCGCCGGTGGAGGGATTCCAGCGGTAGACCGTGTTGCCGCTGTTGGTGGTGAAATCGGCGCCGTAGAGGTGCTGCAGGGCGGCGATGTCGAGCTGCATGTAGGACTGCACGTCGCCGCCGGAGACGCGCTCGTAGCTCATCACCGAGTAGTTGCGGTTGTCCTGGGCGTCCGGCGTCGGAGCGTGCGCGGCCATGTCCTGGTGCGGATGCTTGAGGCCGAGCTGGTGACCGAGTTCGTGCATGAAGGTCGCGTAGGCGCGGTTGCCCAGCTTCGGGCTGTCATACATGGCGTTGCCGGAGAGATTGTACCAGGAATCGCCGCCGTTTTCGCCGGGATTCGTGCCCGGACGGTAGCCCCATGCGGAGGTGGTCTGCGAGTCTTTGACGGTTGTCGTCTCGCCCCAGCGCAGCACGCCGGCGCCGCCGGAGACTTCCGTGAAATCCATGTTCGTGAAGCTCTCGATCTGAGCGACGATCTTGCGGATGGCGTTCTGCTGCGTTGAGTTGAAAGCCTGGAAGCCGTGTGCGGGTTCGTTCGCGTTGCTGTAGTTGCTGCCGAACTGCGAGCGGGAGGTCGGGAAGCTGAATGTGAGGCTCTGGGTATCCCACTGGTACGTGTGAAAGAGCCCGTCGACGTTCTCATCGCCGCTGCTGGTGATGCGCTTATAGGAAACTGCCATTGTCTTGCCCCAAATGTCACCGTGCCCCTTCATGCGAGGCTTTTAGGTGAGCTTTAATAGTGATTGGCTGAAACGTGGAAATAAGAGTGTAATTTACGCAATTGTTACAAGTCGAAGCTACGCAACGTTTACAAAATAGTCCTACAGAATGCTAATAGGTGAAATTTAACTCAATAAAAACAAGTATAACTTTACGTAAGGTGCGCAATATAACTGCCGATGGCCATTCTGGTCCGCTCGCAGTACTTCAGATGCCGACGCCAACGCCTCAACATCTGAGCCACGCTATTCCAAGCTCAATGAGGCGAAATCATGACGACGAATTTTTTTGATGCCGGAGCGGACAAGGGCCAGCTCGAAGTTTCTCGAATGGTTTGACGCCCGGAGACGGGCAATTGCGCGTCTGCGACGGACCGGAAATGGCACGCCCATGAGGTGCCCCGGATGAGCGAGCAACATGCGCCGCATCGCCGACTGCTTCGGCTCCGTGTCTGGCAGCAGGAGAAGACGGCATCTCTCCAGGCCCTGAGGAGACGTTCTGCAGTCAGGATGCTGGAACAACGTGGACCGGCAGGAGCATCAACGGTTGTCGTGCGCAGTTTCTGCCTGCGGAAGAACAGGCTGCCGGATCTGCCGCGCGCGCCGAAACCGACGTCAGGCGATCACGCGCAAGAACGCATTGTTGGCAGGCGCAGGCGGCGGAGGGCGAACATGGGCTGCGATTCCAGTCTTGTGACGACGGTTGCAACGAGCAACCTCGAGCCGTGCACCTCACGCGGTCAGACCCTTAAACGCGTCGCGGACGGATGATCCAACCGAGACTCGCATGCCCACATTCCGTGAAGCTGCCGGCCCTGATCGGAGCGCCAACTGTCTGCCGCCCCGCCGGTCGCTGTGGGAGCATGCGCGAGATGGTTCTGAGAGCCTCTATCCTTCTCTAAAGGCATTTCGCAGTGCTTGGGTGATAGGGGCAGAGATGTACTGCCAGAAAGTTCGCGCGCCGGTTCGAACCATGACGTCGGCGCTCATGCCCGGTTGAATGACAATCTGTTGAGCATCCCCCGAATTGCTGTCGAACTCGACGCGAGCCAGATAATACGGCTGGCCGGTCTTCGAATCGACCAGTCGATCAGCGGATACGTTCTGGAGCAGGCCATCGATCGGCGCTTGGTGCCGGCGGTTGATTGCCCAGAGCCAGATCGTTGCGGGAAGTCCAGATTTGACTTGATCGATATCGTCCGGATCTATGGAGGCCCAAACCACCAGCTTGTCGTTGCTGGGAACGATATCAAGCAATGCCTGCCCCGCGGTGATGACACCACCGATTGTATGAACCTTCAGACCGACGACGACGCCATCGATCGGAGAACGGATTTCGGTGCGTTGCAGGATGTCCTTAGCTGCGGCGAGCTTCTGAGCGGCTTCGTAGGCCTGCGATCTCACGCGCTCGAGATTTTCGACCACCTCTTTGGAGACGGATGCATCCAGCTCGGCGATCTTGAGCTGAGCTTCACCCATACGCTGCCGTGCTACGCCGATCGAGGCCATGTAGCTGCCGATTTGACCCTCGATCTCGGCCTTGGTGCGCCAGAGGGCCAGCACGCGCGGCTTGTTTGTCAATCCTTGGGCCAGAAGCTTACTTGCGTCACGCAGCTCCTCGTCGATGAGCTCGAGCTGCTTCTTTGACGATGCGACCTGGCCTTCCAAGCCGGTTATCTCGATTTCAAGCGCTTCGATCGTTTGCGCGATGATGGTCCGGCGCTGGCCGTTCAGCTTGCGTCTGCTCTCGAAGATATTTCGCTGTCCGGCGACCGCATCCTGAATGACGCCATTTTCCATCCTTGAGGCAAGCTCTTCCGGAACCTGAATCGCCGGCGCGTTGTCGCGCTCCGCAACCAGGCGAGCCTCCGTGGCGCGCGCCAGATAGTACTCCGCCTCGACCTGGTTCAGCGTAGCGGCCGTAATCTGTCGCTGCAGCCTGATGAGGACGTCCCCGCTTTTAACCTGCTGCCCTTCGCGAACCAGGATCTCTCCGACAATTCCTCCTTCGAGATGTTGAATGGTTTTGACGCTCGTATCAACGGCGACGACCCCCGATGCCCTGACGGCGCTTTCCAGAGGAGCGAGGGTGGCCCATGTCGAGAGAATCCCGACAAACGCCGCAATAACGCCCAGCCCCAGTAGGATAAGCCTCGCGCTGAACGGCGGGGAGGACCATACGGCACCCTTGGCGCCACTCAGGGGGAGAGGCATCGGGAGTTTGTGCCCTTCCCGAGCGGGTACATCCACGCTCATTTGACCCTCCTCAGTTCAGAAACCTTTGGGTCGATTTTGGAGGGAGCAACCGAGAGTTCAGCCGTCCTGCCGCCTAGAATCAGGAACTTGTCCGCTATCGCGTTCCACCGCGACGACTTCGTGGCTTGCGTCACGATGATGGAAGATCCTGCCGCTTTCAACTCCGACACCGCTGCCTCCATGGCGTTTCGCGATCGCCTGTCCAGGTTCGCAGCGGGCTCGTCCAGAACGAGCAGGCGCGGTCTCCTGTAGATCGCCCGGGCCAAGGCGATGCGCTTTTGCTCGCTTCCCGAAAGGGTAACCATCTCTTCGCCGATGGGGGTGTCGTAGCCCTGCGGAAGGCTCACCAGAACTTCGTGAATAGAGGCCAGTTTCGCCGCGCGGACGATATCATCGAAATCCGCGTCGCCCATGCATGCGATATTCTCTCGGACGGTTCCTCGAAAAAGCTCGGTATGCTGTGGCAAGTAGCCGATCAATTGCATCTGCACATCGGGTGGGAGACGCTTCACTTCGACATCGCCAAGGCGAACTTGCCCGTAGCGCGGCTCGAGGAGACCTACGGTTAGACGTGACAGCGTCGTCTTTCCACTTCCGGCGCCGCCGGTGACAACCAGCAGCTCACCAGGTTCGAGCGTCAAACTCAGCCTCCTCAAGACATAGTTTGTCTGACCCGGGTAGCGAAAGCTCAATTGATCGATCACGAGCGCGGAACTGGGGGTTGCGCTATGGATGGATACGTTGTTGTCGTTGTCCATTCTCAATTGAGCTTTGAGGCTCCGGTATGCGGCCATACCGTCTCTTAAGCTCCGCCAGCTCCCCACCGCTCTTTCGACATACCTGTATCCGTAGCCGCCCAATATTCTTGCGGCAAAGACCGCGCCGAGCGTGAGAGAGCCCTGGAGAAAAAGCCATACGCCGACGCCGATCAACCCAATGCGCAAGCATTCGCCAAGGCCCCTTATGGCCAACCTGTAGAAGGTGTAGCGGGCATCCGCCCGCTCGCGCTCATCCAGGTGAGCCGCTGTTGTTTGGCGCCACCGAGCGGATAAGTTGGATGCCATACTGAATGCGCCGACGGTTTCGTATTTCCTCTCCGCGTTCAGCACGATCTCACCAGCCTCTGCCGCAGCTTTACGGGAAGCGCGCCGAGGCTCCCTCGTGGCGGATTCCTGGAGTAATCCCAAAGCGACCACAAGGAACATCGCAGCGAGCGTTATCATTCCGAGCAAAGGATCGATCAAATAGACTCCCCAGAGAAAGAGAGGGGCCCAGACGACATCGATCCAGCGCACAGCGGATCTCGCGACGAAGTTGCGCAACCTGGATAGCTCGTCGAGCGATTCCTGTACCGATTGCGACTGACCGATCGATCTCTCGCTCAGACCACGATAGACGAAGAATTGGCCAAACTGTTCCTCGATCCACTTGCCCCACTGTCCGAACATACGTTTCCGAACCCCGTCCAGGGCTACGCCCGCAACAATCGCGAGAAGAGCCATGATCGTGAGAAGGATGAGCGTCTCGACGCTCCGGCTGGCCGGCACTCGATCGAATACGTGGATGATGTATAACGGCGTGACGAATCTCAGCAGGTTCAGGAATATACTGAACACGATAATTGCGATAATTCCCCAGGAGGATGCGCGCCAAGCCTGACGCACGATGTCGTTCTTCTCGACTGAAACTTTCTTTCTGAATCTGGACATTCGAGCCCTGCATCTCCGTATACGGCGACCGATGCCGCATTCTTCATGACGTTTGGTTGGCCGAAAGGTTTACGCGGGATCCGCGTCCCGGGCGCATGACCAGCTGAGCTCTGACAAGTGGATTATCGCCGGATTGTTCTGATCAGCCAGAGAGCATTCAATCTGATGACGGTCTCCAACCAATGGGGCAATCCTCCGGAGCATATCCCTGCGAGCAGATGTTCGAAGCCCGCGCTGGTTGGGACGTATCATCCTGCCTCGATCCTCTTCTGTCTCTTTGCGCGGCCGGCGAGAGAACGGAGAATTCCGCTGCCGAGCCGCACATCGCGGTCTATGGGCAGGAGCTCTGAAGCGATCTCGATCAAAGGGAAGTCGGAAGTGCCCGCGAAACCCGCCTTCATGAGATACGTGCGCACCACGTTCGTACCTGCATCCCTGGCTTCTCGGAGGGCCGTACCGCCACCGAAAGCAGCTCGTCCATTAGCCCTAGCGTCTACAGCCCTCCACGTTCGATTCCGGGACTTGTTTGTGCCTGCCGGACGATGAGCATGCTCTCTGCACCGGTATGATCCTCAGCACCCAAGTCGATGATCCGGACCCATAGTTCCAGATCCGCATCGCGGGATCTGCGAGCTTTCCAGCTCATGGCATGTTCACCCTGTACTACCTCTGGGTAGGGACGCAGCAGTTCTCTCAAGGCCGCTGCGGCAAGTCTGTAGTCGGAATAAACCTCACCGATATCGCCGCTATCCAGCAGTCGCCCGCTGTAACTCGTCAGCTGCCATGCGATCCGGTAGGTCATGGTCGCTCCTTCATTCTTGGCGTTCGTACCAGCGTATCTCCTGGATGGCTCGGTTCAGTTGATGCGGTGCCAGCGCAAGCAGATATACTACGATTTTCGTTGCATTCTCAATCCCGCATGCCGAGGTCATGCCGGAATTGCACCCGTATACTACGTTGTGATTAAGCCAAGCGATCGTTTCCAAAGTGAGTACTTTGAGATGAGTGCTGTCACATGCTCAATTTGCGTTGACAGAGATCGGCCTGAAGAACACGCTCCATATCCGCAAATGTCAGAAGGTAAGCTGTGCTGGCTTGATCTCTGGGGATGAGGAAATGGCTCTAGAAAAACTGGACGCGAAACGTGTGGCATGTGCGAAGCGCGCGTACACAACCCGGCGTGTCAACCCAGACGCGATGGCGAGCCTCATCACCGGACCTGCAATTGCTCCTGCATCCGGCGATCTGGTCTTGGTCAAGGTCGATGAAATCGGCAAGCAGCGACGGATCGAACTGACCGATGGCCGCCGGGCGCATTTGTTTCCGGGTGATGAAGCGATCGTCTGCTTCGGCAACCGTTACGCGCCCGACCAGTTCGAGGGAGTGATCGGAGAGGATCTGAGCAGTTGCGACCTCGTTGCGGCTGGCGGGATTGCGTCATGCGAGATCACGCGAAACGAGCGCATGATACCCTCGACCCGGATCACTCCTCTCGGTCTCGTTGGTGATGCGCAGGGTCGACGCCTGAATCTCAGAGACTTTGCCGTCGATGCATCCGGCCCCGTTCCACCCATACCGATTGTCCTCTCCCTTGGAACGTCGATGAATGCCGGCAAGACCTTCACGTCGACATCGCTGGTGAGAGGCTTGAAAGCAGCGGGCCATCGAGTCGCTGCGATCAAGGCCACGGGAACAGGCGCCGGAAACGACCTCTGGATCGTGCGGGACGCGGGGGCTGATGTCGTTCTCGATTTCACGGATGGAGGGCTTGCGAGCACTTACCTGATTCCGCTCGAGGAGATCGTTGCAGCGACGAGGCGGTTGATCCGCAGCGCCGCGAAGGCGGGCTGCGATGTCGCGGTCGTTGAAGTGGCCGATGGATTGCAGCATTTGGAAACAGCGGATGTCATTCAGGCGAAGGATCTGTGGGAGGATTGTGTCGGCGTCGTATTCGCCGCGTACGACTCGATGGGCGCGAAGTGCGGCGTCGATACTTTGAGAGCCGCCGGGCACAACGTGCTTGCGATCAGTGGGCGCCTGACCCAATCACCCTTGATGATAAGGGAAACTGCACGATCGACAGGATTGCCAGTGTACACTCCCTGGGAGATACAGGACGGCGCTCTCACACCCCTCATCATGAGCTCGGCGAATGCCGGCAATAGGCTCAACGGCTATCAGTGCCGCGTCGAGATCACGGCAGATCACGGTACGTCGATCTCGAATACGAACGAAATGAATATACTCGCTGGCGGGCAGGTCCCTGCTCTGACCGCCATAGCATCCGGCTCTGACGGCGGCATACGTGAACTTCTGAAAATTCTAGCCGACAAAGTGATGGCTGCAGAGGTATCACAGGTTTGCGGCGCCGGGCTGAGGAAGCGTTGCTCGACTCGGACCAACCGTCGCAGCGGATACCGGCTGCAGAATTGGGAAACAGGTTTGGGCCGGATTGAACTGAAAGTGCCGAAGGTTCGTAAAGGTGGCTATCATCCGCTCTTCCTGCGCCAGGACAAGATTCCGGCTCAAGAACTGGCACTTCTGGTTGCCAGGGCCGCAGCGTCGGATGCCACGCCTCGCGATCTTGAAAAGCTGCTCGAACGTATAGGCACGCTGCGAGCCTCATCGGAAGCGATCGCCAATTGGAGTTCCGAGGTGAAGCAGGAGGCGCTGAATATGCGCCTGGACCTGAGCCATATCAGCACCGTCTACCCGTTCCACCGGGCGCCATCGGGTGCGGACCGTCAGAGGCGGACGATCAGGGAAGAGTATGGCGTTATCGCTGGATACGGCGACGATTATGCCGAAATGGACCCGTTCGTCAGAGTGGAGACAATGCCGATAAGGCCCGCTGGCAGCGTCTCTGGCTACCGCAAAGGATAACTGTACAGAAAGATCTCAGGCGAAATGCGCAAGAATGCAGCAAAGACAGGTGTTCCGTGCAGATCCAAAAAGGGGAGCGTGGCACACGTCGCTGCGACCTCCGGCCCTCGCGTCGAAGCAAAGATGACCGTGCCTGCTTCGGAGGGACAATGAAAGCGGACCTGCGGACGGCGTAGAGCGCGCCTGGTGCTGACCAGGGCTCTGCTCATGAAAGCGATCGGGATCATCCGTCGCCGCATGGGTCTGGCCTGCACGGCGGCGCTGTTCTCGCTCACCTTCCTTTTCGGAGCGGCCGATGGCTTCGCCCGTGAACCTGGCAAGTCCAAGGTCACAGTCCGTCTTCGTGAAGGTCCGATCACTGTCTACACCTACCATCCCATGGGGTGCGAAGGCGCCGCTTTGCTGTTTGTGTTCCACGGCCTTGGGCGGAATGCGTCCTCGTACCGTGACTCTGCGCAGAAGCTGGCGAATCGACGATGTATGATTGTGTTTGCTCCGCTTCTCGACCGAAAGCGGTTTCCAGCCTGGCGATACCAGAGGGGCGGAATCGTTCAGGATCAGAGGTTGATTCGCCGGGAGCAATGGACAGTCTCGATCGTGGCTGAGCTCGTCGCCTGGGCAAAGCTGGAGAAGGGGATGCCGCGCGCACCCTACTACCTGTTCGGCCATTCAGCGGGCGGGCAATTTCTATCCCGCGTTGCGGCCTTCGCTCCTCCGCGCGATGCCGCTCGAATCGTGATCGCGAATCCGTCCACCTATGTCCTCCCGTCAACGGCGGAGCCGGCTCCCTTCGGACTGGGCAAAGTTTTCGGACATGGGGAGGGTGAGCGACAACTGAGTACCTATCTGGGGCTTCCGATCACGATTTATCTTGGCGGGGACGATACGGGCGAGAAGAACCTTTCTCGGTCCTCCGCCGCGATGCGCCAGGGAGAGAACCGGCTGGAGCGTGGCCGATATGTATTTGACTCCGCAAGCTCGCTCGCACGGGCAAAAGGCTGGAGCTTCGGCTGGCGCATGGTCATTGCGACCGACGTGGGTCACACGGCCCGTGGCATGCTTTCGGCGAACGAAGTCATGGAAGCGTTCGGCTTGCGCTGACCGGAGACGGCGCACTCGCTGTCGTAGTCTTGAAGATATTCGCCCGGAGCGGACGGGGAGGACGGGCTGCAGCGTCAATCACTGACCACGTGGCGGCGGGGAGATCGCCCCGCTCAACGGCTCAGGGCGTCGCGCCCCATGGCGACCAGCCTCTGCGGGTCTGCCGCGAGGCGCTCCACGGTCAGCCAGCGGTTCCAGTCCGGCAGGATGCTCCAGGCGGGATCGCTCAGATGGGCCTGCGGCAGACGGTAGTGGAACACCGGCCGGGGACCGATCTTCTCGTGGGGCAGCATCGAGAGCACCCTCCCCCCGTCGAAATGAGCAAGGAGAGGCAGCAGATCGAGGGCCCGCCTCCGGGTGGGGTTCGCCGCAAGGTAATCCTCGGCTAGATCCGTCACGTCGGGCCAGTAGCCCGGATCGAGCACGCGTCGCTTGTAGGCTTGCGGATAGTCGGGGGGGAAGGCCCGGGCAAGCCGCGGCTTTCCGCAGGCTATGTCGCGCCGGAGACGGTCGTCGAGAAGAAGGAAGGCCTTCAGAAAGGCCGTCACCGTCGTCGCGTCAAGGGACGGCGGATCGATGTTGAAATGCAATCCGAGCGAGTCCCACAGCACCGCCCCGCGCCCGCGGGCCCCGGCCGCCCGCAGGCTCGTGAGCACCGCGTCGGTTTCCCTCAGCCGGGTGATGGGCATCGGTGCCGTAATCAGCTCGCGCGGGATGAAGGGCTCAACGAGGGTTCCGAGCCACGCGGCGACCCGAGGGTTCAGCTTCAGGCCGAGGTTGGGGTAACGCGCGGGATGGACGTAGCGCAGATCGGTCTCGACCAGGAGATCGCCGAGCCGTGTGCCGTGGACCCTGAACGCGTGCGGATCTTCGGACAGGCTCGATCCCCCAAGATCATGCGCAAGCGCCTCTGCGGCGGCGCGGGCACTCAGACCCAGGAATTCGATCTCGACTCCAACGCGACGCGGGCGGCCGTCCGCTGTCATAAGGACGGGAGGGGCGAGCGCCCCGGCCGCCGGGGCGGGATCTCCATCGATTCCGGGGCATGGGCGGGACATCGCTTCGATCCAGGGGACCGACCGGATCAGGCCGCAGTCGATCAGGTTGCAGGGGGAAGCCGTGTCAGCCTCCTACGGATAGATTGCGGCAGCGGCTAAAGACAAGGCCGCCGGTAAGGTGACCAGCATGTTTGCCGTCTCGAAAAGGGTCACAATCGAATGCATCGTCCTTCAGAGGTCCCTTGCCCCAACTGTCGTTTCACGCAGGGTTGTCATCTGCTCCGCCGGTGCACGATGCCTTCGATCCTTCTCGCGGGTGCACGCGATCGAGAGCTCGGACTCATCGCGAAGTCGACGCCAACGTTGCAGAGCGCTCGAAGCGCTCCTCAGGTGGGAGAGTCCGACATCGCAGCCTGGGGGAACTGCCAGAGGGGCCCGGACCCCGGTACCTGAAAGGTGGGGACGGCATGGGGCGGGTTCAAGGAAGGATCTCTCCATCCGGTCACGTGGAGACGAGGCTTGGCGCCGCGAAGTCCTCCACCTCAATAACAGCATCGCGGAAGAGGATTTCGAGCTGAACGAGAAGAACTACCCCTCTCTGAAGCAGCCGAACGAGCCAAACTTCTTCGACGGCGATCGCGAGACAAGCGGACAGGCCTTCTGGAACCAGGAGCCTTGCATGTCCAACTGTGCAAGCGAGCCAGCCAAGGTGGTTGGACGTGCCCGTGCCCTCGACGTGACTTCCCGGACGGCAAGGGCCCCAAGGCCGAGTAGAATCATGCATGATGGAAAAAGGAAGTTCACACAGATGGAGGACGCCTCACCGGTAGCGTCGATCCTGCGCGCAGTTCTCGCCGGTCTCTCGGGCAGCCTTGCTGCGGCGGCTCTCACATTGGCCCCCACCGCACGAGCCACAACAGCCCCTCACCCGCTCCGGATTGGAGATATCGCCGTCACTGTGATCGGCGGCGGGGACCACGAGATGCCTGTCGCCTTCCAGCTCCCTCGAACACCGGACGAGGAGATCGACGAACTGTTCAGGGCAGGCGGCATGGAACCGCCCCGCCAGCTGACACCGCCAACGAACGTCTCCTTAGTAAAGGCCCGAAGCGAGCCCATGCTCATCGAGGCCGGTTCAGGCACGACGTTTCAGGCAACCGCAGGCAGGCTTGCGGATCACATGGAAGAGGCGGGGATTGATCGCGAAGCGATTACCAGGGTGGTGTTTACCCACGCTCACGCGGATCGTCTATGGGGCGTAACCGACGACTTCGACGGTACCGAGCGATTTCCGAATGCGAGCTGCCTTATCTCCAGTCCCGAGCGGGACTTCTGGACTCATCCCGATGCACTTTCGTGAATGCCAAATGCTCTTCAGGGGATGGCGCGAGGAGCGCAAAGAATTCTCAAACGGATTGAGGACGAGATCGAGCGCAGGAACCCCGGGGATGTCCCTGCGCCGGGTTTGAGATTGCGATCTGATCGGCATTCTCCGGAAGCTGCGGGAGCGCTATGGCGGCGATGATCTGGTCCCGCCATTCGCCGGCCGCGCGATAAGCCTCTCGAAAGCGATCCCTGCGGATCTGTCAGGACAAGGCTGCAGAATTGTTGTGCAGCACAGGCATCTCGAAAAATGAAGCGGCGATGGATGTCGCGGGCCTCTCCCCTCCGAAGCCTGCCCGGCTCACTGAAGGAAATTTACCGGATCGCTTTTCGAAAGCAACTTGTTCTCGTCCGGGTCCGGTGCTGTTTCGGGCAAGTACCCGGTTGCCGGCTGTGTGACGGAACTGACTACCGCCGACCTGAAACGGCGTCCGTCTGCGGACTTGAACAGAATCTTGAAAAGCAGCAATCTATTCTTGGCGCAAAGCCGAACAATAAGGGCATTCGGGAGGAACTGGATGAAATTTAAGTCAGCACTATTGTCCATTGTCTTGGCTGGTCTTGCTGCTGGTGCAGCGCAGGCACAGATTTCCATCAAGCTCGGTGTCCTGACGGACCGTTCGGGCGCCTATTCGGACATCGGCGGCGAGGGCTCGGCCGTCGCCGCTCGCATGGCTGTCGAGGACTTTATAGCCAAGTCCTCCAACAAGAACA
>NZ_WURB01000003.1 GCF_009830105.1 Microvirga makkahensis
CAGTGCGGCGATGTCGTACATCATCAGCGACTGGGCATAGCCCCAGGTCTCGTTGACATAGCCGCTGGTGGTGGAGGCGCCCACATACGAGCGGTAGCTCATCACCGTGTACTCCATCGAGTCCCGGCTGGAGGGCATGCCGTTCTCGTGAGGGTGCTCCAGACCGAATGCATGGCCGATCTCGTGGACGAAGGTCAGAGAGGCGTAGTTGCCCTTCACGGGGGTGTTGTAGTAGCCGTCCGAGTTGTTGAACCAAGCATCGCCGCCCTCGGCAGCCGCGGTCGGAAAATAGGCCCAGGCGGTGCTCGGCTTGTCCGACATCGCAAAGCGAAGATCCGCGTGCTGGGACGAGGTCTCGCTGATTTCCGTAAAGCTGAGATTGGCGACCGAGGCGAACATTTTCAGGGCCCCGCGCGTGGCCGTCTGCTGCCCCGAATTGAGAACGCCAAAATTGGTAATGTTCTCACCGTCTCCATAGGAAGAGCCGTAATACCCGCCGCTTGTGGGAATGCTGAAGGTGAAGCTGTTTACAGCCCATTTGACGTCGCCCAGAAGGCCGTCGATGTAAGCGTTACCGGTCGGGCTGTAGGTCGCGACTGCAGGCATTGAAAGGTCCAGATCAGGAGGAGGGGGCAGCATCCGAAAGGTCGGCAGGAAGGTGCTGCCTGATACCGGCAGGGTATAGCCGTCTCGGTTTCTAAGTTCTATTCGGGAGAATGGAGTATGCGGATCAGCAGGAGGGCAGGTGAATGGATTAATGCGCGGCACATAACGGCGGCAATGGACACGATGCCGCGCCAGGAGGGAGGGAAGGCCGCTGCGGTCGTCGAGCCCCCCGGAGGCCTCGGGTTAACGGCCCGGTCCCGACCGTCACAGCTAGAGGGCGCGGAGACGAAGGCTCGGGATTATCTCCCGGCCTCGATGTAAAAAACGCAAGCTGAGCGGGTGAAACGACATGCCTGTCCGCTCCCGCGGCCTGTTAAAATGAATTTTGTCCTACGGCTGTTCGCTCCTGAGGTGATGCAGCGGGCGATGGGGCCTCCGGTGCCTTCTTCAGCGTCTGCTCCCGTGCGAAGATAAACAATCCAGCCGCTACGACGATGACGATTCCCGCGAGGGCCACGGTGTCTGGCCATTCGTCGAAGAAGAGCGCTCCGATGAGGAGCGCCCACAGGATTTGGCTGTATTGCGCGGCTCCGAGCCGGTCCGCCGGCGCATAGGTGGTCGCGATGACGAAGAGGGCCTGAGCAACGAAAGCCGTCGCCGCGAAGGCGAGCAGGAGACCCCACTGAGGCGGTGCAGGCCATGTGAAGCCTGGGATCATCAGGATCCCGGCAATGACCGCCGTGCCGAGGAACACGCTTCCAATCAGGGTGTAGCGCTTCTCGGTGGTGCCGATCATGCGTCCCATGATTACGCCGCCCGCGGAGCAGAGAGCGGCAGCGATGGCGATGACGTGGCCGGGCAGGATCTCCCGGAAGCCCGGGCGGACGATGATGAGCACGCCGATAAAGGCCGCGCAGACGGCAAGGCCGCGCCGCCACCTGACCGTCTCCTTCAGAACGAAGATGGACAGCACCGTCACTAGACTCGGCATCAGGAACAGGAGCGCGAAGGCTTCCGCGAAGGGAAGGCTGGTGAACGCCATGACGCTCAAAGGCGTCGTTATCGAGATGAAGAAAACCCTGAGCGCCATGAGCCAGGGGCTCCTCCACCGCACGAGATCTGTCAGGCGGTCGCCGGGCTTCATGAAGGCCGGCGAGAGCAGGAGAGGGATGAGATATCCGAAGAAGGTCACCTCGAAGGGGTCGAGATCGTGACCGATGGCCTTCACCACGGCATCGCCCCAGGCGAACACGGCAAAGGCGAGGAAAGCAAGAATGATGCCTTTGACCATGTAAGGACAACTTTGAAAGACGGGCCGACTTCGAGCAGTCCCCGGGGTGGTTCAAATCCGTCGATAAGGGAATCCTATCGAGCTGCCAAGCGTGGGCGGCGCCGTTCTACAACGATGACCTTGCCCCCCTCGCCACGATCCAGGATACGGTCGGCCAAAGGTGTGCGTTCCGGCCGGCGGATTTTGGCCGAGCTCTTGAGAACCACCGGGCGCACCTCGTCCTCGGGCATGCCCATGAGCTGGGACGCGATCTCGATCTGGCACTCGATATCGTCGGTCAGCCCCTGTGCGGCGGCTATGGCCTCGTCCAGCGACGGCGGCTCGACCCGGGTGACCCGCTTGCCATGGCGGTTGGGTGTTTTCTTCGTTCCAAGCATTCCGCTTCTCCTGGACTTCCCCTTAACGTATGAGGATCTCGTTCGCACAATGCGTAGGCGTGACGGCAGGGATGCGCGTGACGCAGACTTCCGGCCCGGACGGCGCGACGTGGCTGGAAGCCGACCCGAAAACATGCTTCCACAGAACGCGTTCGGGCGGCCGGTGTTTCGCGCCAAGGCAGATGAAAGGTCAAGACGGTGTTCACAGCCAAAATTCTCCTTCTCGGTTCAGGCGAGCTCGGCAAGGAATTCGCCATCTCGGCCAAGCGCTATGGCTGCCAAGTGATCGCCTGCGACTCCTATGCCCATGCTCCCGCCATGCAGGTCGCGGACGAATCCGAAGTCTTCTCGATGCTCGATGCGGATTCCCTGAGGCAGGCCATCGAAAGGCACAGACCCGACTTCATCGTGCCGGAAATCGAGGCGATCCGCACCGAGGTGCTTCAGGAGTTCGAGGATAAGGGGGTCACGGTCGTTCCCTCCGCCAGGGCGGCTTCGCTGACCATGAATCGCGATCGCATCCGGGATGTCGCCGCCCAAGAGCTTGGCCTTCGCACCTCCAAGTACCGCTACGCGGAAAGCCTGGATGAGGCGAGGGGGGCAGTGGAGCATACGGGGTTGCCTTGCGTGATCAAGCCGGTCATGTCGTCCTCCGGCAAAGGGCAGAGTACGGTCCGCACGTCCGGGGAGCTCGAGCGGGCCTGGGAGCATGCCGTTGCCAACATGCGGGGCGACCGCAGGAAGATCATCGTCGAGGAATTCATCCCCTTCGAGTACGAGATCACTCTCCTGACCGTCCGTTCGCGGGACGGGGTGTCCTTCTGCGCGCCGATCGGTCACAGGCAGGAGCGGGGTGATTATCAGGAATCCTGGCAGCCCACGCCGATGACCGGCAAGCTTCTCGCCGATGCGCAGGAAATGGCTCGGAAGGTGGTCGATAATCTGGGTGGCTACGGCATCTTCGGCGTCGAGTTCTTCGTGACCCGGGACGAGGTGATCTTCTCCGAGCTTTCGCCCCGGCCGCACGACACAGGCCTGGTGACGCTGCTGTCGCAGAACCTGTCCGAGTTCGATCTCCATGTCCGGGCCGTGCTCGGACTGCCGATTCCATCCATTCGTTTGAATGGCCCCACCGCTTCCGCCGTGATCCTCGCCGACCGGGATGCCGAGCGCTTCTCCATCAAGGGGCTCAAGGAAGCGCTTTCGCTGAGCGCCGGAGAAAGCGAAGTCGAGGTTCGTCTCTTCGGCAAGCCCATGACGCGCCCGTGCCGGCGAATGGGCGTGGCCCTGGCCTCAGGCAGCACGGTGGAGGAGGCGCGGGAGCGGGCGCGGGAGGCAGCGGCAAGGATCCGCATCACCTATGAAGCATGAGGTTCTTCAGGCGTAACGGGATTCCCGGTCGAGCACTTCGGTCGTGCGGCGATAGAATTCCTCCGCCCGCTCGTGCGTGGGCGCGATGCAGAGCACGCCGATCTTGCCGAATTCCGAGAGGGCGCCGATCAGGTGGAACATCACTCCCTGTTGGCTGGCTCCATCGAAGTGGAGGCAGTTCAGGGCCGCGATGTCGATGAGATCTCCGGGCAGAAGTCCGCGGTAAGCGTCCGATTGCAGGTTGTCAGAGGCGTAGTAGCAGCGCGGTTGCCCCGAGGGAGTGAGAAACGTGCCGGTCGCAGGGTCGTACTGCCCCTCAGTCAGGAACTCGAGCATGATGAAGGGATGCGTGGTGCCTCCTCTGCGCAGATTGATTTCGATGGCGTAGTGGCGCCACGCGTCGCCCTCCTTCACGGACAGGAAGTCGATGGCGAAGCGCCCGAGCACGCCCTTTGCCGCGAGAGCGCGGGCAGCTTTGCGGCCGCTTTCCTGGATCTGAAGCCGGTAATCCTCGTCAGCTGGGAAACGGCACCCGAGAAAAACCTGGCCGCTTTCCCCGCCGAGAACCTGATCGTGAGTTGAGACCGCCTCCAGCTGGCCAATCGGGTCGACGCGGAACTGTGCGGAAGGCGAGCGCTTCACATCGCCTTCGATGAATTCCTCGACAATACCGCCCATGCTCGCAAGCTTTTCGGAGAAAAGCTCCCAGGTCATGTCCGGGGCCTCGAAGGCGAGTTGGGGCAGCCGCTCCCTGATCCATGGGCGCAGGGCAGCGCCCTCGGGAGCACCCTCATAGGAGAAGAGGGCATTGCCCTCGCCCGAGAAGCCTTCCTCGAGTTTGACGACTGCCCTCTTCATGCCAGGCCTGCGGGCCCTCAGCTCTTCCAGCGCGTCGACGATCTCATCCACGCCGCGCAGTTCCTCGAAGCCTTCCGGCATATCGATGCACGCTTCGCGGAAGATCTTGCGGGAGCCGCTCTTCGACCCCCAGTGCAGCAGGTCCGGATCGCAGCCGTAGATTGGCAGGTTCAGGCGCAGAGCGAGACTGCGCTCCTGCTCGGTGACGTTGAAGCAGATCATGTAGGCGGCTTCGGGATCGGGGATGGAAGCCCGGATCCGGTCGAGCAGGCGAGGGCGGGCGAGGATCTTCTCCGTCAGGGGAATGGCCGAGCCGTCATGGCATGAGAAAAGGGTGAGACGGCTGCGGGCATGCTGTGCCGGGATGCCCGGCAGGAGGTGCAGGTAATAGTCGATGATCGATTCCGGGATCGGGTAGCTCGACACATAAATCACGCGGGTGCGCGGCATCCGGAGCTGCATGAGATAGCACAGCATGCGCTCCTCGTAATGGTGGGCACCCGAGATGCCGGCCAGCACCTCCTGATCCATGCTCAGGCTCGGGACAATGAGAACGGTCCGGGGCGCGCCGTGATCCGAAAAGGATTCGAACGCCTTCGCGAGCCGTGCCTGGAGTGAATGAAAATCATCCGCCTTGGCATCCGCTTCGATGCCGGCTGCAGTCAAAGGAGCATATTTCGTTTCCAATCGAGCACCCAATCACGTGCGATGCCGGGACCAGGGTCTCCGAAGCATGTTCCAAACCGCAACGTTTCTGGCAAAGTTTGGTTGCGGGGGCGGGAGCCTGAGCCGTGACGGAGCTGGCCTCGGCCGGGAACCGTCCTAAATATGGCGGTGCTCCAAGCGGCGAATTTTTAGGGGGAGCTGGGGTAGACCAGCTTAAAGCATTGAAATCGATAAACTTTGAGGCTCTCTTCAACGCCTCGCCGAACCCGTACGTGCTGCTCGACCCCTCGCTCGTCATCATGGGGATGAACGATGCGTATCTGCGCGTCACGATGCGCACGCGCGAGGAGCTCATGGGGAGAGGCATGTTCGAGGCGTTTCCCAGCGACCCGGATTCGGAGAGCTACAAGCAGCTTCGGGCGTCGTTCGACCGCGTGGTCCAGGAAAAGGTGACCGATCATCTGCCGCTCATCGAGTACGCCATTCCCCTGCCCAACGGCCAGGGCTTTGAAGAGCGCTACTGGAGCGCGACCCATACGCCTCTGTTCAACGACGCCGGGGAGCTGATCTCCATTCTTCAGCATACGGTGGACGTGACCGAGCTGCACCACCTTCGAAACTTCGCGAAGACCTCGGCTTTCCTGTCCGGCCCGTCCGCTCTGATCGAGACGGACATGTTCCGCCGCGCCCAGGCGGTTCAAGAGGTGAACCAAGCCCTCTCGCGGGAGCGTCAGCATCTGCAGGAGCTATTTGAACAGGCTCCCGGCTTCATTGCCGCCCTCAGCGGACCGGACCATGTCTTTACGATGGCAAATGCGGCCTATCGGCAAGTGGTCGGGCGATCGGACCTTGTGGGCAAGCCAGTGCGCGAGGCATTGCCCGAGGTCGTAGAGCAAGGCTTCACTCACCTTCTGGATCGGGTTTACCGGACAGGCGAGCCATTCATCGGCCGCGGCGTGCGCGTCATTCTGAAACAAGATTCCGGTGAGGATTCGGAGGAGCATTTCCTGGATTTCGTATACCAGCCCATCTTCGGCAGGGACAGAAAGGTGTCCGGCATTTTCGTCCAGGGTAACGATGTGACCGATCATCGGCGGGCGCAGAATGCGTTGCGGGAGAGCGAGGAGCGTTTCCGTGCCATCGCCAACTCCATCGACCAGCTGATCTGGGCCACCCGGCCGGACGGTTTCCACGACTACTACAATCAGCGCTGGTACGAGTACACAGGCGTGCCGGAGGGCTCTACGGACGGGGCCGGCTGGAGCGAGATGTTCCATCCCGACGACCGCGAGCGCGCCTGGAAGACATGGCGGCAGTGCCTCAAAACCGGAGAGCCCTACCATATCGAGTACCGGCTGCGGCACCGCTCGGGCCAGTATCGCTGGGTGCTGGGACGCGCACAGCCCGTCTACGACGAGCACGGGCAGATCACGCGGTGGTACGGCACCTGCACCGACATTCACGATCTCAAGCAGGCTCAGGAAGAACTGCGGGAAAGCCGCGAGCGGGCGGTGCAATCCGAGGAGGAAACAGGCCGTCTGGCGGCGATGCTGGCCGAGCGGGTTTCCGAACTCGACGCCGCCAACGAGGAGATTCAGCGCTTCGCCTACATCGTCAGCCATGACCTGCGGGCGCCGCTCGTCAACATCATGGGCTTTACGAGCGAACTCGACAACGCCCAGCGGGAGATCCAGAAATTCTACAGGAAGGTCTCGGAGGCAAAGCCGGATCTGGTTACGCCGGATGCCCGGGCGGCCATCGAATCCGACCTGACGGAATCGATCGGCTTCATCCGGTCGTCCACGGCCAAAATGGACAAGTTGATCAATGCAATTCTCAAACTCTCCCGAGAGGGACGCAGAGTCCTGATGCCGGAGCCGATCAGCATGAACAATCTGCTCGAGGCTCAGCATCACAGCCTCGCCCACCAATTGCATGAGCGTGGCGCCGAATTGCTCATTGAGCCCGTTCCCGACCTCGTCAGCGACCGACTCGCCGTGGAGCAGGTATTCGGCAACCTCATCGACAACGCGGTCAAGTATCTGGATCAGGGACGTCCCGGGAAGATCGTCGTGAGGGGCCGGGATCTGGGCATGAGCGTCCGCTACGAGATCGAGGACAACGGCCGCGGCATCGATGAGCGGGACTATGAACGGATCTTCGACCTGTTCCGGCGGTCGGGAACCCAGGACCAGCAGGGCGAGGGAATTGGACTTGCGCACGTGCGGGCCCTCGTGCGAAGGCTGGGAGGTACGATCTCGGTCAGTTCGAGATTGGGAGAAGGCTCGACCTTCACCGTCACTTTGCCCAAGTATATCAATATGAGTTCGGAGGCCGCGTAACATGCCCCACCAGCAACCCGTCACCATTATCATGATCGAGGACGACGAGGGTCACGCCCGTCTGATCGAGAAGAACATCCGGCGTGCTGGGGTGTGCAATGAAATCCGCACCTTCGCGAACGGAACGGCCGCGATCGAGCATCTGTTCAGCGCAAATGTGCGCAATGCCGGCCCGTTTCTGGTTCTCCTGGATCTCAATCTTCCGGACATGAACGGGGTCGACATTCTCGTGAAGTTGAAGAGCGACGAGAGCCTCAAGCGGGCGCCGGTGGTGGTTCTGACCACGACGGACGACCAGCGCGAGGTGCAACGGTGCTACGATTTGGGCGCCAATGTCTATATCACCAAGCCGGTCGAGTACGAGTCGTTCTCCCAGGCTATCCGTCAGCTTGGTCTGTTCCTTTCCGTGATTCAGGTTCCCGAAACGCTGTGAGCGAGACTCTGCCTATCCGCCTTCTCTATATCGACGACGATCCAGGTCTCGGGCGCCTGGTCGAGCGAGCGCTGACGCGACATGGGTTTCAGGTCACTCATGCCCTCAGCGGCGACGAAGGGCTGGAGCAGCTCGCCAAAGGCTCTTTCGATGTGATCGCCCTCGATCATTTCATGCCGGGCAAGGAGGGACTCCAGGTCCTCGCCGAGATTCAGAAGCTCGCGGATCCGCCTCCGGTCGTCTATGTCACCGGGGCGGATGAAGGGCGCATAGCGGTGGCGGCCCTCAAGGCGGGTGCGTCCGATTATGTGATCAAGGATGTCGGAGGCGTCTTCCTGGATCTGCTCCGATCCGCTGCGGAGCAGGCTCTCGAGGCCGCCCGGCTGCGCCGCGCGAAGGAGGCGGCCGAACGGGAAATGCGCGAGGCCCGCGAGCGGGCTGAGATGCTCATTCGCGAGGTGAACCACCGGGTCGCCAACAGCTTGCAGCTGGTCGCCTCTCTCGTCGCCATGCAGCAGCGAGCCGCCGCGGGCGATACGATCGCGCAGGATACCCTCGCGGAGACGCAGAGCCGGATCACTGCCATCGCCCAGATCCACCGCCGCCTCTACACCTCCAACGATGTCCGTTTCGTCGAAATGGATACCTATCTGGAAGGTCTGGTCGAGGAGCTGGAGGGCGCCATGCGTGCCGCGGGCCGGGAGCATACAATCTCCCTTCGGGCCGAGCCCATCCCCATTCCGACCGACAAGGCGGTGTCCGTCGGCGTCATCGTGACGGAGCTTGTCACGAATGCCTTCAAATACGCCTATCCGGAAGGCGCAACGGGAGACATTCGCGTCATTCTATCCAGTTCGGGCAACCAGATACTCCTCTCCGTCGAGGACGACGGGATCGGCTGGAAGGGAACGGGCCAGGTCCAGGGCAGCGGGCTAGGCACGAAGATCGTGCGGGCCATGGCCTCCAACCTGCAATCGGCCATCGAGTTCGACCCGCATTATGCCGGCACGCGAGCCGTCCTGTCCTTTTCGATCTAGGGCAAGAGAAGAGGTAAGGCGGAAGCGCATCGGGGCGTTCCCGCTCTCGTACTCCTCAGATGACGTAGAAGTCCGCGTAAGTGATCTTCAGGTTCTTGGTAAGCTGAGCGAACTTGACCGCAGCGCCTTTACCTGAGCCGTCGGCATCGTAATAGAGCGCCCCCGTCTTGCTGTCGTAGACGATGTAGTCGTTCTTGTCCTTCGCCTTGGCACCGATGGTGAAGAAATTCTTGCTCAGCGTCCCGGTCTTGGTCAGCTTTGAGAAGTACTTGTTCTCCAGACGGATCGTATCGTCCCGCACGCTGAAGTCGTTGATCGTGTCCACGTTGGAACGCCTGTTCAGGGCCGTGTCGAACACGAACGCGTCTTTGCCGGTGCCGCCCAGCAGTCGGTCGTTGCCTGAACCGCCCATCAGCGTATCGTTGCCCGCACCGCCGCTCAGCGTGTCATACCCGCTTCCGCCGTTGATGATGTTCTTGTTGGTGTTGCCGCTGATGATGTTGCTCAGGCTGTTTCCAGTGAGATTCACGGAAGCCGAACCCGACGCCGTCATGTTCTCGATATTCGCTTCGAGCGTATGGCTCACAAAAGTTATGACCTTGTCCTTGGAACTTGCCTTGGAGGTCTCGACGACTTTGTCTCGCCTGTCGTCGACATAGAAGATATCGTTGGAAGATGTTCCGACGAGGGTGTCCGCGCCCGCGAAGCCACGCATCGTGTTGCCGAGCGTCCGGTAGACGCCGTTGCCACCGCTGGCGGGGGATGACAAGGAATCGGTGATCGACAGCCCCGCCATGATGTGGGCCGCGTCCACCACGCCGTTTACACCCGTGCGTGCCGTAAAGCCGATCGTGGTCTTCTGGCCGGCATAGAGCGATCCGTTCCAGCTGGCGTTGCTGAGGTCGTAGACGACGCCGTTGGACCAGCTGGCTTCGGCCGTCGTTGCCGCGCCCCAGATGCTTTCGATCTTGAACCGGCTCTTGAGAAAGACCTCCCAGGCATTGACGCTCTCACGGGCGGTGATCGTGATCTCAGCCTGGAAGCCGCCCCACCAGGTCTTCGTGACCTTGAGAGTCGCGCTGACTTTCTTGCCATCCATGGGGAGATTGTAGGAGGTCAGCACCGCGGGCAAATCAATCGCGTCCGCATCGTCTCCGAAGATCAGATCCCTGCCGCCCGCGCCGTAGAGTTTGTCCGAGCCGGCTCCACCGATGACGACATCATCGCCACCGTTGCCGAAACCGGTGTCGTCGCCCTCGCCGCCGATGATGGTGTCGATGGTGTTGCCGCCGTAAAGCGAATCGTTCCCGGAGCGGCCGTTGAGCCCGTTTATCCCTTCGTTGCCATAAAGCTTGTCGTGGCCCAATCCCCCGATGATCGTATCGCCGTCATTGCTGCCGTAGAGGAGGAGCGGTGCAGGAGCCGTTCCGGTATTGGGCGCAAATCCCGCGGAAGCGGTCGTGGCCGTGCCCTCGGCCAGGTCGATCGGATTGGCTTTCGCAAGCTCCAGAATCCTAGCGGAGGACAGGGTGCTGCCGTCGGCCAGGACGATGGCGACATCGTCATAGCTGGGTGCCGGGTAATCGTTGAAGAGGATCGCATCGCCGCCCTGGTCCAGGATGATCGCGATCTTGTCGTGGTCTCCCGTGGGGATCCGGTTCTCGACGGAGCGAACAAGGGTGAAGGCGTGGATGTCGGCAAGGGTGTAGCCAGCCAGCTTGATCACGTCGCGACCCGGCTGGAAATCCCAGAGCAGGTCGACGCCGTCTCCCTTCTTGTAAAGAAAGGTGTCGTTGCCGTCGTTGCCGTACAGGTTGTCGCCCACTTTGACTCTCAGGCCGCCAACCCAGGTGAGGGCACCGTTGTCCCTTCCGCCGATGATCAGATCGTCGCCGCCTTCGCCCTGCATCTCGTCATCGCCCAGGCCGCCATAGATCGTATCGTTGCCATCGCCGCCCTCGATCAGATCGTCGTTCGACACGCCGGATTCTGGAGAGCCGGTCTCGGGTGGCTGAGGCGCGGGATCGTCGGCATGACCGCCATCGCCGGGGGATGCCGGCGGATTATCCGGGGGAGATGGAGGGTTGTCGCCGGGGCTGGTGGGCGTACCGCCAATGATCTTCGGATCACCGGTCATCTGCCCAACGAGCTTCAGGCTGAGGTCCCGGCCTTCGCCGTTGTTGCTGACACTGGTCAGTCGGAGCCCGAAATGCTGCTGAAGCACAAATTCGAGGCCCAACGGCTCGGAAGCGCTCAAGGTGAAACTGGTCTCGCGGATGTCGTCCTTTCCGCTCCCCGATGTCCCGAACGCGATGCCGACGTCGAACGGACCGGCGGACTTTCCGACTTCGCCTTCCATGGTGGCGTCCTTTTCGACGGTCATCACCCTGTCGGCACTGGAGACATAGGTCGTAACGTCGGGCCCGCTCACCTTCAGGCTCGAGAGCAGCGTCTCGTCCGATACGTGGAAGAAGAGGCCGCGAATATCCGCGATGTCGGCCACATCCGCAGAACTCGAGATGACGTCGATCACCCTAACCCTGAAATTGAGGTTCCCTTCCGGGGTTTCCGTGACGGTGACGAGTGCGCCCGGCTCGCCGTTGATGAAGAGGTCGATTGCCCGAACTGACGTGGAGGACATTGGAGGCCTTGTTCTTATGGTGGCCCTACCAATGCTCCACTGAGGAAAATAGTCAAGCTAACAACAAACGTAAGATAAAGTCGTCGCCTTGTTGCATTGTATCGATTAGGACGTGGATTCCTTGCTCGTCTGGTGACCTGTCGACTGACTACTTCTCATGCTCCCCTTTGTATGGGGGCGATGCCGCCCTGGTCTTGATGGCGCTGGCGATCAGGTTCAGTTCCCGTTGAACGCGATTCAGGCGCGAGAGGATCTCTCCATCCTCCATGACCGAGAGGTTCTGGAGGCGCTGCTCGGTCGGCGTCTGGTTGATATAGCGGCGGATTTCTTCCAGAGTCGTCGGACCGATGTTCGGAACCGTCAGCCATTGCGCGTCCGAGATGCTGGCGACTTCCCTGATCGTGGGACATCGGCCGTGGAACTCGGCGAGAACCGCACCTCGTACCCGTCCCGAGCACTTCTCGATAGGAAATGGATCGTCCAAACCCATCTCGCTTCCCCGATCCTCAACCTGTGAAGCATCGCCAGCTAGCATCGGACCCTTCCGAACTTGGCCTTACAGGCTCACATGCGTATCTGTTGCATGTGGAAAAGAGCAGAGTTCCTTAGGTCGATACAAGGCGTGCTTGGGGGGTAGCCAAATCGGCTCGTGTGGCGAGTGTATGGCAAGCGGGCAAAATTCGGGTCTGGAGATTGTGCATAAATCAGGTTCGCATCGGTGCCTCCGACGATAGGCCGACTCGGCTCGTGGGCAACATGCGGCCGGTCTGCCGAGCGCGGATATGCCAGGAGAAGGCCTTTTCCAGCAGATGGAGAGTTTGCCCTTCGCGCTGAGTTGTGCGTTTCAGGTAATCGGCCGCGAGTTCGCGGTAGCTCGGGTGAACACGGTTTTGGATGATGGTTGGGGCGCGTCCTCGCGGCGTCAACCCGCTCAGATCGGCAAGGTCGATCTCGGTGGCGATTCCGTCCGCGTGGTATTCGTTGTGGTCCATGTGGGGCACCATGGGAGCGATGAGAAACAAGGCGCCGTCATTGGCAAGCGCCTTCGTGACAAAGATTTCGAGATAGGCGTTGCGCGCGAAGTCAACCGAACCGCCGATGCCGGTCATCATATGGGTGCCGTTGACGTGGGTTGAGTTTACGTTCCCATGAATGTCGCACGCGAGCGCCGCGTTGACGCCGATCACGCTGCGTCTGCGAATGACTTCGGGGTGGTTGCCGATCTCCTGAGGCCGCGGAAAGATCTTGTTCTCGCAGCTTCCCATGTGGGGGATCACGGGCTTCTGGCTCAAGGGTGATGGACGAGCCCGACGCAATGACGAGGCCTCACGGAACCGAACAGCTCGAACATGCTGTTCCCAAGCACTTCGCTGTGCATCTTGGGATCGTGGAACGGAATGTGGATGAGCCCACGGAGCACCGCATTGGCAATGGAGCCGATACCCGCATGTTAGGGGCTGGTTGACGTCCCCATCCGTTCGCTCCGCAGCTCGCTCGGGAGAAACTCGATGAGATGGTCCGCAAGGGCGGTCGTGGCCGCATCAGGAGGGTTGATGGTCCCTGCGCCGTCGGATTTCCGTGTGATGTCGATCGCGGCGGTCTTGCTCGGATCTGCCGGAATGAACGGCATCCCGGGCCGGCTCTCCGGTGCCACGACCGGGATAGGCTCGCGAAACTGGCGGCGCGTCGGGATGTCGATCTCGTGCAGTCCATCGAGTTCGAGAGGCTGAGCCAGGTCGATCGCGACGATGACCTTCTCGGCGAGGATCGCGAAAGTCGCGCTGTTGCCGACGGAGGTCGCCGGCAACAGCGCGCGGTCTTCGGTGATCGCCGAGGCTTCGATGGCGAAGTCAAAGGGACCCAGCTGACGGGGACGAAGCATCCCCACCGTTTCGGAGAGATGCTGATCGATGAACATGACATCGCCCGTGTTGATGGCGGGGCGCAGGGTCGGATGGGCCCGTGTCAGCAGTTTGTCGTTGTCGTTGCCCGGAGACGCGCCCTCCACGAGAGCGGGGCGAACTGGTAGAGCGCCGAAAGCAGGTCGGCTTCGATTTCGAGCAACCCCTCTCCAAAGGGAGAGGACAAAGGGAGAGGATTGCGCCTAGGTACCTGCGCTCCCCCGAAAAGGCAGGGAAATCTTCTCCGGCTAGCCATTATTAGCCGGCAACCTTATTGTCGTTCCGAAACAAGGGGACTAAGCAGAAGGTTTACTCCTTATCCGTCGAATGCTGAGGAATAGATGTCCGCTACTACCGTCTTGATCCACCTTCTCGGTGAGATTGCCCTGCTTCTCTGGGGCATCAACATGGTCAACAGCGGGGTTCAGCGCGCTTTTGGCAGCGATCTGCGGTGGATTCTCGGCATCGGCCTGCGCACGCGGCTGCGTGCCTTTCTGGCGGGCGTCGGTGTGACGACCGTGCTGCAGAGCAGCACGGCAACCGCCCTGATGGTGGCCTCCTTCACCGCCGGCGGGGCCGTTGGCATCGTTCCCGCGCTTGCCGTGATGCTGGGGGCCAATGTGGGCACGACTCTGATCGTGCAGGTGCTGTCCTTCGACATCACCCTGATCTTTCCCATGCTGATTTTCTTCGGCTTCATGGCTTACAAGCGCGGCGGCTCGAGCCGGGTCAAGGATCTGGGGCGCGTCGCCATCGGTCTCGGCCTGATGCTCCTCTCGCTGCATCTGCTCGGCGAGACGATCCGGCCGATCGAATCCTCCGAAGTGCTCAAGAACGTCCTCGCGGTCATAGCGCCGGATCCGCTGATCCTGGTGCTCCTGTCCGGTTTGTTCGCCTGGATGGCACATTCCAGCGTTGCCGCCATGCTGTTCATCATGTCCCTGGCCACGGCAGGGGTCATCGATACTCATGCCGCGTTGGTGATGGTGCTCGGCGCCAACCTCGGCAGCTCCCTGAACCCGATGCTCGAAGGCCTCGGCGGCGACCCGGCGAAGTTCCGTGTGCCGTTCGGCAATCTTGCCATGCGCGTGATCGGCGGCGTCGCGGCGCTGCCGCTGATCGACCTCATTCTGGGCTACATGTCGATGTTCGAGCCCAATCCGGCTCGTATGGCGGCGAACTTCCACACGCTTTTCAATGTGGGCGTCGCTGCGATCTTCATCCTGCCGCTTCCGTGGATTGCGAAGCTCCTCACCAGGGCCTTCCCGGAGAAGCTCGTGGCCTCCGATCCCGGCACGCCGCAGTATCTCGACAAGGATGCCTTGGACACGCCCTCCGTTGCCCTCTCCAACGCGGCCCGCGAGGTTCTGCGGATGGCCGACACAATAGAGATCATGCTGCGCAGCTCGCAGGACCTGTTCCGCGAGGACGACATCAGCCGCGTGGCCGAGGTGAGCCGCACGGACGACGTGGTGGACCGTCTCTACAGCGCGATACGCCGGTATCTCAGCTCCATCAATCACGAGGCCCTGAGCGAGACGGAGGCGAAGCGGCTGTCCGACATCCTCGCCTTCGCCATCAACCTGGAGCACGTCGGCGACATCATCGACAAGAACCTGATGGAGCTGGCGGCCAAGCGCATCAAGAACCACCTGCGCCTGCCCAAGGACAGTCTCGATGACATCACCGGCATGCACAACAAGCTGCTGGAACACCTGCAACTCGCCGCTTCGGTCCTCATGTTCCAGGATATCGGCTCCGCCCGACGCCTCGTGTCGGAAAAGGAACGCTTCCGTGACCTGGAGCGGACCTTCACCCAGAAGCAGCTGGATCAGATCCGCTCCGGGCGGACAATCGGTGACACCAGCGCTCTCCAGCTCGACATCGTGCGCGACCTGAAGCGCATCGAGGCTCACATCGCAGCGACCGGCCATTCGCTCCTCGAGCAGAGCGGCCAGCTCAAGCCGAGCCGCCTGTCGTCCTGACGCCTCACAGGCGCGTCTCATCTTTCAAGCTGCGCCAGTCCATGTAGCGGACCGGCTCGGGCAGGCCGATATCCCGCCTCTCGTGGTCCGAGAGGTGGTTCAGATCGGCGATCGGCTTCCGACGACGGCGCTGCAGGCGAGATAAGCACAGCCACGTCCGCAGACGCAGCCAAGCGCTCTCGACGCCGCGCAGGCGGCGGGCATCTTCGTACCTCATGACAATCACCGTAGCTGTGCTTCGGAGGCACCTCATGGCCTCGCTGATACGGAGAGACTGCTCCTGTACGCCCGCCTTGACAAAATGAAAGCCAAGGGGCTGGCATAAGGCAGCCTTATGGATCGCCCATGTCGAACTCGCCTGCCAAACTTCCTCCGCTGAGCGCCGTACGGGCCTTCGAAGCTGCCGCACGGCATCAGAGTTTTACGCGTGCGGCGGAGGAACTCGGCATGACGCAGGCCGCGGTGAGCTACCAGATCAGGATGCTGGAGGACCGCGTCGGCGCGCCGCTCTTCGTGCGCATGCCCCGGCAGGTCGTGCTGACGGCCAAGGGCAAGCAATTGGCCCCGGCCGTGACGGAGGCTTTCGATGCCCTGCGGGCCGCTTTCGCCGGCGTGGAGGAAACGGTGCAGTCGGTGCTGGCCATTACGACGCTCAGCACCTTCGTGTCCAACTGGCTTGTTCCCCGCCTGGGCCGCTTCCAGCATCTGTTTCCGACCATCGCGGTGCAGATCTCCGTCAGCCAAGAGGTGGTGGATCTCGGTCAGAGCGGGTTCGATCTGGCGATACGCAGCGGCGAAGGGAACTGGCCCGGACTCGCGGCCCACCTTCTCTTCCCGAACTTCTTCACTCCGGTCTGCAGCCCCGATCTGATCCGGGGCACGGATCTGAGGGAGCCGCAGGATCTGTTGAAATTTCCCATCATCTCGCCGGGGGATCCCTGGTGGAGGGATTGGTTCACGGCAGCAGGCCTGCCGGATGTCGACCTGTCCCGCCGCCTCGACAACTCTCTCGGAATTCAGCATTTGGAGGGGATGGCGGCCATCGCGGGGCAGGGATTTGCTCTGGTCAATCCCTATTTCTTCAGAGCCGACCTCGCCGCGGGCCGGCTTGTCCAACCCTTCGATCTGATGGCCACGACAAGCCGTGGCTATTGGCTGGTCTATCTGAAAGCCCGACGCCGGTCTCCCAAGATCGAGGCCTTCCGCGACTGGATTCTCAGTGAGGTCGCGGGAGACGCCGAGCAGGAGTCCTGGGCCCGCAAAATCGAAACCAGGGCCTGAGCCCTGGCTTCGGAAACGGTCCTACTCTGCAGCCTGAGCGTCGGCAGGCTTCTTTTTCAGGTGAACGAGCATGTTGAGCAGCGCGCGGTCGTGTAGCACCACCATGCGCTCTTTCGGATGCAGCCAGCTGATGGCGTCCTCGATGGTTTCCGCATCGACCAGCTTGGCCTCCGCCAGGGCGCGTTCCGTCTCGATGATGCCGCGCTTGCGGGGAGCCACGGTAGGCAGCATCTCGATGTGCCTTTCTCTAAGGACCGGATCGGAGTAGATGGCCCTGAGGCTGTCCTCGTCGTCGAAGCCGAGGGTGGCGTTACGTATCTGCAGCTCGTTCGCGCGGGTGGCGATCGTGGGAGGACGGTGCTCTTCCGGCGTCATGAGAAGACCGAGCCTCTTGAGCGCGAGGCCCGCTCCGAGCTGTCCGCTGAGCCAGGACAGCGGGATTGCGAGAAGCAGGCCGATGATCGTCGGCGACATCCAAAGGAACAGGGACGTGGCGATCATGAAGGCTGAAATGCCGGCAAGCGCGCCCAGCACCGTGTGCGCCCGGTGGCGGCGCACGATGTCCCTGAACGGGATGGACCCGTCGTCACGACGCTGCGGCTGCCAGCCGGTGTCGCGGCCCAGAAGAATCTGGAATACGGAGCCGGACTGGATCAGCATCAGAATCGGAGCGAGTAGGGCCGACAGAATGATCTCGAGCGTCGACGAGGCGATCAGCCGGAGCCCCCCGCCGGACGCCCGGCGCTCCTTGCCGCGGATCAGCATCAGGATGAGGCCGAAGATCTTCGGGGCCAGCAGGATTCCCATCGTCAGCGCGAACAGGGCCAGGGCTCGTTCGGGATCGAACCGAGGCCAGATGGGATAGAGGCGGAAATCGCGCGAGAAATATTCGGGTCGGATATAGGTGGTCTGCAGAACAAGCGCGATACCGACGATCAGCTGGAACAGCCAGAAGGGCGACGCCAGATAGGACATGATGCCGGTGGCGAAGTGCTGGCGGGTCGGGAGCTTCAGGCCCTTCGCGGTGATCACGCGCATGTGCTGCAGATTGCCCTGGCACCAGCGGCGGTCGCGCGCGGAGAGGTCTATGAGGGAGGGCGGGCTTTCCTCATAGGAGCCCTCGAGGTCCGGCAGCATGTAGACATCCCATCCGGCGCGGCGCAGCAGTGCCGCTTCCACGAAATCGTGGCTGAGGATGTGTCCGCCGAAAGGCGGCTTGCCTCTCAGATCCGGCAGCCCGCCATGGGCCGCGAAGGCTTTGGTGCGGATGATCGCATTGTGACCCCAGTAATTGCCGTCCCGGCCCATCCAGACCGAAAGGCCCATGGCAATGACCGGCCCCGTCACCCGTGCGGCATATTGCTGAAGCCTTGCGAAGAGCGTGTTGCGGTTGATGATGAGGGGCAGCGACTGGATGATGCCGGCATCCGGGTCGGCCTCCATCGCCGCCGCGAGGCGCACGATGCATTCGCCGGTCATGAGGCTGTCCGCATCGAGCACGAGCATGTGCTCGTAGTGCCCGCCCCAGCGGGACACGAAATCGGCAATGTTGCCCGCCTTGCGGTGATGGTTCTTCGGCCGGTGGCGATAGTAGAACCGTGCCTTGGGTCCGAGCCGCTCCCGCAGGGCCAGGAATGCTCGCTCCTCCGCCACCCAGGCATCCGGATTCGTCGTGTCGGAGAGAATGAAGTAATCAAAGCTCTCACCGAGACCCGTGGCCTCGACGGATTCGTAGATCGCCTCAAGGGCGGCATAGGTTCGCGCCGTCTGCTCGTTGTAGACGGGCATGACGATGGCCGTGCGTGCCTGCAGCGCCGAAGGGAGCGGGCCGACGGGGCGACGCCGGAGAAGGGCGAAGAACCCGAGGAGTGCGCTGGTGAAGGCGACTGCTATCCAGGAGAAGTTGATGGTGAACAGGGCCACCAATACCCACTGGAGAGCGGTGGTCCGGCTGACCGACACCACCTGATACATTTCATAGGTGCCGTAGGCGGTCAGAAGCAAACCGCCACCGAACACGAACAGACGCGCGAGCCAAGTTCCGAGCCTCGGATTCTGGCGAACGGGTTTGCGCTCCTGATCCGCTGACCAGCGTCTCAGATGCTGGGTCGGCATGTCCAGGTGCTTTTCCGGAGGCATGACGGATTCGAGCCGCCCCAAGGGGGCGATCTTCGTGTTCGGGTCGGAACTTAGGGTGTCCAACGATACAGCCATGTCTCGCTTATCGGTTTCCCGCCTGCTTCGAGGATGAGACGCATCTCACACGCGTTTTCGTTGCCCGGGTCAAGCTCGAATGCAACGCGTACCGTCTTTCTCTCCGGATACGGCAAAAGTTTGAGGTCATGGAACGTTCCCGGACCAACCGTCAGAATCGACTTGAGGTCCTTTGGCCAATTGTCGCCCAGCATCTCCCCGACAAAGTCGACGGTGAAACGACGGCGGCGACCGGTGCTCCCCCGGCCCGACCGTGTCGCGGCGACGGTCGCAAGCGGTGGCCGTTCCGGCGAGCTCCATCCCCAGTACTGCCGATAGGCGAAAGGAATCTCCGCTCCTGCCGCCATCGGCGCGCGCGGGCGCCAATAGGCCAGGATGTTGTCGTTGATCTCCGCATCGGTGGGAATCTCGAGGAGCTGGACGCTGCCCTCGCCCCATTCGCCCAGGGGCTCGACCCAGAGGCTCGGCCGACGCTCGAAGCGCTGCTCGTCGTCCTGAAAGGCTTCGTAGGCTCGTTCCCGCTGAAGCAGACCGAATCCACGAGGGGAGTTGTCCACGAAGGCTGAAATCTGGAGGGTCTCCGGGTTCTGCAGTGGCCGCCAAAGCCACTCCCCCTGGCCATTGAGCATCTGCAGGCCGGAGGATTCGTACACAGCAGGGCGGATATCGTCCGCGTTGCGGCGATCATTGGGGCCATAGAAATAGGTTGAGGCCATGCCCCCCAGGCCTACATGCTCCAGGTTCACACGGGGGAAGAGAGTCGTTTCCACATCGACGATGGTCATGTCGCCGGGCCGGAACGTCATCCGGACCGCACCGGTCGTCGATTCAGAATCGAGGACGCCGTGAATGGTGATACTGTTGCTGCCGATGCTTGGACGCTCGATCCAGAAGGCCCGGAAGATCGGGAACTCCTCGCCCTTGGCCTCGGCGGGCTTGAGGGTCAGAGCCCGGGCGATTGCGCCGTAGTTCTGCCCGCGCGCGAGGGCGCGGAAGAAAGTGGCTCCTTGAACGATGGCGAAGTTGAAGGGTTGTCCCTCGGCAGGGTGTGAAATCAGGCGAAAGCCGGAGAAGCCTATGTCCTTCAAGTCCTTGGGGATGTTAATTCCGTTGAAGTTGAAGTTGGACGGATCATAGGCGAGCCGCCTGACGCCTCCATCCTCCACGAGGTACAGGTCCACCGCGTTGTTGAAGACAAAGCCGCGATGCAGCGGCTCCAAGGCGATGCCTCGCCCTTCCGTGCTCCAAATCGGCTGCGAAAGGGATTTGATCGAGACGTATTGCTCAAAATTCAGATTCGAGAACGCGTCGGGCAGGTCGTTCGGCAGAGGAACGAACGGCTTCTTCGAAAGCTGACGGGCGACGTCCGTCACCGCGGACGGATCGAAGCGCTGGCCGTCACCCATCCGGGACGCGATGTCAGCATGAGGCGCCTGGGCTTGGACGGCAGGCGCAAGCGTAAACGCGGCAACCGAAGCGCTGAGATAAGCCAGCACATCGCGTCGCCGAGGATGAGAAGGGCGCGAGGCCCCCAGCGAAACCGACACAGTTATACTCTTGCGTGAACTTGGCGCTTGGGCCAGACAATCAGGAAGACTCATGATTTATCATCGAACATGAGTATGAAGTAAACGAGGCAGTTCGCATTCCGGGCCTTTGCTCATGAAAAGATTGCCGAATTACCCCTTCTGATTTAGCTGCATCCCTGAACACCACCGGATTGAAGCCTGATGACATCGAGCCATTCCCCCAAGACGTCCGCCGCCCGGAGCTGCCTCGCCGTTGTGCTGGCCGCGGGGGAAGGGACCAGAATGAGGTCCGAGAAACCGAAGGTTCTGCATCACGTTGCGAACCGCTCTCTGCTGGGGCACGTCCTCGCCATTCTCACGGAGGCGGGCGCCACGCGGACGGCCGTGGTGATCGGACCGGATCGCGAGGATGTGGAGAAGGAAGCGCTCAGGAGCGTGCCGGATGCGCGGATCTTCGTGCAGCGGGAGCGGCTCGGCACGGCCCATGCGGTACTGAGCGCCAGAGAGGCTCTGGCTGAGAAGCCCGACGACGTGATCGTCGCCTACGCGGACACTCCTCTTGTCACGGTCGAGACCTTCGCGAAGCTGCGCGCTCCCCTCGCCAACGGGGCGGCCGTGGTGGCGATGGCCTTCGAGGCCAAGGACCCGACCGGGTACGGGCGTCTGATCATGTCCGGCGACGAGCTTCTCGCGATTCGGGAGCACAAGGATGCTTCCGAGGCCGAGAGGGCGATCACTCTGTGCAACGGAGGCCTGATGGCGCTCCGTGGCGACATCGCTCTGTCGCTCCTGGACAAGATCGGCAACAGCAACGCCAAGGGCGAATACTACCTGACCGACATCGTCGAGATCGCCCGCGAGGCCGGGCACCGGACGGCCATCGCGGTCGTGTCGGAGGAGGAGGTGCACGGCGTGAACGACCGTGCGCAACTCGCCGCTGCGGAGCGCATGATCCAGGACCGGCTCCGGCAGGCGACGATGGCTGCGGGGGTCACCCTCGTGGCGCCCGAGACCGTATTCCTCAGCCACGACACGAAGCTCGGGCAGGACGTGGTCGTAGAACCGCACGTGGTTTTCGGGCCCGGAGTCATCGTGGACAAAGGCGCTGTCGTTCACAGCTTCAGCCACCTGGAGGGTACACGGATCGCCTCCGGAGCCGCGATCGGTCCTTACGCCCGCCTGCGCCCCGGCGCGGTCATCGGTCCCAAGGCCAAGGTTGGAAATTTCGTGGAACTCAAGAACACGGAGCTCGGGGCCGGAGCGAAGGTCAACCATCTGACCTATCTCGGCGATGCCAGGATTGGAGCCGCGACGAATATCGGGGCGGGCACGATCACCTGCAATTACGACGGCTACAACAAGCACAAGACGGAGATCGGTGAGGGGGCCTTCATCGGGTCCAACTCGTCCCTTGTCGCGCCTGTCACCATCGGCGACGGCGCGTTTGTGGGCTCTAGCTCGGTCATTACGGAAGACGTTCCCTCCAATGCCCTGGCGCTCGGACGCAGCCGCCAGGTCGTCAAGGAGGGCTGGGCCGTGGAGTTCCGGGCGAAAGCCAAGGTTTCGAAGAAACAGTAAGGCTCAGCTGTCACAATCTGTCATGGAAGTTGATTCCAGCATACCTCGCATTCTCTGTATGGAAGTGCGCAGCTCAGCTTAGAATAACATCGTCAACGGAAAGCCTTGGGGCATGTGCGGAATCGTTGGAATCATTGGAAATACGCCTGTTGCACCGCAGATCGTCGAAGCATTGAAGCGGCTGGAGTACCGCGGATACGATTCCGCCGGGGTCGCGACGCTGGAATACGGCCGCCTTGCGCGTTGCCGCGCGGAGGGCAAGCTCCGCAACCTCGAGGCGAAGCTCTCGCAATCTCCCCTCTCGGGCCATATCGGCATCGGCCACACCCGCTGGGCGACCCACGGGAAGCCGAACGAGACCAATGCGCATCCCCATGCCACCGACAAGCTGGCCGTCGTCCATAACGGCATCATCGAGAACTTTCGTGAGCTGAAGGCCGCGCTCGAAGCCAAGGGCGTTCGATTCGAAACGGAGACCGACACCGAGGTCGTGGCGCAGCTCGTGACCTACGAAATGCGTCAGGGACGCCCTCCGGTGGAGGCCGTGGCCGTCACTCTCCCGCGCCTGCGGGGCGCCTTTGCGCTCGCGTTCCTGTTCAATGGCGAGGACGAGGTGCTGATTGGGGCCCGTCATGGCGCGCCGCTTGCCATTGGTTATGGCGCGGACGAGATGTATCTCGGCTCGGATGCGCTGGCGCTGGCACCGTTCACGGACGACATCACTTATCTGGAGGACGGCGACTGGGCGATCCTGCGCCGGAAGGGGGCCGACATCCGTGACGCCTCCGGAGCGATGGTCCAGCGCCCGCGCCACAAGATCCCCGCCGGTTCCTTCATGGCCGACAAGGGCAACCACCGCCACTTCATGGCCAAGGAAATCCATGAGCAGCCGGAAGTGGTGGGGCGGACGCTGGCCCACTACGTGAACTTCAGCGCCGGGAGGGTGGAGCTTCCGTTCGAGCTGCCTTTCGATTTCAAGGACCTGAAGCGGATCTCCATCTCCGCCTGCGGCACGGCCTATCTCGCCGGGCTGGTGTCGAAATACTGGTTCGAGCGCCTCGCGCGCATTCCGGTCGAGATCGACGTGGCGTCGGAGTTCCGCTACCGCGAGGCTCCTCTGGAGCCCGGCGAACTCGCGCTCTTCGTGTCCCAGTCCGGCGAGACGGCCGATACCCTGGCCTCCCTGCGCTATGCGGCTGCCGAGAAACTGCACACGCTCTCCGTCGTGAACGTGCCGACCTCCACCATGGCGCGGGAAAGCGCGGTGGTCGCACAGACGCTCGCCGGGGTCGAAGTGGGCGTGGCTTCGACCAAGGCCTTCACGTGCCAACTCACCGTTCTCCTCTCCCTCGCGATCGCCGCAGGGCGCGCCCGCGGCACTCTGAGCGCCGAGGAGGAGAAGGAGCTCGTGGATGCGCTCATCGCCGTTCCCGGTCAGATGAGCGAGGCCATGAAGCGCGAGCACGACATCGAGATCCTGGCGCGCGAACTTTCAAAGGCGAAGGACGTGCTCTATCTGGGGCGCGGCACGGCCTATCCGCTCGCTATGGAAGGCGCGCTGAAACTCAAGGAAATCTCGTATATCCACGCCGAAGGATACGCGGCGGGAGAGCTCAAGCACGGGCCAATCGCCCTGATCGACGAGACCATGCCCGTGATCGTCATCGCGCCCTTTGACCATATCTTCGAGAAAACCGTCTCCAACATGCAGGAGGTGGCGGCCCGTGGCGGGCGCATCATTCTCATCACGGACGAGAAAGGGGCGCTGGAAACGGGCCTGGACACGTTGGCGACCATCGTGATGCCGTCCGTGCATCCTGTCGTGGCGCCGATCCTGAACTCGGTCCCGATCCAGCTGCTCGCCTATCACACGGCCGTCTTCATGGGCAAAGACGTGGACCAGCCGCGCAATCTCGCGAAGTCCGTGACCGTGGAGTAAACATTCACACCACACCCTCACACCAGGTCATCACCGGCCCTATGCCGGTGATCCCGATTCGCCGAGCGCCGCGCCTTTCCGATCGGGATGGCGGGAGCTAACCCGAGATCAGCTCCTGGGACGATCATGGCGCGGGGAGGGGCTTACCCCGCTCTCAGCAGCTTGATCGCGGAGTCGCGCTCGAACAGGTAGAGCATGATGCGCAGCGCCTGACCGCGTTCGCTCAACAGCTCCGGGTCCCTGTCGACGATCAGGCGCGCGTCGTCCCGCGCGGCGGCAAGGAGATCGCCGTCCGTTTCGAGCCGCGCGAGCTTGAAGCCCGGCGTGCCGGACTGGCGTGTGCCCAGCACCTCGCCTTCGCCGCGCAGGCGCAGGTCCTCCTCCGCGATGCGGAATCCGTCCTCCGTCTGGCGCATCATCTCGAGGCGAGCCTGGGCGATCTGGCCGAGCGGGCCCTTGTAGACGAGAAGGCAGGTCGAGGATTTCGATCCGCGCCCGATCCGGCCGCGCAACTGGTGGAGTTGGGCGAGGCCGAAGCGTTCCGCGTGCTCAATCACCATGATCGTGGCATTGGGCACGTCGACGCCGACCTCTATCACCGTCGTCGAGACGAGGATCTTGGTTTCGCCGCTCGAGAACCGCTCCATGGCGGCGTCCTTGTCCTTGCCGGCGAGCTTCCCGTGGACGAGGCCGACCTGATCGCCGAAAAAGCTTCTGAGCGTCTCGTACCGCTCCTCGGCCGCGGCGAGATCGACCGTTTCGGACTCGCCGACGAGCGGGCAGACCCAATAGACCTGATCGCCGTTGGCGACGGCGCGTCCGATGCCGCCGATCACCTCGTCGAGCCGGTCGATGGAGATCAGCTTCGTGGCGATGGGCTTGCGGCCGGCAGGCTTCTCGCTGAGCACCGACACGTCCATGTCGCCGAAATAGGTGAGCGCCAGGGTGCGCGGGATCGGCGTCGCAGTCATGACGAGAATGTCCACGGCCTCGCCCTTCGAGCCCAGCGCGAGACGCTGATGAACGCCGAAGCGGTGCTGCTCGTCCACCACGGCGACGCCGAGATCCTGGAACGTCACGCCCTCCTGGAAAAGAGCGTGGGTGCCGACGGCGATCTGGATGCTCCCGTCGGCCAGGCCGGCGAGAACGGCTTTGCGGGCGGCCCCCTTGTCGCGGCCCGTCAGGAGGGCGATGGTCAGACCGGCCTCTTCCGCCATGGGCGCGAGACGCTCGTAATGCTGGCGGGCCAGGATCTCGGTCGGAGCCATCATGGCGGCCTGCCGGCCGGCTTCTATGGCGCTCGCCATGGTCAGAAGGCCGACGACCGTCTTGCCCGATCCCACATCGCCCTGGAGGAGCCGGAGCATCTTCTTGTCGGAGACGAGGTCACGGCGGATGTCCTCGATGGCCTGGGCCTGTGACGTTGTGAGCCCGAAGGGCAGGGCCTTCTTGAGCTTCTCGACCAGATGCCCGTCGCCCGCGTTCACCCGTCCCGGCAGGCGGCGCATGCGGCTCCGGACGAGCGCCAGGGCGAGCTGGGAGGCAAGCAGCTCGTCATAGGCGAGCCGGCGGCGGGGGGCGGATTTGGCAATGGCGTCCTCGGAAAGCTGCGACGCGCTGTTGGGCCTGTGCAGGGCAAAAAGCGCCTGCTTGAAATCGGGTAGGGCATTCCGGTCGAGCCAAGCGGCATCCTGCCACTCGGGCAGATCCGGCACCCGTTCCAGGGCGGCGCCGATGTACTTGCCGACCATCCGCGAGGAAAGGCCCTCCGTGAGGCCGTAGACCGCCTCGACGGCGGGAAGATTCTCGATGCCCCTGTCGTCCAGGATGCGATCCGGATGGACCATCTGGCGGCGGCTGTCCCTCAGCTCGATCTTGCCCGAGACATAGCGGCGCTCGCCGACGGGCAGAAGCTTTTCGAGCCGGGCCTTCTGGCCGTTGAAGAAGACGAGCCAAACCTCCCCCGTCTCGTCCTCGACGAGGATCCGGTAGGGCGCACGGCGTCCCGGCGGCGGCGGACGGTGGGCCACCACGGTGACCGAGAGTGTCACCGGCTCGCCGACGGGCGCATCGGCGATGGAGCCTTTCATCTCCCGGGAAATGCCGCTGTTGGGCAGATGGAACAGCAGGTCGGCCACGCGCGCGGGCCTGCCCGGCTCGCCGAGGAGCCGATCCAGCAAGGGGGCGATCTTGGGGCCGACGCCGGGCAGGGAGGCAGCCGGGGTGAACAGGGGATCAAGAATGGAAGGGCGCAGGGACATCAAACGGGTGTCAAGTCGAGGGGAGATGGTTATATAGCGGCCGAGCCTCTTCGAAGCGACGTTATCTTTTTCTCACCGGAGCATTTTCATGAGCGGGACGACACGCACCAGCGCCGACCTCGACGTCCGTCGCAGGCAGATCCTTTTCCGGGCTTGGCACCGGGGCATGCGCGAGATGGATCTGATCATGGGGCGTTTCGCCGACTCGGAGATAGGAAAGCTTTCCGACGAGGACCTCGCGGAGTTCGAGCGGCTGATCGAGGTGATGGACCGTGACCTCCTCGGCTGGATCACGGGCGAGATCGAGATTCCCTCGAACTACGACACGCCCCTGTTCCGGCGCCTGAAGGCTTTTCACACCCATACCTCGCCGATCCATAACTGACGCAAAGTTCAGCATTCGGATTCCGACGAACCGGGCCGGAACGCCCGCGTTCTCCTCCTATTGACCGATACGCCATCATGAAGTCTGCACTGACCCGCGCGCTCGACGCCCTCAAGAAGGGCCAAGGTCTGACGCTTTCCAGCGTTCCGGACGGCTTCGATGCCCTAGCGGTGGCCGATCTGGCCCGGGGCCTGTCGGGAAGCGTCGAGGGGCCGGCCGTCCTTGTCCACGTGGCCCGCGACGGGCAGAGGCAGCAGAATTTCGCCAGCAGTCTCGGGTTCATCGCGCCGGAGATCGAGATCCTCACCTTTCCGGCCTGGGACTGCCAGCCCTATGACCGGGTCTCGCCCAATGCGGCGATCACCGCGCAGCGCATGACGACCCTGGCGCGACTTGCCCGCTCCAAGACCTCGGAGGACAAGCCGCGGATTCTCTCCACCACCGTAAACGCCCTCGTGCAGCGCGTTCCGCCGCGGGCCCGCATCGCGGCGGAGACCTTCTCCGCCGCGCCGGGCAACGTGGTGGACACCACGCTTCTGATCAACTGGCTCGAGACCAACGGCTTCATGCGCACGGGCACCGTCCGCGACACGGGCGAATACGCCGTGCGCGGCGGCATCATCGATCTCTATCCCGCGGGCCTGCCGAACCCGGTGCGCCTCGATTTCTTCGGCGATGCGCTGGAATCGATCCGCTCCTTCGATCCGGAAACCCAGCGGACCGTCGGCACCCTGCGCTCCCTCGACCTCGTTCCCATGAGCGAGGTGCAGCTGACCACGGAGAGCATCAAGCGCTTCCGTCAGGCTTATGTAGCCGCCTTCGGCGCTCCGACCCGCGACGACCGGCTCTATGAGGCGATCAGCGAGGGGCGGCGCTATCCGGGCCTGGAACACTGGCTGCCGCTCTTCCACGATCACCTGGACACGCTGCTCGACTACGTTCCCGGCATTCCCGTAGTGTTCGATGCCCTGGCCGACGATGCCGCGGGAGAGCGTCTCTCGCAGGTGAAGGATTATTACGACGCGCGGCGCGAGAACATGGGGCAGAACCAGCCTGGCGTCGCGCCGTACCGGCCACTCCCTCCGGATCAGCTCTATGTCAGGCCCGATGAGTGGTCGGAGCGCACGAATGCGCTGCCGCTCGCCCGCCTCACGCCTTTCGCGATGCCGGAATCCGGTGCTCCGCGCATCGTGGTCGATTGCGGCGCGCGCCAGGGCCGCAACTTCATCGCCGAGCGGGCGGACGAGAACGCGAACGTGTTCGAGGCCGTGATCCGGCACATCCGCGACCAGCAGGCTCAGGGGCGCCGCGTCGTCCTCGGCGCATGGTCGGACGGCTCCCGCGAGCGCCTGTGCCACGTGCTGCAGGATCACGACCTGCGGCAGACGAAGCCAATCGGCCGGTTCTCGGAAGCGATGGCCTATCCGCGCAACGAGGTCCCGGTCGGCATCTGGCCCCTCGAGCACGGCTTCGAGACCAACGACCTCACAATCATCGGCGAGCAGGACATCCTCGGCGACCGCCTCGTGCGCCAGAAGCGTAAGTCCAGGCGTCCGCAGGATTTCCTCACCGAGGTCGCGGCGCTCACGCCCGGCGATCTCGTGGTGCACGTGGACCACGGCATCGGCCGCTTCGCGGGCCTGAAGACCATTGAGGCCGCGGGCGCGCCGCACGATTGCCTGGAGCTGCATTATGCCGGAGGCGACCGCCTGTTCCTGCCGGTGGAGAACATCGAGCTTCTGACCCGCTACGGATCGGAAGAGACGGAAGTTCAGCTCGACAAGCTCGGCGGCGGGGCCTGGCAGGCACGCAAGGCCCGCATGAAGCAGCGCATCCGCGAGATGGCGGGCGCTCTCATGAAGATCGCTGCGGCTCGCATCCTCAAGGACGCGCCGCGCATGGTGCCGCCGGAGGGGCTCTATGACGAGTTCGCTGCGCGCTTCCCCTATGACGAAACCGAGGACCAGCTCAACGCCATCGAGGCGGTGCTGGACGACATGGCTTCGGGCCGCCCCATGGACCGTCTGGTCTGTGGCGACGTAGGATTCGGCAAGACGGAGGTGGCCTTGCGCGCCGCCTTCGTAGCCGCCATGAGCGGCAAGCAGGTCGCGGTGGTCGTGCCAACGACGCTGCTCGCGCGCCAGCACTACAAAACCTTCTGCGACCGCTTCCGCGGGCTGCCGCTCAACATCGCGCAGGCCTCGCGCTTCGTGCCCTCGGGCGAGCTGAAGAAGACGAAGGAGGGGCTGACGGACGGTTCCGTCGATATCGTGGTCGGCACGCATGCGGTCCTGGGCAAGTCCATCAAGTTCAAGGATCTCGGTCTCATCATCATCGACGAGGAGCAGCATTTCGGTGTGACCCACAAGGAGCGCCTGAAGGAGCTGCGGGCCGAGGTGCACGTGCTGACGCTCTCGGCGACCCCGATCCCGCGCACCCTGCAGCTTGCGCTTACGGGCGTGCGCGAACTCTCTCTCATCACCACGCCCCCGGTGGACCGTCTGGCGGTTCGCACGTTCATCACCCCGTTCGATCCACTGCTCGTTCGGGAGGCTCTCCTGCGCGAGCGCTACAGGGGCGGGCAGGCCTTCTACGTGGTGCCGCGCCTCGACGATCTTGGGGAGGTGAAGGCCTTCCTCGACAAGGAGGTGCCGGAGGCGAAGGTCGCGGTAGCGCACGGCCAGATGGCGGCGGGGCAGCTCGAAGACGTCATGACCGCGTTCTACGAGGGCCAGTACGACATCCTGCTCTCCACCACCATCGTAGAATCCGGCCTCGACATTCCCACGGCCAACACGCTGATCGTGCACCGCGCCGACATGTTCGGCCTGTCGCAGCTCTATCAGCTGCGCGGCCGCGTGGGACGTTCCAAGACCCGCGCTTACGCGCTGTTCACCGTGCCCGCCAACAAGAATTTGACGGCTCAGGCCGAGCGGCGTCTCAAGGTGCTCCAGACACTCGACACCCTGGGCGCCGGCTTCCAGCTGGCCTCGCACGATCTCGACATTCGCGGCGCGGGCAACCTTCTCGGCGAGGAGCAGTCCGGCCACATCAAGGAGGTGGGCTACGAGCTCTACCAGCAGATGCTCGAAGAGGCGGTCGCACAGCTCAAGGCGGGCATTGAGGAGCCTGCGGAGGACCAGTGGTCGCCCACCATCGCGGTCGGCGCGCCGGTGATGATCCCCGAAAGCTATATCGCCGACCTTCAGCTTCGCCTCGGTCTTTACCGCCGCCTCTCCACATTCGAGACAGATTCCGAGATCGACGCCTTCCGCGCGGAGCTCATCGACCGTTTCGGCCCGATTCCGTCGGAGGTCGATCAGCTGCTCAAGATCATGGCGATCAAGGTGCTCTGCCGCCGCGCCAACGTGGAGAAGGTGGACGGCGGCCCGAAGGGTATCATCATCTCCTTCCGCGACAATTCCTTCGCCAATCCGACGGGCCTCATCTCCTACGTGACCGAGCAGGCCTCGTTCGCGAAGGTGCGTCCGGACATGAAGATCGTGTTCGTGCGCGACGTCGAGACTCCCGACGAGCGCATCCGGGCATCGACGGTCATCCTGCGCGATCTGGTGCGGATCGCCGAGAAGAAGGCGGCCTGACGCCGTGACCGAGGCATGGGCGATGGTCGAGGACGGCGTCGTGGCGGAAAGCCACGGGGCCGCGGGGCTCGTTCCCTGGTGGAGCTTCACCAAGACGGTTCTGGCCGCCGCCGCTCTTGTGCTCATCCGCCGTGGCGTGGTGAATCTGGACGAACCGGTGCCGGGGCGGCCCTACACCCTCCGTCAGCTTCTTCAGCACCGGGCGGGGCTCGCCGACTACGGCGGATTCCCCGCCTACCACGAAGCCGTCGCCCGCCGGGACGAGCCCTGGCCCGTTACGGATCTGCTCGCGCGGGTCGACGCCGACCGGCTCCGATACGCTCCGGGGGAGGGCTGGGACTATTCCAATATCGGCTACCTCGTCGTGCGGCAGATGATCGAGGCCGTCACGGGGGAAGGAATCGACGACGCCCTGAAGCGCCTCGTCTTGCATCCCTCGGGGATCGCGGGCGCGAGAGTGGCGACGAAGCCGCACGATCTGGCCGAGGTGAGCATGGGGGACGCGTCCACCTATCACCCGGCGTGGGTTTATCACGGACTCCTGGTGGGAAGCGTTCCGGATGCCGCGCTGCTGCTCGACCGCCTCATGCGGGGGGAGCTTCTCCCCGCCGAAACGCGGAAGGTCATGCAGGAGCCCTTTCTCCTTCCAGGCCTCGTTCAAGACCGGCCGTGGAAGCAGCCTGGATATGGCCTGGGCGTGATGGTGGGTGAAACGACGGGCAATCTTCGGGTCGCGGGTCATACCGGCGGGGGGCCGGGAAGCACGATTGCGGTTTACCACCGCTTGGACGGGCGTCGACCCTCTCGTTCCGCCGCCTTTTTCTCGACCCGCGGCGACCAGGCCCGGACTGAGGAGAAAGCCTTTGGTTTGCTGAAGGGTTGAATCTCAGAATTCCGCTGCTGCTACGGCACGGGTGTTCAATTCGTTCTGCAGCAACGTCGCCGTGCCGCCCTCTCCCCCGGTGATGATCACGGGCGTGTGGCTTGCGGCCAGCGTTTTGCGAAGGCGGGTGGCCAGTTCGAGGAACCTCTTGCGCTCCGACCAGTTGGCATGGCGAGGCATCTGCAGCACGACGGCCGCAGGGCTGGGGATCAACGCCAGAACATCGTCTGCTGCTTCGAACGGGGTCGTAACGCTCGCGTACCCCAAGCCTGCGAGTTCCGCCGAAAGAGCGCTGTCAGGAGCGCGCTCGCCGTTGTCGACGACGAGAACCTTCTGCATTCCATTCATTGCAACACCCTTGCGTGAGAACGCATTCACCGAGACACGAGATACATTCCTTAACGTACAAAGCAGCAGATTAGTTGCATCTGCTGCCTGAACGTAAGCTCAACGATAAGGGTGATCTTGTCGCGGGAAGGGGTCAGTCGGGCTGGCGCCACCAGGTGTCGATATGGGGGCCAAAGAGCGGTGTCCGATCCGGCTTCTTCAGGCCACTGTCATAAGCAAGCCATTGATCTGCCACATAGAACAGCGGAACCACGTAGAAGCCCGAAAGGAGCAGGCGGTCGAGAGCCCGCACCGCGGAGACGAATTCCTCTCGTGTTCTCGCCTCCAGAAGGGCATCGATCATCCGGTCGATGGCTGGAGAGGCGGCGCCGGAGTAGTTGAGGGAGCCGCTCCTTTTCGCCGCTTCCGAGCTCCAGCGGTTGCGCTGTTCGTTGCCAGGAGAGGCGGAGGCGGGCCAGACCCATTGCACCATGTCGAAGTCGAATTGCGAGAGACGACGCCAATACTGCACGTTGTCGACGAGACGGACCCGCGCCTTGATGCCGACCCGCTCGAGAGCCTGCGCATAGTTGAGGGCCAGGCGCTCCTGCTGGCTCGAACTGACCAGCATTTCGAAGGTGAAGGGCTCTCCGGTGCCCTTTTTGCGGAGGACCTCGCCCTCGAGGACCCAACCGGCTTCGGAGAGCAGGGACAGGGCGCGGCGGGCCATATCCCGGTCCCTTCCGGACCCGTCGGGGGCAGGTGGGGACCAGCGGCCCGTCAGGATGTCCTCCCGGACTGCGCCGGGGAACGAGCCCAGGAGCGCGCGCTCGCGCCCGTCGGCGGGACGTCCCGCCGATGAGAGTTCCGAGCCGGCGAAGTAGCTGTCCGCACCGGTGAGCAGCCCGTAGAACAGGTTGCGGTTCACCCAGTCGAAATCGAAGAGATGGCTCAGGGCCTCCCGCACCCGAGGATCGCCGAAGACGGGACGGCGGGTATTGAAAACGAAGCCGTTCATGCCCTTCGGCAAGCGGATCGGCACCGTTTCCCGCAGGATGCGCCCGCTCCTCAAGCCGCCGAAATCGTAGCCCGTGGCCCATCGGCCCGGGTCGCCCTCCAGGCGGTAATCGTAAAGTCCCGCGCGAAAAGCCTCGAACAAGGTGTTGGCGTCGCGATAAAAATCGTAGCGAATCTCGTCGAAATTATAGAGGCCGCGAACGATCGGCAGATCCTCGGCCCAGAAATCCTTGCGGCGGGTGAGGACGATGCGCTCGCCGGGCCGGACCTCAGTGATGGCGTAGGGCCCGGACCCGATGGGCGGGGCGAGGGTGGTCCTGTCGAAGCTGTCCGGATCGGTCGCATGGGCCGGGAAAATCGGCATCGTGGCGATGATGAGAGGCAACTCTCTGTCGTTCGAGCCCGAGAGGTCGAAGGTGATCCGGTGAGGCCCCTGGATCTCAACGGCTCTAACCTGCCCGAAGCTGGACCGGTGGAAGGGCTTTCCGTGCTTCCTCAGCACATCGAAGGTGAATCGCACGTCCTCGGCCGTCAGCGGGTGGCCATCCGAGAAACGGGCGCGTGGATCAAGGTTGAACGTGACCGAGCTGCGATCCTCCGGCATCTCCGCCGAGCGAGCGACGAGGCCGTAGACCGTGAAGGGCTCGTCCCTCGAGCGCATCATCAGGCTCTGGAGGACGTATTCGGGAACCGCAGGCGGGGCGACGCCGAGAACAATCAAAGGATTGAGGCTGTCGAAGGTGCCCTGGATCGCCAGCGTGATTCGCCCGCCCCGCGGAGCGTCGGGATTCGCGTAGGGCAGGTGGGTGAAGTGCGGCGGGAGCGCGGGCTCTCCGTGCATGGCGATACCATGCCGCAGGGGCTCCGCCCGGGCTGCGACCATAGGACCAAGACCAGCCACGGCGAGGCTGGCGAGCAGAGCGAAGGTCCTTGTGAGGCTGCGGCGCATGAGACTCCTACCGTGCGAGTGTGCTTCCGGGCAATATTGTACAGAAAGTTAACCGGGGTGACTGGAAACCTAGCTCACGAAAGGTTAAAGGAGCGCCACAGGTCATGTCTTCGCCGCATTCGGCAAAGATTCACCGTCCCATTGCAGGTTTAAGAACGCCGGATACCAACGGCCCATTCTAGAGCCGACCTTTCGACTGAAGAGGATCTAACGACATGTCATTCGCGACACGCATCGCGAGCTTGGGGGGCACCTGCGGCCTGGCGACCGCCTTGGCCCTTCTCGCCAGCGCACCCGCCTTCGCTCAGGCTCAGAAGCCGGCCGCCAAGCCCGCAGCTCCTGCGCAGGGCCAGCCTGCCCAGCAGCAGTCCGGCCCCACGGTCGTCCAGGTGAAGGCCGAGCCGTCCCAGCCCGAATGGACCAAGGTCTGCGGCAAGGACCAGAACGCCAACGCCGAGATCTGCTACACCACCCGCGATTTCGTCTCGGATCAGGGCCAGCCCGTTCTCGCTCTCGCCGTCTACGACGTGAAGGGTCCGCAGCCGCAGAAGGTCGTCCGGTTCGTCATGCCGCTCGGTCTGCTCCTTCAGCCCGGTCTGCGCTTCGCGGTCGATCAGGGTCAGGCGACCCCCGGCCGTTACGTGATGTGCCTGCCCAACGGCTGCTTCGCCGAGGCCCAGGTGAAGGACGACTTCATCGCCTCACTCAAGAAGGGTGCGAACCTGAATGTGAGCGTTCAGAACCAGGTCGGCCGCGAGATCACCTTCGCCGTGCCGGCTGCCGGCTTCGCCAAGGCTTTCGACGGTCCTCCGATCGACCCGAAGGTGCTTCAGGAGCAGCAGAAGAAGCTCCAGGAAGAGCTTCAGAAGAAGAGCGAAGAGATGCGCCAGAAGATGCTGCAGAGCAGCGGCGCCACTCAGGGCGGTCAGCCCGCGGCCCCTCAGGCGGCACCCAAGCAGTAAGCGGGGCGCCCAGAAGAATGGAAACGCCGGGCATGGAGCCCGGCGTTTTCGTTTGGGTCATTCCTCAGTGCGCCAAGCTCGGCTTGGCCCGATACGCGCCGTTCGATTCCCTAACGAACATTTCCTCGATCATGGGATTGCGCAGGGGCTCGTCCGAATGGTCCGGGACCAGGTTCTGCTCGGACACATAAGCAATGTATTCGGTTTCCGCGTTCTCGGCGAAAAGGTGGTAAAACGGCTGGTCCTTCCGGGGCCGAACCTCCTCGGGAATGGACAGCCACCAGTCTTCCGTGTTGTCGAATTCAGGGTCCACATCGAAGATGAGCCCCCTGAAATCGAACAGGCGATGTCTGACCACCTGGCCGATTGCGAATTTCGCTGAACTCGCTTTCATGGGCATGGTCCTCACTCCTCGACCTTGCATATAGACATCCGCGCCGGAATCTCCAAATCGGCGCGACGCACGATTCAGAGAACGTCATCGGGAAACCCGGCCTTCGGGCCGGCCCCGGCCGGGGCCGGCTCCCGCCGCGCCTTCACGGGCGAGCATTGCATTTTCGGTCTGGCCATCTTCCAAAGGCGGGATTGCCGTAGGGTTCGAACCTTGCCAGAAGAGGAAACTCCCACTTCTTGCTGTCCAGCCTCGTATCAGGAGCCTGCGATGTCCGACCTGATCGGGCTCTTCAACCTGCTTGCCCCCTTCTTCGGACTGATCGGCCTCGGCCTATTCTGCGGCAAGCTCGTCAGGCAGCCGGAGAGCGGTCTGGCATGGATGCAGTTCTTTCTGATTTACGTGTCGCTGCCATGCCTGTTCTTCCGCCTGATCGCGGATAAGCCCCTGGACCAGCTCGCCAACTGGGCTTTCATCGCCGGCACGACCCTTTCCACGGCCTGCGCCTTCCTCCTGTCCGTCGCGGCGGGCTGGCGCCGCGCGAAGGATCTGCCGCAATCCGTGATGCAGGGCGTTGCAGGCTCCTATTCCAATATCGGCTACATGGGTCCGCCATTGATCCTGGCGGCCATCGGCCCTGCCGCGAGCGCGCCGGTCGTTCTGATCTTCGTCTTCGACAGCCTGTTCCTGTTCTCCGTCGTCCCTCTGCTCATGTCCGTGGCCGGGGTCGAGAAGCTCAACTTGGCCCCTACCATTCGCCGGATCCTCTGGCGTATCACGACTCATCCCTTCAACGTGGCGACAGCCCTCGGCATCACCGCGAGCTATCTTCACCTGGAACTTCCTGGCCCCGTCAATCAGATGGTCACCTGGCTTTCGGGCTCCGCAGCACCATGCGCGTTGTTTCTGCTGGGAGTCACGGTGGCCATGCGACCTTTGCGCAACGTGCCCGGCGAGGTGCCTGCTCTGGTCGCCATCAAGCTGGTCCTGCATCCGCTGCTGGTCTGGGTGGTCCTTTCGGCGATCGGGGATTTCGGGGCGACCTGGACCTATGCCGCCATGGTGATGGCCGCGCTGCCGCCCGCCTTGAACATCTTCGTGATTTCGACCCAGTACAATGTCGGCGTAGAGCGTGCATCTGCCTGCGTTCTCATCGGAACGCTGGCGTCGATCGTGACCCTGACGGGGGTGCTCTACCTCACCACCAAGACCGGCATCGTCCCCTACGACCTTTTCCCTTAAGCGCCCGCGGCGTCCTGCATGAGGCGGGGCGCACCCATATGGGGCAGAACGCCTTCCCGCATGACCGCACGGCGCAGGAAGCCCACCTTGCCGAGAGCCAGGAGGCCGGCCCCTCTCAGAAGGTCGGCGGGCAGGAGACCCGTCAGGAGCGTACGATTGAGCCCGTCCACGGCGGCGGTCCGCAGGCGCACATCGAGATCGCGGCTGCGCTGATACTGGCGCACGGTTTCCGGCGTCCCGGGATCGCGCCCGTCATCGAAGGCATCCACGACCGCATCCCTCAGGGAGGCCACGTCGCGGAAACCGAGATTGAGACCCTGCGCACCGATGGGCGGAAAGACGTGAGCCGCTTCGCCCACGAGCGCCAAGCGGGGGGCTCCATAGCGATTGACGGATAGCCCGGTCATCGGGACGACCCCGCGCGGCCCGACGATGCGCATGGCGCCCATGAGCGACTGGGCCTGGCGTTCGATGACGAGCGCCAGGGCTTCGTCGTCCAGTTTCGAGAGCCGTTCGGCTTGCTTGGGACTCATGACCCAGACGAGGCTCGAGCGCCTGCCAGGGAGGGGAACGAGGGTGAAGGGGCCGTTCCGGGTATGGAATTCGGTGGAGGTTTCCCGGTGCTCCCGGTCATGGGCCAGGATCGCGGTCAGGGCCGTCTGGGGATAAGACCAGGTTTGAGCCTCGATCCCGGCGATCTGCCGCAGCCTGGAATTGCGCCCGTCGGCCGCCACTGCCAGATTCACCTCGATCTCGGAACCGTCGGCCAGGGTCAGCACGCCCCTATCCTCCGAAGCCTGGAAGCCCGTGGCATGCTGCGGGAGGATCGTCAGGTGGTCGAAGGACCGGGCCGCCCCGGCCAATCTTTCGACGAGGGTTGCGTTCTCGATGTTCCAGCCGAAAGCGTCCAGGTCAATCTCCCGGGAAGAAAACGACACCGGCGGGGGGCGAAAGAGGCTGCCCGTATCGTCGATGATCCGCATCGTTTCCAGCGGAGCCGCTTCGGAAACCAGGGATGGCCATACGCCGAGCGCCCTCAGGAATTGTACGGAGCCATTCAGAAGGGCGACGGTCCGCCCGTCGCGCCGCGCGTCAAGGCCGCCGATTAGAACCGTCTCGAAGCCGTCCCGCGCAAACGCCAGGGCCGCGCTCAGGCCGACCGCTCCGGCGCCGACAACCGCGATGCTATAACTTTTCATGGTCAGGATATTCCCGTCAACTGATGCCCGACGGCTTGCCGACTCACAATAATCCATGGATTCGCCATTGCCGACCTGTGTGGCGCATCCCTATGATCGTTATCCAAGGTTCTTATCGAGCCAATCTCCACTTCATCAGTTCAGAGTCGCTTGCGTGAAGGCAGACGTATCATCATCTGGGCCGCCCCTTGTCGAGCTTAAAGGGATCAGCAAGCGTTATGGCGACCTGCTCGCCAATGACGGGATCGATCTGTCCATCGAACCGGGTGAAATCCACGCTCTGCTCGGCGAGAACGGGGCCGGCAAGTCGACGCTCGTCAAGATCCTGTACGGTGTCATCGAGCCCAGCGCGGGCGAAATCCTCTGGGAAGGCAGGCCCGTCGCCATCGGCTCCCCGGTCGAGGCGCGGGCGCTCGGCCTCGGGATGGTGTTTCAACATTTTTCCCTTTTCGACGAGATGACCGTCGCCGAAAACATCGCGGTGGCGCTTTCCGGAGAATGGAGCCTTGCCACGGTTCGCGGCCGCTTGAGCGAGATCAGCCGCACATACGGCCTCGTACTCGATGCAGACCGGGCGGTCTGGACGCTCTCCGCGGGCGAGCGGCAGCGCATTGAGATCGTCCGCTGCCTCTTGCAGAATCCGCGCCTGCTGATCCTCGACGAACCGACCTCGGTTCTGACGCCTCAGGAGTCGGAGCATCTTTTCGTCACCCTCGACAAGCTCTCGGCCGAGGGCTGTTCGATCCTCTACATTTCCCACAAGCTCGAAGAGGTGCGCCGCCTCTGCCGCCGCGCCACGATCCTGAGGGCCGGGCGCGTGGTGGCGACCATCGATCCGCGGGCGAGCACCGCCCGGGAGATCGCGGCGCTGATGGTCGGCAGCGAGGTCGGAGAGATCCGCACCGATGCCCCCCATGTGCCTCAGGAGGAGGTCCTGCGGGTGGACCACCTCGGCATGCCGCCGGCGGGGCTTCACGGACAGGCCCTGAAGGACATCAACCTCGTGGCGCGAGCCGGCGAGGTGGTTGGGATTGCCGGGGTTGCGGGCAACGGGCAGAGCGAGCTGTTCGCTGCGCTCTCCGGCGAGAGGCTGGCCGAGAGAGCCGATGCCATCGCCATCGCGGGTCGGGCCTGCGGAACGGCGGGGATCGATGCCCGCCGTCGCCTTGCCGCCGCCTTCGTTCCCGAGGAACGCCTGGGCCATGCGGCCGCCCCGACGCATCGCCTGAGCGAGAACACGCTGATCTCCCATGCGGCGACGGAAGTCAGCCGGTCCGGGTTCATTCTTGTCAGCGCCGCCAAGCGGCTGGCCCGCTCGATCATCAAGAGCTTCGATGTGCGCACGCCGGAAGGCGATCCGCAGGCACGCAAGCTCTCGGGCGGCAACCTGCAGAAATTCGTGATCGGCCGCGAGATCATCCGCAAGCCGAAGCTGCTGGTGGTCGATCAGCCCACTTGGGGCGTGGACGCCGGTGCCGCGCGCCTGATCCGACAGGCTCTCGTGGATCTGGCACGTGAGGGCAGCGCAGTCGTGGTGGTCAGTCAGGATCTCGACGAGTTGTTCGAGGTGGCCGACCAGATGGCCGTGATTCATCAAGGGCGCCTGAGCCCGCTGAAGCCCATCGGCGAATGGACCAGGGAGGCGGTCGGCCTTGAAATGCTAGGCGTGGCTCAAGCTCAGGGGGGCGCTCATGCGGTTTGAACTGATGCCCCGTACCAGCGTCTCACCCGTTGCGCGGGCTCTCGCGCCGGTCGTGGCTTTCATCATTTCGTTCCTCATCGCGGGCTTCGTGATCTGGCTCATGGGCCGTTCGCCCATCGCAGCCTTCGACGTCTACGTGCTTCAGCCCCTGAGCGACCCCTGGTCCTTGCAGGAGCTGCTCGTCAAGGCGACGCCGATGGCCCTTATCGCGATTGGCCTGTCCTATTGCTTTCGCGCCAATCTCTGGAACATCGGCGCCGAGGGGCAATACGTCATGGGGGCCGTCCTCGGCGGCTGGCTTGCCCTGAATACCCACGGGACGGAAGCGGGCTTCTGGGTGCTGCCGCTCATGCTGACCCTCGGCATTATCGGCGGCGCGCTCTACGGCCTCATACCGGCCTTTCTGAAGACCCGCTTCGGTGTCAACGAGATCCTGACCAGCCTCATGCTGGTCTATGTGGCGCAGCTTGCGCTCGACTACCTCGTGCGCGGCCCGTGGCGCGACCCGAAGGGCTTCAATTTCCCGCAATCGGTCACCTTCGATCCGTCGGCGACGCTGCCTCCCATCCTGGAGAGCGGCCGGGTGCATTACGGCTTCGTCTTTGCGGTGATCGCCGTCCTCGTCACGGCCGTGATCCTTGGACGGACCCTTTTCGGCTATCGTTTGAAGCTTACGGGCGATGCGCCCCGCGCCGCGCGGTTCGCGGGCTTCAACTCCAGCGCGACCACCATGACGGTGTTCGCGGTTTCGGGCGGACTTGCCGGGCTGGCCGGCATTTCGGAGGTCTCGGGCCAAATCGGCCAGTTGCAGCCGTCGATCTCACCGGGCTACGGCTTCACCGCTATCACGGTCGCCTTCCTGGGACGGCTCAACCCGCTGGGTATTCTCGTCGCGGCGCTCGTTGTGGCTCTTACCTTCATCGGGGGAGAGAGCGCGCAGATCCTGCTGAAGCTTCCGCTCGACCTCACGCAGGCATTCCAGGGCATCCTGCTGCTCTGCGTTCTGGCCGCGGATGCTCTGGTGAGCTACCGCATTCGTCTCGTGACACGGGGAGGGGGCAAGTGACCACTTTCGAGGCCATTCTGCTCACCATCGTAACGGCGTCGACGCCGCTTCTGATCGCAGCCCTCGGCGAACTCGTGACCGAGCGTTCCGGCGTGCTCAACCTCGGCGTCGAAGGCATGATGGCCATGGGCGCAGCGTGCAGTTTCGCCGCCGCCGTGAGTTTCGATTCAACTCTCGTCGGTGTCCTCGCCGGAATGACGGCGGGCGCCCTGATGGCGGCCCTTTTCGCGCTGGCTGTGCTGGGTTTCGCGGCGAATCAGGTCGGCTCCGGACTGGCGCTGACGATCTTCGGGCTGGGATTGTCCGGGTTGATCGGAGCTCCGTTCGTCGGTGCCAGGCGCGACCCCGTCGCGCCTGTCGACATTCCGGGCCTAAGCGATATCCCCTATATCGGCCGCCTCTTTTTTGAGCAGGATCTGTTCGTCTACGCTTCTTTCGCATTGACGATCTTGATCGCGCTTTATCTGACGCGAACCCGTTCAGGCCTGACGCTCCGTTCGATCGGAGAGAACCACACCTCGGCCAATGCCCTGGGCCTGCCGGTCCTGCGCGTGCGCTTTCTGGCCATTCTGTTCGGCGGCGCCTGCGCCGGTCTGGCGGGAGCCTATCTTGCCCTCGTCTATACGCGCTTCTGGTCGCCCGGCATGACCGCGGGCCGCGGCTGGATCGCTCTTGCGCTCGTGGTGTTCGCCGCATGGCGGCCCGGCTGGCTCTTGATCGGCGCCTATATTTTCGGGGCGGCGACGGTCCTGCAGCTGCACGCGCAGGCGGCTCAGTTCGGCGTCCCGTCTCAGGTGCTGTCGGCCGTACCTTACCTTGCCACCATTCTCGCCCTCCTGCTCCTCTCCCTACGCCACGGCAGGGCGGTCGGAGCGCCGGGGTCCTTGGGGACGCCTTTCGTGCCTGACCGGTAGGCATTCTGATGAGATTGTGAGCAGAACCATTCTTGCCAGACGTTCTCAGACCTGCAAATGGATGTCTAGGAACCTAACCTCGGGGGACGAGCATGTTTTCACGGAAACTCTTCGGAGCTTTGGCGGGCGTGGCGGTTGCCGCTCTGTCTGCAAGCGGCGCCATGGCTCAGGCGAAGGACAAGATCAAGGTCGGCTTCATCTATGTCGGACCGGTGGGCGACCATGGCTGGAGCTATCAGCACGATCAAGGCCGCCAGGCCATGGTCAAGGCGCTCGGCGACAAAGTGGAAACCACGTTCGTCGAGAGCGTGCCGGAGGCCGATTCCGAGCGTGCCATCGAGCAGCTGGCCCGCACGGGCCACGATCTGATCTTCACGACCTCCTTCGGCTTTATGGAGCCGACCCTGAAGGTCGCCAAGAAATACCCGAAGATCAAGTTCGAGCACGCCACAGGCTTCAAGCGCGCTCCGAACGTCTCGACCTACGCTGCGAAGTTCCATGAGGGCCGCTACATTATCGGCCAGATCGCGGGCAGGATGACCAAATCCGGCGTGATCGGCTATGTCGGCGCCTTCCCGATTCCGGAGGTGATCGCGGGCATCAACGCGTTCTATCTCGGCGCTCAGTCCGTGAACCCGGACGTGAAGATCAAGGTGGTGTGGGCCAATACCTGGTATGATCCGGCGAAGGAAGGCGACGCCGCCAAGGCTCTGCTCGACCAGGGCGTGGACATGCTGGCCCAGCACACGGACAGCCCGGCTCCGATCCAGGCGGCCGAGGCGCGCGGTAAGTTCGGCTTCGGCCAAGCCTCCGACATGGAGCGCTTCGCTCCGAAGGCCCAGCTGACCGCCATCATCGACAACTGGTCCGATTACTACATCGCCCGCGCCAAGGCCGTCCTGGACGGCACCTGGAAGTCGGAGGACACCTGGGGCGGTCTGGCCGAGAACATGGTGATCATGTCGCCCTACAAGAACATGCCCGACGACGTGAAGAAGATGGCCGAGGAGACCGAGGCCGCGATCAAGTCCGGCAAGCTCAACCCCTTCAAATGCCCGGTCTACGGCCAGGACGGCAAGGAAATCGAGTGTAAGGGCAACGGCGCTCTGTCCGACGAGCAGGTTCTCGGCATGAACTTCTACGTGAAGGGAATCGAGGACAAGATCCCGCAATAAGCGAGGTCTCGAAGCGAGCTACGAAAGGCAGCCAAGCGAGTGGCTGCCTTTTTTCATTGGGGCAACTATAATTCCAGCATGCGACAAGCTGGAGGCAGTGAATGGCTGACCGGGAAGCGATCCGAATGAAAGACTCCGATGTCCTGATCGTTGTCGACGTCCAATACGACTTCCTGCCCGGCGGTGCGCTCGCCGTGCCGGACGGGGATGCGGTGATCGGGCCGATCAACCGGTTGTCCAATGTCTTTCGAAACGTCGTGCTCACACAGGATTGGCACCCACGGGGACACGCCTCCTTCGCTTCCAGCCATCCCGGCAGGCAGCCCTTCGGCATGATCGAGCTGGCCTATGGGCCGCAGGTGCTTTGGCCCGATCATTGTGTTCAGGGCACTGCTGGAGCGGAGATATCCCGTGATCTTCGCGTTCCGCACGCGCAGCTCATCATCCGCAAAGGCTACAATGCGGGCATCGACAGCTATTCGGGCTTCAGGGAAGCGGACCGCAGGACGTCAACGGGTCTCGAGGGCTATCTCAGGGAGCGGGGCTTCAGGCGCGTGTTCTGCGCCGGTCTCGCCCTCGATTTCTGCGTTGCCTGGACGGCCATCGACGCGGCCGCTGCGGGCTTCGAGACGCTTCTGATCGAAGATGCCTCGCGGGCGATCGACACGAACGGGTCGCTTGGGATGGCCCGTCAGGAACTGGCCGCCGCTGGCGTTCATATGATTGCGAGCGGTCAAATCGCCCCATAGACGACCGCTCCTTTGTCATGGCCGGGTTCCTCCCGGGCTCCCGAACCGAAGAGCGCTGCGTTTCGGGCAATCGGGGTCACCGGCACAGGTCCGGTGATGACGTAGGCCTATTGCGTCGCGCTGGGTCTCAAACCACAGTCCCGTGCAGATCGTATTCGTCGGAACTTTCGATCTTCACGTTGACGATCTCGCCCGGCTTCAACGGGGTCTTGGAGGCCACGTAGACCACGCCGTCGATCTCTGGCGCGTCGTACTTGGTGCGGCCCGTCGCGACCGTCGCGCCCTGCTCGTCGACGATGACCGGAAGAATCTTGCCGACGCGGTTCTTCAGCAGCCTCGCGCTCACCTGCTGCTGCGTCTGCATGAAACGGTGCCAGCGCTCCTCCTTTACCTCGTCCGGAACGGCACCCGCGATGTCGTTGGCGGGGGCGCCCTGCACAGGCTCGTACTGGAAGCAGCCGGCACGGTCGATCTTCGCTTCCTGCAGCCACTGCATCAGATAGTCCACATCCCCCTCCGTCTCGCCGGGGAAGCCGACGATGAAGGTGGAGCGGATGGCCAGATCCGGGCAGATCTCGCGCCACTTCCTGATCCGGTCCAGGGTCTTCTCCTGATTGCCCGGCCGGCGCATGGCCTTGAGCACGCCCGGCGAGGCATGCTGGAACGGGATGTCGAGATAGGGAAGGATCTTTCCCTCCGCCATGAGCGGGATGATCTCGTCCACGTGCGGATAAGGGTAGACGTAGTGCATGCGCACCCACATGCCGAGCTCGCCCAGCTCCTTGCCGAGTTCGTAGAAGCGGGTGCGAACCTCGCGGTCTTTCCACAGGCTCGGCTGGTATTTGATATCGAGGCCGTAGGCGCTGGTGTCCTGCGAGATCACCAGCAGTTCCTTCACGCCCGCCCTGGCCAACTTCTCGGCCTCGCGCAGGACGTCACCGATGGGACGGCTGACGAGATCGCCGCGCAGTTTCGGGATGATGCAGAAGGTGCAGCGATTGTTGCAGCCTTCGGAGATCTTCAGATAGGCGTAGTGGCGCGGCGTCAGCTTCACGCCCTGCGGCGGTACGAGATCGACGAAGGGATCGTGCGCGGGAGGGGCGGCCCGGTGAACGGCCGACACCACGGATTCATAGGCCTGCGGCCCGGTGATCGCGAGAACGTTCGGGAAGTGCTCGCGGATCTGCTCGGGCTCGGCGCCCATGCAGCCGGTCACGATGACCTTGCCGTTCTCCGCCATCGCCTCGCCGATGGCTTCCAGCGACTCCGCCTTGGCGCTGTCCAGGAAGCCGCAGGTGTTGACGATGACCACGTCGGCCCCGTCATGCTCCTTGGTCAGCTGATAACCTTGAGCGCGCAGCTGCGTGATGATGCGCTCGGAATCGACCAGGGCCTTCGGGCAGCCCAGGGACACGAACGAGACTTTCGGTGCGGGAGCATTCATCCGCAGAATTCCACTTTTAGAGGCAAGGAGGACATCGGGAGGGGGCCGTAGCGAGATTTCGGTGCGAAATCATGGCAAGCCAGCCTGCGATCTGAAGCATTGCGCAAGCGGGCAGGCGTGCTGCGAGCCGAAGGCTCGGACGCTACGTGATGACCTTCTCAAAACGATGTCGCGCCTGGCGCAGGCGCTCTGGGTAAGGGAGCGCGCGACCAAGGCGCGGGAATGCCATACTACAGCGAACCCGTGTTTACAACACCAGCCTGCCGGGACGCCCGTGGACGGCCATGTGCTAAGCGATTGAATGGCCTCGTTTGTTCAGCCGCGTCAATGGGCCATGAGGATGGAGACGCCCGAAGTCGAGAGGGCGTTGCGGGTGGCTCCGCCGGCAGTCCATTGCCGAGTCCTGGAGTGTCCATACCCGCCCGTCACGATCAGGTCCGCGGAGCTTCTCCGGGCCTGATCGAGGACGACCTCGCTGACATCCCGGTTTCCGCTATGCACGATGCTCACTTCAATGGGAACTCCGAAGCCCTGGATCTGGACATCCATGATTGGAAGATACAGCGTACGGCTCTTCGCTTCTTGGGCTTTGGATGAGCGGGTCCTACCTTCTTGCCAATCGCGGCGGCAGGGCGCATCTGAGGCTGCGTACGGAATGGAGAAATGCCGATGACGAAGAACTATATTGCGGGCGAATGGGTTGCTGCGTCCGAGGCGACCCCGAACCTGAACCCGTCGAACACCAATGACGTGATTGGCGAGTTCGCCCGTGCCTCGGCGGCGGAGGCGGAGCGCGCCATTGCGGCGGCCTATGATGCCTTCCCCGCCTGGGCCCATTCCTCCATTCAGACCCGTCACGACATTCTCAAGGCCGTGGGCGACGAGATCCTCGCCCGCAAGGAGGAGCTCGGGCGCCTGCTCTCCCGCGAGGAGGGCAAGACCCTGCCGGAAGGCATCGGCGAGGTCACTCGGGCCGGCCAGATCTTCCACTTTTTCGCGGGGGAATGCCTGCGCCTGGCCGGCGAGAAGCTGCCCTCGGTGCGCCCGGCCCTGGATGTCGAGATCACCCGCGAGCCGGTGGGTGTGGTCGGTCTCATCACGCCCTGGAACTTCCCGATCGCGATTCCGGCCTGGAAGATCGCGCCGGCGCTCGCCTATGGCAACACGGTGGTATTCAAGCCTGCCGAGCTGGTGCCGGGCTCGGCCCATGCGCTTTGCGAGATCATCATCCGGGCCGGCGTGCCGGCGGGGGTGTTCAACCTGGTCATGGGCCAGGGCTCGGTGGTGGGCGAGGCCATGCTGCAGAGCCCGAAGGTGGCGGCGATCTCGTTCACCGGCTCGGTGCCCACCGGCCGCCGCGTGGCCCAGACCTGCATCACGGCCGATCCGATGAAGAAGGTCCAGCTTGAGATGGGCGGCAAGAACCCGATGGTGGTGCTCGACGACGCCGACCTGAAGGTGGCGGTCGAGTGCGCCGTCAACTCGGCCTTCTTCTCCACCGGCCAGCGCTGCACCGCCTCCTCGCGCCTGATCGTGACGCAAGGCATCCACGACCGCTTCGTTGCGGCGATGCAGGAGCGGATGCGCGGGCTGGTGGTGGACGATGCCCTCAAAAGCGGCACCCATATCGGCCCGGTGGTGGACCAGAGCCAGCTCGATCAAGATCTGAAATACATCCGCATCGGCCAGGAAGAAGGCGCCAAACTCGCGGCGGGCGGCGAGCTGCTCAAGCGTGATGCGCCCGGCTTTTATCTCTCTCCGGCGCTGTTCACGGAGGTGGACAACCGGATGCGGGTAGCGCGCGAGGAGATCTTCGGGCCTGTGGCGACGGTGATCCAGGCGAAGGACTATGACGAGGCGCTGGAGATCGCCAACGACACGCCGTTCGGCCTGTCGTCGGGCATCTGCACCACGAGCCTGAAATACGCCAGCCACTTCAAGCGCAACGCGGAAGCCGGCATGGTGATGGTCAACCTGCCGACGGCGGGGGTGGATTACCATGTTCCGTTCGGCGGCCGGAAGGGCTCGAGCTACGGCCCGCGCGAGCAGGGCCGCTATGCGCAGGAGTTCTACACCACCGTCAAGACCGCCTACACCTTCGACGGCAACGGACCATACGTGCCGAAGACCACGTCCAGCGAGTGACCGCCGGAGGTACCAACACTGCGTTGCAGAACCTTCTGGCTCTGCAACGCCAAGATTGCCCCAGATCAGGACGATAATCCCATGACCCAGACGAATTACGGCTCGCTGAAAGACAAGACGGTCCTCATCACCGGCGGCGCCAGCGGCATTGGCGAGAGCATCGCGCGCTCTTTTCATGCACAGGGCAGTCAGGTCGCCATCCTCGACTACAATGCAGAAGCGGGTGAGGCTCTGGCGAGAGAGCTCGGTCGGAGGGTTCATTTCGAGCACAACGACGTTCGGGATATTCCGGCGCTCCAGGCGGCGATCCGTCGCGCGAGCGACGCCTTGGGCCCAATCACCATCCTCGTCAACAATGCGGCAAGAGACGATCGTCACAGCATCGACGAGGTCACGCCGGAATATTGGCGCGAGCGTTTCGCCACGAATCTCGACCACCAGTTCTTCGCCGCCCAGGCCGTGTTGCCGGATATGGAGAAGGCAGGAGGGGGTTCGATCATCAACATGGGCTCCACGAGCTACATGGTGAGTGACGATTCCTTCGCAGCCTATAAGACCGCAAAATCCGCCGTAGTGGGATTGACCCGTGCACTGGCACGTGAACTCGGATCGAAGAATATCCGCGTCAACTGCATTGTGCCGGGCTGGATCATGACGCCGCGCCAGATCGACCTGTGGCTCACCCCCGAAGGTGAGAAGGAACTACTGAAGCGCCAATGCGTCAAGCGCAAGCTCGTGCCTCAGGATGTTGCAAATTTCGCTCTCTTCCTCGGCTCGGACGATTCCAGCGCCATGTCCGCCCAGACTTACCTTGTAGACGGCGGTTGGGTCTGAGAAAAAGGAGTACAATCGTAACGACAGGCGACTTTCGCAGCCCTCCGGCAAGCCTCCCACAAGCATACCGCCTCATGATCTCCCTCAAGGACGGAATCGCCAAACGGGGGAAGGCATGACGGCTTTATTGGCATTCGCAGTGGTTGCCGCGATGACCGCTCTTATCGTGCCGCCGGTCTTCAGGGTCTTGACGCTCGATCGCGAGGCTAGAATGGAGCTGAAGGGCAACAGGATCGCTTTCGCGCCCGAATAGTCGCCAGAGCCGCAGAATCCTGTGGAAAGCGACCGGAAGCAGAAGCGTTTGGGGCATGAGGGGCGCACGCCAGCGCCCGTTTCGCAGGTACGCTAAAGCTCGATGGCGATAGACAAATTGGTGACCTCATACTGCGCATTCGCTGCTCTCGCGAAGCGCATCGGCCCGGGTGTTCCTCGCCCTAAGGGGAGCGTATCCGAATTCTCGCCGCAGGACGGACCGCTCAATCGGCATCCAGGCTGATGCGATCCCTGGTCCAGTTCCATACCGTGTAGAGAGCGCCGTTGCGATCAAGGACATAGACGTTCTGTTGAGCCGACGCACCCGCCCGATAGGCGGAGGTTACGGCGAACTTCAGCGCGGTGGTGCGAAAGTAAAAAGCACCCAGATCCCGGCCTCGGTGAAGAACAGACCAGCGCCTGTCTCGGTATGCAACACAGTAAGCTTCGTGGGGCATTCAGGCTCCTCCGAAGTGGTTTAGTCATCAAACAATGTCGGGCTTTGCTAACCGCCGCCGTCGCGCGACGCAACCCGTTAGCCACACTTATTTAGCCTCGGCGGGTTAAGGATTCGTAGGCCGGAGGGGTGTCTTGAACCTGCGACGGGCTCAAACACGCACAACATTGAGCGCGAGGCTCAAAAAGCCGATTCCCACGAGCAGCACGAAAAGATCGCAGATCTTCGCGAGAGCGTCGGTCCCGGGATGTGTGTTTCGGTCGGACATGACACTCTGTTAACCAAATCAGTTCAGATTCTGCAATGATGCTTAAGCTTAGTGCTCTGGCTTTCCTACTGGACCCTCTGGATTTTCAGGCGGACGGGGGCTCCTGACAGACATCGACCCAGTTCGCCCCTACCAGATCGGCCATGCGTTCAGGGCAGATCTTCACCGCCGCGTGGATCGATCCGGCGGCGGGTACGACCTCGTTGAATGCCTTAAGTGAAATGTCGCAGTAGACCGGCAGGGGGGTTGCAAGGCCGAACGGGCAGACACCCCCGACCGGATGTCCGGTGAGAGAGCGAACCTGTTCCTCATTCAGCATCGATGCCTTTCCGCCGAAGGTGGCCTTGACCTTGCGGTTGTCGAGGCGAGCATCGCCTCTGGTAACGATCAGGAAACTGCGCTCCCCCACGCGAAGGGAGAGGGTCTTGGCGATCCGCCCGGGCTCGACGCCGTGAGCTTCCGCCGCCTGAGCGACCGTGGCGGTGCTCGCCTTCATCTCGATGATCTCGATGTCCGGCGCATTCTGCGAGAAAAACGCACGTACGGATTCAAGGCTCATTGATGCCGAACTCCATGATGTGAAAGAGCGCGTGCAGAGATACACAATGTATCGTGCGAAAGGAAGTGCACAGCGCATGTCTCATGAGATAAAGTTACATCAGCCGTTTCCGCCTCGTGATGAGCGGGACAGGGAGGCTGAACGATCATCGACGGGAGAGCCCGCTTCGGCTCGTACCGACGCAAAGCCGCAATGCCCTCAATCTGCCGCAGCGACGCTGTCGATCTGCCCGAGACGCTGCAATGTCGCCATGTCGAGTTCTCTGGTTACAGGAAGGCCGTTCTTGTATTGAAATTCCTCGATGGCCTGGCGAGTGCTCGGACCCATGACGCCGTCCGCGGCAAGGGGACCATAGCCGAGTTTGGTGAGCGCCTTCTGCGCAGTTGTAACGAATACCTTCTCGGGATGATCGAGAGTGGTTATCGAACCTGTCTCGGAGACGTTTGGCTGAGAGAGCTTGACGTTTCCGTCGCTCTCGCCGCCCCGGCTTGGCCGGGGCTGCGCCTGCAAAATGCTACGACGTTGCGACAAGTCGTCGATTTCCTTTCGCAATGCGGCTACCTGAGATTGGAGGGCGATCAGATCCGCTTTTGCGGCTGCCGCGACCTCGCGTTCGTGCAGCAACTGCATCTGGCTTTGTGCAAGAGTGGAAACCTGCTCCCTGAGATCCCGCTCGACCCTGTCAGAGCGTCGGTAGGAGACAAACCACGTTCCCCATCCTGAGGCAGTGCCGATGGCAAGCGCCAGGATGATGATACGGCTGAATGTCCTCTGCTCTGACCTGTACCTCGGCGACATCATTTCTCCTCATGTTGCTGGCGCGGTGCCACGGAGCCACACTCAGAACGGATCAATGGGGCTTGGAAGTGGCGATGCGACGGGGGCAAGGAATAGGATGGCACCCTCATATGCATTCGACAGGTAAGGCAAACGTTAAGGAGGCAATCGGCTGCGGCGGGAAGGATCCGCAAGATCTCCATTCTCACGGATCAGGGGCGATCAAGGTCATGGTTTGACCACGATTATCTCTAGGTTGTCGCGAGAACGGTTTTCACCAATCCAGATCTGAACGTTGAAGGAAGCACCGTGAATCCGAAGTCGAGAGGGTTGTCTCTCAGCTCCAAGCGCATCGTTGTTTTTGTTTTGGCACTTGCGGGGATCGCAGGGTGGGGCGCGTATGTCCACTCGTCCCTGACCTACGCAGAGCTGGAAGAGCAGGTTCGCACGCAATCTTCCGCTCTCCAGGATTATCAGGCTAGGTTCGCGGCACAGCGCCAGAAGGCTGAGGAGAGTGCCGAGCAGATTGAGACCTTGCGGAAGGAACTCTCGGTTGCCCGATCGGAGATGCAGCGCATCAAGGCGGACGCTGAGGCTGAACTTGTGAAACTGCGAGAGCAATTGGCGGCTGCTCCGCAGCAGGACTTGTCTCTTTCTGCAGGAGTTGCGCCCGAAGTCTTGCGCATCAAGCCGAGGCCTACAAAGCAGGATATAGTGGCGGCACAAGAGGCGCTGACGCAGCTCCGTTTTGGGGAGCTCAAGGCCGACGGCGTGATCGGAGCATCGACGCGGCAGGCAATCGAGGATTTTCAGCGTGCCGCCGGACTCGAGGTCACGGGTGAGCTCCAGGCCCAGACGCTTCTGGCCCTGACACGGGCCGCAAAGGTCATGGCGGCGCAGGCCGAGAGACCTGAGTAGGTTTCTCAAGGCACAATAGGGGGATCCCCGTTCGCGCGACGCGCCGGCCGGCAATGAGCGCCACACCATGTTCACAAGCAGTTGATATGGTCATAAGCTCTTGTGTCAAAGGACTAATTTGTGCGGCTCGCCCATCGATGGAGCTCGTCGGTCCCGAAATTTACCAATGAGTAACCTCGCCTTGGAAGGTTGCGGCCTCCTGCAACCACCAAGGCGAGTATCTCGTAGATGAAAATCACAAGCACGGCCCTTGCAATCGTCGTCCTCTCGAGCACCTGCGCGCTTGCGCAGAGCCCTCGCATGCTTGGTTCGAACGAAAGCTGGAGTGCTTGGAAAACCAGGGAGAGAAATGCTTCTGCCTGCTATGTGTTTTCCGACGCAATATCAAAGAAGCCCGAGCGTCTCGATCATGGACGTGTGACCCTGTTCGTCCGCCTGCTTCGTCGCGGCAAGGCTCGAACCGAAGCCAGTCTGCAGGCCGGTTACGAATTCGCGCCTGTTTCGATCCGCGTTAGGGTGGATGGCAAGAACTTCAATTTGATTCCGCGAGGCAAATACGCTTGGCTGCGCCGAGCCGAGCGGGAGGCCGAGTTCGTTCGCGCCCTTCAGAAGGGACGTACTGCGAGCGTCGAAGCGACATCGCGGCGCGGCAATAAAACGACGTACAGTTTCTCGCTCCGGGGCTTCACCGCCATGATGCGCAAGGCGCGGCAGGGCTGCCGGTAATCCGCGAGCGTCAAAAGAGACGTTTCTCAATCCGGCCGAGGGTGTACGGCCGGCGGTGGGCGAGGCTGCAGGAAACTGCATCATCCGGGGGGATTTGCTCCCCGGCGCCTCTCCCACGGAGGCTGCGATGAACGTCCCGCAGCACGACGAGCACCAGAAGGCCGTGACAACGAGGGTCGAAGGTCGATGCAAGCGCCGCAACGCAGCAGGGTGACCTTGGAGCATGCACGGTTGGCCGACCGCCAGGAATCTCTTGTGCTCCGACGCGGCGGGTCCTCGCTTCAGCCTAGGGGGCGATCAGCTGTGCGGGCAGGAACGTCGTGAATGCTGCTGCCGTCTCCTGAACAATGCCGTGCCGCACGTGGTCTGCTGAATTGGACGCAGGAGGAACTGGCGGAGCGTGCTTATGTCTCGCGCAGCACCGTCCGCAACATCGAGAACGGGCGACACTCTTTGCATCCTGTGATTGGCATCCTGTGATTGCGGCTCAGGTCGTAGCTGCGATCGAATGTGGCGGGGCGCTGTTGATCCCGTCCGGAGAGGCAGGTCCCGGCGTGCGGCTGCGCGAACCTTCTGGCTAGAGTTGCTTCCACTGCCGCAAAGACATCCTCCTTCTTTCCGGCACGTTCCGCCGGCGAAGCGGAACCGCTTCTCCGAAAGGTGCTCCAGGCGCTCTCCAGCCATCTGCCGGAGAAGCGCGGAACTGTTCGAGGACGCGGCTTGCGCTGCCCGTGACCAGTTCAGGTTCGTCTATCCATTCTCAGGTGGAGGCGATCCGTCCCCGGCATCTGCCGGAGGGACGTCCGTGCTGCCTGCGATGCGGTCCCGGTAAAGCGCGGCTCGGACCAGGAGCAACAGGGTGACCGGAGTGGTCAGAGTGACGAATATCGCGATCAGGATCTCGTGGGTCACGGGACGGGCCTCGAGCACGCTGAAGAAGAGCGCCGATCCCATCAGGATGCAGGCCATTCCCAGAGTCGTGCCGAGAGTCGGGGCATGTACGCGAGCATAGAAGCTGCCGAGGCGCACGAGACCGATGGACCCGATCAGGGTGACGCCGGCCCCCGTTAGCACGAGAAAGGCCGTCAAAAGGGCGGCCCAGACTGGCAATTCACCGGTCGTGCTCATTCAATGACCTCGCCGCGCATAAGGAATTTAGCAAGTGCCACAGTCGCCACGAAGCCCACGAGGCCGATGATGAGAGCGGCCTCGAAGTAGAGCCTGTCGGAAACGCGGATCCCAAACGTCAGAAGCATCAGCATCGCAATGACGTAGAGCGCCTCCATGCCCAGGATACGATCCTGCGCTCTCGGACCGAAAACAAGCCGGTAAGTGGCGCAGCACATGGCAAGGCCGAGCATGACTTGGGCCGCAAGAATCGACCAAGCAAGAACGGGGGCGCTCATTCGAAGATCTCCATCAGCAACCGTTCGTACCGACCTTTGATGGTGCGGATCCATACGGTCTTGTCCACCAAGTCGAGGACATGCAGCAGCAGCACGCTTTTCGCGGGATCGTAGTTCACCCAAATCGTGCCGGGCGTCGAGGTGATGATGATGGACAGGACCGCAAGTCCGTGGCGACTGCGCATATCGAGCGGTATCGTCATGAAGCCCGCATTCGCGCCAGGCTCCTGCGGGTGAACGATGATCCGCCCAACTGCGATATTCGACCGGAAGATGTCTATCAGCACCACGGCCATCAGATGCAGCGCCGCCATGGGGCGGCGGATTCCAGGCTTCCCGGGCCGCAGAGCTGCCATCGCCCAAGAGGCGACTATAGAAAGCACGCTTCCTAGAACCAGGTGACCAGGCGAGATCGACTGATTCAGCAGAAGCCAGAGCAGGAGGAGGACGGCTGAGAGCAGGGGAAAGGGCAAAAGCCAGCTCATGGGCTCCTCTCCTCTCCAGGTGCTCCAGCCTCATGGGCCGGGAGCACTCCTGTTACGTAACTTTGAGGAGACCAGAGAGCCTGTGTCGTGGCCTGCATGTAGTGCATCGCCGGGCCCCCTCCGACGGATAGACAAAGGCAGAGCAGGAGAAGGGCGAGCACCGGAGCCATCTCGATGATGCCGACACGGGGTACGCTGTCATCGATGCGGGCCCAAAAAGAGGTGATGCCGGTTCGAGTCATGGCGATCAGGGTCGCGAGTCCGGATAGAGTCAGAAGGGCGATCAATACCCAGGTCGACGCGCGGATCGTTTCGTCGCTTTTCAGCATCGCTGCCATCATGCCGAACTTCGCGATGAACCCGGACAGGGGCGGCAACCCTGCGAGAAGGAGGGCGCATGCGATGAAACTGCCGCCGAGGAGCGCAATCGTGGCGGGAATGGCGACACCCACTTCCTCTTCGATGAAATCGTCGTCGTCGCCATAGGCTTCCATCGTGACAGCAAGCACGTCGGCGCCGGGATCGCGCATTCGTTCCACCAGTTCGACCAGCAGGAAGAAGGCGGCGATCGCCAATGTGGAGCTGACCAGATAAAACAGCGCCGGGCCGATGACTGCGGCGCTTCCGGTACCGAGAGCTCCGATGAGAGTTCCGGAGGAAACGAGAACGCTGCACCCGGCGAGGCGCGGGATGGATTGTGATGCCAGGACTCCAACGGTGCCGAAGAGGATCGTCAACATGCCCGCCAACAGCAGCCAGTCTCCACCGAAACCTGCCAGCAGGCCCGCATCCGTGCTGAACATCAGCGTCCAGATGCGCAAGATCACATAGACCCCGAGCTTGCTCATGATCGCGAACATGGCCGCGGCAGGAGCAGAGGCGGCCGCATAGGTCGTTGGGAGCCAGAAATTCAGGGGCCAGATCCCTGCCTTCATCAGGAAGGCGGTGCCGAGAATGGCCGCGGCGGTCGCCAGAAGGGCCGCGTCGCCCGATGCAAGGGCGGGTATGCGCCTGGCCAGATCCGCCATATTGAGAGTGCCCGTAACGCCATAGGCAAGGCTTGCACCGATGAGGAAGAGCAAGGAGGCTGTTAGATTGATGGCGATGTAGGCAAGCCCCGCCCTGACGCGGAGGGTCCCGGCGCCGTGCAGGAGAAGTCCGTAGGACGCGGCGAGCATCACTTCGAAGAAGACGAAGAGATTGAAGAGATCGCCGGTCAGGAACGCACCGTTGAGCCCCATGAGCTGCAGCTGGAAGAGAGTATGGAACCTCGGTCCCGCCCGATGCCAGCGCGCCAGGGAATACACGAGCGATGCAATACCCAGCACGCTCGTCAGCGTGAGCATCAATGCCGAGAGGCGATCCAACACGAGCACGATGCCGAACGGAGGGGGCCAGTTCCCGAGCCAGTACACTCTCAAGAATGAGGCGGGCGTGTCCGCCGGGGATGCGTCCGCCATCCCCAGCAGAATGATGGAGACGATCAGAAGAACGACTGTCGTCGCAATCCCGATCCCGCCTTTCAGGGCACGGCGCCGCTCATCGAGGAGGAGCATCACGGCGCCTGAAATCAGCGGCAGCAGGATCGGAATGATGATCAGATGCTCGGCCAAGCCCATCATTGCGGATCCTCCCGCCCGTCGACGTGATCGGTTCCTGTGAGGCCGCGAGAGGCCAGCAGGACGACCAGGAACAGGGACGTCATCGCGAAGCTGATCACGATCGCGGTAAGGACCAGGGCCTGGGGAAGCGGGTCCGCATAGAGTGCAGGGACGGCGGCATCAGGGCTCTTGAGAATAGGGGCCGCTCCGATCCGCAAACGACCCATGCCGAAGATGAAGAGGTTCACCGCGTAGGAGAGCAGGGAAAGACCGATGATGACCTGGAACGTGCGCGGACGCAGCAGAAGCCACACTCCCGAAGATGTCAGGACTCCGACCGCAAGCGAAAAAACGAGTTCCATCATGCGTCCTCCTGCACGACTGCGGGCTTCCGGTCGGACAGCGGTGGGCGAGCCGCCCGCGGGCTTCTGACCGATTGGTGCGCCAAGGCGATCAGGATGAGCACCGTGGCACCCACCACCGTCGCGAAGACCCCGAGATCGAATAGGAGAGCGGTGGCGGCGGGCATTTTTCCGATAAGGGGCAACTCCAGGTACCGGAAATGTGATGTAAGGAACGGGTGTGCGAACACCCAAGCGCCGAGGCCCGTGAAAGCCGCGCAGAGGAGCCCCAAACCCATCCAGCGGATCGGCAGAACCCGAAGGCGCGCTTCGATCCACCGGGTTCCGCCCGCCATGTATTGGAGGACGAGGGCGATCGACATCGTGATCCCGGCCGCGAATCCTCCACCCGGCAGGTCGTGGCCGCGAAGGAAGAGATAAATCGCGACCATGCCAATGACCGGAAAGAGCCATTGCATGATGATCCCAGGGACGGTGAGATAGTCGGAGAGAGTGTCGCCGAGCGCACGTTCCGGTGCCGTACGGTCATAGGCGTCCTGCCTCTGCTGCTGCTCCGGTGCTTGAACGCTTTCTTGAGCAGGACGAAACCGGCGCAACAGCGAGAAGACGGTGATCGCCACCACGGCGAGCACGACGATCTCACCGAAAGTATCAAAGCCACGGAAGTCCACCAGGATGACGTTCACGACATTCCGGCCACCGCCTTTGTCGTAAGAGTTTTCGACGAAGTAGCGCGATACGGCGTCAGGAAGCGGTCGCGTGAGCAGCGCGTAGACGATCAGCGAGATGCCGGCTCCGGCTGCAATGGAAAGGGTCAGATCTCGGGCGCGGCGCATTCTTGCCCGGAACCCGGCGGTCAGGCCTTCGCCTGAAATTTCGATGCGCTTCGGCAGCCAGCGCAACCCGAGCAGAAGCAGTACGGTTGTGACGATTTCGACGAGGAGCTGCGTGACGGCGAGGTCAGGAGCAGAGAACCAGACGAAGGTGATGCAGGTGACAAGGCCCGCTCCACCCATCAGCACGGTGGCTGCGAGGCGGTGATACTTGGCCTGGTGCGCCGCGCCGATGGCGGACAGGCCGCCGACGACCCAGAGGAGGAGGAAGGCCGGATCGAACTCCGTTCCTGCGTGATGGCCCGCTTCAAACCCGTGCTGGTAGAGCGGCCACACTGCCGCGAGGACCGCGAAGGCCACGAGTAGCCGCAGCTGCGGCTGGAGCCGCTGGGTTCCCAGCACGCGTTCGACGGATCTCGCGCCCCGCCAGGAAACAGCGACCAGAACACGCTCGAAGATGCGCTGTCCTTTGAGACGGCGCATCAGGGGAGGGCCTTCGATTCCTTTTGCCAGGTGTGCTTGCAGAAGCCAGTACATGAGAATGCCGCCCACGAGAGCGATCACGCTCATGAGCAGGGGCTCGTTGAAGCCGTGCCACACGGCCAGACTGTAATAGGGTGTATCCGGCCCAAGGACGGATCTCACTGCCGCCGAGAGAAACGGCTTGATAGTCAAAGCCGGCAGGATGCCGACAAGAAGGCATATCAGCACCAGAAGCTCGATGGGAAAACGCATCCAGTGCGGAGGCTCGTGTGGCGTGCGGGGAAGGTCCGTCGCGGGCTCGCCGAAGAACACGCCGTGAATGAAGCGCAGGGAATAGGCCACGCTGAAAGCGCTCGCCATCATGGCGAAGTATGGCAAGGAATGATCGAGGAGCGAGTCGACGTGAAAGGCCGCGGCCTCGGCAAAGAACATCTCCTTGGACAGGAACCCGTTGAGCAGGGGCACGCCGGCCATGGCGGCCGCCGCGACCATGGCCAGGGTCGCTGTCACCGGCATATGTCGGAGCAGTCCGCTCAATCGGCGGATATCTCTTGTGCCGGACTCGTGATCGATAATTCCGGCGGCCATGAACAGCGAGGCCTTGAAGGTCGCGTGGTTCAGGGTGTGGAAGATCGCCGCGACCGCCGCCAGCGGACTCCCCAGCCCCAGGAGGAGCGTGATGAGGCCCAAATGGCTGATAGTGGAGTAGGCGAGGAGGCCCTTGAGATCCTGCTGGAAGATCGCTGCATACGCCCCCAGGAGAAGGGTGCAGAGGCCTGCAGTGACCACGATGTAGAACCAAGCCTCCGTACCTGAGAGCACGGGCCAGAGCAGAGTGAGGAGGAATACGCCTGCCTTCACCATCGTGGCAGAGTGGAGATAGGCCGAAACCGGCGTGGGCGCGGCCATGGCGTGCGGCAGCCAGAAGTGAAATGGGAACTGTGCGCTCTTTGTGAGGGCGCCAAGCAGGACCAGGATCAGAGTGGGCAGATAGAGATCGCTGCTGCGGATGAGTGCGCCGGAGGCGAGAACGCGATCCAGGTCGTAGCTGCCGACGATATGACCGATCAGGAGAATTCCGAGGAGAAGGCACAACCCGCCGGCGGCCGTTACCGTCAACGCCATGCGCGCCCCTTCGCGCGCGCTGGCACTATGATGCCAATAGCCGATGAGCAGGAAGGAAAAGAGGCTGGTCAACTCCCAAAAGAAGACCAGCTGAATCAGGTTGCCGGACAGCACGATGCCCAGCATTGCACCCATGAAAGCGAGCAGCAGAGCGAAGAAGCGCGGTACCGGATCGGCCGCAGACATGTAGTAACGCGCATAGAGCGCGACTAGAAAGCCGATGCTCACGACCAGCATGGCAAAGAGCCACGTGAAACCGTTCATCCTCATGGTGAAATCGAGACCCAGTGCCGGCACCCAATCCGTTCTGAGGCGCAGCACTCCGCCATCTTTCACTTCAGGATACTGGAAAGCCGTCAGGACGGTGGCGCACAGCGCGATGCTTCCCGCCAGGAAAGCCGCACCGTTCCGGGCATCCTGCCGTAAGAAGGCAGCGATGAAACTCCCTACGAAGGGAAGAAAAACGATGACCAGGAGGAGTGTTCCACTGGACATAGGTTGTGCGATCTCCTTCCTGACGGGGAGCCTGAGTGAAACTCTATAGGGGTGATATGTCGCCCAATATGGTTAACTGGAAGGTGCGAAAGCAAGGGCATTGCAGGATAAAATCTGACATCCCGGCGGAACAGGTCGCCAGCCCTCAGGGGACGAGCGCGTCTGTTCGCGCCCCTGGCCGTCCATGGGGATTGAGGAGGACGTGAGAGCACATCCGCTATGCCGTTCCAGGCTGTCGCTCTAGCTGCGCTGACGAAAGGGTCCTTAACTCCGCCCCGCCACCCAGCAGTCACAGCGTTGTCGGCACAGCATCGATGACGGGCTCGGAGGCGACATTGTCCGGAGCCTGTGGTTCTTCAAGGGAACTCAAGCCGTGACATTCAGAGATCAAGCCTGTCGTGGCGACGGGGAAATCTCCTCCGATGTTGCGCCATCTTCCAAGGCTATCAAACCGACTTCGAAGGGCGGGTTCCGTTCAGGGTCTCCGGTCAGCGCGCTGGCAGGTGTGCACGCGTATTGGCTCTCGCCATATCGGCCGCGAGAGCCGACCAGCCGCGAAGATCTTGCAATGCTCCTTTGTAGCTCTCGACGATGCGACCGGCGAGAGGCGAGGTCGCTCCGATATCGGCAAGCAATCCCGCCGATGCTGCCTGGGCTGCTTCCATGATCGGGCGGGGGAAGGCCTCCAGGGTGACCGGGTATTTCCCGAGGATCTCGGTCAAGGCCGCGGCATTGGTCTGGTAGGCTTCCGCAAGCCCAAGAGTATGCTCGGCCCTGCAGGCCTCGGTGACGATGCTGCGCAGGTCTGCTGGAAGCCGGTCCCATAGCCCCAACGAAATCAGGAGTTCGCTGGCGCCGTTCGGCTTGTTGAAACCAGGCGCATAATAGAAGGATGCATATTTGGGTAGGCCCGTTTCCAGGTCGGTTGCAGGGGCGAGGAACTCTGCGGCGTCAATTGAGCCCTTTTCGAGGGCAGGCAGGAGATCGCCGGCCGAGACGGTCATGGGTACGGCGCCCAGCCGAGCATAAACCTCTGCTCCTAGACCCTGGACGCGAAGGCGCATTCCTTTGAGGTCATCCACATCACTGAGCCTGCGCCGGAACCATCCACCCATGGATGGCCCCGTATTGCCGGCCAGGAATGCACGGACGCCATGGGGGCTGTAGAGCTCGTCCCAAAGCGCCTGTCCGTCCCGCAGTTCGATCCACGCCTGATGCTCAATGGGACCGAGGCCGAAAGGTACGCTTGTGAAGAATCCTGCCGCCGGCATTCTTCCCTGCCAGTAGAGCGACGCCGTGTGCCCGATCTCAACGGTTCCATTCGAGACGGCATCGAGCACCGCGAAGGGCGGCACGATTTCACCGGCGGCAAAGAGATCGATCCGAAGCCGTCCACCGCTTAATGCATTGATGCGCTCGGCGATCCGACGAGCCGAGATGCCGGGACCGGTACGGTCTTTGGGCCAAGAGGTGACCATCCGCCAGTGCAGGGTCTGCGCGCGGGCGACAGCAGGCGCGGCAAGAACGGCGGCTCCGGCGCCGAGTGCCGCGCGGCGGGTAAGTTCAGGACCAGTAGGCATGGAAATGATGCACGGGCCCATGCCCGTTCCCGATCTCGAGGGTAGAGGAGGCGCGGATGGCCGCGCCTATGAAATGTTTGCCGGCTGCGACAGCGTCCGCGAGCGGAAGGCCTTTGGCGAGCCCCGCGGCGATAGCTGAAGAGAGGGTGCATCCGGTTCCGTGCGTGTTGCGCGTGGCGACGCGGGGCGCCGCGAAGCGCCGCATTCCCTGCGCGTCAACGAGAATGTCGACGCTCTGCGCTCCTGTCCCGTGACCTCCCTTCATCAGAACCGCCGCGGGTCCCAGCGCCAGGATCCGCTCGGCTTGGCGGCACATCGTCCGCTCATCGTCGGCCATCGGCTCTTCGAGGAGCGCTGCCGCTTCAGGAAGATTGGGCGTGACGAGCAGCGCCTTCGGAAGTAGAGCCTGCTTCAAGGTCTCGACGGCCTGTGGAACCAGCAACCGGTCGCCGCTCGCCGCTATCATCACGGGATCGAGAACGACACGCTCGGTGGCGTGGCGCTCAAGCCCATGGGCTACGGACTCGATCACAGCGGGTCGGGACAACATTCCGATCTTCACGGCGCCGATGGCCAAATCGGAGAAGACGCTGTCGATTTGCTGCGCGACGAATTCGGGCGGGACGTCGTGAATTCCCTGGACGCCGAGAGTGTTTTGGGCCGTCAGGGCCGTTATCACGCTGGCACCATAGACCCCGAGGGCCGAGAAAGTCTTGATGTCCGCCTGGATGCCGGCTCCGCCACCGGAATCTGATCCCGCGATCGTGACTGCAATCGCCGTCATGAGCGGATACTCCGGGATGCGAGCGACCGGTCCACGACGTTTCGAAGTCGCTGAGCCTCGGCCCGTGGGTGGGGGGCCATGAAGAGGGCCGAAATGACGGCTATCCCGTCAGCGCCTGCGGCAATGACCGCCTCCGCATTCGAGGCATCGATACCGGCGATGGCACCGACTGGCGCACCGGCGGCGGCTTTCGCTCGAGCTGCCGCCTCGGCGAGACCGTCAAGTCCTATGGGCGCGGATGGATTGTGTTTGCTCACAGTGCTGAAGACACCTCCGATGCAGCCGTAATCCACTGGCATCCGTACCAATGCATCGGCTTGTTCCGGTGTCTTGATCGTAAGCCCGATGATCGCGTTCACGCCCAGCAGGGAGCGTGCATCGGTGGGGTGCATGTCATCCTGTCCGAGGTGAACGCCGTCGGCTCCGGCGGCCAGCGCGATATCCACCCGGTCGTTGATCACGAGCGGCACCCCTGTCTTCCGAAGCGCCTCCTTCAGAGCCCGAGCCAGTTCGACTTGTCGCCTGCCGTCGGCGCGCTTGTCTCTGTACTGGATGAGCGTCGCGCCGCCGGCGACGACCTGCCGGACGAGTTCGACGGGATCGCGGCCTGCGGTCCGGTCCGGGTCGATGATGCCGTACAGTCTGAGATCGACCGGTATCATGAGACTCTCCCTTGAGCGGCGAGTGATGCGGTGTCGAGATTGAATACTGCGTCGAGGAAGGCAGGCTGGAAGCTGCCCGGTCCCTTCGCATCCGCGCCTGCAATATCTCCGGCAACGCCGGTGACCAGGACGGCTGCGGCAGCTGCCTCGAGCGCATTGTCATGCAACGCGGAGAAAGCCGCGATGAGAGCTGTGCCCGCGCATCCAATCGCCGTGACATGCGCCATCAGGGAATGACCGTTATGGATGCGCACAATGCGTGCGCCGTCAGTGATCCAGTCAATCTCGCCTGTGAGCGCAATGACGGTTCCATGGGATCTTGCAAAGGCTTGCAGGGCAGGGGGACCGGCGTCGCACTCGGCAAGCGCTCTGAACTCGCCCGCATTGCAGCGCAGGATACGAGGTGCGCGAGAAAGGCACGATCGGGCGAACTCCAAACGGGACGGGGAGGCCTCAACGAAGACCGGATCGAGCACCCAGGGCTTCCCATGATCGCGAGCGGCTGCAATTCCCAGGGAAATCGCTTCACGACGCTCACCGTCGAGTGTCCCGAGATTGACGAGGAGCGCATCGGAGCGTTGCGTGAAAAAGGGCACCTCGTTCGGTGCGACGGTGAGGGACGGAATGCCGCCCGCAGCCAGCAGCAGGTTTGCCGTGAAGGCCTGCGCCACTGAGTTCGTTATCGCATGCACACGGATACGCTCGCTGCGAAGGCGATCGAGCAGGAGGCCGGCCAGCGCTGGAAGATCGTGGGCGTCCGGTCCGGACGCAGTTGTTCTCGTCATCTCGCAGTCCCTCCGCCGGCATGATCCGGATCAGGTTCGATGGGTTGGTCTTCGAGACCTCTCAGCCCGTTCGGGCACCCCAAGGAGATACGACCGCATTAAACCTTCCGCTTCGGTTTGACAAGCGTCATCCCGGTCAGCGTGCCGGCGGTTGACAGCGGCAAAGGTGTCGACGACTATCCGCCTTGTTCCGAGGGGGGCCCAGTGAGGGGCTGAGAGTCGGCTGATCCGCCGTGACCCTTGAACCTGATCCGGGTCATACCGGCGGAGGGACTGGAACTATCGAGCACGACACGTATCCCTCAGCTCGCTTTGCCCGGATCTCCCTTTGCCCAGGAGGAGAGATCCAGTGACTGTCCATACCGAGAAGCCCAGCGGCGTTCCCCAATCCGTGACCGTCGGCCCGATCCAGGGATCGCGCAAAGTCTATGCGCAGATCAAGGAACGTCCCGACATCAGAGTGCCTTTCCGCGAGATTGCGTTGTCCGATCATGCGGAGGCGCCGATTAGGGTCTACGATCCCTCGGGGCCCTACACGGAATCGCTACCCGCCATCGACCTCAATCATGGACTCCCGCTCGTGCGGGAGGCATGGATTGCGGCGCGTGGCATCGCGGCGACCGAACCTCGTCCGGTGAAGCCGGAAGACAACGGCTACGTCCCGGTTGACAGGCTGGTCTCGCCCTGTCCGGCCGAGCGCGCCGTACGCCGCGCGGCAGCGGGGCAGAGGGTGACCCAGTACGAGTTCGCGCGAGCCGGGATCATCACGGAGGAGATGATCTACGTCGCCCATCGTGAGAACCTGTGCCGTGAGGCGATGCTGGAGAATGCCGAAGCGACGATCGCCGACGGCGAGAGCTTCGGAGCGGCGATCCCGCCGTTCATCACGCCCGAATTCGTGCGACAGGAGGTGGCACTGGGTCGTGCCATCATACCGGCGAATATCAACCACACCGAACTCGAGCCGATGGTGATCGGCCGCAACTTCCTGGTGAAGATCAACGCCAATATCGGCAATTCCGCCGTGGTATCGACCGCGGCGGACGAGGTGGAAAAGCTCGTCTGGGCGATCCGCTGGGGAGCAGATACGGTGATGGATCTATCAACCGGCCGCAACATTCACAATATCCGCTCCTGGATACTGCGCAACTCGCCGGTGCCCATCGGCACGGTCCCAATATATCAGGCCCTGGAGAAGGTCGGCGGCGATCCGGCGAAGCTCGATTGGGAAGTCTTCAAGGACACGCTCATCGAGCAGGCCGAGCAGGGAGTCGACTATTTCACCATTCATGCTGGTGTACGTCTTCCCTATGTCCCACTCACCGCTAAGCGAGTGACCGGGATCGTCTCCCGCGGCGGCTCCATCATGGCGCGCTGGTGCCTGGCGCATCACAAAGAGAGCTTTCTCTACGAGCGGTTCGACGAGATCTGCGATATCATGCGGGCCTACGACGTCTCCTTTTCACTGGGCGACGGGCTGCGCCCGGGCTCGATCGCTGACGCGAACGATGCCGCCCAGTTCGCCGAGCTCGAGACCCTAGGTGAGCTCACGAAGTATGCTTGGAGCAAAGGCTGTCAGGTTATGATCGAAGGACCAGGTCATGTGCCGATGCACAAGATCAAGGTCAACATGGATAAGCAGCTTCGCGAGTGCGGGGAGGCCCCCTTCTACACCCTCGGCCCACTCACGACGGACATCGCGCCCGGATACGACCACATCACCTCTGGCATCGGGGCCGCCATGATAGGATGGTTCGGAACGGCCATGCTCTGCTACGTCACGCCCAAGGAACATCTCGGCCTGCCGAACCGGGACGATGTGAAGACGGGCGTCATCACCTACAAGATCGCGGCTCATGCGGCGGACCTCGCGAAGGGGCACCCGGCGGCACGGATGCGGGATGACGCTCTCTCCCGGGCGCGTTTCGATTTCCGCTGGGAGGACCAGTTCAATCTCTCGCTCGATCCGGACACGGCTCGCGCCTTTCACGACGAAACGCTCCCGAAGGAGGCGCACAAGGCGGCGCACTTCTGCTCCATGTGCGGACCGAAATTCTGCTCGATGAAAATCACCCAGGATCTGCGGGCGGAAATGGCTGCCATGGGTCCAGAGGCTCAGGAACAATGGGCTGGCATGCAGGCCAAGAGCCGGGAGTTTCTGGCCAGTGGAGGCAAGCTCTACGTCGAAGAGCCCTGATGGGGAGCGGGAGGACATAATGATGTTTCGCTCCTGCCGGTTCCAGTACTTCGGCAGGGGCGGGCCTCGGCTACCGCCATCCGGACCTCGCAGGAGCCAGGGAGCAGGGAGAGAATGGGAGCGGTCCCTGACGATCAGACTGAATGGCGGTCCCCTCTTGCCAGCGATGATGCGAGGCCCAGTTTTCTGGAAAAGCACGCGGAGTTGCCATGATCACCGATCGTAATTTCGACCTGCTGAAGGAGGCCGTGTCGGAGCTCGCGAGGCTCAAGGGTGCTGCAGATAGCCCGGCACGTTTCCTCTCCTACCTGTACTCATCGGCCCTGGAGGAATGGGCCGTCCGCCTCGACATGGATCCGCTCCAGCTCAACAAGCTGGTTTCCATGAGAGACGAGACCCTGGGCCAGAGCGCTTGGTAGAGGTGGGGCCGAGAAGCGGCCGCCTGCTCACCTCTCCAGTCGAGTCGACCGTTCTTGGCACGCGTTCGGGAACTTCCTGGCTCCTGGCGGCCTGTTGAGAGGTGACGGACCGCCTGGAGGATCTTGATGTCTGCCATCCCGCGGGAAATGAGCCTGGACAGCACTGGGGCCATGCTGAGGGAGGGTTATACCTTCATATCAACGCGTTGCGAGCGCCTCCAATCCGACATCTTCGAAACACGGATCATGCTCGCCAAAGCCATCTGCATGATGGGAGCCGAAGCCGCCAGGGAGTTCTACGAACCTGACCGCTTTACCCGCAAACAGGCATTGCCGAAATCAGCGCTCTGGCTGCTGCAGGACCAGGGCAGCGCTCAGGTTCTCGGTGGCGCCGCACACCGACATCGCAAACAGATGTTTATGTCGCTGATGACGCCTGCCTCGATCGGGCACCTGTCCGATCTGGTGGCGGAGGAGTGGCGATCCCGGATCGCACGGTGGCAGGGCCGGGACGAGATCGTGCTCCATCAGGAGGTCGAGGACATTCTTTGCCGTTCGGTCTGTCGATGGGCCGGAATCCCATTGACCGAGAGCGAGTCTCCGACGCGGACACGGGAATTCGCAGCCATGATCGACGGAGCCGGAGCCGTGGGGCCGCGGAATTGGCGCGGCCTTCTCCTGCGGCGGCGGACCGAGCGCTGGGCTCGCGACGTCGTCGACCGGCTGCGTTCGGGAGAGACCACGACATCCGACGGAGTGGCGGCCCAGGTCGTCTCCCGGCACCGTGACCTTGATGGAAAGCTCCTGGACATCCCGACGGCGGCGGTGGAACTGATCAACGTCTTGCGGCCGACAGTCGCGGTCGCCCGCTACATCACCTTCGGAGCCTTGGCCTTGCACGATCATCCGGAATGGCGGGAGAGGCTCCAGACGAACGACGACGAGCCCCTCGAGTTCTTCGTGCAGGAGCTCCGTCGCTATTACCCGTTCTTTCCGGTAGTCGCAGGACGAGTTCTACAGGAATTCGATTGGAGGGGGCATCGCTTCGGGCAAGGCCAGTGGGTCATCCTGGATTTGTACGGCACCAACCACGATCCTCGTTCCTGGCAGGAGCCGCACCGCTTCCGGCCCGAGCGTTTCCGGCACTGGGACGGGAGTCCCTACAATTTCATCCCGCAGGGCGGCGGGGACCATTTCGCCGATCACCGCTGCGCGGGCGAATGGATCGCTATCGAGCTGGTGAAGACGGCAATGCGCCTTCTGACGCGGGAAATGACCTACCGGGTGCCGGCACAGGACCTCCGCGTCGACCTGTCAAGAGTACCCGCAATTCCCAATAGCCGGTTCCTGATCGATCACGTGCAGGGCCTATGACTTCCGGTGGCGATTTCTAGCGGAGCGGTCCCATGCCCAACATTCTCCATCCCCTTCTCGCCGTTGCAGTCCTGGTCCTCATGAACGCCACCGCCAAAGCCTTTCCCGCTTTCGATCACGTCGTGGTCTTCGGTGACAGCCTGTCCGACAACGGCAATGCAGGCAGGGCCTCGAACGGCCCCGTCTGGGTCGAGTACCTGGCGCAGACCTTGCAACTGCCGCTGGAGCCGAGCCGCGCAGGCGGGAGCAATTACGCTGTCGGTGGGGCCCGCCTTGACCCCCGCTCAGGCGCGACGAGCCTTCGGGGGCAGGCAGACGATTATCTGCGGGCGTCCGGCCCGCGCGGTCGGATCCTCCACATCGTTTACGGAGGAGGCAACGACCTGCTGGCTGCCATCGGTCAGCCTCAGGCATTCTCTGCGGCGGAGGCCGCCGCAACCTCGCTCAAGAGCATCGTGGCCGATCTGGCGCGTCAGGGCGCGACCGACATTCTCGTGCCCAACCTTCCGGCGATCGGCATGACGCCCGCCGTGCGGGCGGAAGGCCGAGCGACTATCGAAGCAGCGAACAGACTGACAGAGCATTTCAACAGCGCTCTCGACCGGACCCTCATGGAGTTTGACAATCTTTCGAGCTTGCGGCTCTACCGGCTCGACGTCTGGCAGTTGGCGGAGCGTGTGAGTGCCGAGCCGGCCGCAGCGGGCTTCACCGATATCACCACCCCCTGTCATCAGCACCGTCGTTGCGAGGGGCACCTGTTCTGGGACGAGGTCCATCCGACCACACGGGCTCACAGGCGTCTGGCGGACGCCGCGGCCCAGGCGCTTCAAACGCATAAATGAGACCCTGGGTGAGCGAAGCGGTTTCCAAGATCCGACCGGATACCATGCTCCCGCTCCCGGGCATTGGCTCCCGGGAGCGCAGGGCAGAATCCGTCACTGTCCAGAAGAAACCTGCACGGATGCGAGATGCCCACCAGCGGTTTCGGTGCCGGTCGCCGGACCTCTGGCGAGCCGGTCCAGGGCGCTCGCCACGACATCCAAGCCGCACAGTCTGGGAGGGAATTAGTCATCGTGCCTGCGAGATCCGGGAACGCGGGTGCCTTCGCAGGATTTAATGGCTGAGGTCCAGCATCATATTCAATGGGAGCCATCTACGTGACCGACAGCAAGGATCAGAAAACCACGGTCATTCTCGAGCCCGGGCAAGTCGCCATCGTCCTCGGTCTGGAGGGTGGACAGATCAATCGGCAATTGGTTGTCGGCCCCGAGGTAGAGGCAACGCTCGATGACGATCATTCGGACATCCCTTTCCACTTCTTCCTGGCCTCGGCCTTCCTTGTGCGATTGGCGCAGGATGAGGATTTCGCCTCCGAGTTGACCGAGTGGTACGATGAGAGGCTCCAATCCGAAGGGGATCGAACCGATGCAGGAACGTGAGGATGCAGGCCCGGGCACAGGGACCCGGGGCGCCATCCTCGACCATTCCCACGCGAAGAGCAGACGTTCACAAGGCCTAGCTGGAAAGCCGTACGTGGAGTCTGGCGGGTGACCTGAGCTCCGTGTGTCGAGCCTGTCATGGCGGGCAGGGGCCGATGCGCTTCGTCCGCAAAGGACACGAGGGCGATCGGGACATTGAGCGCCTGTGCGGCTTTCCTGGACGTCTCATCAAACTGGCGGCTCTTCGCTGAGGCCAAGCCGAGATCGTGCAGCGCTGCAGGCTGCTCCTGTTCCGTATCGGGAAGGGCTGGCGGCGCTTTGCTGTGTGGCGTGGGCGGCGCGCCGTACATGCACTTTCTCCACGACGAGGCCCGCTGTCGCGAGCGGCGCAAGCGGCGGGCCGAGGACGGTCCGGATGATCTCAAGAGGTCTGGCCTGCGGCGCCTCGAGACGCACCGTGACCGGCTCCTGCACGGAGGCACTATCGAGACGAGATCCAGGTCCGATTTCAAGGCACCCTGGTTCGGCAATAATGGTCGGCGATAGTACCATTTTTCAGTGCTCCCGTAATGAAGTCCTCCGCAATCAAGCCTGACCGTGACATCGACAGGAAAAAAGATTTGGTGAATCCCATAGGATGTTCGACTGCTTACCGGGAAAATTCGAACGTCAGCATGCTTTCGCCGATTTCATACCTCGACTCGAAAGAGACGCTGGGAAGGAGGAGATTTTCGCTCCCCTCTTCCTCTGGGTGGCGTAGCCGGCCTAAACGCTGCCGATGAATTTCCGACCTCTGAGGGTCGGGGATGGTGCTGTCAGTCTCCCAACACTTCCTTGTCGGTGACGCCAGGGAGAGAGGAGGGGCTAACTGCTGATCCGCACCCGCAGCGTGCCCAGCTTGTCAATCGAACCCACAAGTTCATTTCCTGGTGTCACGGGCCCAACGCCGGCCGGTGTCCCGGTCAGAATGATATCGCCTGGTTCCAGTGTGAAGTACTTGGATAGATTCGCAACGATTTCAGGTACCTTCCAAATCATAAGCCCCAAGTCCGAGTCCTGCCTGGCCTCACCATCGACGGTAAGCCGGATAGAGCCTTCCAGGACGTGCCCAACCCTTTCAACGGGATGAATGGGACCACAGGGGCAGGAATTGTCAAAGGCTTTGCCTGCTTCCCAAGGCAGACCGCTCTTGCCAAGATCCATTTGGAGGTCGCGGCGCGTCATGTCGAGGCCAATGCCATATCCGTAGATATGATCGAGCGCATCCGCGACCGGGATATCTCGACCGCCCGTCTTGATCGCCACGACCAATTCGAGTTCGAAGTGATAATTCCTCGTCATGGGCGGGTAGGGAATCTCGGCCCCGTCGAGAACAATGCTGTCTGCGGGTTTCTGGAAGAAGATTGGCGGATCGCGCGTCTCGTCTCCGCCCATTTCGCGGACATGGGCGACATAGTTTCTGCCGATGCAATAAATCCTGCGCACCGGAAAGCTCATTGATGTGCCCGCTACCGGCAGCAGAGCACGAGCCGGCGGCGCGATCACGCAGTCATGAGTTTCCATCATTTCCTCCTCCCAAGTTGCACCTTCTCCCGAGGTGTCCAGTCACATTATGCATCATCAAAGCATCATTCTAGAAAAATGTATTATTGCCATAACACTCCAGATCGCACGTTTGTCTGCGAATGTGACTGAATATCTTAGCAGGTGCGGTGTGGTTCTTGCACCGCAAAATATACGCTTCTAATGACAAAGAGGTACGTGCATTCAACTTAAGAAGTAACGACTCGAAACTTGAGAAGTTACTTGCCATGAAAACATACATTTTTTGACAGAGGAGTGTATCTCGTACATCATAAGTCGCCGCATCAAACGCAGGCACTGCCACAAGAGCAGCAGAATGCAGGAGAGGAAATGTCGATGAAGATGAGCAAGGCTCTCGGTCTAGCTGTAACGCTCGCGCTCGCCCCCTGGACGATGAGTGTCGCCAATGCGCAGAACTCTTCCACGAAGATCACCGTGGTTCTTCCGAATCCGTCCGCGGTCAACAACTTCCCGCTGTATGTGGCGCTCGGTGAGAAGATGTTCGAGAAGGAAGGACTTGAGGTTGAAGTCGAGGCCGTGGACGGCTCTTCCCAAGTTCTTCAGGCTATGTCCGCCGGGCAGGCCCAAATCGGACAGCCCGGTCCGGCTCCGGTTCTGGCAGCGCGCGCCCGTGGTGTCGATGTGGTGTTCATCTACAACCACTTTGCGAAGTCGGTCTTCGGTATCGTCGTTCCTGAGAAATCCGCCATCAAGTCTCCATCCGATCTCAAAGGGGCGGTTATCGGCGTCGGCACGGCCGATGGCGCAGAAGTCGGCTTCACCCGCGCGATCCTGTCGGATCTGAACATGCAGGAAGGCAAGGACTACACTTTCCTGCCCGTCGGTGACGGAGGTCTCGCTGCGGCAGCCTTCCTGCGAGGTGACATAAAGGCCTACGCCGCGGCCGTGAGCGATGCAGCCATCATGGAGGCGCGCGGGATCGATTTGCGGGAGATCACGCCCGAGCAATATCTGAGCTACTTCGGGAATGGCTACGCGGCGATGAAATCCTTCATCGATCAGAACCCGGAGACCGTCGAAAAATTTGGCCGTGTCCTCGTCCAGGCGACGGAGTTCGGTCTGAAGCCTGAGAACAAGGAAAAGGTTCTGCAGCACACCAAGGCCGGGAATCCCCAGGAAGGCGAGGATGCCAAGCTGTCGGCTGCCTTGTTCGAGCAGGTCAAGGACCGGATCACACCGTTCGATCAGTCCAAAGGCTGGGGTTATCAGCCACCGGAGCATTGGGAGCAATGGCACAAGAGCGCCGTGGAATCGGGCATTCTGAAGGCACCGCTATCGAATCCGAAGGCTGCATACACCAATCAATTCGTCGACGCTTGGAACGAGGGTTCGAAGTAATGGCGGTGCTCTCAATAGCTGGGGAAGCTGTTGCTCCGGCCGGCCTCCTGGGCCGACCGGTGTATGAACTGCGCGGCGTGAGCAAGACTTTCGTCAGACGCAATGTGCAGGCGCTCGACAAGGTGGATCTGGTGCTGCGGGAGGGCACCTTCTCGTCAATCATCGGACCGAGCGGGTGCGGAAAATCGACCCTGCTCAAGATCATGGCAGGCCTGCAGCCGCCGTCATCCGGCAGTGTCGTTCTCGAGGGCAAGCCTGTGATGGGTCCCCGCAGGGATATCGGCATGATGTTCCAGCAGGCGACCCTGTTTCCGTGGCGCACCACCATCGAGAATATCGTTCTCCCCATCGAGATCCGCGATGGCAAGGCGGCAGCCCGCGCCAAGCATGATCAGGCGCGCCAGCTTCTCGATCTCGTTGGTCTAAAGGGCTTCGAGAACGTGTATCCGAGCGAGCTTTCCGGTGGAATGGCGCAGCGCGCGGCGATTTGCCGGATGCTGATCACGGAGCCCGCGGTCCTGCTGTTGGACGAGCCGTTCAGCGCGCTCGATGAGTTGAGCCGTGACTTCATGAACATGGAACTGCAGAGGATCTGTCTCGAACGGAATGCCACGTCATTCCTCGTGACCCACTCGATTCCTGAAGCGGTGATCCTTTCCGACGTGGTGTACGTGATGTCGCCCCGCCCGGGACGGTTCGTCGAGGCCATTACCGTAGACCTGCCCAGACCCAGAACCTTGGACATGATGTCCGATCCGCGTTTCGGCACGCTCGTCCACCGCATTCGCAATCATCTCGACAAGGGAGCGTTCCAATGACACAAGCACAAGTCGTTGCCTCCGCGATTCCCGAACAGACGATTTGGAAGGAACATGTTTCCTGGATCGACCGGGTTCCCCGCTGGGTGTCGATGTTGGCACTTCTGATCGCCTTTCTGATCGTGTGGCAGATCGTCTATTTCGTAGAGCTGGTTTCGCCGATCATTCTACCATCCCCCCTGGAGACCATCGAGGATCTGTTCGTGGTCGGCAAGAACCTGCTGACGGGCGACTACATGCTCGCGGCCCTTTGGATCACCACGCAGGAGGTCGCCCTCGGTTTCCTAATCGCCGTCGTTCTCGGCTTTGGCCTCGGCGTTCTCGTGGGCGAGACCGCATTCGGTGAGCGGGCCGTCATGCCCTACCTAGTCGCGATCAACACCATGCCAAAGGTGGCGTTCGCTCCGCTGTTCGTGTCGTGGCTGGGCTTCGGCATTGCATCCAAGGTGGCGCTTGCAGCCTTCATCGCCTTCTTCCCGGTAATCGTTGGAACGGCGGCGGGCCTGCATGCGGCCGATCAGAACGCCCGCATGCTGTTCAAGACCATGGGGGCGAGCCGTTGGCAGACCCTGGTGCAGCTGAAGCTGCCCATCGGGATGCCTCACTTCTTCTCGGGCCTGAAGAATGCCGCGGTGCTCGTTGTCGTCGGCGCGGTGGTGGGCGAGTTCCTCGGTGGCGGCAAGGGCTTCGGCGAGCTGATCCGCGTGGCGGCCGCCCAGCTCAACACCCCGCGCGTGTTCTCGCTGATCATCTACCTGAGCCTGCTTGGACTGGCGACCTTCTGGATCGTGGCTTGGGCCCAACGCCGGTTCGTCTTCTGGCATAAGGAGAGCGTCACGGAAGAAACCCTTGCGCAATAAGGACGGGAGTGGTGTTCCGGCGATTGACCGCCATCCACCGTCGGTGGCATTCCGCCTGAACCTATATCTGTGCAGGTTGCGTCATGAACAAGATCGAAAAAATTACTGCGGCAACCTCGGTATACGAGAGGCTTCGCCAGGACATCCTCAATGGCGGATTACGGCCAGGGCAGAAACTCCTGATCGATTTCGTTTCAGAGCGCTACGGGGCTGGCCTCAACCCTGTTCGCGAAGCTCTCAACCGCCTCTCCTCGGAAGGCCTTGTCGAGCGAAAAGATCAGCGTGGCTTCTTCGTGCCGCCAGTCAGCATCGAGGGTTGGCGCGAATTGGTGAAGACCCGGTGCTGGCTGGAGGGGAAGGCGCTTGAGGAGTCGATCAAGAACGGTGATCAGGTCTGGGAGGAACGCATCGTCGTGGCGTTCCATCACCTCTCACGCACGCCCTGGAAGTTGTCCGAGGAGGATACAAGCACCAACCCTGCCTGGGAGGAGCGGCATCGGACCTTCCATCTCGCCCTCATTGCAGCGTGCGGCTCCTCGATCATGGTCGACATCTGCAAGGACCTGATGGATCAGGCGCAGAGATATCGCTTCATCTCCGTGGCCTCTTCGAAGCGCTACCGGAATACCCTGGAGGAGCACCGTGGGCTCATGGAGGCCGCGCTTGACCGCAAGACGGATTTTGCCGTCGAGCAGCTCATCGAGCACTATCAGACGACACTCAGGCACATCGAAGATCAGATTCAGCCCTCTCCAAAGATCAGGCTCGACCCGCCGCTAGACTGACAGGGCGGAAAGCCATTCGGGCCGCTCATCCCATCCAACCCGAAACATCTCAGTTTCCTTCAATCACAGGAGCAAGGAAATCTCATGAAGCTGCTGCGCTACGGCCCTCACGGGCAAGAAAAACCCGGCCTCCTCGCACAGGATGGCAGCATCCGCGATCTCTCTGGCATCGTTCCGGATATTGCCGGTGACGTGCTTTCATCCGCAGGGCTCGAGCGGCTGCGCAGCATTGATCCCGCCACGCTGCCGCGAGTCGATGGCAATCCGCGCATCGGTCCCTGTGTAGGTCAGGTCGGCAAGTTCATCTGCATTGGCCTCAACTATTCCGATCACGCGGCCGAGTCTGGCATGGCCGTGCCGCCCGAGCCCATCATCTTCATGAAGGCGACCAGCGCAATCTGCGGTCCAAATGACGGCATCGAGCTTCCGCGTGGGTCGGAGAAGACCGACTGGGAGGTCGAACTTGGCATCGTGATCGGCAAGGCCGCCAAGTACGTGGACGAGGCGCAGGCGCTCGATCATGTTGCGGGCTACTGCGTCGTCAACGACGTTTCCGAGCGTTCCTTCCAGATCGAGCGTTCAGGACAGTGGACCAAGGGTAAGAGCGCCGACACCTTCGGCCCGGTCGGCCCCTGGCTCGTGACGCGGGATGAGATCCCCAATCCACAGAACCTGGGCATGTGGCTGGAGGTGGATGAAAAGCGCTATCAGAACGGCAGCACCGAGACCATGGTCTATGGCGTTGCGTTCCTGGTGAGCTATCTCAGCCAGTTCATGAGCCTTCAGCCGGGCGACGTGATCGCGACCGGCACTCCTCCTGGCGTCGGCATGGGCATGAAGCCGCCGGTCTATTTGCGTCCCGGCAACCGTGTCCGGCTGGGCATCGAGGGCCTTGGCCAGCAGGAGCAACTCGTCAGGAGCTGGAAAGAGCAACGCTAGCTTATTCGACACAGCACATGGAGGGGCGGCATTGCTCAGCCCTGCCGCCCCTTCGCCATGAGGTCAATATCAGGAGCATGGGAAGGACCGGGAGACGACAATGAGGATTGGCATCATCGGATTGGGCCGTATGGGCGCTGCCCTGGCAATGCGCCTTCAGGGTTGCGGACACGATCTCGTGGTTTGGAACCGCACTCCCGGCAAAGCGAAGACGCTTGTCGAGGCTGGTGCGGTTCTCGGTGAATCGCCGGCTGCGGTCGTCGAACAATCCGAGGCGATCATTTCCTGCGTTCTGGATTCGAACGCCTTGGAAGCGGTCTTCGGCGGAAAGCATGGTATTCTGACCACCGACGTGGAGGGCAAGCTGTTTATCGAGATGAGCACCGTACGGCCCAGGACCCAGCGTGCTCTGGCCGAACGGATCGCATCGAAGGGAGGAGTTTATGTGGAATGCCCGGTGAGCGGTTCCACCGGGCCCGCCCGTGAAGGGCGGCTGATCGGTCTTGTGGGTGGAGCACCGGACGATGTGGCTCGGGCGCGTCCAGTCCTCGATCAGTTGTGCCGTCGCGTGGAGCATGCCGGGCCCGTTGGGGCAGGCGCAAGCCTGAAGCTGGCCGTTAACCTGCCGTTGGTGGTCTATTACCAGGCGCTTGGCGAGTCCTATTCGCTTTGCCGCCATCTCGGAATCGAGCCGGAGCGGATCGTGGACCTGTTTTCGGATACGTCCGGTGGTGCCAATATCTTGAAGGCGCGGGGCCCCATGGTTGCCAAAGGGATGCGCGGCGAGGATCCTCAGCCTGTGACCTTCGATGTCGACTCGTTCCGAAAGGATCTTCGAAACATGATCGCGGAGGGACTGGAGCTTGGATTTTCGCTTCCCGTCGCCGAACGGGTTCTCTCGGTGTATGATGAGGCCAGCCGTCAGGGTTGGGGGGAGCGGGATGGAACGAGCCTTGCCGGCTACTGGCCGAGCCGTGCGGCAGACGGAGCTTCGGAGAATGGAACGACAGGCGGTTGACCAGCCTGGTACTGATCACTGGACATTCAGCGGGTCGACATTTGGGTAGACCGATTGAACGTCAGCAGTTGGCATACGTGAGACCCAACCCGGAGGGCCCCGAGCCCGGCCCAAGGCGACGTTCGGACAGGTGCAGTGACCGTCCTGGTCTGATCCGGGTCAGGCTTTATGGTACGACAGAACCTGGGCGAGATTGCTCCAACGGCAGCGTTCAACAGGGAGGCAGATGTCGCCATCACTGGGAGGATGCAGCCCGTCCGATCATTCGGGGGCTGCGGAGGTCACCGTCAACAATGCGCCGACAAAGACGGTCGAAGGCTCCGAATGCTTCATCCATCCCGGATCTGAGCCGGCCGCCACCTTGCGCATCGACCAAGATGTACCCGAATGCTTCCAGCAGAACGGCCCGGGATGGCAGAATCGTAGCGGTTCCGCGTTGCGGAATGCGGCTGGCAAGTGGCTAAGGGAGGCTCTCATGAACAGAGGAGCTCCTGTCTTGGCCAAGGCAATATGGGTTGCGGCGATAGCGGTGAACGGCCCAGGCGCAATTGCCCAAGACGCTAAACCTGTCCATTACACCTGTACGGACGGCACAAGGCTACAGGCCAGGTTCTCTCCCCCGAGTTCCTCCTTGGGAACGGTCAAGCTCGCCATTGACGGATCTTCGACCCAGACGATCCTCACGCAAACGATCTCGGCGGATGGGGGCCGCTATACGCAGGGGGACATAACGTTCTGGATTAAAGGGCATGAGGCAACGTTAACCCGCGCGGGGCAATCGACAATCTGCCGAACCGGGGACTGAGCGAGATGCTCCCATTCGCTGTCCTTTTTCGCGTGCGAGTGCGAGCAAACCTTAGTCGCGCCACGCCATTGAACTGCGCGTGACACCCTGGGAACTTTGCACCCGCATCAGCTTGCCCAGACCTGACCTGGTCGCATCGCAGCGAAGCGCCGGACGGAAATTCCTTGCGCCCTAAGTGCGGTGGCAAGATCTTGAGGTGGCTCGTCAACGCCCTCATCGGTAAGCCTGAAGGTTCCCCAGTGGTAACCTAAGGCGAACTTCGCCTTGAGAATGCGGAACGCGCGAACCGCTTCTTCAGGGTTCATGTGATTGGGCGCCATGAACCAGCGGGGCTCATAGGCCCCGATAGGGAGAAGGGCAACGTCGAGGCGGGGATGTCGGGCTGCAATGGCGCGAAAGTGTCGGCCGCCGCCATACCCCGTATCGCCGGCAAAGTAGACGGAATGCCCCCTGGCGCGCACCACGAAGGATGCCCACAGCGCGTGATTGCGGTCGTTGGTGGCCCGAGCGGACCAGTGATGGGCCGCCTCAACAAGAACCTGGAGCCCTGGAGCGAGCGCAAAGCGATCACCCCAATCCAGAGCTGTCACCGCAATTTCAGGATGCTGCGCTCGGATGATGGTGTCGTTACCAAGCGGGGCCACAATCCTCGGCTGATCCCGCTCCCAGAGACGTGCGAGGGTAGGGAGGTCCAGATGATCATAGTGATTATGTGAGATGAGCACCGTATCGATCTGCGGCAAGCTCTCGAACGGGATGCCGGGCGGATTGTGTCGCCGAGGTCCAGCAAACGGTACAGGACTGGCTCGTTCGGACCAGATCGGATCCGTGAGGATGTTATGGCCGGCAATCTGGATCAGGAAGGTTGAATGCCCGACGAAGCTGATGCGCAGATCACGCTTTCCGACCCGTAGTGGAGGCCGATCCTGGAAAGGGCTCGGGTAGACCTCAGGCCAAGGCACAGAATTCTTGGTGAGCTGCCAGTGCAGGAAGTCAACGAAACTGCGGGAGGGTTCTCCACCAGGGTTGAAGAAGCGGCGCCCGTCGAAGTGGTCGCTCGGAGGACCTCTGTAATAGAAGCTGCCCGGGGCGGAGTTGGCCCGCGACGCGGCACTCAGGAATGGAAGTGATCCGCTAAGCTGTATAAACCCTCTGCGCGACAGCACGGTTGCTCCTCGATCTGCACGTATTACTGAACAGCACTTAGGGCGACGTTGGAGCTGTCTCAAACTAGTGCCGCAAACAATACGGTTCATCGCCGAAGCTCCTGAGCCTCGAATGCCGTCATCAATCTCCGTTCTGATCAGCGTTCCCGCCTACTGGAACGTCTCCTCCTGCCCCTTCTCGGAATAAACACCTTGGCCGGCCCATGATGCGGCAAGTGCACTTCGTTTCAGTTGAAATCTGCTACTTTTCAGCTCGAACCGAACCTTACGCAGTTTCGAGACGTGGATGATGGCCCATTGAGGCAGCCATCCTCACTCGCCTGCAAGGTTGGCGATCTCGATGCTGTCCTCCACCGATGCGTTCAGGCTTCCCTGCCAGCCTGGGCCAGGAGACTGATCTTCAGCTCCCGGAAGGCGCACTGGAAACGCGAGGTTCGCTGTTCTTCGAGCATCGTCTCGAGCTCATGACCGAGCTCACGCAGCCGGCGATCACCCAGACGCTGTGCCTCGATGAACATCGAATGCTCCTCAGAAGAGGCATGATGGTCGACGGCCTTGTGCAGAGCCCGCAGATACTCGTCAAAATCGGGGCTGGAGGTCGGGAGCTTCAGTGTCGCGGCCAGCAGGTCGGCGAGTTGCTGGTGCTCCGCGTAAGCCACTGGAACATCCTCGCTTACCGGTCGGACCGCTGGATAAAAAATCGCATCCTCGACATGCTCATGGATCTCAAGTTCGGACGCAAGGGTCCGCATCAGGTCGCGGCGCTGCGGATCATCCGGCGCCATGTCCTCGATCCGCCGGAACATACTTCGCAGCAGTTCGTGATGCTCGAACAGCACCTCATCCGCCTTCCGGCCGAGAGGAGTATCTGCTGTCGTAGATTGCTCCACCTGGGATGCGTGCTCAATGTCTTCCGGTGTCACCGCCGCCGCGCCGGGTTCCTGCTGCCGCTTGATCTCGATGACGCCATTGCGAACACGCACATCGTACAGCGGCTGCGGACAGGTCGATGGGCCGTCCAGCGGCTGTCCTGTCTCAAGGTCGTAGCGCGAGCCATGCCACGGGCAGACGAGGCCACCTTTCAGAAGCCACCCTCCATCCAAGGGACCTCCCATATGTGAGCAGCGCGCCCCCATGGCGAAGGTGCGTCCGCGTTGCCGTACGAGGACAACGGGAATATGCGCTCGCTCCAGCGCATCCCAAACTTCGACCTTCCGCGGCTGCCCCTCCCTGAGCTCAGCGGCAGGCAGAACGGGCGCGAAGCTGCGCGGTTCGACGCTGTGGTCGGCCTGATCGACACCCTGGCGGCGTCGGTAGACGAGGTGCCCGCCCAGATAGGCGCCGATGAACATCACGCTCCAGGCAGCGGCACTTGCGATACGTCCTTCTCTGCGGCGTCCGCGCCGGCGGAGGGCAATGGAGGTGAGCTGAAGGCCGAGCGCCGTGCTGTTGACGAGAGCATGGGCGAGGCCTACCCGGCGGGAACGTCCGTGCGTCTGCTGCCAGTCCATCAGACCTGCGGCGGCGGCCGCAACCGCGCCGGCGGCTCCAGCCTGCACAGCGAGATCGGCAGCTCTATCATATTCCCGGCCGTGTTTCGCCCCGAGCGCCCCGAGCGTGTCTAGTCCGAGAGCCAACGTCCAGGTTCCAATCGGGACTGTGACAAGCATCGGGTGCACGGGATGCCCGTACCAGGTGCCGTGCAGCGCGTTGCGTATCCTCCTCCCTGGTGTCCCGGCGAGGCGCTGGGGCAGAGCGAGAGCATTGGCGATCTGGAAAGCAGGGTTGTCGAGCCACTCCGCAGCCTCAATCCGCCCGATTGCGGCACCGGTCATGCTGAAGTGGTTCAATCTCATCTAGCCCTCCTGGTGCACCTCCGACCGGCGGGAGGATCCGCCTCCAGCGGCAAGGCCTAGCTGGCATTAAGCAGACAATCGGTTTGAACAGGTTTTGTTCGTTGGGCTCGTCTGGCGCTTTAGGAGGATGCTCGTAAGGGCCATCCGCCTGTGGAGGACAACCATGTGGCACCTAACCAACTTTCTACCTCCTGCCGTAAAGATGCCGTTGGACAGGAAATCGCACGAGGCGGGAGAGGATCAAGTTGCTGCATTCGCGGGTGAGCGGACATCGAAACGACCCGTCCCAAAGAACCGGTTTGCCCCGTTGCGGACATTCTGCACCTGCTGGATGCCTCGGGTGAGTTGCATGGCGATGTCGGTAAGCTCTCCTCGACCCAATCGGCTCATAGATCCCAAGTTGAGACGCCAAGTAAATCTGGATTGGACACCCAAGCGAGGAAGTATGGGAAAGTAATGTCAGATGTTTTGAGGCCTAGGAGCGTCCGGAACGCTCTGCAAGCCATTCGAGAAGAGCCGGGGTAGAGAATGAGTGAGTGCCGCCGCTAGACGCTTTCGGGCGCTTTGAATATCGCGTTGCTGCTCGATTTGTGCCGTTTGTCGAGCGCTTACTGGACTATGTCACGAGCGGTCTGGCCATGGCGCGGATCAAGCACCAGGGGCAGATTGCGGTGGCTCCGCTGGGGCTTGGCCCTGAGGCGAGCCGCGACGAATGGCGGAGGGACCTGGTGATTGGTGCCGGCACGGTGCACATGCTGGCCCAGAACGTATCGCCCAAGTCTGAGACGCTGTACTACAGCCTTGGCGATGACAGCTTGACCCTAGCACGGGCGAGTATCCAGGCGAGCAACCGGTGTGAAAACGACGGTTGGGTCAAACGCGTTGGCCCAAACGTGCGCTTCCGAGCCAGGCGGACCGGTGGGGCGGGCCGGCGCATCCGTGTGCTCGATCCTGCCCGGGTCTCGGCGAACGATCTGACCGGGACAAGTTGTGTCTGTCTTGCTTGGCACTGCAAGCATCCTTTCGCGCCGCGGTATGAACTTGCGACGGGAAGGTCCGAGTTTGATCCTGAGCCGACATACTGCGATATCCAACCGGGAGCATTTCAGTTTACGGCAGTCGCATTGTTAGGGATGCCGGAATGACTTGCGATTGCGAGGAGCAGGAGCGGTTCATGCCCTAATGTATCCGGGAAACTTAGCCTTAATCTCGTCCACATGAGACAATGTCCCGGAGAGATGCTCCCGCAATTGCTGTTGCGCCTCGTCAGGTTTGCCGTCAGCGATGGCCTGCACGATCAGCCTGTGATGATGCACAATGTTTTGAGCCTTGCCCGGAGTAGGGAGATGCAGCCGGCGTAGGCGATCGATATGCCCGCTACGGCTGCGCACGAGCGTCCATAGATCGTGCATCCTGGCCGCTTCGTAGAGATGCTGGTGGAAGGCGTGATCGGCCATCGTAAAGGCCTCGAAATCTTCGGCTTCCATCAGAGCCTGCTGCTGGGCCAGGAAGCCATGGAGTCTCGCGACCAATCTTCGATCGGGCGTGAGCGCCAGAGTCCGCACGATCTCGAGCTCAAGAGAACGGCGAAGGAAATGCGCCTGATGGGCAAGGGGCAGATCAATCGGACTGACCACTGTGGCATGCTGTGGGAAGATCTCCACCAAGCCTTCCTCCTGGAGCTTCAGGAGGGCATCCCGGATCGGAGTTGAGCTGAGGCCGAATTCCTTCTGGAGGGCAAGGCGGTTCAGCACCGTTCCTGGAGCCAGCGCGAGAGAGAGGATGGATTCGCGCAAATGCTCGAAAACCTGCGGCGCTGCGTGGCGCGACCTATCCCGGGGGCGTAACGAGGTCACCGTTAGGTTATCCATCTCCCTGTCCTTTCTCGGATTTCAGCCCGATCGATCAAAGTGTCATTACATCAGAAAGTTGCATCAGAATACAAGTTGACAGACTAATGCATTAGCGTTTTAGTTTCCAACGGTCCTGCTGGGACTCCCAGCCGCAAGCCCGCCAGAGACGGGTGATCGCCAAACAACCCAAATCAAAGGAGGAAGCGCATGAGGGCGCTGAAACTGTTGTCCGCCGCGGCCATTGGCATCGCGATCTATGCACCCGCTTTCGCGGCCGGGTATCCAGAGAAGCCCGTGACGGTGATCGTGCCGTTCCCGGCCGGTGGGGCATCCGACACGACGGCTCGCATGACCACCCAGAAGATGCAGGAGAGCCTTGGTCAGCCTGTCGTGGTCGAGAACAAGCCCGGCGCGAACGGCTCCCTAGGAGCGGGGCAGGTCGCGAAGGCCAAACCTGACGGCTACACCCTGCTTGTCGGCTCGATCGGCGTCTATGCCATCAACCCGGTTCTCTACAAGAGCCTGCCCTACGACCCGATCAAGGATTTCGATCTGCTCACGGTCGCGGTGCGTACGCCGAACGTCCTAGTCGCCAATCCCAACTTCCCGGCCAATAACGTCAAGGAACTCGTCGAATACCTTAAGAAAAACCCCGAGAAGGTTACATTCGCATCGTCCGGCGCGGGTTCCTCCGACCACCTCACAGCGGCCCTGTTCTGGCAGAAGACCGGCACCACTGGGGTCCACGTGCCGTACAAGGGCGGCGCTCCCGCCATAACCGACCTGATCGGCGGACATGCTGACGTGTCGTTCCAGAATCTCGGCGCCGTGTCGAATCATATCAAAGCCGGCAAGCTGAAGCTTCTGGCCGTCACGGCTGACAAGCGGAACCCTGCCTTCCCGGACGCACCGACCATGGAGGAAGCTGGCATCGAGGGCGTCGAAGTGTATTCCTGGCAGGCTGTTGCTGCGCCGAAGGGCCTACCGGCCGATGTGAAGGGCAAGCTCGAGAAGTCGCTGACGGCCGCTCTGAACTCGCCCGATGTGAAGGGCAAGTTTAGCGATATCGGCTTCGAGGTCGTCGCCAGTACGAGTGGCCAGTTCTCGGAGTTTCTGAGCCAGGAAATCAGCCGCTGGAAGACCGTGGTTGAGGCAGGAAAGATCACGGCCGACCAGTAAGCAGGCCTGACGGGGCGGCCGAGAAGGCTGCCCCGCATTGAGAACTTTGAATTGCTGAGAGCGTCGCCGTTTGTCTGGTGCCTGTGCGGCCATTGCACCCGTCAGCGGCGCCAGGACCGTTCATCGTTATTTCACCGGGAGGATGCTCGTGATGTCACACGTGCTCCAGAAGAAAGATTTTTGGGCTGGTGTGCTCTACGTTGCCTTTGGCGCTGCAGCCTTCTGGATCGGCCGCGATTATCCCATGGGTACCGCAGGGCGCATGGGGGCAGGTTATTTCCCCACCGCTCTCAGCGTCATCCTCATGCTGATTGGCCTGATCTCCGCGGCGCGCGCACTCACGCAGGAGGGTGAGGCCGTCGGCGCTGTCTCCTGGAAGTCCTTGGCACTCGTTGTCGGGTCGACCGCTCTCTTCGGTTTACTGCTTCCCACTACGGGACTCGTGATCGCCCTGGTCGTGCTCATCCTGATTAGTGCAACTGCGAGTCAGAACTTCCGTCTCGACCTAAAAGCTGCAGCTGGGTTGATCATTCTGGTCACTTTCTGCTCGCTCGTGTTCGTGAAAGCCCTTGGCGTACCGATGCCGCTCGTCGGCTCGTGGTTCGGTGAGTAGGTGGAAGCGATGGAAACGATTTCGAACCTGTGGCTCGGCCTCGAGACCGCATTGACCTTCTGGAACCTGGCCTATTGCATGATCGGGGTGCTTCTCGGCACCGCGATCGGCGTGTTGCCGGGGCTTGGGCCGACCGCAACCATTGCGATGCTGCTGCCCGTGACATTTGGATTGCCGCCAGTGTCGGCGCTGATCATGCTCGCCGGAATCTACTATGGCGCGCAGTATGGCGGTTCAACCACCGCGATCCTGGTCAATCTGCCGGGTGAATCTTCGAGCGTCGTGACCGCGCTCGACGGCTATCAGATGGCTCGACAAGGCAAGGCGGGGAGGGCGCTGGCAACGGCGGCCATTGGCTCCTTCTTCGCGGGCACTGTCGCAACCGTCCTTCTTGCGGTCTTTGCTCCTCCGCTAGCCGATCTTGCCTTGCAGTTCGGTCCCGCCGAATACTTTTCTCTGATGGTCCTCGGTCTCATCGCCTCGGTCGTGTTGGCGCATGGTTCGCTATTGCATGCCTTCGGCATGATCATCCTTGGACTCATCCTTGGTCTGGTTGGAACCGATGTGAACTCCGGCACGGTGCGTTACACCTTCGGCTTCGCGGAGGTATCCGACGGCATCAATTTCGTCATTGTCGCCATGGGGGTGTTCGGCCTGGGAGAGATCATCGGAAACTTGGAGAACGAGTCGACGCGCACAATCATGTCGAAGACCGTAACGGGACTCATGCCGACGAGGGAGGACGTGAAGCGGCTCGCAGCGCCTGTCCTGCGCGGCACGGTCCTCGGATCCATGCTCGGCATTCTCCCGGGTGGTGGTGCGATGCTCGCATCCTTCGCGGCCTATACGCTGGAGAAGAAGGTCTCAAAGCATCCCGAGCAGTTCGGCAATGGTGCGATTGAAGGCGTTGCAGGGCCTGAGAGCGCCAACAATGCTGGTGCGCAAACCTCCTTCATTCCGATGCTGACGCTCGGTATTCCATCCAATCCGGTCATGGCCCTGATGATTGGCGCCATGATCATGCAAGGCATCCAGCCAGGGCCTTCGGTGATGACGGAGCAGCCGGTGTTGTTCTGGGGGCTCATCGTCTCCATGTGGATCGGCAACCTGTTTCTGCTCGTGCTCAACCTGCCGCTGATCGGGCTGTGGGTGCGCATGATCTCGGTGCCGTATCATTTCCTGTATCCGGCCATTCTGGTCTTCTGCGCCATCGGCGTGTTCAGCCTCAACAACGCGACCTTCGACGTCTATCTGATGGCGATCTTCGGGTGCCTCGGTTACATCTTCCGCAAGCTCGATTGCGAGCCGGCCCCGATGCTGCTCGGCTTCATTCTCGGGCCGATGATGGAAGAGCACCTACGGCGAGCCATGCTGATTGCGAAGGGAGACGCCACGGTGTTCCTGAATCGTCCGATCAGCGCGACGATGCTGATCATAGCTCTCGTTCTCCTTGCGACGATCTTGGCTCCGGCTGTTCGCCAGAAACGTGAAGAAGCCTTTCAGGAGGAAGGCTGATCGTCCTCCTTTCCGATCCCGACCACATCGACACCACAGGCGCGACGTTACTCATATGACATCCAAGACCAAAAAGCCGGAAGACCTCCGTAGTGCGCGATGGTTCTCTCCAGATGACCTGCGCGGGTTCGGCCACCGCTCTCGCATTATGCAGATGGGCTACGCCCCGGAGGATTGGTCAGGCCGACCAGTCATAGCGATCATCAACACCTGGTCCGACATCAATCCATGCCACGCCCATTTCAAGCAGCGCGTCGAGGATGTAAAGCGAGGCGTCTTCCAAGCCGGGGGCTTTCCCATAGAGCTGCCTGCGATCTCCCTGTCGGAAAACTTCGTCAAGCCGACCACCATGCTCTACCGCAACATGCTCGCCATGGACACGGAAGAGCTCATTCGCTCCCATCCAGTGGACGGTGTCGTCCTCATGGGCGGCTGCGACAAGACCACTCCGGGTCTGCTCCTGGGCGCGACGAGCGTCAATCTGCCGTCGATCTACATTCCCGCCGGTCCGATGCTGCGCGGAAACTGGAAGGGCAAGGTCCTGGGTTCGGGGTCGGACGCCTGGAAGTACTGGGATGAGCGCCGGGCCGGAAACATCACCAAGGAAGACTGGGTGGAGGTGGAGGGCGGAATCGCCCGCAGCCATGGGCACTGCATGACCATGGGTACCGCCAGTACCATGACGGCAATTGCCGAATCCATCGGCATGACGCTGCCGGGAGCCTCTTCCATTCCCGCTCCTGACGTCAATCACATTCGCATGTGCGCGGAATCTGGTCGCCGGGCTGTCGAGATGGTGTGGGAGGACCTCACGCCCGACAAAATCCAGACGCGCCCCGCCTACGAGAACGCCATCGCGGTCGCCATGGCGATGGGCTGCTCGACGAATGCCGTGATTCACCTTATCGCCATGGCACGCCGGGCCGGCCACGACATCGGTCTTGATGATTTCGAGATCGCCAGCCGCAAGGTTCCGGTGATCGCGAATGTTCGCCCGAGTGGTGCGGCCTACCTGATGGAGGATTTCTACTTCGCCGGCGGGCTTCCGGCCCTCATGACGCGCATCCGCGGTCATCTGCACCTCGACTGCCTCACGGTGACAGGCAAGACCCTGGGCGATAACATCGCCCGCGCGGAGGTTTACAACGACGATGTCATCCGCACGCTCGACAACGCCATCTACGAGGAAGGCGCACTGGCCGTGCTTAAGGGCAATCTCGCGCCGGACGGCTGCGTCATGAAGCCGAGCGCATGCGAGCCGCGTTTGCGCAGGCATTCGGGACCTGCCCTCGTGTTCGACGATTATCCCTCCATGAAAGCTGCCATCGATGACGACGATCTCGATGTTACGGCGGACCATATCCTGGTCCTGCGCAATGCGGGCCCGCAGGGCGGTCCCGGAATGCCCGAATGGGGTATGCTGCCGATTCCCAAGAAACTCGTGAAGCAGGGCGTGCGCGACATGCTGCGCGTGTCGGATGCCCGCATGAGCGGCACGAGTTACGGCGCCTGCATCCTTCATGTGTCGCCGGAGGCGCATGTAGGGGGACCGCTTGCCCTCGTGCGTACGGGCGATATCATCACCGTCGATATTCCCGCGCGCCGTATTACGCTCGAAGTGTCCGACGAGGAGCTTGCGATGAGGCGCGCCCTGTTGCCCGAGCCCAAGCCGCGATTCGAGCGTGGCTATGGCTGGATGTTCAGCAGGCACATTCGACAGGCCCACGAAGGTTGCGATTTCGATTTCCTTGAGACGAGCCACGGCGCTCCCGTGGCCGAGCCCGATATTTTCTGATCCCAGGAGATGCACCGATGACCGGACTGAAGCCAGAAACCCGCGAGAAGCTGAAAACCGTCGCCACCCCGACACTGATGACGGCTCTCTACAAGCGCGGCCTGCGCAACCAATGGATCCAGGATGTGCACCGGATCAATCGTGATGCCGGCCCAATGGTGGGTGAGGCCTTCACCTTGCGCTACATGCCGGCCCGCGAGGACCTGAACCAGCTGACCGTCTTCCGCGACCGGGAACACCCGCAGCGCAAAGCGGTGGAGATTTGCCCTCCGGGAGCCGTTCTCGTCATGGACAGCCGCAAGGACCCGCGAGCCGCATCCGCCGGGTCGATCCTGATCTCCCGCCTGATGGTGCGCGGTGTTGCCGGCGTGGTTACCGACGGTGGCTTCCGGGACACGCCCGAAATCGAGAGGCTCGGAATCCCGGCTTATCACAATCGCCCCTCGGCTCCGACGAACCTGACTCTGCATCAGGCCATTGATATCAACGTGCCGATCGGCTGCGGCGACGCTCCGGTCTTCCCCGGCGATGTGATCGTGGGCGATGCCGAAGGCGTCGTGGTGATCCCGGCCCACTTGGCCGACGAGATCGCGGATGAGACGGTCGAGATGACGGCATTCGAGGACTTCGTCACCGAGGAGGTGCTGAACGGCCGCTCGATCCTCGGGTTGTATCCGGCCACCGACGAGCAGACCAACATCGACTTCGCGGCTTGGCGCAAGGCCAACAGGCGTTAGGGCAACAGGGAAGGCGATAGGATGACGAAGAACTATATTGCGGGCGAATGGGTTGCTGCGTCCGAGGCGACCCCGAACCTGAACCCGTCGAACACCAATGACGTGATTGGCGAGTTCGCCCGTGCCTCGGCGGCGGAGGCGGAGCGCGCCATTGCGGCGGCCTATGATGCCTTCCCCGCCTGGGCCCATTCCTCCATTCAGACCCGTCACGACATTCTCAAGGCCGTGGGCGACGAGATCCTCGCCCGCAAGGAGGAGCTCGGGCGCCTGCTCTCCCGCGAGGAGGGCAAGACCCTGCCGGAAGGCATCGGCGAGGTCACTCGGGCCGGCCAGATCTTCCACTTTTTCGCGGGGGAATGCCTGCGCCTGGCCGGCGAGAAGCTGCCCTCGGTGCGCCCGGCCCTGGATGTCGAGATCACCCGCGAGCCGGTGGGTGTGGTCGGTCTCATCACGCCCTGGAACTTCCCGATCGCGATTCCGGCCTGGAAGATCGCGCCGGCGCTCGCCTATGGCAACACGGTGGTATTCAAGCCTGCCGAGCTGGTGCCGGGCTCGGCCCATGCGCTTTGCGAGATCATCATCCGGGCCGGCGTGCCGGCGGGGGTGTTCAACCTGGTCATGGGCCAGGGCTCGGTGGTGGGCGAGGCCATGCTGCAGAGCCCGAAGGTGGCGGCGATCTCGTTCACCGGCTCGGTGCCCACCGGCCGCCGCGTGGCCCAGACCTGCATCACGGCCGATCCGATGAAGAAGGTCCAGCTTGAGATGGGCGGCAAGAACCCGATGGTGGTGCTCGACGACGCCGACCTGAAGGTGGCGGTCGAGTGCGCCGTCAACTCGGCCTTCTTCTCCACCGGCCAGCGCTGCACCGCCTCCTCGCGCCTGATCGTGACGCAAGGCATCCACGACCGCTTCGTTGCGGCGATGCAGGAGCGGATGCGCGGGCTGGTGGTGGACGATGCCCTCAAAAGCGGCACCCATATCGGCCCGGTGGTGGACCAGAGCCAGCTCGATCAAGATCTGAAATACATCCGCATCGGCCAGGAAGAAGGCGCCAAACTCGCGGCGGGCGGCGAGCTGCTCAAGCGTGATGCGCCCGGCTTTTATCTCTCTCCGGCGCTGTTCACGGAGGTGGACAACCGGATGCGGGTAGCGCGCGAGGAGATCTTCGGGCCTGTGGCGACGGTGATCCAGGCGAAGGACTATGACGAGGCGCTGGAGATCGCCAACGACACGCCGTTCGGCCTGTCGTCGGGCATCTGCACCACGAGCCTGAAATACGCCAGCCACTTCAAGCGCAACGCGGAAGCCGGCATGGTGATGGTCAACCTGCCGACGGCGGGGGTGGATTACCATGTTCCGTTCGGCGGCCGGAAGGGCTCGAGCTACGGCCCGCGCGAGCAGGGCCGCTATGCGCAGGAGTTCTACACCACCGTCAAGACCGCCTACACCTTCGACGGCAACGGACCATACGTGCCGAAGACCACGTCCAGCGAGTGACCGCCGATTCGAGACAGGATAAAGGCGAGCCGGATCAAGTATCGGTGCGCTGACCAGAAGCCGGTACTGAATGGATGGCTTTCAATCCCGAACGCGTTCACCGCCGAAATCCTGGCGGAGCAAGGATATGACTCCATCACGATCGATCTCCAGCATGGACTCATCACCTGCCAAGTTGCGGTTGGCACGCTACAGGCGATGCGCGCCAGCGAGGTTGCGCCTCTGGTACGCGTTCCATGGCTTGGTCCCGCCGCCATGATGAAGGCCCCCGATGCCGGAGCCTTGGGAGTCATTTGCCCCATGTCAACACGGGCGCGCAAGCAGCGGAACTTGTGTCTTACATGCGCTATCCTCCGGCAGAAATTCGCAGCTTCGGCTCTGCCCAGGCCATTTTTTCGGCCGGCCAGAACCATGGCGCCGAGGCAGACGACAAGGTCCTCTGCTTCTCCGTTCCCGAATCAAGGTGTTGTAACTTGCGCCCCAGAGCATCTGGGCTAATGTCCCGCTGAGGGTGGCCCATTCAAGAAAACACTCAGCTCAAAGTGGCGACGCTCATATCTCCCTGTTCTGACAGGCGCGGGCCGAATTGGGAGGTGCTGACCGTCGCGCGGCCCGTTATGAGTTCGGCGCAGCGGCTTCCCAGCATCATGGCCGGCGCATTCGTGTTGCCCGCATTGATGTTAGGCATGGCCGAGAGGTCGCAGACGCGCAGGTCCTCGATGCCGCGGACGCGGAGCCTTGAGTCGAGAACCGCCATCGGGTCGCTGGCTGTCCCCATTCGGCAGGTGCCGCTCGGGTGATAGTTCGTTTTTACGAAGCGGCGACAATGGTTCATGATCGCCTCATCGCTGAGATCGTTCGGATCGGGGATCGAGATGCGCTCGATCCGTTCCGCCAGGGGACTGGTTCGGAAGGCACGGATGAAGAAGCGCTGGCCGTCGATCATCGTCCGGGCATCATCGGGATGTTGCAGCAGGTTGGGCGAGACGAGCGGCATGTCGTCCGGATTACCCGAGCGTAGGCGGACATAGCCACGGGATTTCGGCTTCACCACCACCGTGGTGATCGTCAGTCCATACGTGTCGTCGACGAGGCCGAGCGTGTCGCGGTCGAGATAGATGATCGGCACGCAGAAGGCCTGGATCGTGGGTTCCCCATTCGGATCAGCCGGATTCACGAAGGCTCCGGCCTCGACACCGGCCGAAAGGATCGGGCCTGAGCCGAAGAGCCGGAAATGAATGCCGTTGAGGAGCATCCGCCAGCCGACGCCCTGCTTGTAGTAGCCATAGGGGCCGTTCGCCTTGGCGATGAGCGGCACCTCCGGGTGATCAATGAGGTTCTCTCCGATGCCAGGCAGATCCACGATGCAGGTGATACCGTGCTCGCGCAGATGATCGGCAGGGCCGATGCCGGACAGCATGAGAAGTTGCGGCGTGACGAGAGAGCCGGACGCGACGATCACTTCGCCATCCGCATAGACCTTGTGGTCCACACCTCTGGCATCGCGATAGGTGACACCCACGGCGCGGCCGTTCTCGATCTCGATCTTGCGCACACGTGACTGGAGGCGGATGACGAGGTTCGGGTTATCCGCGAGGGGTGCCAGGAAGGCATAGGCCGCGCTGCTGCGCCTGCCGCGCCGGTTCATGAACTGATAGAAGCCGACGCCCCGCTGCGTCGGCCCGTTGAAGTCCGGGTTGAACGGCTCGCCCAGAGCCTGGATAGCCTGAACGAACCAGCGGGACATGTCATTGATGTGGCCGGGATCCGAGACGAGGAGCGGCCCGTCAGCGCCATGCAGTTCGTTGTAGAACCTGTTGTTGCCCTCCATGGTGCGAAAATGGGGAAGAACGTCGGCCCAGCCCCATCCGGGATAATTGTTCTCCCCGTGCAGCATGTCGTGCCACTCGTCATAGTCGGACGGCCGGCCCCGCATATAGACCTGCGCGTTGACTGACGAGCCGCCGCCGAGGACGTTGGCCTGCGGAATATCGTGAACCCGCCCGCCCAGATGCTCCTGCGGGACTGTGTGGTGATACCGCATGTACTTGCTGCCGTTGATCATCTTGAAAATGCCGGGCGGCATGTCGAGAAGCGGATGACGGTGAGAGTAGCCGCCTTCGAGCAGCAGCACGCGCGCGCCTTCGTTCACGAGCCGCGCAGCGGCCACTGAACCCGAAGAGCCGCCGCCGACGATGATGTAGTCAAAACGCTCTCTCATTGCTTCACTTGGCTCCCTGTGGCCGCTGCATACGACGCCTGACATCGTCGGCTGATCTGCGGCTCACGCCTTGATCTTCTCGAGGCCCTTCCAGTCGAAGGCGATACCATGGCCGGGTCGGTCCGGCGCCAGGGCAAATCCGTCCTGGATCGTGAGAGGCTCGGCGATGTAGCGCTCAAGCCCGAAGCCATGCGCTTCGAGGTAGGAGCGGTTGGGACAGGCTGCGAGGAGATGCACGGTCACGTCATGCGCGCCATGGCTGGTCACGGGCAGGTTGAAGGCTTCCGCCAGATGCGCGATTTTCATGAATGGGGTGACGCCGCCGCAATTGGTGACATCGGGCTCCGGATAGGTCACGCCGCCGCCAGCCACGTAGAGTTTGAACTCCCAGAGCGTGCGCAGGTTTTCGCCAGCTGCTATCGGCAGGCCGCCCTCGCGCACGATGCGGGCGTGACCCGCCGGGTCGTCGGGGATAGTCGGCTCCTCGAGCCAGGTAAGGTCGAAGGGCTGGAGCGCGCGCGCGGCGCGGATCGCGCCGTCGACGCTCCATTTCATGTTGGCATCGGCCATCAGCGGGAAGCCGGCGCCCAGATGCTCGCGCATCGCCTGCACGCGCTCCACATCCTCGAACAGATTGGCGCGACCCACCTTCATTTTGATGGCGCGGAAGCCCTTTCCGAGATTGTCGTCCGTCTGGCGCAGGAGTTCGTCGAGAGGCAGCTCCAGATCGATGCCGCCCGCATAGCAGGGCACTTTGGCGTCGTAACCTCCGAGGGCTTTCCAGAGCGGAAGATTGGCGCGCTTCGCCTTGAGGTCCCACAGGGCCATGTCGACGGCCGAAAGGGCCAGGACAGTCGGACCGCCGCGGCCGCCGTAGTGGAGCGCCCACCATGCCTTGTGCCAGAGGCGCTCGATCTCGTCGGCCTCTTCGCGATCCATGATCTCCGGCAGTTCGCGCGCGAGGATCGCGTCGATGGCGGCGCCGTTGCGACCGACCGTGAAGGTGTAGCCGACACCCTCCGCCCCGTCGGAATCGCGAATGCGCACGGTATTGAGTTCGAAAGCGCGCATCTCGCCATGCATGGAGTCGGTCAGAACGCTTGGCAGCGGGATTCGGAAGAAGCCAGGTTCGATGGAAGTGATCCGGGGCATGATCGTCCTTCGTTCGCTCGGTGGTCGAATGCGGTGCCGGTCTCAGGCGGCCTCTTCGGTGCGCATGCTCAGACGCGCCTGGATGGCGACGACGAGCAGCAGGAAGGCGCCGCGGATGACCGACTGCCAATAGGCGGACAGACTGATCCAGCCGAGGCCGTTTTCGAAGTTCAGGATGTTGAAGATGAGTCCCAGCAGGAGCACGCCGGCGAGAGTCGAGCCGACGGAGCCGACGCCGCCGGTCAGCAGCGTGCCGCCCACGACGACCGCTGCGATAGCGAAGAGCTCCCAGCCGACGCCCTCGATGGGCTGGCCAGCGCCGAACTGCGCCGCGAGGATCACGCCCGCAAGGCCCGAGAGGCCGCCGCTCGCCAGATAAACGAGCGCCTTCACCTTGTTCGCAGGCAATCCCATGAGGCGAGCCGCATCCTCGTTTCCGCCGATCGCTAGCACGGTGCGCCCGAAGGAGGTGAGATTGAGGACGAGCGAGCCGAGGAGATAGGCGGCCAGCGCAATCCAGGCTGGTATGGGAAATCCAAGAAAATCCCCCTGGCCGAGTTCGGTAAAACCCGACTCATAGGACACTGAGACAGACTGGTTCTCCGCCAGCAGCAGCGCGCATCCGCTTGCTGCCAGCATCGTCGCGAGCGTCGTGATGAAAGGCAGGATGTTAAGCCGGGTGATGATGAGGGCGTTGCAGGCGCCGACCGCCAGCCCCGCAGCCAATCCCCCGAGCAGACCGGGCAGGACGCCATAAGGAGAGAGCAGGGCGGCGGCGACGCTGCTGAGGGCCGCCGTAGAGCCGACCGAGAGGTCGATGCCGCCGGTGATGATGACGAAGCACATTCCAAGGGCGACAAGTGCGAACATGCTGTTGTAGCGCAGGACCGACAGCACGTTGAACGCGCCAAGGAAGTTGTCGTAGCGAAGCCAGCCGAACAAGATGAGAGCGAGGAGCGCGAGAAGTACCCCGTAGCGGCCGATGCCCTGAAACAGCTTGAGAGAGATGGTATCCATCGGCGACCTCAGCGATGGCTCTGCCGCTGCAGCCAGACGGCCAGAACGATGATGGCTGCCTTGGCCACAAGGGCGGCCGCATCGGGAACGCCGTTGGCGAGAAGGGTGTAGCGGACGAGCTGAATGATGAGCGCGCCGACCAGCGTTCCGACCACAGTGGCCCGTCCGCCGGTGAGCAGTGTTCCGCCCACGGCCACGGCCGCGATGGCATCGAGTTCCATGCCGAGGCCGACAAGATTGGCATCGGCGGCAGAATTGCGGGCAATCACGATGAGGCCCGCAACTCCGGACAGAAGGCCGCTGATGAGGTAGACGCGCTGTTTCACTGAAGCGACGGGAACGCCGGCAAGTCGGGCGGCACGTTCGTTGCCGCCGATGGCTAGGATCTGCCTGCCGAAGACGGTTCGCCGGAGCATCCAGGCCGCAATCCCCACGATGGTGATCATCAGGATAGCCTGGAAGGGGATGCCGAACACGCGGCCAAGGCCGATAAACTGGAAGCTCGGCAGGTTGAAGACCTGCAGGTTCCCGTTAGTGAAGACTTGGGCGATGCCGCGCCCGGCAATGAAAAGCACAAGGGTCGAGATGATCGGCTGGATCCGCAGGTGCGTCACCAGCCACCCGTTGAACCAGCCGAGCGCTCCAGTCGCCAGAACCGGTATGACGAAGGCAAGAGCGATGCCGATGGCCGGATGGGGCAAGGGAAAGAGCTTGCCGAGAAAGATCAGCGGCGCCAGCGCTCCGGCGATCGCCATGAGGGCCCCGACGGAAAGATCGATGCCCCCGGTGGCGATGACGAGCGTCATGCCGACGCCCACGATCACGATGGTGCAGACCTGTGTGAGATTGACGTTGAGCGTCTGCCAGGTCGCGAAGTTGGGCGTGATGGCGAGATTGACCAGGATCAGGAGCACCAGGGCGATCCAGGCCCCATGGCGGGTCAGCAGGATTCTGGTATCGACGCGGGAGGCCCTATGTTCCGTCGAGAGGGTCGTGGCGGTTTCAGACATGAGCGGCCTCACGAGCGCTGTCATGGCCATGGGCCATGGCATCCATGACGGTTTGCTCGGTCACTGCGTCACCCGTCAGTTCCGCCACCGTGTGGCCGTCACGGAGGACGAAGATGCGGCTTGCCGCCTCCACGACCTCTTCCAGTTCCGAAGAGATCATCAGAACGCCGAGACCTTGACCGGCCAGTTCCCGGATCAGGCTGAGGATCTCTGCCTTGGCGCCCACATCGATGCCGCGGGTCGGCTCGTCGAGGATGAGAAGCTTGGGGTTCATGCAGAGCCAGCGCGCCAGCAGCACCTTCTGCTGGTTGCCACCCGAGAGTTCGCGGATCCGCTGCTCCGGACCGGAGCAGCGGATCCCTAAGCGCTTGATGAAACGGTCGACGATCTCACGGCTGCGGACCTCGTCCACGATGCCGCGCCGCGCGAGTTGTGGCATGAGCGCCAGCGTGAGGTTCTCGCGCACCGACATGTCGGGAATGATGCCTTCGAGCTTGCGGTCTTCAGAGCAGAAGCCAATGCCGGCCCGGATGGCGTCCGAAGGGGCGGCTATTGCATTCTCCCTTCCGGCAAAAGTGATCGTGCCGGAATCCGGTCTTTCGGCTCCATAAACGGCGAGGGCGGACTCGGTACGCCCCGCGCCGAGCAGCCCGGCGAGACCGACGATTTCACCTGAGTGGACCTCAAAGCTGACATCGCGGACCTTGCGTCCGACGGCCAGATTCTGAACCTTCAGAACCGGCTTGCATCCATCGCCTTCGGACAGGGGCGCATCGCGTGGTTCCTGCAGAACTTGGGTGAGTTCGCGCCCCAGCATGGAGGTGACGAGATCGAGCCGTGACAGCTGATCCATCGGGGCAACTTGCACGGTACGGCCGTCGCGCATAACGGTGACACGGTCGCAGACCGCGTAGAGTTCGTCGAGCTTATGGCTCACGAAGATCACCGAGACGCCTGATGCCTTGAGCTGGCGGATGACGTCGAACAGCACTTCGACCTCGCGCTCGTCGAGCGAGGAAGTGGGCTCGTCCATGACGACGAGCTTGGCCTCGAAACCGATCGCACGGGCAATGGCGACCATCTGCTGCACGGCGGTGGGATAGACCATGAGCGAGCGATGCACGTCGACGTCGATGTTGAAGCGTGCGAGGAGCGCGCGCGCCTCCGCATGCATGGCGGACCAGTCGAGAAGACCGAAACGGCGCTTCTCACGGCCGAGGCAGATGTTCTCGGTCACGGAGCGGTAGGGCACCAGGTTGATTTCCTGGTAGATCGTGCTGATGCCGGCCCTCTGCGCTTCCTGCGGGGACGAAAATTCGACGGCGTCCCCGTCGAACAGGATCTCGCCGGCATCCTTCCGGTGATAGCCGGTCAGGATCTTGATCATGGACGATTTGCCGGCTCCGTTCTGGCCGATCAGCGCATGAACCTCGCCTCTCTCGACCAGAAGTTCGGCTCCGCGCAGGGCCGGTATGCCGGCGAAGCGCTTGTCAATGCCATGCATGGTGAGGAGCGGCGCCATGAAAGCTCCGGTGATGTGTCCGTCCAAACGAGAGGGCGCGGCCCGTATCGGCAGGCAGCGCCCCGGCGTTCAGTATGCGTCGGCGATGAGCTGGGCCGCGTTCGACTTGTCGAAGAAGCGGTCGGTGTTCACCACCCACGGTTCGATCTGCTCGCCCTTGGCATAGCGAGCCATGGTCTCGAAGGCTTTCGGCCCGAATTTCGGATTGCACTCGACGGTGGCCAGCATTTTGCCGTCGATGATGGCCTGCAGCGCATCGCGCGTGCCGTCGACGGAGACGACGATCACGTCCTTTCCGGGTTTCTTGCCGGCGGCCTCGAGAGCCGCGATGGCGCCAATCGCCATCTCGTCGTTGTGCGCATAGATGGCCGTCGCATCCGGATGGGCCTGCAGCAGAGTCTCGGCGACCTGGCGCCCCTTGTCGCGGGCGAAGTCGCCGGACTGAGACGCTATGATCTTCATTCCCGGATGAGCCTTGATGTAATCCTCGAAGCCCTTGCGGCGGTCATTGGCCGGGGAAGAGCCCGTGGTGCCCTCGAGTTGGATGATCTTGGCATTGCCGTCCACGGCCTTGGTCAGAGCCTCGGCCGCGCGCTTGCCTTCCTCCACGAAGTCCGAGCCAATGAACGTGACGTAGTCCCGGCCTGCCTTGGCGAGGCTCTGATCCACATTACGATCGAGCAGGATGACCGGAATGCCGGCCTTCTTAGCGGCCATAACGGCCGGAATCAGCGGCTTCTCCTCGCGCGGAGCCAGGAAGATCAGGTCGACGCCTTGAGCGATCATCGAGTTGACGTCGGCCACCTGCTTGGCCGCGGAGCCGGCGGCGTCGGTGTAGACGAGCTGGTGTCCGAGCTTCGCAGCTTCAGCCTTCATGCTCTCCGTCTGAGCAATGCGCCAAGGATTGTTCGACTCCGTCTGGGCGAAGCCGACCTTGTACTTGTCCTTCTGCTTCAGTTTCGGCAGCTCCTGCGCCGACACTCCACCGAGTCCGAGACCAAGTGCAGCCACACCCGTCGCGAGTGCAAGGAAAGTTCTTCTGAGCATTATCTTCCTCCTTGAAGGTTTTCGCCCCTTTTCAGGGTTCTTTGTGTTTTACTGCAGCCCCTCACGGCTGCAGGTCGTCACCAACGGACATAGGTGGTCTGCTTGCGCAGATAGCCGTCGAAACCGTACTTGCCGTCCTCGCCGCCGAGACCCGAATGCTTCCAGCCGGTGTGGAAGCCCTGGACGAGTTCCCCGCAGGGGCGGTTGACGTAGAGCTCGCCGAACGAGAGCTCACGGGAGAGGCGCATGACCCGGCGCAGATCGTTCGTGTAGACATAGGCCGAGAGGCCGTAGCTCGTATCGTTGGCAAATGTCAGCGCCTGTTCGAAGCTGTCGACCGTCATCACTGGCACCACGGGGCCGAAGATCTCCCGCTGCATGACCGGCGTCCGGTTGCTGTCGACCCGAAGCACGGTCGGCTCGAACCAGTGCCCTCGGGCGAATTCTCCCTTCGTCAGTCGCTGTCCGCCGGCGAGCAACTCTGCGCCTGTCGCCATCGCTTCGTTCACGATCTCCTCGATCTTGTCGACCTCAGGCCGGTTGACCTTCGGTCCCATGTCGGGATTCGTCATGGGATCGGCGAGCCTCAGGGCCTTCACGCGCGAGACGAACTTGTCGAGGAAGGAAACGGCGATGGCTTTGTGGAGATACATGCGCTCGTTGCAGGTGCAGATCTGCCCGCAATTCGTGAATCGCGAGACGATTGCGGCTTCGACCGCCGCATCGATGTCGGCATCCTCTAGGACGATGAAGGGCGCTTTGCCGCCCAGTTCCAAACGGACGACCTTCAGATCGTTCGCACCCGCGGCATAGATCTCCCGTCCCGCGCGCACGCTGCCCGTCATGGTAATGAGATCGCTCAGGGGCGAACGCACGAGGGCATCGCCCACAACGCGTCCATCCCCCGTAATCACGTTGAGCACGCCTTTCGGCAACCCGACCTCATGGGCGAGCCTGGCAATCTCGATGGCGGACAGGGGCGTGGATTCATGGCCCTTCACGACAATGGTGTTGCCTGCGACAAGAGCGGGGCCGATCTTGCGGGCCGCTAGAGCCGCCGGGTAGTTCCAGGCCGTCAGACCGACCACCACACCGAAGGGCACGCGGCGGATCCAGACATCCTCGTTCGGGTGATCCGACGGCAGAAGGTCGCCCTCGATCCGTCGCGCGTTCTCGGCCGCATAGGTGAGAAACGTCACGACGGCGTCGATCTCGCCTTCGGCTTGGTTCAGGGGCTTTCCCTGTTCGAGCACCACGATGCGCGCAAGGTGCGCCTTCTCTCGGCGGATGGCAGCGGCGAGATCGGAGACGTAGCCCGCACGCACGATGGGCGGAAGGGCAGCCCACGCAGGCTGAGCGCGCTTCGCGGCTTCAAGGGCCGCCGTTGCATCGCTCACCGAGCCGACGGGAACAGTTGCGAAAATCGACTCGTTGGCCGGATTCTCGACATCCAGGCGGCCAGGAGCCTGACCATCCGTCCAAGCCCCATCGATATACATCTGATAGTGGGTCACATTTTCTGCGTGACGGGTTACGGCGGGAGCGGTCATCGAGAACTCCCGACACAAGAGGCTCCCTGGAGAGGAGCGGCGGGGACTGATCCTGTCGTGCCTGCTGATGGCGTCACTCGTGTTTCCTCCGAGCTTGCTCAAGCTGAGCAATGTCAAACCAAATGTCGATTATTGGATCTATTTGGTATGACCGAAACCAGGATGACGCAGCTGAATGTTGACTGTCAAGGGACCTCTATGAAGCGATAAGTTCCTGATCCTCTCTCGGAGGTAGGATTTGAGACCCTGAAGGCTGGCTTTTGGTCCGACCATATGGTAGCCGATTTGAAGAGGAGGTCCTCTCGTTTGATGGGCCTGTCGCGAAGGATCTGCTGAGGGGGAAGCATGAGCCGTGGGGTGGAACTTCTTGATAAGGTTCCGGTTGGACGCCGATCGGATGCTGTCGCACAGGAACTCATGAGGATGATTCATTCGGGCGATCTTCAGGAGGGCGATCGCCTGCCGGCCGAGCGGGAGTTGATGCAGAGATATGGCGTAAGCCGGTCGGCGGTCAGGGAGGCCATCGTGTCGCTGGCCAATCGCGGGCTTGTGATGACCCGCCTGGGACATCGCCCCATTGTGCGCAAGCCCGATTATGAGATCGCAATCGATAAGGTTGGGAATCTCGTTGGTCATCTCGTGGTCGACCGGAAAGGTGTCTGGAACCTGTTCGATTCCCGCATCTTCCTGGAAGCGGCACTGGCGCGCTGGGCCGCGAGCCACGCGCGGCGCGATGACATCGAAGACCTGCGCGCCGCGCTGGAAGCCAATCGTCAGGCCATCGGCAATTCATCGAAGTTCGATGAATCCGATGCCGCCTTCCATTCCATCCTCTACCGGATACCCGGCAATCCCATCTATCCGGCCGTTCACAAGGCCTATGTGGAGTGGCTCATGCAGCACTGGCGTTCCATGAAGCGCGGTGCCGACATCGACTACATGAACTATGCAGGGCACGAGGCCATCTTCGATGCCATCACAGCACGCGACCCGGACGGCGCGGAAGAGGCCCTGCGTCGCCACCTTGTCGCTGCATGGGAGTTCGTGCGATCGACATTCGATACCGGAAAACTGGATTGCGCCCGGGGACCTGGCGATGATTCTTGATCGTCGTGGGCGTGCCAGCAGGGCGAGTCGCTAGTAGCGATCAAGGAGCGCTGTTCTAACTGAAGGTCGCATTCTGGCCCGTTCCATGAATTCAATGAATTTCTGCAAAGACCCGATAAGCGGATCTTCATTCGGTCTCTCAAACGCTGCACTTTGACCCGAGCGGAGATGTCGCGGCATGATCCTCAGAGAATGTGGATCTCTGTGGCGGGCCGGTAGGCGTTTCATGCTCATAAACTCCCCGGCTCTTTGCCCCCATCCTTCAAAACCTGTCTCCAGCCCCAGTGCAGCAGCGAAGGATCGTCGCTGTCGACACCGTGGGTCAGCAGGATATCGTGGATCTCGCCGAGGCGGTTGATTGTTGCCGGGCCGCGCTTCAGGCCGATGATCACCATAAGGATCTCGATCATCAGCAACTGAACGACATAGGCGTCACTCCCCACGCGCATGGTCGCATCGTTGGGGACATCGACGCCAAGCACAAGATCTGCCATCGCAGCGAGGGGAGTGTTCGTCTGAGTCAGCGCGATCACCGTCGCCCCCCGCTCTTTGGCGACCGCGACGGCCTCCAGAAGGGTAGGCATGCGGCCGACGAAGGAGATGGCGAACAGCACATCTTCCTCGGATTGCATGGCGCCTGCGACAAGCTGCAGATGAGCGTCGGAGAACGCGTTCGCCGTGATTCCGAGGCGGAACAGGCGCGCCTGCATGTCGACGGCGAGGAAGTTCGAGGTCGCCCCAGTTCCGAAACAATCGACCCTGCGTGCGCGATGCATGGCTTCGGCTGCCCTCTCCACCTCAGCCGGAGCAATCTGATGCTGCCAATCCGCAAGCACCGAAGTGACGCTGCCGACGACATTGCGGACGACATCTGCGGTCCTGTCGCCCGGAGTCACGCTGCGATGCAGGTAGGGCGCGCCGACTGCCAGAGCGCCCGCCAGCTTCAGCTTCAAATCGCGCAGCCCGTCGCAACCGACCGTGCGGGCGAACCGTACAATGGTCGGGGCGCTTACGCCTGCCTTTGCCGCGAGCTCCTCCACATTGGCCTGCATGGCCCAGTGTGGGTTCTCCAGGATCATTGCAGCGATGCGGCGCTGGCCGTCCGACATGGCACCGATATTGGCATGGATCGACCGAAGAATGTCGGAGCCTGCATCCGGCGACACGTTGGGGATGGGATCGGCGTGATTCATGCCGCGGCAGGCCTTTCGTCATTTGCCATATCATAGAGGCAGGCGAATTGATGATCGCCCTCTGCCGAGCGCAATTTCGGAACGTTCCGTGCACATTCCTCGGTCGCGATCGGGCACCGGGTACGAAACACGCAGCCTGACGGAGGGGCCATGGGAGAAGGAATATCGCCCGTGAGCATCCGACGGATCTTCGGCGCGTCGGGATCGGCTTTCGGAGAGGCTGCGAGAAGAGCTCGCGTATAGGGGTGGCGTGGCCGAGACGCAACGTCCTTCGCCGACCCAATCTCCATGATGCGGCCTAAATAAAGCACCGCGATGCGGTCGCACATTAACTCAACGACATCCAGATCATGCGAAATGAACAACATCGCCAAGCCGAAGCGTTGCCGAAGATCCTGCATCAGGTTGATTACCTGGGCCTGAACGGACACGTCGAGGGCGGAAACCGGCTCGTCCGCGATGATCAGCTTCGGCTCCACAGCCAGGGCGCGGGCTATCCCAATACGCTGACGCTGGCCGCCGGAAAACTCATGCGGGAAGCGCGACATGTGGGCGGCTGGAAGGCCGACAGTTTCTAGGAGTTCTGCGATCCGCTCGGTGCGCCGAGACCCGCTGGCGAGACGGTGGGCATCGAGTGCCTCGCCGATGATGTCACGCACACGCAACCGGGGATTCAGACTCGCATAGGGATCCTGAAAGACCATCTGCGCGTTGCGGCGAAGTGCTTTCAGCTGCCGTTCGGGGCGCCTCGAGATGTCCTCGCCCTCGAATCGGATCGTACCTGAGGTCGGATGGATGAGCCGCAGGACGAGGCGTCCGATCGTGCTCTTGCCGGAGCCGGACTCGCCGACCAGCCCTAGTACCTCGCCCGGAGCGACATGGAAGCTGACATCCTCAACCGCGCGAACGGGGTGCGGCGCCCGCCCGAAATGTTTCGTCAGGCCTTCGACGGCCAGAAGCGGCAAAGCGCTCATGCGGGGATCTCCCTCCATCTCAGGCAGCGCACGCTGCGATCCATCTCGGTTTCCAGCAGGACCGTGCCCACACCGCAGGGATCCGTCGCATGAACGCAGCGCGGTGCGAAGGCGCAGCCATCGCCGATTTTGCCGATTGAGCCGGGGATCGACTGCACCACGCGGCGCCCGTCCTCTCCACGCCGGGCGCGGGCCGGCAGGCAGTTCAGCAATGCGTTCGTGTAGGGATGCCGTGGCGTGCGGAAGATCTCTCCGACCGAGCCGGTCTCGACCACCTGCCCAGCATACATGACAGTGACCCGGTCCGCGATTTCGGCAACGACCCCGAGATTGTGCGTGATGAACAGCACGCCCATCCCGATCTCCCGCTGGAGCCGTTGGATCAGCGCGAGAATCTGGGCCTGGATGGTGACGTCGAGCGCCGTCGTCGGCTCGTCCGCGATGAGCAGGGACGGATTGCACGACATTGCCAGCGCGATCATCACTCTCTGGCGCATCCCTCCCGACATCTGGTGCGGGTACTCGTGCACGCGTCGCCGGGCGTGTGGGATCTCCACGAGGTCGAGCATCTCTTCGGCCCGCTTGAGAGCGGATGCATGTCCGAGACCCATGTGCAGGCGAACAGATTCGGCAATCTGCTCGCCCACGGTGAGAACCGGGTTGAGGCTTGTCATCGGCTCTTGAAAGACCATCGCGATCTCCGCGCCGCGCAGCCCGCGCAGATCCGACAGGGGCAGCGCCGCGAGGTCGACAGTCCTCCCGGACCGCTGGCGGAACAGAATTTTCCCTCCCGAGACACGTCCGGCCGGGCGCGGAAGCAGGCCCATGACGGAAAGGCTCGTCACGGACTTTCCGGAGCCGGATTCCCCAACGAGAGCAAGTGTCTCTCCCGGCGCGACGGAAAGCGTTACGCCACGCACCGGAGCAATCTCTCCGTCTTCGGTGCGAAAGCGGATTTCGAGATCCTGGATCGAGAGCAGAGAAGGCGTATTCATGCTCATAGCGCCTTCCGCAGTTTGGGGTCGAGCATATCGCGCAGCCCGTCGCCGACGACCTGCAGGGAAAGGGCAGCCAGCACGATGGCGAGCCCAGGGAAGAGCACCACCCAAAAAGCCTGATCCGCATATTGTTGGCCGGAGGCGATCATGGTCCCCCAGGTCGGCAGTTCCGGTGGCACGCCTGCGCCCAAGAAGGAAAGACCGGCTTCGGCCAAGACGGCATAGGCGAAAATGAATGTTGCCTGCACCAGAACCGGCGAGGCGACGTTGAGGAGGATGTGAACGGACAAGATCCGGCGTGTCGAAACACCCAAGGCGCGGGCAGCCTCGACGAACGGCAATTCGCGGATAACCAGGGTCGACGCACGCACCACGCGGATCACCCGTGGCGTGTAAACGATGGAGAGAGCGAGCACGACGTTGAAGGCGGAGGCTCCAAGAACCGCCACCAGAAAGATTGCCAGCAGAATGTCGGGCAGTGCCATCAATGCATCGACGACCCGCATGACGAGACCGTCGAGCGACCGGAAGTAGCCCGCCAGGAGCCCGAACAGCGTGCCGAACGTCATCGATACGAGTACCACGGCGAACCCGATGCCGAGTGACGCGCGGGCACCGTAGATAATACGGGAGAGAATGTCCCGACCGAACTCGTCGGTACCGAGCCAGTTCAGCTCGCCAGGCGGCTTGAGGCGGCGAATGACCTTGATTGCCGTCGGTTCGTATGGCGCGACCCATGGGGCCAGAAGCGCCATAAGCATGATGACGCACAAGACGAGGAAAGCAATGAGGACGAGCTTGCGCCGGAACATGCGGCGGAAGAACAGAAGAAGCGGAGACTGTTCCATGATCAGTACCGCACGCGAGGATCGACGAAGGTGTAGATGATGTCGATCAGTAAATTGATCAGCACATAGATCCCGGCGACGACGATGAGCGCCCCCTGGATCACCGGGTAGTCGCGCCGCAGCACAGCCGAGACGACGAGGTTTCCGATGCCCGGAAGTCCGAACACGGTTTCAGTGACGATGGCGCCGCCGACCAACAGGGCCGCCGTGAGACCCACCACAGTGATGATCGGCACGAGGGCGTTGCCGAAGGCGTGGCGCAGAACCACGCGTGCTTCAGACAGGCCCTTCGAGCGCGCGGTGCGGATATAATCGTCGCTCAGTACGTCGAGCATGCTGGCTCGTGTGAAACGGACAATCAGGGCTGAGTTGACGATTCCGAGAACAGTGGCTGGCAAGGCGAGATGAAGGATGCGCTCCATGAAGGGGGCGCCGGGCTCGCCATAGCCGGCGACTGGAAACCAGCCGAGCCGGACGGCGAAAAGCTGAATGAAGATGAGACCAAGCCAGAAGCTCGGGATATTCGCCGCCAGCATAGCGAGACCGCTGACGATCTGGTCTACCAGACGTCCGCGCCACACGGCAGAGGCAATACCGGCCGGAATGCCGACCAGAGCGGCGACGGAGACGGAGAAAAGAGCCAGGAAGAACGTGGGCTCCGCACGCTCCGCAATCGCCTGGATGACCGGGCGCTGCAGGAAGATCGACTGGCCGAGATTACCGGTCGCGATCTCCTTGAGCCACAGAAGGAACTGCACGAGGATAGGCTTGTCGAGCCCGTAGACCTGCCGCAGCCGCGCAATGTCTTCTGCGGTTGCCTGATCCCCCAGCATCAGCGCCGCCGGGTCGCCCGGAGCGAGCCGGGTGAGGAAGAAGACCATCGTCGCCACCAGGAACATGACGATGATAAGGCTGCCGAGACGACGGCCGAGCTTGAGCCACATTGCTTCCTGCTCCGGGAAAAGAGACAGAGACGATGGATCCGTCTCTGCCGCCGGTCTTTCGAAGGGAAAGAGTCGCTTACTTGGCGATCTCGACGTTCCAGAAGGCCGGCCACGGCATCGGTGTGTAGCCTTTCATCTTCGTCGAGACGCCGCTCAGCGATGCGAAGTTGCCGACGCGGACGTAGGGAACCTCGTCATAGACGACTTCCTGAACCTTGCCCCAGAGTGCACCGCGCTTGGCAGGGTCCGGCTCGCTGTTGAAGGCTGCGAGCGCGGCGTCCTTCGCGGGCGTCTTCCACCAGCCTGGAGCGCCGTCGCCGAGCTGCGGCGGCGAGAGCATGGGCTCCGGCAGGAACGCCGAATGGGTGATGTAGACGTCCCACAGGGCCGGATCGCCACGGCGCTGGATCAGGGTTGCCCAATCGACCACGTCGAGCGTGACGTTGAAGCCTGCCGCCTTCAGCTCCTCGGCCATCACAAGCGCCATGCGGTTGTGGAAGTCATATTGCTTGGAATTGAGGATGCGGATGGGGGTGCCGTCGTACTTGGCCTCCGCCAGAAGCTTCTTGGCTCCTTCGGCATCGCCTTTGTTGTATTTGTCCGTCCCCGCGGTGGAGTAGAAGGGGGACCCTTTCGGGAAGTGCTCGCCGGCAACTTGGTAGAATTTTGGATCTCCGAAACCCGCGAGCAGAAGCTCCTCGGCGTTCAATGCCATCTGGAACGCCTGGCGGATTTTCGCATCCGCCATCGGGCCCTGCTTCGTATTCACTGGAATGTAGGGGAAGCCATAGGGCATGGTCACCACGGCGGTCACGCCGGAGGCCGAGGAGACCTTCTTGTTGCTCTCGACGGGAAGTTGATCGGCGAATTGATACTGGCCTGCGACAACGCCCTCGACGCGCGTGTTGGCGTTCGGGACGGGAATGAAGCGCAACTCGTCGATCTTCGCTTCGCGCTTGCCCGCATAGCCGCTTGCGGGCTCGCTACGGGAGACGTAGGCGTCGTGCTTCACCAGAACGACGTATTGATCCGGCTTGCGCTCGCGAAATTTGTAGGGGCCGGTGCCGATGAACTCGACGAGTGGAGTGGCGATGGACTCCTTCGCCATGATGGCAGCGAAGCCGGAGGGGAGGGCGAGATGGGCCAGCAGCGCCGGCTGAACTTCCGACAGGGCGATTTCGACCGTTGAGGGCCCTTTCGCGGAGATCGAGGCAATGCTCTTGGCGAGTCCCTTGCCGCGGGGAGTCATCTCGATCCAACGCTTGAGAGAGGCGACGACGTCCTCGGCGTCGAGGTCGCGCCCGTTGTGGAGCTTCACCCCCCTGCGGATCTCAATCGTGTAGGTTTTGCCATCGGCGGAGATCTTCGGCATCTCGGCAGCCAGCATGGGCTTGATGGCCCATTGAGCATCGAAGGTGAACAGCGGCTCGTAGACATGCTGCATGATGAGGCCGACGAGATCGGCCGTAGATGCCATCGGATCCAGCGATTGCGGCTCGCCAACCATGGCGAGATTGGCACTCGTCGTGGCCTGAGCCCAGACGAGGTTAGGTGCGAACAATGCAGCGGCAGCCATTCCGGTTGCGGCAAGGCTCAGCCCCCGCCTCGTGAGCGCGCCCGTGCGATCCCGATGATCTTTCATGCAGTCCTCCATCGATATCCACCCAACGTGTTCCCTTATGTTTCAGGCGGGTGTTGATGAAAGTTTATTAAGCTGTTCCATCGACTGTCAATTCCCTTGACCCGAAATAACGCCAGTTTTACGCCTTATGGCAGCGAGCTCGCGTTGGCAGGTTGTGTCAAGGTGGGTAAATTGTGTAATTTACTTTCACGATATTGGTGATGGTGCCAGAGAAGGATCTTTCGCTATGAGTTTTGATCTCGTTCTGCGGGATGGGCACGTCATCGATCCATCTCAATCGATCAACCGGGTGGCCGATGTCGCCTTCTCTGGCGGGAAGATCGTCGCGGTGGGCGATCATCTGTCCGAGAACGCTCGCACGGTACATGACGCGAGGGGCAAGATCGTCACGCCGGGGCTGATCGATCTTCATACCCATGTTTACTGGGGCGGTACGTCGCTGGGTGTCGATCCCCTGGTGCTGGCTCGCGGTGGGTGCACGACACTGGTCGATACGGGAAGCGCCGGTCCCGGCAACTATCCCGGCTTTCTCGAGCACGTGATCAAGCCCTCGCCGGTGCGGATCATCGCCTATCTCAACGTTTCTTTCGCCGGAATTTATGGCTTCTCCAAACGCGTGATGGTGGGTGAAAGCGGAGACCTGCGGCTCATGGCGCCGATCGATGCCGCTGAAGTCGCCGACGCGAACCGCGATACCCTCGCCGGCATCAAGGTCCGTGTCGGCTTTCACGCTTCGGGCAATTCAGGAATTGTTCCGTTGGATATCGGCCGTCAGGTCGCCGATCGCGTGAACATGCCCATGATGGTGCATATCGACCATCCCCCGCCGACATTGCCGGAGGTCCTCGGGCGTCTGCGTGAAGGTGATGTCCTCACCCATTGCTTCCGGCCCTTCCCGAACACCCCCGTAACGTCGGACGGCAAAGTGCATCCGGCCGTGCTCGATGCCCGTCAGCGGGGCGTCATTTTCGACATTGGACATGGCATGGGGTCCTTCTCCTTCCAGACGGCACGAGTCATGCTGGACAACGGCTTTCTGCCGGACTGCATCTCCAGCGACGTGCACGCTCTGTGCATCGATGGGCCGGCCTTCGACCTGCTGACCACGCTATCGAAGTTCCTCTGTCTGGGCATGCCTCTGACCGAGGTGATCAAGGCGGCGACCGAAAACCCTGCCAGGGCCCTCGGACGTCCGGAACTCGGTACCTTTAGACATGGCAGCGCCGGTGACGCCTCGATTCTGGAGCTTCAGGATGGCACCTTCGATTATGTGGATTCGGTGGGCGAACATCTTTCCGGAACGATGCGCCTCGCGGCACGAGGTGTCGTGATCAACGGTCAGATGTGGCACGAAGCCCAAGAGGAGATTTGATCATGACGCCTGAAGAGAAACTCGCCTCGACGGGCATGAGGCTGGCGCATGCTTCGGTGCGGGGGGCCGCTTACGTGCCCTATTGCCGGGTCGGCAATCTGCTCTACCTTTCGGGTCAAGGGCCCACTTGCGCCGATGGTACCTATCAGCCGGTTCGGGCGCAATGCGACCATCGAAGAAGGCTATGAAGACGCCCACCTGAGCGAGCTCAATCTACTTGCCGTCGCCAAGTCGGCCATCGGCGAGCCGGGGATCGCATGACGTTCGAAATCAAAAGCAGTTCGGGACGCATGCAGGCGGCATCGGCAACCGAGGTATCAGGCTGCAACAATTTCCGATCCATCGATCAAATCGAAGATCCTCCATCCAGGGTGGCATTTTGACTCTTGCGCTCGCGCGGCGATACCGCTCAACTTCACGGAAAAGGCCAGAGAACGATGGATACAGGCCAACTCGGGAGGAAAGCCAGTGTGCGAGATCTATGCCAGCCAATTGCCTGATACCTACGCCTACATCACGCGGTCAGTCCGCCTGAACGGCTACAGCACGTCCATCAAGATCGAGGCGAAGTTCTGGCGGGTCCTCGAGGAAATCGCGCGGCAGGAAGGCGTGGCGCTTACCTCCTTCCTGGCGACCCTATATCATGAGGCCGAGGCGATCCACGGGGAGGTCCGCAACTTCGCCTCGCTCCTGCGCTGCACCTGCTTGGTCTATCTCAGCGAAACGCGTGAGCGGGAGCATGCCGAAACCGGGCACCGGACGACAACGGCCAAACAGGTCAGCTACCCTGTCCCATGTAGTACCACGGTAACACCCGCCGGGTCCTGATCGGCGCTACAGTTCCTCATCGTGCAACAACGACGGGAGAAACCGCAGCGCATGACAAAGGCAGCCCACTCGATGATCCGGGTCCTGGACGAGAGCCGTTCGGTCGACTTCTATTCCAAGGCGTTCGGCCTGGAGGTTGCCGACCGCTTTCCGTTCGACGGCTTCACTCTGGTCTATCTCCGCAACGGTAGCAGCGATTTCGAGGTCGAGCTCACAGTCAACCATGACCGGACGGAGCCCTACGATCTCGGCAACGGATACGGCCACATCGCGTTTGTCGTCGACGATCTCGAGGCCGAGCACCAGCGCTTCGAGAGCCTCGGCCTGAAGCCCAACCCGATCAAGGAATTCATGCGCGACGGGGCGCTCCTGGCGAAGTTCTTCTTCGTCCAGGACCCCGACGGCTACAAGATCGAGATGATCCAACGGCACGGCCGATACCAATGAGACCTGGCACGGGGCGCCGCACACCACGGCGCCCCGTGTCGCTTCTGGACCACAACAAGAAAACGTTCGACGAGGAAACAACCCAAGGAGGACCTGATGAAGGACAACGACGTCAGCCTGTCACGCCGCTCGCTGCTCAAGGGCGCGACAGCGGCCGCGTTCATGATCTCGGCAGGTGCAATCATCAACCCGATGGAGGCCTGGGGCCTTGAGGTGAAGGCCCTGAAGCCTGAGACCATGCAGACGCTGATCCAGATGGCCCGGGACATCTATCCGCATGATAGCGTCGCCGATCGCTTCTATGCCATCGCGTTGAAGGAGTACGATACGAAGTCCGCTTCCGACGCCGCACTGAAGAGCCAGGTCGAGGATGGCGTCGCGAAGCTCGATGAGCTTGCCACGGCGAAACACGGCACCCGCTATGTCGACGTGGGCTGGGAGTCACAGCGCGTCGCCATCCTGCGGGAGATCGAGAAGGATCCTTTCTTCCAGAAGGTCCGGGGAGGGCTCGTCGTGAGCCTTTATAACCAAAAGGAGGTCTGGCCCCTCTTCGGGTACGAGGGCGAGTCCGCCATCCACGGCGGCTACGTCAACCGCGGCTTCGACGACATCGACTGGCTCTGAGACGGGGGAGGACTTCGACATGTCAGCAAAATTCGAGCTCAACGACGACTCCGTGGTGGTGATTGTCGGCTCGGGAGCCGGCGGCGGCACCCTCGGAACCGAACTCGCGCTGAAGGGGATCAAGACGGTCATCCTCGAGGCCGGCGCGCGGCACGAGATCGAGGACTTCGTGAACGACGAGTGGGACAGCTTCGCTCAACTCGCCTGGACGGACATGCGCACGACGTCCGGCTCGTGGCGCGTCGCGCGGGACTTCGCCAACCTGCCGGCTTGGATCGTGAAGGCGGTGGGGGGGTCGACGACGCATTGGGCTGGAGCCTCGCTCCGCTTCCAGGAACACGAGTTCAGGACCCGTTCGGTCTACGGTGACATCAAAGGAGCGAGCCTGCTCGACTGGCCGATCACCCTGAAGGAACTGGAGCCCTACTACGAGAAGGCTGAATTCCGCATGGGCGTCACCCGTACTAACGGGATCGCGGGCCTTCCAGGTAACAACAACTACAAGGTCTTCGAGAAGGGCGCGAAGGCAATCGGCTATCAGGACGTGTCAACCGGCCGGATGGCAATCAACTCGGCCGAGCGGGACGGGCGATCCGCCTGCCAGCAGGCCGGCTTCTGCTTCCAAGGCTGCAAGTTCGGTGCCAAATGGTCGACCCTGTACGCCGAAATCCCGAAAGGCGAGGCGACCGGCAATCTCGAGGTGCGGCCGAACGCACACGTGCTGCGGATCGAACACGATGCCTCGGGCAAGGTGAGCGGGGTCGTCTACGCGGACAAGGATGGCAACCAGCACCGCCAGAAGGCCCGCATAGTAGCGGTCGCCGGAAATTCTATCGAGAGCCCGCGCCTGCTCCTCAATTCGGCCTCCTCGAAGTACACGGACGGGCTGGCGAACTCATCCGGGCAGGTAGGCCGGAACTATATGCGGCACATGACCGGATCAGTCTATGCCGTGTTCGACAGACCCGTCCGCATGTGGCGAGGCACGACCATGGCCGGGATCGTTCGCGACGAGGCGGACCACAGGCCGGATCGTGGCTTTGTCGGCGGCTACGAACTCGAGACCCTGTCTCTGGGCCTGCCTTTCATGGCGGCCTTTCTCGACCCAGGTTCCTGGGGAAGAGAGTTCACGACGGCGCTGGATTCTTACGAGAACATGGCGGGCCTGTGGATCGTCGGCGAGGACATGCCGCAGGAGTCGAACCGCATCACGCTCTCGTCCGAGAAGGATCGGTTCGGGATGCCCGTGGCCAATGTGCACTTCGACGATCATCCGAACGATATCGCGATGCGGAACCATGCCTATCGGCAGGGGAGCGCGATGTACGAGGCTGTAGGCGCGACCCGCACCTTCCCAACGACGCCGTACCCGTCGACACATAATCTTGGCACGAACCGGATGAGCGAGAACCCGCGGGATGGGGTGGTGAACAAGTGGGGCCAGTCGCACGACATCCCGAACCTGTTTATCTCAGATGGCAGCCAGTTCACTACAGGAGGCGCCGAGAATCCGACGCTCACCATCGTCGCCTTGGCGATCCGGCAGGCCGAGTACATCGCTGGCCAAATGAGTCAAAAAGCTATTTGAACCGTCAATGAACTCTGGAAGAGGGCGGCCTCATTGAAGGTCGCCCTCGTGCATGGGAAAAATCAAAATGCCTACCCGAATCCATGACTGCCTGACATTCCTGGGGTGCTAGCAATTTCCTCGGATGACCTGATGCCGACATTCTGAAGGGTGAGGCTGGAGTGATAGGCGCGCCCCTGTTTCGATGGTCGAGGGCGCCAATGCGTACCGATCTGTCTCAAGTTTCTCATATCCTGACGCCGCATTCACTCATCGGCGGGGTGATCGACCGAGCAGGAGCGGTCTTCAGTAAATGAGGCGGGCAGCAGCGGCATAGAGCGAAATGCCAATGATGATGTTGAATGGGAAAGTGAGGCCTAGGGCTGCGCCCAGGTAATTCCCTGGATTCGCGTTAGGCAGGGCAAGCCGTACCGCAGCGGGTGCTGCGATATAGGTGGCACTCGCTGCAAGCGTTGCAAGCACAATAGCTCCGCCGGCAGACAATCCGACCAGAAGTGCCGCTCCCAATCCCAGAAGGACGTGCAACATTGGCGCTCCGAGCGCAACGAGGATCAGCATCGGTCCTGCCGGCCGCAGATCACGAGTCCGTTGAGCGGCGGCGATCCCTAGCTCCAGTCTCAACATCATCGATGAGTTCACGCGCGAATGCCTGGCCATCAGAGTGAACCGGAAACTGAAGGCTGTCGACGTGACCGATATGCTCTCGGACCTGTTCATCCTGCGTGGTATTCCAGGTCACATTCGTTCCAATAACGGATCCGAATTCGTGGCGAAAGCAATCCGCGAAAGGATTGGATCTGTGGGAGCCAGGACGGCCTACATCGAGCCGGTCAGCCCATGGGAGAATGGCTATTGCGAGAGCGTCAACTCGAAGCTGCGGGCTGAACTGCTGAAAGGAGAGATCTTCTACACCCTGCGGGAGGCGCAGGTGACTGTCGAAAACTGGCGTCGGCACTCCAACACGGTGCGCCCGCACTCATCCTTGGGCTACCGACCACCTGCTCCAGCGGTCATGGTCCATGCGTCCAAGCTAACGCCAAGACCAGCCCTGAATTAACACCACACACGGATCACCCACATGGGGCAGGCCGCCTCCTTGGATCAACAAGCAGAAACCCCGCCCAGGGTAGAGCCGAATGGGGTTCTGCTAGGAGGCCTGATACGCAACTCAGCCTGGCTTGTATATAGCAGCAGATGGTAAATAGCTTGTTGCGGCTACTGGGGCATGACAACGGTCAGGTATGCTGCTGTTGGCTTCTCGTTCGGGCCAAAGGGCCCCGGAACCTGGTTCCGGACAGGCTTCATACTCTTCAGGTAGCGGGCAAGCGCCTTGGCATCAGCGTCCGTGAGGTTGCCGTAGGAATGGTAGGGCATGATGGGCACGAGTTGCCGACCGTCTGGGCGAACTCCGGTCCGAACAGCCTTGATGATGTCGTCCTCGCTCCACTTGCCGAGGCCCGTCTCAGCATCAGGCGTGAGGTTGGGAGGATAGAAAATCCCAAGTCCTGGGATCTGAAAGCCGACCTCTGATCCAGCCAGAGGGCGCTGCATGTCAGGCTTGCCGAGGAAGGTACCTGGAGTATGGCAGCCTGTGCAATCCATGATGGTGACCAGGTATTCGCCTCTTTGCGTTTGGGTCTGCGCAACGGCTGGTAGGCCGGACATGAGGATGCCGCCCATTATGAAAGCAGTCCACACAATCTGTCTCATGGAGTTCCCCTATCGAAGGTTGAACTCCGCCAAAATGACAGAAGCGTGGCCGCGGAAAAGTGCGCATAAGACGTAAATAGAAACTCCGCTCCGGCGGGAGCAGGGCTTAAGGATTGAGCCGACGAAGCCGTCTGTCTCCGACGCCGCTGTTGCTGGCTGGGAGCTGGATAGCCGTAGTTGGCCCTCGCTATTCACTCCTCCTTCGACGGCTTAAAGCTCAACTCGGATCTCAACATTGTGGCCATCACTCACGGCCCAATGAGCGAGGCGGATCTTCAGCATGCCGCCTCTGGCATTTCGATCTCGACCTGTTCTGGGATCAGAGCATCATCGGCGTCTATGCCGAGATATCGTACCATACTTCCGATCTTCGTATGGTCGTAGGACAAGATGCATTGGAAAGCTCCTGTTCTGGCAGAGACTGTCGCAGCTCGCCTGACGAGCTTACCGAGGGGCCGGATCCTCGCGTCCGACAGTCGCTGCATGCCGAACCAGAGTCTGTCGCCAGGCCATGCGTTCGACGCATAAGTCCAATCGGATTTCGGCACCTTACCAGGTGGTCAGCCCGCGCATATCTCGACCGGTGAAACGACAGTCGAGTGCACCGGCTGCCACCCACCATCTCCCCATAGAGTTGTCCAACATGCCGAGCTTGTTCGATCCCTTCGCCCTGAAGGGCGTCACCATCCGTAACCGCATCGCCGTTTCTCCGATGTGCCAGTACATGGCAAAGGACGGGTTCCTGAATGAGTGGCACCAGGTCCACTACGCCACGCTCGCTCGCGGCGGTGCCGGCCTTGTTGTCGTTGAGGCGACAGCGGTGTCGCCGGAGGGGCGGATCACCCCGAGCGACGTCGGCCTGTGGAGCGATGCGCATGTCGAGGGGTTTGCGTCCGTTGCCAAGGCGATCAAGGATGCGGGTGCGGTGCCCGGCATTCAGATCGGTCATGCCGGCCGCAAGGCGAGCGCCAACCGCCCATGGGAGGGCGACGACCATATCCCGAGCGACGACCCGCGCGGCTGGCGGACGATCGCGCCGTCGGCCATCCCCTTTGGTGGCGACTTGGCCAAAGTGCCGGAGGCCATGACCCAGGACGACATCGCGCGTGTCCGCGACAACTTCGTCGCCGCGGCCGAACGGGCCCGCGAGGCCGGCTTCGAGTGGCTCGTGCTGCACTTCGCCCATGGTTACCTCGGGCAGAGCTTTCTCTCGGCTTATTCCAACCAGCGGGAGGACGAGTATGGCGGCAGTGTCGAGAACCGCGGCCGCTTCCTGGTCGAGACGCTGGCCGCCGTCCGAAAGGTGTGGCCGGAGCACCTCCCGCTCACGGCGCGCCTGGGCGTGATCGAGTTCGACGGGCGGGATGAGGAGACGCTCTCCGAGTCGATCGAGCTGCTCCGACGGCTCAAGGGCGAGGGGCTTGACCTGGTTGATGTCAGCATCGGGTTCTCGACCCCGTCGGCACAGGTTCCATGGGGGCCGAACTTCATGCTCCCGGTTGCCGAGCGGGTCCGCAAGGAAACTGGGCTTCCTGGAGGAACGAGCTGGTTCATCAGCGATCCACGGCAGGCAGATGCTTTCATCCGTGAGGGTAAGCTGGACCTAGTGTTTCTTGGCCGTCCGATGCTCGAGAACCCGAACTGGCCTTACGCCGCCGCGCGCAAGCTGGGTGTGGATAGAGCGGCCTGGGCGACGCTGGCCGCCCCATATGCTCACTGGCTGGATCGCTATCGGGCTGCGTAGGCCTATCACTGACACGCTAGCCCTAATGGCCCGCGGTGGGAACGCTGCGGGCCTATTCTGTTGGTGCACAGGCGTCCCAAGAACGTAACGCGCTTGACGGCCGCAGCAGATGCAGTGGATTTACTTGAGTGTGGCCGAGATGAGCCTTGCCTGGCCCAACCAGCATGGAACCGAAGCAGGTTGGACTATGCTTTAGGATTTCCAACCCCGCCGTCGGACGGATCCGCGTAGGGCGCATATCCCCTCTGCTTGGCGGCGGATCGGGCCATGTGTGGGCACTCTGGGTGGTTAGTCTCCGGATACATGACCGCTATGGAAGTCTGCTTCCGGCACAAAGCGGAAGTAGAGCGAAGTGCCGCTTCCCGCCGATTATCGGACCCTATTTCCACCGACCGAGCAGCTCGGGACCGCCTCTCCTCGGTCTTTGCGCAAACGATGGTCCGGCGAAGAAGGTTCGAATCGGATTTCCCAAAACATTCAAGTCCAGCTCATTGTAGGATGACGCCGCCACCTCAATGAAACCGACGAGACCAAATGACCCTAAAACTCGGGCTAGGATGTGGTACGTACCTAAGTCAGGCAGAAAACCATCATAACCTTCAGAGGCCTATCCGGATCCGTGGCGGAGGGGGTGGGATTCGAACCCACGGTGGGCTTGCACCCACGGCGGTTTTCAAGACCGCTGCCTTAAACCACTCGGCCACCCCTCCAAGAGACTCCGCCCGTTCCGGCCGGGCCTCATGGTTCTGTAAGACTGCGGACCCGTTGCCGTCAACTTCAATGCACAGGGGAGGCGCTCGGCGAGCGGGGTTCTTCGTTCTTCCTGGCTTCGGTCGCGTCCGTGAACGTGTTCACTCTGTCCGTCATCGGCGCTCGGTGCGTCTATTCGTCATTCAGGTAATTGGCGTCTCTGATGAGCGGAAAGGATATGAGAGCGACGATTTCGACAAAGCAACGAGCAGGTCTCGATTCGAATAATCAAGATCCGCACCAAGGTGACGAGCCTTGATTTACCTATGGTTAAGCACTTGGTCTCGCCAATCCTCAACAACCCTCCGGATTTACTAAAAGTTACGCCATCGTTAACAAAGCGGCACTTTCGCAATTGACAAGCGCGGCCGTTTAACATCCTTTTAAGGCGATAAATGCACTTTGGTCGGCCGGGGCAGGTTCAGAGGCCGCCAAGCGCAGTGCGAAAAAGGGGATGCGAGGCAACATGCATTGTGATCGCGCTGAAGCGAATTGCGGCCAGGCGGCCTTTTTGCCTGACCTGGGTCGAACTTTCATTCGCATTGCGGGTGTTGCAGCCATTGCTCTGGCTGTCGCCAATTGCTCCTCGAAAGTCCGGGGTGGGATCGATCCCAAGTATGGCGTTGCTCCGAGCCCGAAGGTCGTCGCCGATGGCCGGCCCATTCCCAAGGGCGGTGGCCGCAATATGGTCGGCAAGCCCTATACGATTGCAGGCAAGACATACGTTCCCACCGAGACGCCCCGTCCGGTCGAGGGATTGGCATCGTGGTACGGCGCCAACTTTCACGGCCGCATGACGGCCAACGGCGAAATCTTCGATCGCGATTCGATCGCAGCGGCCCATACGACGATGCCGCTTCCCAGCTATGCACGCGTCACGAATCTCCAGAACGGGCATTCGATGGTGGTTCGTGTGAACGACCGGGGCCCCTTCCACGGCAACCGCGTCATCGACGTCTCCGAGCGCGCCGCTGCGGCCCTCGGCTTCCATCGGCAGGGGACGGCCCGCGTCCGGGTTGAATATCTCGGACGCGCCTCGACGAATGGCAGCGACGACCGTATCCTTCTCGCCAGCCTTCGGACCGACGGCCAGCCGGCAACCCTGACGAACACGGCTCCGACCATGATTGCCCAGGCGGCCCCGCGCCCCTCGAACGCGCCGCGCCAGGCCATCGGTATCGGCACCTCTGCCCCTCAGGGCGTGGCTCTGTCTCATGCTCCGCGCCAGATGGCTTCGTCCGCACCGCCTGGCGGAAACAATGTTCCGTTGCCGCCGGAGCGTCCTTTCGACCTGGGCACGATCCCGGGGGCGGCCGGGACCGGCATGAACTTGAGTTCCGCATCCGCAAAGGCCCTGCCTCCGTCTCGCCCTGTCGTCGCAGGACTGTATTATGCGGTGCCCGAGGCCGGACAGAGAGGCTTTCAGAAAAGCAGCAGCTTCAGCAATCTGGATCGGTCGAGCTTCGCCATCCGCTGAAAAGCGAGGGGCAGGGGTGGAGGCGTCTGCCCCATGTTTCCTGCCGTGTGCCGACGCACAGCTTATCTTAACGTAACGTTGATTTGCGATTGACGCGCTACAGATTCAGGCTCTCCTAACGGAAGAGTCTGGATACCTTATGATGCGTCACCTGAAGTCTGCCCGCATGCTTGCAACCGCCCTTCTGTCCCTTGGCAGTCTCGTTCTCGCCTGGGGTTTTCCGGAGGCACGGGCGCAGAGTTTCCAGACCAGCGCTCCCACCGCGATCCTCATGGATGCCGGAAGTCATGCCGTTCTTTATGAAAAGAACGCCGATGAGCTGACCGCTCCTGCCAGCATGGCCAAGACCATGACCGCGGAGGTCGTCTTCAACGAAGTGAAGAACGGGCGGCTTACCCTCGACAGCACATTCACGGTCTCGGAGAATGCGTGGCGAAAGGGGGGGGCGAGTTCAGGCGGCTCGTCCATGTTCGCCCAGGTGCACAGCACGATTCGCCTCGAGGATCTGCTCCGAGGACTGATCGTCCAGTCGGGGAACGATGCGGCCATTGTGCTGGCAGAGGGCATCGCCGGGACGGAGGAAAACTTCGCCCATCTCATGAACGAGCGCGCGCGGGCCATCGGCCTCACGAAATCGACGTTCCGGAATGCGACCGGTTACGGGCACCCGGAGCAGAAGGCCACGGTCCGTGACCTGGCGAAACTCGCCATTCACATCATCGAGACCTATCCCGATCTCTACAAGTACTTCGGCGAGCGTGAATTTACGTGGAACAAGATCCGCCAGCAGAACCGCAACCCCTTGCTGAGCATGGATATCGGCGCGGACGGCCTGAAGACCGGCAACATCGACGAGGCCGGCTACGGACTGATCGGGTCCGCCGTGCAGAACGGGCAGCGCCTGATCGTCGTCGTCAATGGGCTCAAGAACGCCCGGGAACGGGCCAATGAGTCACGCAAGCTTCTGGATTGGGGCTTCAGGGCCTTCGAGTCGCGAGAACTCTTTGCCCAGGGGCAAGTCGTTGGCGAGGCTCAGGTCTACGGCGGCAGCAAGCGCTCCCTCCCACTTGTCTCCCTGAAGCCAGTTCGTGTACTGGTGCCCCGTGGCGACGGCGAGCGGGTAACGGCTCGGATCATCTACACGGGCCCGCTGAAGGCTCCTGTTCGAAAGGGAACCGAAGTGGCTCGGCTTCAGGTCAACCGCGGTGAGATGCAGGCGCTCGAAATGCCGCTTTACGCCGGCGAGGACATTCAGGAAGGCACCCTGAGCCAGCGGGCTCTGGACGGCCTCCTGGAATTCGGAACTGGCTGGGTACGGCGAGCATTTTCGAGTCTTGTCGAAAGAATTTGATGGCGGGTCGGTTCATTACCTTTGAAGGAGGCGAGGGGGCGGGCAAATCGACCCAGATCGCGAGGCTCAAGGGCCGGTTGGAGCAGCTCGGGCATCCCGTGCTCGTGACCCGGGAACCCGGCGGGTCACCCTTGGCGGAGGAGATCCGTTCCTTCATCCTGGCCGGCCATGCCAAACCTCTTGGGCCATTCGCCGAAGCCCTGATGTTCGCGGCCGCCCGGATCGATCATCTCGACAAGACCATCGAGCCGGCCCTCAGGAACGGCACGAATGTTCTTTGCGATCGTTTCGCCGATTCCACGCGGGCCTACCAAGGTTCCTCAGGGGCAATAGCCCCTTCCCTGATCGACGACCTGGAACGAGTGACCCTCGCGGGCACCAAACCTGATCTGACCTTCATCCTGGACCTGCCGGCCGAGGTCGGCCTCGCCCGTGCCGGCGAGCGGCGGGCGCGAAAGGGTGAGGGGGTGGACCGGTTCGAGGATGAGGACCTTTCATTTCACCAGTCCTTGCGCCAGGCTTTCCTTGGTCTCGCCAAGGCTGCCCCGCAGCGCTGCGCCGTCATCAATGCCGACCAGTCGCCGGATGAGGTCGAGGCAGCAATCTGGGCCACCCTGCGGGAGCGGATTCCCGAACTGACCCAGCGCGTCGCGAGGTCTCTCGATGTCGCGTGACATGCAGGAATCGCCTGAGCCCGACCGTTTCGGCGGAGCCCCGCACCCGCGGGACCAGTTCGCCTTTTTCGGCCATCGGGACGGGGAGGGAGCGTTTGTCGAGGGCCTTCGCAGCGGCAGGCTCCACCACGCATGGCTCGTCGGCGGCCCTCAGGGGATCGGCAAGGCGACCCTGGCCTACCGTCTGGCCCGCACCGTTCTCGATCCGCGACGGGTGAACGATCCGTCGCTCGACAGCCTCGACATGGCGCCAGACGCGAGCGTATCGCGGCAGGTCTCCGCTCTCTCGCACCCGAACCTGTCCGTTCTGCGCCGGGCACCGGCCACCGACAAGAAAGCGGCTTCCACGACCATTCCCGTGGACTCGGTCCGCAAGGCCCTGAACATGTTCGGGTCCACGGCAGCCGATGGAGGCTATCGGGTCTGTATCGTGGACAGTGCCGAGGATCTGACGATATCAAGCGCAAATGCGCTCCTGAAGGTGATCGAGGAGCCGCCGCCGCGTTCCCTGTTCCTGATCGTGAGCCACGCCCCCCAGCGCGTGCTGCCGACGATCCGCTCCCGTTGCCGGCGCCTTCTCCTGCGCCCGCTCGCCAGCGACCAGGTCGAGGCCGCCATTCGCTCCCTGGGCGAGCCGTGGGCCGGGGTGCCCAGCGAGTTGCTGGAACAGGCGATGCCTTACGGCGAGGGCTCCGTCCGCCGCACTCTCGAGCTCCTGGACGCAGACAAGGTCTCCTTCATCGAACAGGTCACGAAAATTCTGAACGGCCTGCCGAAGGCCGACACCCGGCAGATCTGCGCCCTGGCCGAGGCCCTCTCCAAGCGGGATGCCGACGACAGCTACGAGCTTGCGCTCGAGACCGTGGAGCGGTGGGTTTCAGGCAAGCTGCACGAGCGGGCCGGGACCGGGGCTGCACGCCTTGCGCCTTTGGTGGAGGTATGTGAGAAGATTTCCCGGACGGCCCGCGAGATCGACGTGTTCAACCTCGACCGCCGGCCCTTCATCCTGACGCTGTTCGACGATCTGGCTGACGCTGTCCGGCGAACGGCATAAGGTTGTCTCCGCGCCATTCTCGAGATTTCAGAGTTGTAAGGATTCGCCATGGCCGAAAAGCAGAAATTCTATATCACCACGGCTATTTCGTATCCGAATGGTGCGCCTCATATCGGCCATGCCTACGAGGTCGTTGCGTCCGATGCGATCGCCCGATTCAAGCGCATCGACGGGTATGACGTATTCTTCATGACCGGGACGGACGAGCACGGCCTGAAGATCCAGCAGACGGCCGACCGGAGCGGCACGTCCCCGAAGGCCTTCGTGGACGAAATGGCCGCGAAGTTCCGCGCCATGGCAGATCGCCTGGACTGCTCCTATGACCGCTTCATTCGCACCACGGACGCGGATCACCTGCCCTCCACGCAGGAGCTCTGGCGGCGGATGCAGGAGAAGGGGGACATCTATCTCTCCAAGTACTCCGGCTGGTACTCCGTGCGGGACGAGGCCTATTACGACGAGAGCGAGCTGACGAAACAGCCGGACGGCAGCTGGCGTGCGCCCACTGGCACGCCGGTCGAATGGATCGAGGAGGAAAGCTATTTCTTCCGCCTCTCCGCTTACCAGGACCGCCTGCTCGAGCATTATGCAGCCAATCCGGACTTCATCGGCCCCGACACCCGCCGCAACGAGATCGTCAGCTTCGTCCGGTCCGGTCTCCAGGATCTCTCGATCAGCCGTACCACCTTCAACTGGGGCCTGCCGGTTCCCGGCGATTCGAAGCACGTGATGTATGTCTGGATCGACGCGCTCAACAACTACCTGACGGGCTGCGGCTTCCCGGACGAGAACAATCCGCGCTGGCATTATTGGCCTGCCGATGTCCACATCATCGGCAAGGACATCGTGCGCTTCCATACGGTCTATTGGCCGGCCTTCCTGATGTCTGCGGAACTGCCGCTGCCCAAGCGCGTGTTCGGCCACGGCTTCCTGCTCAACAAGGGCGAGAAGATGTCGAAGTCGGTGGGCAACGTGGTTGATCCCTTCAACCTCGCCGATACCTATGGCGTCGATCAGATCCGTTATTTCTTCATGCGCGAGGTGCCATTCGGGCAGGACGGCAACTATTCGCACGAGGCGATCGTGAACCGCATCAATGCGGATCTGGCGAACGATCTCGGTAATCTGGCGCAGCGTTCCCTGTCGATGATCGCCAAGAATTGCGATGCGGCCGTGCCGCGGCCCGGCGATTTCACGCAGGCCGACCGGGATATCCTGTGGCTCGCGGATGCCCTGCCGGGGAAGGCGAGGGCGGCCATGAAGGATTTCGCCGTCCATACCACCCTCGCGGAGATCTGGGCGGTCGTGGCGGAGGCGAACCGCTATTTCGCTTCGCAGGAGCCGTGGGTGCTTCGCAAGAGTGATCAGGAGCGCATGAGCACCGTGCTCTACGTCACGGCCGAGGTTCTGAGGGTGATCGGCATCCTCGCCCAGCCCTTCGTGCCGAATGCTGCGGCCAAGCTTCTCGACCTGCTGGCGGTCGCCCCCGAAAACCGCGTTCTCGAGGTGGTCGGCCCCGAGCACCGTCTGCAGGCCGGTACGCCGCTTCCGCAACCGGCGCCGATTTTCCCGCGTTATGTCGAGGCGGAAGCATCCTGACGCTTCCGCTTTGACAGGCCCCTCCGGGCCTTCAGCGGAAGCGGGAGATGTATACCACATTCATGTTCGCGACCGGGATCGAGAACAGCATCCCGACCATCAACAACGGCCGCACGCGCATCGATCAGATGGAGAAGTGCGGTCATTACGAGCACTGGCTGACCGATTTCGACCTTCTGGCCGATCTCGACATCCAGGTCCTGCGCTATGGACCGCCTCTGCACACGACCTTCCTGGGACCTGAACGCTACGATTGGACCTTCGCCGACATGACCTTCGGCGAAATCGAGCGCCGCAATATCATCCCGATCGTCGACCTGTGCCATTTCGGTGTTCCGGACTGGATCGGGAACTTTCAGAATCCCGATTTTCCATTCCTTTTCGCTAATTACGCCGAAGCGTTCGCACGGCGCTTTCCATGGGTGCAACTCTATACCCCCATCAACGAGATGTTCATCTGCGCGACGTTCTCGGCAGCCTATGGGTGGTGGAACGAGCAGTTGCGAAGCGACCGTGCCTTCGTGACTGCTCTCAAGCACATCGTGAAAGCCAATGTCATGGCCATGGAGCGGATCCTCAAGGTTCGCCCGGATGCCCTCTTCATCCAGAGCGAGTCCACGGAATATTTCCATGCGGAAAACCCCGCAGCGATCAAGCCGGCGGAGATCATGAACGCGCGGCGCTTCCTGTCGCTGGACCTCAACTATGGCCGTCGCGTCGACTCGGAGATGTACGAGTTCATCATGGATAACGGCATGTCGCGCGACGAGTATCACTTCTTCCTCAACCGCTCGTCGCTGCGCCATCACAGCATCATGGGAAACGATTATTACGTCACCAACGAGCATCGGGTTAAGGCGGACGGGTCCTCCCGAGCCGCCGGCGATGTGTTCGGATATGACGAGATCACGCGCCAGTATTTCGAGCGCTACCGGCTGCCGGTCATGCATACCGAGACGAACCTGATGGAGGGTCCGACCGGCGAAGAGGCCGTCGACTGGCTCTGGAAGCAATGGGCCAATGTTCTCAGGGTCCGGAACACCGGCGTGCCCATCGTCGGCTTCACCTGGTATTCCCTGACGGACCAGATGGACTGGGACGTGGCCCTGCGGGAGGAGAACAACCGGGTGACGCCGGTTGGCCTCTACGACCTGGATCGCAATATCCGGCCGGTGGGCCGATGCTACAAGGAGCTCATCCGAGCCTGGTGTGATGTTCTTCCGGCGCAGAGCGTGTGCCTCACGGTTCCCGTGGTCTGGCCGCACGAGGTGAATGAACTCGCCGTACGCCACCATCAGGAAAGGCTCCAGAGGATGCGCCACAAGGAGTCCCGTGAAGATGACGAGCCTCCGGCGACCACGCAGGAAGTCCGTCGCTAGACGAGCCGGGTAATCCGCTCTATGCAGCCAGAAGATTTGACGGACCCGGAGGAGGGCGCTTTCACCAATGCTGGTCGACAGCCATTGCCACCTGGATTTTCCAGATCTTCAGACGCGCCTGCCCTCGATTCTGGAGGCGGCGCAGGCCGCCGGTGTCGGCCGATTGGTGACGATCTCGACCCATGTGGCGCGCTTTGAGACCTACAGGGCTCTCGCCGAGGCGCACGACGTGGTCTTCTTCAGTATCGGCACCCATCCGCATAATGCTGCCGAGGAGCCGGACGTGCCGGCGAAACGCCTGGTGGAGCTCTCCGCCCATCCGCGCTGCATCGCGATCGGAGAAGCGGGGCTCGATTACCATTACGACAAGAGCCCTCGGGAGGTGCAGCGGAAGGTGTTCCGCACGCATATCGAAGCCGCCCGCGAATGTGGCTTGCCTCTGGTCATCCATGCACGGAATGCCGACGAGGACATGGTCGAGATTCTATCTGACGAGATGAGGCGAGGGCGCTTCAGGGCGGTCCTCCACTGCTTCTCGTCGGGTGAGAAGCTGGCTCAGGTAGGTGTAGAGCTCGGGCTCTATGTCTCCTTTTCCGGCATTCTGACCTTCCGGAACTCGGACGAGATCCGGCGGATCGCGGCCGTTGTTCCTCGCGATCGTCTTCTCGTCGAAACGGATGCGCCCTACCTCGCGCCGGTGCCGTACCGCGGCAAGACCAATGAGCCGGCCTATGTGGCGCATACGGCCCATGTCCTGGCCGAAGTCATCGGCGCCTCCGACGCCGAAATTGCTCGAACCACGACCGACAACTTCTATCGGCTGTTTTCCAAGGCGGCGCAGGCGGATACGGCCCGGGAGCTGGCATAAACGACATGACGTTGACGTTTACCATTCTGGGGTGCGGTTCTTCGGCGGGGGTGCCGCGTGTGGGCGTCGGCTGGGGTGCGTGCGACCCTGCGAACCCGAAGAACCGGCGCCGGCGCTGCTCGATTCTGGTCGAGAAAACCACGGCGGGCGCCACGACGAGCGTTCTGGTTGACACGACTCCGGACCTTCGCGATCAGCTGCTCGGGGCCGATGTGAGGCGTTTGGATGGGGTCCTGTACACGCACGAGCATGCCGACCACATCCACGGTATCGACGATCTGCGCCCCTTGGCGATCGTCATGCGCAGGCGCATCCCGGCCTATGCGGACCGGATGACCGCCGAACTGCTTCAGATGCGGTTCGGTTACTGCTTCGAGACGCCAGCCGGAAGCGGCTATCCGCCGATCCTTGAGATGCGCCAACTGAAGCCCGGCGCCATGACCACGATTCCAGGACCGGGCGGCCCGGTGACGGCCGTTCCTTTCAGGATGATCCACGGCGATATCGAAGCCTTGGGATTCCGCTTCGATAATTTGGCTTACGCACCGGACGTGAGTCTGATGCCGCAGGAGAGCCTGGGCTGCCTGGAAGGGCTTGAGGTGCTGATCATCGACGCGTTGCGCTATACGCCGCACCCGACGCATTTTTCCGTGGCGGAGGCCCTGGAGCTGATCGACAAGGTCAAGCCGCGGCGCGCCATCCTCACGAACCTGCATACGGATTTGGACTACGAGGCGCTGCGACGGCAATTACCGCCGCACATCGAGCCAGCCTATGACGGATTACAGATCCAAGTGTCATAGGGCGAGAGGCAAGCAACGGTTCGGCCGCTTCAGAGCACCGGAGCGTCTCAGGTCCTCCAAATGGACGGCACTCTAAGTTCCATAATATATCTTATGCGATCTATTGATGTGCGCAGAATTCAAATGGCCCAACGAGGCAAGTTAGGATGCCACACTCCTCCGGGCGGCAAGCTGGCTTGTCAAAAGCTGAGACATTTCAAAGCGGTTGCAATAACCTATCCAAGTGCGAGGGAGATTTGCATCATCCCTCTTTCTGCTCCTGCGCCCCTTGTTGAGTTCCGGCCAATTCGTCGACAACCGTCCAACTGTGCGTGATCTCGGCCGTAGCGCCCAGCATGATCGAAGCCGAGCAATATTTCTCCTTGGAGAGTTCGATGGCCCGCTCGACCTTTGCAGGCGCCAGATTGCGGCCTTTGACCCGGTAATCGACATGGATCGTCGTGAAGACCTTCGGGTCCGTCTCGGCGCGTTCGGCGCTCACTTCAACTTCGCAGTCGCTCACGTCCTCCCGCCCTTTGCGCAGGATGTTCACCACATCGAAGGCTGTGCACCCGCCGAGGCCGATCAGCAGCATTTCCATGGGCCGGATACCCATATTGCGGCCGCCATACTCAGGCGCGCCGTCCATCACGACCGCATGCCCGCTGCCGGATTCCCCGACAAACATCATACCGTCGACCAGCTTGACCCGCGCTCTCATGGTTTTCGTCTCCCGATCTGAACTGCTCTTTGATCATCTTTTGTCCTGATTCCCCATAGGAATCGGGCTATGAAGCCAAAGAAGCGAGGAAATCCCGAAAATGAAGCCTTCGTCCGATATCGCACGGCTTTTGGAGATCATGGCGGCCCTGCGTACGCCCGAGACAGGCTGCCCCTGGGATCTGGAGCAGGATTTTCCCTCCATTGCTCCTTACACGCTCGAGGAAGCCTATGAGGTCGTGGATGCCATCGAGCGAGGCGATCTGGCCGATCTGAGGGACGAATTGGGCGATTTGCTGCTCCAGGTCGTGTTCCATGCCCGGATGGCGGAAGAACAGGGCGCCTTCGCCTTTCCCGACGTGGTCGAAGCAATCACGCGCAAATTGATCCGCCGGCACCCGCATGTGTTCGGCGAGTCCGGGAATCTGGCTCCGGAACAGGTCAAAACCCTCTGGGACGCGATCAAACGGGAGGAGAAGGCGGAGCGGCGAGCGGCGCGAGAGGGGATGGGGCTGCCCTCCGAAACTCATGAGGCTGGCTTTCTCGGAGGCATTCCGACGGTCCTGCCCGCTTTGACCCGCGCACAGAAGCTCACGGCGAAAGCCGCCAAGGTGGGATTCGACTGGCCCGACGCCAATCAGGTCATTGACAAAATTCACGAGGAGTTGGAGGAGGTTAAAGATGCTTCTTCAACAGGAAACAGAGATCGCATCGAGGACGAGATCGGCGATCTGCTGTTTTCGGTGACGAATCTCGCCCGTCACTTCGGCATTGATCCGGAAACGGCACTCCGGCGGACCAATGCCAAGTTCGAACGCCGCTTCGGAGCCGTCGAACAGGCGTTGGAGGAGCAGGGGCGTCGTCTGAACGATGCCTCTCTCGAAGAGATGGAAGAACTCTGGGTCAGGGCCAAGACGGCGGAAAGAGAAGGCTAAATCGCTTTCGCGTTCTGAAAACGGTTCAGGAACCGGGGCTCCTTTCCGGATACCAGGCGAACCTGGAGGAGGGTGTGCCCGTTCTCTAGCGTGTTCCGCTCCAGGATCTCCGTGTTCTCGTGAAGCCATGCAAGTCCCTGCCCGTCCTCGGGAGCGACGTCGACTTCGTAGGTTCTCCGTCCCATCGCGAGATGCTGCTCAATCGTCTCGAGAAGCTCGGGCACGCCCTCCCCGGTCAGGGCCGATATGAGGATCGGACGCCGCTCGGCACCCTTGCGATGGGATGTCGTCGCAAGGCGATCCCGGTCCTCCGCCGAGAGCAGATCGGCCTTGTTCCAGACCTCGATGATCCTCCTGGTGTCGTCGGGATCGATGCCCAGTTCCCGCAGGACCACGGCCACGTCGCCGGCCTGCGCGTCCGTTTCCCCGTGGGAAACGTCCCTGACATGCAGGAGGACGTCGGCCTCGACCACGTCCTCGAGGGTCGCGCGGAAGGCCGCGACGAGCATGGTCGGCAGATCGGAAATGAAACCCACGGTATCGGACAGGATCGCCTTCTCCCCATGAGGGAGATCGATGGCGCGGGTCGTCGGGTCTAGGGTGGCGAACAGCATGTTCTCGGCCAGGACCTCGGCACGCGTCATGCGGTTGAAGAGAGTCGACTTGCCGGCGTTCGTGTAGCCCACAAGGGCTACAATGGGGTAAGGCACCCTCCTCCGACTCGTCCGGTGCAGGGAGCGCGTCTTGACGACGCTCTCGAGGTCCCGCTCGATCCGGTTCATCCGCTCCTGGATGAGCCGGCGGTCCGCTTCGATCTGGGTTTCGCCGGGACCCCCGAGAAAGCCGAAGCCGCCGCGCTGACGTTCCAGGTGCGTCCAGGAGCGGACCAATCGCCCCTTCTGGTAGGAGAGGTGCGCCAGCTCGACCTGAAGGGTGCCCTCTTTCGTGCGTGCGCGCCGACCGAAGATTTCGAGGATCAGACCGGTTCGATCGATGACCTTCGCGCCCCAGGCCTTTTCGAGATTGCGCTGCTGAACAGGGCTGAGAGCGCAATCCATCACCACGAGGCTGATGGCCTCCGCACGAATCAGGGCCGCCAGCTCGTCCACCTTGCCTTTGCCGATATAGGTGGCCGGCCGAGGCGAGGCGAGCGGTGCGATCAGAGACCGAACGACGGAAAGGTCGATGGCGAGCGCAAGGCCAGCCGCTTCGTCCAGTCGGGCCTCCGGCGGGCGAGGATTGAATCCCTCGGCTTCCGTGTCGGCGGGGCCCGACTGACGCCTTCGTGTCAAGTAGGGGCCGATCACGAGCGTCCGAGTGCCGGCCGCGACTTCCTTTTCAGGCTCGGCCAGCCCTGCGAGACGATGCTCTCCAGGAGTGCGGGGTTCTGTCACCTCAAGCCTTTTCACCAGCCTCGTCGATCTGGTCGAACAATTGGACGGGCTGTCCAGGCATGATGGTGGAAATGGCGTGTTTGTAAACTAGCTGAGAATGTCCGTCCCTGCGCAGAAGAACGCAGAAATTGTCGAACCATGTGACGACACCTTGCAGCTTCACGCCGTTCACAAGGAATATCGTCAAGGGAATCTTTTGCTTCCGGACATAGTTAAGAAACGTGTCCTGCAGATTTTGCGCGCGATCGCCCGCCATTGAGTTGCCTCGCCAGCCCATCGCCGCCGGTCTTGGCTATTGGGCCGCCTGTATTTGGTTGTCCGCAATCGTGCGGTCGTTGACCGGCACGTCTATTACAGGGCGAAGTTGACCATTCGGCAAGGGGGGCTCAGTCGATCTACCCCCTCAGGTACGAATTTTCCCGTGGATGAGCGCTGCAGAGGGAGCGGATCGCTCCCCCAGCGCAACAGGCACAAGGGGGAGGCTCTTCCCTGGAGCCGCCCGTCGTTCTTTGCGAAAAGCCAGATCCCCATTCTCACTCGCTATGCTAGCTGCCGATGCCCAGGGATTTCAGTTTCCGGTGAAGGGCGGAACGCTCCATTCCGATGAATTCGGCCGTGCGGGAAATATTGCCACTGAAGCGGGCGATCTGCGCCAGAAGGTATTCCCGCTCGAAAATCTCCCGGGCCTCCCTCAGTGGAAGACTCATGAGCTTCTCGCCCCCTGCCCCTCCGGGCGTGGTTGGAACGAGCGTCCCGATCTCGGACGGCAGCATCTCTGCCGTGACTTCGGCGTCCGGATCGCCCGAGCTCAGGATCATCAACCGTTCGACATTGTTGCGCAGCTGGCGGACATTGCCCGGCCAGTCATGAGATTGGAGGACCGCCATGGCATCCTCTGCGATCCGACGCTTGGGCAGCCCGGTCGTAGAGGAGATTTGATCCATGAAGTATTCGATCAGCTCCGGAACGTCCTCGCGCCGCTCGGCCAAGGACGGGACACGGATCGGAATGACGCCGAGGCGATGGAACAGGTCCTCCCGGAAACTCCCTGCGGCAATCGCGCTGGGCAGATCGCGGCTGGATGAGGAGATGATACGGACATCCACATGCACGCGCGTCGTGCCGCCGACACGCTGGAAGTTCTGGTCCACCAGAACGCGCAGGATTCGATTCTGCGTTTCCCGCGGCATATCGGCGATTTCGTCGATATAGAGCGTGCCTCCGTGTGCCTCTTCCAGGGCACCGACACGGCGTCCTCCGCCCTCCCCGCCCTCGGTGCCGAACAGTTCGGCTTCCATGTTTTCCGGGGTGATCGTCGCAGCCGTCAGTACCACGAAGGGACCATTGGCCCTCGCGGACATGCCGTGAATGGTGCGAGCCGTCAGTTCCTTGCCGGAACCAGGAGCCCCCGTGATCAGGATGCGCGCATTCGTGGGCGCCGCCCTCTCCACCGCTTGCCGCAGCTGGTTGATGACGATGGATTTCCCCGCAATTCGGTTCGCCTGAATGGAGCGCGAGCGCAGATCCCGCACCTCCCGTTTGAGGCGTGAGGCCTCCAAGGCCCGCTCGGCAACGAGGACGAGCCGGTCCGCCTTGAACGGCTTCTCAATGAAATCGTAAGCTCCGGCCTTGATGGCTGAAACCGCAGTTTCGATGTTGCCATGCCCCGAGATCATGACGATAGGCAGATCCGGGTGCTGACCCTTGACGATCTCCAGCACCTGGAGCCCGTCGAGGCGGCTGCCTTGCAGCCAGATGTCCAGAAATACGAGATGCGGCCGCCGCGCCTCGATGGCCGCCAGAGCCTCGTCCGACGTTCCTGCCGTGCGGGTGCGGTGCCCTTCGTCCTCCAGAATGCCAGCCACCAGCTCGCGAATGTCGATTTCGTCGTCAACGACGAGGATGTCAGCGCTCATAAACTTGCCCTGCGAGTTTCGTTGCGCTCCGAGGCGGCATGCGTCTCTTCCGCTGCAACGTGCTTGATCTTCGGGATCCACATGCGAACCTGCCCACCCCGTCCCGCGGGATTGTCGACGAGATCCATGCCACCCCCATGGTCTTCCAGGATTTTCGCGACGATCGGGAGCCCCAATCCGGTGCCACCCTCTCGGGTCGTCATATAAGGCTCCAGCAATCGCTGGCGCCCCTCTACCGGAAAGCCTTTGCCGTTGTCGGTCACTGCCAGAATTAGGAAATCCGGATGAGTATCGTCCAAAGTCACCGTGATCTGCGGCTGGCCGCGCTTGTCTTCCGGCACGGCGGCAATCGCTTCAGTGGCGTTCTTGACGATGTTGGTCACCGCCTGCGAAATCAGTCGCCTGTCGAAGGGTGCGATCACGCGACCTTCGGGGAGCTGATCGAGGAATTCGATCTCGGGGTGTGCGATCCGCATCATGAATACTACCTGGCGGATCGTTTCCGCCAGGTCTTCCTGTCCGATGGCGGGTTTAGGCATGCGAGCGAAGGACGAGAACTCGTCGACCATTCGTTTGATGTCGTCGACCTGCCGCACGATTGTATCGGTGCACTGATCGAACACCTCCCGATCGGTGGTGATGACCTTGCCGTATTTTCTCCTGATCCGCTCGGCGGAGAGCTGGATCGGCGTCAGCGGATTCTTGATCTCGTGCGCGATCCGCCGAGCCACGTCGGCCCAAGCGGAGGTGCGCTGCGCCAGAACGAGATCCGTAATGTCGTCAAGGGTGATGACAAGCTCCCGCCTGTCATCACGGGTCTGCTCGCTCGTGACGCGTACGTTGATGGTCCTCTCTCGCCCTTTCCGGGAAATCTGGATCTGATCCTGCATGAGCCGCTGGCGCCCCTGGATCATCTCCAGAACGAGCTGGGTGACCTCCGGCAGCACCTCCGTGACCTGGCGGCCGACCAGTTTCTCCCGCGGCGTCTGTAGCAGGGCCTCGGTCGAGGGGTTGACGATCGTGATCGTGCCGCGCGCGTTGATGCCGATCACACCCGCGGAAACACCTGCCAGAACCGCCTCGGTGAAGCGCCGCCTGCTGTCGATGAGTTCGCTTGCGGCCGTCAGGCCGTCGTGCTGCCGGCGCAGTTCGGAGGTCATCTTGTTGAAGGTCTCGCCCAGGTGGCCCAGGTCGCCCTCGCTGCGCTTCACCGGGACCTGCACATAAAAGTTTCCGGTCGCCACCTGGTCCGTCGCATGGATCAGGCGGCGGATGGGCGCGACGAGCCGGTTGGCGAAATTCAGTCCGAACCAGATCGCGGAGAGGAGCACTGTCAGAGCGATGAGGGTGAACATGGACGCGAAGGCAAACTGTATGCCCGCTTTCTTCTGGTCGAAGGCTTCGTAATAGGCAACGCCGGCCTCTGCAATCGGCGGGAATGAGAGAGCGCCTGGATCGACCTCGCGCGCAATGTAGAGAATGCGCCCGTTGTGTGCTTCGAGCTTGAGGACGGACACCACGACATTGCCCGTCCTCGGAAACAGACACCATGGCTCCTGGCCGTTGGCATCCTGCAAATCCGCGACTTTTGGCTCGGGAATGCCTTCAAGCCTCTTGAGCTCGATCCTTTCGACGACCGTGCCATCCGGCTCTAGAATCATAACCAAAGGGAAGCTCAGCGCCACCGAGCGGTAGTTCATGTATTCGCGGAACAGTCTCCGGTCAGCATCATACATGACCTTCGCCCGGTTCAGATCGAGAGCCATCAGGTTGGTTTCGCGCGCGAGCATCCGGCACTGCATTTCCCGGTAGGCTCGCGCGACCTCGACCGTGTTGTACATGAGTTCGCGGATCTTGCCCGTGAACCAGGGGTCGAGGCCGCGCTCGAGGGTCACTGTCGCCACACCGGCCACCAGAATCGCGGGGAGGACGGCCACGAGGCTGAACAGCCCGACGATCCTCACATGAAGGCCGGCGGCGGCTGCCCCTGCCCGATGCTCGCGCACGAGCTTACGCGCCTGCCACGCGACGATGCCGAGAAGCAGGGTGATCAGGAGTCCGTTGATGACGAACATCCCGATCACCACGTTGTTCGTCGGCAGGATCGGGGTTGCGCCGGATAGCACCAGGAAGGTGGTCAGGGCCGACCCCAGGGCCGCCAGCACTGCGCCGTAGCCCAGCCAGCCAAGGCTGCCCTGGGCAGGTTCCGCCGCTTGGCGCTGTTCGTGAATGCTCTGCTCGGTCAAGACGTGAGGCCCCGCAAACCCGGGTGCCTCCCGTGCAGCACCCTTTGGAGGGTGATGCACCAACACAACACTGTGGTCAAATTATTACAGCTGCCGAATCAGGAGCGATTGGTCCTGACCACCATCAGCTCCAGGTCTCGCACCTTCTTGCGCAAGGTATTGCGGTTGACCCCCAGGAGTTCGGCGGCGCGAATCTGGTTCCCTCTGGTTGCGGCAAGGGCGGCTCCGATCAACGGTCCTTCGATCTCCCGCAGGATGCGATGGTAGAGACCGGGAGGGGGCAGGCTGTCGCGGAACCCCGAGAAATACTCCGCCAAGTGGCGTTCGACCGCTTCCGAGAGCCCCTCGGGATTCTGGTGGGCCTGGGCGGCTGGCTTGCCTGCAGGCTGGGACAACAGAAGAGGCTGAGGATCGAGTTCCGCATCGATGATGGCGCCGGTGATCGTATCCTGAGGATACAGGGCGGCCAGGCGGCGAACGAGATTCTCCAGTTCCCGGACGTTCCCGGGCCAGCGGTACCGCTTCAGGCGGTCCATGGCCTCGGCGTCGAGCTGCTTGCGAGGAAGCCCCTCCTTTTCCACAAGTGAGAAGAAGTGCCGCACGAGATCGGGAATGTCTTCGACCCTCTCGCGCAAGGGGGGCAGGCGCAGAGGAACGACGTTGAGACGAAAGTAAAGGTCTTCCCTGAAGAGCCCCTGCTGAATGAGGACCCGCAGATCCTTGTTCGTCGCCGCGACGATGCGGACATTGGTCTTGATGGGCACCCTGCCGCCCACCGTCGTGTATTCGCCTTGCTGGAGCACCCGCAGGAGGCGTGTCTGCGCCTCCATGGGCATGTCGCCGATCTCGTCCAGGAAGAGCGTGCCGCCCTCAGCCTGCTCGAAGCGGCCGGTATTGCGCGCCGTTGCTCCGGTGAACGCCCCCTTCTCGTGTCCGAAGAGCTCGGATTCGATCAGTTCGCGCGGAATGGCGGCCATGTTCACGGCGACAAACGGCCCCTGGCGGCGCTTGCCGTAATCGTGCAGGGCCTTGGCTACGAGTTCCTTGCCGGTGCCCGATTCGCCTGTGATCATCACGGTCAGGTCCGTCGCCATCAGGCGGGCCAGGGCCCGATAGATCTCCTGCATGGCATGGGAGCGCCCGACCAGGGGAATGTCCTCGCTCTCGACAGGGGTGGCGGCAAGCGCGGCCGTTCGAGGACGCGAGAGCGCGCGCCCTACGACCGCGACCAGTTCCTTGAGATCGAAAGGCTTCGGCAGATATTCGTACGCACCTCGCTCGGACGCCTTGATCGCCGTCATGAACGTGTTCTGCGCGCTCATGACAATGATGGGAATCTCTGGCCGCAGTTTCTTGATCCGTGGAAGCAGGTCAAAGGCATTCTCGTCGGGCATCATCACGTCGGTGATGACGATGTCGCCCTCACCCTGCGCGATCCAACGCCAGAGCGTCGCCGCATTGCTGGTGGAGCGAACCTCATATCCGGCTCTGGACAGGGCCTGATTCAAGACAGTCCGAATGGCCGCATCGTCATCCGCGAGAAGGATTTGTCCGCTTGGCATGTCTTGGCCTCACATGTCGGCATCGATTCCCGGAAGGGCGCGATGCATGGGTAGGAGAACTCGAAAGGTCGTCCGTCTCGGCGCCGGGTCGCATTCGATGATGCCTCCGTGATCGCCGACAATCTTGGCCACCAGAGCAAGGCCCAGGCCGCTGCCCTGAACCTTCGTGGTGACGAAGGGATCGAAAAGATCGCTCATCAACTCAGCAGGAATTCCGGGGCCGTTGTCGCTGACGCTGAGCTCGATCGGCAGGCTCACCCGCTCCTGAGAGCCCGGCACCTGCAGCCTGACGCCGGTCCGGAACGCGGTCGACAAGGTGATTTCCCCGTCGGTCGCATCAATCCCGATGGCTTCGGCAGCATTCTTCACGAGGTTCAGGATGACCTGGATCAGCTGATCTCTGTTGCCGAGCACGGGCGGCAAGGAGGGGTCGTAGTTCTCGACGAAGCGGATATGTCGGGCAAAGCCGGATTGGGCGAGGCGCTTCACATGATCGAGCACGCCGTGGATGTTCACGGGACCGCGCTCGACCGGCCGCTCGTCGCCGAAGAGCTCCATGCGCTCGACGAGCTTCACGATCCTGTCCGTTTCGTCGCAGATCAGCCGGGTCAGGAGCCTGTCACCCTCGTCCGCCGATTGCTCGAGGAGTTGCGCGGCACCGCGAATGCCCGAAAGCGGATTCTTGATCTCGTGCGCCAGCAGCGCACCGAGCGCCGTGATCGATCTGGCCGCTCCGCGATGAGTGAGCTGCCGGTTCATTTTGTCGGCGATGGTGCGCTCCTGAAGCATCACCACCACGTTGTCGCTGGCGTCGCCCAGAGGGGTTGCGAACACATCCACGATCCGTTCGGTGCCGAGGCGGGGAGTGCCGATGTCGACACGATGCTCGCTGACGCTCGCCCCTCTTTTCCGGACCTCCTCCACAAGGGATGAGACCGGAGAGCCGAACGGCAGGAAATCGGTGAGCTTCTGGCGCTGCAACATGCGCAGGCTCGCATCGAAGAAGGCCTCAGCTGCCGTATTGGCATGAACGATGCTGTATCCCGGACCGATCGTCAGCACGGGCAAAGGCAGTGCGTTCACGATGAGATCGTTGATCGTCACTGTCATGCCGCCTTCCGAGCCCGGTCAATGTAAAGGGAGCGCAGCAGCGACACGACCCTGCCCGGATCGTCCGAGGTGACCAGCTCGGTTCGAATGTCCTGAGGCACGCGGAAACCGGCTTCAGCCGCTGCGTCGGCATAGGCCGCCAGATGCTTGCGGGCGTGCCGGATACCGACCTTGACACCGTAGAGCGAGAGCAGTCCCTCATAATGCTCCAGCGCCAATTCCGTCTTTTCGGCTGGACTCGGCTCGGGGATCGCTTCTCCCTGGAGGGCAGCGCCGATCTGGCCGACGATCCAGGGGCGGCCGACAGCCGAACGACCGATCATGACGGCTCCGGCCTTCGAGAGGGCAAGGCACTTACGAGCATCTTCGAGCGAGCCGATATCGCCATTGGCGATCACAGGAATGCCGACCGCCTCGGCAACGGGGGCAATGGCGGCCCAATCTGCCTGACCTTTATAGAATTGCTGCCGTGTTCGGCCATGGACCGTCACCGCTCGAACGCCGAGAGCTTCGGCGCGTCGGGCGAGTTCCGGGGCATTCAGGGAGGCATGATCCCATCCGAGCCGCATCTTCACGGTGACGGGAACCGAGGCGGCCTGGACGGTTGCTTCGATCAGGCGGCACGCATGGTCGAGATCCCTCATCAGAGCCGATCCCGAATAGCCTCCGATGACGCGCTTGGCCGGGCAGCCCATGTTGATATCGATGATACGGGCCCCTGCCGCCTCCGCGACCTTGGCTCCTTCCGCCATCCAGCGAGGCTCGCATCCTGCCAGCTGCACGACATGAGGCTCGATTCCAGACCCTTCGGCCCTGAGTGTCGCCTCTTCGGAGCCTTGAACGAGTTCGTCGGATGCGACCATTTCGGATATGACGAGCCCTGCCCCCAGGCGCTTCGCAATGCGCCGGAAGGCTGCGTCCGTAACCCCGGAAAGCGGCGCAAGGATCGCAGGTGCAGCGACCTTGACTGGCCCAACCCGCATGTTCTCGCCTATTTTTTGAACAAGTTCCATTGTGCCTATTTACTAGCCATTGTCGCGCAGAGCGCAAGACCCGTCAGGGAGATTTGCCTTATTTTCTGGTCGCGCTAAGGAGAACACATGCCGTGGAGAGCCACCTGATGGCAGCTGTCGCCCTCATTGTTGCTGCAGGACGTGGATCGCGAGCCGGCGACGGGTCTCCTAAGCAGTACCGGTCCCTGGCGGGCAAGCCCGTATTGACCCGGACTCTGGAAGCATTCCTTCGCCATCCGAAGGTCGGGAAAACACTTGTCGTAATCCACCCGGATGATCGCGATCTTTACCGGAGAAGCATCGCCGTGCTTCCTGAGGGCTTGAGCGAACGCCTGATGCCTGTGGCCTATGGCGGGGAAACGCGGCAAGATTCGGTTCGCAACGGGCTGGAAGCTTTGTCGGGCCTCGCTCCTTCTTCCGTCCTCGTTCACGATGCCGCCCGTCCTTTCGTCAGCGGGGCGCTGATCGATCGCGCCGTGGAGGCGGCCGAAGAATGGGGGGCAGCCGTACCGGGAGTTGCCGTCACGGACACGATCAAGGTGGTCGGCCCTCGAAGCGAAGTCGTTTCGACGCCGGACCGCGCCAGCCTTCGAGCGGTGCAGACGCCTCAGGCGTTTGATTTCGCGTCCCTTTTGGCTGCGCACCGGAAAGCCACCGCAGCAGATCAACGAAACTTCACGGATGATGGCGCTCTGGCGGAGTGGGCGGGGCTCACGGTGCATGTATTTGAGGGGGATTCCCTCAACACGAAGCTTACCCAAGCATTCGATTTTCCTGAGGCCGAAAGGCGATTGAGAGGCTTATCGATGAATTACGTGACCCGGTTCGGCACCGGATTCGATGTTCATGCCTTCGGCGAAGGCGATCACGTCTGGCTCGGCGGAATCCGGGTGCCCCATGACCGCGGTGCGGTGGCGCATTCCGATGGCGACGTCATCCTTCATGCCCTGACCGATGCCGTCCTCGGCGCATTGGCGGACGGGGATATCGGAACCCATTTCCCGCCGAGCGATCCGCAATGGCGGGGGGCGTCCTCCGATCGCTTCCTGGCACACGCCGTCGCCCTGGTGCAGGCGCGTGGAGGCCTGATCGATCATCTCGACGCAACGCTGCTGTGCGAGAAGCCGCGCCTCGGCCCCTATCGCGAGGCGATGCGCCAAAGGATCGCGGAGATCGCGGGCCTGCGGCTCGACCAGGTGTCTATGAAGGCCACGACGACGGAGAGGCTCGGCTTCACGGGCCGGAGCGAAGGCATCGCCGCCCAGGCGGCGGCGACGGTCCGCCTGCCGGAGCCGCCCCGGGAGGCACCCCATGAATCCTGAGTTGAGGCAACAGGCGGCCGCGCTTCTCAAGACCTATGAGCGGAAGGGCCTGAAGATCGCCACGGCCGAATCCTGCACGGGCGGGCTCGTGGCCGCGCTTTTGACGGAGATCGCCGGCTCCTCGGCCGTCGTGGAGCGCGGCTTCGTGACTTATTCGAACGAGGCCAAGACTGAGGCGATCGGCGTTCCGGCCGATCTCATCGCAGCCCATGGCGCGGTCAGCGAGCCCGTGGCCCGCGCCATGGGCGAAGGGGCACTGGCCCATTCCCGCGCCCATGTGGCGATCGGCATCACGGGAATCGCAGGCCCGGGCGGCGGAACGGCCACGAAGCCGGTGGGCCTTGTCCATTTCGGCCTCGCCCGCAAAGGGTTTGCCACGATTCATCTCGAGCGCCGGTACGGCGATCTCGGGCGGGAGGCCGTGCGCCGGTGCGCGGTCGCGGATGCGCTCGCGCTCCTCGAGCGGGCCCTCGCGCTCTGAGAGCGTCAGCGTGAGAGTGTCACGCTGCGAAAACCGCATCCGCCCGCTGCTCGAAAGCCTCGGTGAACTTGCGGAAAGCCTTGTCGAACACGCTACCCATGAGGATGCTGAGTGCGAAACTCTTGAATTCGTAATTGATGTAGAACTCCACCTCGCAGCCGCCCGGCGCGTCGCGGAAGGTCCAGCGGTTTTCGAGATACTTGAACGGCCCGTCCACGTATTCGACCTGAATGCGCAGACGCGGCTCGTCGAGGGTCACGCGAGTGGTGAAACTCTCTTGGATCGCCTTGTAGCCCACGCTCATGGTGGCGACGAGGGTCTCCACCCCCTCCCCGCTCTGCACTCGGCGGATGATGCGCAGATCCTCGCAGAGCGGCAGGAACTCGGGGTAACGCTCCACGTCCGCCACCAGCGCGAACATCTGGGCCGGGGTGTGCTTGACGATTCGCGTCATGCGGAAGGTCGGCATGGTTCAGGCGGCCTCCTTGGTGAGGGTGAAATGGGAGTCCAGACCCGGTATCTCTGACCGGGAGCGCAACACGAAGGCCCGCTGCCCAGGTCGCAGGCGTTCTTCCAGCATCCGGAGGGTTCTGGGTCGCATCTTGACCGGATAGGACCAGATCCAGCGCATGAAGGATAAATCGAACTTTTCCGCGCAATCCGGTCCGAGATCGGGCCTAGCGCGGCCGTAGTTCCGTGCCACGCGCCAGAGCACGGACAGGGCGCAGCGCCAGGGTGGCAGGTCAAGCCAGACGATATCGGTGGCGCGGGGCACGCGGACGTCGAACGTGGAGGCATAGTTCCCGTCCATGACCCAGGCGGGACGGGCGGCGAGCGCACGGACCCGCTCGCGCCATTCGTGTCGCGGCGGCATCGCCCAACCGGGGCCGAAATACTCCCGGTCAAGGTGGATCAGCGGCAGGTCGAGCCGCTCACTGAGGTGCCGGGCCAGGGTGCTCTTTCCCGCACCCGGGCTGCCGATGACGAGAATTCGATGCATGCCCCCATCCGAAACTTGAGTGCATCGTCCGCAAAAGGCGGATCCCGCTTGACAGCCGACGCCTTAACCGAGCTTGCCGAGACGGGCCGCCTTGAGCTTGGCGAAGTCCTCGCCGGCGTGATGCGACGAGCGCGTCAGCGGCGTCGAGGAGACGAGGAGGAAACCCTTGGCATAGGCGGTGGTTTCATAGGCCTTGAATTCGTCCGGCGTGACGAAACGGATCACCGGGTGGTGCTTCTTCGTCGGCTGGAGATACTGGCCGATTGTCATAAAGTCGACGTCCGCCGAGCGCAGGTCGTCCATGAGCTGCAAAACTTCGTTCCGCTCCTCGCCCAGGCCCACCATGATTCCTGACTTGGTGAAGATGGTCGGGTCGAGCTCCTTCACTTGCTGGAGCAGGCGGATCGAGTGGAAATAGCGCGCGCCGGGACGGACCTTCAGGTACTTCGAGGGCACTGTTTCCAGATTGTGGTTGAACACGTCGGGCTTGGCCTTGACTACGATCTCCAGCGCGCCGGGCTTCCTCAGGAAGTCGGGCGTCAGGATCTCGACCGTGGTATTCGGGCTGCGGGCGCGGATGGCATGAATCACGTCGGCAAAATGCTGCGCGCCGCCATCGGCGAGGTCGTCCCTGTCCACGGAGGTGATGACCACGTGCTCCAGGCCGAGCTTCTCGACGGCCTTGGCCACGTTCTCGGGCTCGTGCGGGTCGAGGGCTTCCGGCAGGCCGGTCTTCACGTTGCAGAAGGCGCAGGCCCGGGTGCAGGTGTCGCCCATGATCATGAAGGTGGCGTGCTTCTTCTCCCAGCACTCGCCGATATTGGGGCAGCCGGCCTCCTCGCAGACCGTCACGAGCTTGTTCTCGCGCACGATCTTGTTCGTCTCGGCCCATTTGGGGGAGCCCGGAGCCTTCACGCGAATCCAGTCGGGCTTGCGCTGTTGAACGGGCTGGTCCGGCCGGTGCGCCTTTTCCGGGTGACGGGGTCGGTTGTCCTTGTTCAGAAGGTCGAGAACGACGGCCATGGAGCGATGAACCTTGTGGGCGAAGGGATTTTACCCCTCCGAGGAGTGTCGGCCTGATGTAAGGCCTTTGGGGCGTGTTCGCAAATGCCAAAGCCGCAGGGCCGGGTTGTGGCTGAGCCCGGCTGCGGGAGAGGTTAACCTACCGCGTCACTCTTGCCCCATGCGAATCTCGCCTGCAAACTCCGCCATCAGCTCCGGATAACTCTCCATGGGCGGAAACCGCTTGAAGCTGTGCCTCGCTGGCGTCCTGGCCCACGGCAGCGCCTCGCTGGTGCAGGTCTCGATGAAGGGTGTAAAATCCCTTGCATTGTCGAAGAGCGTGGCGCGTACATTAACGAAGTCATCGAGGCCTTCGGGACGGGTGAAGAGCCAGCTCATGCAATGCGGGCAGAAGAAGTGGCGCGTGGGGCCGTGCAGCCCACCGATGACGGGATCGCCCTGCACCACTGCGAAACCGTCGCTTGGGTAGAGCGCACTCAAGGAAAACGCGCTCGCGGTCATGCGCTGGCAACCCGTGCAATGACAGGCCATGGTCATGACGGGCTTCGCGGTCACATGGAAGCGCACCTGCCCGCACCGGCACCCGCCTTCCCTTACGCTGCTCTCTTCCGCCATGAACGCCTCCCCGTATCGCCCGAAACGGGACTTTGTCGTGGGCGCGAAAGGGCGTCAATGTGGATACTGGCGCTGCGCAGGATGACGGCTCAGACCTTCGCCACCTCTCGTGATGGCGAGGGCGTCCCGCCCATCCCGGTCGAAAGAGCGCTGCGTCCCTACGGGAGGAACTCCCGGGACAGGTCCGGGATGACAGGTGAGCGCGGACGACGTCGGGAGCCGGGCCCCTCAGGCCCCGTATTCCTCGTCCGTGACATGTTCCATCCAGTCCACGGCTTTGCCGTCGAGCGATTCCTGAATGGCGATGTGGGTCATCGCCGTGGTCGGGGCCGCGCCGTGCCAGTGCTTCTCGCCGGGCTCGAACCAGACCACGTCGCCAGGGCGGATCTCCTCCACGGGTCCATCCTCGCGCTGAACCCGGCCGCAGCCGGCGGTGACGATCAACACCTGCCCGAGCGGGTGAGTGTGCCACGCGGTGCGTGCGCCGGGTTCGAAGGTGACCGTGTTGCCGGCTGCCCGCGCTGGGGTCTTGGCGGGGAACAGCGGGTCGATGCGCACCGTGCCGGTGAACCAGTCCGCAGGTCCCTTTCCGGATGGTTGCGAGCCGCTTCGCCTGATCTCCATGCCTTGTCTCCTTAGACGGTTGGACGCCCTGAGCATCCATAAGAGATGACCAAGCGGCAAAGACGCAAGGGCAAAGCTCTGACGCCATTCACATGCGCGCGCGCCCGCCTCGGCGGATGAACAGGAAGACCCCGACGGCCACTACGACGAAGGCGATGGCGATCACGGCGATCAGGATCGTGTCCCCCGTCGTTCCGGCGGCTTCCTGGGTGGGGACCACAGGCGCGGTGTCCTGGGCATGGGACAGGGTCGCGATTAGAAGAAAGGCCAGGCTCGAAAGAAGGCGCTGCATCTCGTGCTCCGTATCCAGTAGCGGATGGAAAAGAGATGCCGCAGCGCAATGTTCCCCGGGAATTCGGGGGCGCCGCAGCGGAAGCCCCCGTTCCTTCCGTTAGATGTGGATCACGCGCCCATAGGCGTCCATGACGCTCTCGTGCATCGTCTCCGAAAGGGTCGGATGCGGGAAGACCGCATGGATCAGCTCCTCCTCGGTGGTCTCCAGGTTCATGGCGATCACGAAGCCCTGGATGAGTTCTGTCACTTCCGCACCGATCATGTGAGCGCCGAGAAGCTGGCCGGTCTTCTTGTCGAAGATCGTCTTCACGAGGCCGTCCGGCTCACCCAGCGCGATCGCCTTGCCGTTGCCCACGAAGGGGAAGCGGCCGACGCGGATGTCGTAGCCCTGCTCCTTCGCCTTGGCCTCGGTGAGACCAACCGACGCGATCTGCGGGTTGCAATAGGTGCAGCCTGGGATCTTGGCCTTGTCCATCGGATGCGTATGCAGCCCCTTGATGGTCTCGACGCAGATCACTCCCTCGTGCTCGGCCTTGTGCGCCAGCATGGGCGCGCCTGCCACGTCGCCGATGGCATAGATGCCGGGGACGTTTGTGCGGCCGAGGCCGTCGGTGACGATGACGCCGCGCTCGATTTTCACACCGAGCTTCTCAAGGCCGAGATTCTCGATGTTGCCGACGACGCCGACCGCCGAAATCATCCGTTCGGCGGTGATCGTCTGCGTACCGCCCTTGCCGTCGTCGACGGTGGCGGTCACCGAGTTCGCGCTCTTCTCCACCTTCGTGACCTTCGCGCCGGTGAAGATCTTCATGCCCTGCTTCTCGAAGCGCTTGCGGGCAAGGGTCGCGATCTCCGCATCCTCGACGGGCAGGATCTGCGGCAGCACCTCGACCACCGTCACCTCCGCGCCGAGGGTGCGGTAGAACGAGGCGAATTCCATGCCGATGGCGCCGGAGCCCATGACGAGCAGCGATTTCGGCATGGCCTGCGGGACCATGGCCTCGAAATAGGTCCAGATCAGTTTGCCGTCGGGCTCGATGCCGGGCAGCACGCGCGGGCGGGCGCCTGTTGCGATAATGATGTGCTTCGCCTGATATGTGCCGGGTTCCAGAATGCCCTTCGGAGCCGGGGTCTGCGGCTGCATGGCGGGCTTTTTCGTGGCGGTCACCACGACCTCGCCGGGCTTGGTGATGGCGGCCTCGCCCCAGATCACATCGACCTTGTTTTTCTTCAGCAGCATGCCGACGCCGCCGTTGAGGCGGCCCGATACGCCGCGCGAACGCTGCACGATGGCCGCAGCATCGAAGCCGATGCCCTGAGCGGACAAGCCGTAATCCTTGGCGTGCTCCATGTAATGGTAGATTTCCGCAGAACGCAGCAGCGCCTTGGTCGGGATGCAGCCCCAGTTGAGGCAGATGCCGCCGAGATGCTCTCGCTCCACAACCGCGGCCCTGAACCCGAGCTGCGCCGCGCGGATCGCCGCCACATACCCCCCCGGCCCGCCGCCGATGACGATGATGTCGTAAAGATTTGCCATGGAATTTCCCCCGTCCTGCCCGGGCCTGGCCCGGGTATCAGCGCCATCGCGTGCCGGACCGTTTGAAAGGCGTGGATGGCCGGCGCAGGGCCGACCATCGCGTCGAGTGTCCTACACCAGCATTCCCATCGGGCTTTCGATGAGCTGCTTGAAGGCTGCGAGGAGTTCGGCACCGAGTGCGCCGTCGACCACGCGGTGATCGCAGGAGAGCGTCACGGTCATGGCCTGCACGACGGTGGGAGCGCCGTTCCGCACCACGACCCGTTGCTCGCCAGCGCCGACCGCGAGGATCGTGCCGTGCGGCGGGTTGATGACCGCCTGGAAATCCTTGATGCCGTACATGCCAAGGTTCGACACGGCCGTCGATCCGCCAGTATATTCCTCCGGCTTCAGGCGGCGGTTGCGGGCGCGGCCCGCCATGTCCTTCACCTCGGCCGAGATGGCGGTGAGCGTCTTCTGCTCGGCCTTGCGTACGACCGGGGTGAAAAGACCGCCTTCGATGGCGACGGCGACGCCCACATCCGAGTGCTTCATTTTCAGGATGCGGTCCTCGGCCCATACCGCGTTGGCGTTCGGCACGCGCTGGAGCGCGATGGCGAGAGCCTTGATGACGAAGTCGTTGACCGACAGCTTGTAGGCGGGCTTGCCGTCCTTGTCCTTGGCCGCTGCCGCGTTGATCTGCTCGCGTAGAGCCATGAGCGCGTCGAGCTCGCAATCGAGCGACAGATAGAAATGCGGAACGGTCTGCTTGGACTCCACGAGGCGCTTGGCGATGGTCTTGCGCATGCCGTCGAGGGGAACTTCCTCGTAAGTGCCCGCTTCGAACATCGCCTTCACCTGATCCGCGCCCATGCTCGGCGCGAGAGCCGGAGGCTGCGTGGGCTTCACGGCGGGAGCCGCGGCAGCTGCCGGAACCGCCGCGGGCTTTGCGCCGCCGCTCTGAAGGGCCGCGCGCACGTCCTTCTCGACGATGCGGCCGTGTGGGCCGGAGCCCTGGATCGACGCGATGTCGATGCCGGCTTCGCGGGCGATGCGCTTGGCGAGCGGCGAGGCGAACACGCGATTTCCGGAAGCCTGCTGCCCGGCCCCGTTCGGTTTCGCGGCCTGCGCGGGACCGGCGGGAGCCTGATCGACACGGGCGTAAGCCATGTGCGCGGACTGATCACCCGGGACTGCGTTGGCCTGCGGCGCGGGTGCTGCCGCTGGAGCGGCCTCGGCCTTCGGGGCCGGAGCGCCACCACCTGCCGGAGCCGTGATGCTCTTCGGGTCCTCGCCTTCGCCGGCGATCAGCGCGATCACCTGGTTTACGGGCACGTCCGTGGCACCCTCGGGCACGACGATCTTGGCGAGGACGCCTTCGTCCACCGCCTCCACTTCCATGGTGGCCTTGTCGGTTTCGATCTCGGCGATCACGTCGCCGGACTTCACCGTATCGCCTTCCTTCTTCAGCCACTTGGCAAGGTTGCCCTTTTCCATGGTGGGAGAGAGAGCGGGCATCAGGATGTTGATGGGCATGGCGTGTTGAATCCTGATCTTGAATCAGTTGACGGCTTGCGACGAACCGGGATCGCTCGGATTGTCCAGCTCGGCTTGAATGCCAGAAACGATCTCCGCCAGGGCTTCCTCTTCGGAGAAGTCGGTTTCCATGGCGTAGACGCGTGCGGCGTGGCGGGCGAGATCCACCAGGAGCACGCCCCAGGTGAACGGATCGTCGAAGGCGCGGCGCAGCGCGATGCTCACCGCCCCGTCGACCACCGAAGCCCTCAGGATTTCAATGCCACCCTTTTCGAGCGCATCAGGCGGCACGTTGAGAGCTTCGAATTTCCGCTCTTTCATGATTTCACCTGTAACAGACGGCCTTCGCGGCCTGAACGACCTCGGCGACCGATGGAAGCGCCAGCTTTTCGAGGTTCGAGGCGTACGGCATCGGCACGTCCTTGCCGGTCACGCGGGCGACCGGCGCGTCGAGATAATCGAATGCGTTCTCCATGATCCGCATGGCGATCTCGGCACCCACGCCTGATTGCGGCCAGCCCTCTTCCACCGAGACGCAGCGGCCCGTCTTCATGACGGAGGCAACAATGGTTTCGGTATCCAGGGGGCGGATGGTGCGCAGGTCGATCACCTCGGCATCAATGCCTTCTTTCTCCAGCTCCTGCGCGGCCTTGAGCGCATAGGTCATGCCGATGGAGAAGGAGACGATGGTGACATCCTTGCCCTCGCGATGGATGCGTGCCTTGCCGATCGGGATCGTGAAGTCGTCGAGCTTGGGCACCGGGAAGGACTGACCATAGAGAATTTCGTTCTCGAGGAAAATCACCGGGTTCGGGTCGCGAATGGCGCTCTTCAGCAGACCTTTCGCATCGGAGGCCGTATAGGGAGCGACCACCTTCAGGCCCGGGATCTGCGAGTACCAGGCCGAATAGTCCTGGCTGTGCTGCGCCGCCACACGGGCCGCAGCACCGTTGGGACCGCGGAACACGATGGGGCAGCCCAGCTGGCCGCCGGACATATAGAGTGTCTTGGCGGCCGAGTTGATGATCTGGTCGATCGCCTGCATGGCGAAGTTGAAGGTCATGAACTCGACGATGGGACGCAGGCCCGTGAAGGCCGCGCCGACACCGACGCCTGCGAAGCCGTGTTCCGTGATCGGCGTGTCGATCACGCGCCTGGCGCTGAACTCCTGCAGCAAGCCTTGCGTCACCTTGTAGGCGCCCTGGTATTCCGCCACCTCTTCGCCCATGACGAAGACGCTCTCGTCCTTGCGCATTTCTTCGGCCATCGCGTCCCGGAGCGCCTCGCGGACGGTCATGTTGACCATCTCGGTACCTTCCGGGATTTCTGCCATCGCATTGTAGCTCGTGCGGCTCGTGATCACCGAGGGAGCGGCAGGGGTCGAAAGATCTGTCTGCTGCGGACGCTCGGAGGGAGCTGGGCGATCTGCCATGCCTTCGGCCTGCATGTCGGGTACGGGAGCCTGCTGTGGCGCGCTCGGTCCAGGCGCCGGAGGCGGCTCGCCGCCACCCTGAGCCGGCGCGCGCGAGGCGGCCGCCGATACATCCTCGCCCTCGTCAGCCAGAATCGCGATGGGCGTGTTCACGGCCACGTTGTCGGTGCCATCGGAGACCAGGATCTTGGCGAGGACGCCCTCGTCGATCGCCTCGACCTCCATGGTCGCCTTGTCGGTTTCGATCTCGGCCAGCACGTCGCCAGGCTTGACCTTGTCGCCTTCCTTTTTCAGCCACTTGGCCAGTTTGCCCTGCTCCATGGTGGGCGAGAGGGCGGGCATGAGAATATCGGTCGCCATGAAAGACTCGTGTTGATTGTCGCTGCGGCGAAAGTTTCGGAGCGGCGCTGAATGCGCCGCCATCTGTCGTCAGGGCACAGGTTGATCGGAGAACCGGCGCCCTCTTTCCTGAGCCTTACTCAGAGAAGGATATCCGTGTAGAGCTCGGACGGATCGGGCTCCGGATCGTGCGTGGCGAACTCGGCCGCTTCGTTCACGATCTCGCGCACCTTGCTGTCGATGGCCCTCAGCTCCTCTTCCGAAAGCTTCCAGCCCTCCAGGAGACGGCGGCGCACCTGCTCGATTGGATCGTGCTCCTCGCGCATGCGGGCCACTTCGTCCTTCGTGCGGTACTTCGCCGGATCTGACATGGAATGGCCGCGATAGCGGTAGGTCTGCATCTCAAGAATGTACGGCCCCTTGCCGGAGCGGGCATGTTCGATGGCGCGCCGGCCGGCGGCGTAGACCGCGCGAACATCCATGCCGTCCACCTGCTCACCGGGAATGCCGAAGGACACGCCGCGTTTCGAGAAATCGGTCTGCGCCGAGGCGCGGTTCACGGCAGTGCCCATGGCGTAGCGATTGTTCTCGATCACGTAGACCACAGGCAGCTTCCAGAGCTGCGCCATGTTGAAGCTCTCGTAGACCTGACCCTGATTGGCCGCGCCGTCGCCGAAATAGGTCAGGCAGACATTACCGTTCTCGCGGTAATGGTTGGCGAAGGCAATGCCGGTGCCGAGCGACACCTGGGCGCCGACGATGCCATGACCACCGTAGAAGTGCTTCTCTTTTGAGAACATGTGCATGGAGCCGCCCTTGCCTTTCGACAGGCCGCCGCGGCGGCCTGTCAACTCGGCCATGACGCCCTTCGCGTCCATGCCGCAGGCCAGCATGTGACCGTGATCCCGGTAGCCGGTGATCACCTGGTCGCCCTCTTTCGTCGCCATCTGCATGCCGACGACCACGGCCTCCTGGCCGATATAGAGGTGGCAGAAACCGCCTATGAGGCCCATGCCGTACATCTGGCCGGACTTCTCCTCGAAGCGGCGGATCAGCAACATGTCGTTGTAGGCGGAAAGATCCTGATCTTTGTCGAATTGTGGGGTATTGGGGGCAGCTCCGCGACCAGAGCCTTTGCTGGAAGTGGACTTGTTAGCCGCGCCTGCACCGGCACGGCCCGCCTTGCGGGCAGCAACAGCCATCGGTTCCTCCGAAGGATTTCCTCGACGAAAGTTGTAGCGCAGTCGAATTCGGAAATCGAGAGCCCCAAACGACCTTTTGCGCTGCACAATAAATTGCGCAACTTATTGTTTTAACTTATTAAAATCAGATCAACACAAATTCAGTTAATTCATTCTTTCGGGTGATCCCGGTTATGGGCCTGTAATGATGACGAGATCGTTCTTATGGACACGCCCCAACATTACCCGAGCCCTTTCCTCGAGGAGATCCCGATCGATCTGATCGCTCCTGAGCAAGGAGATACGGCGCTCCCACTGTGTCCGTTCGTCTCGGAGGCCATCCAGTTCCCGGTTCAGCTCGGCCATCTGAGCCTCATACTGCTGCTGCGCCTCGATGCCACGAGCCCCGCTATGGGCGTGGTGCACGAAATACGCCGCCACCGCTGCCGAGACGCTGTAGAGCGCCAGCGGTATCAAGAATCGTCTCAGTCGCCTGCGGATCACCATAGGCTCGTTCTAAACCGCACATGGTTAAGGAGGCGTTAGAAGAGCTCATCTGCCACTCGCATCACAGGCTCTGTGATGGACTCGATTCCTGGAGCACCGCGCCTTAGGCGCCGCGCCCTTCTTCTATGGGGCGATCCGGAACCAGCCCGACCATGATAGGAGGAGAATCACTACGGGATGTGGGGAGAGATGCCGATAGCCGGACTCGATCCCGATCGAGAGGCGATAGCGAAGAAGGAGAGCTAAACAAGAAAGGCCGCGCGGGGCGGCCTTTCTCAAGCAACTGAAATGCAGTTATCTTACACCAACGCCTTCAATGCGGCGCGGCCTGCGTAGCGGGCCTGCGATCCCAGCTCCTCCTCGATGCGGATGAGCTGGTTGTACTTGGCCAACCGGTCCGAACGGGCGAGCGAGCCGGTTTTGATCTGCCCGCAATTGGTGGCGACTGCCAGGTCGGCGATGGTGGAATCCTCAGTCTCGCCCGACCGGTGCGACATGACGGCGGTGTAGCCGGCGCGCTGGGCCATGTCGACCGCGTTGAGCGTCTCGGTAAGCGAGCCGATCTGGTTGACCTTCACCAGCAACGAGTTGGCGACGCCCTCCTTGATGCCTCGCGAGAGACGGCTCACATTCGTTACGAACAGATCGTCGCCGACGAGCTGGCACTTGGAGCCGATGAGACCGGTGACGGCCTTCCAGCCCTCCCAATCGTCCTCGGACATGCCGTCCTCGATGGAGGCGATGGGATAGCTGGAGACCAGCTTCGCGAGATACTCGGCCTGCTGCTGCGGCGAGAGCGTCTGACCCGTACCCTCATAGTGATAAGCGCCGTCCTTGAAGAACTCCGTGGCGGCGCAGTCGAGGCCGATCACCATGTCCTGGCCCGGCTTGTATCCTGCCTGCTCGATCGACTTCATGATGAAGTCGAGTGCGGCCTCCGCGGAGGGCAGGTTCGGGGCGAAGCCGCCCTCGTCGCCGACATTGGTGTTGTGGCCGGCATCCTTGAGAGCCTTCTTAAGGGTGTGGAATACTTCCGCACCCATGCGCACGGCTTCCGCGATCGTCGGCGCGCCCACCGGCATAATCATGAATTCCTGGAAGTCGATGGGATTGTCCGCATGCGCGCCCCCATTGATGATGTTCATCATGGGAACCGGAAGAACGCGGGCCTGCGTACCGCCCACATAGCGGTAGAGGGGCAGGGTCGAGGCCTCGGCCGCGGCCTTGGCAACCGCGAGAGACACGCCGAGGATCGCGTTGGCGCCCAGGCGGCTCTTGTTCGGGGTGCCGTCGAGCTCGATCATGGTCTCGTCGATGGCGATCTGCTCCTCGGCATCCATGCCGCCGATAGCGTCGAGAATCTCGTTGTTCACCGCGTCGACGGCCTTCAGCACGCCCTTGCCGAGGTACTTGGACTTGTCGCCGTCGCGCAGCTCGACCGCCTCATGTGCACCTGTCGATGCGCCTGAGGGAACTGCCGCGCGGCCCATGGAGCCGTCTTCGAGGGTGACATCCACTTCGACAGTGGGATTGCCACGGCTGTCGAGGATCTGGCGGGCGAAAACGTCGATGATCGCGGTCATAAATCAGGCTCCTGGGGCTGAAGAGCGGCCGGTGCCCCCGCAACGACGGGTGCGGCCTCACGTCATGAAAAGGCTTATTGACCGAAATGCGTAAGCGGGCAAGGACGAGAGCAGCCCATCATGTCCTGATCCAAGGTGAAATACGATGACGGAGACCCATCTCCAGCTCGGCCAGACGACGGCCGCTCCCCAGTCACCCGAGGAGGCGACCCTCGACCGGGTGCCAAACCCGCATCCCGATACGGATTATCTGGCCCGCTTCACGGTGCCGGAATTCACATCCCTCTGCCCCGTGACGGGCCAGCCGGATTTCGCGATCCTCGTGATCGATTACGTCCCCGGCCCCTGGCTGGTGGAATCCAAGTCGCTGAAGCTCTACATGCACAGCTTCCGCAATCACGGCGCCTTTCACGAGGACTGCACTGTGGCGATCGGCAAGCGTCTCGCCGAGCTCCTGGAGCCCCGCTTCCTGCGGATCGGCGGTTACTGGTATCCACGCGGCGGAATTCCCATCGACGTGTTCTGGCAGACGGGCGAAGTGCCGAAGAATCTCTGGCTGCCCGACCAAGGCGTCGCGCCCTATCGCGCCCGCTGAGGAGCGGGCCGCCCCAGTACGATCGAGGCGGTCAGGCCCACACCCAGAATGATCAGGGCGGCCGTGGCGGTCGAGGCGGTGAGCCCGACATGCCGCAGGCCGAACCCCATCAGCACGACTCCGAGCGCCTGGCCGCAGAAGAACGAAAAGGCATGGAGCGCCACCGCCGAGGCCCGCGCCTGCGGCGCCACCTCGGTCACCTGCGCCTGGAAGGTGTTGTGGAGCATGTAGAAGCCCAGGCCCATGAGCAGGAGCGCAGCGAAATCGAATTTCCAGTCTCCGGCAAATCCCAGCGCGACGAGAGCCGCCCCGGCACAAAGTCCGCCGCCGATGAGAATGCGGCCGATGCCGAGATGCTTCAACAACCACGTCACGAGTGCGGAATAGACGAGGCCGCCGACGGCAAAGCCGCCGATGGCGAAACCGGCCTCGGCCGCCCCTCCCCCGCCGCGCTCCTCGAGAAGCGGCGCGACATAGGGGAAGATGCCGAAGATCGCGATAGCCTCGACGAAGACGGAGCCGAAAAGGAAGAGGGCGTGCGAATTGGTTAGGATCTCCCGATAGCGGAGAATCGCGGCACGTGAATCGAACTTTCCTCCGGGAGGCGCCTCGCGAAAACCGATCATGGTCGCGGTGAGCCCGCAGGCCATCATGAGGGTGGAGAGGCCGAACACCCCGCGCCAGCCGATCCCTTCCGCCAGAAGCCCGGCCAAGGACGATCCGGCAAGCTGCCCGACGATGATAGCGACGAGATAGCGGCTGAGGGCCACTTGGCGCTGGGCCACCGAAACCCGGTCAGCGATCAACGCGATGGAGAGCGGCACGGCGCCGCCCGCCGCAAGGCCGGCGACGATCCGCAGACCGAAGAGCGTTTCGGTATTGGGCGCGAAGAACGAGCCGGCCAGTGCCAGGAAGAGCACCGAGAGGGCCACCTTCATCACGCGCTCCTTGCCGAGCGCATCGCCGACGGGTCCGAGGACCGGCTGGATAAAGGCGTAAGGCAGCGCGAAGGCTGCGGAGAGAAGCGCGATGGTCTGCGCGGAGGAATTCAGGTCACGCGCGATGACCCCCACCATGGGTTCGACCGCGCGGGCGGAGAAGGTGCTGGCAAAGCCGCTGACGGCGAGTATCAGGATGAGGTTGCGCGAGGACATGACGCTCTAACGAAGAAGGCCGCGAGACGGGGCCTATCGCTCCATATCACGGCCCTGCAGCAGGAGGAGATGCGGGAATGCAATCCTGCCCTCCTCTGAGGTCATGAGCATTCTACGATGTCATGGCCGCCACGGCCATTCACGCCCCTATCGCCTTCCACCGCCGAGGCCGGACCTGTCCCCTGCCACCTCCATGCGGAGAGGCGCAGCGCCTCATATGGTCGCGATCACCCGCACAAGGCCGGTGACGACGCGAGGAGGCAGGGTCGAGCCATGTCGATAGTCAACCCGCCCTGCCCTTGGCGAGCGCGTCGAAGGCCTTCAGCTGGGCGAGCAAGCCCTCCAGTTCCTTGAGCGGTACCATGTTGGGCCCGTCGGAGGGAGCTCGGTCCGGATCCTGGTGCGTCTCGATGAAGATGCCTGCCACGCCCACGGCAGCCGCCGCGCGGGCAAGGACGGGTACGAATTCCCGTTGGCCGCCCGAGGTTGCGCCGTTGCCGCCGGGCTGCTGGACGGAATGGGTCGCGTCGAAAATCACCGGGGCGCCTGTCTCGGCCAAGATCGGCAGGCTGCGCATGTCGGAGACCAGGGTGTTGTAGCCAAAGGAGGCGCCGCGTTCCGTCAGCATCACGTTCGGGTTACCAGCCGCCCTCACCTTCTCGGCGACGTTGGCCATATCCCACGGGGCCAGAAACTGGCCCTTCTTCACGTTCACCACGCGCCCCGTCCGGGCAGCGGCGACCAGAAGATCCGTCTGGCGGCAGAGGAAGGCCGGGATCTGGAGAATGTCGGCGACCTCGGCCACCGGAGCGCATTGATCATTCTCGTGCACGTCGGTGATCACTGGCAGCCCGAACTTCTCCTTCACCTCAGCGAAGATGGTCAGCGCCTTGTCGAGCCCAATGCCGCGGGAGCTCGAAATCGAGGTGCGGTTCGCCTTGTCGAAGGACGACTTGTAGACCAGACCGAGGCCGAGCCTGCCCGTGATCTCCTTGAGGGCGGCTGCCATCTCAAGGGCGTGCTCGCGGCTCTCCATGGCGCAAGGCCCGGCGATAATGCCGAGCGGCAGATGGTTGCCGAAGCGGACGGAGCCTGCCTGGACGACGGAGGGGATCTGTTTGGTATCGGTCATGCGCCGTCACTAGCCGGTTTTCGGGCCAGCGAAAAGCGAGATGTTCCGCAGCCGGCCCGTTCCGGCGTCGGACCCGGCAGCGCAGGATGGCGATTCAGGATCGCGAACGGCATGGCGCGCATTCCCGCTCCCTTGTGGGAAGGAGGATTCGTGCAGCGTCAGAACGTCATGGAAGCCGCGTTGATGATGCCAGCCGAGAGAGAGGATGCACCGAGAAACAGGGCGGCGGCCATTTCGCCCCCGGCAATCCGCTGCGAGAGATTGGGCATCACGATGCGCACCAGCCAGTACACGACAATCTGAACGGCCAGGGCCACCAGCCCCCAGACGAGGAGATCGACGATCCCCTGCGCATGGACGATGGCGCTGCCAAGCGGCAGCGCGAAGCCGACGAGGCTGAAGCCCAGGGCCGTTGAGGCCGATACCACGTTCCGCCGGATCAGGGCGAACTCGTTGTGCATGGTCGCAAGCGTATAGATGCCGAGATACAGCGCCACCAGCACAACGGCGATGACGAAAAAGACCAGAAAGTCGAACAAACCGGCCAGAGTGGAAGTCACGGTCAGCCCCTACGAATCACTTTCCATGATCGTTAGAGGAACATAGTTAATTTATTACGTAGCCTCGAAGGCGATGGCGACGCCGAAGGCCGCGCTCGCCGGGACGACGAGCCGGCTGCCTACATGCTGATACGGAACCTCTGCCACATCCAGGCGCTTGGAAAGCACCAGGACGTCCTCCACCCGCACCGTGAAGGCCACGAAGCACGGCTGATCCAGCTCCGCTTCGACGGAAACATAGCTTTCAGCGGCATCGTCCGGCGTCATGACGTCAAGATGAGCGTCCGAGAGGCGGAACGAGAGGTCATGCAGAGCCGGGCTTGTCGGCACGACTTCGGTGAAGGCCGTTAGGAACCTCTTGCAGCGGTCGGGTTCGGGAGCCGCGAGCGCGACGGATGCCAGACCCGCGGCTCCGTTCTCGTGAACCTGGAAAGCCGGATTCCAGAAATTTTCCGGGAAGTGCTGCTGGCATACGAAAAAACCTGCCTTCGGCGCAGCCTCGTCCTGGGCAAAAGCCAGGGAGAAGGCCACCTTCGTCTCGCTACCGTCGGGCTTCTGGCCGATCCGCTCGAAATGGAACGGCTCGAACGCGCCGATGCCCCTCTCGGCGAAGAACGCGGCATCCGCCGCGGCGTCCCGGCTGTCGAGCACCAGCATGGCGAGGCCCTCGCGCTCCTTCAGATAATCCTGGACGAAGGCCGCGAAGCTGAAATGCCCCTGCCTGTGCGGCGGGATCCGAGCGCCCTCGCCCACCGTGATCAGCTCAAGGAAGGTGCCCGCAAATTGGACGAGCCTGTTCTCCGTCCCCCAGGAATGCCGGTTGCGCACGCCGACCTGAAAGCCAAGACGCCGGTAGAGATCCGCGGCTTTGTCGAGGTCCCGAACGGCTATGACGAGGTGATCGATCCGGCGGCTCATCAAGGTCTTTCCTGTCAGTGGATCCATATATCCTAGGGCAGCAAACACAAACTCAAAACGAAAACGCCGGCGGGATTTCCCGCCGGCGCCTCTTGAATTTTACCTCATACGAGGCGGCTCTGCACCACGGCTGCGTGGATGAAGCTCTTAAAGAGCGGGTGCGGATCGAAGGGTCGCGACTTCAGCTCAGGATGGTACTGTACGCCGATGAACCAGGGATGGTCCTCATATTCGACGATCTCGGGCAGGACACCGTCGGGGGAAACGCCGGAGAAACGCAGGCCCTTGGCCTCGAGCCGCTCGCGATAGGCCATGTTGACCTCGTAGCGGTGGCGGTGGCGCTCGGAGATCTCCGTGCCGCCATAGATCTCGGCTACCTTGCTGCCAGGGACGAGCTTAGCCTGATAGGCACCAAGGCGCATGGTGCCGCCGAGATCGCCGCCTGCGACGCGCTTCTCGAGTTCGTTCCCCCGCAGCCATTCGGTGAGAATGCCGACCACGGGCTCTGGCGTGGGGCCGAACTCGGTGGAGTTGGCGTCCTTGATCCCGGCGAGAGAGCGGGCTGCTTCGATCACGGCCATTTGCATACCGAAGCAGATGCCGAAATACGGCACTTTACGCTCGCGGGCGAACTGTGCCGCCCGAATCTTGCCCTCGGCGCCGCGCTGGCCGAAGCCGCCAGGTACCATGATGCCATGGATTCCTTCAAGGAAGGGAGCCGGATCCTCCTTCTCGAAGACCTCGCTCTCGATCCAGTGCAGGTTCACCTTCACCTGGTTGGCGATGCCTCCATGGTGGAGCGACTCGATCAGCGACTTGTAGGCATCCTTGAGTCCCGTGTACTTGCCGACGACGGCGATATTCACTTCGCCTTCGGGATTGTGCACGCGCTCTGAGATCCCGGTCCAGCGGCTCAGATCCGGGGTATTCGAGGTGTCCAGGCCGAAGGCCGCTAGGACCTCGCTGTCGAGACCTGCCTCGTGGTAGGCGAGCGGCACGTCGTAGATCGAGCGGGCATCCCTCGCCTCGATCACCGCCGTCTCGCGCACGTTGCAGAAGAGAGCGAGCTTCCGGCGCTCGTCCTTCGGGATCTCGCGATCCGTGCGGCAGAGCAGGATGTCGGGCTGGATGCCGATGGAGCGAAGCTCCGCGACGGAGTGCTGCGTCGGCTTTGTCTTCAGTTCGCCCGCCGAAGGAATGAACGGCAGCAGCGTCAAGTGAACGTAGATCGCCTGACCCCGCTCCAGATCGTTGCCGAGCTGGCGGATTGCCTCGAAGAACGGCAGGCCCTCAATGTCACCCACCGTGCCGCCGATCTCGACGAGCACGAAATCGAAGCCCTCGTTGCCGGTGACCACGAAATCCTTGATGGCGTTCGTCACGTGCGGGATCACCTGGATCGTCGCGCCGAGATAGTCGCCGCGCCGCTCCTTGGTGATGATGTCGAGATAGATCCGTCCCGTGGTGATGTTGTCGGCCTTGGAGGCCGGAACGCCGGTGAAGCGCTCGTAATGACCCAGGTCCAGGTCGGTCTCGGCACCGTCGTCGGTCACGAAGACCTCGCCGTGCTGATAGGGACTCATCGTCCCCGGATCAACGTTGAGATATGGGTCGAGCTTGCGAAGCCTGACCTTGTAGCCGCGTGCTTGAAGAAGCGCTCCGAGAGCCGCCGAAGCCAGACCCTTGCCGAGCGAAGACACCACGCCGCCGGTGATAAATACGTACCGCGTCATGGACCCCTATCCATCAATAAGGAGCGCCGATTCGCAATCACGAATCCTGCCGCTCCGAAACCATCCACAAAAGAAGAGGGCCGGAGTTCCGGCCCTGCTGCTTGGCTTACTGCTGAGGCGCGGCGGGCGCCGGAGCGTTGGGCGTTGGAGCCGGGTTCGCCGGCTGATCGCCCTGGAGACGCTGCAACTGCTCGAGCACGCTGCCACCTTGCGGTGCCGCAGGTGCCTGCCCTCCTGCGGGTGCTGCCGGGGTCGCCCCATCGAGAATCGACCGCGGGCCGCGCCCTGACGTCGCCATCACCGTCAGGGCGATGCTTGTCACGAAGAACAGGCCCGCCAGAATCGCAGTGGCGCGGGTAAGGGCATTGGCCTGGCCGCGCCCGGTCATGAAGCCGGATACGCCGCCGCCGCCGCCGCCGCCACCGAGCCCCATGCCGCCGCCCTCGGAGCGCTGCAGGAGAACGACGCCGATCAGGGCGAGCACGATGACCAGGTGGACAATAATAAGAACTGTTTGCATCGTTCCAAAAACCTCAAGCGGCTGCGCTTGAATGCGTCAGCCGCTCGCAATCCGTTCGTTGTGGCGGCCTGTAGCACAGGTGGTTGCAGGATCAAAGACCCGCAAGGGCGCTTTTGTTGTTGAAGGGCTCTCTCATGCCTGCACCACCGCCCTGGACTGGCCCCGGGGATTCCCTCATTCCATCGCGACCTTCCCAAAGCCTGGATGGCTGGCTCATGTCCGGCCATAAGGGACAAGTTCGGCGATGAGGGCTATCCCAGATAAGCCCCGGCGATCGCCAGGAAATCGGCCGCCACGAGACTCGCGCCGCCGACGAGGGCCCCGTTGACGTTCTCCACGGCCATCAATTCGGACGCGTTGGAGGGCTTTACGGAGCCACCGTAGAGGATTCGCACCCTGGCATGATCGGCTTTGCCTACGAGGCGCTTGAGTTCCTCGCGGATTGCGGCGTGCACCTCGGCTACGTCGGCGGCGGTCGGGGTCAGGCCCGTGCCGATGGCCCAGACCGGCTCATAGGCCACAACAAGATTGCGGCTGTTGGAATCGACCGGGACAGAACCGCGCAGCTGCTTGCGCACCACGGCAAGGGTCCTGCCGGCCTCCCGCTCCTCGCGGGTCTCGCCCACGCAGACGATGGCCGCCAGCCCAGCCCTGTGGGCCGCGACGGCCTTGGCGCAGACATCGGCGTCCTTTTCCTTATGGTACTGGCGGCGCTCCGAATGGCCGACGATCACGTAGGCAGCGCCCGCGTCGGCCAGCATCTCGGCCGAGAGGTCACCTGTGAAGGCGCCCGATTCTTTGGCATGGCAATCCTGGCCGCCAATTCCCACCCGGGAGCCGACGCAGGCGACGGCGAAACTGTGCACAAGGGTTGCGGGAGGACAGACGACGAGTTCGACCTTGGCTTTGAGGCCGGGAGTGTAACCGTTCTGAATTTCGCTCAGGACCTCGTGGGAGGACTTCAGACCGTTCATTTTCCAGTTTCCCGCCACCAACGGGCGCGGCCATTCGACGCTCATTCTCGAACTCCTGTGAGGCTTGATAACTTGGCAGTAGCAGAGCCTTGAGCCCTCTTTCAACCGGACTTGCCCTTTTCCCCGGGCCTTCGATGGGCTATCGGCCTGTTAAACGAGTTTTTTGGGAACGGGTTCACGATGCTTCGGAACATGCGCAAGGCTGGGCAGACCCTGGTCGGCAAAATCATCGCCACCGTCTTTTTCGGCGCCCTGATCGTCAGCTTCGCCATCTGGGGAATTGGCGACATCTTCCGCGCAACCCCCGCTTCGACAGTCGCGGAGGTCGGCGACACCGACATTTCCATCAGCCAGGTGCGTAACGCCTATAGCAATCAGATACAGCAGCTGAGCCGCCAGTTCAGAACGGTGATCACCCCTGAGCAGGCCCGCATGTTCGGCCTCGACCAGCAGGTGCTGAACTCCCTCGTTACGGAGGCCGTCCTTGCCGAAGAGGCGAAACGTCTCGGGCTTTCCGTCTCCGACGAACTCGTCGCCCGTTCCATCGTGGAAAACCCGGCCTTCAAGGGGGCCGACGGCCAGTTCAATCGTGCCCTGTTCGATCAGGCGCTACGCAACGCAGGGCTGTCGGAGCCAGGTTTCGTGGAAGAGCAACGCGCTTCCACGATCCGGTCCCATCTGGTGGAAGCCCTGGCCGGCGCCCCGAATGTTCCGACCGCCGCCAAGGAAGCGCTCCACCGCTTCACCTCCGAGCGCCGTTCTGCGACCTATATCCCGTTGAATGCGGCGATGGCGGGCGACATCCCTGCCCCGACCGCCGAGCAGCTCCAGAGCTTCTACGAGGAGCGCAAGGGCAGCTTCCGCGCCCCGGAATACCGAGCCGTCAACGTCATGGCGCTGGACGCCGCCGCGATCGCCAAGCCCGACGATGTGCCGGAAGCCGATGCGCGCCAGTATTACGAGCAGCACAAGGGGGAGTACGGCCAGCCCGAGCGCCGCACGATCCAGCAGATCCCCTTTACCGCCATGGAGGACGCACAGGCCGCCGCGGCAAAGATCAAGGAAGGCACGACCTTCGAGGCGGTTGCAGCCGAGCGTGGCGTCGCTGCATCCGGCCTGGAGCTCGGCACCTTTACGAAGGCTGAGATGCTCGATCCTGCCGTGGCTGACGTGGCGTTCGGCCTCCCGGAGGGGGGCGTGAGCGATCCGATCCAGGGCCGTTTCGGCCCGGTGCTCGTGCGCGTGACCAAGATCCAGCCCGAATCCGTGCGCCCCTTCGAGGAGGTTGCGGCCGATATTCGCATGGTGGTTGCCCGCGAGCGCGCCCAGAGCCAGATCGAGAAAATCCACGATGAGATCGAGGATCTACGCGCGGGTGCCAAGCCGCTCGCCGACATCGCCAAGGAGAAGGGCCTGACACTCGTTCAGGTCCCCGCCATGGACGCTCAGGGCCTCGACAAGGCTGGGAATCCGGTGAACGTGCCCGAGCGTGAAGCCCTGGTTAAGGCGGCTTTCGCCTCTGACATCGGTGTCGACAACGAGGCCCTGCGCACCGGATCCGGCTATGTCTGGTACGACGTGACAGGCATCGAGCCCTCCCGCGAGAAGACACTCGATGAGGTGCGAGACCAGGCGGCCGCGCAGTGGCGGGAGGAGCAGATCAGCCAGCGCCTTGCCGATAAGGCCCGTGAGATGACCGAGCGCCTCGACAAGGGCGAGGCCATCGAGGCAGTGGCGCAGGACGTGAACGCCCCGGTGAAGACCGTCGTCGACCTCGCCCGCAACACGGCAAAGGACGATCTCTCCGCGGAAGCCGTCAATCGCATCTTCGCAACGCCGGTCGGCAAGGCCGGGAGTGCGGCGAATGCCGCTGATTCCCGGGTTGTCTACAAGGTGACGGCTGCCACCGTGCCGGCCATGGTCACCACGACCCAGGAAGTGCAGAACATCGAGAACCAGCTGCGCAACGGCATCGGCGACGACCTTATCAATCAGTACATCGCCCAGGCTCGCCAGGATCTCGGCGTGACCGTCAACCAGCAGGCCTTGCAGCAGGCGATCGGCAGCGGCGAATTCTGAGCCATGAGCATTGCGCCCGATTTCGAGACTTTTGCGGAAGCCTACGAGGCTGGCGAGGCAGGGGTTCTGCGCGCCACTCTGGTCGGAGATCTTCTCACGCCCGTCGCCGCTTTCATCAAGCTGCGACACCACCGGAAGGGTTCGGCCTTCCTGCTGGAATCCGTCGAAGGCGGCGCTACGCGAGGCCGCTTCTCGATGATCGGTCTCGATCCGGATCTCGTCTGGCGATGCCAGGACGGCGTCGCCTCCATCGATCGCAACGCGCTGAGCCGTGAGAAGCTGTTCGTTGCCGACGACCGTCCTGCCCTGGACAGCTTGCGCGCCCTCATCAAGGAAAGCGCCCTGTCTCTCTCCGACGATCTTCCGCCCATGGCGGCGGGCCTCTTTGGCTATCTGGGCTATGACATGGTGCGCCAGATGGAGCGCCTGCCGGAGCCCAACACGGACGTGCTCCAGGTGCCGGACGCCGTTCTCATCCGGCCGACCACGATGGTTGTGTTCGACGCAGTGAAGGACGAGGTCTCCCTCATCACGCCCGTGCGCCCGCAATCCGGTGTATCGGCGAAAGCGGCTTACGAAACCGCCCTGACCCGCCTCGACTTGGTTACGCAGGCTCTCGAACTGCCGCTTCCCATCGAGGACCGCAGCGATCCTGCCGCCATTCACTTCGATCCTCCCGTCTCGAATACGACGCCGGAGGAGTTTGAGGGCATGGTTGCGAAAGCCAAGGAATACATCCGCGCGGGCGACATCTTCCAAGTGGTGCTGTCGCAGCGTTTCGAGGCAACCTTCCCCCTCCCCGCCTTTGCGCTCTATCGCTCATTGAGGCGGGTGAATCCGGCTCCGTTCCTCTGCTATCTCGACTTCGAGGATTTCCAGATCGTCTGCTCCTCCCCGGAGATCCTGGTGCGTGTTCGCCATGGAAAGGTGACGATCCGGCCTATCGCCGGAACGCGCCCGCGAGGCAGAACGGCCACCGAGGACCGGGCTCATGCGGAAAGCCTGCTCGCGGATCAGAAAGAACGCGCGGAGCACCTCATGCTGCTCGATCTCGGCCGGAACGACGTGGGCCGCGTGGCGGAGATGGGCACCGTTCAGGTCACGGATTCCTTCTTTCTCGAATATTACAGCCAAGTGATGCACATCGTCTCGAACGTGGAGGGCCGCCTGGATCCCTCGTTCGATGCTCTCGATGCTCTCGTGGCGGGCTTCCCGGCGGGAACGGTTTCCGGCGCACCAAAGGTGCGCGCCATGGAGATCATTAACGAACTGGAGAAGGACAAGCGCGGGCCTTACGCGGGCTGCATCGGCTATTTCGGCGCCAATGGCGAAATGGACACCTGCATCGTGCTGCGCACCGCCGTCGTGAAGGACGGGCGCATGGCGGTTCAGGCGGGCGCAGGCATCGTTTACGACTCCGATCCGGCCTCCGAGCAGCAGGAATGCGTCAACAAGGCCAAGGCCCTGTTCCGGGCGGCGGAGGAAGCCGTGCGGTTTGCAAGCCAGGCGAGGATCGGACAATGACGGCACAAGCGGCAATGCTTCCCTTGACCGGACCCGTCGCATACGCGAACGTCAGTGCGCTATGACCCGCGTTCTCGTGATCGACAACTACGACAGTTTCACCTGGAATCTGGTGCATCTGCTCGGCCCTCTCGCAACCTCGGTGGACGTCGTGCGTAACGACGCCCTGACCACGGAGGACGTGCTGGCCTCGCCGCCCGACGCCATCGTGCTCTCGCCGGGGCCGTGCACACCCAACGAGGCGGGGATCTGCCTCGATCTCGTGAAGCGCGCGTCGCCCGCAATCCCGACTTTCGGCGTGTGCCTCGGCCTTCAGGCCATCGGTCAGGTGTTCGGCGGCACTGTGTCCCGCGCGCCTTTGCCCATGCACGGCAAGGTCTCCGAGGTGGAGCATCGCGGGGAAGCGGTGTTCCGCGGCATCAACGGTCCCTTCAAGGCGACCCGCTATCATTCGCTGATCGTGGACCGGGAAACCTGCCCTGAGGAGCTGGCCGTCACTGCCGAGACGGCGGACGGCCTCGTCATGGGCCTGTCGCACCGCTCGCTCCCCATTCATGGCGTGCAGTTTCACCCTGAGAGCATCCTTTCGGAGCACGGAACGACGATCATGCGCAATTTCTTCGATCTGGCAGCCGCTTGGAACGAGAAGCGTCGCCCGAACGGGCCAAATCCTGCATAAACCCGCCGCTGAACAAGGCATTGAACCCATGGAATCCTTCAAATCCTATCTCGCGAAAGTCGCAACCGGCGCAGCTCTGACCCGGGACGAGGCGCGATGGGCTTTTGATGACCTTCTTTCCGGCGAGGTGACACCGGCACAAGCGGGTGCGTTCCTGATGGCGCTCCGGGTTCGCGGCGAGTTCCTCGACGAGATCATCGGTGCCGTCACCGCCATGCGCGGACGCATGCTGCCGGTCAAGGCACCCGAGAATGCCATCGACATCGTCGGCACCGGGGGGGATCATTCCGGCAGCTACAACATCTCGACGCTTGCCTCGATCATCGTCTCAGCCTGCGGCGTTCCCGTCGCCAAGCACGGCAACCGCGCGGCCTCCTCCAAATCCGGTACGGCCGACGTTCTGTCCTCGCTCGGCGTGAAGCTCGGACTCGATCCGGAGGGCCTGGAGCGCTGCGTGAACGAGGCGGGCCTGTGCTTCATGTTCGCCCAGACGCACCATGCCGCGATGCGCCATGTGGCCCCCGTCCGCGTGGAGCTCGGCACACGCACGATCTTCAATCTCCTCGGACCGCTCGCCAACCCGGCCGGCGTGAGCAACCAGCTTCTCGGCGTGTTCTCGGAAGCCTGGCTCGATCCCCTCACGCAGGTTCTGAAGGAGCTCGGCTCCAGACGTGTCTGGACGGTACACGGCTCCGACGGCCTCGACGAGATGACCACCACAGGTCCCACCTTCGTAGCGGCGCTGGAGAACGGCGCCATCCGTCGGTTCACCGTGACGCCCGACGAAGTCGGCCTCCCGACCTCTAAGCTGGAAGATCTGAAGGGTGGCGATCCCGAGCATAACGCAAAGGCCCTGCGCGCCGTGCTCGACGGTGCCCGCAATGCCTATCGCGACGTTGCCCTGCTCAATGCCGCCGCAGCCCTCGTGATCGCGGACGCGGCCGCAAACCTGTGCGACGGCCTGGAACGCGCGACACAGGCTCTCGACAGCGGCGCCGCCAAGGGCAAGCTGGAGCGCCTCGTTCAAGTCTCGAATGCGTGAGGCGCCACGATGACCGACGTTCTCAGCAGGATCGAGGCCTATAAACGCCAGGAGATCGCGGCAGCGAAAGCGGCCATTCCCTTTGATGAAATGAAGCGGCTCGCAGACGAGGCGCCGCCCGTGCGCGGCTTCGCACAAGCCATCGAGCGGCACCTGTCGGAAGGCCGCCCCGCCCTGATCGCCGAGGTGAAGAAGGCAAGCCCCTCCAAGGGCCTCATCCGCGCCGACTTCGACCCGCCGACCCTCGCAAAGGCCTACGCGGAAGGCGGCGCGTCATGCCTCTCTGTGCTGACGGACGAGCCTTCCTTCCAGGGCAGACCGGAATACCTGAGCCAGGCCCGCGATGCCTCGGGCCTGCCAGCTTTGCGCAAGGATTTCCTGTTCGAGCCCTATCAGGTCTATCAGGCACGCGCCTGGGGTGCCGATTGCATCCTCGTCATCATGGCGAGCGTCTCAGACGAAGAGGCGCGCGCGCTCATCGAGACCGCGCAAGAACTCGGCATGGACGTGCTCGTCGAAGTGCATGACCGCGCGGAGCTGGAACGCGCCATTCCTCTCGGCACGAAGCTCATCGGCATCAACAACAGGAACTTGCGCACTTTCGAGGTTTCCCTCGCCGTGAGCGAGGAACTTGCCCCGCTCATCCCCTCCGACCGTATCGTCGTAGGCGAGAGCGGCATCTTCACGGTCGCCGATATCGAACGCCTCGAGAAGGTGGATATCCGCACCTTTCTCGTGGGCGAAAGCCTGATGCGTCAGGCGGATGTGACGGCGGCCACCCGGCGTCTCCTGTTCGGCGAGGCGGCATGACGAAGCTCACGCATCTGGATGCGAGTGGCGAAGCCAATATGGTCGACGTCTCGGAGAAGGACGTCACCAGCCGCATCGCGATCGCGGAAGGGTGCGTGGTGATGCTGCCGGAGACGCTGGCGCTGATTCGCCAAGGCGACGCCAAGAAGGGCGACGTGCTCGGCACCGCGCGGCTGGCCGGCATCATGGCGTCGAAGCGCACCCACGAGCTCATCCCTCTCTGCCACCCGCTTCTCATCTCGAAGGTGAAGGTGGATTGCGCAGTGGATGACGCCCTTCCGGGCGTGCGCGTCACGGCAGAGGTGAAGGTCTCCGGCCGGACCGGTGTGGAGATGGAAGCGCTCACCGCCGTCTCCATCGCATGCCTCACGATCTACGACATGGTCAAGGCCGCGGACAAAGGCATGCGGATCGAGAATGTGCGACTGCGCATGAAGAGCGGCGGACGCTCCGGAGTGTATGAAGCGCCATGAGCCTGATCCCGGTCGAAGATGCCCTGTCCCGCGTCCTGGCAAGCGTCGAAGAGCCGGTCTCCATTGAGCATGTGCCGTTGTCCAGCTGCGCAGGGCGTGCGCTGGCGGAAGATGTGAGCGCCCTGCGCGATCAACCGCCCTTCCCCGCTTCCGCCATGGACGGCTATGCCGTGCGTAACGCCGATGTGGCGCAGGCTCCCTCAGTGCTCCGCGTGACCGGGGCGAGCGCTGCCGGGCAACGGTTCTCGGGCACGGTGGGACCACAGGAAGCCGTGCGCATCTTTACGGGCGCACCTCTGCCGGACGGTGCGGATACTGTCGTTGTCCAGGAGGACACCGAGGTCAGTGGCGATCGTGTCACCGTGAAGGAGCGCGCGCGCCAGGGTCAGCATATCCGCAAGAGCGGCCTCGATTTCACGGCAGGCGATGTGCTGCTGCAGGCAGGACTCTGCCTCGACTCGCGCCATATCGCACTCGCTGCCGCCATGGGCCACGGAACGCTCCCCGTGCGGCGCAAGCCCCGTGTCGCTATCCTGGCCACAGGCGACGAGCTGGTGCGGGCCGGCGAACCCGCAGGCCCCGATCAGATCACGGCGTCGAGCCTTCCCGCCACCGCCGTAATGGTGGAAAAAGCCGGGGCTGAGGCCATCGATCTCGGCATCGCGCGCGATACCCTCGAATCCCTCGAAGAACGGATCCAGGCCGCCCGCGACGCCAAGGTGGACGTATTGGTGACTCTCGGCGGAGCCTCGGTGGGCGAGCATGACCTCGTCCAGAAGGCGCTCCAGCATCAAGGCATGGAGCTCGGCTTCTGGCGCGTAGCCCTGCGCCCGGGCAAGCCGCTGATGCACGGCAAGCTGGGGCCCATGCTGCTGTTGGGCCTCCCTGGCAACCCGGTCTCATCGCTAGTCTGCGCCGTCCTCTTCCTCGTCCCTGCCATTCGCGCTCTGCTCGGCGACGCCCAACCCGATGCGGATCCTACGGAAGCCGCCATTCTCGGTGCGGACCTGCCCGCTAACGGCCCGAGGCAGGATTACATGCGTGCCTCGCTTGGGTTCGAGGAGTTCGAGGTCGCACTCACCCAGCGCATGGAACGCTTGCCGCTCCCGGTGGCAACGCCGCATATGGTTCAGGATTCGTCCATGCTGAGCATCCTTGAACGCTCGCAGGTCCTGCTCGTCAGGCCACCTCACGCCCCTCCGGCTCAGGCCGGGGAACCATGCCGGATCATACGGTTGGAGAAGTTTTGCTGAAGGCGCGAGCCGAAGCCGTTTGAGACGTGAAGGAATCCGGCGGAAGGGAGCTTACGAGGATGGGCGCCCTTCTCCTCCTGCGGTTTCATGATCCGACACTCTGCCAGCCTTTCGCCGGGCTGCTCCGGCCCTGCAGCTCAGTGCTTGCCCCCATGCTCCAAGCGCAGCAAGAAGTGGCAGTTCAGGGAGTGGCGTCCCTGACCTGTTCAGCCGGGTCGTTTGAGGGCTTTCCGGCGGGGTGGACCTGGTCCGCCGCCGAAGAGGCAATGGACGAAGAAGCATGGGCGGACACCAATAAGAAATCCTCCGCAGCATCGCTGCGGAGGCCTGGGACCTCAGCTTGATCGGGTCGTCTCAGAAGACGACGAAGTCGTTGTAGGCGATGGCCTTGTTCTTGCCGATATTGGCAAACACCACCTGCCCGCCGGCTCTGCTGCCGTTGGCATCGTACCAGAGATCGCCGCTGGCCTTGTTGTAGCCGATGAAGTCGTCGGCATCCGCCGCCTTGGCGCCGAGTTTGAAGAACTTCTTGTTCAGCGTGCCGGTCTTCTTGAGCGCCTTGAACACCGCGTTCTCCAGCCGGATCGTGTCGTAGGTCTTGTGCCAGTCCATGATCCGGTCCTTGTTGGCGCGGCTGTGCAGAGCCGTGTTGAACACGAACATGTCGCGACCTGAGCCGGTGCCGCCATAAAGCAGGTCGTTGCCGGTGCCGCCGTAGAGCCAGTCGTTGTGGTTGCCGCCCGACAGCCGATCAGTGCCGGTGCCGCCCAGGAGAGTGTCGTGACCGTTGCCGCCTATCAGGATGTCGTTGCCCGCATTGGCGTAGAGCCGCTCGCTGCCGGCCGTGCCCGTTCCCCGCTCGCTTGCCCAGTCCGCCACCTGGATGGTGACGTCCTGCAGGAACCACAGGTCGTTGTCGGGGTTCTGGTCGCCGTCCGCGATGGTGACCTTGAGCTTGAGCCCGTGGCTGCGAGCCTGCTCGAAGTCGAGCTTGGTTCCATTCGCCACCTCGATGGACTTGCCGTCGGCGCCGATCCTGAAGCGGCCGTCGGTGTTGGCCAGTGTGCCGTCCGTCAGCACGATCTGGTAGGAGAAGGCTTTGCCCTCGCCATCGGCCGCCGTGAGGTCGCCGACCTTGGTGCCGGTCGGTGCCCACTCGCGCGGGGCCACGAAGCTGGTGAAGCCGGCCTTGCCCACCACCGTCGTGACCTGAGCCTGCTCGAGCACCGGATCGCGGCCCAGCGCCCCGTCCGTCACCGAGAGCTCGAAGTGGGTGGTGCGGATGGTGCCTGCCGGTGCAGTGGTCATGTCCGACGCATCGAACTTGATCACGTCCATCATCACCTCGAGCGCCGCGGCCTGGCCGGTGAAGGTGTATTCCCAATATTCGGTGCCGTTCACGGTTCTAAGGGTTCTGACCACATCGAGACCTGGAGGAATGACGAGCTCGCCATGGCTCTTCAGGAACTTCACAGTCAATGTCAGCACATCATGCTCGTCGTCGAAGAGGTTGAGCCCGTGCAGTGGACGGCAATCAGGTCCTGTATCCACCACCTTCGTAACGTCGGCGCCGTTCGTCACCGTCACGTCCGGCGCATGGTTGCCGAGGATCTCCGTCTCAACATCGATCTGACGGTTCGTGACCGCATTATTGGTTTGAGCGTTGCCGTCATCCAAGATGATCTCGAAGTTCGTCGTCACCGGAGTGTCAGATTGCATGGCCCGGTTGACCGGATTGAACTTGAGATTGGTGAGCAGGGCTTCCAGGACCTCCTTGGTTCCGGTGAAGTCGTACCTGATCTGCCCGCCGCCGTAGCTCACGACCGCATTCCCGAAATTCTCGAGCACGCCATGGTCCTCGTTGAAGGCGATCCTGAGGGTGAGCGTGCCGTCTCCGGTGATCGTAAAGCCGCCGAACGCTGTGACGCTGGGGCCGGAATCCGTGGCCGTGAAGTCCTCCGGGCCGTTCAGAGTGAGACCGAGCGCCTGACCTGAAGGCGGCAGGTCCCGGACGGTGATGGTCAGGTTGCCGTCGGCCGTGTCGGTGCCGTCCGAGGCGCTGATGCCGTAGACGACCGTGCTGTCGGCCGCCACCGTGGTCACCTGGTTCACCAGAACCTGGTTGCCCACAATCTTGAAGCGCCCGTCCGCGCTGACCAGGCCGTTCGAGCCGGCCTGGGCGTCCTGGAACGTGTAGCTGACCGTCTCGCCGTCCGCGTCCGTAGCCGCCAGCGTCGTTACGACCGTATTCTCTGCCACACCTTCGTCGACGGTATGCGTCCCCGATGGAGCCTCGGGAGGCGTGTTGGCCGGCGGCGGGTTGGTCGAGGTCACCGTGATGGTGTTGGGGTTGGTGGCCGTCAGGCCGCCCGCATCCTGCACCTGCACCGTGAAGCTCGTGTCGACCGCGCCGTGGGTGGTGCGGTCGGTCGGGTTGAATTGCAGCGCCTGGATGGCCGCGTTCACCTGCGCCACCGTGCCGGTCACCGTGTAGACGCCAGTGGTGGCGTTGTAGCTGCCCGCCACCCCGGTCGGGATCACGATGGCGCCCTCGCTGGCCGTGTCGAGCGTGATCGTCACCGTCACGTCCGTGCCGCCGACCCCGTCGTCGCCGATGGTCACCCCGGCAAACGGCGTCGGCAGGCCCGTGGTCGCATCATGCGCCACCGTGTCCGCATAAACCTCGTTCGTCACTGTCGGCGCCTGGTTCTGCGGCGCCGGTGGGGTCGAGGTCACGGTGATGTCGGCGTTGGTCACCGGCGCGTGGCCGGCCTGGTTGTCGGTCACGCTCAGCGCGAAGTCCGTCGCCTGCGCCGCGCCGCCCGCCGCCCGGTCCTCCGGATCGAACTGCAGCACGTCGAGGATCGCGTTGAGCTGCGCCGCCGTGCCGGTGAAGGTATACACAGCGTTCGTGCCCGACGGGGTCGGGGCCGGAACCGCCTGCCCGTCCGAGCGGATCAGCACGCCGTGAGCCTGCGTGAACGTGATCGTCAGGGTCAGGTTGTCGCCGTCGACATCACCCAGCGTCACCCCGGCAAAGGCCGACACCGCGCCCTGGTCGACCGCCGTGAACTCCGTCGTCGCCCCCACGTCCAAGGTCGGCGCCGTGTTCGCTGCCGGCGCGATCGTGATGTCCCGGGCCTCCACATGGCGCAGCGCCGGGTTGCCCGCGTCATAGGCCACCACCTGCAGCGTCTTCGTGCCCACATCCGCCGCCGTGATCGCTGCGTTGGTGGTCACCTGGCCGGTGGCGGCGTCGATCGAGAACTTGCCGTCGCTCGTCACCAGATTGCCGTTCACCAGGAAGGCGTATTGGTTGTTGCGGAACCCGCTCGCCGCCCCGTCGGGATCGACCCAGTTCGCCTGGATCACGGCCGCGCCTGCTCCCGTCGCGCCCGCCTGAACCGTCTGCTGCGCCCCGAAGGTCAGATCGATCGGCGCCTCGTTGACGTCGGTGAGATTGATCGTGATGTTCTGGGTCGTGGACAGGCCGGTGCCGTTCGTGTCCGTCACCGTCACCGCCACCACATGGCTGGCGGTGCCCTCGAAGTCGAGCGCCGCCCCGGCCTTGACGAAGATTTCGCCGGTCGTGGTGTCGATGTCGAAGTTGGCGTTGTTGGCGATCGCATAGCGCAGGCCCGCAGTCCCGCCGTCGTCGTCCGCCGTCACCGTACCCACCACCGTGGCTTGCCCGGCATCCTCGCCCACCGCCGTGCTCGTGCCGCCCGACGTCAGACGCACATTCGTCGGCGCCGTGTTCGCCGCACCATCATCATCCTGAATCGTACCCTGAGCCGTCCCTGTGACGATATTGGCGTTCGTCGGGTTCGACAGAGTCACTATAAAGTTCTCGTTCGGCTCGACTGCCGTGTCACCAGCGACGATCACCCGAATCTGCTTGGTGGTTTCTCCTGCCGCGAAGTCGACGCGACCGCTTGGGAAAACGCCATTCAAGAAATCCGCCGCATCGGCAGCGTTGGCGCCCGTGCCCGCCACCGACCAGTTGACGCTGGCCGCATCAGTGCCGTCGTCCCGGGTTACCGTGAAGATGTACTCCTTCGTCCCGGAATCTCCCTCAGGTTGAACGGACTGCGCCGTTGTCGCAATAGAGATGTTCGAGATCGTTTCGGTGGTGTCGTCATTGAGTGCGACACCGAAAACGCCTTGGTGTTGCAGGGGGCCGCCAGCCGCGGGATAGAACTTGAACGTCAGGTCCGAATAGAACGCACCGAAGGTGCCCCAATCCTCATCCTCATAGTCGAGTTGCTGCGCACCGCCGCCACCCGCCTTGACCCTGAACCACCACGTGGTCTGGAAGTTCACGCCGTCCAAGCTTCCATTGCCGTACCAGATCTCGAAGCGGCCTTGGGCATCCTCTTCGACGACAATATTGAAATCGGCAGGGGTTGATCCGACAGGAAGCCCTTCAATCCTGGCAAGGATGGTCCCTTCGGATACGTTTTCGTCAATTGTAACTTCTGTGCTCGAGAGGCCGCTTCCGCCATTGGTCGTGACGGGAGTGAGTGTCAATTGAAATGCCATAATAGCCCCCAAAGGATATGTTATCTCGTATCACATGCTAAACAAGGAGCGCCCCTCGGTAAAGGGGTGCTCGGATGATTTTCCTCACACCACGAAGAAGTGTTCGGCAGAGATTGTGGGAGGTGTAGTGCCGGCGATCTCGGCGAACTTCACGCGCTGACCCGTTCCCGACCCATTCGCGTCGTAGAAGATGTCACCCGTGGTCTGGTCGTAGATGATCCGGGTCTGATCCGTGATCGTACCATCCAGCAGGGCAAAGGCACTGGAAGCCAGCGGCTGATTGATACTGCCCGTTCCGAGAGCCGTGAAGACCGACTGCTTCAGCCAAATCCGGTCATTGTGCGCCAAATTGAAGTCGATGAGGTCCCAGTTCGTCGTCGACAGGCGCGTGTCGAACAGGAACACGTCGCTTCCCGTCCCGCCAGACAACTGATCCCGACCCAGGCCTCCGCTCAGCGTGTCATCGCCGCCTCCGCCGTTGATCTGATCATTCCGGCTGCCTGTCTTGATATAGTCGGCGTTGGCGGTGCCGTTCACCCGCTCCAGGAGGCGGTTCTCCACGCCCAGCGTGATCGTCCGCTCCACGACATGGCCCTGCCCATCGTCCACCTGCACCGTGAACGAGAATTCCGGTGTCGACATCTGCTCGAAATCGATCTTGGTGTGGTCCTTCACAACGATTTCGTTGCCGTTGCGCAGGTCGATGCGGCCGCCGCCATCCGTCAACAGGGTGTAGGTGAGTTGATCTCCGTCCGCGTCCGTATCCTGAAGGAAACCGATCGTCAGGCCAGTCCCCAGATGTTCCAGAACGGAAACCACGCCACCTTGGAAGACAATATCGCCTGGTTCCTGGTTCCCACTCGGCACGTCATCGATGCGGATGGTGATGTTGGTCGGAGGCGACGCCCCATTCTGGTCGGAGACGATGATCTGGTAATAGTCACGCTCCTCGCCGCCAGGGCCGACCTGGATCGCCTGGCTGTTGTTCACAACGATCTTGTTGCCTTCGATGCGGAATGCACTGTCGTCGCTTATCAGCGTTCCATTCGCAAAGGTGAACGAGATGGCGTCGCCTTCGGGGTCCTCCGCAAGGAGTTCCGCGACCTCGCTGCCTTCGTCGAGGGTTTCGGCGATGACGCCCCCCGTCATCATCTGAAGCGTCGGAGCCTCGTTCACGTTGGTGACGTAGACCTTGATCTCCTGCTCGGGCGAGGCCTGGTTGGCGCCATCGGTGGCCACCACCCTCAGGCGGTAGAATTTGCCGTCCTGGTCCTCCTCGAGGCCGGTCCCCGGCAGGTCCACGATCGGGGCCTCGTAGTCGAGGGCCGTCAGCACCTTGATCTGCTTCGTGGTGTTGTCGATCTCGAAATGACCGGCCCCGTCGAATCCCGTGACGAAGGAATAGGTCAGCGCCGACGGATGCTCGTCGGTGGCGGTCAGGTCGCCCACCACGTCGCCCACCAGCAGATTCTCGGCCACCGTGTCGACAACGCCGCCGTCCAGACGAATGTCCGTCGGAGCCTGGTTGTTGCCGCCATCTCCCGCGATCGAATCCACAGTGACCTCCTGAATGGTCGATGCGTTGCCGGTGTCGGACAGGATGACGAAGAAGTGGGTGACTTCAGACGTACCGTCAGGATCGTCGGGGCGCGACCTCGCGTGGAAGGTCAGGCCCTGGACGATGGCCGTCACCTCTCCGGCCGTGCCCGTCACCGTCACCAGGTTGCTACCCGGCGTGTAGTCAAACGTCGCGCGCGGGAAATTCCCCATATCCGGCTGGTCGAACTCGCCCTGCCCAACCTCGAAGAAGATCTCGACCTTGACGAAGGTGTTCGGGTTGTCGTCCTCCTGGCCATCCTCTTCATCATAGAAGCTCAGATGCTGGAAAGGATCGACCGCCGCATCGTCGCCCACCGTCCAGTCCAGGCGGCCATTGGGGGCGACCGTGATGACGGGTGCCGTGTTCTCGGGATCCACGTCGCTGATATAGACCCTGATGGTCTGCGGTTCGGAGGTGAGATCGCCCGCGGTCGCGGTCACCTGAACCTCGTACCAGCGTTCTCCTGTCCCCTCGTCCCGGTGCGGAGCGGTCTCGTAGTCCAGCGGACCGCTGACCACGAGGAACCAATCCGAGCCGATCTGCTCGATACTGAACGGAACGTTCGTATCCACCAGGTCGAAGCCAGTGATGGGATCGCCGTCAGGGTCGGCCGCACTCAAAGGATCACCGATAGACCAGTTCTGGCCGGTATTCTCGGGGACGTTGAAGATATCCTGAGAGGTCATGACCGGCGGATCGTCGCCCTGCACCGTCACAAGGTGCTCCTGCGACGACACGCGCTGGTTCTCATCGCCGTCCACATGCGCCACGATGGTGAAGCGATGCTCGGTGCCGACCTGATCCGCCGTCACGTCGGCGGCCAGGCGGACCTTGCCATCCGCATCGATCGTGAAGAAGCCGTCATCGCTCGTGGTTCCCAGGGAGCCGTCCGACAGCAGGAACTTGAACACGTTGTTCTGGAACGCCGGGTTCGTATCCGGGTCGATCACATCTGCGTCCACGATCAGATCGCCCTGCTGTGCGCCCAGGCGAACTCTGGCAAGCTCGCCCACGACCACGGCCGTCGGCGCCTCGTTGACATCGTTGACGTAGACCCGGATTTCCACGGGCTCCGAATCCAAACCTTCGATGTCCCGCGAAACCACCTTGAGAAGGTAGTACCTGTTGCCGTTCCCGTCGTCAGTTGCGCCTTCGTAGTCGAGACCGCTCGGATCGGTCAGGGTGAGCTCGCCCGAACCATCCGGATTGGTGGACAGGGTGAACTTGTCGCGCAGCGCCTGGGGAACGTCCTCGTGGAACGCGTAGGTGATCCCCTGCTGCTCCGGATCCCAGGAATCGGAGAACAAGGCAATCTGCTGTCCGGTCGTGTTCTCGCCGATCGCGCCGCCGGCAATCTCGACATTCGGTGCGCTCGGCGCCTCGTTCACGTTGGTGACATTGATCGTCAATTCCTGCACGGCGCCGGGGCCGCTGCCGCTCACGGCCTGGACATAGATCTTATAGACACCGCCAACCGGAGCAGTCTCAAAGTCAAGAGGCCGCGTGGCGGTGATCAGCCCCGTGTTGGTATCGATCGCGAAAAGGCCGTTGGCGTTCGCAGTTCCGTCGGAACGGTCGGGATCGAAGCGATAGGTGACGGGGCCTGGACCATCGTCGTCAACGGAGGTGACCGCGGCGGAGAATGCCTCGTTCTCGTTGACGGTGATGACAGCGGTGCGGTTGCTCTGCCATGTCGGTGCCGTCGGCTGGTCGTCGACATCCGAGACGTTGATGGTCAGTTCCTGGACGGCGCTGTTGAGGCTGCCGTCCGTGGATCGAACGTAGATCCTGTAGACGCCACCCGACGATTCGAAATCGAGCGTCCTGCCCTGCGCGAGAGAAATGACGCCCGTATTCCGGTCGATCACGAACAGACCATTGGCGTCCGCCTCCGCGCCGCGGTCCGGATCGAACTCGTAGAGTGGCATCGTTCCATCCACATCCTCGGCCTGGACCGCGAAGGAGAATTCGCCATTCTCCTGAATTGGTTCCGGCAGGGTGGTCGATCCGTTGACCGCCCAGTACGGCATGGTCGGCGCCTCATTGACGTTGCCGATCTCCACCAGGATCTCGCTGACGTCCGAGGTGAGGCCGCCATCGGCGACATCCGTCTCCTGGGCATAGACCTGAAGCCTGAAGTATTTTGCGCCGGTCTGATCGTCGATCACCACGCCCGGCGTGGATGCGGTCAGGGCCTCGAAGTCGACAGGCCTATTCAAGCGGATCTCGCCGATCTTCTCACCGTTGCTGTCGACCGTCGCAATCGAGAACAGCCCATTCAAACTGTCGACGAGCCGGTACTCGATAGGTCCGCCGTTCCCGTCGTCCGTCGACTTGACCGTGGCTGCTACCTGATTGGGATCCGTCGTGTTCTCGTTGATGAACGCCGCGCCCTGCAGGTCAGGTCTTGTGACGACAACGTTGGGACTGCCTTCGCCTTCATAGATGATGTTCTCGATATTCGCGAGCTTGCGGATATCGTAGTTCCTCACGCGGATGATCGCGGTGTCGGAACCTTCGGCCGTGGTGTTCTGCTCGATGGCATAATCGTTGCGGTCGTCGATGATGTAAGTATCATGGCCGAGCCCGCCGGTCATCGTATCGACCCCCGCACCGCCGTCAAGCGTATCGTCGCCGATGTTGCCCGTCAGCCTGTTGCCGAGACCGTTGCCCGTGAGAGCGAGACCGATGCCGTCGTCGCGGGCGACATTGGCATGTTCGATGAAGTCGGCAAGAGTATACGACGTGGTGGCAAGGACCGTATCGACCCCGCTCGCATCCGTATCGGCAATGATCGTATCGCCGGGATTATCGATCCAGTAGGTATCGTCGCCGGAACCTTCATATATGGTGTCGTTGCCGCCACCGCCCCAGATCGTGTCGTTTCCTGTGCCGCCTTTGAGCGTGTCGTTCCCGCTGTTGCCCCATAGGATGTTATGGAGGCCGTTGCCCGTCAGGCTGATGCCAGCCCCGGTCTCCGCCTTGGCATGTTCGATGAATGGCAGGGTCGAAAGGTCGAGCGAGATGGTGGTATGGACCGTGTCCACGCCGCTGGCAGCCGGATCGACACCGTTGTCCAGGATAATGCGATCACCGGCATTGTCGATCCAGTAATGGTCGTCGCCGAGATCCTCATACATGTCGTCGGCACCGCCGCCGCCATTGACCGTGTCGTCGCCTACGCCGCCGACAAGCACATCGTGCTCGATCGCGCCCCCACCATAAATGGAATCGTTGCCAGCGCCGCCGGCGAGCCAATCGCCTCCGGCTCCGCCGTCGATCGTGTCGTCACCGTCGTTGCCGAGGAGTTGGTTGCCCTGGCTGTTACCAATGAGCCTATCACCGAAGTTTGTCCCGGTGACATGCCACAGGCCAGACACATTATCGAGCCCGATGGTACCCTTCCGAATGCGTCCGGTTATCAGATCCGCATCGATGTTGTAGGTGGCATCGGAGTAGTCAATCAGGCCTCCTTCCGATCCCCCATCCACAGTGTCATTGCCGCCAGAGCCATAGAAGATGTCATAGCCTGATCCGCCATGCAGTTTGTCACTGCCTCCACCGCCGTAGAGGGTGTCATTGCCAGCATCTCCTTCCAACCACGATCCGCTATTTCCGGAAATCAAGCGGTCATTGCCTTCACCGCTGCTGACATGGGTCACGTTTCTGAGCGTATCGACCTCGCCTCCGCCGGTGACAGTGCCCGCTCCGAGATCCACGATGCGATCGGCTACCACGTCGGCTGAGGCGACTGCAGGCTCGTCTCCTGCACTCCCACCCGCACTTATGCTAAAGCCCAGAGAATACTGCACATTCGTGTAGACGACATGACCACCTTCGAAGGTGTCGTTGCCCGTACCGCCGATCAGGATATCTTCGGAGCTGCCTTCGAGATAATCATTGCCGCTGCCACCGATCAGTGTGTCGATAGCACCGGAATCCCAGGAACTGCCTGCAATGTTGGCGTAGAGACGATCAGCCCCCCCAGCGCCGAAAATCTTGTCCGCATGGGCACCACCTATGAGCGTGTCGCCTTGGAAGCCGCCATAGAAGCGGTCCGCGCCCTCCAAGCCCCAGATTTCCCACGCCTGGTTGCTTTCTTTCAAAAGAAAGATGTCGCGGGTAACAACGCCATCACCTGCGTCGCGAGTGCCGATAACCTTCTCGATTGATCCAAAGTCTGCAGCGATGACGTCTATGTTGCCAGCGCCTGCCCGCACCTCATTGTCGTGGACGACAATAGTGCCTCCTGACCAGGATATGTTGTAGCCTATAGACATATTGAAGAGTAGTTGAAAGACCGTCGCCGGGTCTTCCTGGGAGTAATCGAGGGTGTCAAAACCATCGGCGCCATAGAATGTGTCACTTCCACCCATGCCGATGAGGGTGTCATTCCCGCTATCGCCGGAGACAATATCGCCGGCGTTGGAGCCGTAAATTGTGTCGTCTCCTTCATGCCCCTCCAATTGCCACTGGAAACCTGAGGGTGGAGGCTGGTTCCGGTAATCCATCAAGTCAGCTTCGGATGTTCCATGAATAACAAAGTTCACGGCCATCGTTCCGAAGCCGCCATCGTCCGTCGCCGTTGTCGTCCCCGCGACTGCGAGCGTCTCGCTAGAACCCGCATCCGTAGCAGCAGACCCAGGTGATGCGGCAGACTCCATCGCCGCCGCGAACCCGTTTGCGCTTGGAGCGTACGAAGCATGGCTCAGAGCGCCCTCTGCAACGAATACCGCCGCGAGCGCCTCCACCGCGCGCGCGATGGCGGGCTTGGACGAGGCGTCGGCCAACTCCACCGTGACGACCGGGCTGACGGTCTCGCCGTGGAGGTCCAGGGCGCAGGCCTTCAGAACCGGCGCGCTGCCCTTCTCGCTCGCGGTCCACGCGGCGGCGATGCGTCCGTCATCCATCCGGGCCGCGCCGGCGAAAACGGCGGAGCGGGCGTTTTCCTCCGCGATGAGGAAAGGCTTGTGACCCGGTTTGATGAAGCCGTCGGCATCGACGATCTGCCCGAGGATCTGCTTGACCGTCTTTCCGGCCTCACTCATGCGAGAGTGAACCAGCGCGGCGAGGAACGAACCGTCGTCCAGCGCCAGCAGTTCTGAACCGGGTGCAGATGTCATCTGAACGAGAGGCTTGATCTCGCTCGGAGCAGTCGGCTTCGTCATGGCTTCCCCCTGAATACGCGCTACGAAACGTTCCAACGTAACAATAGATAGCAGAATGACTTCGCTACGCAACGCCGTATCAGACTAGATCTGCGCCTACAGGTTGCTCCTGCCGCCAACTTGCCATCATTTCCCGCATGGGTTGCATTAATCGCGAGGCGGGGCGTTGTCCCGGAGAGCTGCGTTCTTCAGCGGTGAGGGCACTCCTCCTCCCAGGGTGCCGGCGGAACGATAAGGAATCCTCTGGTTCCACCCGCCCCGATGTGGGGATCCGCATGCTTCGGTCGAGAGCGCGAGCAGGCTGCCATCTGCATTCCGACGGCAGTTTCGCAAGCTAAATTTGCATAGCCGCCAAGATACCCTGCAAACGGCTTGATGGCGTTCGACGCGCCGCTTGAATCGGACGATCGAATTCGGTTCTGCTTTTCTTCAGCGGTTGAGACTCAGGACGACGAACCGCAAGAACGAGGCGGGCCTGAGGTCTCTGGAAGACGGCGCACCATGGTGAGGAAAGCGTCTGAAGCCAGGTGAACGGATAACAGGCATCTGGTCACCCCCTTGTAGAACAGGAATCCCACCCCAGAGCCGCATGCCTTGGGTGGACTTGCAGAACACAGCGGGAACAGCTAACCTGTTCTCGCTTTGTTTTCAGAATCGCTCCACTTCGGAGCAGTAAGGGTCTGTCATGCTCACGCGCAAGCAGCACGAATTGCTCCGCTTCATCCATGAGCGGCTGCGTGAAACCGGGGTTCCGCCGTCCTTCGATGAGATGAAGGATGCGCTCGACCTCAAGTCGAAATCGGGCATCCACCGTCTCATCACGGCGCTCGAGGAGCGCGGTTTCATCCGCCGCCTGCCGAACCGCGCCCGCGCCCTCGAGGTGATCCGCCTGCCCGAAACCGTCGGCGCAGCCGCCGGCCAGCGCCGGTTCACCCCAAGCGTGGTCGAGGGAGGCCTCGCCGAGAAGAAGCCCGTGCCGCAGCCCGTGGCCGAGGAGCGGTATCGCGACAGCGCCTCGATTCCCGTCATGGGCCGGATCGCCGCCGGTACGCCGATCTCCGCGATCCAGAATCGCAGCCATTCCATTACCCTTTCGGGCGACTTCCTCTCCCAGGGCGATCACTTCGCCTTGGAAGTGCGTGGCGACTCGATGGTGGAAGCCGGCATCCTGGATGGCGATCTCGTGGTGATCCGCAGGCAGGACACGGCCAATACGGGCGACATCATCGTCGCCCTGATCGACGACGAGGAGGCGACCCTCAAGCGCTTCCGCCGCCGGGGCTCCTCCATCGCACTCGAAGCCGCGAACCAGGCCTACGAAACCCGCGTGCTCGGCCCCGACCGGGTGAAGATCCAGGGCAAGCTCGTCAGTCTGGTTCGCCGTTACTGATCTCCTCTCCGGGCCAGTCCAGCTCGGAAACAGGCCGCGCCCCGCGCGGCCTGCTCTTTGCGGGAGAATCTGCGATCAGCGTCCCGCTCGCCCATGGCACGACCTCCCGTCCCTTCCTCACCGATCGGATCTCCGCCGCCTCGCCTCCCAGACCGATGGCCGTGGCACCGCGCTCGGCGAGAGCCCGCCGGTCGAGAACGACGGGAGCCTCGCAGGATGCAGGCGCTTCGAGCCGCGTGACGACGATAGCCGCGCGGCGGCAATCCTCCTCGAATCCGGCGAACTCCCGAACGAAAGCGACGGCGCGCTGCGCACCCGCTTCCACGACGCAGCCGAGCCTGTCGCATCGCGCCGCCTGCCTGAGGGAGGCATCCCCGGCGCCGCGCCCGTCCCCGTCCGCCCGCAGCCATTGTTCGATGACGAAGCCGGACGGCTTTCCCACCAGCGTGAGGTCTCCGCGTGCGGCGCGGATCGCGGCTCCCGCCCCGTCCCGGTCGACATAGATGTCGTAGCGCTGCGGTGCCGCGGCGAAAGCCAGCCCGGCGCCGGCCGGGACGAGCGCGAGCCATCGCAAGCGCGAGACCGGTATCGTCAGTGCGAGAAGTCCCGCGCTCAGCAAAGCTAATGCGCCGATCCCGGGGGCGGGCACGACAACCGTTGAGCCCTCGAACGAGCTGACCCAAGCGGAAACCCCGAGCACATGCGCGACCGCAAACCCCATCAGCTTCCACACCGGCCCGTCGAGACCGAAGGGATAGGAGAGCACACCGAGTACGGCTGCGGGCATCACCACGAGAGACACCAGCGGGAGAGCGAGCGCATTGCCGACGAGGCCGTAGGGATTGAGGCTCTGGAAGTGATAGGCCGCGAAAGGAGCGGTGGCGAGACTCGCAACGAGCGTTGTTGCAACGACACCGCAGACGGCGCGAGCCGCCCAGGCGAAGGCCTTCCCGATCAAGGAGGCCGATGCCGTTTCCGATGAGCGCCACTGCATGAGCGGCACGAGAGCAATCATGGCCGCCACGGCCCCGAACGACATCTGGAAACTCGGCCCCAGCAGAGCCTCCGGCTCCCTGGCGAGCACGACGAGAGCGGCAATGGAAAGGTTGCGGATGCTGAGCGCCGGGCGATCCGCCAGCACCGCGCCGAACATCACCAGCGTCATCACGAGGGAGCGCTCCGTCGCTACGTCCGAGCCGGAGAAGATGCAATAAGCCGTGGCACCGATCATCGCGGCGATGGCGGCGATCTTCTTCACGGGCCAGAGCAGCGCGAGACTGGGACTGAGTGCAAGCAGCGCGCGTACGAGCCAGAAGAATGTGCCCGCTGCCAAAACCATGTGCAGGCCCGAGATGGAGACAATGTCTTACCCGATAAATTTTCCTCGAAACCGGGTCGCCGAGGTGCAACTTTGGTTGAGGATGGCGTGACAAGGTAACGAAAACAAAGGCTCCGAAGACGGGAATCTTCGGAGCCTTGGGACCGCGAGGGTCGGTAGTACTAAGCGCACCCACCGTACCCAACAGATCGCGCCTGCTCAAGACGAATTTTCGTCAACGGCGGAGCTTTACCTCGTCACGACCGTCCGGGTCGGTGAGATGTGTTGGAGAACTACAATCCGTTTGGAACCCGCTGGTGCCCAGCGGGGGTGTACTGGTGCCCGGCTGGGCTCCAGGAAGCGCTCGTACGCGACTTCGAGGGAGACCGGGATGGCTTCGAGGCCGCCACCCTATTCAAGTTTCTGGCCCGCTTTCACGGGCACCAAGACCGGGAGTTTTTGATCGTAAAAGATGGGCTCAAAAAACACCCCGGCCTCGGGCTGCGGGAGAGCCAAATCAGGCGGGGACGGTTAGCCCTGGTTCGCAAGGGGTGGGTGACCTGCCATGTCCCAGAGAAGCTCTTTCGCAAATCCGACCGGGGTACGCTTCGACGCAACGTCTACACCTACACGTTCCCGGACTTCGTGAAGCGCTGGTTCCGCAAGGCTGGAGAATGGCTGGCTCGGAAGCTTAAACTCCTGAACGGAACCGCCGCCGCGCCTACAGTTACGCCTACGGCCTCGGAAGCCGTTATGAAACATAGTCCCGAAGCTGTGGCGCGAGATAAAAACAATAATTGGAATAGGTCCAGCGTATCTGTAGGCGGGCCGGTTAGGGTATCCCCGCCCTCTCCGGTCGTGACTAAACCGACCGACGATGATCCAGGGCTCCTGGCCGCACTGGCGCGGTTGGCCTCAGGAGTACTCGGGAGGGGAACTTGACAGTTCGAGGACAGGAAATGGCCTAAGGGTTTGTCAACGGACAATCTCTTGCACCATGGAGGCGAGGTCTCGCATGCAGCCCCGTTCGTAACGCCGAAGCTCGAACTGTGCCACGCGCCAATATGGCAGCCGCGATACCGTCCTGCCTATGCAGGTCACTTGCGTTCGTCACTGGATACAACGACCCCCTCCAACAGAGCCGCGTATTCTTTGCGAAGGAATTGCATAGCGCGCTCGTCGTTGGCGGAAAAATTCAGGCGCTCCTGGATGAACTGGTAGCGGGCCTTGTTGTCCTCGATGAGTTGGTCCCAGGTAACAACGTGAATCTTTACGGTCGCGGTGTTACGTACGAGCCCCTGCCCCGTCGTGTCCGCCTCAACTTCATATTTCCCATACTTATCGAGGCTGTCGGACACGACCCAGAAATGCCAAACAATGCCGTTGCGGATCGAGAAGCGCCCATCATTTTCTATAGATGCAGCATACTTCTTGATCTGCGCGATCTCTTTTTCCCCAACAGGAACTCCTGGCCGTTTAAGTTCGACGACAAGATGCTCTACCTCGTTCTTCCGGTAACGCCGCAGCAGGCGGGAGAGCATGAGGTCAACAACGCCGCGCGTCTGATCAATGTGCTTGACGGGTTCGTCAATCACGAGGTCATCGTCGAGATGTTGCCGATGGGCTTTGAGCACTGCCGTAAGGTCGCGGTCGTCTGTCGAAACGGCAAACTCCTCACCAAAAATCCAGGGATTATTCACGAGGATACGATGAAGCTGTGTCCGCTCCTTGATACGTCCGTCCTTCTTGTACTCGTAGACGGTCTGGTACAAGCCGCGCAGGAAGTTCAGCCGGTCCGTTACAACCTTCGCGGCTCCGATGATTGAGGACAGCGTCGTTTCCTCCAACAGCGCGGCTAGGTCGTCCTGCTCATGTTTCGGCAGGTCCACGACCTTCGCCAGAAGTTCGCGAAGCTGATTGGGGCCGGTTTCAATTGCATGCCGAAGTAGCTCAAGCTGGAGAGCTTTGGCTGCTTTCGGTGCGCCAGCTAACTCGGCGTTGGCAGACTGGATTTTGACAGCAACGATCTCAAAGACCTGTCGCTCCGCCTCTTCAACGCTGTTCTTCGGCTTGTCCCTGTAGGGATAGATGTCGCTGCTCTTCCAATCAGCGATCATTCGCGCAGCTTCCTTCTTGGCCTCGCCGTCGTAGTGCTCCTTGAGCAAGCTCTTCGCCGACTGGATAACTTCAGCAGCAAGAGGATCGAGGTCGGCAAGATCGAGGAGGTTCTGGTCGCCAAGGATATCAAGATACGGAGACGAAAGGTACGCCGAGAACGAGAACTGCTTGAACGAAAACTTCGCCGGAACCTGCTGCGCCGCGAAGCCCTGGGAATCGCAGATGTACAGGTTGCGCTTACTCAGATGCTTCCATTCAATGACACGAAGTTTACCGGCAGGTGCGGATTGTCCATCCGACGCAACCTCCGGGGGAATAGGAAGAACGAACTGGTTGGAGATAGCGTTGGTTGGGTCGAGACGATGGCTTCCATAGTTGATGACGATGTCCGGGTAGTCGGCAAGGTACATGGCGAACAATTCAGTCAGTTCGCTCGCCGCTTGCTCACCATCAAGGTTCCTGAACTGCTTGTGCGGCTCACCGATCTTGACAATGCAGCCCGTCATTGTGCGCGAGGATGGGACCGGTTCGGATGTGCGAACCTCAGACGGGTCATCGCTCAGAACATCAAGGGTAAATTCATAAATGCTGCCGTCACTCTCGTAGAAGAACTTCCATGAGACTGATCGACCAACGGACAGCGCCTTGTACCGGCCCTGGCCGAGATTGCCGTGCAGTACTCTACCATGCGTTTTCGTTCTAGCGCCCGGCTTCTTCCAAGAACCCCCAAGCTTGCCAAAGAAGTCTTTCGCCTCATCAGGCGTAGCGCCTACCCCGTTATCCTCAATGACAATGGCGTTCAACGCGATGTCAGTCTCATCGAAGTAGACGGTAACCTCGGTGGCATCCGCGTCGAGGCTGTTCCAGATCAGTTCGGCAATCGCGCTTAATGGGCGAGCCCGTGCGATGCGATGGAAAGTGTCGGGTTGTGCGACAACCTTGAGTCTCTGTGCAGCCATAGTCCCCCAGCCCCTTGTATTTCTCTTGATGATAGTAAGGCGTCGGCAGAATGTCGTGCCGCTTTTATGTTTATTCCTAACAGCCGCCTATAGACCAATTTCCATCGAGAGATTCCGCCGAAACAGTTCACCATCGCGAATGTAGCGCCGCACTGTCGCCGCCGATTTGTGGCGAGTCTGACGCATGATGACCCGTTCCTCGACCCCGTTCGTGGCCGCCGCCGTGGCGAACCCAGCCCGCATCGAGTGACCCGCGAACGCCTGTGCATCGAGACCGGCGAGGGCCGCGCGGCGCTGCACGATTTCCGCGATGGCATTGGTCGAAATCTTGTCGCGGAGATGACCGTGCCGGGTCACGGCCCGGAACACTCGGCCATCGAAAATTCGCGCAGTCATAATCCAATTTTCGTACGCAGCCACGGGACACGTGACGGTGCCGGTGCGCCCGACCGCCAGAACCTCGCCTGCACCGTCCTGATCCGCCTTGGAGCGCCGAATGGTGATCCGCAGACCCTCGGGCACCACGGCGACATCATCAAGGGTGAGGGCCACCAGTTCGGAGCGCCGCAGGGCCGCTGCGAAGCCGACGAGCAGCAACGCTTTGTCCCTGATGTCGATCAGCCGGGAACCACAGGTGTCGATGACGCGCCGGATCAGCGGCACGGTCAGGGCCTCGGCGTGGCGCTGCGCCGTCCCCTTTTCCCGGCGCAGGCCCCGCATCACATCGCGGATCGCGGCATGTTTCGTATCGAGAGAGTGACCGGTGAGGCGGTGCGCCACAGCGATGGACGACAGGCGGCGCGTGAGCGTCGCCACCGCGAGCCGGTCCGCGTACGCGGCCACGTACAGCCCGACCGTTGCCGGGGCCGCAGGCAAAGCCGTGAGGCCCTGCGCACGGCACCAGCCCTCGAAATGCTGCCAATCGGCCCTGTACGCCTTCCGCGTGGCTTCGGCGCGAGCACCCTCGGCCAGCCCCGCCGCACGATCCGCCGCCGCCGCGAGGTCCACCGGGGCGGTGACAGTCCCGGTGACGGGGGCGACGAGAGCGGTCATGCGGTACTCCTAAGCTTGGATACATTTTTATTATCACAGCTTAGAAACCCGGTCTACGGCCACGCTTGTGGGCCACGAAAAAAGCCCGAAAGGAGGTGATCCGGGCTTTTGAAGTCTGCCAAGTATGGAGGAACGGTCAGGGGCGATGGTTCCTCAAAAAACCAACACGCGGCTTACCAACACGGTTCCGCTCGTCGCCAGTGCCGATGGAACTTCGCAGGGGAGCGGCGCTTGAACCTCGTTGGCATTCTCAGAGCGGTCGCCGTTATGGAGCGGAAAATCGAGCTACAGCCCATGCCAGTTATGATCGGCAGGGGAGATCGGGAGGGGCGGCTCGTGCTGGTGGACGGCGAGCTTGTCGCCGTTCTGGTGCGCCTCGACGGCGATACCCATGCCGCTGACGTGCGGGGGCAGTGGTTCCTCGAAGCCGGGTTCGGCCCGCTCGACACCAAACGGCATCCGACCTTCACCGATCCGGAAGAAGCCAAACGCTGGGTTCTGAGCCAATTTGATGGGAATGGTTAGCATGGAACAGCACCACCGTCCCGATCAGACCAACAGCACGACGGCACCGGCAAACCCGCTGATCCGCAAGCTGGAACAACGCGATACCCTTGCCCCGGAGGAGAAACAGGCGCTCGACAAGGCCATGGCCCGAGGCCGAATCAAGGAGTTCAGGACCAAGGAAGAGATGGTCCGAGAACACGACGAGCCGTCCTTTTCGACGTTGCTCCTCGACGGATGGGCCGCGCGGTACAAATCTCTGAGCGATGGCCGCCGCCAAATGCTGGCGTTCCACATCTCCGGTGATTTCGTTGATCTGCATGCCTTCCCGCTCAAGGTTCAGGACCACAGCGTGGTGGCGCTCACGCCCTGCAAGGTGGTTCTCGTCCCGCACGAGGCCCTGAACGAGATCACCGAGAACTTCCCCCATCTCACCCGCTTGCTGTGGGTCAGTACCCTCATCGACGGCGCAATCGTGCGCGAATGGCTCCTCAGCACCGGACGGCGCTCCGCCATCGAGCACGTGGCAAATCTGATGTGCGAGACCTACACCCGCCTTCAGGCCATCGGCCTCGCTAAGGCCGATGAGTTCAACTTCCCGCTCACCCAAGCCGAGCTTGGCGATGCCCTCGGCATCAGCACGGTCCATGTGAACCGCGTCCTCCAAGACCTCAGAAAGGAAGGGCTGATCACATGGAAAGGGGATCGCATCGAGATCAACGACTGGGATCGCCTGTGCGCCTTGGCGGATTTCGATCCGACGTATCTCCATCTGGATCAGCGGCCCCGGTGATCATGATCACCGGTCTCCACCCGGTCTCCATCCGGAGCGGGCTAAATACCGGCATGAGCAAGACCACCCTGAAATCCAAGTCCCATCGCGTTCTGGCGCATATCGAGATCGACAGCCGGGGCGTCCACCGCATCACCGATCACGGCCATAAAACGTTGGGTTACTACGACCCCAGGACGAACCGGACGACCGACAGGAATCACCGGCTCGTGGGTTACGGATACCAGTTGCCCAGGCTCATTCCGGCTGATCTCGCGGAAGAGGGCGGGGCTGGGACGATCCAGCCGCAGCCACCCCTTTCTCCGAAGCAATCCCGCGCCAGAGCCGAGCGCCAGCAACGCATCCAGCAACAGGTTCAGCAAGAGAAAACTCGGTCGGCAGAGAAGCTGCGCGATCTGCGCACCAAACTTGCCAAGACCTGATCGAAACAGGTCAGCCAGTGGTCAGGAATGCCGGATGTCTGGCTTCTTGAGCGATAGCTGCACGAGGGCCTTCAACAGTTCCTCGCGCTTCATGGGCTTTTCAAGCCACGGCACATCGTCAAGCTCGGACGGCACGCCCATGTGCCGGGGGTATCCTGAGTAAACGACGAAGGGGATGCTGCGTTGATGAAGCTCCTCCGCAAGCTCCGTGGCAGGGCCATCCTTGAGCATGAAGTCCAAGATGACGAACTCGGGGGTATTGTCTGCCAGCCACTCCCGCGCCTGTGCGATGGAGGCTACCGCCTGCACGTCGAAGCCGACTTCTTCAAGGTAAGCCTCGACAGACATCGCAATGAGGGCCTGATCTTCGATGATGAGGCAGCGGGGCTGAGTGAGTCTTTCTGGAAACATGAGACGACCGATACAGGACGACAGGGAAACCCACATTCACCCATGTTGGACTGAGCCGTTACGGCCATTCCGGGGTATTCTCGGAGACTACATCGCCAGCACGGGTTGTCATCCGAGGTTTGTGAGGCGGTGCTCTGCATCGCTTCGCGCTGCACCACCCCACCTGTCGAAGCCGATCCGCTGGCTCGACAAGCTCGCCGCTTGATCGTCTCCGACCTGATTCCATCACTATGCTGTGTCGATGATCTGAGGGTTTCCTTCGGTTTCAGGCATAGGAAGGGCATTGTAGCCTCCCGGTGGGAGGCCACTTGAAACGGTTTGAACGCTGAGCAGGGAGGGTCCGCGCCGGATGCAGCCCCGGTCTCCCGTGGGCTGAGCTATGGGTGCGGGTTGCGTCCCGCCGAACGGTTCCAGACGAACAGGGCCTCGTCGCTGTCCAGCGCCGCGCCGACCTGATCCTTGCAGACGTACAGAGCCCATCCTTCATCGCGGATACGCTGCACGTCGGACGAACCGTACTGGATCAGTCCCCGCCACTTCATGCCAAGAAGCTCCTCGAACTCCTCGCCGCGTGTCTCAGGAACACGCCAGAGCAGGTGGCAGTGAAGGTTGGTGTCGGCGTGCTCGATGAAGCCGATGCACCCCATCCGCTTCTCGGCGGGCAGCCGGTTGAACCGCTTCCCGAACAGGGCGCGGCTCGTCCAGTAGTCCAGCGTATCGAGATCGGTCTGGACCTGTTCCGGGGCGATCTTGCGAATGGTCGGCAGGCGATTGACGCCGGGTTCCACCGGAACACCGGATGACGGGAGGCGAAGGCACTCCCCATCGTCCGTGATGCGGAAGGCCGGTGCCGTGGTGCCGCCGTACATGTTGTTGTAGCTCAAGGTGACGGCGAAGTTGGCGGGAAAGTCGAGGAAGACGCGCACCCACGCATCGGCTAGTGCTGAGTTCTGACGCATGACGAAGGCTCCGCGTCAGAGGTCCAAGGACCGCAGCCATTCATGGACGGCCAGACGGGTTCCATCCGATCCGCCGTAACGGTCCTCGTCGTCATAGTACGCCTCGATAACAGTGTGCGTTGCCCATGGCTGCATCAGGTCGCCGTTACGCCAGACCGCGCGGACCCGGAAAGACCATGCGAGGTCCGGGTGCTCGAACAGGTAGCTCCACGTCACCGCATCGCGCGGAATGCCGTAGCGGCTGCCGATCTGGCGGGGCGTGATGCACGCGCCCTCGATGGTCCAGACCTCCCGATCAGGCTCCGATAAATAGTGACGAACAAGGCGCTGGATGATAATCTGATTGGCAATGTCAGCTTCAGTATTATTGGTCAGCAAAACTCAGTCTCCAAGTAATACGCGCAGGATAACAAAGACGGACTGCGCCTGCGATATTTATCACGGAGGTTGGAATGCTTGCTCGTAACCTGATGAATGCCTACAAGATGATGCGCGCCCTCGGCCTTGTTCGGTCCAAACGGGACTACTCGCGCCGCTGGCTCGGGCGCGGCCAGACGTATTTGCGCGATTACGAACTTCGGGGCCGTGACTTCGTGCAGGTGCCAGCGGCCACCGTCACCCGGCTTCGTTCACGACTGCGGGCCGTGGCCGACCGGGTGCCCGCAGGCATTCGTACGGAGATCGAGGCCGTCATCGCCACCATCGACCAAGGAACGGCGGTGGCCGATCTGCTGGCTCGACGCGGATGAACTTCAACCCGGTTAGGACAATTTGAGACCGGCGATGGGAAGCTGGATTGGCGGCACGGCTCGATTAGCGCGGTTGGAGTTCGAGAACCATATCCTGATCCCCTTCCCTTTTCTATAAAACTCCATTCTTTCGACGACGGTGTTTATAGGGTTCGCTTCCTTGCGCAGCACGTCGATGAACAAGATCGACGCCCTTCTCGACGGCTACTCTTGGATTTCTTCAGGCTCCGGTCCCCATCGGCTAGGCCAAAAGCCCCACATCACGCCGTCCTTCAGGTACTGGCTGCGTCCGGTGGCGCGCATACGAATTTCGACGACGCCGCTCGGGTGGAACCTGATGCGCTCAATGAACTCGCGCAGGACCTGAGCGACCTTGGCGCGAAAAGCGAAGCGCTCGTCCTTCGGGACCTCGTCTAGTTGGTCGATGAGGTCTTTGAATTGTGCCGTCTGCTCAGGCCCCCAGGCTAACACCCGGATCGCCCTGAGGCGCTTCTCAAGCTCTGCGATCTCACCGGCCAGGAGTACCTTCTGGGCTTCGGCCTTGACGATGCGGTCCCTGGCGGTAGGGCTCAGATCGTACAGGTCCATCCACTGTTCGATCTTCAGGGTGAGGTCGCCGATTTCCAGTTGCTTGACCGCGATCTGGCGCTCCAGTTCCTTGATCTCGGGAGGAGGCGTGTCGTCAACTCTTACGCCGTGGTCAGCGAACCATCCCACGATTTCACGCTCCAGCTTCACGTACCGGAACTTGAAATTGTTGTCGCATTGGCTGCGGCGGAGCCTTGAGCACCGAAGCATGGCATCCTGGCGCTGACCTTCGGGCTTATAGACCATCGTCTTGCCGCACTTGCCGCACTGGCTGAAACCGGAAAAAAGGTTGGAATAATATTTCCCGCGCGGCCCTGCCGCGTTGGGCGTCCAGCCCTGGCCCCTGGCCTTGGTCAGTCGGGTCTCGGAAGCAGCTTGGGCCTTCAGCCACGTGTCCTCGTCGATGATGCGCGGGAAATAGTCTGTGATCGGATCGCCCATTGGGACCCGCTTCTTCTTCCGGACACCGTTTTCCTCGACCGTCTCCATACGCTTTGGCTGAAACCAGCCAGTAACAGCACGGCTCTGGATGACCTTCACGACCGTTCCACCGTGCCAACCGTCGCCCCAGTCACTGAAAGGAGGAATGCCATCTTCGTTCAGTCTAGACGCGATCTTGCCCTTGCCAATCCCGCCAATGAACTCGTCGAAGATGCGCTCGACGACCTTCACCCTATCCTCGATCAGGTCAAACCCAGTCCGCTTTTCGTTGAGTTTTAGCCAGAACGGCGCGCGAGCAGTGAGCTTCACTTCTGCGATCTGGCCGCGTTTCGTGTTCCACCTCTCGCGAAGGCGGTTCGCCTTTAGGGCACTCTCTTCATGCGCACGGGACATGATCGCGAGGCTGATGATCAGTTGGGTCCAGTCCTTTTTGATCGAGTCGCGGCTGTATTCGTACCCGTCAGCCAACGTCACGAGGACAATCCCAGCCCTGATGATGCGAGAGAAAATTTCCAAGGCATCTAGGACGTGATCGCGGCTTAATCGGTCCAGCGATTCCACAAGGAGATAAGAACCGCTGGCGATTTGGCCTTCCTCGACCATGGTGAGGAACTTGCCCAGCGCCCCATTCAGATTGGAGCCATCGAAAGCGGACACGCCCATTTCACGCAGCGTAGTATCCAGAGATAGGCCACGCTTCTCGGCATACTCCTCCGAGGCCGCAAGCTGACGCCGAAGAGAATCGCCCTTGATTTGGCGAGCGGAACTCATCCGGATGTACGAATAGGCTTTCGGTCGGGTCTGGACAGGAGGGTTTACGTGCTTCAATGTTGGCCCCGGTAGCTCTGGAATCGTTTAGTAATTTATCGGGTATCATTTGACGATGTGATAGATCCCCGCGGCACGCAGCACGTCGCTCGTGGCCTCGCCGATCAGCCCGCGCTTGCCGGTGACGAGCGCCGCGCCGACCCCACCCGCCGCGCCGCCGATGGAGGCCGCGATCCGGCGGGTCAGCGCGTTGCGCGCCTCGTCCACGCGGGCGGCAAGCCACAACCGCCAATCGGGCGGTGCGGCCGGCTCGATGCGGCGCACGGTGCCCGTGAAGGAGCCTACGGCACCGATCCCCTTGTAATAGGCGTCGCGGGCGAAATCGTATCCCCCCGGCCAGGCGGGCTCCGGCGGCGGGAGCAGACGCACGGTTCCTGCGACGAACTCACCCGCGGAAAGCGCTTCGCCCTTGCGGACGGATACCCGTACGAGCCGCGGCCGCGCCGCCTCGCCGATGCCCTGCAGAGACGCCACACGCAGCAGAATGCGCCTGCCCTGCTCCCGCTCCTCTACGGACTCGATGAAGCCCGTGACCGGCGCGATCACGATGCGCGTCAGCACGGGCGCAGCAACGGTGCGCGTCCGGATGATCCCCGCCGCAAACCCGGCAAAGACGGCCGCGAGGCCGACGCTCAGGACAAGAGCGAAGAGGTTATGGCGCAACCACATGGCTGAAGCGCCACACACCGCCAAGGCGCCGAGCGGCGCCCAGAGGGAAGGCTCCTCGGCCTGGAAGAACAGGGAAACCCCAATGCCGAAGCAGACGGCAAGCCAGGGAAAGAGCCGCCGCTGTCCGATCTCCTGAGCAAGGCATCGCCCCAGCCAATCCCGCCAGTCCGGAATGCCCCAATCCACGGCCCGACCGGAGAGGTGCGACAGCGCGACGGTCCGCGCAACGCTGCGCGGGATCCGGCTGGGCTCTCCATTCTTGTCTTGCGTCATGGCTTTGGCTTAACGCGGGGGCGGTTGCATGCTAGACGAACCGACGCTTCGGCCCAAACCGCCCTGTGGATGAGCCGGACGAAGCCGAGCCTGTTGCCAAGGCCGCACAATCATTTGAGAGTTTCAACCAAGGTTCCCTGCGATGACCGTTGTCACCCGCTTCGCTCCCTCGCCTACCGGCTTCCTGCATATCGGCGGGGGACGCACGGCCCTGTTCAATTGGCTCTATGCCAAACGGCATGGGGGCAAGATGCTGCTGCGCATCGAAGATACGGACCGGGAACGCTCGACCAACGCTGCCATCGCGGCGATCCTCGATGGCCTGAAATGGCTCGGCCTCGATTGGGACGGCGATGTCGTCCATCAGTTTTCCCGCGCCGCCCGGCACCGGGAAGTGGCAGAGACCCTGCTCGCCCAGGGCCGCGCCTATTACTGCTATGCGACCCAGCAGGAACTGGAGGAGATGCGCGAGACCGCCCGCAAGGAGGGACGCCCGTCCCGCTACGATGGCCGCTGGCGCGATCGTGATCCCTCCGAGGCTCCGAAGGACTTGAAGCCCGTTATCCGCCTGAAGGCGCCCACCGAAGGCGAGACCGTGGTGGAGGACGAGGTGCAGGGCCGCGTGGTGTGGCAGAACAAGGATCTGGACGATCTCGTACTGCTGCGCTCGGACGGCACACCGACCTACATGCTCGCCGTGGTGGTGGACGACCACGACATGGGCGTCACGCATGTAATCCGCGGCGATGACCATCTGACCAACGCCGCGCGCCAGACGCAGATCTATCAGGCCATGGGCTGGGAGGTGCCGAAGATGGCGCATATTCCGCTCATTCACGGACCCGACGGCGCCAAGCTGTCCAAGCGCCACGGTGCGCTCGGCGTCGAGGCCTATCGCAGCATGGGCTACCTGCCGGTTGCGCTGCGCAACTACCTTGTGCGCCTCGGCTGGAGCCACGGCGACCAGGAGATCTTCTCCACCGAGGAGATGATCCAGTCCTTCGATCTCAAGAATATAGGCCGGTCCCCCGCCCGCTTCGATTTCGCGAAGCTCGAGAACCTCAATGGCCATTACATGCGTCTGTCGCAGGACGAGGACCTCGTGCAGGCCGTCGAGGTCATCCTCCCGGAGATCGGGCCTGAGCGTGGCCTCGGCCCGACATTCCCGCCCGAACTCCGGGAGAAACTGCTGGCGGCCATGCCCGGCCTGAAGGAGCGCGCCAAGACGCTCGTGGAGCTTCTGGACAGCGCCTACTACCTTTATGCCCAGCGCCCGCTGAGGCTGGACGACAAGGCAGCCGGCCTCCTTGCCGACGGACGGGCGCGTCTTGCCGGAATCGTCGAGAAACTTGAGGCCGTCGACGAGTGGAACGCCCGGAGCGTGGAAGCCGTCGTACGCGAGCATGCGGAAGTGATCGGGGCGAAGCTCGGGCAGGTAGCCCAGCCGCTGCGGGCTGCCCTTACGGGCCGGGCCACCTCTCCCGGCCTCTTCGATGTGATGGCGGTGCTCGGCAAGGATGAAACCCTGTCCCGGCTTCAAGACCAGTTGAGCGGTGCGCCTGCTGCATAGCAGGCGCTTACCGTCTTTAGACGTGCTTGCCCCTATCCAGCGGATAAGCTACCGAGGGTCCATTCTCCCACCGACCGGCTGACCTCGGTCCGGCAGCCCAAGCCCGGGACCTCTCCTCCGATCGCTTGGTTGCTCTAGGTTATGCCCGGCCTCCTGCTGAAAGGTCGAAGACCCATGAGTTCCAACACAACACTCACTGTCGACAACAAGGCCGTGGAACTAGCGGTGAAAGAGGGCACCATCGGCCCGAGCGTCGTCGACATTTCGAAGCTGTACGCCCAGACCGGGATGTTCACCTACGATCCGGGCTTCACTTCGACCGCAAGCTGCGAGTCGAAGATCACCTACATCGATGGCGATCAGGGCGTTCTGCTGTATCGCGGATACCCCATCGATCAGCTCGCCGAGCACGGCGACTTCCTCGAGACCTGCTATCTGCTGCTCTACGGAGAACTGCCGACCGCCGCTCAGAAGGCCGATTTCGACTACCGTGTCACGCGCCACACCATGGTGCATGACCAGATGAACCGGTTCTTCACCGGCTTCCGCCGCGACGCTCACCCCATGGCCATCATGGTTGCCTGCGTGGGCGCGTTGTCCGCCTTCTATCACGACTCCACGGACATCTCGGATCCGCAGCAGCGCATGATCGCGTCCATGCGCATGATCGCCAAGATGCCGACGCTTGCCGCCATGGCCTATAAGTACTCCATCGGCCAGCCCTTCGTGTATCCGCAGAACGATCTGGACTACACCTCGAACTTCCTGCGCATGTGCTTTGCCGTGCCCTGCGAGGATTACAAGGTGAACCCGGTTCTCTCGCGCGCACTCGACCGCATCTTTATCCTGCACGCAGACCACGAGCAGAACGCGTCGACCTCCACGGTGCGCTTGGCCGGCTCGTCCGGCGCCAACCCCTTCGCCTGCATCGCAGCCGGCATCGCCTGCCTCTGGGGTCCTGCCCACGGCGGCGCGAACGAAGCCGCTCTGAAGATGCTGGAGGAGATCGGCACGCCGGATCGCATCCCCGAATTCATCGCCCGTGCGAAGGACAAGAACGATCCGTTCCGCCTCATGGGTTTCGGCCACCGGGTGTACAAGAACTACGACCCGCGCGCCAAGATCATGCAGAAGACCACCCACGAGGTGCTGAACGAGCTCGGCATCAAGGACGATCCGCTCCTCGACGTCGCCATGGAGCTGGAGCAGATCGCGCTGAAGGACGATTACTTCATCGAGAAGAAGCTCTACCCGAACATCGACTTCTATTCGGGCATCACCCTCAAGGCGATGGGCTTCCCCACCTCCATGTTCACGGTGCTTTTCGCGCTCGCCCGCACGGTCGGTTGGATCGCGCAGTGGAGCGAGATGATCGAAGATCCGTCCCAGCGCATCGGCCGTCCGCGCCAGCTCTACACCGGCCCGACGGAGCGCAATTACGTGACCGTCGCCCAGCGGGGGTAAGCGTCACCCTGATAGGAAAAGAAAGGGGCCGAAAGGCCCCTTTTCGCTTGAGGTACGCTGATCAGTGACGTGGTTGGCCGGAACAAGGCCCGGCATGATGCCGGGGGCGTGCGACCCAGGGCCTGGCGCATCGTACGAAAAAGCGGATCCGGTTCGCCGCCACGGAATGCGGCAAACCAAAGACGTAAGATACTTTTACGTCAACGGAAACAGCTCTGACGCCTCGCCTCCAACACCTCGTCCACGATCCGCGCCGCCCGTTCGCTCGGCATCTCGTCGCCAATCCGCATCTGTTCGTCGAGGTGCCGGAGGGCGGCCTCCTGGCGCTGACGCTCCGGCGTGTCGGACAGAAGCGGCAGCAGCGCGGTGACGAGGGCTTCCGGAGTGCAATCATCCTGGATGAATTCGGGAATCGCGTTCTCGCCCAGGACGAGGTTGGTGAGAACGATGGACTCCGCCTTGATGAGAGGGCGCAAAATGACCGCCTCGATCACCGACACCTTGTAGGCCACCACCATCGGAACGCCCGCGAGACCGAGTTCCAGGGTCACGGTGCCCGAAGCGGCAAGCGCCGCATCCGCGCTTCGGAAGGCCTGCCACTTGGCGGCTTCCCCCTCGATGATGCGCGGCTTGACGCTCCAGACGGATACCCCCTCCCGGATGGTTTGTGCGAGATGCGGCACGGCGGGGATCGTGACCTCGAAGTCGCGTGGCGAACGCTTCTGAAGCAGCGTCAGGGTCTCGCCGAAGGTCTCGAGCAGACGACTGACCTCGGACCGGCGGCTGCCGGGAAGCACGAGAAGATTGAGCGGCCCGCCCTTGCGGAAATCTCGCTCGCCCGCCGCGGGCCTGAACTCCCCCACCCGTTCAATGAGCGGGTGGCCCACATATGTCGTCGGCGGCCCGCCGAGCCGCTTGTGCGCGTCCGGCTCGAAGGGCAGCAGAGCCAGGAGGTGATCCACATAGGCCCTCATTCTCGCGGCGCGGCCCGGACGCCATGCCCAGACGGAAGGGCTGACGTAATCCACGATCGGGATATGCGGTGCGCGTTTGCGAACGGCCTTGGCCACGCGATGGGTGAAATCGGGACTGTCGATGATGACGAGCAGGTCAGGATTGGCCGCCACCACCGCATCCGCCGTCATGCGGATACGGCCGAGCACCGTCGGCAGCCGTCCGATGACGGCGACGATGCCCATGACGGCGATGTCCTCGAGTGGAAACAGACTTTTCAGGCCTTCCGCCTCCATGGCCCGCCCGCCGACGCCGCCGAATCGCAGTTTCGCGGATCCGAGACGTGCTTTCAGCGCCCGCATGAGCTTCGCGCCGAGTTGATCGCCGGACTCCTCACCCGAGACGATCCAGATGTTCAGCCGACCCGTCTCACACATGCGCTCGCTCCATCCAGGGAAGATCGACCGCGATGAGGAAAAGGCCGAGACGATCCGCGACGCGCAGCGTTTCATCCTGTTCCAGCACGAAGGTCGAGCCTGCACCGATCGCAATGCCCGAAAGCCCCGACTTCGCGGCCTCCGCAACGGTGCGAGGACCGATGGTCGGCATGTCCACCCGCAGATCCTGGCCGCGCTTGGCAGCCTTGATCAGCACCCCACCCTCTTTGCGGCGGCGAAGGCCGAGCCAGGATTGGCGCAGATGTCCGACCCGGCGCAGCATGCGATCCGTACCCTCCGGGCCTTCGATGGCGAGCACATGCTTGCGGGCAATCACGGCCCCCTGTCCGATGTCGAAGGCCGACAGCGAGGCAAGGAGATCGAGACCTACGGCAATCGCCTGCCGGTCGTCGTCGTGAGGCTGCAGGACACTGCTCAAGGACCGGGACGCAACGAGATCGGGCGCAAGCTCGTGAGCGCCCACGACGCGGTGTCCGCGCTCCTCGATGAGCATCACGGCTCCGCGCAGAACCTGGTCGTCGCCCCGGGCGATCACTTCCTTCACCTCCTGCATGTTTCGCAGGGCCGAGTAGGCTCCGAGCAAGGCCGAGAATCCGGGACGGCGCACGGCGCCGACGAGAGAGACGGCGCGCGGATTCCACTCGTCGAGGGTACTCAGGATCGTCTTGAGATCGAGTAGGTCCACATTGGCGTGGGCCTTCTTCCGCAGCTCGAGGGCTGCGAAGCCCCTGAAGGCGAGAACGCGATAGTCCTGGCCGGTTTTTTCGAGATGCTCGACGACCTGAATCGGTAGACGCCCGCTCCCGGCCACGATCGCGACCGGGCCGACAGAGTCGGGAGCGGGCCGGGAGGAGTCCACTCCCGCCGATATTTCGCTCTCTGGCTGCATGCGGCCTCAGCCGACGGAACCGACCGGGTCCCGGGGCGTGCAGATCGAACGGTCCTTGCCCTCACGGATGAAGTCCAGGATTTCGTGCACGAAGGGATGGTTGGCGAACTCGGCCGCCACGTCCTCGACGCGCTCCGAGAGCGTGCCCTCGTCCGCGAAGAGCAAGCGATAGGCGCGGCGGATGTCGTGGATCTGCTCGCGGGTGAAGTTGCGCCGGCGCATGCCGATGATGTTGAGACCGGCAAGATGCGCGCGGTTCCCCATGGCCATGCCATAAGGGATCAGGTCGTTCTCCAGGCCCGACATGCCGCCCACGAAGGCGTGGTTGCCGACCCGGGCGAACTGGATGACGGCGGAGCCGCCGCCGAAGATGACGAAATTGCCGACCGTCACGTGGCCTGCCAGCATCACGTTGTTGGACAGGATGCAATCGTTGCCGACCTTCGTGTCGTGCCCCACATGTGAGCCTGCGAGGAAGGCGCAACGGTCTCCGATCACCGTCCGAAGGCCGCCGCCTTCGGTGCCGGGGTTCATGGTGACACCTTCGCGGATGATGCAATCGGCGCCGATCTCGAGCGTCGAGACCTCCCCCCGATACTTGAGATCCTGCGGAATGTGCCCGATGGATGCGAAGGGAAAGATACGCGTGCGGGGACCGATCTTCGTCTTGCCCGCGAGCGCCACGTGGCTGACGAGCTGACAGCCCTCACCCAGTTCGACTTCAGGCCCCACGGTGCAGAACGGACCGATCCTGACGCCCGTGCCGATCTTGGCGCCGTCTTCGACGACGGCGGTGGGATGGATCACGGTTTCCATTATTCAGACACCAGCATGGCGCTGACTTCGCCCTCGCAGACAAGCACGCCGTCAACCTTGGCCTCGCCCTTGTACCACCACATGTTGCGGCGGTTGTTGAGCTTCTTCATGTGGAACTCGACCCTGTCGCCGGGCTCCACGGGCTTGCGGAACTTCACCTTGTCGATCGTCATGAAGAACACCTGCTTGGGCTTCTCCTGCTCGGCCATCTTGGCCTTGACGCAGATGGCCCCCGCGGTCTGGGCCATGGCCTCGATGAGGAACACGCCCGGGAAAATCGGACGAGACGGGAAATGGCCCGTGAATTGTGGCTCATTGAAGGTGACGTTCTTGATTCCGATGCACGAGTTGTCGCCGTCGATCTCGATGATCTTGTCGACCAACAGGAAAGGATAACGATGGGGCAACAACTCGAGAATCTCGAGAATGTCGGCGGTTTGAAGCGTGGTGGGCGCTTCGGACATGACTGAAATCTCCAGATAGGCCTGGCGTATCGGTTTTTAGGACGACGCGCCGTCGTCTTTGTCGGAATCGCCCTTGGATGCAAGTTTTTTCAAGGCGGTGATTTCGCGGAACCATTCGCGCACGGGCCGGGCGGGAACGCCGCCCCAGCGTGCGCCGGCCGGCACGTCGCCGTTGACGGCGCTCGTCGCCGCGATTTGCGCGCCCATGCCGATCCGCACATGGCCCCTCACGGCGACTTGGCCGCCGAGCGCCACATAATCCTCGAGCGTGCTCGAACCGGCGATGCCGACTTGAGCAACGATGACGCAATGGCGACCGATGACCACGTTGTGACCGATCTGGACGAGGTTGTCGATCTTGGTACCCTCGCCGATGACCGTATCGCGGCTCGCACCCCGGTCGACTGTCGTGTTGGCGCCGATCTCAACGTCATCCTGGATGATGACGCGCCCGATCTGCGGCACCTTGAGATGTCCCTGCGGGCCCATGGCGAAGCCGAAGCCGTCCTGGCCGATGCGGACGCCGGGATGCAGGATGACCCGGTTTCCGATGAAGGCATTGGACACGGTGACATGAGGCGCAAGCGAACAGTCCCGGCCGATCTTCACATGCGACCCGACCACCGAATGGGCTCCGACGACCGTGCCGGCCCCGATCTCCGCATGCGGGCCGATGACGGCTCCGGGATCCACCGTGACCCCGTGCTCCAGCCGGGCCAAAGGATGCACGAAAGAGCCGGGTGAGATGCCCGTGGCTGCGAAGGACGATTCCGGGCGCAGCGCCGTGGGGAACATCCTGCCCATCACCTGGGCGAATACCCGGTAGGCCAGCGGCGTCACGATGGCGACCGTATGCGCAGGCACCTTCGCCGCGAAACGAGGCGTGACGAGGCACGCGCCGGCACGGGTCCTGCTCAACGCTCCCACATAGGCCGGATTGTCCATATAGGCCAGATCGTTCGGGCCTGCGCTCTCGAGCGGAGCGACGCCTTTAAGCAAAAACTCCCCGTCGGCATCGTCGGGGAGCGTTGTCTGCGCCATCTCCGTCACCTGACGCAGGTTAAGCGTCTGGTTTTGCGGAAAGAAATTGGTTTCTGTCATGAAAAAGCGAGGGCGCCGCGAAGGCGCCCTCCCCGATTAGAAGCGCGTGCCGCCGGAGAACCGGAAGGACTGCGTCCGGTCCCCGCCGATCCGCGTACCATCCGCCTGGAGAATGCCCTCTTCCTTTGAGAGCGCGACTGCGTAGTCGAACCGGATCGGACCGAGCGGCGAAGACCACAGGATCGACGCGCCGACCGAGGAACGGATCTTGTGGCTGTCGAGAACCAGGATGCAGTCCTGAGGCTGCCCTGCATCGCGCTCGCAGGTCCCACCGCCATCGGGATCGAAGACGCTGCCGCCGCCGGGATTGAACTGGGTCGGGCCCTCGTAGCCGAAGAGCGTACCGGCATCCGCGAACACGGCACCCTTCAGGCCCAGCTCCCTCGGCAGGCCGAAGATCGGGAACTGCACTTCGAGCGAGCCGCCGAAATAGGTTGTGCCACCGATGGCGTTGGCATTCGCGTCGGGGCTCGAGATGTCGCGCGGGCCGAGGCCGTTCGTCGCGAAGCCGCGGACCAGAGACGGCCCCATGAAGAAGTGGTCCACGATGCGCAGGTCGGCGCCGTCACTGTCATTGCCGAGGCCCATGATGTGACCGCCCTGGACACGGGCGATACCGACGATATCCTCGAACAGCTCGTGATAATAACGGGCGTCACCGGTGGCGCGGAAATAGCGCGAGTCGCCGCCGAGACCGGCGAAATCCGTCTTCACCTCGGCATAGAAGCCGTTGCGCGGATCGCGGGTGCTGTCGAGGGTATTGTAGTTGAAGGTCAGGCCGGCGAGCGACGTGATGGTCGAGCCCTGCGATTCCTTGATCGCCAGGGACGCCTCGCCATTCGCCAGACAGTTGGTGCTCGTCGTGACCCCGGGGATCGGGAACGAGCAGTCGTTGTACGGCTTGTCCTCGTCGTTCGGGATCTCCAGATCCTGCTGATAGAGCGAGTAGCGGGCCGTGACCGTGAACTCTTCCGTGAAGGGCAGGCCGAGGCGGATTTGACCGCCCGTCATGCGGTTCTCGTAACGGGAATACCGTGTCTGATCGCTGAACTTCGAGAACAGGTCGATGCCTGCGGCCATCCGGTAGCCGAGGAAGTACGGCTCGGTGAAGGAGAAGTCGACGCCGTTCGTCCGCTGTCCGAGCTGGCCCGCGAGACGGACGAACTGGCCGCGCCCGAGGAAGTTCGTTTCCGTGACAGCAACCTCGCCGATGAAGCCGTCGGCGGTCGAGTAACCGCCCGAGACCGAGAAGGAGCCGGTGGACTGATCCTCCACGTCCACGTTCACGACCACGCGGTCGGCCGAGGAGCCGGGCTCGTTGGAGACGCGAACCTGCTTGAAGTAGCCCAGGTTGTTCAGGCGGCGTTCGGCACGGTCGATCATCACCTGGTTGTAGGCATCGCCCTCGCCCAGATCGAACTCGCGGCGGATCACATAGTCGCGGGTGCGGGTGTTGCCGCGGATGTTGATGCGCTCGATGTAGATGCGCGGCCCTTCCTCGATCACGTAGCCGAGGTTGACCGTACGGCTCCCGGGATCGCGGGTGCCAACGGGGCGAACCAGCACGAACGGATTGCCCTGTCGCGCCACGGTGCGGGTCATGGCCTCGACCGACTTCTCGACGGCATCGGCGCTGTAGACGGAGCCGGCGGAGACCGACAGATCGCTGCGCAGCGCTTCGGCATCCACGCCCGGGACGCGGGAGTCGATGCTGACATTGCCCACCCGGTACTGCTCACCCTCCTCGACCGCGATGGTGACAATGTATCCGCCAGCATTGGCGTCGAACGTCACATCGCTGGAAACGATGCGGAAATCGGCGTAGCCGTTCTTCAGGTAATAGCGACGGATCAGCTCCAGATCATTGGAGAGACGACCCGGATCGTAGATGTCCGAGCTCTTGAGGAAGCTCAGGATATTGGACTCCGTGGTCTGCATGACGCTGCGCAGACGGCCAGATGAAATCTGGCTGTTGCCGACGAATCGGATCTCTTTCACGCCCGTCTTGTCGCCCTCGACGATGGTGTAAACCACGTCGACGCGGCCATTGGGCAGATCCACGATGCGCGGGGTCACCTGGGCCAGGCCCCGCCCCTGACGGCGATAGACCTCGAGAATGCTCTGCACGTCGGCGTCGATGGCCGCCTGGTTCACAGGCGTCCGCGCCCGGCTTTGCAGCACACCCTCGAGCAAGGCCTTTTCCACCTTGCTGTTGCCCTCGACGGCGACCCGGTTGATCAGGGGCCCCTGGGCGGCAGAAGCGCGGCTCCTCGTCTGCGGCACCCGCTGAGCAAGAGCGCTGTCCGCAACGGTGAGGCCAGCCATCAGCGCGCTCATGGCGATCATTGCGGTGGCGGCCGGCTTCTTCCGGCGTGGCGTGGTCGTCGACATCATCAACTGGCCCGTTTCTTTTATACTTTGTCCGTCGCGAGGCGAGCTCGCGGGTCAGAAACACGCGTCCCAACCTATTTGGTGCTGCCCCGCTTGTACAAACTTTCGCCGTCATTGCAAACGGCACATACAAACAGAGTAGCAATTTTTAACCGGCGTGGCGTCCTTGTCACGTTCGGCCTGCCACAAAACTTGTGACAAGGTGAACGAGGCCTCACCCGAACGAGCGGGTCAGGTCGCTCCAGGTTGCCAGAAGCATCAGCATCGCCACGAAGGCAAACCCTATCCTGAAGCCGATCTCCTGGGCTCTTTCACTCAAGGGCCGGCCGCGGACAGCCTCGATCGCATAGAACAAGAGGTGCCCGCCATCCAGTAACGGAATGGGGAAAAGGTTAATGAGTCCGATCGAGACCGACATGAAGCCGATGAGGTTCACCAGGCTGTAGATCCCGCCGATCTCGTAGGCTGTTCCCGCGATTCGAGCGATCCCGACCGGTCCGGAGAGCTGATCGATCGACTCGCGCCCCAAAACGAGGCGGCGCACGAAGTTGATCGTCCGATCCACCTGATTCCAGGTGTCGACGGCACCGGCCTTCAAAGCGCCCCAGGGGGAGTACGAGATGCGCTTGATCGCCGAGCGGTCCTGGGAAGCCTGAACCCCCAGGAGGCCGATGCGCTGCTTGCCGAAGGGCGTATCCCTCTCCTCGATCTTAGGAATCGCCGTGAGATTCACGATTTCGCCGTTTCGCTCGACCTGGAAGTTCAGCGCCTCGCCCGAGCTCGAGCTGACGATCATCTGCATGTCGGCGAAGGTCTCGATCCGGGTGCCGTCGATGGAGCGGATCACGTCCTGGGGCTGAAACCCTCCCGCCTCAGCCGCGCTGCCGGGGATCACCTTCTCGATGACCGGCTCCAGGACCATCTTCCCGCTGAAGTAATTGAAGCCCGCGAAAATCGCGATCGCCAGGATGAAGTTGGCGATCGGCCCGGCCGCCACGGTGGCCGCGCGCTTGGCGACATTTTGATGGGGAAAACTGATGGCCCGCTGCTCGGGTGGCATCTGCTCGGCGCCCTGTGCGTCCGGAACGCTCGCGGCGTTCAGGTCGCCCACGAACTTCACGTAGCCGCCGAGGGGAATCGCCGAGATCTTCCAGCGCGTGCCGTTCCGGTCCGTCCAGCCGATGAGTTCGGGCCCGAAACCGATGGAGAACGCCATCACGCCAATGCCGCATCGGCGTCCGACCCAGTAATGGCCGAATTCGTGGATGAAGACGACCACCGTCAGCACCACGAGGAAGGCGAGCAGCGTCAGGGCCAGAGATCCCGTCGCTCCGCCGATAGTCATAAGCCAGTCCATCATCGTTCCTTCCGCACCCTGCCAGGATGCCTTACGTCAGCTTGCGGGAACGAGCCGCCGCGCCATGACCCGGGCCTCGCCGTCGATGGCAAGGGCGTCCGCGACCGTCGCAGGAGCCTTCCCGCTTCCAGAGAAACTTGAGCAAACTGCCTCAACGATCTCTGATATCGCATAAAATCCTATGTTTCCCGCCATATAGGCCTCGACGGCGACCTCGTTGGCCGCATTCAGAACCGTAGGGATGGCTCCCCCGGCCTGAAGCGCGGCCTTGGCCAGTGCAAGGCATGGGAAACGCGCCTCGTCCGCTCGCTCGAACGTTAAACGGCCAATCGCGGCAAGATCGAGACGGGGCAGGTCCATGACCAGACGCTCCTGCCCGCGCAGGGCATTGGCGATCGGCACTCTCATGTCCGGGAGCGCGAGCCCGGCGGAAACGGCTCCGTCGGCCCATTGCACGAGCCCGTGGACGATGGCTTCCGGATGGACGAGCACGTCGAGGCGCTCTGCCTCGAGATCGAACAGGTGGTGAGCCTCGATCAGCTCGAGCCCTTTGTTCATCAGGGTGGCCGAGTCGATGTTGATCTTGGAGCCCATGGACCAGACCGGATGGACCGAAGCCTCCTTGGCGCTTGCCCGAGCGATCTGCTCCTGCGACCAGGTGCGGAACGGACCGCCGCTCGCGGTGATCACAGCCTTTTCCACATCCCTGTTCAGCCCGGCTGCGAGAGCGTGCTCGAGGGCGTTGTGCTCGGAATCCACAGGCATGATCTCGACTCCGAGGCGGCGAGCATCCGCCATGAAGGCCGCACCCGCGCAAACGAGGCTTTCCTTGTTGGCGAGTGCGATCCGCCGCCCCGGCTTCAGAGACGCATGGGTCGGCTCCAAGCCGGCGGTGCCGCTGATGGCTGCGAGCACGACATCGGAGGGGCGGTCTACGGCTTCGAGCACGGCGGAACGACCCGCCCCGCTCGCGATACCCGTTCCGGAGAGAGCCTCCTTGAGCGCGGGACCGGCGCGCTCATCGGACAGGGCCGCAAATTTGACGTTCAGGCGCTTGGCGGCTTCTGCGAGGGCCGGGACGTTGCGTCCTCCGACGACGGCCTCGACCTGGAACTCGTCCCTATGCGCAAGAACCACTTCCGCCGTGGAGCGGCCGATGGAGCCGCTGGCCCCGAGGATCGTGAGAGAACGTGGCATGAAGGACTAAGAGGCTCCGTGCGTGACGAAAAGGATGATTCCGATGATGAGAGAGACGGCCCAGAATCCGTCGAGACGATCCATCACTCCGCCATGCCCAGGGATAAGATGGCTCGAATCCTTCACATCGCAATGGCGTTTGAGCGCCGATTCCGCGAGGTCGCCGATCTGGCTCGCGACGGAAGCGACCATGGACAGTGCTATCGTGCTGCCCAGGGAGAATGAATGCGTCACGCCGAAACTCCCGCCCAGCCACACCACCAGACATCCGGCAAGGGTTGCCGCAATCAGTCCTCCGAAGAACCCGGACCAGGTTTTCTTCGGGCTGATTGCAGGGCAGAGCTTGGGTCCGCCGAGTGTGCGCCCGGTGAAATAGGCGGCTATATCGGTGGTCCATACAACCGCGAACATCCAGATCAGTCCGAGGATTCCAATCTCGGGATAGTCCCGGACCATGGGCGGAACGAGCACGATGACCACGGCGTAGGCAAATCCCGAGGCCGCCCACAATTTCTCCCGTGAACCCTTGGTGATCAACGCTCCCAAAGCCAAGAAAACAAGCCCTGTCACTGCTCCGATCACGAAGCTCCCGCCCGAAAGGTAGAGCAGCGTCAAGGCAACGAGCCCCAGACCGAAGACAGTCTGCACGATCCGGCGCGGCTCGGCGCCGGTCATATCCGCCCATTCGACCATTATCGCGATTCCAGCAGCCAGCCAGAACAGGGCGAAAGGCCAGCCGCCCCAATAGGCAGCCGCAAGCGCGAGCGCGATCATGACGATCGCGGACAGGACCCTGGTCTTCAACTCGCTGGAAGGAGCTTTGGGAGCCAAGGCGGGACCCTCGGTGCTAGCCATCGTCAGCAGGCCTTGGCACTCAGGCCGCCGAACCGCCGGTCACGGCGGCGATACTCGTCGAGAGCCGCCTTGAAGGAGGCATCATCGAAGTCGGGCCAGAAGACAGGCAGGAAGACGAACTCGGAATAGGCCGTCTGCCAGGTCAGGAAGTTTGAAACGCGCTGTTCGCCGGATGTGCGGATGACGAGATCGGGGTCGGGGATATCATGGGTATCGAGGGACGCGCCGACCATCTCCATGTCGATCGCCTCAGGATCGAGCAGCCCCTCCTTCACCTTCCGGGCGAGCGCGCGCACGGCACTCGCGATCTCCTGGCGGCCGCCGTAGTTGAACGCAATCACCAAAGTGAGGCCCGTGTTGGTGCGGGTCAGCTGCTCCGCTTCCTCCAGCAATAGGCGGATGTCGGCGGCAAGCCCCTCTCGCGCGCCGATGACCCGAACCCGGACATTGTTGGAATGGAGTTCCGCGAGATCGTGGCGCAAGAAGCGCTTGAGCAGCCCCATCAGGAAGGAAACCTCCTCCTCGGGACGACGCCAGTTCTCGGCTGAGAAACTGTAGACGGTGAGATAGCGGATATCGTGTGCGGCGGCCGTTTGGACGGCCCGGCGGATCGCCTCGATTCCCTTGCGGTGCCCCTCGAAGCGAGGCAGCCCCCTCTGGGCGGCCCAGCGGCCGTTTCCATCCATGATGATGGCAACATGGGTCGGCAACTCCCCGCCCGGCGCTACACGGGCAAGAATGGGAGCCGACCGCTGGGCTTCGCCGCTCATGTCAAGGTTCCGATGCAAGTCTAGGCTTAGACTTGCATGATTTCCTTTTCCTTGGCCACCAGGAGCTGATCGATTTCCGCCACGAACTGGTCGGTGGCTTTCTGCACCTGCTCGCCATCCCGCTTGGCGTCGTCCTCGCTGATTGCCGAGTCCTTTTCCAGCTTCTTCAGGAGGTCGAGGCCGTCACGGCGCACGTGGCGGACGGCGATACGGGCCTCTTCCGCATATTTGTGGGCGACCTTGACCATCTCCTTGCGCCGCTGCTCGTTCATCTCGGGAATGCGCAGGCGGATGACCTGCCCCTCCGTCTGCGGGTTGAGGCCGAGATCCGACTCACGGATGGCCTTCTCTACGGCGGCGACCATGCCGCGATCCCAGACCTGCACGCTCAGCAGACGCGGCTCCGGCACGTTGACGGTGGCCACCTGCGTGATCGGCATCAGCGAGCCGTAGGCATCGACCTGAATCGGATCGAGAAGGTTGGGCGAGGCGCGGCCCGTGCGAAGGCTGCCCAAGTCATGTTTGAAAGCGTTGATGGCGCCCTGCATGCGGCGCTTTACATCGGCGAGGTCAAAGGTCGTAGCCATGAGATCTTTTCCTTACGCGAACTTTCTAGAAACGGGCTTACGCTGCCCAAGGTCCCGCATCAAGGCCCTAGAGTAACGAACCTAAAAGTGGAATGCACTTTCGGATGCCGCCGGACATTCCCTGTTATGAACGTGAAACTCGGGCTCACTCCCTCGTGTGGCGGCAGGCTTCACGGGACCACGGCTGTCGACGGCACTTTTCCGAGGAGCAGATCGGTCACCGAGCTTGGAGCATGAACGGAACCGACGATGATCGACAGCCGGCTCTCCCGCGCGAGCGCAAATGCCGCGGTATCCATCACCTTTAGATCCTTGGCGATGGCCTCGTCGTGGGTGAGGCGATCGAACCGGACCGCGGCCGGGTCTTTCTTGGGATCGGCGGAATAGACCCCGTCCACCTGGGTCGCTTTGAGCACCGCGTCGCATTTCAGCTCGGCTGCGCGCAGCACGGCGGCCGTGTCCGTCGTGAAAAACGGATTGCCCGTGCCGCCGGCAAGGACCACCACCTGCCCCTTGTCCAGATGGTGCAGGGCGGGCTGGCGGGCATAGGTTTCGCAGATCGTGGGCATGGAGACCGCCGACATGGTGCGGGCAGGCACCCCGGCCGCGTTCAGGGCCGTTTCGATGGCCAGCGAGTTCATTACGGTGCCGAGCATCCCCATGGAATCTGCGGTGGGTCGGTCGATCCACCCGGCGGCGCTCATGCGCGCGCCACGGATGATGTTGCCGCCGCCGATCACAACAGCGATCTCGAAGCCTGCCCTGGTGGCATTGGCGAGATCCTGGGCGAGGCTCGAGAGCACCTGTGTATCGAGCCAGTATCCGTCAGGAGCCATCAAGGCCTCTCCCGAAAGCTTCACCAGAATGCGCCGGAATTGTGCCACTGTCGGACTCCCCTGTTGGCTTCGATTGATCCTCTCATGAAAACGGCGGCTTCTCAGCCGCCGTTTTGTGCCTGGAGGTCTTAGGCCTTGAGACCGGCCTGGGCGGCGACTTCGGCCGCGAAGTCCGGAGCCTCCTCCTTCTCGATGCCCTCGCCGAGAGCATAGCGGACGAAGGCCTTCAGGTTGACGGGCTTGCCGGCTTTGGACTCGGCTTCCTTGAGCACCTGGGTAACCGTCTTGGAGGGATCGTGCACGAAGGGCTGGTCGAGAAGCGTGACTTCCTTGAAGTAGCTCTTCAGGCCGCTCTCGACGATCTTCTGCATCACGTGATCCGGTTTGCCGGCGTTCTTGTCGCGCAGGATCGCGGTCTCCCGATCGATGGTGGCCTGGTCGACGCCCGAGGCGTCGAGGGCAACCGGGTTGGTGGCAGCCACGTGCATCGCGATCTGGCGGCCGAGCGTGCTCAGAGCCTCGACATCGCCTTCGGATTCCAGCGCAACCAGCACACCGATCTTGCCGAGGCCTTCGGACACGGCATTGTGCACGTAGGACGCGATCACGCCCTTCGAGACTTCGAGCTTCGCGATGCGGCGCAGGGTCATGTTCTCGCCGATGGTGGCGATGAGCTCCTGCAGGCGGTCTTTCACGGTGACGCTGGAGCCCGGGAACGTGGCAGCTTCGAGCGCCTCGACAGTGCCATTGCCGTTCAGCCCAATCTTGGCCGCTTCGCGAACGAAGGCCTGGAACTGGTCGTTACGGGCGACGAAGTCCGTCTCCGAGTTGACCTCGAGGATGGTAGCGGTGTGACCGGACGATTCGACAGCGACGAGGCCCTCGGCAGCGACGCGGCCGGCCTTCTTGGCAGCCTTGGAGAGGCCCTTCTTGCGGAGCCAGTCGATGGCGGCTTCCATGTCGCCGTTGGTTTCGGCAAGAGCGGTCTTGCAGTCCATCATGCCGGCGCTGGTCGTCTCGCGCAGCTCCTTCACCATCGCAGCGGTGATATTCGCCATGGCTTATCCTTTCACGGGTTCTTGCATAGAGGGAGCCCGGCGCTCATGGAACGCCGGGCTCAATCGTTCGTTCAAGCGCCGCCGCATTCAAGGCAGCGCCGCGAGACTTACGCCGCAGCAGCTTCGATCATCGAGCGGGCCTGGTCGAGCCAGCCGTCACGCTCGAGACGGCCGTTCAGCTTCAGGTCCTTGTCGAGCTGAGCGATATCGGCTGGCTGCATGGCAGCCAACTGCCAATAGTGGAAGATACCGGCCTCGTTCAGCTTCTTCTCAAGCTGCGGGCCGACGCCGTTGAGCTTGGTCAGGTCGTCCGGAGCGCCACGGGGAGCGGCCAGACGCTCGAACTGCTCGCCCTCATAGGCAGCCGTGTCGCTCGCCGGGAGCTCCTCCGCCATCGGGTTCTCGGACTCGCCGATATCGATGCCCATGGCTCCGGCGCCACGGGAAATGCCGTCGAGAGCGGCGCGGGCAACGAGATCGCAGTAGAGCGAGATTGCACGGCCGGCGTCGTCGTTGGCCGGGACCGGGAAAGCGATACCGTCCGGGTCGCAATTCGTGTCGACGATGGCGGCGACCGGAATGCCGAGACGGTTTGCCTCCTTGATCGCCAGCTGCTCTTTGTTGGTGTCGATGACGAAGATCAGGTCGGGCGTGCCGCCCATGTCCTTGATGCCGCCGAGAGCACGCTCGAGCTTCTCCTTCTCACGAGCGAGCATGAGGCGCTCCTTCTTCGTGAGGCCCTGGCCGCCGCCGGCGAGGATCTCGTCGACCTTGCGCAGGCGCTGGATCGACCCGGAGATCGTCTTCCAGTTTGTGAGCATGCCGCCGAGCCAACGGGAGTTCACGTAGTACTGAGCCGAACGCTTGGCGGCGTCGGCGACGGCATCGGCTGCCTGGCGCTTCGTGCCGACGAAGAGCACGCGACCGCCCCGGGCGACCGTGTCGCTGACGGCCTGGAGAGCGCGATGCATCATCGGAACCGACTGAGCGAGGTCGATGATATGGATGTTGTTGCGGGTACCGAAGATGTATTGACCCATCTTCGGGTTCCAGCGGTGGGCCTGGTGGCCAAAGTGAGCGCCAGCTTCCAGCAGCTGACGCATCGAGAAATCAGGAAGCGCCATAGTTTTTCTCCGGTTAAGCCTCCGCGGAACAGTGGGCCGGACCTTCCGGCCACCGGGATACCTCATGGGCTCACGAGGCGGTTTCCGCGTGTGGAATGGGGGCGCATATAGGGGCAAACGCCTAGAAACGCAAGTTGAAATAGCCTCTTGCCCCTTGAGACGCCGGAGCCCCTCGATTCCGCAGTCCTGAGCCGTTTCAAGCAGGCGTTTCGGTTGTATTCCGCGTCCGGTACGGCCTTCGGCAAGGTCTCTCCGGCATTCTCTCCGACGTCAGGGACCGGCCCCTCGCGACTCGGCCCGCCGTTCCGATGCTGCCCTAATGTATAGCTTCAGATCCTGAATGATAGGCCCTAGAAGATCGCCCTCGTGTTCACCATGGCGGGCATTCCCCGCGATCATAGGGAGTGAGAGATTGGCCGTAAGATCGAGCGACCACTGGATCGGCACGGCCAGCGGCAAGCTCTTCGCCAAGGTGTGGGCGCCGGCCACGCAACGCGGCACAGCGGCTATCGTTCTCTTGCACGACTCCCTCGGCTGCGTCGAACTCTGGCGTGATTTCCCGGAGCGTCTCGCAAGCGCCACCCGGCGGATCGTGGTGGCATATGACCGCCTGGGCTTCGGCAGTTCGGACCCTTATCCCGGCTTCCTGCCTACGAGTTTCATTCGCGACGAGGCGACAGACTATATCCCCCTTCTGCGCGAGCAGTTGGATCTCGGCGCCCTCATCCCGTTCGGCCACAGCGTTGGTGGCGGAATGGCCGTGGCGACGGCGGCGCATCTTCCCGACATCTGCGCGGCGCTTGTGACGGAATCCGCACAAGCCTTTGTGGAGGACCGCACCCTCGCCGGCATTCCCATTGCCAAGGCAGCCTTCCAGGAACCCGGCCAGTTCGAGCGCCTTGAGCGATACCATGGGGACAAAGCCAGGTGGGTGCTCGACGCGTGGACAGAGACGTGGCTTGCGCCGTCCTTCGCGCACTGGAATCTGGACGAAGCCCTGAACCAGGTCCGTTGCCCGACCCTCGCCCTTCACGGTGATCAGGACGAGTATGGGTCGGAGCGTCATCCCGAGCGGATCGCCCGCCTCACTCCCGGCCCGGCCGACCCTGTCATCCTGTCAGGATGCGGACACGTGCCTCACCGGGAGCAGCCGGAGCGGGTGCTTCGCGAAGTGACCCTTTTCCTTAAGGGAAGCTTCACCGAGACAGGGCGCTGATGGGCCCCGGCGTTCTGTGGATGCCTGCCTCCGAATCGACCAGTCCCGATCAGTTCATCTGCACATCCACCACCCCCGGCACGGCCCGGATCGCGCCGGCAATCTGGGGAGTGGCCATGTACTTGCCGGGGAGCTTTACCTCGACCTCTCTTTCGCCATCGTCGAGAATCAACACCAGGGCGACCTCGCCTTCGCCCCTTGCCTTCAGGCGTTCATACACGCCGGAGATGGGGCGCTCGTCGCGGAGGAAGATCCGCATGCCTTTCTGGTGCTTGGCAATAGCCTCCTCCAGCGGTTCCGCCATGCCGATGCGCGCCCTCACCTCTTCGCCCTCGACGCCCGCCTGGAGCATCAGGACCACGGCCGTGCCCGGTTCGAGCACGTCTCGCAGGCGCGCGAGCCCCTCGGAGAAGATGATGGCCTCGAACTGCCCGGTCTGATCAGAAAGGGTCAGGATACCCATCTTGTTGCCGGTCTTCGTACGGCGCTCCTGCCGGTCAAGGATCGTGGCGGCGACCTTGCCGACCGAGTTTCCGGCCTTCACCGAGCGGCAGAAATCCGCCCAGGTCTGGACCCGGAGCTTCTGCAGGAGATCGCCGTACTCGTCGAGCGGATGGCCCGAGAGGAAAAAGCCGACGGCGTCGTATTCCCGCTGCAAGCGCTCGGCCGCGGGCCAGGGCTCGTAGGGAGGGATGCGAAGCTGCACATCCGCCGAGGCCATGCCCCCGAACATATCGATCATGCCGCCATTGGCCGCCTCGTAGGATTGCTGAGCGAGACTCATCATCGCGTCGATGGACGCGCAGGCCTTGGCCCGATCCGGCTCAAGCTCGTCGAATGCACCCGCGGCGACGAGGTTTTCGAGGGTACGCTTGTTGAGCGCCTTGGGATTGATGCGGCGTGCGAAGTCTGCGAGATCCTTGAACGGTTCGCCGCCCCTCGCCTCAACCACCGCCTCGATGGCTTGGCGGCCCACGCCTTTCACCGCGGCAAGCGCATAGAGGATGGAGCCCTTGCCTTCCCCGTCGTAGACCACGTCGAACACCACGCCCGAGCGGTTGATGGACGGCGGCACTACCTTGAAGCCGAGGCGTTGCGCCTCGCGACGGAATTCGGAGAGCTTGTCGGTGTTGTCGAGATCGAGCGTCATGGACGCCGCCAGGAACTCCACCGGGAAGTTCGCCTTGAGATAGGCTGTCTGGAAAGCGACGAGGGCGTAAGCCGCGGCGTGGCTCTTGTTGAAGCCGTAATCCGCGAACTTGGCGAGCAGGTCGAAGATCTCGTTGGCCTTCGCCTTGTCGAGACCGCCCTTGGCCGCGCCGGACACGAAGCGCTCGCGCTGCGCGTCCATTTCGGCCTTGATCTTCTTACCCATGGCGCGGCGCAGAAGGTCGGCGTCGCCGAGCGAATAGCCCGCGAGGACCTTCGCGACCTCCATCACCTGCTCCTGGTAGACGATGATGCCGAAGGTCTCGCGCAGGATCGGCTCCAGCTTGTCGTGCGGGTACCAGTCCTTCTTGTTGTGCTCGTCCTTGCCGAGCTTTCGTGCGCAATAGACCGGGATGTTCGCCATCGGGCCTGGACGGTAGAGCGCAACGAGGGCGATGATGTCCTCGAAGCGGTCGGTCTCCATCTCCACGAGCGCTTTTCGCATGCCCGCCGATTCCACCTGGAATACGCCGACCGTCTCGCCGCGCCGAAGCATCTCGTAGGTCTTGCGATCGTCGAGCGGCAAGGCCGACAGATCAATATGGATGTTCTTGCGCTTGATGAGATCGACCGCCGTACGCAGGACGGTGAGCGTTTTCAGGCCGAGAAAGTCGAACTTCACGAGGCCCGCCTGTTCGACCCACTTCATGTTGAACTGGGTCACGCGCATGCCGGTTTTCGGGTCTCGGTAGAGCGGCACCAGTTCCTGGAGCGGACGGTCGCCGATCACGACACCCGCAGCATGTGTCGATGCGTGGCGATGCAGGCCTTCGAGCTTCTGCGCGATGTCGAGCATGCGCTTGACGACAGGCTCCTCCTCGATAGCAGCCTGCAGCTTTGGCTCGCCCTCGATGGCCTGTGCCAGCGTCACCGGATTGGCCGGATTCTGCGGCACGAGCTTGGTGAGCTTGTCCACCTGGCCGTAAGGCATTTCGAGCACACGGCCCACGTCGCGCATCACGCCGCGCGCCAGCAGCGTACCGAAGGTGATGATCTGCGCGACCTGCTCCTCGCCATAGCGCTTCTGCACGTATTCGATCACGCGCTCGCGGCCTTCCACGCAGAAGTCGATATCGAAGTCGGGCATCGAGACGCGTTCGGGATTGAGAAAGCGTTCGAAGAGCAAGGTAAAACGCAGCGGATCCAGGTCGGTGATCGTGAGCGCGTAGGCGACGAGCGAGCCCGCGCCCGAGCCGCGCCCCGGGCCGACCGGGATGTCGTGCTGCTTGGCCCATTTGATGAAGTCCGACACAATCAGGAAGTAGCCGGGGAACTTCATCTTGCGGATAATGCCAATCTCGAACGCAAGGCGGTCGTGATAATCCTGCTCTGTCAGGCCCGGTGCGGGTCCGTGCGCGGCCAGTCGCCGGGCGAGCCCTTCCTCCGCCTGGCGCTGCAGCTCCTCGCCTTCGTCGAGCGCGGCGGCATCAGGACCGGTGCCGAAATTCGGCAGGATGGGCTTGCGGGTTCTCACGCGCGTCGAGCAGCGCATGGCGATCTCGACCGTGGAATTGAGCGCATCCGGCAGATCGGAGAACAGCTCCATCATCTGCCGGCGGGTCTTGAAGTAGTGCTCTGGAGAGAGGCGACGGCGGTTGTCGTTGGAGACGATTTGGCCTTCCGCGATGGCGAGAAGCGCGTCGTGCGCCTCGTAATCCTTAGGCGAGGAGAAGAACGGCTCGTTGGCGGCCACGATGGGAAGGCCGTTGCGGTCAGCGAGCGCGATCAGCTCGCCCTCCACCATACGCTCCTCATCGAGGCCGTGGCGCTGGATCTCCACATAGAGCTGGTGCCCGAATGCATCCTTGAGAATGTCGAGGCGCGCCTGCGCGAGTTCCTGACGCCCGCCGTTGCGCAAGGCGGAATCGAGCGGACCGCTAAAGCCGCCGGTCAGGGCAATAAGACCCTCGCTGTGCGTCGCGAGGATGGGCGCGACGACGCGCGGCGACTCGCCGAGCGGCACGCCGAAATAGGCATGGCTCACGAGTCGCATGAGGTTGCGATAGCCTTCCTCCGTCTGCGCGAGCAGCACAATATTGGCGGGCTGGGGCACCACGCGCGCGATCGGATCCGCCTCCTCGAAGCAGACGGAGAGCTGGACACCCGCGATGGGTTGAATGCCGGAACCGGCCATCTTCTCGGAGAATTCGAGAGCGCCGAAGAGATTGTTGGTGTCCGTGAGTGCCAGCGCGGGCTGCTTGTCGGCAATGGCCAGCTTCGCCAGCTGGGCGACCTTCAGTGCCCCCTCGAGCAGTGAATACGAGGAGTGCATGTGCAGATGGACGAAACCGATATCCTGGAGAATGCGTGCCATGAAACTCTACTCAACGAACGGCACGCATAGTGGCACGATTCTTGGCAGGAAACCCTTAAGCGGGCCAGGTGAGGACTAGCTTCCTGTGAATCCCGCTCTCTGTGAATTGTGGGGACAGGTGTGGATTGCGCGTATCAGGCCATAGGCGCGAGGACCAGAGCCCAGATTGCCACGGCCGATCCGAACACGAAGAGAGAAGTGATTTCAGCGGCGGTTTCGATGATGATGCGAAGCATGTCTGATCTCCTGTTCTCGATGTGTTCATTTATGTTCGTCGAACGTTCTATGTAAAGTATACGCAGAGGCACCTGTGGAGAGACGGTGAATCGATCCTTAAGCCCGAGCGGGAATCGCGCCGTCTTTTGTCACGGCGTCTCGTTCCGTGAAGCGCGGCGCTTCATGCAGTGTGGGTCACAGGCAACAGGGCCGGCAGTGACGTGAGAATGTGGGGTGATGACGCTCCGTCCACCCTCGTGGCAGGACCTGTCCGGGTCATCCACGGCTTTGAACCGCCGCACCGATCAAGATGTGGATCCCCGGCGCGATGCCGGGGCCTGATCCCGGTCATCCCGGCCAGAAGCGCTCATCGCAGGGGATCGGAGAACGGTTTACGGCAGTTGGACGATCAACCCGTCGCGAATGGTGACGCGCCGGTCCATCCGCGCGGCAAGATCCATATTGTGCGTAGCGATCAGCGCGGCGAGACGGGAGGCGCGCACGATGGCCACCAGTGTCTGGAAGACGCGGTCGGCGGTGTGCGGATCGAGATTGCCAGTGGGCTCGTCCGCTAGCAGCAGGCGCGGCGCATTGGCGACAGCGCGAGCGATGGCCACACGCTGCTGCTCGCCACCCGAGAGCTCCCCGGGCCGGTGCTTGAGGCGCTTGCCGAGTCCAAGGAAGGTTAGGAGCTGGCTGGCCCTGTTCTCCGCCTCGCCCTTCGGCAGGCCGCGAATGAGCTGAGGAATCACCACGTTCTCGAGCGCGGACAGTTCCGGCAGCAGGTGGTGGAACTGATAGACGAAACCCAGCTCCTCGCGACGGACGCGCGTGCGATCCTTGTCGCCCATGTGCGAGGTCGGCTTGCCGCCTACATAGACCTCGCCGCCGTCAGGCTTCTCCAGAAGGCCCGCGACGTGCAGCAGCGTGGATTTGCCGGTGCCGGACGGCGCGATGAGGGCCACGATCTCTCCCGGCCAGATCGCGAGTTCTGCCCCGCGCAGCACCTCCAGGAAGGTGTCACCCTGGGGGTAGCGACGCACGACCTGAGAAAGGTGAAGGGCGGGCTGGGTTTGTCCGGACGCCATGATCAACCGTAACGCAACGCTTCGACAGGATCGAGCTTCGCGGCCCGCCAGGAGGGATAGAGGGTCGCAAGCAGGGACAGAACCATCGCCATGATGAGGATGGTCGCGACCTCGGTCGGATTCACGTCAGCCGGCAGACGGCTGAGGAAGTACAGCTCCGCCGGGAAGAGATTCGTATTCGTGAGTCGGGAGATCAAATCTCGGATGTGCTCGACATTGAGCGCCAGCAGAAGCCCGAGTCCGAAGCCCGCGATGGTGCCGACGATGCCGATGGATGCGCCGGTGATGAGAAAGATGCGCATCACCGCGCCGCGCGTCGCGCCCATGGTGCGCAGGATCGCGATGTCGCTTGATTTGTCCTTCACGAGCATGATGAGGCCGGAGATGATGTTGAGCGCCGCCACCAGAACGATGAGCGTGAGGATGAGGAACATCACATTGCGCTCCACCTCGAGCGCTCCGAAGAACGTGCGGTTGCGCTGCCGCCAATCGGTCATGAGGATCGGCCTGCCTGCTGCCTCCTCGATGGCCGCGCGGGCCTGATCCACTCGGTCGGCATCGTTGAGATAGACCTCGATCAGCTGCACGTCGCCCTGGCGGTTGAAATAGTTCTGCGCTTCGGTGAGAGGCATGAAGACGAAGGTGGAATCGAACTCCGACATGCCGATTTCGAACACCGCCTTGACCGGATAGCCCTTCACGCGAGGGGCCGTGCCGAAGGGCGTCGCCGCCCCTCGCGGTGTGATGAGGGTCAGCGTATCCCCCGCCTGGATCGAGAGGGCCTCGGCCAAGCGTCGGCCGATGGCGACGCCCTCGCCCTCATCGAAGTTATCCAGGGATCCCTGGCGAAGATTACCTGCGATATGCTCGATCTGGCGCAGATCATTGGAGCGAATGCCGCGCACGAGAACGCCGCTGCCGTTGTATTGTGAGGAGCCGAAAGCTTGACCTTCCACCAATGGGATCGCCCGCCTGACGCCCGGGACGGCGGCGATGCGCGCGGCGACCTCTGGGTAATCGGTGAGCGGGCTCTCGATGGGCGCCACGAAGATGTGGCCGTTGATGCCCACGATCTTGTCGAGCAGTTCCTTTCGGAAGCCGTTCATGACCGAGAGCACCACGATGAGCGTGGCGACGCCCAGCATGATGCCCAGGAACGAGAATCCCGCGATGACCGATACGAATCCTTCCCGCCGCCGCGTGCGCAGATAACGCCCCGCGAGCATCCACTCGAAGAGCGAGAAAGGCTTGGTCCCGGTCGGTGATTCTTTGGCCATGAGGCTTATTTATGCGCCGTGAGCCGTGAGACCACACCGTCGACCGACAAAAGCTCACGTGCACCGGTGGCGCGGTTCTTCAACTCTACCTTGCCCTCAGCAAGGCTCTTCGGCCCGATCAGTACCTGCCACGGCACACCGATGAGATCCGCGGTGGCGAACTTCCCGCCTGGCCGCTCGTCCCGGTCGTCGTAGAGCACGTCGCAGCCAGCGGCGGAGAGCTCACGGTACAGCCGCTCGCTTGCCGCGTCGGTGCCGGCATCCCCCACCTTGAGGTTGAGGAGCGCGACGTCAAACGGAGCCACGGATTCCGGCCAGATGATGCCGTTCTCGTCGTGGCTCGCCTCGATGATGGCAGCGATCAGGCGGCTCGGGCCGATGCCGTAGGAGCCCATATGGACCGGCCTCTCCTGCCCGTCGGGCCCCATGACCTTCGCTCCCATGGGCTCGGAATACTTGGTACCGAAATAGAAGATGTGGCCCACCTCGATGCCGCGCGCGGACATCTTTTTGTCATCAGGGACGCCATCGAAGGCGGCCGTGTCGTGCATCTCGGAGGTGGCGGCATAGAGCGACGTCCACTTGTCGACGGTACCCTGCAGGCTGGAAACGTCGTCGAAATCCGTATCCGCCGGCGGGATCTCGTAGTCGAGATAGTCCGAGTGGCAGAACACCTCGCTCTCGCCGGTGGAGGCGAGAATGATGAACTCGTGGCTCAAGTTGCCGCCGATAGGGCCGGTATCGGCACGCATCGGGATCGCCTTCAGGCCCAGGCGGGCGAAGGTGCGAAGATAGGCCACGAACATCTTGTTGTAGGAATGAACCGCGCCGGCCTGATCCAGATCGAATGAATAGGCGTCCTTCATCAGGAACTCGCGGGAACGCATGACGCCGAAGCGTGGGCGCATCTCGTCCCGGAACTTCCACTGGATATGGTAGAGGTTCAGGGGCAGGTCCTTGTAGGAGCGCACGTAGCCCCGGAAGATCTCGGTGATCATCTCCTCATTGGTGGGACCGAAGAGCATCTCGCGCTCGTGCCGGTCCTGGATGCGCAGCATCTCCTTGCCATAGGCATCGTAGCGGCCCGATTCCCGCCAGAGATCGGCCGACTGGATCGTCGGCATCAGGAGCTCGATGGCCCCGGAGCGATTCTGCTCCTCGCGGACGATGGCGCTGACCTTGTTGAGCACCCTCAGGCCCAGCGGCAGCCAAGCATAGATGCCCGCCGCCTCCTGACGGATCATCCCGGCGCGCAGCATCAGGCGATGGGAGACGATCTCCGCCTCTTTCGGCGTCTCGCGGAGAATGGGGAGAAAATAGCGGCTCAAACGCATAGGACGCCTTCAGTCTCGTTCAGGAATGGATCAGTGAGTCACGACTCGTTTCCAGCACACAACACAGGCGACGGTGAAAAGACAAGCTGCCTTCCCGCTCCGAGGCGTGCGACGGAATGGATTAGACGAAAGATCAATACAATAAGTGCCGTAAAATGCATCAGGCCCTGCCCAAAAATAGTGACACCGTTCGGGAAGCCAACTATAAAACGATTGCTAACGTCTCAGACCTTCAAACAGGCAGAGGCTGCGGTCCGAGTTTCGGGAGGAACGCGATCCCCAAGCGCTGAGCGAGGCGCGGGTGCTAGAAAGCCAGGATCAAAACAACGCCACAACAAGGCATTTCAGCAAGGCGAAAGCCTTGCTTTTTCTTTTCTTCCCGGGGCTTTTCGCGTTCTCCCCCCACCTCTTGTCCCAGCTATCGCGCCTTCATGGCTGAACGGAAACACGGACGACCGGGGCCAAGCCCGGACATGGCGATGGAGTTTCGCAAGATCGTCCCCGATCGGGCCCTCAAAGTCCCGCCAGCGGAAATACGGCCGCCACGAGAACCAGAACGACGGCTGACACCAGGCTCGTCCAGATCGCCTTTTCCTGGAGTCCATGGGCCGCCGGAGCTCCCGGCTCGGTGCCGGCCACGACTTCTCCGCTATCTGCTTGGCTTCGGACTCCGAATGGAAGAATCGCAAAGAGAAGGATCCACCAGATCACGAAATAGAGGGCGAGGCCTCCGCTCACCCGCAGATCGAAACCATTGACGACGATCGCAATACCGACAGCGGAAATGACGGCCACGACGGCCAGGGTCGACCAGAGCGAAGACGCAAGGATTTTTACAAGCTTTGTCAACAGCTTATCCTCAAACCTGCTCAAGCTCTATGAGGGTACCATTGAAATCCTTCGGGTGCAGGAAAAGCACCGGCTTTCCATGGGCTCCGATCTTCGGCTCGCCCGAACCCAGCACCCTGGCCCCGGACTTCACAAGATGGTCCCTCGCGACCAGAATATCGTCCACCTCGTAGCAGACATGATGGATGCCGCCATCCGGGTTCCGCTCCAGGAACCTGGCGATGGGGGAATCCCCGCCGAGGGGCTCCAGAAGTTCGATCTTGGTGTTCGGCAGGGTGACGAAAACCACCGTCACGCCGTGCTCCTCCAGTGCGGCGGGCTCCGACACCTGAGCGCCGAGCGTTCCTCGGTAGAGATCGGAAGCCGCCCCGAGATCCCGGACGGCGATGGCGACATGGTTCAGACGGCCGAGCATGGGCTCCCCCAAAGAGCGAACGAGGCCGTCTTATACCTCGATTACGAGAACATGACAGGCGGGCTTCTTGCCCCATTCCTGATTCACTGCGGCGCGCACCGCCCGGTGAACGGCGTTCTCCACAGCCTCGGGGTCGCGCCGCTTGGCCTTGGGCAAGCTGTCAAGCAGATCGGCTACCGTGTCGGCGATGATATCCGTCAGGTCCCGGCCCTGCCGGTTCTTCTCAGGCAGTCCCATCGCATCCACTACCGGATCGCCGGCGATCTCGCCGCGGTCGTCGATGGCGATGGCGACGGTCACGATACCGGCGAAGGCGAGCTTGCGGCGCTCCGGAATGGCGCGTTCGCCAGCCGGAATAACGATATTGCCATCCTTGTAGACCCGCCCTGCCGGGACGGAGTCTATGATCTCGGCCTTGCCGGGCGCGAGGCGCACGAGAGTCCCGTTCTTGGCGCGCACGACCTCCGGCACCCCCTGCTGTCGCGCGAACTTGGCATGCTCCGCCAAGTGCAGCGGCTCGCCATGGGCGGGAATGGCGATACGCGGCCTGGTCCACTCGTACATCTTCGCAAGCTCGCCGCGGCGAGGATGACCGGATACGTGGACCAGCTCCGTGCGGTCGGTGATGACCTCGATGCCCTGCTCGATCAGGCTGTTGATGATGGAGCCGATGCCCTTCTCGTTTCCTGGGATGGCGCGGGAGGAGAAGATCACGCGGTCCCCGGCGGTCAAGGCGATGTCTGGATGTTCGTCGGAAGCAATCCGTGCCAGCGCCGCGCGCGGCTCGCCCTGCGAGCCGGTGAGAACGGCGACGACCTTGTCGCGCGGGATGTAGCCGAAATTCTCGGCGGAACGGAATTCCGGCAGGTCATCGAGATAGCCGCACTCCTTCGCGACATCCACGACGCGATCCATGGCACGGCCGACGACGACCACCTCACGTCCGCACTCCCGCGCGGCTTCCGCCACGGAGCGGATGCGCGCCACGTTGGAAGCGAAGGTGGTGATGGCGACACGATGCGGGGCATCCTCGATGAGGGCTGCCAGGTTCTTCGCCACATCCGCCTCGCTGGGACTTTCGCCCTCCCGCACCACGTTGGTGGAGTCGCAAACGAGCGCGAGAACTCCCTCTTCCCCTAGCTTCCGGAAGGCCTCTTCGGACGTGAGGCTGCCGAGATATGGCGTCGGATCGAGCTTCCAGTCGCCGGTATGAACCACGAGGCCCTGCGGCGTGCGGATCGCGAGCGCATTCGACTCCGGGATCGAGTGGGCCACCGGCACATACTCGATTTCGAAAGCGCCGAGTTTCAGGCGCTGCCCGGGCGCGATCTCGTTGAGCTCGATCTTCGGCGCGTTCGCCTCGGACAGACGGCGGGTTTCCAGCAGGCCGATTGCGAATTTGGTGGCGTAGACCGGTGCCCGCAGGCGCGGCCACATCTCGACCAATGCGCCGATATGATCCTCGTGCGCATGGGTGATGAAGATGCCGAGCAGGTTGTGCCGCTCCTCTTCGATGAAGCGCAGGTCCGGATAGACGAGATCGATCCCCGGCAGTTGCTCCTCGCCGCCGAAGCCCATGCCGCAATCGACCAGAATCCACTGCCGCTCAGCCTCGGGCCCGAAGCCGTAGAGGGCAGCGTTCATGCCGATTTCGCCGAGCCCTCCGAGGGGCAGAAACACCAATTCGTCCTGAGGGGATGCCATACTTGATCAAGACCTTGTCATGCCAGCGCTAAGGTTTGGCTATATCGTGCAGCAAATGGGAAAAATAAAGGTCGCCCGCGTCGATGAGCTCCGCTCCGGATACGGTTTTCAGCTGAAGACGGCCTGACCGGTCGAGGCCCTCGAAAATACCGCGCCTCTCACCGGATGGAAGGCGAACGGCCACCTCCTGTCCGATTCCGGCCGCCCGCTCCAGCCATAACCTGCGGATGGGACCGAAGGGATCGGCGGCATTCATGCGCGCCGCGTTCCGCCAGGCGGCAAAAGTTCGTGCGAAGGCTGCGGAAAGCGCCCGGAACATCGCTTCGCGGGTCAATCCCGGCCTGACCGCCTGAAGAGCCACCGCAGGATAAGGCGTACCTGACGGGGCGAAGGCCACATTCACGCCAAAGCCGATCACGATCGCCAGCCTTCCGCGGCCATCGAGCCTGTGACCTTCGAGGAGAAGGCCGGAAACCTTCGCTCCGTCGAGCAGAAGATCGTTCGGCCACTTGAGGGAAAGGCGCGGTGCACTGATACCCGTAAGAGACTCGACGGCCTCGTGCAAAGCGAGGCCCGCGACGAAGCCGAGTTGCGGGGCATACTGCGCTTCGCAGGGATCCGGCAGGAGGAGGCTGGCATAGAGATTGCCTTGCGGCGACGACCATTGCCGGCCATGCCGCCCCCTGCCCGCGCGCTGTTCCGCCGCCACGATCCAGAGCGGCCCCGGATCGCCGGAGCGCGCTGCCTGGAGTGCATCGTCGTTGGTCGAGTCCGTCGCCTCGACGGAGACGAGCCGGTAGCCGGCGGATTCGGCTTCAGGCGACAGAACCACCATCAGAACAGGGAGCGAGCCGCAGCGCCCGCCGCAGCAACCAGCGGAGCCGGAACGATGCCGAAGAGCACCACGAAGACGCTGGACAGGCCAAGCACCAGTTTCACGCCGGCAGGCATGGAATCGTAGGCGGCCCCAGGCTCGTCGAAGTACATCACCTTCACGATGCGAAGATAGTAATACGCTCCGATCACGCTGGTCACGACGCCGATGATGGCGAGAGCCACGAGGTTGGCGTTGATCGCCGCGTTGAACACCGCGAACTTGGCGAAGAAGCCGGCGAGCGGCGGGATGCCCGCGAGCGAGAACATCATCATCGCCAGGCAGAAGGCCATAACCGGATGCGTGCGGGCGAGGCCCGACAGGTCATCGACGTTCTCGAACATGACGTTGCCGCGGCGCAGGCCGAGAATGACCGCGAAGGCGCCGAGCGTCATGGCGAGGTAGATGGCCATGTAGACCCCTACACCCTGGATGCCCTCGACCGTCCCGGCCGCTAGCCCGATCAGCGCATAACCGACATTGCCGATGGAGGAATAGGCCATCAGGCGCTTGATGTTGCGCTGTCCGATGGCGGCAAACGAGCCGAGTGCCATCGAAGCGATGGAGATGAAGACGATGATCTGCTGCCACTGACCGACGATGTTGGGGAATGCGTCGATGAAGACGCGGGTAGCCATGGCCATGCCCGCCATCTTTGGAGCAGCGGCAAAGAACGCCGTCACGGGAGTCGGCGATCCCTCGTACACGTCCGGCGTCCACATGTGGAACGGCACGGCCGAAATCTTGAACGCGATACCGGCGGAAACGAACACGATGCCGATGATGGCGCCAATGCCCACCTGCCCCTGGAGGATACCTGCGATCGCGGGGAACGACACGCTTCCGGTGAACCCGTAAACCAGAGAGGCGCCGTAGAGCAGCATGCCGGAGGACAGGGAGCCCAGAACGAAATACTTCAGGCCGGCCTCCGTCGAGCGGACATTGTCGCGGTCGAAGGCGGCGATCACGTAGGACGACAGGCTCAGCAGCTCAAGGCCGAGATAGAGCGCGATCAGGTCGTTGGCCGAGATCACCATCATCATGCCGAGGGTCGAGAGCACGATCAGGATCGGATACTCGAAGCGGCTGATGCCCTCGCGGCGCATGTAATCCATCGAGAGGATCACGCCGCCTGCGGAGGCGACCAGGGTGAGCGCCTTCATGAACTTGGCAAAGCCGTCGACGATGAAGGAGCCGTACATCGTCTCGACGGGCTCGTCCGGCAGCATCAGCACCGCCACGAATGCGACGGCCAGAAGCGCGAGGGCGATGACGTTCATGCTCTCCCCGGGGCGCTCGCCGCGGAGTGCGCCGAACAGGACCAGGACCAGAGCCCCCGCTGCCAGGATGATCTCCGGCAGGACTGGGCCGAAAGCGGGAATGGTGAGGACGGGGTTCATCATGACCTCAGTGTGCGGCAACAGCGGCCGTTTTCACGGTGGAGAGCGCGGCCTGGACGCTCTGCATGAGAGCATCCGTCGGCACCGCGAAGGTATCGAGGATCGGACCGGGCTGCACGCCGTAGTAAATGATCAGCAGAATGAGCGGCGCGAAGGTGATGATCTCGCGCCGGTTCAGATCCGTGATGGTCTGGAGCGCAGGCTTGTCGATTTCTCCGTAGACCACGCGGCGGTAAAGCCACAGCGCATAGGCTGCAGAGAGAATCACGCCCGAAGTGGCGAAGAAGGCCACCCAGGTGTTCGAACGGAACGCGCCCATGAGGGTCAGGAACTCGCCGATGAAGCCAGAGGTGCCGGGAAGCGCCACGTTGGCCATGGTGAGAATCATGAACACTACCGCGTACATGGGCATCCGGTTCACCAGACCGCCATAGGCCTTGATCTCACGGGTATGCATCCGGTCGTAGATCACGCCGACGCACAGGAAGAGCGCGCCTGAGATCAGCCCGTGGGAGATCATGGTGAACATGGCACCCTGGATCCCCTGCTCGTTCATGCTGAACAGACCCATGGTCACGAAGCCCATATGCGCCACCGAGGAATAGGCGATGAGCTTCTTGATGTCCTCCTGCATCAAGGCGACCAGCGAGGTGTAGATGATCGCGATGACCGAGAGGGCGAAGACCAGCGGGGCGAAATAGACGGACGCGTCCGGGAACATCGGCAGAGAGACTCGAATGAAGCCGTAGCCGCCCATCTTCAGGAGCACGCCTGCCAGGATCACGGAGCCGGCCGTCGGCGCTTCCACGTGCGCGTCGGGAAGCCAGGTGTGGACCGGCCACATGGGCATCTTCACCGCGAAAGAGGCGAAGAAGGCGAGCCAGAGCCAGATCTGGAGGTTATACGGGAACTTGAACGCCAGCAGCGTCGGAATGTCAGTGGTGCCTGCCTGCCAGTACATGGCCATGATGGCGAGCAGCATCAGAACAGAGCCGAGCAGCGTGTAGAGGAAGAACTTGAAGCTGGCATAGATGCGCCGCTTGCCGCCCCAGATGCCGATGATGAGGAACATCGGAATGAGGCCCGCCTCGAAGAACAGGTAGAACAGCACGAGATCGAGCGCGCAGAACACGCCGATCATCGTCGTCTCGAGAACCAGGAAGGCGACATAGTATTCCTTCACCCGATGTCCAATGGATTCCCACGACGCCAGGATGCAGAACGGCATCAGGAACGTTGTGAGCAGGACGAGCGGGATCGAGAAGCCGTCCACGCCGAGCTTGAAACGGATCGTGTCCGTCAGCCAGGCGTGGCTCTCCACCAGCTGGAACGAGGCAGTTGCCGTGTCGAAACGGTTCCATGCCACGAGCGAGAGCACGAAGGTCGCGATCGTCGTGGCGAGCGCCACCCAGCGCGCATTGGACCGGGCCGCGTCGCTGTCCCCGCGCAGAGTCAGGATAAAGGCTGCGCCGATGAGCGGCAGGATGAGAAGGCCCGAGAGGATGCCGAAGCCGAACATTAGTGGGCTCCCCTGAAGAGATAGAAGGTCACGAGAGCCGCAACGCCGATCAGCATTGCGAAGGCGTAGTGGTAGACGTAGCCGGTCTGGACCCGAACCACGCCGCGCGTCACGTCGAGCACGCGGGCAGATATGCCGTCGGGTCCGAGGCCATCAATGATCCGCTGGTCGCCCGTACGCCAAAAGAAGCGGCCAATAGCCATGGCGGGACGCACGAAGATGAGGTCGTACAATTCGTCAAAGTACCACTTGTTGAGAAGGAAGCGGTACAGGATCGGGTGATCCGCAGCGAGCTGCGCGGGCCTCTTGGCGTCCACGATGTACATGTAATAGGCCAGCACGAAGCCGAGGGCCATCATGACCGTGGGCAGATACGGTACCCAGCCCGGGATGTGATGCATCTCCTCCAGGATGTTGTTATCGGGACGGGTGAACAGGGCACCTTTCCAGAATTCTTGGTAGCCGTGTCCGAGAAATGCGTCGTGGAAGACGATGCCGGCAACGACCGCGCCGATCGCCAGCACGATGAGCGGCAGCACCATCACCAGCGGGCTCTCATGGGGTGTGTGAGCCCCATGGTGGCCGTGCTCGTGATCGGCGTGGGCAGCCGGCTCCACGTCATGGCTGTGGTCGTCATGCTCAACGCCTTCGTGATCCCCATGGGCATGGTGATCGGCGTTCGACCAGCGCGCGTTGCCCTCGAAGGTGAGGAAGAACAGACGCCAGGAATAGAAGGAGGTCATGAGGGCGGCAACCACTGTCGCCAGGAAGGCGAAGGAGCCTGCCGAGCTATGGGAAGCGTAGGCCGCCTCAATGATCGCGTCCTTGGAGTAGTAGCCCGCCGTGAAGGGGAATCCGGTGAGCGCAAGGGTGCCGATGGCCATCATTGCCGTGGTGAGCGGAATGTATCGGCGCAGGGCGCCCATGTTCCGCATGTCCTGCTCGTGGTGCATGGCATGGATGACCGAGCCAGCGCCCAAGAACAGCAGAGCCTTGAAGAAGGCGTGGGTGAAGAGGTGGAACACGCCGGCTCCGTAGGCGCCGACGCCGAGGCCGACGAACATGTAGCCGAGCTGCGAGCAGGTCGAATACGCGATTACCCGCTTGATGTCGTTCTGCACCAGTCCGACGGTCGCTGCGAAGAACGCCGTGATGCCGCCGATGATCGTGACGACCGTGAGCGCCGCAGGAGCGTACTCGAAGACCGGCGAAAGACGCGCGACCATGAACACGCCAGCGGTTACCATGGTGGCGGCATGGATGAGCGCGGAAACCGGGGTCGGGCCCTCCATCGCGTCAGGGAGCCAGGTGTGCAGCAGGAACTGAGCCGACTTACCCATCGCGCCCATGAAGAGCAGGAGACAGGCGATCGTCAGGGCGTGCCACTCGATTCCGAGGAAGTGGAAGCGGGCATCGGCGAACTCCGCCACTCGCGGGAAGATCGTGTCGAAGGTGACGCCGTTAAACAGAACGAAGAGCGTGAAAATGCCGAGCAGGAAGCCGAAATCGCCGACGCGGTTGACGATGAAAGCCTTCATGGCCGCGGCGTTGGCGGAGTCCTTCTTGAACCAGAAGCCGATGAGCAGATAGCTCGCCAGGCCCACGCCCTCCCAGCCGAAGAACATCTGCACCAGGTTGTCCGCCGTCACCAGCATGAGCATGGCGAAGGTGAAGAGCGACAGATAGGCGAAAAAGCGCGGACGGTGCGGATCCTCGTGCATGTAGCCGATGGAATAGAGGTGCACGAGCGCGGATACGGTGTTGACCACCACCAGCATCATGGCGGTGAGCGTGTCGATGCGGAAAGCCCAGTCAACCTGGAGGTCGCCAACGGACATCCACTGGGCCACCTGGACCCGAACCACCGGTTCCTCGCCGAAGCCCACCTGGATGAAGGACACCCAGGACAGAACCGCCGACACGGCCAGCAGCGCCGTGGTGATGATCTCGCTCGGCCGGGCGCCGATGATGCGTCCGAAGAGGCCTGCGATGAGGAAGCCGACGAGCGGCAGGAAAACGATTGCGTGGTACATTGCGCTTACTTAGCCGTTAGGGCTTAGCCCCTCATCATGTTCACGTCTTCGACCGCGATGGAGCCGCGGTTGCGGAAGAAGACCACCAGAATGGCAAGCCCGATAGCCGCCTCCGCAGCCGCCACCGTGAGGATCAGCAGGGCGAAGACCTGGCCGACGATGTCGTTGAGATGCGTCGAGAAGGCCACCATGTTGATGTTCACCGAAAGCAGGATCAGCTCGATCGACATCAGGATGACGATAACGTTCTTCCGGTTGATGAAGATGCCGAACACGCCGAGCGTGAAGAGCACGGCGGCGACCGTGAGATAATGGCCCAGTCCGATAACCATCGCGTGTCTCCTTAGATGCCCTGGCGGAAGGGAACCTTCCGAACCTGGACGGCGGTTTCCTGAGTACGGGCGTTCTGCATCGAGATGTTCTGGCGGCGCACGCCCACACGCTCACGCAGCGTGAGCACGATGGCACCGATCATGGCGACCAGCAGGATCAGGCCAGCGGCCTGGAAGAAGTAGAAATAGCGGGTGTAGAGCACTTGCCCGAGGGCTTCGGTGTTGGTCATCACGTCCGGCGCCGGGATCGGCACCGCCGGTGCCCGGATGAGACCGGGATCGATCACGTAGGCACTCACGACGAAGATAAGCTCGATCAGAAGGACGATGCCGATCAGGGCGCCGAAGGGCAGGTATTGCAGGAATCCCTGGCGGAGCGCCGCGAAGTCCACGTCGAGCATCATGACGACGAACAGGAAGAGCACCGCGACCGCGCCCACATAGACGATGACCAGGATCATCGCGAGGAATTCGGCTCCCATCATCAGGAACAGGCCGGCCGCGTTGACGAAGGCCAGGATGAGGAAAAGCACCGACTGCACGGGATTGCGCGAGGCGATCACCATGAAACCGGAAGCGATCGTAATCGTCGCGAACAGATAAAAGAAGGCGGCGGTAACCGTCATGCTCAACACAAGCCGCCCGGGAGCGGCCCCTTCCGACGTGACCAGGGGGATCCTCAGGGGAATCCGTCGGCCTGTCTATAAATTCCGAATCCGGCGGGAACAACCCGCCGGAGGTGCATGCCCCCTGCCCCTTGCGAAGGCAGGAAGCGGTTCTTAGCGATACGGCGCCATCTTCGCGATATTCTTCGCGATCTCACGCTCCCAGCGCTCGCCGTTCTCAAGCAGCTTGGCTTTGTCGTAAAGAAGCTCCTCGCGGGTCTCTACGGAGAATTCGAAGTTCGGCCCTTCGACGATCGCGTCCACCGGGCAGGCCTCCTGGCACATGCCGCAATAGATGCATTTGACCATGTCGATGTCGTAGCGAGTCGTGCGGCGGGTGCCGTCGTTGCGCCGCGGGCCGGCCTCGATGGTGATCGCCTGAGCGGGGCAGATCGCCTCGCAGAGCTTGCATGCGATGCAACGCTCTTCTCCGTTGGGGTAGCGGCGCAGCGCGTGCTCCCCCCGGAAGCGCGGTCCCCGGTGGCTCATCTCGAACGGATAGTTGAGCGTGGCCTTCGGCTTGAAGAAGTACTTCGTCGTCAGGATGAAGCCCGCCACGAATTCCTTCAGCAGAAGGGCATTGAAGAATTGACCGATCTTCATGTCGATCTCCTTAGCGTATGCCCGGCGCATTGCCGGTCGCCATCAGCACGCCCGCCACGATGATGACCATAGCCAGCGAGAGTGGAAGGAACACCTTCCAGCCCAGTCGCATGAGCTGATCGTACCGGTAGCGCGGCACGAGGGCCTTCACCATGGCGATGAGAATGAAGAGGAAGCTCGCCTTTAGCACGAACCAGATCACGCCCGGAACCCAGGTGAAGGGCGCGAAGGGGATCGGGGAAAGCCAGCCGCCGAGGAATAGGATCGTGCCGAGCGCGCACATGGTCATGATGGCCACGTATTCGCCGAGCATGAACAGCAGGTACGGGGTCGAGGAATATTCCACCATATAGCCCGCAACGAGTTCCGACTCGGCCTCCGGCAGGTCGAAGGGCGGGCGATTCGTCTCGGCCATGGCCGAGATGAAGAACACTACGAACATCGGGAACAGCGGCAGCCAGTACCACCCAAGGATGCCGAGGCTCGTATTCTGCGATTCGACGATGCCCGACAGGTTCAGGGTCCCCGCGCACATGAGCACGGTCACGATGACGAAGCCGATGGAGACCTCGTAGGACACCATCTGTGCCGCCGAACGGAGCGCGCCGAGGAAGGGGTACTTCGAGTTCGAGGCCCAGCCGCCCATGATGACGCCATAGACGCCGAGCGACGAGATCGCGAAGATGTAGAGAATACCGACATTGATATCGGCGATGACCCAGCCCGCATTGAGCGGAATGACCGCCCAGGCCGCAAGCGAGAGCGTGCACATGACCAGCGGTGCCAGGAGGAACATGCCCTTGTTGGCCGGGGCCGGGATGACTGGCTCCTTCAGCACGAACTTGAGAAGGTCCGCGAAGGATTGGAGCAGGCCCCAGGGTCCGACAACGTTCGGGCCGCGCCGCAGCTGAACCGCCGCCCAGACCTTGCGGTCGGCATAGAGCGCATAGGCGATGAAGATGAGGAGCGCGACGAGCAGGAGCAGGCTCTTGCCCAGCATGATCGCGACAGCGAGGAGAATGTCTCCGAGTTCCATGATCCGCTCCTCTCTTACTCGGCCGCTTCGAGCTTCAGCTCACGGGCGAGGGCGGAGCACTCGGCCATGACGCCGGAGGCGCGGGCAATCGGGTTCGTCAAGTAGAAGTCCTTCACAGGGCTTTCGAAAGCCTCTCGGTCGGGGGTTCCGCCAATGCCCGCAAGCGCCTGGATAGCGGCCGAGCCGTCGGCTGGCTGGACCGTATCGACGGCGGCGAAATGCGGGTGAGCCGCATAGAGTTTCGCGCGCAGGGCGTTGAGCGAGTCGAACGGCAGGCGGCGGCCCAGCACATCGGAGAGCGCGCGCAGGATCGCCCAGTCCTCACGGGCCTCTCCCGGAGCGAAGGCCGCACGGTTGGCCATCTGCACCCTGCCCTCGGTGTTCACGTAGGTTCCGGATTTCTCCGTGTAGGTGGCAGCCGGAAGGATCACGTCCGCGCGGTGAGCGCCGCGATCCCCGTGGGTTCCCTGATAAACCACGAACGCGCCGGGGGCGATATCGATCTCATCGGCACCGAGGCTGAACAGGACGTCAACGCCACCCTGGGCCATCTGCTGAGCGGTCAGGCCGCCCTCTCCCGGCACGAGGCCGAGATCGAGCGCGCCGACCCGGGATGCCGCCGTGTGAAGGACCGAGAAACCGTTCCAGCCGTCCTTCACCGCACCCACGTCCTGAGCGAGCTTCGCGACGGCTGAGAGGACGGCGAGGCCGTCCGGCCGCGCAAGAGCCCCCTGCCCCACAATGATCAGCGGTCGCTCGGCCCCGCGCAGCTTCTCGATGAAGCTGTGGCGGCCGGAGGCCAGCTCGGAGAGCGTGTCGGGTCCCGCGCCGAGATACTCATAAGGATAGGTCAGATCCACGTTTTCGCCGATCAGAGCGATCGGCGGCGGAGCTGCGCGCCAGCGCTTGCGGATGCGCACGTTGACGAGCGACGCCTCATAACGCGGGTTGGAGCCCACGATCAGGATCGCGTCCGCATCCTCGATGCCGGGAATAGTGGTGTTGAAGAGATAGGAGCCCCGCCCATAGGCTGGCGACAGCACGGTGCCGTCCTGGCGGGCATCGACGTTCGTGACCCCGAGGCTCTCCATGAGCAGCTTCAGGGCGAACATCTCCTCCACGGCGGCAAGATCGCCGACGATGGCGCCGATCTTCTCAGGCACGCTCCCCTTCACCTTCGCGGCGATGGCCGCGAAGGCCTCCTGCCAGGAAGCCGGGCGCAGACGGCCGTTTTCCCGCACGAACGGACGGTCGAGTCGCTGCAGGCGCAGCCCGTCGACGATCTGGCGGGTCTTGTCGGAGATCCACTCCTCATTCACCGCCTCGTTGACGCGCGGCAGGATGCGCATGACCTCTCGGCCACGGGAGTCTACGCGTATGGAAGAGCCGACCGCGTCCATCACGTCGACGGAGTCTGTCTTGGTGAGCTCCCAAGGACGGTAGTGGTAGGACTCGGGCTTGTGGGTGAGCGCGCCGACCGGGCAGAGATCCGCGATGTTGGCCTGCAGCTCGGAGCCGAGCGCCTTTTCCAGATAGCTCGTGATCTCCATGTCCTCGCCGCGCCAGAGTGCCCCCATATCAGGCACGCCCGCGACCTCGGCGGTAAAGCGCACGCAGCGGGTGCAATGAATGCAGCGGTTCATGGAGGTGCGCACGAGCGGGCCGAGATACTTGTCGGTGACCGCACGCTTGTTCTCGTGGAAGCGGCTGGTATCGACGCCGTAGGCCATGGCCTGGTCCTGCAGGTCGCACTGGCCGCCCTGGTCGCAGATCGGGCAGTCGAGAGGGTGATTGATCAGGAGGAACTCCATCACGCCCTCGCGCGCCTTCTTCACGGTCGGCGACTTGGTCGAGATTTCCGGCGGCTCCCCGTTCGGTCCCGGACGGCAGTCGCGCACGCCCCAGGCGCAGGAAGCGACCGGCTTTGGTGCGCCCTTCACCTCTACGAGGCACATGCGGCAATTGCCGGCGATCGAGAGCCGCTCGTGGTAGCAGAAGCGCGGGACTTCGGCCCCTGCGGCCTCGGCGGCCTGGAGCAGCGTGTATTCGGCGGGAACGTCGACTTCGACGCCATCAACGATGATTTTAGCCATCTTCAATCTCACTCCGCCGCGATCATGACGGATTCTGAATGCGGGTTCGCCGCGTAGTCGTCGATCCGCTTCTCGATCTCGTGACGGAAGTGGCGGATCAGACCCTGGACCGGCCAAGCCGCTGCATCCCCGAGGGCGCAAATGGTGTGGCCCTCGATCTGGGTCGAGACTTCGAGCAGCATGTCGATCTCGCGCTTCTGGGCGCGCCCTTCCGCCATCCGGTTGAGCACGCGCCACATCCAGCCGGTGCCCTCACGGCACGGAGTGCACTGACCGCAGCTCTCGTGCTTGTAGAAATACGAGATGCGGGCGATGGCGCGGACGATGTCGGTGGACTTGTCCATGACGATCACGGCGGCGGTGCCGAGACCGGAGCGCAGGCCGCGCAGGGTATCGAAGTCCATCGGCGCATCGATGATCTGCTCGGCGGGCACGAGAGGAACGGACGAGCCGCCCGGGATCACGGCGAGCAGGTTGTCCCAGCCGCCCCGGATGCCGCCGCAATGGGTGTCGATCAACTCGCGGAAGGTCAGCCCCATGGCCTCCTCCACGTTGCAGGGCTTGTTCACGTGGCCCGACACGCAGAAGAGCTTGGTGCCCACGTTATTCGGACGGCCGATGCCGGAGAACCACGAGGCACCGCGGCGCAGGATCGTGCCGGCGACGGCGATCGACTCCACGTTGTTCACCGTGGTCGGGCAGCCGTAGAGGCCCATGTTGGCCGGGAACGGAGGCTTCAGGCGCGGCATGCCCTTCTTGCCCTCCATGCTCTCGATGAGCGCCGTCTCCTCGCCGCAGATGTAAGCGCCGGCGCCGTGGTGGACGTAGAGGTCGAAGGGATAGCCGTGGATGTTGTTCTTGCCGATGAGACCGGCCTCGTAGGCCTCGTCGACCGCGCGCTGGAGCGCGTAGCGCTCGGCGACGTACTCACCGCGGATATAGATATAAGCCGCATGTGCGCCCATCGCGAAGGAGGCGATGAGGCAGCCCTCGACGAGGAGATGCGGATCGTTCCGCATGATCTCGCGATCCTTGCAGGTGCCCGGCTCCGACTCATCGGCATTGACCACGAGGTAGTGCGGACGACCGTCCGACTGCTTGGGCATGAAGGACCATTTCAGGCCCGTGGGGAAACCCGCGCCGCCACGCCCGCGCAGACCCGAAGCCTTCATCTCGTCGATGATCCAGTCGCGCCCCCTCCCGAGGAGGAACTTGGTTCCGTCCCATGCGCCGCGCATCTTCGCAGCCTGGAGATCCGGCGAATGGAAGCCGTAGAGGTTGGTGAAAATGCGATCTCTGTCGTGAAGCATCTCGATTCACTCCCCCTCAGGACGTCTTGTTGTCTTTGTCGACGACCACGTCCGGCTTGCTCTCGCTGCCGTCGCGGCGGGTCTCGGCCTGCGAGGGCGGCGTACCGGCAACAGGTGTCGTCGGGCTCACCGGAACAGGGGATCCCTCCTCCGGCTTCGACGGTGTCGCCACATAGGACTTGCCGCTCTGCGGAGCGGGCCGAGCGCCTTCCTCCGTGTGCGAGTCGCCCGTCGTGGCCCTCGATGGATCAGCGGCTTCCTTCCGGTCCGCCGGGTTGATCGGGGTCTCGCCCTTCTTAACGCGCTCGGCCGGAGTATCGGCTGCCTCGGTCTCGATAGCGCGTCCGGCTCCCGGTTTAGCGGCCCGGGCCTCCTGCGGGACACTGGCGACTGCCGCCTCGGTCTCACCGGTCGCGGCAGGCTGAGCCTGCTCCTCGAAGCGCTTGCGCCATGCGCCGATCTGGGAACCGTCGTACAGGGAAGGATCCTGCAGGGTCTTGACGGCCTCGAACGGCTCGGAGCGGTTGCGTCCGATCTGAGAGCCCTTCCTTACCGGCCGGCCGGCCGCGAGATCGTCCAGCAGCTTTTCGAAGTTCTCTGGCGTCAAGTCCTCGTAGTAATCGTCGTTGATCTGCACCATCGGGGCATTCGAGCATGCGCCCAGGCACTCAACCTCCAGCCATGAGAAGGTACCGTCGGCCGTAATCTGGTTCTGGTCGCCGATACGCCTCTCGAGCACCTTCTTGATATCGCCGGCGCCACGCAGCACACAGGGTGTCGTGCCGCAGAACTGAACGAAATACTTCCCAACCGGCTCCAGGTTGAACATCGTGTAGAAGGTCGCCACCTCCATCACCCGGATGACCGGCATGTCGAGCCGGGCGGCAACGGCTTCAATGGCCTTGCGGGGCAGCCAGCCACCGGCCTGCTCCTGCGCCTTACCCAGCAACGCGATCACCGCCGAGGCCTGACGGCCGGGCGGGTACTTGGCGATCTGCTGCTGGGCAAAAGCCTCCGTCTCGGGCGAGAGCACGAAGCTCTCGGGCTGCAATTCTTCAGGCGCGAGCTTACGAACGGCCATATGACACTTCTCCTCATCGTCATGGCCGGGAAATACCCGGCCATTCACGACTTGAACTTTCTCTCACGCTTTTCTGAGCGTGGCGCCAGGCCCGCCATCGAGCCCGGTTTGATTCTTACCGGTCCACTTCACCGAACACGATGTCGAGCGAACCGAGAACGCCTGCGACGTCGGCCAGCATGTGGCCTCGGCACATGAAATCCATCCCCTGCAGGTGCGCGAAGCCCGGCGCCCGGACGTGGCACCGATACGGCTTGTTGGTACCGTCGGACACCAGATACACGCCGAACTCGCCCTTGGGAGCCTCCACAGCGGCATAGACTTCGCCCGCAGGGACATGGAAGCCTTCCGTGTAGAGCTTGAAGTGATGGATCAGCGCTTCCATCGAACGCTTCATATCCTTGCGTGAGGGCGGAGCGATCTTGCCGTCGAGGGTGGTTACCGGCCCCTGCCCGTCCGGAGCGCGAAGCTTGTCCAGGCACTGACGCATGATGCGCACGGATTGGCGCATCTCCTCCATTCGGATGACCTGACGGTCGTAGTTGTCGCCGTTGAGGCCCACGGGGATGTCGAACTCCATCTCCTCGTAGCACTCGTAGGGCTGCGCCTTGCGCAGATCCCAGGCGACGCCGCAGCTGCGCACGAGCGGACCGGAGAAGCCCCACTTCCAGCAGTCGTCCAGCGTGATCGTGCCGATGTCCACGTTGCGCTGCTTGAAGATGCGGCTGCCCATGACGAGGGTGTCGAGGTCGTCCAGAACCTTCAGGAAGGGATCGCAGAAAGCCTCGATGTCATCGATCAGCTCAGGCTGAATGTCCATGTTGACGCCGCCGGGCCGGAAGTAATTGGCGTGCAGGCGCGAACCGGAAACGCGCTCGTAGAAGATCATGAGCTTTTCGCGCTCCTCGAAGCCCCAGAGAGGGGGCGTGAGCGCGCCTACGTCCATAGCTTGCGTGGTCACGTTGAGGAGGTGCGAGAGCAGGCGCCCGATTTCCGAGAAGAGGACGCGGATCAACTGAGCGCGACGCGGCACGGCGATGCCGAGCAGCTTCTCGATCGCAAGGCAATAGGCGTGTTCCTGATTCATCGGCGCGACGTAGTCGAGCCGGTCGAAATAGGGATTGGCCTGAACGTAGGTCTTGTACTCGATCAGCTTCTCCGTGCCACGGTGGAGGAGGCCGATATGCGGATCGACGCGCTCCACGACCTCGCCGTCGAGCTCCAGTACGAGCCGGAGCACGCCGTGCGCCGCGGGGTGCTGGGGACCGAAATTGATCGTGAAATTGCGGATATTATGCTCGCCCATAGGTCGCCCTTCCCGCTTTTAAGCCTTGGCCTTCTCGTCGCCGGGCAGCACGTAATCGGTGCCTTCCCAGGGAGAGAGGAAGTCGAAGTTGCGGAACTCCTGGCTGAGCTTCACCGGCTCGTAGACCACGCGACCCTGGCCGTCGTCGTAGCGAACCTCGACATAGCCGGTGAGCGGGAAGTCCTTGCGGAGCGGATGCCCCTCGAACCCGTAGTCGGTCAGCAGGCGGCGCAGATCCGGATGGCCTGAGAAAAGGACGCCATAGAGATCGTAGGTCTCGCGCTCGTACCAGTTCGCTGCCGGGAAGAGGTCGATGATCGAGGGGACCGGGGTCTCCTCGTCCGTCTCCACCTTCACGCGGATGCGGCGGTTATGGTGCGGCGCCAGGAAATGGTACACTACATCGAAACGCTTCTCGCGGGCCGGATAATCCGCGCCACAGATGTCGATGAAGCAGACGAAGCGGCACTGCGGGTCGTCCCGCAGAAACGTCACCACCCGCTTGATTTCCTCAAGACGGGCGACGATCGTCAGCTCGCCGTAGGCGATAGCGCGATCCTCGATCGCCTCGCCGAGGGACGAGACGATGTGTTCGCTCAGGGCTTGGAGCTCAGCACTCATGAAAATGACCTTTGCTCAGCGCTCGATGGTGCCGGTGCGACGGATCTTCTTCTGGAGAAGCAGCACACCGTAAAGGAGCGCCTCCGCGGTCGGCGGGCAGCCGGGCACGTAGATATCGACCGGCACGATGCGATCGCAGCCGCGGACCACCGAATAGGAATAATGGTAGTAACCGCCGCCATTGGCGCAGGATCCCATCGAAATGACGTAACGCGGCTCCGGCATCTGGTCGTAGACCTTGCGGAAGGCGGGGGCCATCTTGTTCGTGAGCGTGCCCGCGACGATCATCACGTCCGACTGACGCGGTGAGGCGCGCGGCGCAAAGCCGAAGCGCTCGGCGTCGTAGCGCGGCATGGACATCTGCATCATCTCGACGGCACAGCACGCCAGGCCGAAGGTCATCCACATGAGCGAGCCGGTGCGCGCCCACTTGATGAGCTCCTCGGACGAGGCCACGAGGAAGCCTTTGTCGGCAAGCTCGTCGTTGATGGAGACGAAATACGGATCGGTCGTGCCTACCGGCTTACCGGTATTCGGGTCGATGATGCCGCGCGGAGCGGGAGCCACCAGGGTGGACTGGTTGTCGGAGATCAATCCCATTCCAGGGCTCCTTTCTTCCACTCATAGATGAAGCCGATTGTCAGGACGCCGAGGAAGAGCATCATCGAGAGGAACCCGAACCAGCCCAGGTTCCCGAACACGATGGCCCATGGGAACAGGAAGGCGACCTCCAGGTCGAAGATGATGAAAAGAATGGCCACCAGGTAGAACCGCACGTCGAATTTCATGCGTGCGTCATCGAAGGCATTGAACCCGCACTCGTAAGCGGACAGCTTTTCCGTATCAGGCTTGCTGTAGGCGACGATGAACGGCGCCACGAGGAGTGCCACCCCGATCAGGAGCGACACGCCGATAAAGATCACGAGAGGCAGGTAGTCGGCGAGGAGATTCGTCATACGACACCCAGAAGGAACGGAGCGCGGCCTTAGAGGCCGGCGACATGCCACGCATTTAAGCCACAGAAAGGCCCGAAGGAAGGTCCTGCGACAAACGGCGGTTTGTGGCCGGAGGCTTAACCGAGTTCCCCTGCCCTGACAAGTGTTTGAGGCGCTCTAAAAAGAACCATTCCAAACTATGGTGCCGCTCTCTCCGCCGCGTGGGCAACCCTGCGGTTCGGCTGCGCCTGGGCCCGATTTGCGGCGCTTTCTGCCTTAGCTTTAGCCTCACATTTGGCTCGAATCCGGCCCAGTTCCTCCCGAGTCGGATGTTCGATGCCGATGAACTCGTTCAGGGAAGCCCGGCCCGGATCAATTCGTTGAGCTTGGCCTGGACGGAAGCCCCATCCCGGTTCCGGGAGGGCTCTGAATCAGGAACTCCATCGGGAAGGTCAGGATGGCGGTGCCGGTGTTCACATCGGTTGCCACGTATCAGAAAATCCGAAGAACGGCCCGCCGAGAGCCCAGAGGACGATCAGGAACAGACTGAGGACGAAGACAATCGGGGAGGAGATGCAAAGGGATCGACAAAGCGCCACACACGAGATCGCGATCATGCGGGCATTTGCGTCCAACCACTCGATCCTGGGGGAAAAAGTGGCGCGGGCGACGGGGCTCGAACCCGCGACCTCCGGCGTGACAGGCCGGCACTCTAACCGACTGAGCTACGCCCGCGCATTGGACCGCCGAAGCGGTGTGGGTGCTTTAAGGGCCGCCCTGTTCCCTGTCAAGGCCTCTCGATGCGGACAGCTCTACAATCCGTCATGAAACTCGTCGCATGTCCGAAGAACGGGACACAGAAGGCGTTCGGCCTGATTCCTAGGCATTCCAATGTACACGCTGTCGAGCACGGATTCTCTTGAGATCGCCCAAGCGCAAGTTCTAACTGCGACGAGAAGAATCGGCGAGACATCCCGAGTTTTAGCCGTAGCAGCACGAAGTCTGGGGGGACGTGGCACTTGGTTCACTCGCTGATGGGTTGTTCCCCATCTTTCAGAGACCGCAGGACCCGGTCGCATTCGAGCAGTTCATCCAGTGCCGACTGGAGCTTTCGCAGGGATTCTTCAGGCAGAGCGCCCCGGCCGGGAGATTGGCCGGATTCGATAAGGGGCGGCTCGATGAACTCCCCGTCTTCCGCGATACTCTCGCCCGCCTCATGCTCAGGGGCCGCAACGCTCTCCTCACCACGGCCGACGGCCTGCACGAAACGGACCCCTTCCGCCTTGAGAATGCGTTGCACTCCCCTGATCGTGTAGCCTTCTCCATAGAGGAGATGCCGGATCCCCTTGAGGAGATCCACATCGTCGGGACGGTAATAGCGACGGCCGCCGCCGCGCTTCAGCGGCTTGATCTGCGTGAAGCGGGTTTCCCAGAAGCGCAGCACATGCTGCGGCAAATCAAGGTCCTCGGCCACCTCGCTGATGGTTCGGAACGCGTCAGGGCTCTTGTCGAGGCCGCCGCCAGCCATACGAGGGTCAGTCCTCGCGCTCGACGGTTTCGCCGTTGATATAGGCCTTCAGGACATTGGACGGCTTGAAGACCATGACCCGGCGGGGATCGATCGGGACCTCGACGCCGGTCTTGGGGTTGCGGCCGATGCGCTCGCCTTTGCTACGCACGATGAAAGAGCCGAAGGAGGAAAGCTTGACGGTTTCGCCGGCTGCCAAGCTGTCGCAGATCTCCGCCAGGACCCGCTCGACCAGTTCGGCCGATTCGGTCCGTGACAGCCCCACCTTCTGGTAGACGGCCTCGCTCAGATCCGCTCTCGTCACAGTTTTGCCAGCCATTGAGCTCCCCAACCCCGAATGAGTTCTTTGATCTTTCAATCAGTTAAGACGCTATGCAGATGGCTCCGTATGGTCAACCTTAGACTTGCCGTCAAGGGAATCCAAGATAGGTCATACGGCCTATATTCCTACCAGCGTATGAGCGCACTGCCCCAGGTGAAGCCGCCTCCGATGGCCTCGATCATCACGAGATCGCCGTCCTTGATGCGCCCGTCCTTGCGGGCGACGTCGAGGGCGAGCGGGATGGACGCGGCAGAGGTGTTGCCGTGCCTGTCCACGGTAATCACGACCTTCTCCGGCGCGATTCCGAGCTTGTCGGCGCTCGCCGTGATGATGCGTTTGTTGGCCTGATGCGGCACGAACCATTTCAGTTCCTCCGGGCTTGTACCCGTGGCCTTGAAGGCGTCCTGCACCACGTCGGCAACCATGCCCACGGCGAATTTGAAGACCTCCCGGCCTTCCATCTTCAGAACGCCGGTGGTCTTGGTCGAGCCCGGCCCTCCGTCGACGTAGAGCTTGTCCCGATAGCGTCCGTCCGACCGCAATTGCGAGTTCAGCACACCACGATCGGCGGAGGTCCCCTCGCCTTCTTGGGCATCGAGCACCAGGGCCCCCGCTCCGTCGCCGAAGAGCACGCAGGTCGTACGGTCGGTCCAATCCAGAATACGCGAGAAGGTTTCGGCGCCGATCACCAGAGCACGTTTGTGCGAGCCCGACTGGAGAAACTTATCGGCGGTGGCGACCGCGTAGACGAAGCCGGTGCAGACCGCCTGCAGGTCAAAGGCTGCCCCGTGGGTTATCCCCAGGCCGGTCTGAATCATCGTTGCCGTGGACGGGAAGGTATGATCCGGCGTCGAGGTGGCGCAGACGATGAGGTCGATGTCCTGCGCCGTCAGCCCCGCATCGGCTAGCGCGGCCTCGGCGGCCTTGATACCGAGCACGGACGTCGTCTCGCTGTCGTCGGCGATATGCCGCTGCTCGATGCCCGTGCGCTGCACGATCCACTCGTGCGAGGTGTCCACGATCTTCTCGAGGTCATGATTGGTAAGTTTGCGCTTAGGCAGGTAAGAGCCGACGCCGCGCACAACGGAACGGATGCGTTTCAAGGTGGTACTTTCCTCAGGCCTCATGCCCGACCGGATCATGCTCCAGCATGCCCCGGATTGTCTTCATCAATTCGAAATGCGCCATGTCGTAGGCTACGTCGATGGCACTGGCGAACCCCAGATCGTCCGTGCCGCCGTGGCTCTTCACGACCACTCCTTCGAGGCCTAGGAAGAGACCGCCGTTGACCTTGCGCGGGTCCATCTTGTCCCTGAGAGCATCAAAGGCCTGCTTCGCGAACAGATAGCCGATCTTGGCCATCAGCGTACGGCTCATAGCAGAACGCAGGTACTGGCCGATCTGCTTGGCCGTCCCCTCTGCGGTCTTGAGGGCGATGTTCCCCGTGAATCCTTCCGTCACGACGACGTCTACGGTTCCCTTGCCGATATCGTCTCCCTCCACGAAACCGCGATATTCCAGATAAGGAGCATCCCGCTCCCTGAGAATACGCCCGGCTTCCTTAACGGCCTCGATTCCCTTGATCTCCTCGGTGCCCACGTTGAGCAGGCCCACGGTCGGACGCTCCAGGTCGAACACGATGCGCGCCATCGCCGCGCCCATGATAGCCATGTCCACCAGATGCCCCGCATCCGCTCCGATGGTCGCCCCCACGTCGAGGACGATGCTCTCGCCCCGCATGGTCGGCCACATGGCCGCGATTGCCGGGCGTTCGATATGGGCCATGGTCTTCAGGCAGATCTTGGCAGTCGCCATGAGAGCGCCGGTATTCCCGGCGGAGACGCAGGCATCCGCTTCGCCGTCCCGGACCGCTTGAACCGCCTTCCACATGGACGACTTGCCGCGACCCATCCGGATCGCCTGGCTCGGCTTCTCGTCCATCGCGATGGAGATTTCGGTATGGCGCAGTTCGCTTGCCGCCTTCAGCTTGGGATGAGCATCGAGCAGAGGTGCGATCACCGCTTCGTTGCCGAATATGAGAAATCGGATATCGGGATGCCGTTCCAGGGCCAGGGCCGCACCAGGGATGACGATCGACGGGCCATGGTCCCCCCCCATCGCATCGAGCGAAATACGCACTGGCTTCGACATGACCGCTTATTCTTTCTTTGGGCTTGGACAGGAGGCGGAAAATACCGGTTTGCGATGGCATCGCAACCGAAATTCTGTAGCTTTCTCTCATTGCGCGGGAGCCGGGATCTCCCCCCTAGGCGCTTACTCGGAAGGCCTTATTTGTCCGTCTTGAGCTTGCCCAGGGCGGCAAACGGCGAGTCCTTGTCGTCTCCAGGATCGCGATAGCTGAAATCCACGCCGGGCTTACGCGGGTAAGGGTCCAGCCCCAAGGCCAGGAACTCGGCGGTGAGCGCTCCCAGATCGATCTGGCCGTTGACGATCTCATCCGGCGGCTCGTACTCGTTGATATCCGTCGGCGGTTCCGCCGGCATCCCGGAGGGTTCCGCAAAATCTACCTCGACCTCTTCCTCGATATCGGAATCGAACGAATCGAGGGTCACGACGCAGACCTGCGTGATGGAAGCCTTCACCAGACCCGCCACATGGATGCCCTTGGCGGTACTGGTAAGCTTGAAGTCGCCCGAAAGGGCCTGGATGCGGGGAAGGCCGAAATCCTTCGCCAGAGCATCCCGTTCTTCGGAACTCGCCACCACATGGACCTCCTGCCCGCGCGGCGGGATATTCATGACGTCCACGAGGCGCGACAGGGGACCTACGGTTTCAGGGGTCATCGGTTTCCCTCCTCTGTGAATGCCTCGGGCGCCGGGAAAGCAGGCCCGGATTCGAGTAACACGTCCAGCGTGACGCCTTTAAGGCCTTTGTCCGCTGCCAAGGCATAACGCGCGAGCATCATGGCGGGTGCATCGCTCCCCAGCGCGTTCCGGCCCAGGGCCTCCGCAAGCTCGGCCACGTCCGCGGACGTGAGGGCCGGGTCATAGGCCTGGGCCCGGCCATAGAAAGCCGCGGCCACCTTTTTCATCCGCTTGGGCACGACCGTGTCGCCCACCCCCATCTCCCGCAAGGAGGCATCCATGTCGCGGAAGAAGGCGTCGGTCAGATCCTTGGCGACCTCGTCGGCAGGAGGCGGAAGCTCCCGCAGGGTTCTTAAAGAAAGGACCATGTGCAGAGAGAGGGATTCGAAGCGTCCCTCTAGGCTGTCCGGGATGCCGAGTGCCGCGTAGAGCCCTGGCCGGCGTGAGGCATCGGCGATTCTCGCATAAAGAGTCGCGATGGCCATGCGCCGGGGATTCCTGCGGAAGAGACTGAATATCACAGCCTTTGCCCTTCCAAGCTTGTCAAAATCGAAACCTCGGGTTACGCCATCACGATCCACAGGCGCAAGCTCATCTGCGCCGCATTCCTGGAAGAACCGTACGATGCGTCGATATCATACCCTTTTGGTACGCTTGGCTACTGCGACTTTCCTGGCCACCTCCGTTGCCGCCTGCACCATGGGCGAGGAGTTCGCCCGCGGGTACCAGTTGGACGAGAACGCCGTGAACCAGGTGAAGAAGGGCATGAACGCCGAGCAGGTACTCCAGATCCTCGGCACTCCTTCGACCGTGTCTACGGTCGGCAACAGAAGCTGGTACTACATCAGCCAGCGGTCTCGCCGCACGTTCCAGTTTCTGGGCGAGCAGGTGGTGGATCAGCGGGTCACCGCCGTCTACTTCGACAAGAACCTGCGCGTCGAGCGCGTCGGGGTCTATGGCATCCAGGACGGAAAGGTGTTCGACTTCATCAGCCGCACCACCCCGAGCGGCGGCGAGGAGACGAGCTTCCTCGGACAGCTTCTCAAGGGCACGAACAACTTCAATCCGTTCGGCGCCTAAGATCTGTTTCTCAGTTTCCACGAAAAGGCCGGGCCCCGTCCCGGCCTTTTCTTTTTCTTTGTGGGAAGGCCGACAAAAAACCCGCGGCCTGCGCCGCGGGTCCGGAGGCTTGGTTTCGGTTTGCGTTACGAATGAGCCAGGATCGCCAACAGCATCAGCGCGATGATGTTGGTGATCTTGATCGCCGGGTTTACGGCAGGACCCGCAGTGTCCTTGTAGGGATCGCCGACGGTATCGCCCGTCACTGAAGCCTTGTGCGCCTCGGATCCCTTATGGTGCGTCGTGCCGGAGGCATCGGTGAACCCATCCTCGAAGGACTTCTTCGCGTTGTCCCAGGCGCCGCCGCCAGAGGTCATCGAGATCGCCACGAAGAGGCCCGTCACGATGACGCCGAGCAACATCGCGCCCACGGCCGAGAAGGCCTGAGACTTCCCGGCTACCCAGTAGATCACGAAGTAGGTCACGATCGGCGCCAGCACCGGCAGAAGGGACGGTACGATCATTTCCTTGATCGCCGCGCGGGTGAGCATGTCCACCGCGCGCCCGTAATCGGGCCGGTCCGTGCCGGCCATGATGCCGGGCTTCTCGCGGAACTGGCGGCGCACCTCCTCCACAACGGAGCCCGCCGCGCGACCCACGGCCGTCATGGCGATTCCCCCGAACAGGAACGGAATGAGACCGCCGAACAGCAGACCCACCACCACATAGGGATTCGTGAGCGAGAAATCGGGAGCCACACCCTGGAAGTAGGGATACTGCGCCGCGTTCTGGGTGAAGTAGTTGAGGTCCGACGTATAGGCCGCGAAGAGCACGAGAGCGCCCAGGCCCGCGGAACCGATGGCGTAACCCTTCGTCACCGCCTTGGTGGTGTTGCCCACGGCGTCGAGCGCATCCGTCGATTTGCGCACCTCCTTCGGCAGACCGGCCATTTCGGCGATGCCGCCCGCGTTGTCCGTCACCGGACCGAAGGCATCGAGAGCCACGATCATGCCGGCGAGCGCCAGCATGGCCGTCACAGCGATCGCGATGCCGAAGAGGCCGGCGAGGGTGAACGCCACGATGATACCCGCGATGATCACGATGGTCGGCAGCGCCGTCGATTCCAGCGAGACCGCAAGGCCCTGGATCACGTTGGTGCCATGCCCCGTCACGGAAGACTGGGCGATGGAGCGCACGGGGCGGAAGCCGACGCCGGTATAGTATTCGGTGATCACCACAATGAGGGCCGTCACTGCCAGTCCGATGATCGCGCACCAGAACAGGCTCAGTCCCGTATAATCGGTGCCCACGACGGGACCGAAGCCGATCATCTGCCAAGTCACCAGACCGATCGCGATGGCGGAGAGAATGCCTGTTGCGATGAGCCCCTTGTAGAGCGCGCCCATGATGGACTCGTTCTGACCGAGTTTCACGAAGAAGGTGCCGATGATCGACGTGACGATGCAGGCCGCGCCGATGGCGAGGGGGTACATGAGCATCGTATCGAGGATCCCCTGCCCCGCGAAGAAGATCGCCGCGAGCACCATGGTAGCGACCACGGTCACCGCATAGGTCTCGAACAGGTCGGCCGCCATGCCGGCGCAATCGCCGACGTTGTCGCCCACGTTGTCGGCGATGGTGGCGGGGTTGCGCGGATCGTCCTCGGGAATGCCCGCCTCCACCTTGCCCACAAGGTCGCCGCCGACGTCGGCTCCCTTGGTGAAGATGCCTCCGCCCAGGCGGGCGAAGATTGAGATCAGCGAAGCGCCGAAACCGAGCGCCACGAGGCTGTCGATGACCACGCGGTCCGCAGGGTTCAGCCCGCCGATCCGCGTGAGATAGCCGTAGTAGAGCGCCACGCCCAGGAGCGCGAGGCCAGCCACCAGCATTCCGGTGACGGCGCCCGCCTTGAAGGCGACATCGAGACCGCCGCCGAGGGATTGCGTGGCGGCCTGCGCGGTGCGGACATTGGCCCGGACGGAGACGTTCATGCCGATGAAGCCGGCCGCTCCCGACAGGATCGCGCCGATGGCGAAGCCGATCGCGACGCGGATGCCGAGGAGATAGGCGATGATGGCGAACAGCACCACGCCCACGATGGAGATCGTCGTATATTGCCTGCGGAGATAGGCTTTCGCGCCTTCGGCGACCGCGCCAGCGATTTCCTGCATGCGCTGAGAACCGGCGTCGCGCTTCATCACGTCGCTGATGGCCCATAGGCCATACGCAATCGAGAGAAGCCCGCCCAGAATAATAAGGGTGAGTGCCATCATGCCATCCTTGTTATGGGAAAGCAGAAAGCCGCTCTTCAAGGCCTGAACTTTGGCCTTGAACGGCCTCCACCCCCAGCGAACATTATATTTGGTGGCAAAAAACTAGGCCGTTCGCAACGATACTTCCCGCCCAACTCACAGGAAGCCCTTTAGACTTTATGCGGGTACCGTCGCTCGTGCCCTCTGCTGCCAAGCTAAGAGAAGTAGCGCGATGACAACCGGTGGGAAGACCAGCCAGTTCACGGTCTCCCAGCCGCCCGCGTTCAGGAGCTTACCCGAGGAGAAGGAAGCGATGGCGACGGAGCCGAAGACCAGGAAGTCGTTGGCGGCCTGAACCTTGGTCCGCTCCTCGGGACGATAGCAGTCGGTGACCATGGCGGTGGCGCCGATAAAGCCGAAGTTCCAGCCGATGCCCAGCAGGATGAGCGTTGCCCAGAAATGGGTGATGTCGATGCCGGACAGGCCGATGATCGAGGAGACCGCGATCAGGGCCAGGCCGGCGGCTGTTACCCGCTCCTTGCCGAACCGGGAAATCAGGCGTCCGGTGAAGAAACTGGGACCGAACATGGCCAGGATATGCCACTGAATGCCGAGGGCCGCTGCCTCGATGGGAAGGCCGCACCCAACCATGGCCATGGGTGCGGCGGTCATGAGAAAGCTCATGAGGGCATAGGAGACGAGACCCGCAACGGCCGCCACGATGAAACGGGGCTGCCGGACGATGTGTCTCAGTGGCCTGCCACCGGCCTTGGGGGCGACGCTGACCGGCACGGGCTTCAAGAAGGAGACGGCCGCCATGGACATCAGGGCCAGCGCCGCCTGCCCAAGGAAAGCACCGGAGAATGGCGCAGTCTGAACCGCGTCACGGAGCCAGATCACCGTCTGGGGCCCCAGCACTCCGGCCACGAGTCCTCCGGTCATCACCCAGGCAATCGCCCGGGGTTTGAAGGTCTCCGAGGCTGCATCGGTCGCGGCGAAGCGGTAGCTCTGGTTGAACGAGCCATACATACCGATGATCGTGGTGCCGAGGCAGAAGAGCATAAAGCTGAAGGAGGCGATACCGAACGCCGCAAGACATCCCCCGAACAGACCGATCCCGGCGCCCACGATATAGCCGATGCGCCGCCCCGCCCGCCGCATCAGGATGGCGGCGGGAATGGTGCCGAGGGCAAGGCCGAGATTGAGGAGGCTCACGGGGAGCGTTGCCAGTTCCTTGTTTTCCGCGAGATTCTGCCCCACGAGGCCGCCGAGCGACACCACGATGGCTGGGCTCGAGCCGCCAAGCGCCTGGGCGCAGGCCAGCACGAGCGCGTTGCGTTTGGCGAGACCGTCAGAAGTGTGAGAATGAACCTGCATCGTAGTGTCTTTCAGTACCGTTGATCCGAAAGACCGGGGTCTCATGCCCTGCAACGACTCGGCCTATGGCGGACACCATGATGCCCACGCTATCGGCCTCTTTCCTGAAGCTGTCGAGCTTCTTTTCGGGAACCGTGCAGAGAATCTCGTAATCGTCCCCGCCCGTCACGGCGAGATCGAACAGGCTGGAATCTGCCTCGATGGCTTTGCGCACGGCGGCCGAGAACGGCACCTTTGCCGCTTCGACCGAGGCCGAAACTCCACTCACCCGCATCATTTTGGCGAGATCTCCCGCGAGCCCGTCCGAGACGTCCATGGCGGCATGGGCATGTTCCCGGACGGCCCGTGCGAGCCGGTGGCGCGGCTGCGGGTGGAGATAGCGGTCGGCCAGATGCGCCCTCTCGCCGGACGAGAGGGCGGCCGCCCATGAGGGCGTCTTACGCAGTTTTAGACCTAAAGCGGCGTCTCCGATGGTGCCGGACACGCAGACGACATCTCCCACGCGGGCATGGGTGCGGCGAACCATTCTCCCGGCGGGAACCTCGCCGACGGCTGTCACGGAGAGGGTGAGAGCGCCACTGGCCTTCACCGTATCGCCCCCGAGGAGCGGGCAGGAGAAATCTCGGGAGGCTACTCCGAGACCGGAGACGAAATCCGCGAGCCATTCCTCGGTCCAGGTTTCGGGAAGGGCGAGGCTGAGGAGAAAGCCCGCCGGATCCGCCCCCTTGGCGGCGAGATCCGAGACGTTCACCCCCAGGGCCTTGCGGGCGATGGACGCTGGCGAGTCTTCAGGGAGAAAATGGACCGATTCGACGAGGGCGTCCGTCGTGAGCACGAGATCGTGCCCGGGCCGGGGAGACAGGCAGGCGGCATCGTCCTTGAGACCAAGAGCGCCCTCGCCCGCGAGAGGTGCGAAGAAGCGGGCGATGAGCCCGTCTTCGCTGGCGCGCTCCCGGGAGGTCATGGCGTGACGATCCCTGCCATCCGCGATCTTAACGCTTGCCCTGACCGGCCGCCTTCTTCTCGAGTTCGCCCGGACGAACCTCACGGGCGAGCCTGTCGAGAACGGCGTTCACGAGACCGGGCTCGTCCTCGCCGTAGAAGCCGTGGGCCACGTCCACATATTCGGTGATCACCACGCGGGCGGGAACGTCCTTGCGGAACATCAGCTCATAGCCGCCCGCGCGCAGAATGGCGCGCAGAACGGCCTCGACGCGGCGCAGAGGCCAGCCTTCGGACAAGGCCCTGTCGATCTTCACGTCGATGTCGCGCTGGTGCTGCACGACCCCGGAGATCACGTTGCGGAAGAACTCGACGTCGGACGGCTTGAACTCGATGCCTTCGACCTCCCGGCCGATCCAGAAGGCCTCGAACTCGGCGAGGGCGTCCACGACGGTCTTGCCGGAGAGATCCATCTGATAGAGAGCCTGGACGGCAGCGAGGCGAGCGGCCGAGCGCTCTGCAGGCTTCGTCATGATCAGGCCTCCAGCTTCTTCTTGATGCGCAAAACGGCGAGCGCCGCTTCCACCGCACCCCCGCCCTTATTCAATTCATTCACGCTCGCCCGGGTCCAGGCCTGTTCCTCATTCTCTACAGTCAGTATGCCGTTGGCGAGCGGGATCTTGCGGGCGACGGACAGGTCCATCAGCGCCCGGGAGCTCTCGCCTGCCACAATGTCGTAGTGGCCCGTCTCGCCGCGGATCACGCAGCCCAGGGCCACGACGGCATCGTAGGGTTTGCCGGCCTTCTCGGCGGCGTCAAGGGCGATGGCGATGGTCGCCGGGATCTCGAGCGCGCCGTCCAGCGTCAGCACGTCCATGGTGGCCTGGGCTGCCTCGACCGCCCCCTGGACCCCGCGCAGGAGTTCGTCGGCGATGTCATCATAGAAGCGCGCCTCGACGATCAGGATGCGGGCGCCGGGAACCGGCGGTCGGGTGATTTGCTGCTTTGCGGAATGCGAGACCATAGGTGACTCTTCAACGGACTTTCATGAGAATTCGCCTCTTCCTCAGAGACCTGCCGCCAAACGGTTGGCGCCGGGTTCCCTCCCCGCGCTCTATCGGCGAATTCTCAGGATGAGGATGAAGGCCTGACACAGAGGGAAATGCTGGCGTTCCCTAACCCGCCCGGCGGGCCTCCGCAAGCCGTGCGGCGTAGCGGGCCATCAGATCGACCTCGAGGTTGAGCCTGTCGCCCTCCCTGCGCTCGCCCCAGGTGGTCACCGCGAGCGTGTGCGGGATGATGAGTACGGAGAAGACATCCCCATCCACCGAATTGACGGTCAGCGACGTGCCGTCAAGGCATACCGAGCCCTTCTCAGCAATGAAGGGCGCAAGATCGGTCGGAGCCTTGATGACGAAGCGGGCGGTAGGCCCCCAGGGATTGTCCCCGGCGGTGATCGCCTCCCGCGCGACGATGGTGGCAAGACCGTCCACGTGGCCGGTGACGATATGGCCGCCGAGCTCGTCGCCGATCTTGAGCGAGCGTTCCAGGTTGATTCTCGTTCCGGCCTTCCATTCGCCGACCGTCGTGCGTTCGAGCGTTTCCGCCGCCGCATCCACGTCGAACCAGCAGCCGTCCTCGCGAGGACCGAACGCCACCACGGTCAGGCACGGCCCGCCGCAGGCGATGGAGGCCCCGAGCGCGATGGTCGCGGGATCGTAGGAGGCGTGGATGCGCAGGCGTTTCAGGGTGCCCTGCGTCCCTTCCGCGGACACGACCTCGCCGACATCGGTGACGATACCCGTAAACATCAGGGCTTCTCCCAGAACATGAAAAGATCGGAGCCGACCTGCTCGTCGGCGTAAAGATCGAGGACGTCCATGCGGTCCTGGAGCGCGAGCCCGAGGGCGGGCACGTCGCCCTGACCGCGTGCGGAGCGCCCGGTGATGAGGATCAGCTCGTCAATGAGATCGGCCTGGGCCAGCGCATCCGCCAGCCCCGGACCGCCCTCGCAGAACACGCGGGTGAGGCCGCGCGTGCCGAGGAGGGCCAGAGCCTCCTGGAGCGACACCTGCCCTCCCTCAACCGAGACCCGCAGCACCTCCACTCCCTGCGCGGCCAGCGCCCGCTCCGCCTCGACGGGCGCGGCGACCGTGGTGACGATCCAGGTCGGGATCTCGCTGGCTCCTGCGACGATGCGAGCCGTCACGGGAGTCCGCAGGTGCGAGTCGAGCACGATGCGAATGGGCGAGCGGCTCTCGAGACCGGGCAGGCGCACATTGAGCAGCGGATCGTCTGCCAGAACGGTTCCCACGCCGACCATGACGGCGTCCGCATGAGCCCGCATGAGGTGCACTTTCCCGTTGGCGATCTCGCCCGTGATCATCAGGCGCGGTCCCTGGCGCGATCCCGCCAGCCCTTCCGTCGTGCGGGCGAGCTTCACCGTGACGGCGGGCCGCCCCTTCGTGACGCGGGTGATGTGCCCGCGATGGGCCCGGCGGGCCAGAGGCTCCAGGCAACCTGCCACCACCTCGATTCCGGCGGCCCGCAGGCGGGCGTAACCGAGCCCGGCGACCCGGGAATCCGGGTCCCCGATCGCCGAAACCACGCGGCCGATGCCCGCCTCCACCACCGCATCCGCACAGGGCGGCGTTCTGCCGTGGTGGGAGCACGGCTCCAGGGAAACGTAGAGAGTCGCGCCCTTCGCCCGTTCACCCGCTGCGGCGAGCGCCACACGCTCGGCGTGCGGGCGGCCGCCCGGCTGAGTGACCCCTTGCGCGATGATGACGGGAGCGCCGCCGCTCTCGTCTACGACGACCGAGCCCACCGAGGGATTGGGCCAGGTTCGGCCGAGGTTGCGCTCGCCGAGCGCGATGGCAAGGCGCATCAGGCGCTCGTCCCGGCCGTTTCTCGCGGAGGCCCGATCCTGTACGCTGGTGGAACTCATCACTCGGACTGCGCGGGCTTCTTCTTCAGCCGCGGAGCATCCTCCGGCTCTTCCGCCAGTTTGCCAAGAATCTCCTCGAAGTCCTTGGCTTCACGGAAATTCTTGTAGACGGAAGCGAAGCGGACATAGGCCACGTCGTCGAGGGCTTTGAGCCCTTCCATCACGAGTTCGCCCACGGTCTCGCTGGGCACCTCGCCGTCGCCCATGCTCTCGAGCTGGCGCACGATGCCGTTGATCATGCGCTCGACGCGCTCGGGATCCACCGAGCGCTTGCGCAAGGCCACTTCCACCGACTGCTGGAGCTTGTCGCGATCGAAGGGAACGCGCCTCCCTGAACGCTTCACCACCGTGAGCTCGCGCAGCTGAACGCGCTCGAAAGTCGTGAAGCGGCCACCGCAATCCGGGCAGATGCGGCGGCGGCGGATGGAGGAGGAATCGTCCGTCGGCCGGGAATCCTTCACCTGGGTGTCGAGACTCCCGCAATAGGGACAGCGCATCTTTCGATCCGAATTTTAAGCGTAGATCGGGAAGCGGCGGGTCAGCTCATGGACACGGGCCTTGACCGACTCCTCGACCGCGGCATTGGCTTCCGCGCCATGCTTTGCAAGACCGTCGAGCGTCTCGACGATCAGCTCGCCGACCTTCCGGAACTCGGCCGCGCCGAACCCGCGCGAGGTGGCGGCGGGGGTGCCGAGACGAATGCCGGAAGTGACCATCGGCTTTTCGGGATCGAAGGGCACGCCGTTCTTGTTGCAGGTGATGTGCGCACGGCCCAGAGCGGCCTCGGCGGCCTTGCCGGTGAGCTTCTTCGGGCGCAGGTCCACGAGCATCAGGTGGTTGTCCGTGCCACCGGCGACGATGGCATAGCCGCCCGCAAGCATGGTGTCGGCGAGCACCTTGGCGTTCTCGACGACGGAATGGGCATAGAGCTTGAACTCGGGGCGCAGCGCCTCCCCGAAGGCGACGGCCTTGGCGGCGATCACATGCATGAGCGGGCCGCCCTGGAGGCCGGGGAAGATGGCGGAGTTGATCTTCTTCGCCAGATCCTCGTCGTTGGTGAGGATCATCCCGCCGCGCGGGCCGCGCAGGGTCTTGTGGGTGGTGGTGGTGACCACGTGGGCATGGGGGAACGGCGACGGATGCGCGCCGCCGGCCACGAGGCCCGCGAAATGCGCGATGTCGACCATGAAGAAGGCCCCGATCTCGTCCGCGATCTCGCGGAAGCGGGCGAAGTCCCAGAACCGCGAATAGGCCGAGCCGCCGGCCACGATCACCTTCGGCTTGTGCTCCCGGGCAAGGCGAGCGACCTCGTCCATGTCGATGATCTGGTCGTCCTCGCGGACCTTGTAGCTCACCACGTTGAACCACTTGCCGGACATGTTCACCGGCGAGCCGTGGGTCAGGTGGCCGCCGCAGGCGAGATCGAGCCCCATGAAGGTGTCGCCGGGCTTCATGAGCGCCATGAACACGGCCTGGTTGGCCTGGGAGCCGGAATTGGGCTGCACGTTGGCGAACCTGCAGTCGAAGAGGCGCTTGGCGCGCTCGATGGCGAGTTCCTCGGCCATGTCCACGAACTGGCAGCCGCCATAGTAGCGGCGGCCCGGATAGCCTTCCGCGTACTTGTTGGTCATCACCGACCCTTGCGCCTCCAGCACGGCGCGGGACACGATGTTCTCGGAAGCGATCAGCTCGATCTCGTCACGCTGGCGGCCGAGTTCGAGCCCGATGGCGCGGGCGATCTCGGGATCGCTCTCGGCGAGGCCGGCCGAGAAAAAGCTGTTGGACAGGTGACTTCTTGCTGCTTCGCTCGCGCTCATGATCGTTCTCGCCTTGCTGTGAGCCCCGCCTGAAAGGTGCTCAATTCCCCGATGACCCAGGCCTTTATCATGTGCAGCCCGAGCGCGCCAAGCCACTGTGGAGACATGTTGATCCGACCGCTGAAAGGCAACACCCGCAAGAGTGTGGTCTATCGGCTCCACCAGGCATCTTCATCGTTATATGAATTCGTGGGCGGGCGTCTGGCTTGAGGCACACGCTGGACCAGATGGTCGACGAAGGCCCGATCGACTTCCACCTCTGGGCTCCCGAAGCAATCTTGCTGAGGATCGGTCAGCACCAAGCAAAACTCAGTGTGCGGTGGCAAATCGATCCACCACTCGTCCATGAGCATCCCGCGTGTTCCGATGCTGAGCACGAGAACGCTGGCGTTTCAGAGGGCTTTGATCGCTCGGTTGTGAAGGGCGGAGCGCGACCACGATATGATGCTCGGAAACTCAGGCCTTTATGGAATGGAACGAACGCAAGTACGGGTTTGTTACGTTCTACAACCTGCACTATCGCCGGCGCGTCAGGATCAATATCTGTTATAGGGGCTTTATAGACAGTAAATCGACCTCGCATATCATCATCACATTCAAGCATGATGACGTGTTTTTCAGAGTCACAATTGTACGCAAATAAAATTATTATCAGCAATACCAGGAGAGTTAACGGAAAACGCCAAAGCGAGACACGAGAATAGCCTATACGCTAACTAAGATCCTCTTCCGAACACTCGCACTAATAAAAAAGGTGGAGTTCAGAAACTCCACCTTAAGGTTCATACTCGAAACAACATTGCAAGAATTTAGTTCTGGAGGAACATTTCCTCGTCCGGCTCGGTCGGGGTGCGGCTGGCCACCGGGATGGCGCTGCCCAGACCGTCCTTGTTGTAGATGTCGTCCCGGAACTGCACGAGCCCGTCCGGGGTCGCCCAGGCGGTCATGTAGATCCAGTGGATCGGAACCGGCTGGGCGAGGCGCGCGTCGATGCGCTCGCCGGACTTGAAGGTCGCGTCGATCTGCTCCCGGGTCCAGCCGGGGGTGTCCTTCAGGAGCCACTCGATGTAGTCGCGAACGTTCTGCACGCGGATGCAGCCCGAGGAGACGAAGCGGAAATCGTCCCCGAAAATGCCCTTCGAGGGCGTATCGTGCATGTACACCCCGTGCTGGTTCGGGATGTTGATGCGCACGAAGCCCATGGAGTTGAGCTCGCCGCCCGGGTCCTGGCGGAAGCGGTAACGGGTCGCCTCGTCCGAGAACCAGTTCACCTGGGACGGCGGGATCTCCTGGTCGCCTTTGAAGATGCGGATCTTGTTGTCCGTCAGGTAGTTCGGCTCCTTCTGCATCTTCGGGATCAGGTCCTTCTTGATGATAGAAGCGGGCACGGTCCAGTAGGGGTTGAAGTTCACTTCCACCACCTTGGAGCTCAGGAGCGGCGATTGACGATCGATCTTGCCGACGCCGGCGGCGTGGCGGGTGTGGACCACACCCGCCTCCACCGTCTCGACAAGCGCGGCAGGGATGTTGGCGACCACGTAACGGTTGGGCAGACCGCCCGCCACGAGGCTGCGCAGTCGGCCCAGGTTGATCTCGAGCTGACGGATGCGGACATCCACCGGCACGTTCATCGCGGTCACGGTCGCGGCCGTCATGGTCCCCGTGGAGCTGATGCCGTGGCGAGCCTGGAAGCGGCGTACTCCCGCCTCCACGTAAGAATCGTAGATCGGGGATTCGCCCGCTGCCGGATCGAGATCCCCAGTGATGATCAGGCGCTGGCGCAGTGCTACAACCGCAGGGCTCTTGGAGCCAACGCGCAGACCCTGCACGCCCTGGACCGGCAGCCACCCGCCGCGGGCGGCGATGTTGCGGTAGTACTCGATCATCTGCTCCGTGGCGGCCAGGGATTCCTGGGAGAGCATCGGGGTCGAGGTCCGCTGCACGCGAGTGCGGGACACGGCCTCGTAGTTCTGCGACCACTCGGCCTGCCTCTGGGCCATGGCGACGGAGGCAGGCGTGAGGACAAGGGCTAGCGATCCTGTCAGGAGGGCACGGCGAGACAACATGAGCGCAGGCTCTTCTCGGTTAAGGTGGCTCGGCAACGGGACGTGTCAGGACAATCGCCCGGACACCCCCGCTCCCGGCCGAAACTGCCGGGATTGGATTAAGGAACTGTATCGAAAACGAAAAACATCGGGGCCGTTTTATGGCAGATCGGTCCCCGCTGCCGCCTTCGACTCCGGATACCGTAACATCCTGCGATGTAACAGTGAACTGTGTTCTTGAGGATACACTTCCCTGTGAGAGGCCCGATCCTCAATGTCGCCTCTGGATCCTGCCGCGGCGAGGCCGCGAAACCTGCTAGCAATGGGCGCTTTCCCTCATTCTTCCTGCGCCGCGAGCCAGGAAACGGCGATATAGACCGCCACGAGGGTCAGGAAGAATACGATCGTCATCGGGCCGCTGGTGACGATGCCCGGAAAGAAGGCCGCGAGAATCAGGTGGCTCATGACCGCCAGCAGCCACATGATCCCGCCCCAGGTACTGGCCATCCAGAGTCCCACTGCGGCAATGAGATCAATCAGCGCGAAGTAGATGATCGTCGCCTGATAACCTGTCGACCGGGCCTCGAACTGCCCAATGGGCGTCCAGATGCCCAGGATGACGGACCAGGAGCTGAGGCCCTTCATGATCCAGACGATGGCAAGAACCCGCATGAACCAGGTGAGAACGAAGCCCCAGCGCATGGAGGTGGGGGCCGGCTGGCGCTCCTCGATCCGGTCCGAGAGATAATCCATACCTGCATCCTGCGGCGTACCGTGATTGCCGTTGCGGGACATCAGGCGGTCTCCAGTTCATGCGGGCCCAGGTCGGCAAAATAACGGTCGACGGCCTCGCGCGTCACGGCCTCGAGGGTAGCAGGCTCCCAGCGAGGCTGATTGTCCTTGTCGATCAGAACCGCGCGCACGCCCTCGAAAAAGTCCTTGCCGTCGCCGATCCGCGAAACGATGCGGAATTCCGTTCTCATGGCTTCCTCGAAGTCGAGGGACGCTCCCCGGCGCACCTGCTCGAAGGCGATGCTCATGCTCGTCGGCGATTTCTTCCGCATTCCGGCAGCGGTCCTCCCGGCGAATTCAGATCCCTTGCCCGCTGCCTCATCGAGATGCCTGAGGACGGCTGGCACGTTCTCGGCGGCAAAGCAGGAATCGATTACCGAGCGCTCGGCGCTCAGGGGGGCGGGACCCGGATCGACCGATGCCTGCGCCAGCGCCTCCTCGACCGGTGCGCCCTCGATCAGGGCTTGGCGCAGAGGCACCATGCCCGCGCTTGCAACCGCATGGGTGGCAAGGCCCAGCGCCAGCGCATCCGCCCACTTCACCCGCTCGCCCGTCAGCGCGAGATACATGCCCGCCTGCCCCGGGAGGCGCGGAAGGGCATAGGTTGCACCCACATCGGGGAAGAAGCCGATGCCGACCTCCGGCATCGCGAAGAGGTAGCGCTCGCCCGCAACCCTGTGGGAGCCATGCAGAGATACGCCCACGCCGCCGCCCATGACGATGCCGTCGATGAGGGAAACGTACGGTTTGGCATAGCGCTTGATGAGGATGTTGAGCTGGTACTCCTCCCGCCAGAAGGCGAGGGCCTCGTCGCGCTTGCCGGCCTGTAGAAGTTCAGTCAGACGCCGGATGTCGCCCCCGGCGCAGAATGCCTTTTCGCCCGCCCCCTCGACGATGATGCGGGTGACCTGCGGATCCCTGGCCCAGCCGTCGAGAGCGCGGCGCATCTCGCGGACCATGGCAAGGGTCAAGGCATTGAGCGCACGCGGGCGGTTGAGGGTGATGACACCGGCTGCCCCCTGCTTCTCGCAAATGACTTCCGCGCTCTCGTCCATGGATCGCTTCCCCTTAAAAGCCTGCCCGCGATTAAACAGGGCCCAGGATTACCGTCAATGCATGGCAGACCTGTCTGGCTTCACACGCAGGAATGTGGCGGATGCGACGCCGAATCCTTTTTTAGAGTGATTTAAATGTGCTACCCGTCATCCGACGCGCTGGCGCATCGAAGCCGGCGCCGGATGAGGATTATGTCGAAACTGTCGCCGCTCCCCCGCCCCGCAGCTCAGGAATCCGCTTCTTCCCTGAATCTGTCTCACCGCCCGCGACGCAATCGCAAGGCCGAGTGGTCCAGGCGGCTGGTGCGAGAAAACGTGCTCACGACAAGCGATCTGATCTGGCCGCTTTTCGTGGTCGAGGGCGCAAGCGGACGTCATCCGGTCGTCTCCATGCCGGGGGTGGAACGCCTGACCATCGGCGAGGTGGTGAAAGAAGCCGAGCGCGCCGCCGCCCTCGGCATCCCGGCCATCGCCCTCTTCCCCTATACCGATCCGGCCCTGCGGGACCCGAAGGGCTCAGAATCGCTCAACGGCGGAAACCTGGTTAACCGCGCCGTGCGCGAGATCAAGCGTGCCGTCCCCGGGATCGGCGTGATCACGGATGTGGCCCTTGATCCCTATACCAGCCACGGACATGACGGCGTGATGGACGGCGACCGGATCCTCAACGACGAGACGGTGGCCCTGCTCGCGAAGCAGGCCGTTCTCCAGGCGGAGGCGGGCTCCGACATCATCGCTCCCTCGGACATGATGGACGGTCGCGTGGGCGCGATCCGCGCCGCGCTCGACGAGGCCGGATTCCAGGACGTGCAGATCATGGCCTATGCGGCGAAATACGCCTCGGCCTTCTATGGCCCATTCCGCGACGCCATCGGCACCAGTGCCACGCTGGTCGGCGACAAGCGAACCTATCAGATGGATCCAGCCAATACGGACGAGGCCATGCGCGAGGTCGCCCTCGACCTCGACGAGGGCGCGGACATGATCATGGTCAAGCCCGGAATGCCCTATCTCGACATCGTGCACCGGGTGAAGGAGACCTTCGCCGTCCCGACCTTCGCCTATCAGGTATCGGGCGAATACGCGATGATCCAGGGCGCTGCCGACAACGGCTGGATCGACGGTGAGCGCGCCGTGATGGAAAGCCTGCTCGCCTTCAAGCGGGCTGGCGCCGACGGCATTCTGACCTATTTCGCGCCGCGCGTCGCGGAGAGGCTGAAGGCCCAAGCCTGACGTGCAAGGCCGCAGATGAGAGGGGCAGGTTTCCTCGAGGCGTGGCGTTCGATCGCCGGTCTTGCGGGCCTGTTCCTTCTCGCCGCCTGCGGATTGGCCATCGACGCGGATCAGGCGCGCGTGTGCCGCTCCACCCTTCCCGCGCTCAACGCCGGCGCGACGATCACCGTCCAACGGATCCAGGCCGGTCCTGCCGCCCGCAGCCTGACTGTTCTCTATTCGGCGCAGTACCCGGATCGCCCCCCTCTCGACCGATATGCCACCTGCACCTTCGCCGCCGAGGGCCTTTCCTTCAAGAAAGCGGAACTGGTCGGACTTGCCACTGAGGAAGGACCCGTCTCGGGCGCGAGCCTCTACCTACTCAAGCAATACTATATGGAAACGCCCGAGGGCATCGCCGCCGATCCGGGCAATCCGCCCCATGCGAGCGTGGTCGAGATACCGGCCGGCTTCGCCTATTGGCTGCAGCAGATACTCGTCAGTCTTCCACGCACTGCGATCTATGCCCTTCTTTCCGTCGCCTTCGCGCTCGTTTTCGGCCTGAGCGGACGGATCAATCCGGCTTTCGGGGAACTGGCGGCGGCCGGATCGGCCGCAACGGTAGCGGGGGCCGCCATTGTCCTGGTCTCCGGTTTGAACTCGCCGCTCGCCGGCATCTGTGCGGGCTTGGCTGCCGCAGTATTCGCGGGCGCGATGCACGGCGCCGTCGGGGGACACTTCACCATCAGCCGCATCCAGGCCGCCAGTCCCCAGCCGAGTCTCATCGCGACGGTCGGCCTGTCGCTCGTGCTGATGGAATACCTGCGCCTCGTGCAGAGCCCTGTGACGGTCTGGCTTCCGCCGATCTGGTCCGCAGCCTGGCCTTTGGCGCGCTCTAACGATTTTCTGGTCAGTCTCACACCGATCAGCCTCGTCACGGCGGGTCTCGGGCTGACGGCCTCCCTTGCTCTCCTGTGGCTGATGAAGGCAACGGGATTCGGACGGGCATGGCGGGCGGTTGCGGACGATTCGCGTGCCGCGGCCATGATGGGCGTCAACGGCCCTCGCCTCCTCACCCAGACGCTGGCACTCGCGGGAGGCATGGCAGGGCTCTCGGGCATGCTGATCGTCGTGCAGTATGGAGGTTTGGGCTTTTCCGGCGGCTTCCAGTACGGCCTCAAGGCCCTGATCGGCGCGATCATCGGCGGCATCGGCTCGATACCCGGAGCCTTGTTAGGAGGTTTCATTATTGGATTGTTCGAAACCGTCTGGTCGGCTTATCTACCCATCGAAGGGCGGGACATGGCGCTTTACGCCGCGCTCGTCGTCTTCCTGATCTTCCGCCCGGGCGGATTGCTGGGGCTTCAGGAGGCGACGCCAAGACCCGTCTAGGGAACTATTTCAGGATAAAACGGAGGAAGCCTTGGCCGAACATGCCATCACCCTTCAGGACGTGGAGCGCGCGGCCCGCACGATTCAGGGCCAGGTCCTTCGCACTCCGCTCGTGCCCGCGCCGCGCCTTTCCCAGATCACCGGGGCGAGCGTCTGCGTGAAGCACGAGAACATGCAGCCGACAGGCTCCTTCAAGGAACGGGGCGCCGCGAACAAGCTGGAAAGCCTGACCTCTGAGGAGCGTCAGCGTGGAGTGATCGCCATGTCTGCGGGCAACCACGCGCAAGCCGTCGCCTATCATGCCCGCCGCCTCGGCATCCCGGCCGTCATCGTCATGCCGGAGAGCGCGCCTCTGGTGAAGGCGGAGAACACCCGCTCCTATGGCGCGCGCGTGGTGCTTTTCGGAGAGACGCTCTATGAATCCGCCGCCAGGGCGCGCGAGATCGCCGCGGCTGAGGGCCTCGTCTTCGTCCATCCCTACGACGATCCCAGGGTCATGGCCGGCCAGGGCACGATCGCCTTGGAAATGCTCGCGGACGCTCCCGATCTCGACCAGATTGTGGTTCCCATCGGCGGCGGCGGCCTGATCTCGGGAATCGCAATAGCCGCGAAGGCCCTGAAGCCTTCCATCGAGATCATCGGCGTGGAAGCGGCGCTCTATCCCTCCTTTACCAACGCGATTCGGGGCGAGGACCGGCCGATCGGCGGCGCGACCCTGGCCGAGGGCATCGCCGTGAAGACGGTTGGGCAACTACCGCTGCCCGTCGTGCGCGATCTCGTTTCGGACATCATCCTCGTCGAGGAACCGCTGATCGAACGGGCGGTCAATGCCTATGCCACCCTCCAGCGCACCATGGCCGAGGGCGCGGGTGCTGCGGGCCTTGCCGCGATGCTGGCCGAGCCGGATCGATTCAAGAGCAAACAGGTCGGCCTGGTGCTCTGCGGCGGCAACATCGACGCGCGCATCCTCGCCTCGGTGATGGTGCGGGAACTGGAGCGGGACGACCGGATCGCCTCCTTCCGCATCACCTCCCATGACAGACCCGGCCTCCTGGGCCGGGTGGCCAGCCTTCTCGGGGATCTTGGCGCCAACATCCTCGAGGTATCCCACGGGCGGTTGTTCCTCGACGTACCCGCCAAGGGGGTTTCCATCGACATCACTATCGAAACGCGCGACAGACAACATACATTTGAGGTATTCGAGGCTCTGAAGGCGGAGGGCCTGGCGCCGCAGCGGATCGACTCCCGCTGTCTATCGGAGACCGCCTATTGAGGATGAAGACATGGTCAACCGGCCCTACCCGTCAACCGTCGACTACAGCGCGTTTCAGGTGGACAGCCGCTTGACCGACGGCGTCATAGCCCGCCGGTTCTGGGCCTATCTCATTGACCTGCTCGTCGTCGCGCTCTGGGTGGTGCTGATCTCCATCGGCATCTTCTTCCTGGGGCTCATCACCCTGGGGCTGGGCTGGGGCCTGTTTTTTGCGCTGCCCCTTACCGCCCTGATCTTCATCGTCTACAACGCGGTCACCATCGGCGGCCCCAACCAGGCTACCGTGGGAATGCGCACCATGGGCCTTCGCGTGGTCGATCCGTCGACCGGGCGGCGGGTCTCCATGCTCGCGGCCGCGGTACACGCGCTGTTCTTCTACGTCGCCATCTCAACCTTCCTGCTCTGGGCCTGCGACGTGCTCGTGGGCTTCATCCGCAACGACGGCCGCTTCATCCGCGATCTGCTCACGGGAATGCTGATCATCCGGAGCGAATAACAAGACTGCGACTCATCCGCTCTTTTCCTGGACGGCGCGGGCACCAATGTTATCCTTGAAGCGTTGATTCAGCGCTCAAGGTTTCTCCACAAGGCTTCCCGGCTTGACGAGTCACTCCCGCGACACACCGCAATTTTATCTCACCTCTCCCTCTGCCTGCCCCTATCTGCCAGGCAAGGAGGAGCGGAAAGTTTTCACCCACATCGTCGGACGACGCGGGCGCGAGCTGAATGAGATCCTCACGCAGGGCGGCTTCCGCCGCTCGCAAACGATCGCCTACAGGCCCGCCTGCGACACCTGCCGCGCCTGCGTGTCCGTGCGCGTCCTCGTCGACGAATTCGAGCCGTCCGGGAACTTGAAGCGGGTTATCAGGAGCAATGCTGACCTGATCGGCAACGAGATCCCAAACCGTCCAAGTTCGGAGCAATATTCCCTGTTCCGCCGCTACGTCGATGCTCGCCATGCCGATGGCGGCATGGCCGACATGACGGTCCTCGACTACTCCATGATGGTCGAGGACAGTCACGTAGACACGCTGCTGATCGAATACCGCCGGCGCGGGATCGACAGCGGCATCACCGGAAGGGGCGAAGGCGGTCTCATCGCTGTCGCTCTCACGGACGTGATGAGCGACGGCCTGTCGATGGTCTATTCCTTCTATGATCCGGAACATCAGGCCCGGAGTCCGGGAACCTTCATGATTCTCGACCACATTCGCCGTGCGAAAGCGATGGGACTGCCATATCTCTATCTCGGCTACTGGGTCGAAGGCTCGAAGAAGATGGGGTACAAGGCTCGCTTCACACCTCAGGAGCGACTGAGCGCCCATGGCTGGGTGCGAGCGGGATAACCGGAGTCCGGCGTTCCTTGACCCGAAGCAGGAACAACATCCTCGGCTCCTCGTTCGTTGCGTAACTCCCCGCAGCGAAGGACCGCGCGATGGCGAAAATTCTCGTTCTTTATTACTCGTCTTACGGGCATGTCGAAACGATGGCCCGGGCCATTGCGGATGGCGCGCGTTCCGTGCCCGGCACCGAAGTGACTATCAAACGCGTTCCCGAGCTCGTACCGGAGGAGATTGCGCGCAAGTCCGGTATGAAGGTCGACCAGGATGCGCCTATTGCGAATCCGAACGAACTCGCGGACTACGACGCCATCGTCTTCGGGACCCCTACGCGCTACGGCAACATGGCGGCGCAGATGCGCAACTTTCTGGATCAGACCGGCGGGCTCTGGGTGAAAGGCGCGCTGGTGGGCAAAGTGGGCAGCGTCTTCGCCTCGACGGCCACGCAGCACGGCGGCCAGGAGACGACGATCACCTCTTTCCACACGACATTGCTCCATCATGGCATGATCATCGTGGGCCTGCCCTATTCCTATCCCGGTCAGTCGAAGATGGACGAGATATCAGGAGGCACGCCCTATGGCGCGACGACGCTCGCGGGCAGTGACGGCTCACGCCAGCCTAGTGAGAACGAGCTGGAGGGCGCCCGCTTCCAGGGACGGCACGTGGCCGAGATCGCCGCCAGGCTGGAGCGCGGCGCGGGAGAGCGAGGCCCCGTACCGCCTGACATGCAGAACCCGACGGAGACGACGGGCGGAACGGCGGATCAATCGTGAAACCCTTCATCCCGCGCAGAAGACAAGGGGATCAAGAACCATTTCGAACGGCGCAGAGCTTTCAACACGCGGATGGCCGGGGCGAGCCCGGCCATGACGAGAAGGAAGTTCCTCATACCCTTCGGATTGGCCGATAGAGTCCGGAACGGCGGCTGCCCCTGTCTCACTCGCCGAACTTGTTGGACTTCGGGAAGCCCTTCGGCGGCAGGCGGCCTGCTTCGGTGCGGTCCCCCAGCCAGTCGCGCAGGTCTTCCTTCGCCACTGTCCAGGTGCGGCCCGACGTGTCCCTCCAGGTGAGCCCCTCCTTCAGCGTGAAGACCTTGGCATCGGAAACGCCGCCGTCCTTGTAGCGCTGGAGGCGAACCCCCTTGCCGCGAGTCATCTCGGGAATCTGCTTCACGGGGAAGATCAGGAGCTTCCGGTTCTCCCCGATGATTGCGACATGATCGCCCTGAGCGTCGGCACAGACCACCATTTTAGCCGGCGCATCGAGGTTGAGGATCTGTTTGCCCTTGCGTGTATTCGCCGTGACGTCGTCGGCCGGTACGATGAAGCCACGCCCATCCGATCCCACCACGAGGAGCTTCGAGCCAGATTTGTACGGGAAGGCCGAGATGAAATCCGCCCCTTCTTCGAGATCGACCATGAGGCGGATCGGATCGCCGAAGCCTCGGCCACCCGGAAGCTTCGATGCATCGAGCGTGAAGAAGCGCCCGTTATCCGCCACCACGATGATCTTGGACGTGGTTTCGGCGAAGAAGGCCGTCCTGAGCTTGTCGTCGCCCCTGAACTGCAGCGAGGAGAGATCCTCCTGGTGCCCCTTCATGGCACGGACCCACCCCTTCTCGGAGACGATGACCGTGATCGGCTCCCGCTCGATCATGGCTTCAGCAAAGTCGATGTCGGAGGTATCCGGCGCCTCGGCGAAGGTGGTACGGCGCTTGCCGAGTGCGGTATCGGGACCGAAGGTCTTGCGAACCTCCTTGATATCGGCGGAGACGGCCTTCCACTGAATCTTTTCGGAGCCGAGCAGTTCCTCGATCTTGGCCTTTTCGTCCTGCAGGTTCTTCTGCTCGCGCTTGAGCTCCATCTCTTCGAGCTTGCGGAGCGAGCGCAGGCGCGTGTCCAAGATGGCGTTCGCCTGAACCTCGGTAAGCTTGAAGACGCGCATCAACTCGGCCTTTGGCTCATCCTCCTCGCGGATGATCTTGATCACCCGGTCGAGGTCGAGATAGACGATGAGCAGGCCGCCGAGGATCTCCAAGCGGCGATCGATCGCGGCCAAGCGGAAGGTCGAGCGGCGGATCAGCACCTCGCGGCGATGGTCGAGCCACTCGCGCAGGCACTCCGCCAGGCTCAAGACCTTCGGCACCTTGCCGCCGGCGAGAACGTTCACGTTCATCGGGATGCGGCTTTCGAGCTCAGTCAGCTTGAACAACGATTCCATGAGGATGATCGGGTCGACGGTCTTCGCGCGTGGCTCCAGGACAACGCGGATGTCCTCCGCCGATTCATCACGGATATCGGCCAGCAGCGGCAGCTTCTTGTCCTGCAGGAGTTCCGCAATCTTCTCGATCAGGCGAGATTTCGGCACGGAGTAAGGGATCTCGGTGACGACGATCTGCCAGTTGCCGCGCCCGAGATCCTCCTTGTGCCAGCGGGCGCGCACGCGGAAGGAGCCGCGACCCGTACTGTAAGTCTCGGCCATGGAAGCCGGGGTGTCGACGATGATTCCGCCCGTCGGCAGATCCGGGCCCTGCACGAACTGCATCAGCTGTTCTGTCGAAGCGTTGGGCTTCGATATGAGATGCAGAGCCGCGTCGCACAGCTCCGCCGCGTTGTGCGGTGGGATGGAGGTGGCCATGCCGACCGCGATACCCTGAGAGCCGTTGGCGAGCAGATTTGGGAAGGCGGCAGGCAAAACCACCGGCTCTTCATTGGCCTGATCGTAGGTTTCGCGGAAATCGACAGAATCCTCGTCGATTCCCTCCAGCAGAAGCCGCGCGACCTCCGTCAGCTTGGCCTCGGTGTAACGCATGGCGGCGGCGCCGTCGCCATCGATATTGCCGAAATTGCCCTGTCCGTCTGCGAGCGGATAGCGCTGGGCGAAGTCCTGCGCCATGCGCACCAGCGCGTCGTAGATCGACTGGTCGCCGTGCGGGTGGTACTGACCCATCACGTCGCCAACGATGCGGGCGCATTTCTTCGGCGCTGATTTCGGATCGAGCTTCAGGAGCCGCATTGCATGCAGGATGCGGCGGTGGACGGGCTTCAGACCGTCCCGCGCATCTGGCAGCGCACGGTGCATGATCGTGGAGAGCGCATAGGCCAGATAGCGCTCTTCCAGGGCGTCCTTGAGATTGATGTTCTCGATCCCGCCGCCAGAGGGTGGATTGACCGGCTTACCCATTACTCGAATTCCTCAACTGCGAATCGCTTCTTTATCACCTGAAATGAGAACATAACAGAAACAAACCTCATTCATCCCCAGCTGTCGCAAGTGCGACGAAACGCGCACGCTCCTCCGGCGCCCGCTGGCCCTGGGGCGCGAAGACGTTCTGATGCAGGAAGAAGTCCGTCAGCGCAAATCCGGCTCTGATCTCGCTCCCGCTGGGCCGGTTGGCCTTCGTCTGGCCGATCAGGAAGCCCGGGAGTTTCAGCAGCCGGTCCTTGTAGGGCTCCCCCGCAGCCGCGCTCACGGCCCGTCCGCTCCTGGGCGAGACATAGATGAGGTCTCTCGCGGTTCCCGTGGCCGCGCAGGAATCCAGATCCAGGCCGAAGCCGAGTTCCGCCAGCATCGCGAGTTCGAACCGCACGAAGAGCGCGGGCGCGAGATCCGGGTCGTCTAGGTGGTCCACCAGAACCGTCAAGGTTTCATAGAGGGCGAAATGCGGGTCTCGTTCTGGAACATAGCGCAGCAGGTGCGCCAGGGCGGAAAGGCCATAAAGCGCCAGGGACGATCCCATGAGGCGAGAGGCCCGCAGCTTGATGCCTTCCACGTGGAAGGTTCCCAGATGCTCGTCAAGCCGCGCCCGCCAGGTCGCCTGGACGGTATTACCGGGCTGGAGCACAGGCTGCAGGGCCTTGGAGCGCCCGCCGTGGACGAGACCGGAGTGGCGGCCGTGCTCGCGCGTCAGCAGCTCGAGGATGACACTCGTCTCGCCAAGTTTGCGGACGCCGAGAACGACGCCTTCATCGGTCCATTGCATCGGGTGCGGGTGCTTTCCTTGAGCCTTGCCAGCTGAGGCCCTGATATAAGCGCCAAACGGGCTTTTTTCCATATTTTACAAGAGCATCGGACAAATACGTTAAGATAATTTCCAAGCACTTTAGGGACCTCTCTCGGAACAAAATTGGCAGCTTGGCATTCTCGAACATCGAATTCTCCAAATGTGAATTGAGGATCATGAAGTTCCCGAACCTGCTCCTTGCGAGCACTGCCATTCCGCTGATGATGCTGTCGGCGAACGCCTCTGCAATCCAGCCGGGAGCCCCTGCCGTCACCGTGGCGCAGGCTGATACCGGCGATCGGCCCCAGCAGCCCCCGCGCGTCCGACCGAGGCCGGGAGGACAAGACGAGGACGGCGCCTCCGGCCCGACGCGACGCCAAGGTCGTACGGGGGCGGACGACGAAGATGGACCGCCGCGCCCACAGCGCGGTGGCGGAGAGGACGGCGGCTCAGACCAGCCCCGCAGGCCGCGCGCTGCCACCCCCGAGAGCGATGCCCCGACAGCCCCGCGCCAGCGCCAGGAGCGGAGAACCCAGGAGCCCCGCACCCAGGAGCCCCGCACCCAAGAGCAGCGCCAACCGGCAGAGCGGACAGCACCTGCCCGGCAGAACCAGGCCCCTGCGGAACGGACACGCACTCAGGAAGAGACCCCTCCTCGCCCCACGCGCCGGGAGCGTGACCAGCCGCAGCAAGAACGCCCCCGGGAGCAAGCTCCCGACAGGCCGACCCGTCCGCCGGCAGATACCCCAACCCCTCCCTTCACGGCTCCTGCCGAGCCAAGGTCGGCACCTGCCGTACCAAGCCCGACCGACAGGCAGCGACGGGAGCCTGAGCAGCGACGCGAGCAGGAGCGCGCCCGCCCCCCCTCCGAGCCGTCTCAACGCACCGCACCCGCGCCCGCACAGACTGCGCCTGCGCCCAGCACGCGATCCGCTCCGGATGCCCCGGCTCCGACGCAGACCGACCCCGCGCCTCGCGCTCAACCCACGGCGCCGGAACCGGCAGCGCCACAGCAGGCCGCTCCCCGGGAGGCTCGTCCCCTTGATGCGTCGCGGGTACGCATCGAAGATCTGCGCGGTCAGCGCCGCGAGCGCAGGGAGGGCGATCGCGTCATCATCGAAGAGCCCGGCAACCGCACGATCATCCGCGAAGGCAACACCGTCATCATCCGGCATGATGAAGCGGAGCGCTTCCGCCGCATCTACGGCGCGGACGACGTACGCGTAGAGCGCCGCGGCCAAGGCGAGGAAGTGACGATCGTCCGCCGCCCTGACGGATCGGAAATCGTTTCCGTCCGCGACGAATACGGCAATCTGATCCGCCGCATCCGGCGCGAGCCCGCAGGCCGGGAGGTCATTCTCATCGAGAACCGCCGCAGCGGCATCGGTGTGCGTCCGGGCTACGGTTATGTGGAGGAAGAGGTCCTAAGGCTTCCGCCGCCGGTGGTCCGCATCCCGCGCGAGGAATACATCGTCGAGACGGAACGCGCCTCCGAGGCCGACATCGTCGAAGCCTTCACGGCCCCACCGGTCGAGCGCATCGAACGTGCCTACACCCTCGACGAGGTCCGCCGCAGCCAGCCGCTGCGTGAGCGCATGCGCCGCGTGGATCTGGATACCATCAACTTCGAGTTCGGCTCCTGGGAGCTGCCGCCGGATCAGGTCGACGCCCTTCGGGTGATCGCCGACGGATTGCGGCAGGCCATCTCCCGCAATCCGAACGAGATCTTCCTGGTGGAAGGTCATACCGATGCGGTCGGCTCGGACGAGGACAACCTGACTCTCTCGGACCGTCGTGCGGAAACGGTGGCCACGATCCTCACACAGCAGTTCCAGATCCCTCCAGAAAACCTCACCACACAGGGTTATGGCGAGCAGTATCTGAAGGTGAACTCCCAGGGCCCCGAGGAGGAAAACCGCCGCGTTACCCTGCGCCGCATCACCCCGCTGCTGCAGGGACAAAACCAACAGTAACGCTGTACCACCCTCAAACAGGAGCGATCGCCCGGCAATGAACATGAATTGCCGGGCGATTTTTTATTGCGCCAGCTTCGCGCATGCCCGGCATTTCAGAATCACTTGCGGGAATCATCAAACATAAGAGCTGAATAATGCTCGGCCTCCTGCGACGCCAAATGTCTCAAGACAAATCTTCAGAAGCCGCTCCCTCCGTACCGACAGAGTTCCAGGCTTCCCCGCCGGCACATGACAGAGTCCGGGATATGGAGGTCGTGAATGCCCTTGAGGCGGATGTCCTCAAGGCAATTCAGGGGGTCACTCAGGCCATTGCCGTTGCGGCCGCGGATGTGGCGGCGGTGGAGAAGGACTTGGCGCAAATCCGCATCCATGCGGAAGAGCTTGCCGCTTCCGGCCGCTCGGCTTCCGGTGAGACGCTCTCGCTGGCCTCTTCGACGCAAGAATTGACCGCGACGGCCTCCGAGATCGGCCGAGCGATGGACCATGCCAGCGAGCGGATCGACAGCGCCGTTCAGGCGGCGCAGAAGGCCGGCAGCCTGATCGAGCAGCTCTCCGCGGCAACCGCCGAAATCGTCGGCATCGTCGACACGATTTCCGCCGTGGCAAGGCAGACCAACCTTCTCGCATTGAACGCCACCATCGAGGCGGCTCGCGCCGGCGAGGCCGGGCGCGGCTTCGCCGTCGTCGCCAGCGAGGTCAAAACCCTCTCCACAGAGACGGCCAAGGCCGCCGACGGCATCCGGCAACGGATCGACCGTCTGCGCGAAACAGCGGAAGCGTCCACGGATGCGGTGGCCTCGGTCGTCGCCATGGTTCAGGACGTCCGCCCCGTGTTCGACACGGTGCGCAATGCAGTCGGGGAACAGAATGCCGCTATCGAGGAGGTCTCGCGCCTCGCAAGCGTCACATCGAACAGCGTGAGCAAGGTCAGCGACCGTGCAGGCGATGTGGACACCATCTCTCTCGATGCGAGCCATCGTGCCAACCAAGCCGATCAGGCGACGAGAACGGCGGATGGCTTGGCCAAGGCCCTGGGTCAGCGTTTCGTCACCGTCATTCGGCAGAGCGAGCTCGGCGACAGGCGCCAATCCGATCGCTTCCCCGTCGAGCGTCCCGTAACGATTCGCGCCGGCCTGAACAACTTTGTTTCACGTCTGATTGATCTCAGCACCGGCGGCGTGCTCTTGGCCTTGCCTGAAGCGATGCGCATGACACCCGGGCAGCATGCGGAGATCGAGACGCGAGAGACGGGACGCGTCAATGTTCGGATCGTCGCGTCGAGCTCCATGGGCCTCCATTGCACCTTCGACCGGCTCGACACCGAAGCACGCGGCCGCATCCAGAGCTTCGTCGCCGAGGTCGAGGCCAGCTACAAACCCCGCATCGTGCTGGCTCAGGAAACCGCCCGCAAGGTGGAGAAGCTGATCGAGCGGGCGGTAACGGATGGCAGCGTCTCGCGCGAGGCGGTCTTCGATACGGATTACCGGTTTCTTCCAGGCACGGATCCTGCGCAGTACGGCACCGCCTACCTTCCCGTTTTCGAGAGCGTCTTGCCGCCCATCCTCGAGAAAGTTCTGGCGTCCGATGCGGCAATGGCCTTTTGCCTGCCCATCGATCGCAACGGCTACATCCCGGTTCATAACCGGATCTATTCGCAGCCCCAGCGCGCCAACGACCCGATCTGGAACGCCGCCAATTGCCGGAACAAGCGGATCTTCGACGACCGCGCCGGAATCACCGCCGCCCGCTCCACGCGCCCGTTCATCGTGCAGGCCTATGCCCGTGACATGGGCGGCGGAAAGATCGTGATGATGCAGGAGGTGGACGTTCCGATCCGCGTTCTCGGACGTCATTGGGGAGGTTTGAGGATCGCTTACCGGGCTTAAGAAGAGCACGGCGAGCGTCCGGCCTCAGCCCTTCGGGAATTCCAGCCCCATCTCGCGATAGCGCTCGGGATCGTCGCTCCAGTTCTCGCGCACCTTCACGAAGATGAAGAGATGCACGGGCGCCTCGGCAATCTCGGCGATTTCCTTGCGTGCGGCCTGTCCGATGGCCTTGATGGTCTGGCCGCCCTTGCCGAGGACGATCTTGCGCTGGCTATCCCGTTCCACGAACACGGTCTGCTCGATGCGCACGGAGCCGTCCGGACGCTGCTGCCACTGGTCCGTCTCGACAGTAGACTGGTACGGCAGTTCCTCGTGCAGGCGCTCGTAGATTTTCTCGCGGGTGATCTCTGCGGCGAGCATGCGCAGTGGTGCGTCGGAGATCTGATCCTCCGGATAGAGCCACGGCCCTGCCGGCATCATGGCGGCGAGCTGGCTCTTCAGCGTGCCGATGCCGTCGCCGTTCAGCGCCGAGATCATGAAGGTATGGGCGAAAGGCACCTTCTCGTTGAGCTTCGCCGCCAATTCCAGGAGCTTCGAGCGCTCGATCAGATCGATCTTGTTGAGGATCAGCACCTTCGGCTGCTTCAGCTCGGGCAGTTTGCCGAGGATCGCCTCCGCCTCCTCATCGATGCCTCTGCGCACGTCGAGCAACAGGGCGACCACATCCGCGTCCCCTGCCCCGCCCCAGGCCGATGTGACCATGGCGCGGTCGAGGCGGCGCTTGGGCTTGAAGATGCCCGGCGTGTCCACGAATACAATCTGGGTGTCGCCTTCAAGGGCGATGCCGCGCACTAGAGCGCGCGTCGTCTGCACCTTGCGTGAAACGATGGAGACCTTGGACCCCACGAGCGCATTGAGCAGGGTCGACTTTCCTGCGTTGGGCGCGCCGATGAGCGCGACGAAACCCGCCTTGGTGTTGGTCGGCTCAGGCTGTTCCATGTTCTTCCTCCGTCCAGACGCCCTCCCGAAGGAGAAGGCGTCGCGCCGCGGCCTGTTCCGCAATGCGCTTCGATGTGCCCTGCCCGAACTCGGTTTCGGTACCCGTCACCTTCACCATCACCCGGAACTTGGGCGCATGATCCGGCCCCGTCTGTTCGGCGACGGTGTAGATGGGCGGCGGCAGGCCACGCCCTTGCGCCCATTCCTGAAGCGCGCTCTTGGGATCGCGCAGGGCGCGGCGAGGCGCTTCCAGCAATGGTTTGAAGCTGCGCTCCACCAGCTCCCTGGCCGCATCATAGCCGCCGTCAAGGAAAACGGCCCCGATGATTGCTTCGCACACGTCCGCCAGGATGGTCGGGTTGCGCCGCTCGCCCGAATGCGCCTCGCCCGCGCCGAGCTTGAGATAGGGGCCGACATCCCAGGCGATCGCGATTTCGGCACAGCTTTCGCGGCGTACCAGTTCGGCAAGGCGCCGTGACAGCTCGCCTTCGGGCGCTTTTGGGAACGCACTGTAAAGTGTCTCGGCAATGGCGAGGCCGAGCACCCGGTCCCCGAGGAACTCGAGCCGCTGATAGCTTTGTCCACTGGCCTTGGGGGCGCTCACATGCGTGAGAGCCTCATCGAGAAGTTCGGGCTTCTGAAACTGGTATTCCAGCCTCTTCAGCAATTCGTCATAATTGGGCTTGCGACGGGCCACGGCTCAATGAATCCGCTCGAACAGACGATTCCAGCGAATGTGCTGCGGCCACTCCCAGAAGCGCCACAGGGAGGCACCCTCGTCGATGGAGAAGAAGATGATCTCCGCCCGACCGACGAGGTTCTCAGCCGGAACCTGTCCCACATTCGCCTCGTCGCGGGAGTCGGTCGAGTTGTCCCGGTTGTCGCCCATCATGAAATAATGGCCGGGCTTGACCGTGTAGACCTCGGTGTTGTCCCAGTAAGCCCGGTCGCCCTTGAGCTCGATGACGAAATGACTGCTCCCGTCGGGGAAGGTTTCCTTGTAGCGGGGCACGGCGGTGGAGCGGCCGTATTCATCCACCGTCTGATAATCGTCCACGCGCTCGCGCTGAACCGGTTGTCCATTGATGTGCAGCACGCCGCCGATCACCTGGATCCGGTCGCCCGGCAGGCCGACGACCCGCTTGATGTAATCCGTGGAGTTGTCCTTGGGCAGCTTGAACACAGCAATGTCGCCACGCTTCGGCTCGGAGCCGAAGATGCGCCCGGAAAACAGGGGCGGGCTGAAGGGCATCGAGTGCTTGGAGTAGCCGTATGCATATTTCGAAACGAACAGATAGTCGCCGATCAGCAGAGTCGGAATGAGGGAGCCCGAGGGAATGTTGAAGGGCTGGAACAGGACAGTGCGGACCACCACCGCGATCAGGAGGGCCTGGATGATGACCTTGATCGTTTCCCAGAGACCTTCTTCTTCCTTTTTCTTCACGGTGACACCCATGCTTTGCTTGGCGTTGTCGCTCACTTGATCCGACCCATTCTTGAGGAACGCGACGGCTTGAAGCCGCCTTTGTGCGTCGCATGATCGAGAGCGGCTTGCACTGGGAGGCCGAAGTGCAAGCCGCTCTCGAGAAATCGAAGCTTAAGAGCTTCCGAACCCGCAGTCATGCCGGTTCGCCGCCATGCTCTAACCTATGGCGGGGACCGCCGCAACGCGCCCGTCTCGCCGAGGGGAATGGCCTCGATCACGACGAAGGCCTGAGCCAGAGGCGGATCGTCCGTCAGCGAGACGTGGATGACCGGCTCGTATCCCTGCGGGGTCATGCCCCTGAGCCGCTCCAGGGCTCCGCCGGAGAGTCGCAGCGTCGGGCGGCCGCCCGGCAGGTTCACAACCTCCATGTCGCGCCAGAACACCCCCTGGCTGAGCCCCGTTCCGAGCGCCTTGGCGCAGGCCTCCTTCGCGGCGAAGCGCCGGGCATAGGAGGGGGCACGGGCGGCGCGGCGGTCGCTGCGGGCCCGCTCGCCTTCCGTATAAATGCGGTGAGTGAAGCGGTCCCCGAAGCGTTCGATGGAGCGCTCGATCCGGCGGATGTCGCAGAGGTCCGATCCGATTCCGAGAATCATGCGGCTACCTGTGCCCTGCCCTCGTCCATGGCGGCGCGCATGGCGCGAACCGCCTCGTCAAGTCCCATAAAGATTGCCTCCCCGATAAGGAAATGGCCGATATTCAGCTCCACGACCTGCGGGATGGCAGCGACCGGACGAACCGAATTGAGCGCCAGACCGTGGCCGGCATGGATCTCCAGCCCAATGGAGGCCCCATGGGCGGCAGCCCCGCGCAGGCGCTCCAGCTCATGAGCGACCTTGGCCTCGTCACCATCGTCAACGGCTTCGCAATAGGTGCCGGTATGAAGCTCGACTACGGGCGCACCCAGTTCGCGGGCGGCGTCCATGACCTGGATCTCGGGCTCGACGAAGAGCGAGACGCGGATACCCTGGTCCTTCAATTCCTGAATCATCGGACGCAGATGGGTAGCGCCGCCGATGATGTCGAGTCCCCCTTCCGTCGTTCGCTCCTCGCGCTTTTCCGGCACGAGACAGCACGCATGGGGATGGATACGCGTGGCGATCTCGATCATCTCCGGTGTCGCCGCCATCTCGAAATTGAGGGGGACGAAAAGCTGGCGCTTCAGACGCTCCATATCCTGATCCCGGATATGGCGCCTGTCCTCGCGCAGATGGGCCGTAATGCCGTCAGCCCCGGCCAGCACGGCCATATGCGCGGCCCGGACGGGGTCTGGATGGATCCCCCCACGGGCATTCCGGACGGTCGCAACGTGGTCGATATTGACGCCAAGGCGGAGAGGAAGAGCTTTCATAGAGATGTTTTAGCCCAGACTGGTGCATTCGCCATAGCCCTGCTCAAGGTACAGGGAAGCTGTCAACGATAAAGAGGCGTTTCCCTTATCGCCACCTCGTCCATGCCCTCCCCGTCACGGACACCTGCAACAAAATCACAGACCTCGGCGCGAGTCCGGACATGACGAGCCGGGCACATGCAGGTACATTTGCATTATTCGATTTTTTCGACTATAGCCCCCGCTTCGCGTTCGCTCCGGCCGGGGGCTGAACGGACGGTGCGGCCTCCCGCACAGGGTTCTCGGACCCGTCGTCCCGTGTCTCCGCCTTCGACAACCGCTCGGGCCTTGCAGGCTCGAAGGGCTTGGCGCCGATCGGACGCGCGAAACCGGCCTGAACACTTACCCGAACGTGGTGCTTAGGCCAGATCCTCAAACCTGAGAAAGGCCCATTATGCCTCTCTACGAGCATATCTTCCTGGCCCGCCAGGACGTGACGCCCCAGCAGGTCGAAGCAATGGTCGACCAGTACAAGGGTGTTATCGAGCAGAACGGCGGCAACGTCGAGAAGACCGAGATGTGGGGCGTGAAGTCCCTCGCCTACCGCATCAAGAAGAACCGCAAGGCGCACTTCACGATGTTCAACCTCAACGCTCCTGCTAACGCGGTTGCCGAGATGGAACGTCAGATGCGCATCAACGAAGACATCCTTCGCTTCATGACCATCAAGGTCGACGAGCTCGAGACCGAGCCGTCCGTGATGATGCAGAAGCGTGACCGCGACGAGCGCAAGGACCGCGAGCGCCGCGAGCGCGACGGCGGCTTTGAAGGCGGCGAAGGCGAGGAGGCTTAATCATGGCATTTGGTGCTGGTGGCGGCGGTGGCCGTCGTCCGTTCTTCCGTCGTCGCAAGACCTGCCCGTTCTCGGGTCCCAACGCGCCGAAGATCGACTACAAGGACACGAAGCTCCTGTCCCGCTACATCTCTGAGCGCGGCAAGATTGTTCCTTCGCGCATCACGGCCGTATCGGCCAAGAAGCAGCGTGAACTCGCCCAGGCGATCAAGCGCGCCCGCTTCCTGGGCCTGCTGCCCTACGTGATCCGCTAATTTGACTTCCGGGTGGGGCGCGCTTTCCCGCGGCCCACCCGAAATCCTTTGCCCAGCGGTGAAAACCCGCCGGGTCAGTTGGGGCGACGGCCCCTAACCCTGCCGGCGAGCAGCGGGACAGCGAGAACCATGAATTTTATCGCAACAGGCATCGGCGCGGGCCTCGTCTCGGCCCTTCTGACAGTAGTGGTGGTCAAGGAGACCATGCTGGCTGTCCTGCTCGCCATGCTTGCTCCGCTTCCTATTCTCATCGTCGCGCTCGGCTGGAACCATCGCTCGGGGCTCGTCGCCACGCTGGTGGGCGGCCTGGCCATCGCGGTCTTCACGGGCTCGTCCGTCAGCGCCATCGGCTTCGTGGCCATCACCGGGCTGCCTGCATGGTGGCTCGCCTATTTGGCCCTCCTAGGGCGCCAGGGTGCCGACGGCACGATGGAGTGGTACCCCATCGGGCGGCTCCTCGCCTGGGTCGCCGCAACGGCAGCGGTAACCATCGTGGCCACGGGCGTGATTTCTTCGGGCGGCGATTACAGCGCCTTCCAGGCGCGGGCGCGCCAGATCGCTGAAGCCTTCGTCGCCCTCGTATTCGAGGCTCCCGAACAGGGGACCGAGGAAGCCCGTGAGGCTCTGACCGGTACGCTCGCGACCATGACGCCCGCCCTGTCGGCGTTCGGCTTCACCTTCTTCCTGGGCCTCTACCTCTGGCTCGCTGGGAAGATCGTCTCGGCTTCCGGGCGCCTGCCGCGCCCCTGGTCGCCGGTTCCGGAACTGGAGATGCCGCGCGCGATCCTCTGGGCGCCGGCGCTAGCATTCGTCCTGACGCAGTTCGAGGGCTTTGTCGGGGCACTCGGCTATGCTCTCTTTGGGGCGCTCCTGATGGCGTTCACCCTGCAGGGCCTTGCCGCCATCCATGAACGCACTCGGGGGAAGCCTGGACGCGGCTTCATCCTGGCGGGACTTTACGCGCTGCTGTTCATGACCCAGGGCATCATGGTGACCGCCCTGTCCCTCTTCGGCCTCGCCGATACGATCTTCGGCATTCGCCGCCGCTTCGGTGGAAAAGGGCCGAAACAGCCACCTACCCCTTCTATCTGATCACGAACATCAAAGGAGAATACCAATGGAAGTGATCCTTCTCGAACGCGTCGCGAAGCTCGGCCAGATGGGCGAAACCGTGAAGGTTCGCTCGGGCTACGCCCGCAATTACCTCCTGCCGCGCGGCAAGGCTCTGCGCGCCAGCGAGGCCAACAAGAAGCACTTCGAGCAGCAGCGCGCCCAGCTTGAGGCCCGCAACCTCGAGCGCCGCAAGGAAGCCGAGAGCGTCGCCGAGAAGCTGAACGGCCAGAGCTTCGTCATTCTCCGCCAATCCGGCGAGACGGGCGTGCTCTACGGCTCGGTCTCGACCCGCGACCTCGCCGAGGTGATGACCCAGAACGGCTTCACGGTCGATCGCAATCAGATCGTCCTTAACACGCCGATCAAGACCCTGGGTATGCACAATGTGCCGGTCACACTCCATCCGGAGGTCGAGGTCACGGTGACCATCAACGTTGCCCGCAGCCCCGAGGAAGCCGAGCGCCAGGCTCGCGGCGAGGCGGTCACTGCTCGCGAGGAGACCAGCTTGGACGACCTCGGCCTTGAGGTCGGCGCAGCCCTCGCCGACGCTGGCGACGTGGAGCTCTAAGCAATCAGACCCCATGGAAAGGCGGATCCGCCATTCCATGGGACACCCTGAGACGGACAGGAACCTGAGCCTTGCGTCGGTTCTTGCTTTGTTCCAGAATGAGCGCTTCTCATCGATTCGATGAGAAGCGCTTTTTCGTTGAGTTCTTCGGCCGCGGTAGAGTCAAGCCTGAAGAGTCGCGGGATCTCGCTGCGTGTGAGTATTGAGGACAATGAGGACAGGTGCCTCCAAGCCCCACTCCTGTGTCTGAACAGCAACCTTTCGGACACTAATTCGGGTCTAAGAGCATCAATCCTTCCCTCTTTTTCGGAGCGCCAGATGGCCACCGCCAATGCCCTGATCGCCCGTTTGGAAACCGCTGAGCCACAGTTTCGCACGCCTCCCAGCAACCTCGAGGCCGAACAGGCCCTGCTGGGCGCGATCCTGGTCAACAACGACGCCTATTACCGCGTCTCCGACTTCCTCCAGCCCGAGCATTTCATCGAGGATCTGCATCGCCGGATCTACGAGGTCGCGACCAGCCTCATCAAGCAGGGCAAGGTCGCGACCCCGATCACGATGAAGACCTTCCTCGGCGACCAGGACCTGGGCGGCGTCACCGTCTCGCAATATCTGGCCCGCCTCGCGGCCGAAGCGACCACGGTCATCAACGCCGAGGATTATGGCCGCACGATCCACGATCTCGCGATCCGCCGCAGCCTCATCAATATTGGCGAGGACATCGTCAACACCGCCTTCGACGCCCCCGTGGACAGTCCGCCGCGCGAGCAGATCGAGGAGGCGGAGCGTCGCCTCTATGCCATCGCCGAAACGGGCCGTTCCGACGGCGGCTTCCAGCGCTTCTCCGATGCGCTCACCACCGCCATCGACATGGCGGCGGCGGCCTACAAGCGCGAAGGCGCATTGTCGGGCATCTCGACTGGGCTCATCGACCTCGACAAGTCCCTCGGCGGTCTTCAGCCCTCGGACCTGATCATCCTCGCAGGCCGCCCTGCCATGGGTAAGACCTCGCTCGTAACGAACATCGCATTCAACATCGCCAAGGCCTACAAGGCGGAGAAGCAGCAGGACGGCTCTCTGAAGACCGTGAACGGCGGCATCGTGGGCTTCTTCTCCCTCGAAATGTCGGCGGAGCAGCTCGCCACCCGTATCATCGCGGAGCAGTCGGGCGTACCCTCCTATAAGATCCGCCGCGGCGACATGCGCGAGGACGATTTTTACAAGATCACCGAAGCCGCCCGCGAGATGCAGTCGATCCCCTTCTATATCGACCAGACAGGCGGCATCTCGATCGCGCAACTCACCGCCCGCGCACGACGTCTCAAGCGCCAGCGCGGCCTCGATCTTCTCATCGTGGACTACCTGCAGCTACTCTCGGGCTCGGCGAAGAAGGGCGAGAACCGGGTGCAGGAGTTGACCGAAATCACCACCGGCCTGAAGGCGCTCGCCAAGGAACTTTCCGTTCCGCTTATCGCACTCTCCCAGCTCTCCCGTCAGGTCGAGGCGCGCGACGACAAACGGCCGCAGCTCGCCGACCTTCGTGAATCGGGCTCGATCGAACAAGATGCCGACGTGGTCATGTTCGTTTACCGCGAGGAGTACTATCTGAAGAACAAGGAGCCGAAGCCCGGCACCGAAGAATACTTCAAGTGGCAGGCGGAGATGGATCAGGTTCACGGCAAGGCCGAGGTCATCATCGGCAAGCAGCGTCACGGTCCGACCGGCACCGTGCAGCTCGCCTTCCAGGCCGACATCACCCGCTTCACCAACCTCGCAGACGAAGACAAACTACCCGAACGGATCGGCGATTGACCAGGACCGAACAGACAAGCTCCGTCAGCCCCATCCCCCAGGAGATGGCCGGCGGCCTCCTCCACATCGACCTTTCTGCCCTGGCCTCTAACTGGCGCACGCTGCGCGATGCTGCGGGCGGCGCACAGGCCGCCGCGGTGGTCAAGGCCGACGCTTACGGTACCGGGATCGAGCAGGCGGTTCCCGCTCTCGCGCAGGCCGGATGCCACACGTTCTTCGTGGCGCATCTGAGCGAGGCGATCAGGGTACGGGTTGTGGCACCCGGCGCCACGATCTACGTGCTCAACGGCCTGTTCCCCGGAACGCCTCCCGCTTACCTGGAGCATGGCCTGCGGCCCGTGCTCGGCTCCTTTGAGGAGATCGAGGAATGGGCGGCGTTCTGCCGAGCGCAGGGGCAGAAGCATGCCGCCGCGATCCATGTCGATACCGGTATGAACCGCCTCGGCCTCACGGTTCCCCAGGGCCTGACGCTGAAAGACCGCACGGAGCTGAATGACTTCGAAACAGCGCTTCTCATGAGCCATTTCGTGAGCGCGGAAGAAAGCGGCAATCCGATCAATCTCCGACAGATCGAGGCCTTCAAGGCGGTTCGCGAGACATTGCCCGGTATATCGGCCTCGCTCGCCAACTCCTCCGGCATCTTCCTCAAGGAGAAGCCGCATTTCGACCTTGTGCGGCCGGGCTATGCCCTCTATGGCGGCAACCCGCTGCCGGATCAGGACAATCCCATGAGGCCCGTCGTCGGCCTCGAAGCGCGCATCGTTCAGCTGCGCTGGGTCGAGGAAGACGACACTGTCGGCTATAACGCACGCTGGCTCGCTCTCGGCCGCCGCCGCATCGCTACGCTCTCCATCGGCTATGCGGATGGCTATCCGCGCTCGGCGAGCGCGCGCGGCAGGAGCGGCGAGGAGCTTCTGGCCGGTCAGGTTCTGATCGCCGGACGTCCCTGCCCCTTCGCAGGCAACGTCTCCATGGACCTGATCACCGTCGACGTGACCGAAATTCCGGAAAGGAACGTCAAGCGCGGCGACACGGCAACCGTGATCGGCGGTGCTCTCACCGTCGATGAAGTCGGCCGCCGGGCTGGGACCATCGGCTACGAGATCCTCACCAGTCTGGGCCGCCGCTATGCCCGCACCTATCGCGGTAGGCAGGCTTGATGGCCAAGCGTCATCCCTCCTTCGTCTGCCAGGAATGCGGGGCGGTCTATAACCGCTGGAAGGGAAAGTGCGAGGCCTGCGGCGGCTGGAACACCATCGTCGAGGAGACGGGATCCGCAAGCCCCATGTCGGGCCCCGTCGCCACACGTCCCTCGCGTGCGAAGGGCCGCATCTTCCCACTCGAAGGTCTGTCCGGCGAGACCAAGGAAGCGCCGCGCACCCCGTCCGGCATCGCGGAACTCGACCGCGTGACGGGCGGCGGATTTGTGCACGGCTCCATCATCCTGCTCGGAGGCGATCCCGGCATCGGCAAATCGACCCTGCTGATGCAGGCCTCCGCCGCCCTCGCCAATCGCGGCGAGCGGGTCGCCTATATCTCGGGCGAAGAAGCGGTGGCGCAGGTACGCCTGCGCGCCGAGCGGCTGGGTCTGGGACAGGCGCCGGTGGAACTCGCCTCCGAGACCAATGTGGAAGACATCATCGCCACCTTGAGCCAAGGCCGCCCGCCTGCGCTCGCGATCATCGATTCCATTCAGACCATGTGGACCGAGACCGTGGAATCGGCGCCCGGAACGGTCACGCAGGTACGCGGCTCCGCCCAGGCGCTCATCCGCTTCGCGAAGACCACGGGCACCGCCGTCATTCTCGTGGGCCACGTCACCAAGGACGGACAGATCGCCGGGCCCCGTGTGGTCGAGCACATGGTGGATGCGGTGGTATCGTTCGAAGGCGATACGGGACACCATTTCCGTATCCTGCGCGCAGTGAAGAACCGCTTCGGCCCAACCGACGAGATCGGCGTTTTCGAGATGTCCGATCAGGGACTGCGCGAGGTTCCCAATCCGTCAGAGCTGTTCCTCGCCGGGCGCGATCTGGCCACTCCCGGAACCGCCGTCTTCGCCGGGATGGAGGGCACGCGTCCGCTCCTCGTGGAGATCCAGGCCCTCGTTGCCCCCTCTTCCCTGGGTACGCCGCGCCGCGCCGTCGTGGGCTGGGACCAAAGCCGCCTGTCCATGGTTCTCGCCGTGCTGGAAGCTCATGGCGGTTTGAAGCTCGGCATGCATGACGTCTATCTCAATGTCGCGGGCGGATTGCGGATCACCGAGCCTGCCGCGGATCTCGCAGCGGCGGCGGCTCTCGTCTCTTCCCTGTCCGGCAATCCGCTGCCGCCTGACACGGTCTACTTCGGCGAGCTGGGCCTGTCCGGAGCGATCCGTCCGGTAGCTCAGGAACAATCCCGCCTGAAGGAGGCCGCCAAGCTCGGTTTTTCGAGTGCCGTGTCCCCCGCTCCGCGTGTCGACAAGAACAAGCCGGAAAAGCTGCCTCTCGCTACATCCTCCATCGGCCATATCACCGATCTCGTCGCAGGAATCGCCGCACGGCGGCGTAAGGTTTCCTGAACCAACCTCCTTTAACCAGTCCCTCTAGCGCATCGACCCTAAAAGTCGTCCCGATCTCGGGGCCTGCGCTCCACTTCCGGAACAGGGCATCGCCCCTTCATCAGCGGAGCGGGAGTGCCATGGCGCTCCCGCTCCCGCCATCACCGGCATCGTGCCGGTAATCCCGAAGAATTGATCCGCCGCGCACGTCCCATCGAGATAGCCGGGACAGGCGAGGCCATGACACGATAGGCGGATCGGAAAAGAGAGTCCGCCTTTCCATCCGATGCCTTAGACCATCCGGTCTAATTGATCTTTATCGGCAATTTCATTTCTTTAGCCACCAAGCTCTTCAGGAGTACCTCATCGGTGGGAGAGCAAGTCTTCCTATCTATCGAGGAAATTATGGCTACGATTCTTCTCTCCGATGTGACGTTCCTTGAAACAGCGCCGGCAGGAACGGTCATTGGTACCTTGAGCATTGATGGCGGCTCCATTGACGAGACCTTCACCTATACGCTCGCCGACAGCCTGAGCGAGCGCTTCGAAATCAAGTTCAACGCGGTGACGGGCCTCTACGAATTGATCTTGAAGACCGCTGGCGGCTCGCTGTTCGACTACGAGACTGCCGAACTCAAGGAATTCTCCATCTCGGTTTCTGCCGAGGGCTCCGACGGCACGGTAGTTGCAGACACTGCTTTCACGGTCTCCGTAAACGACAACACCGCACCGACCGCTGTCGCTCTGCTGAACACCTCGGTGATCGAGCATGCGGAAAACGGAATGGAGATCGGCGCCCTCTCGGTGACGGATCCGGATTCTGGCGAGACCTTCACCTACACGCTGACCGACGATGCCGGCGGCCGCTTCGACGTTGTCGACGGCAAGATCGTCGTGAAAGACGGTTCGCTGCTGGATTATCTGGTTGCGCAGTCCCACCAGATCACGGTCGAGGTCAAGGACTCCGACAACAACACCTATATGGCCAGCCTGACCATTGAGGTGTCCGATGTCTTCGACTTCGTGAACGGCACGTGGAAGAACGACCGTCTCGTCGGCGGAGCGGGCGCGGACGTGATCAAGGGCTTCTCCGGCAACGACCGGCTCTATGGACTGGGCGGCAACGACGTTCTCAAGGGCGGCGCGGGCAAGGACATCCTCTTCGGAGGTTCAGGCAAGGACACTTTCGTGTTCGACACGGCCGTGAAGAAGGGGCATTTCGACTATGTCGTGGACTTCAACCCGGTCGATGACACCATCCAGATCAGCCTCGCAGCCCTGAAGGCATTCAAGGTTAAGGTTGCCAAACAAGAGGTCCACGAAACTCTGGCTGGCACGAAGGCGGGCAAGGCGAAGGGCTTCTACAGCCTCGACAAGGTCTTCGAGAAGGGCAAGCTGGAAAGCAAGTTCTTCGCCAAAGGCCATGCGAGGGACTCCTATGATTTCGTCACCTACGACAGCAAGACCGGCTTCGTTTACCTCGATCTTGACGGCTCGGGCCGCGGCAAGGGATTCGCGATCGCCAAGCTGAAGCCGGGCACCTCCGTCTCTGCCGGAGACTTCCTCTTCGTTTGATCCGAATTTCCGATGTCGGGCAGGCGGTAAACCCCGGCCCGGCACCGTGAAAATCGTGTCATCCGCCGTCGGGGAGTTTTCCCGCGACATCGCCGCTACCGCCACCAGCGTCGAGGTTGCGGCGATGCTTCTGGTTACGCCATCGTTATCTGTTTCGCCGCATTCGCACGAAGACGGCGCATGCCCTGTCATCCGGCGGTGCAATCTCATGGATCGAGCGGGCACATTCGCGCTCCGCCCTTAGGCCATCCGGTCTAATTGACCTCTCCTCTCGATCATTTACTCCGGTACATGAGCTTTTTCGGCGCGTTTGCCGCCCGCGAGAGTTCACAGGTCCTCCTCTCCCCCTGACCTCGGCGGCTTCTGCCGAGGTCTTTTTTCATGTCCTCTTTTCGAAGCTCCTGCCCCGCCCCACCATAGGGGTGACGAAAGCGTCTCTTGGGGCTATACAGCCTGGCCTCGATCCGCGATTGCGGCCCTTGTCCTTATTTCTGCGTAGGCTTGGCTCATGCCCTTTTCTGTTCTGGACCTCGTCGTCATCGGAATCGTCCTGATCTCGGCCCTTCTCGCGGCCGTGCGCGGCTTCACCCGCGAGGTTCTGGCCATCGTGGCCTGGGTGGTGGCCGCGGCCGCGGCCTGGTACCTGCACCCAGCGGCCCTGCCCATCGCGCAACAATACATCAGCAGCAACACGGTGGCGCTCGTGGCGGCGATCGGCGCGATCTTCGTGGTGACCTTGATCATCGTGTCGATCATCACCGTTCAGATTTCCGACCTCATTCTCGACTCCCGCATCGGCGCCCTCGACCGCACGCTGGGCCTGTTCTTCGGCGCGGCTCGCGGCTTTCTGATCTGCGTGATCGGCTGGGCATTCCTGAGCTGGCTGCTTCAGGGCAAGGAGCCCGAATGGGCGGTCGCTTCCAAGACCCGCCCGGCGATGGAGAATACCCGCGACAGCATCATCGCCATGCTGCCGGAGAACACGGAAGCCCTGCTCCAGAAGCTCAAGACACCCGAAGCCCCGGACGCCGAGCCTGTGGAGCCGGTCGAGCCGGACCCGCAGCGCGGAACCGCGCCGGCTCCGTCCGCTCCCGCGCCGCAGCCCTCCCAGCGCCGGGGCTGACCCGCTTCTGTTCACTGATTAACGAGCGACAGGAAAACCCATTGGCGTTTGGCCTCGGGGGGATTACATAGAGCCCGCGCCGGTGGGGGCGCGGATCCCAAGGAAATCATGATGTCTTCCAGGTCTGAGACGTGGCAGGTCACCCCCAAGAAGGTGGACCTCGACCTCGACGGCGATACCCTGCGTGAAGAATGCGGTGTCTTCGGCATCTACGGTCATCCGGATGCGGCGGCGATCACCGCCCTTGGCCTGCATGCCCTTCAGCACCGCGGCCAGGAGGCGGCCGGCATTGTCTCCTTCGATGGTGACGTATTCCATTCCGAACGAAAGCTCGGCCTTGTCGGCGACAGCTTCTCCGACCGGACGACCATCGAGCGGCTTGGAGGCGTGTCTGCCATCGGCCACGTGCGCTATTCGACCACCGGCGAGACCGTGCTGCGCAACGTGCAGCCCCTCTTCGCGGAACTCGATGGCGGCGGCTTCGCCGTGGCTCACAACGGCAATCTCACAAACGGCCTCACTCTGCGCCGCAACCTGATCCGTGACGGGGCGATCTGCCAGTCCACAACAGATACGGAAGTGATCGTCCACTTGGTCGCCCGCAGCCGCAAGGGCCGGGTGGTCGACCGCTTCGTGGAAGCGATTCAGAAGATCGAGGGCGCCTATGCGCTCGTGGCCCTCACCAACAAGAAGCTGATCGGCGCCCGTGATCCCATGGGCATCCGCCCGCTGGTGCTGGGCGAGCTCGACGGCCGTTATATCCTGACCTCCGAGACCTGCGCGCTCGACATCATCGGCGCCCGCTTCGTCCGGGACGTGGAGAATGGCGAATGCGTGGTGATCTCCGAGGAGGGCGTGGAATCCTTCCGCTTCGCGGACAAAGTGCCACCCCGTCCCTGCATCTTCGAATACATCTACTTCGCCCGCCCGGACTCCATCGTGAACGGCCGCAGCGTGTACGAGGTCCGAAAGGGCATGGGCCGCGAACTCGCCAAAGAATCCCCCGCCGATGCAGACGTGGTCATTCCGGTGCCGGATTCGGGAGTCCCGGCAGCGCTGGGCTTCGCCCAGTCCTGCGGCCTGCCCTATGAGCTCGGCATCATCCGCAACCATTACGTTGGCCGCACCTTCATCCAGCCCACCCAGTCGGTCCGCGAACTCGGCGTGCGCATGAAGCACTCGGCGAACCGCGCCGCCATCGAGGGCAAGCGCATCGTCCTGGTTGACGACAGCCTCGTGCGCGGCACGACCTCCGTGAAGATCGTGCGCATGATGCGCGAGGCCGGCGCAAAGGAAGTGCATTTCCGAATCGCGAGCCCGCCGATCACCCATCCCGATTTCTATGGCATCGACACGCCGGAGAAGGAGAAGCTCCTCGCCGCCACGCACGATCTCGAACAGATGCGGGAGTACATCGGCGCGGACTCCCTGGCCTTCCTGTCCATCGAGGGCATCTACCGGGCAATGGGCGAAAAGGGCCGCGATCCGGCACAGCCGCAATTCACCGACCATTGCTTCACGGGCGATTACCCGACGGCTCTGACGGACCTGTCCGTCGCCACCCCGCGCCGCCTCGCCCTTCTGGCCGAAGCCGACTGAGGACGCCTCATGGACAAGCCCCTTCTCAACCGCGTCGCAGTCGTCACCGGCGCCTCCCGCGGCATCGGGCGCGCGGCCGCGCTGGCGCTGGCCGAGGCCGGCGCGCACATCGTCGCGGTGGCCCGCACCCAGGGCGCGCTGGAGAGCCTCGACGACGAAATCCGCGCGAAAGGCTCCTCCGCGACCCTCGTGCCGGTGAACCTGAAGGATCTCGACGCTCTCGACCGGCTGGGCGCCGCGATCTACGAGCGCTGGGGCAAGCTCGACATCCTCCTCGGCAATGCGGGCCAGCTCGGCGAGCTCGCCCCGATCACCCATATCGACCAGCCGGTCTGGGAGGAGGTGATGACCGTGAACGTCACGGCCAATTACCGCCTCATCCGCTCCTTCGATCCGCTGCTGCGCGCATCCGATGCGGGTCGCGCCATCTTCCTGACCTCCGGCGCTGCCCACAAGTGCAACGCCTATTGGGGCACCTATTCGATCTCCAAGGCCGCCCTGGAGGCGCTCGTGCGGACCTACGCGGCCGAAACGGTGACGACGCCGGTCAAGGTGATGCTCCTGAGCCCGGGCCCCCTGCGCACCTCCATGCGCCGTGCCGCCATGCCGGGCGAGGACCCGTTGACCCTCAAGACGCCCGAGGACCTCGCGCCCCACATCGTGAAGCTCGCCCTGCCCACGTGGACCGAGACCGGCAAGATCTACGACTTCGCGCAAGGCGGCCAAATCCTTACGCCGCAGATGCCGGCCTGAAGCACTCCCGGGACCCTCGCGCTCCCGGCGAAGGGCCGGGAATGACGAGAGAGGACCCGCAAGGCAAGCCCGGTCATGATGAGGTGAGCATGCTCACCGAAAACCGGAGGGGTCGGGAGAGCATGGAGCCATTCCTTCCCGTCATTCCCGCCTCGCGCCGATGATCCCGATCCAGAACAGCGCTGCGCCTCCGGAACTCGTCGGACGCAGGACGGAGAGCCGGAGCGTATTCAGAAGGTCTGAGGAGTGAGGCCCTTCGGCACCTATGCGCCGTCATGACCGGCCTGTCCTGGCCATCCCGGCGAAGAAGAGCACCGCGCCTCAACGGACAGAGATCGCCGGCACAAGGCCGGTGATGACACGGAGGAAACCGGTTCCGCCGTTCACCTGGCCTTTGCCCTTTGCCCACGGCTCCGCCGCAAAGGGCAAAGGCGGCGCGCGCCTACTTCCGGTCCTTGTCGAACGGGTTCTGCCCCATGCGCAGGGACACGCGGATCGGGACGCCCGGCAGGTCGAAGGCCTCGCGGATGTTGTTGACCAGGTAGCGGGTGTAGCTCTTCGGCAGGGCGTCGAGCTGGTTGCCGAAGATGGCGAAATGCGGCGGGCGCGACTTCACCTGGGTCATGTAGCGGATCTTGATGCGGCGGCCCGAGACGGCGGGCGGCGGGTTGGCGTCGATGGCCTCCTGAAGCCACTGATTGAGCTTTGCCGTCGAGATGCGCCGGTTCCAGGTCTCGTAGACCTGGAACACCGCCTTCATGAGCGGGTCGATGCCGTTGCCCGCGAGCCCCGAGAGCGGCACCACGGGCGCGCCCTTCACCTGCGGCAGCAGGCGGGCGGCCTTTTCCTTCAGCTCCGTCAGCAGGCCCGGCTTGTCGGCCACGAGGTCCCACTTGTTGAGGCCGATCACGAGGGCGCGGCCCTCCTGCTCGACCAGATCGACGATGGAGAGATCCTGCTTCTCGAAGGGGATCGTCGCGTCGAGCAACACCACTACCACCTCGGCGAAGCGCACCGCGCGCAGGGCATCCGCGACGGAGAGCTTCTCGAGCTTGTCCTCGACGCGGGCGCGCTTGCGCAGGCCCGCCGTGTCGAACAGCTTCACGGGCTTCCCGCGCCATTCCCAGTCGAGAGAGATGGAATCGCGCGTGATTCCGGCCTCGGGACCGGTGAGCAGGCGGTCCTCGCCCACCATGCGGTTGATGAGTGTCGACTTGCCCGCATTGGGGCGGCCGACGATGGCCACCTGCAGGGGCTTGTTGGGGTCTTCCTCCTCCCCGTCCTCGTCGGGATCTGGGAAGAGAGGCATCAGGGCCTCGAAGAGATCGGCCATGCCCTCACCGTGCTCGGCGGAGAGCGGCACCGGCTCGCCGAGACCCAGCGAGAAGGCGTCGTAGGCTCCGGCCATACCCGCGCCGCCCTCGGCCTTGTTGGCGATGAGGATCACGGGCTTGCCGGAGCGGCGCACCATCTCGGCGAAGGGCCTGTCGGCGGGCAGCACGCCCACGCGCGCATCGACCACGAAGAGAATGACGTCCGCATCCTCGATGGCGGCTTCGGTCTGGGCGCGCATGCGGCCCAGGAGCGACTCCTCCGTCGCCTCCTCCAGCCCGGCGGTGTCGATGATCCGGAACTCCAGGTCGCCGAGACGCGCCTCACCCTCGCGCCGGTCCCGGGTCACGCCCGGACGGTCGTCGACGAGCGCGAGCTTCTTGCCCACGAGGCGGTTGAAGAGAGTCGACTTGCCGACATTCGGCCGCCCGACAATGGCGACGGTGGGCGTCATGTCCCTGATGCTCCGACTTTACTGAGTCACTTGAACGGGGCCACCCGCCACGAGAGCGGTGTAGACCGCAAGCCGCTGCCGCAGGGCGGGAGGCGTCTCACGGTCGGCCGCGATCTGGTCGAACCAGCGCCCGGCGTAATCCATGTCGCCTGCCTTAAGGCCCGACAACCCCAAGAGTTCCCTCGCAGTATGCCGCCACGCGTCGCCGGGGGCGGCCATGGGCTCGACAACCTGACGGATCTGGGCCGGATCGGCGGTGTCGAGGCGCAGCCAGGCGGCGCGCAGACGGGCCAGATCCTTCCAGAGCGGCGCCACGCCCGCATCATTGGCCAGGGCATCATAGGCGGCGGCGCCCTGTTCGGCGTTCTGCTGGCCCTGCTCGGCGGCCAGCCGGAAGCGGGCGAGCAGGCTGTAGCCGGTGTCGCCGTCCTTCGCGAGCGCCTCCAGAGCAGCCTCGGCTTCCTGGGGCTTGTTCTCGCTGGAAAGCTTCAGCGCCTCCTCGAAGCGAACCGCGGCCGCCTGGGCGCGGGTTTCCTGCACATGCTCCCAATAGCGCCAGCCGCCGACGCCGATCACGACAAGAACGACGATGGCGATGATGAGGCCATTGTAGCGAGCCCAAATCTTCGCCAGCTGGTCGCGGCGGTATTCCTCATCGACTTCGCGAATGAACTCGTCGTTCCGGTTCGTGGCCATCGTCCTCATGCGGCCAGCGGGCCGCCTCCTCGAATAGAAGTGGGTCGCCTAGCATACCCCCCCGCGCAAGGCGAGAGGTTTCCAGAGGTTTCCTCGGACAAGTCGCTTCACGCTCTCGCGGGCATGACGGGCACGCCGATCAGGAGCGGATGGAGCCAGAGCACGAAAGCCACATAGGCGGCACCTCCGATCGCGACGGCTAGGATGTCGTTGCGCCAACCCGCGGGCGCCGCCGTGCCGCCATGCTGGGCCGCCACGTCCCGGCGCTTCACGCTGATGCGCGCCACGACCGCCCACGCCAGGAATGAGCTGAAGAGCAGGATGGAACCGAGATCTCCATTGGCGATCAGATGAGCGAAGGCCCAGATCTTGACACCTGCCAGCATGGGATGCTTGAGCCGCTGCTTGATGCGGCCTGGAAGATAGGCCGCCGCGAAGCAGACGAAGGAGACAAGGACCAGCAGAAGCGCCAAGTGCCGGGTCCAGACGGGCGGATCCCAGACCGGGATATATCCGTTCGCCCGGTACTGCCCGTAGCCGACGGCAATGAGAACGATTCCGGCAAGGGACAGGAGCGAATAGAGCCCCTTGAACGGCCCGGGCCCGATGCGGCCGATGGCCGCCGCCCGGAGGCCGCGCGCCATGCTGAAGGAATGGGTGCCGAGAAACAGGATTAGGCCTAGAACAAGCAGCGTCACATTCGATCTCCTTAGGGAATAGGAAATGATAGCCACGCCTGTCCGCTCTGGCTATGTGACCGCCCCTCAGGAGCGGTGGAGTCCCACCGGGACGGCGGCGTTCTTATGCGGCAAGTTTCGAATCAACCACAAATGCCTGTGAAGCCTAAACTTTTAACATCAGGTATCTTGCGGCACGAAAATTTCCCGGGTACTGACCCGGGCAAACTTCACCATAGACTAAGGCGGCATGGTTCGGCGGTTGCAAACCGGTTAGCTACGCCGTCGACTTCAACCATAAACCGCTTCAAAGGGGGAGGCAGAAGGTGACGGCGCTCATCAAGCTTTCTCGTATCATCGACGCGATCAACGAACGCGTCGGCAAAATCGCGGCCTGGGCCATCGTCGTGGCCATCCTGGTATCCGCCATCAATGCCATCATCCGCCGGTTCTTCGGCGTCTCCTCCAACGCCTGGCTGGAGCTGCAATGGTACCTGTTCGGCGCCGTGTTCATGCTCTGCGCCGCCTGGACGCTGATCGCGAACGAGCATATCCGCATCGACATCGTCTCCAGCCGCCTGTCCAAGCGCGGCCGTGACTGGATCGACATCCTCGGCCACGTCTTCTTTCTGTTTCCCTTCGTGGCGCTGATGCTGTGGCTTTCGGCTCCCTATTTCGAGAAGTCCTATGCCTCCGGAGAGGTCTCCTCCAATGCCGGCGGTCTTCTGATCTGGCCAGCGAAGGGCCTGATTCTTCTCGGCTTCATTTCCCTGTTCTTCCAGTGGATGAGCGAACTCATCAAACGGATCGCCATCATGCAGGGCCGGATGGAAGACGCGCACGACCACAGCGGGCACGCGGCGACGGCTGAGGCCGAGGCCGCACGCCTGATGTCGGGCATCGCGGCCGAAACCGAGCCTCCGGGACACAGCAGCCGCTGATCCCTGCCCTGCCCTGATCCCCGGAGTTTTCTTCCATGGCTGCCTTCATTGCCCAGAACCTCGCGCCGATCATGTTCGCGGCGCTGGTGGTCTTCCTTCTCCTCGGCTATCCGGTCGCCTTCGCGCTCGCCGCGAACGGCCTTCTCTTCTTCTTCATCGCGGTGGAGCTCGCGCCTCTGGCGCCGGAAACCATCAATCTCTCCTGGCCGCTGCTCCAGGCCCTGCCCGACCGCGTCTTCGGCACCATGTCGAACGAGGTGCTGCTCGCAGTCCCGTTCTTCACCTTCATGGGGCTGATCCTTGAGCGCTCCGGCATGGCGGAGGATCTGCTCGACACCATCGGCCAGCTCTTCGGTCCGGTGCGCGGCGGCCTCGCCTATGCGGTGGTGTTCGTGGGCGCCCTGCTCGCCGCCACCACGGGCGTCGTGGCGGCCTCGGTGATCTCGATGGGTCTCATTTCGCTGCCCATCATGCTGCGCTACGGCTATGACAGGCGCCTCGCCACTGGCATCATCGCGGCGTCGGGTACGCTCGCCCAGATCATCCCGCCCTCACTCGTGCTTATCGTCATGGCCGACCAGCTCGGCCGTTCGGTCGGCGACATGTACGAGGGTGCGTTCCTGCCCGGCCTGATCCTGTCCGGCCTTTATGCCAGCTACATCTTCCTGGCTTCGATGATCAACCCGAAGGCGGCTCCCGGTCTCCCCCTGGAGGCCGTCGGCTACCGGGAGCCTAACGGCTCGCGCGGCGTCTGGCAGCTCGGTATCCTCGTCGTCTTCTCCGGCCTCGTGGGCTACTATGTGCTTTCGCAGACCGACACCAAGGCGGGCGCCGACTTCGTGATCCTCACGATCTGCGTGGGAACCGTGGTGGCGCTCATCTGCGCGCTCATGAACAAGATGCTCGGCGCGAAGCGCACCGCGATCTCGGCTGTCCTCGTGGCCGCTCTCGCGGGGCTCTACTACCTGCTCTACAGCCAAGGTCATGAGGGGCTTGCGCTCACCATGGAGATGGTGCTCGCGGGCGCGGTCTACGCGCTCGTCGTCGGTCTCGTCGAGCGATCCACGGGCCTGCGCCTCATGTCGAACATGGCGCAGCAGGTCACCTTCGTCATGGTGCCTCCGCTGCTGCTCATCTTCCTCGTGCTCGGCACGATCTTCATCGGCCTTGCCACGCCGACGGAAGGCGGCGCCATGGGCGCGCTCGGAGCGGTGATCCTCGCCGCGGTCAAGCGCAGGCTCGACAACAACCCGAACCGCTTCAATTTCTCGATTCTCCGTCAGGCGACGGAAGCGACGGCGAAGCTCTCGGCGTTCGTGCTCTTCATCCTGATCGGCGCGCGCGTGTTCTCGCTCACCTTCTACGGCGTGAACGGGCACCTCTGGGTGGAGCACCTGCTGACTTCGCTTCCCGGCGGACAGGTGGGCTTCCTGATCGTCGTCAACATCATGGTCTTCCTCCTGGCCTTCTTCCTCGACTTCTTCGAGTTGGCCTTCATCGTGATCCCGCTTCTGGGACCCGCCGCGGAGAAGCTGGGAATCGACCTGATCTGGTTCGGCGTCATGCTCGGCGTGAACATGCAGACCTCCTTCATGCACCCGCCCTTCGGCTTCGCCCTGTTCTTCCTTCGCTCGGTCGCTCCGAAGGTGCCCTACGTCGACAAAGTCACGGGCAAGCGCATGGAGCCGGTCACGACAGGGCAGATCTACTGGGGCTCCGTGCCGTTCGTGGTGATCCAGCTGATCATGGTCGCCATCGTGATCCTGTTCCCGCAGATCGTGACCCACTACAAATCCGCCGGCCCGGCCGTTGATCCGGCCGCGGTGCAGAAGAAGCTGGACGAGCTTCTGGTGCCGGGCCTCGGAATCCCGGGCGCCCCGGGCGGGCTCCCCGGCCTCAACTTCGACGAGCCGCCGAAGATCGAGTAAGGGGGTCTCGGCGACAAACCATCAAGGCGGGCCTTCGAGCCCGCCTTTTTATTAGGTGCGAAAGACGTGATTGCGCATATCCGGTCATGGCGATGCCGCATGTCCGGGCGACAGCCCAAAGGTCATCGCGGCCGTCTTGCGACGGCTTTTCGATCTCCTTCCATCAGGGCTCCTGGTTGTCTCTTCACATTGAAGGAGTGTGCCGCCATGTCCTTCCGCCGCAAGCCAAATCCCCCGCTCGCACGGGCGGAAGAGTGGGTCTGGGAGGCCGTTACCCTTTTTAACGGATACTGGGGCGAACAGGGCACCACCCAAGCGAAGCCGACCTGAGAATGTTCCGCAGGCTCGAAGAAATGCCTTTTCGCAGCTCCGTCACGGTGCGCCGCATCTCGATGCGACAAGAACGGCGCTTCCACAGGGAGGCCGAGCTCGTGACCGGAAGTGGTCGCGCTGATCCGACAGCCCTTCGCTGCCTTCGATCGTCGTGGCCGTGCTCGTCACGGCCATCCACGCATTGGAATCCGCCACGCCCTTCAACGTGGATCCCGGGCCAAGCCCTTGGGTGACGGAAGGCGCCCTACGCGACAGCCTCTTCGTACTGCTCGGGCTTGAACCCCACGAGGATACGCCCCCCGTGATCGAGCACGGGGCGCTTGATCATCGAGGGCTGGTCGAGCATGAGCGCGATGGCCTTCTCCGCATCGAGACCGGCCTTGTCCGCGTCGGGCAGCTTTCGGAAGGTCGTGCCAGCCCGGTTGAGAAGCGTCTCCCACCCCGTCTCGCGCACCCAGGCATCGAGCCGCGCGCGGTCGATGCCCTCCGCCTTGTAGTCATGGAAAGTATAGGCGACGCCCCTGGCATCGAGCCAGGCGCGGGCCTTCTTCATGGTGTCGCAGTTCCTGATGCCGTAGAGCGTCACGGCTACCTTCGACGTCATTTCCACCTCACTCCCACTCGATGGTGCCAGGGGGCTTTGACGTGATGTCGTAGGTCACCCGGTTGATGCCCTTCACCTCGTTGATGATGCGGGTGGCGACGCGGCCGAGGAACGCCATGTCGAAGGGATAGAAGTCGGCCGTCATGCCGTCGATGGAGGTGACGGCGCGAAGCGCACAGACATGATCGTAAGTGCGCGCATCGCCCATCACACCCACGGTCTTGACCGGGAGCAGCACGGCGAAGGCCTGCCAGATCTCGTCGTAGAGACCCGCGTTGCGGATCTCCTCCAGATAGATCGCATCGGCCTTGCGCAGGATGTCGAGCTTCTCGCGGGTGATCTCACCGGGAACGCGGATGGCGAGGCCAGGGCCCGGGAACGGATGGCGGCCCACGAAAGCCTCCGGCAGGCCGAGTTCGCGGCCGAGCACGCGCACTTCGTCCTTGAACAGCTCGCGAAGCGGCTCGACGAGCTTCATCTTCATGCGCTCAGGGAGCCCGCCCACATTGTGGTGGCTCTTGATGGTAACGGAGGGGCCGCCGGTGAAGGACACGCTCTCGATCACGTCGGGATAGAGCGTTCCCTGCGCCAGGAAGTCCGCCCCGCCGATCTTCTTGGCCTCCTGGTCGAATACGTCGATGAAAAGCCTGCCGATGGTCTTGCGCTTCACCTCCGGATCGGACACGCCCTCCAGCGCCCCAATGAAGAGATCCTGCGCCTGAACGTGCACCAGCGGGATGTTGTAATGGTCGCGGAAGAGGCTCACCACCTGCTCGGCCTCGGACGCCCGCAGTAGGCCGTGATCCACGAACACACAGGTGAGCTGGTCGCCGATGGCCTCGTGGATTAGAACCGCTGCCACCGCCGAGTCGACGCCGCCCGACAGGCCGCAGATCACGCGGCCGGAACCGACCTGGGCGCGGATGCGCTCGACGGCCTCCTCGCGGAAGGCCTTCATGGTCCAGTCGCCCTTGCAACCCGCGATGTCGCGCACGAAGTTGCGGATCAGCTGCGCGCCCTGGGGCGTATGCACCACTTCCGGGTGGAACTGCACGCCGTAGAACTTGTGCTCCTCATCGGCAACGACCGCAAAAGGCGCGTTCTCGGAGGCCGCCAGAACCTCGAAGCCGTCGGGCAGCTTGGTCACTCGGTCGCCGTGGCTCATCCACACCGGATATTTCCTGCCGACCTGCCAGACGCCCTGAAAGAGCGGGCTCTCGGAGAGAATCTCGATCTCTGCGCGGCCGAATTCCGAGTGATGCCCGCCCTCGACCTGACCGCCGAGCTGAGCCGCCATGGTCTGCTGTCCGTAGCAGATACCGAAGACCGGGAGCCCTGCCTCGAACAGCTCCTTGGGCGCGCGGGGCGAGGCATCGGTCGTGACCGATTCCGGCCCTCCGGACAGGATCACGCCCTTGGGCTTCATGGTCCGGATGGCTTCGGCCGCCTTATTAAACGGGATTACCTCCGAATAAACGCCGTCCTCGCGAACCCGGCGGGCTATGAGCTGGGTTACCTGAGAACCAAAGTCGACGATGAGGATCTTGTCGTGGGACTGGGCCATATCATTTCACTAAGGGTAGAAGGGCATATCTCGGTAAAGGATCGTGTAGGTGCTTTACCCTCATCTCTGCCGAGGTGTCATGCCCTTTGAAGGGGCTGCCATGGCGCGTTACGCGTTTATAACGATTTTCTCAACACTTGGACTCCTCTTTCCAGGTGCGGGAGTTCCCGAAGGTCTGTCTTTGCAGAGGGTCGAAGAGCTCAGCCGGGGCGCCCTCCCCGAGGTTCGCGAATTCATCACCCGGAAGCTGGGATGTGCCCACTGGGAAGACGAGGACAGACGGCACATGCTCAGAACCATGGAGGCCAAGCGGGCCCTCAAGCACCTGAGGTGCAGCGAGTTGAAGGAGGACGAGGCCTTCCTGAGAAAGACTTACTCCCGCCACGCCGCGTCGGTCAGCGCGCTCGACGCCGTTCGACGGACACAGATCTCCGCTTCGGAGTCGGTGCAACTGCCCGTGCCCGCCAAAGCGGCTGTAAAGGGGGCAGGTTTCTAGAGCGTCCTTTCAGTCTTACCGCCTTCTGAGGCACGAAACGAAGAAGCCGTCCGTCCCCGTCCTTCCCGGCGTCAGCTGAAGCCCATGGCTCGTCATGCGCACGAAGGAGGAGAGCGTCGACAGCCCCGCCGAAGCAAGCAGCTCATCGGCCTTTACCACATCGAATCCCGGATCGCGCTGGAGCAGGCCTTCGAGCGCCTCGTCATTTTCCTCCGGCAGGATCGAGCAGGTGATGTAGACAATCCGCCCGCCCGGCTTCACCAGAGAAGCGGCGCGGTCAAGAACGGTCGCCTGCTCTTTCCGCCTTACCTCCAGGCTGCCGGGACGCAGCCGCCATTTGGCATCCGGGTTGCGCCGCCAGGTGCCCACGCCCGTGCAGGGCGCATCCACCAGCACGCAGTCGATCCGGCCATTCAGATCGGTGACCGCATCCGCACCGCTCCGCGGGGTCCGAACCTGGACATTGCGCACGCCCGCGCGGATCAGACGGTCGTGGATGGGGGCCAGACGGCGCGTGTCGCCGTCCGTGGCGTAGATCTGCCCGTGGTTCTCCATCATGGCCGCAAGGGCGAGGGTCTTGCCGCCACCGCCCGCGCAGAGATCGACAACCTGCTCGCCGGGCCTCGCGGCGGACAGCAGGGCCGCGAGCTGCGAGCCCTCGTCCTGGATCTCGATCCAGCCCTTGATGAACTCGGGCTCCGATTGCACGGCGGGGCCGCGTCCGTCCTCGGACGGCGCGATTCGCAGGCCAAGGGGCGACAGAGGCGTCTCGATCGCGCCGAGATGAGGCAAGGCATCGTGTGCCTCCTCCCGGGAGCGTACCTTGAGGGCGTTCACCCTCAAGTCGAGCGGCGCGCGGGTGGTCAGAGCCTGCATCTCGGGAATCAGCTCCTCCCCGAAGATCCGCCGGAGCGAGGGCTCGATCCATTCCGGAAAATCGCCCGCCACGTGGGCAGGCGCCCCTTCGAGGCTGGCCGCCGCCAGCTTCTCCCGTTCGGTGGCCGAGAGCGGCTCGGGCGCAAAACGCTCGCCCGAGCAAAGAGCTGCAACCGCTTCCGGGTCCATGCCGCGTTGGAGGCGCAGCATGCCGAGCACCACGGCGCGTGGCGTGGCCTCTCCCATGATCCAGGCGGCGGAGGCTTTGCGGCGCAGGGAGTCGTAGACGAGGCTGGCGATCGTGGCCCTGTCCTTCGAGCCCGCGAAACGATGGGACAGCCCCCAATCCTTGAGAGCGTCAGCGGCCGGGCGGCGGCGGGCTTCGAGATCGCCGAGAACCTCGATGGCGGCGGAGATACGGGCTGCAGGTGTCATCGAATAAGCACGCTCAAGCTTGGCCGCGATAGCGGCACGTTGTTTCCTGTTCTCCGACACGTTCAGAAGTGAATTCGAGAGCCGCGTGCATTCCGCACGTTTCTCTCGAAGCTTCTGACGGCGTCTACCCAATTCCGCCTCGCGCAAGCTGACCAACGCCAAGATCTGGCTCAACGGCGGCAAGCATAACCGGGCGGTCGGGCGGGACGGGCGATGCCGCTCATCCCACCTTTCAGATGGCGGCCTCCGCGAAGAAGATCCGGAAGCCGAAAACGATCCACATGGCGGCCAGGATCAGCACGCCGGCCGCGAAGGCCTGAAAGCGCCAGATCACCCTGTTGGATGTGGTGTGGATATAGGCGTGAACCAGCCGGGTCGCCACGAACATCCACGCCATCACCACGAAGAGCACGTCCGCCTTGCGCGTGACCAATGCGAGGGCCGCCAGAGCATAGAACAGCACCGGCAGCTCGAACTGGTTGTGAAACGCGTTCTGGAGCTGAAGGACCCGCTTCGGCCAGTTGCGCTCGCCCAGGGCGATGTCGCCCGTTTTCACCTCCCCCCTGCGGAGCGCCGCGACGCGGGAGCTCCCCAGCCGGAGAAGCAGCAGAAAGGCGAGCCCGACCTGGACGAAGACGGGCAGGAGGACGGCGGTGACGCTCATGAGTGGGAACTCGGGCTGATCTCAGCTCCGCGTCGGGTAGTTCGGGCTCTCTCGGGTGATCGTGACGTCATGGACGTGACTCTCTCGCAGGCCCGCGCTGGAGATGCGGATGAACTGCGCTTTTTCGCGGAATTCCGGGAGGGTGGCGGCTCCCACATAACCCATGGAGGCGCGAAGGCCTCCCGTGAGCTGGTGGAGAACGCCCGAGACCGGGCCCTTATAGGCCACCTGCCCCTCGACACCTTCCGGCACGAGCTTGAGGGTGTCGCGCACCTCCGCCTGGAAGTAGCGATCCGCTGAGCCGCGGGCCATCGCGCCGACCGAGCCCATGCCGCGATAGGATTTGTAGGAGCGCCCTTGGTAGAGGAACACCTCGCCGGGGGTTTCGTCCGTCCCCGCGAGCAGCGAGCCCACCATGGCGCAGGAGGCACCGGCCGCGAGGGCCTTGGCGAGATCGCCCGAGAACTTGATGCCGCCGTCGGCGATCACCGGGATATCGGCCGCGTGAGCGGCCTCGACGGCCTCCATGATGGCCGTGAGCTGGGGCACGCCGACGCCTGCCACAATACGGGTGGTGCAGATGGAACCCGGCCCGATGCCGACCTTCACCGCGTCCGCGCCCGCGTCGATGAGCGCCTGGGCGCCCTCGCGGGTCGCCACGTTGCCGGCCACGACCTGAACGGCGTTCGAAAGCTTCTTCACGCGTGTGACGCTCTCCAGAACTTTCACCGAATGGCCGTGAGCTGTGTCGACCACGACCACGTCGCAGCCCGCATCGATCAGGCGCTCGGCCCGCTCGAAGCCCTGCTCGCCCGTCGTCGTGGCGGCGGCGACGAGGAGGCGGCCCTGCTCGTCCTTGGCGGCGCTCGGGTAGGCCACCTGCTTCTCGATGTCCTTCACCGTGATGAGGCCGATGCAGCGGAAATGATCGTCCACCACCAGCAGCTTCTCGATACGGAATTGGTGCAGGAGACGGCGCGCCTCGTCCTGGCTCACGCCCTCGCGGACCGTGATGAGCCGGTCCTTGGTCATGAGCTCGGAAACCGGCTGGCCGGGATTGTTGGCGAAGCGCACGTCGCGGTTGGTGAGAATGCCGACGAGCTTGCCCTTGGCCCCGCTCGGGCCCCGCTCGACTACGGGGATACCGGAGATGCCGTGGTGCTTCATCATCGCCAGCGCATCGGCGAGCGTTTCGTCCGGGTGGATCGTGATGGGGTTCATCACCATGCCCGATTCATAGCGCTTCACGAGGCGCACCTGCTCAGCCTGAGCCTCAGGCTCCAGGTTGCGGTGGATCACGCCGAGACCGCCGTTCTGGGCCATGGCGATGGCCATGCGCGCCTCCGTTACCGTATCCATGGCGGACGCGATGATCGGCATGTTGAGGTGGATGGTGCGGGTCAGCCGGGTCGAGACGTTCACGTCGCCGGGGAGCACCTCGGAGCGACCGGGCCGAAGCAGCACGTCGTCGAAGGTCAGTCCTTCGATGATCTTGTTCGTGACGATTGAGGCCATGGCCAACTCCTTAGGATGTGCGCGGCGGATGAAGCGATAACGCTTTGACGAGTTGGCACGGGTCCGTAGCACGGTGTTTCGCTTTCGCAAAGGGGCGAGTGCCGCATTCCCCGAAGATCTGCCGTGCGCGAAACGGCTTTGCAACCTTTCCTGAGAGCGCTAAGTCCCCCGGGTCATGCTGCGCAAGGTTCGTGTTCTCCCGCTGATCGTCGCCACCGCCCTGTTCATGGAGAACATGGACTCGACGGTGATTTCCACCTCGCTTCCGATGATTGCGCTCGATCTGGGCACCGACCCCATCGCCCTGAAGCTGGCCCTTACGTCTTATCTCGTGAGCCTTGCGATCTTCATTCCGATCTCGGGCTGGATGGCGGACAAATACGGCGCCCGGACCATCTTCACCGCGGCCATCGCCGTGTTCATGGCCGGTTCTCTCGCCAGCGCCGGAGCGGATTCCCTGGCAGGCTTCGTCATCGCCCGCTTCGTGCAGGGCATGGGCGGAGCCATGATGGTGCCGGTCGGACGTCTGGTGATCCTTCGCAGTGTTTCCCGTAACGAGGTGGTCCAGGCCCTGGCGCTGCTGACCATTCCCGCCCTCGTCGGCCCCGTGGTCGGCCCACCCCTCGGGGGGTTCATCACCACCTATTTCCATTGGCGCTGGATCTTCTTCATCAACATCCCGATCGGCGTCCTCGGCATCGTGCTCGCCACGATGTACGTTCCGAACATCCGTGAAGACGACACCCCGCCCCTCGATGTGGCAGGCTTCCTGCTCTCGGGCCTCGGCCTCGCGCTCCTGATGCTGGGATTGGCCTCCGGGGGACGCCATCTGATCCCCGAGTCCGTCTCGCTCGCCTGCGTGGTCATCGGCACCATCAGCGTGGCGGCTTACGTATGGCATGCCAAACGGACGCCGCACCCGGTCCTGAGGCTCGACCTGCTAAAGGTACCAACCTTCGCCATCAGCGTCGTCGGCGGCTCGCTGTTCCGGGTCGGGGTCGGCTCGATCCCGTTTCTCCTGCCGCTCATGCTCCAGATCGGCTTCGGCCTGAGTCCGGTCGCCTCGGGATCGCTCACCTTCATCGCAGCGGTGGGCGCGCTGTTCATGAAGACCATGGCCAAGCGCATCCTGGAACGCTTCGGCTTTCGCCGGGTACTGATTGCCAACGCCTTCATCGGAGCCGCCTTCATCGCCTTTCATGGATTATTCACGGCCACGACACCCCATTGGCTGATCATGCTCATCCTCCTGATCGGCGGCTGCTTCCGCTCACTCCAGTTCACGAGCCTCAACGCCATCGCCTACGCTGAGGTGTCGAAGCGCGACATGAGTCACGCGACGAGCCTGTCGAGCGCGGTCCAGCAGGTGGCGCTGAGCGTGGGCGTGGCGTTCGGCGCCTTTGCGGTGGAAGCGACCGCTCACTGGCATGGCCGTTCGGCCATCGCCGCGGAAGATTTCGGTCCGGCCTTCTGGGCCGTGGCGGCGGTCTCGGCCCTCGCCGGTTTCGTCTTCGCGCGCCTCGAACCCACGGCGGGCGCGGAGATGTCGGGCCATCGGGCTCTGGAGCAGAAGCCGCCTGCGACAGGCCTCGGCGACGGCACTACAAATCTCGGTGAGGAGGTGGAACGCCGCTAGGTTTGCGTTACCATGGCTTTCGACCGGGAGGCCGCCATGGATCAACGTATCATAGACCTCTACGACGACTTCACTCATGGCGGCATGAGCCGCCGCTCCTTCCTCGACAAGCTGGCGGCGCTGGCCGGCAGCACCGCGGCCGCAGCCGCGCTTCTGCCGATCCTGCAGAACAACTACGCCATGGCGCAGGTCGTGCAGGAAAACGACCCGCGCATCACGGCGCAGACCGTCGACATTCCCGGAGCGCAGGGGCTCGAGGGGTATCTCGTGAAGCCGAAGGACGCTTCCGGCAAACTGCCCGCCGTGCTCGTCATACACGAGAACCGGGGCCTCAACCCACACATCAGGGATGTGACCCGCCGCATGGCGACCGAAGGCTTTCTCGCGCTCGGCCTCGATTACCTCTCGCCCATGGGCGGCACGCCCGCCGACGAGGACAAGGGCCGCGAGATGATCGGCCAGTTGAAACAGCCGGATGTGATCGCCTACGGCAAGGCCGCGGTGGCCTATCTCAAGGCCCATTCCGAGGGCAACGGCAAGGTCGGCGCCATCGGCTTCTGCTGGGGCGGCGCTGCGGTCAACAACCTCGCCACGAACGAGCCGGACCTCAGCGCGGGCGTGGCCTATTACGGCGGTCAGCCGAAAGCGGAGGACGTGCCGAAGATCCGGGCTGCCCTCATGCTGCATTACGGCGGTCTCGACGATCGCATCAACGCGGGAATTCCGGCCTACGAGGCGGCCTTGAAGCAGGCGGGCAAAACCTACGAGCTCTACGTCTACGAGGGTGCGAATCACGCCTTCAACAACGACACCAACGCCGCCCGTTACGACAAGGACGCCGCCGATCTCGCCTGGAGCCGCACGGTGGATTTCCTGAAGAAGCACTTGGCATAGCGGCCATTTTCAACGTCATGACATGATCCTTCGACATCATGGCCAATCGCGGACTCGTTCGGGGGTTGGCCATCGCGCTTCCGAATGGAGCGCGCTCCACGGATCGGGATCACCGGCACAGAGCCGGTGATGACGGGAGGTGCGACCGTGACGCCTCTCCTCGTAGCTCTCAATCCTCGAATGCCTCCACCGGCACCCGGCGGCCTACCATGAAGGCATCGGCCACGAGGCGGAATGGGGCGTCATCGACCTCGGAGCGGCCGATGGTGAGGAGGGCGTCGAAGCGGCGATAAATGCCTTGGTATTCGGCGGGCTCCTCCTTCACCACAAGGCGTCCGTCGATCTCGAGACAGCTGCCGCCGTGCATGAGCTTGAGCGCGAAGCCCGCCTCCGTCTCCACCTCGATGTCCCAGCTCTGCGGCCCGGTCTGGCGCCAGTCGAACACGGCCTGAAGATTGCCGTCCGTATGGCCGGTGTGGAATTGCAGGGTCGCTGCAATCGGCGCGTCCCTGTTGGCGGGAAATTCCAGATCTGCGGCCTTGATGAAGACCGGCTCCGGCATGATGCGGGTGACGATGGAGAGTGCGTTGATGCCGGGGTCGAAGACGCCGAATCCGCCTGCCTCCCAGATCCATTGCTGGCCCGGATGCCAGTGGCGCACATCCTCCTTCCAGGTCACCTGCAGGCGCTTGATGGACCAGCCGGCGAGCGCCTTCCGCGCCTCTTCGACGGCCTTGTTGTACTGCGAATGCCAAGTGGTGAAGACGGTCCTGCCCACCTTCTCGGCAATCCGCCTGAGGTCCTCCAGTTCGCTCAGCGTGGCGGCGGGAGGCTTCTCCAGCAGTACATTCTTTCCGGCCAGAAGCGCCTCGCGGGCGATGGCGTGGCGCACCTGCGGCGGCGTGCACACGGCCACCGCCTCCAGGTCCTTGAGCCCCAGGAGATCGCGATAATCCTGAAAACTGTACCTCGCGTCGTCAGGCACGAGTCCGCGCTGGCTCGACACTGCCAGCAGCTCGAAGTTCGGATTGGCCCGGATCACCGGCAGGTGCTGGTCCTGGGCGATCTTGCCGAGGCCGATGATTCCGATCTTGTGCGGTGTCATGTGCGTGGTCCTTCCATCAGCGGCGACCACGCAGGAGCCCCTCGAGGCTTAAGGCGTCCGGTCCGCCGCACCCCGAAAACCGGTCGCCAGCACGTAGAGTTCCGCCGAATCCGCCCGGCTTGCCGCAGGCTTCACGTGGCGCACCACCGCGAAGTCGCGCTTGAGATCCGCCAGGAGCTGGTTTTCGGTGCCGCCCTGGAACACCTTGGCGACGAAGACGCCACCGGGCGCCAGGATCTCCCGGGCGAAGTAGATCGCGGCCTCCGCGAGGCCGATGATGCGCAGGTGGTCGGTCTTCTTGTGACCGGTGGTGTTGGCGGCCATGTCCGACATCACCACGTCCGCGGGTCCGCCCAGCATCTCGATGAGCTTGCCCGGAGCGCTCTCGTCCAGGAAGTCGAGTTGGATGAACTCGACGCCCGCCATGGGATCGATCGGCAGGAGGTCGATGCCGACGACCTTGCCTTTCGGCCCCACCTTCTTGGCCGCGATCTGAGACCAGCCGCCCGGAGCGGCGCCAAGGTCGACGATCCGCTGCCCTGGCTTCAGAATGTGATATTTCTCATCGATCTCGAGCAGCTTGAAGGCCGCGCGCGAGCGATAGCCCTCTCGCTTGGCGCGGGCCACATAAGGATCGTTGAGCTGGCGCTCCAGCCATTTCTGGGAGGAAAGAGACCGCTTGTTCGCGGTCTTCACGCGCTGCTTGAGGTTGCGGACACCCGAGCCGGTCTTGGTGCTCACCGTTGGCTTCCCCCCCGCCATACGCTGTCCTCTCTCATCATTTTCATCAGAATTCCTTCACGTAAGCCCCGGTCCGCGATGCGCAGGCGATCCGAGGGGAAGGCCCGGCGGATCGCCTCGAGAATGGCGCAGCCCGCCAGGACCAGATCGGCCCTCTCCCGGCCGATGCATGGATTTTCGGCCCGCTGCTGGAAATTGGAATGCAGCAGGCGGTTCATCACTGTCGAGATCTCTCCGTTGCGCATCCACATGCCGTCGACCTTGCGCCGGTCGTACCGGGCGAGGCCCAAGTGAATTCCGCCCACGGTCGTCACGGTTCCCGAGGTGCCGAGGAGATGGAAGTTCCTGGCCCGCCCCGCCTCCGCCGCCACGAGAGAGAAATCCGTGAGAAGCTCGGATACCTCCTCGACCATGCCCTCGAAGCTCTCGGGAGTCACGTGCACCCCGCCATGGCGCTCCGCCAGGGTCACGACGCCGACGGGCAACGAATCCCAGGCACGGATGCGCTTGCACGGATCCGCGAAGGCATGAGGAGCCTGGCCGTCGAGCCAGGCGATCTCCGTCGATCCGCCTCCGATATCGAAGATGACCACGGACTGGGCCTTCGGATCGGCCAGGGCCGCGCAGCCCGTTACGGCCAGATAAGCCTCCGTCTTGCGGTCCACGATCTCCAGATCCAGGTCGAGATCGCTGCGCACGCGCTCGATGAAGGAGGCGCCGTTCTCGGCGAGGCGGCAGGCTTCCGTCGCCACGAGACGCGCGCGGATCACCTCCTTGGCGATCATCTTGTCGCGGCACACGCGAAGCGCGTCGATCGTGCGCTCGATGGCATCCTCGCTCAAGGCGTTGCCGAGGCCGAGTCCTTCGCCGAGCCGCACGATTCGCGAAAAGGCGTCGGTGACCCGAAACCCGTAATGGGCGGGCTCCGCGATGAGTAGCCGGCAATTGTTGGTCCCGAGATCCAGGGCGGCGTAGCTACGCGACGCCCGCCGTCTCGCATCTCGCCTGCCCCATGTCATCGATTGTCGGGAAGGCCATGACGAGCCATCCTCGGCCCCGGAAGATGGGTCCGCGCGTCGATCTCTCACATCGGTCGTCGCATCGGCTTTCACTGTCAAACTGAAATCCTTGGGCATTCTCGCAGAACGCCGGTGTTCCTTTTAGAGTAACAACCGCCGCCTCCATCTGCCAAGGGTTGCCGACGCAGATTGTGACCGCCCTCTCCCGGAGGTTAGAGCGTCAGCCCCTTCAGGCGCTCCGTGAGCGTGGCCAGGACATCGGCGCCGACATTGGCAACGGCGATGCGCAGGTGTCCTTCCTGACCTGGGCCGAAATAGCTGCCGGGCAGGCACAATACGCCGCGCTCGGTCGCCAGTTTCTCGGCGACGGCCTGTGCCTTCGCTCCCGCGAACGGATGCCGCAGATAGGCGAAGTAGGCCCCCACCGACTCAATGCGCCACTCCGGCAGAGGCGCGAGCGCCTCCCGAAAAACCTGTGCACGCCGGTTGATCTCGGAACGGTTCTCCTCGCGCCAGCCACGCAGGGCCTCGATGGCCCAGGGCAGGACGGCCTGCGCCGTTCGGGGCGCGCAGATCTGGACGCAGTCCAGAATCTTGGCGATTTGCCCGGTGAGAGCGGCATCGGCGGTGATGGCTCCCATGCGGTGACCCGGAATCGCATAGGATTTCGAGAAGGAGTAGAGCTGGATCACGTTCTGCCGCCATGCCTCACCCTTGAAGAGCCCATGGGCGCGGTTCATCCCCTGCGGCAGGAAATCCCGGTAAGTCTCATCGATCACGAGATAAATGCCGCGGCTGGCACACAGATGAGCAAATCCCTCGATGATATGCGCGGGATAGACGGCTCCGGTTGGATTGTTGGGCGTGACCAGCACGATGGCGCGCACCGTCTCGTCGATCAGCGCCTCCGCATCCTCGATGCGCGGAACAAATCCGTTCTCCGGATGGCACGGCAGCGGACGCGCCTCGATGCCGAGCATGTCCAGGCTCATCTGGTGATTGAAGTACCACGGCGTCGGCAGCAGCACCGTCTCGCCGCGATGGGCGAGTAGCATCATGGCGACGAAGAAGGCCATGTTGCATCCGGCCGTGATCGCAGTGTCGGCCGCCTCAATGCGGCCCTCGTAGAGGCGCGACACCTCCTCCGCATAGGCCTGCCTCAGAGCCGCATCGCCGGTGATGGGCCCGTACTGGGAGGTCCCGGCTTCGCCTGCGACCGAGGCGAGGCGCTCCAGGAAACTCGCATGGGGCGCATTGCCGGGAACCGCCTGCGAGAGATTGATCAGCGGCCCGCAGGATCCGTCGTAGCGCCGAGTCCAGCTCTGCGCCTCCGGGATCGGGGGGCTGCCGACGTCGGCCACCAGGGAATTGATGGGTGCGAAGAGACCGCTGGCCATTTGGAATTCGAGCTCCGAAGATGGAAAGGGCAGGAATCTCGGTGAAACTCCACCGAAAGCCCCTGCCCTTCAAGCTGTGTTCGCAGCGCTCGGCGTGATGGCCGGCCTTGTGCCGGTCATCCCGACGAAGAAAGACGCGGCGCTCCGAGGGTCGAGATCACCGGCACAGGCCCGTGATGACGCGAGCGGGGAAAGGACCTCAGTCCTTCGCGCGCTCCACGTAGGAGCCGTCTTCCGTCATGATCACGACGCGGGTGCCGGCCTGGATGTGCGGCGGCACCATGGTGCGCACGCCGTTTGAGAGCATCGCGGGCTTGTAGGAGGAGGAGGCCGTCTGCCCCTTTACCACCGGCTCGGTCTCGACGATCTCGAGGGTCACGCGGGCGGGCAGCTCGATGGCGATCGGCACGCCGTTATGGGTCGAGAGCATCACCGCCATGCCTTCCTGAAGGTAGGGCTTCTGGTCGCCGATGATGTCTTCGGGAACCGCAACCTGCTCGTAGGACTCGGGGTTCATGAAGTGGAAGCCTTCGCCGTCCTCATAGAGATAGGTGTATTCGCGGTCCTCCACGAAGGCGCGCTCGACCTGCTCGGTGGTGCGGTAGCGCTCGGACACCTTCACGCCGTCGGAGATGCGGCGCATGTCGAGCTGGGTGACCGGCGTGCCCTTGCCGGGGTGGATGTTCTGGGCGGTGAGCACGACATAGAGCCTGCCGTCGATGTCGACGACATTGCCTTTGCGGAGCGAGGAGGCGATGACCTTCACGGGAAGCGTTCCTTGTGACAGATAGGGGCGCGCCGCAGGGCCGGCCTGCCCGGCTCCGGCGACGCCGATATTCGGTTTCGCTGCCGCAACTAGCCTATCTCGGCGGAAATCGCCAGCCTGACGTGTTAGGAAGTCCTCCACGATGGAAAACGCCACGCCTGCTCCTTCCCCCTGGTGGACGCCGCACGTGCATGCGGATCGCCGCCCTTTCCTCTTGGGGCGCAACCGGATCCAGGCGGCCTTCCGGAGCTTTTTCGCAGATCGCGACTTCGTGGAGGTGGACACCGCCACGCTCCAGATTTCCCCCGGCAACGAGGCGCATCTGCACGCCTTCGCGACCGAGGCCGTCGGCCTGGGCGGATCGCGGACGCCCCTCTATCTCCACACCTCGCCGGAATTCGCCTGCAAGAAGCTGCTGACGGCGGGCGAAGCCCGGATCGCATGCTTCGCCCATGTCTATCGAAACCGGGAGCGCGGTCCCCTGCATCACCCGGAATTCACCATGCTCGAGTGGTATCGCGCGGGCGAAAGCTACGAGGCGCTGATGAAGGATTGCGCCGCCCTGCTGGCGCTCGCCGCCGAGACGTCGGGCACCCGCACCCTCGCCTATGGGGGCAGGCGGACCGATCCCTTCCTGGAACCAGGGCGCCTGAGCGTGGCGGAAGCGTTCCGGCGTTTTGCGGGCATCGACCTCCTCGCCTCCATCGACGAGAGCGGGGCAACGGACCGGGACTGCCTGGCGGCGAGCCTCCGCGGCGCCGGGATTCGCACGGCCGAGGACGACACCTGGTCGGACCTCTTCAGCCGCGTCATGGTGGAGCGGGTCGAGCCGCACCTCGGCCTCGGCCGCGCCACGATTCTCGACGAGTACCCGGTTGCGGAGGCGGCGCTCGCCCGTCCCACGGCACGCGATCCGCGCGTGGCCGAGCGTTTCGAGCTCTATGCCTGCGGCGTGGAACTGGCCAACGCCTTCGGCGAGCTGACCGATCCGGACGAGCAGCGCCGGCGGTTCGAGGCGGAGATGCGGGAGAAGATGCGGGTTTACGGAGAACGCTACCCCGTGGACGAGGATTTCCTGGCCGCCCTGGGCCACATGCCCGAGGCCAGCGGCATCGCGCTCGGCTTCGACCGGCTGGTGATGCTCGCCACCGGCGCGTCGCGCATCGATCAGGTGATCTGGGCTCCCGTTCCGGAGACGGACCATTGAGCACCCTTCGCACGCCGGCGGAGCTGGCCGAGGCGGGCCTCGCCGCTCCCGAAGAGCTGGCCGGAATCGAGGCCGTGGCCGAGCGCTACGCCATCGCCGTCAGCCCCGCCATGGCCGGCCTGATCGACCGGGCCGATCCGAACGATCCCATCGCACGCCAGTTCGTGCCCGATCCCGCGGAACTCGCGACGGGGCCGGAGGAGCGCGAGGATCCCATCGGCGACCTCTCCCATTCGCCCGTCGAGGGAATCGTGCACCGCTATCCCGACCGGGTGCTCCTGAAGGCCGTGCATGTTTGCCCGGTCTATTGCCGGTTCTGCTTCCGTCGCGAGATGGTCGGCCCCCAGGGCCTCGGCACCCTCTCCTCGGGCGCCCTGGACAGGGCCTTCGCCTATATTGGCGGGCACCCGGAAATCTGGGAGGTCATCCTCACCGGAGGCGACCCGCTGGTGCTCTCGCCAAGACGCCTCTCCGAGTTGATGCAGCGACTTGCCGCCATCGATCACGTGAAGGTCGTCCGCTTTCACACTCGGGTCCCGGCAGTCGTGCCAGAGCGGATCGACGAAGCTCTTATCGCGGGCATGAAGGAAAGCGGAAAGACCACGTATGTCGCGCTCCACGCCAACCACCCGCGCGAGCTCACGCCCGCTGCCCGTGCCGCCTGCGCCCGGCTGGTGGATGCGGGCATCGTCATGCTCAGCCAATCGGTGCTGCTCAAGGGCGTCAACGACGATCCCGACGTCCTGGCCAGCCTCATGCGCGCCTTCGTGGAGACGCGCATCAGGCCCTATTACCTTCACCATCCGGACCTTGCCCCGGGCACGAGCCATTTCCGCCTGTCCCTCGAAGAGGGCCGGAGGCTCGTGGCGGCGCTTCGCGGACGCATCTCCGGACTGTGCCAGCCGACTTACGTGCTCGATATCCCGGGCGGATACGGGAAAGCCGTGATCACTCCCGATAGCGTCAGGGAGAGGGACGGCTGCCAAACGGTTTCGGATTTCCGTGGCCGCGAACACATCTATCCGCCGGAAAATTAACATAGGTCATCATTTCTTCGCTTCCCTGCGTTCGGTCAGCGCGGCGATGGAACAACCGGGTGAAAAATTCCTTTCCCTCTCGAATTGCAATCAATGCAGTGCTGGAGGGAGCAATCTTGTCCCTCTCGACTTGCAATCAATGCAGCGCTGGAGGGAGCAATCTTATGCGTTTCGTATCAACCCGAATCCACGGCGTCATGGACTACATAGTGGGTCTTCTGCTGCTCGCTGTCCCGTACCTGCTGGGCTTTGCGGATGGCAGCGCCGCCCAATGGGTTCCCACCATCCTGGGCGTCGCGATTATCGGCATGGCGCTCATCACCGATTTCGAGCTCTCGGTGGTCAAGCTCATTCCCATGCCGCTGCATCTGGGCATCGACATCGCGGGCGGCCTGCTGCTCCTGGTTTCGCCTTGGCTCTTCGGCTTCGCCGACCGGGTCATGTGGCCTCACGTCATCGTCGGCGCTCTCGAGGTGGGCCTTGCCCTGACCACACGCACCGTGCCGGACACGGCGGAGGTGGAAGCGGGGCGATACAGCTGACCCGGTTTCGCGTCAGTCGAAAGCCGGCTTGGCCCCTCGGCCCTTCTTGATCTCCGAGCGTCGGCCCTTGGCCTCCAGCCTGCGCTTCTTGGAGGCCAGGGTCGGCCTCGTCGGCCGTCTCGGCTTCGGGCGCTCCGTGGCCTGACGGATCAGCTCGACCAAGCGGTTTACGGCGTCCTCCCGATTTCGTTCCTGCGTGCGGAACCGCTGGGCCGTAATGATCAGCACACCTTCGTTCGTCAGCCTCTTCCCGGCGGCCCGCTCCAGGCGCGCCTTCACATCCTCCGGCAGGGACGGCGAGTTGCGAACGTCGAAGCGCAGCTGGACGGCCGATTCCACCTTGTTGACGTTCTGCCCGCCGGGTCCCGAGGCGCGGATGAAACTCTCCTGAACCTCGGCCTCGTCGAGCGCGATGCTGTTCGTCACCTGGATCATCGGGGCCTCGGGCGGGACAGGACGAAAAGGAAAATGAAAGTGGGGCGTGAGAGCTTCATGTCCAATGGGGACTAAAGCCGCGCTTGTCGACCCTGGATTTAAGCCTTAAGCGGCTTGTTCCCTTCTTTCGCCGGGATAGCTCCGGCCCTGCAAGCATTCCCATGTCCGCTGTCTTCGCCAGCCTCATCCCGACATTCCTGATCATCGCCACCGGCTGGCTGTGCCGCGCCACGGGCTTCGTCAACGAGCAGCAATGGGCCGGGCTCGAGCGGGCCACCTATGTGATCTTTTTCCCTGCGCTCATCATCGACACGCTCGCCCGGGCGGATCTCGGATCGGTGCCGGTCCTAGGCGTCGGGGCTGCACTCGTCGGATCCATCCTGCTCATGGCGAGCCTCATGCTGGTGCTCCGCCCTCTCCTGGAGCGCCATGCCGGCATCGACGGGCCGAGCTTCACCTCGATCTTCCAGGGGGCCACGCGCTGGAACACCTTCGTGGCTCTTTCCGTCGCCGGAAGCCTGTTCGGCCAGCGCGGCATCGCCCTGATCGCGGTCGCGATCGCAGCCATGGTGCCGCTTCTGAACCTGCTCGCCGTCTATGTGTTCATCCGCTTCGCCGGCAGACCCCGGCAGAGCCCCTGGGCCATCCTCCGCTCCTTCGCCACGAATCCGTTCATCTGGTCCTGCGCGGTGGGCCTGACGCTCAATCTTCTCGCGCCGCCGCTGCCGAAGCCCGTGACCGCCTATATCGACCTGATGGGGCGCGCCTCGCTGGCGGCCGGGCTTCTGATCGTGGGAGCCGGCCTCGACATCCGGCGGCTTGCCAGGCCCGGCCTTCCCCACGCGCTGGCCACAGGCTGCAAGCTCGCCCTGATGCCGGTCACCGCCGTGACCTTCGCCCGCTACGGTGGGGTGAGCGGAAACGACCTTCTGGTCACGATCATCGCCGCTTCCGTACCTTCCGCAGCGGCCGGCTACGTGCTGGCGCGGCAGATGGGCGGCAACGCACCGCTGATGGCGGAGATTCTGACCCTGCAGACCCTGCTGGCTCTCGGTTCCATGCCGATCATGATCTCTCTTTTGGGTTGATCGCCCGGCACAGATTTGCAACTGAGAGTTATATAAGTCACTCTTGTTTAATCTTCGGTTGTATAGATAATGATGCGGACTGAAACAGAGACACAGCCGCACCACATGTCCAAGCCTCCGCGCCGCGTCCTTCCCGCTCCCTCGCCTCATGACCAGAAGGCCGCCGCTCCGACCCGGAGGTTTCACGAGGATGGCATGAGCGCGGTCGAGACGGCGCAGTACATCGCCGAGTTCACGGCTGAGCTGTCGTATCTCGCGCGGCAGACGAGGATGGATTTGCTGGCCTATCTTCTGGATATGGCGAGGCTCGAAGCCGCGCGGGTCGTCCAAACCGAAAAGCGAATGACATGATGCATGGTGCGGACGCGAAGGGCCGCACTGACAGAAATCGGATCCGGTCCGATCCCGGCCCTGACACGGTGCCGCGGCCCGGCGTGCGGTCCGAAGAATGCGATGACTGATCCTCCAGGATCAGCGGCCCGGGATCAGGGAGACCGCATTGCCGCCATGGCGTTCCAGGCGCCCTGCCATTTCGAGTTCGAGCAAAGCGGTCTGAACGGCGCGGATCGGCCATCCGGATTGGCGCACCAGATCATCCACCGAGATCGGCGACGGGCCGAGGAGCTCGATGAGACCGGTCGCCGGATCCGCGTGGCCGTCGTGCCACCCGGCTGCCGGTGGGACGGAGCCTGTGGGAGCCCGGGGGATTTCCGGGAGGTCGAGCTCGTCCCACAACTCCTGGGTATCCAGGTGCTGATGAGTTTCCTCCGCCCCCGTCTCGGTCCGGGATCCTGAAGCGATCAGCGGCTCGAGGACGCTCGTGACGTGCTCGACGCTCGCGCAGAGGGTAGCCCCTTCGCGGATGAGATCGTTCGTGCCCTCGGCGCGCGGGTCGAGGGGCGACCCCGGGACCGCGAAGACCTCCCGCCCATGTTCCAGAGCGAAGCGTGCGGTGATGAGCGATCCGGAACGGCGCGCCGCCTCCACGATCACGACGCCGTAGGACAGGCCGGAGATGATGCGGTTGCGGCGCGGAAAATCGCGCCCGCGCGGCTCCCAGCCCATGGGCATCTCGGACACGACGGCTCCGCCCCGTTCCACAATGGCCTGCAGGAGCGGCTCGTTCTCCGACGGATAGACCAGGTCCTGTCCGCCCGCGAGCACCGCGACGGTGCCAGTATCCAGGGTGGCCCTGTGCGCCCGGGTATCGATGCCACGCGCGAGCCCCGAGACGACGACATAGCCTGCCTCGCCGAGCTGTCGCGACAGGCGCTCGGCGAAGGCAAGTCCCGAGGCGGACGCGTTGCGCGAGCCGACCATGCCGACGGAGGGCTTCAAGAGCACCTCCGCGGAGCCGCGCACGGCGATCAGCGGCGGCGCAGTGTCGATGGCCTGCAGCGCTTTTGGGTATTCCGGCTCGCCCATGGCGATAAAGCGCGCGCCGAGGCGGGCAGCGGCCGCCATTTCCTTCTCGGCCTCGGCACGGTCCGCCACTTTCAGCGCCGGGCGTCCGCTGCGCCGTGCCAGATCGGGCAGGGCTTCGAGGGCTGCGGCCGCGCCGCCGTACCGGTTGATCAGGGTGCGAAACGTGCGCGGCCCCACGCTCTCCGAGCGGATCAGCCGGAGCCAGTCGAGGCGCTGCTCGTCCGTCAAGTTCACGGGGTCAGCCCTTCTGACCGATCTTGCCCTCGGTTCCGTCGAGCAGGCGGCTGATGTTTTCGCTGTGCTTCCACCAGAGCAGTGCCACGAGGATCACCGCCATGGCCGCCATCTCAGGCGCGTTCAGCAGCCAGAGAGCGACCGGGGTCGCGGCACTGGCGGCCAGGGCGGACAGGGACGAGTAGCGCGACGCGAAGGCAACGCCCAGCCAGATCGCGGCGAAGATCAGCGCCGCGATCCAGTTCAGGCCGATCAGCACGCCGATGAAGGTGGCCACGCCCTTGCCGCCCTTGAATTTGAGCCACAGCGGATAAAGATGGCCGAGGAAGGCCCCGAGTGCGGCAAGCGTCGCGAACTGATCGCCCCATCGCGCGGCGAGCAGCACCGCCGCGGTTCCCTTGAGCGCATCGCCCAGCAGGGTCGCGGCGGCGAGCCCCTTGCGGCCGGTGCGCAGAACGTTGGTTGCGCCGATATTGCCGGAGCCGACCTTGCGGATGTCCCCCAGCCCGGCCATGCGGGTGAAAATCACCCCGAAGGGAATCGAGCCCAGGAGATAGCCGAAGGCCAGGGCTACGAGCAGGTACAGCATGTTCATTTCGTCAGGCATTCGTTTCTCGTCACATCGAGCGTCGGTCGAACACGATCCTGCCCGCAACCATCGTGATCGTCACCTGTCCTTCCAGACGGGCCTCGTCGAAGGGCGAGTTCTTGGACAGGGATTTTAGGTCCCGTTTGTCGAGCACGTAGGGCGCTTCGGGATCGAACAGGATGAGGTCGGCGGGAGCGCCGATCTTCAGCCGCCCGGACGGAAGCCCGAGGATTTCCGCGGGTCTCGTGGACATGGCGCGCAGGAGCCTGGGCAGGGGAACGCGATCCGCATGCACGAGGCGAAGCGCCGCCGGGAGCAGGGTCTCGAGCCCCACGGCCCCGTTCGCGGCCTCGGCGAAGGGCAGGCGCTTGTTCTCCACATCCTGTGGATTGTGGTCCGAGACGATCACGTCGATGGTGCCGTCGGCCAGCGCCGCGATCACCGCCTGCCGGTCGTCCTCGTGCCGCAGGGGCGGCGAGAGCTTCATGAAGGTGCGGTAGTCGCCGATGTCGTTCTCGTTGAGCGACAGGTGATTGATGGAGACGCCGCAGGTCACCGGCAATCCCCGCGCCTTTGCGGCTTGGACGATCTCTGCCGAATCGGCGGTCGAGATCATGGCCGCATGATAACGCGCGCCGGTGAGGCGCACGAGGCGCATGTCGCGCTCCAGCATGATCGTCTCGGCCTCGCGCGGGATGCCGGGGAGCCCAAGGCGGGAGGAGAATTCGCCCTCGTTCATCACGCCCTGTCCCACGAGGTCGGGATCCTCCACGTGGTGGACGATGAGAGCGTCGAAATCACGGGCGTAGGTCAGCGCCCGGCGCATCACCTGCGCGTTGGTGACCGAGCGCGCTCCGTCCGTGAAGGCGATCGCGCCCGCCTCCTTCAGCCGCCCGATCTCCGCCATCTCCTCGCCCCTGAGGCCCTTGGTGAGTGCCGCGGCAGGCAGAATGTTCACGGCGGAGGTGTCGCGCGCCCGGCGCACGATGAAGTCGATCACCGCCGGATCGTCGAGAACCGGGCTCGTGTCCGGCATGGACACCATGGTGGTTACGCCACCGGCGGCAGCCGCCTCGCCCGCGCTCTTGAGCGTCTCGCGGTAAGGTCCGCCCGGCTCGCCGATGAAGGCGCGCATATCGATGAGACCGGGAGCCAGCACCTGCCCGCCGCAATCGATCACGTCCGCATCCGCGGCCTCGGCCAGTTGCGGTCCGAGATCCCGGATCACGCCGTCACAGACGAGCATGCCGCCCGTCTCCTCGCGCCCGGTGTCAGGGTCGACGAGGCGTGCGTTCTTGAAGAGAAGAGGTTTCGTGCCCATCGCGTCTCACCCGTTCGGCAGATGGCTCGCGAGAGCCTCGAGGACCGCCATGCGGACGGCCACGCCCATCTCGACCTGCTCGCGGATCAGCGACTGCGCGCCGTCCGCCACATCGGAGGAAATCTCCACGCCCCGGTTCATCGGCCCCGGATGCATCACGAGGGCATCGGGCTTGGCGAAAGCGAGCTTCTCCTGGTCAAGCCCGTAGAAGCGGAAATATTCCTTCACCGACGGCACGAAGGAGCCGTTCATGCGCTCGCGCTGGAGGCGCAGCATCATGACGATGTCCGCACCTTCCAGGCCCTTGCGCATGTCGGTGAAGGTTGGAAAGCCGAGGCGCGCGAAGCCGGGCGGCAGGAGGTTGGTGGGCGCCACGAGCCTGACCTGCGCACCCATCGCGGCCAGCAGGATCATGTTGGAGCGCGCCACGCGCGAATGCAGGATATCGCCGCAGATCGCGACCACGAGGCCTGCGATCCGACCCTTGTTGCGACGGATGGTGAGCGCGTCGAGGAGCGCCTGCGTCGGGTGCTCGTGTGCGCCGTCGCCTGCGTTCACGACCGCGCAATCGACCTTCTGCGCCAGGAGGTGCACCGCGCCCGCCGCGTGATGGCGCACGACGATGATGTCGGGCCGCATGGCGTTGAGTGTCGCCGCCGTGTCGATCAGCGTCTCGCCCTTCTTCACCGAGGAGGCCGCCACCGCCATGTTCAGCACGTCCGCGCCGAGACGCTTGCCCGCGATCTCGAAGGAGGATTGCGTGCGGGTGGAAGGCTCGAAGAAGAGGTTGATCTGCGTGCGGCCCCGAAGGGTCGTCTTACGCTTCTCGATCTGACGGCTCACCTCGACCTTGTTGTCGGCCAGATCGAGCAGCGCCTGGATATCCAAAGGGGACAATCCCTCGATGCCGAGGAGGTGCCGGTGGGGAAAAACGGATCGCGGGGTGTCTGTCATCTTAAAGCCATCGCTATAGGCGCTCGGATCGGGAGCGGCAAGACGCCCATTGTTCTTTCCGTCTGCGGAAAGGCTTGGATGTGGAGGACCGGACGGCCAGAGTGCGGCGCATGCTCCACGTACGACGGCGGAACAACGTCATGGCCGTCCCCGGACCTGATCCGGGGACGGCCATCCCGATGACGAACAGCGCACCGCTCAACGGATCGGGATCACCGGCACAGGGCCGGGGATGACAGGAGCGAGCCGGTTCCGCCGTCCACCCGTTCCCGCGCAAGATTGAGGACGTTTCTGGTGTTCGCCGAGCGCACTATATGAATGAACGACTCACAGGGTGGCCGCATGTCCGCATTCCAAACCCACGAGATCTTCAATCAGACCCCACCCTTCGGCGGCGTGAACCTGGTGGCGGGAGACCGGCCGCTCCTGGACGCTCTGAAGGCCAACGGCGTGGATCCTCAAACGGAAGGCCTCATCGCCTTCGGTGAAGTCTGGGGGAGCCCGGAGCGGCTCGATCTCGGGCGTCTGGCCAACGAAAATCCGCCGAAGCTGCGCACGCACGACGCGCGGGGCTTTCGAATCGACGCGGTGGAGTTTCACCCGGCCTATCACGCGCTCATGCGGGCCAGCATGGCGGACGGCCTCCATTCCTCCACCTGGGATGAACCCGGGAGCGGGCACGAGCATGCGGCCCGCGCGGCGCGGATCTACACCGCGGCAGGCGTCGAAAGCGGCCATGTCTGCCCCATCACCATGACCCACGCGTCTGCGGCGGCGCTCGCGACCGCGCCCGCCCGCCTGAACGAATGGTTGCCGAGGATCCGCTCCCGCGACTACGATTCGCGCTTCGTCCCCTTTTGGGAGAAGAGCTCCGTCACCCTCGGCATGGGCATGACGGAGAAGCAGGGCGGCACGGATGTGCGCGCCAACAGCACCCGCGCCGTCCCGACCGTTGGTGACGAATATGCGCTCACCGGGCACAAATGGTTCATGTCCGCACCTATGTGCGACGCCTTTCTGGTGCTGGCCCAGGCCCCCGGCGGCCTCACCTGCTTCCTCGTGCCCCGCTTCCGGCCGGACGGCTCCCTGAACGGGCTGCGCCTCCAGCGGCTCAAGGACAAGCTGGGGAACCGCTCCAACGCCTCCTCCGAGGTCGAGTTCACGGAGGCTTTCGGCTGGCGCATCGGCGAGGAGGGCGCGGGCATTCGCACCATCATCACCATGGTTCAGCTCACCCGGCTCGACTGCGCCGTCGCCTCCGCCGGGCTCGTGCGCATGGGCCTGACGCTCGCCATGCACCACGCCCATCATCGCAGCGTGTTCCAGAAGAAGCTGATCGACCATCCGGCCATGCGGATGGTGCTGGCCGATCTCGCCCTGGAGAACGAGGCCATGACGGCGCTCGCCCTGCGCACGGCCCGCAGCTTCGACCTCGCGCCGCAGGACGAGCACGAGGCAGCCTATGCCCGCCTGATCACGCCAGCGGCCAAGTTCGGCATCTGCAAGGCCGCGCCCCGGCTCCTCTACGAGGCCATGGAAAGCCTTGGCGGCAACGGCTACGTGGAGGAGAGTCCCCTGCCCCGGCTCTACCGCGAGGCTCCGGTCAACGCGATCTGGGAAGGGTCCGGCAACGTGATCGCCCTCGACCTGCTGCGTGTCGAGAGGAGGGAGCCGGAGCTGGCGGCCTCCGTCCTGGAACGACTCATGGCCGATGCGGGAGACCTGCCGGGAGCCTCCGAGACGGCCCGGGACATCGTTCTCGCCCTTCAATCTCCCGAGGCGGAGGGCAAGGCCCGGTTCATTGCCGAGCGCCTCTTCACCCTGGCAGCGGCGGCGGCCCTGGCGCGCTCCGCGCCCTCCCCGATCACCGAAAGCTACGCCCTGACGAGGCTCTCGCAGCCCGCTCGCATGACCGGAGCCAACGACCTGGGAGACGCCGCACCCCCCTTGGCAGAGCGGGCCTTCGTCACCATATAACAATAGGCGCGGAACGGCCGATTTGACTTGTCCTCGATCATCAACCACTTATCGCGCCTCTGACGGTCGTCACCGACCGCCGCCTCCTACAACACAATATTGAGCATCCGCTCGCGGCCATCTACGGGAAGTCGTCCATGAAAGTCGTCGTCGTCGAGTCGCCTGCAAAGGCCAAGACGATCAATAAATATCTCGGCAAGGACTACGAGGTCCTGGCCTCCTTCGGGCATATCCGCGATCTGCCCGCCAAGGACGGCTCGGTCGACCCGGATGCCGATTTCCGCATGATCTGGACCCTCGAGGACAAGGGCTCGAAGCGGGTCTCCGAGATCGCCAAGGCGATTAAGGGCGCCGAGAAGCTCATCCTCGCCACCGACCCCGACCGTGAGGGCGAGGCGATCTCCTGGCACGTGGTCGAGGCCCTGCGCGAGAAACGGGCGCTGAAGGACCTGCCGGTCGAGCGGGTGACCTTCAATGCCATCACCAAGGACGCGGTGCAGACGGCGCTCCGCCAGCCGCGCGAGATCGATCAGGCGCTGGTGGATGCCTACATGGCCCGCCGCGCCCTCGACTACCTGGTAGGATTCACCCTGTCCCCCGTCCTCTGGCGCAAGCTGCCTGGGGCGCGCTCGGCCGGACGCGTGCAGTCGGTGGCGCTTCGCCTCGTCTGCGACCGGGAGCTGGAGATCGAGACCTTCAAGCCGCGGGAATATTGGTCCCTCGTGGCGACGCTCGCGACCAGGGAGGGCGGCGTGTTCGACGCGCGCCTCGTGGGCGCCGATGGCAAGAAGATCCAGCGCCTTGACATCGGCAACGGCAAGGACGCGGAAACCTTCAAGAAGGACCTGGAGCTGGCGACCTTCTCGGTGGCTAATATCGAGGCCAAGCCCGCCAAGCGCCACCCCTACCCGCCATTTACCACCTCGACCCTGCAGCAGGAGGCCTCGCGCAAGCTGGGGCTCGCCCCCGCGCAGACCATGCGCATCGCCCAGCGTCTCTACGAAGGTGTTGATATCGGCGGCGAGACGGTCGGCCTCATCACCTATATGCGTACCGACGGCGTCGACATGGCCCCGGAGGCCGTGCAGGCCGCCCGCCGGGTGATCGGCAAGGAATACGGCGACCGCTACGTGCCCGCCGTCCCGCGCAAATACTCGACCAAGGCGAAGAACGCGCAGGAGGCGCACGAAGCCATCCGTCCGACCGACATGAGCCGCCTGCCGAAATATGTGGCGAAGTATCTGGAGCCCGAGCAGGCCCGTCTCTATGATCTCATCTGGACCCGCACCTTGGCGAGCCAGATGGAATCGGCGGAACTCGAGCGCACCACGGCCGACATTCTGGCCAAGGTCGGGCCGCGCAGTCTCGACCTTCGCGCGACCGGCCAAGTGATCAAGTTCGATGGTTTCCTCACTCTCTACAATGAGAGCAAGGACGACGAAGCGGACGAGGACGAAGGCCGCCTGCCGCCCATGAAGGCGGGCGATTCCCTGGAACGCCGGCGCATCAACGCGACCCAGCACTTCACCGAGCCGCCGCCGCGCTATTCGGAGGCCTCGCTCGTCAAGCGCATGGAGGAGCTCGGCATTGGTCGCCCCTCCACCTACGCCGCCGTCCTGCAGACCCTGCGTGACCGCGAATACGTGCGCATCGAGAAGAAGCGCCTCGTGCCCGAGGACAAGGGCCGCATCGTCACGGCCTTCCTGGAGAGCTTCTTCCGCCGCTACGTGGAATACGACTTCACCGCCGATCTGGAGGAGCAGCTCGACCGGGTCTCGAACAACGAGATCGACTGGAAGCAGGTGATGCGCGAGTTCTGGCGCGACTTCTCCGCCGCCATCGGCGAGACGAAGGAGCTGCGCACCACAGAGGTGCTGGACGCGCTCAACGAGCTACTCGGCCCGCACATCTTCCCCGACAAGGGCGACGGCTCGAACCCGCGTACCTGCCCGAATTGCGGCACGGGCCAGCTCTCCCTCAAGCTCGGCAAATTCGGCTCCTTCATCGGCTGCTCGAACTACCCGGAGTGCAAATACACCCGCCAGCTCGCTGCTTCCGGCGTCGAAGGCGACGGCGAAGGCTCATCGGAAAACGGCGGCACACCCGGGGTGAGGATTTTGGGCGACGACCCGGAAACCGGACAGCAGGTCACCCTGCGCGACGGCCGCTTCGGCCCCTTCGTCCAGCTCGGCGAGGGCGAGAAGCCCAAGCGCTCCTCGCTGCCGAAAGGGCTGGCTCCGTCGCAGGTCGATCTGGAGAAGGCGCTTAAGCTCCTCTCGCTCCCGCGTCAGGTGGCGACCCACCCGGAAACGGGCGAGCCGATCCTGGCGAGCATCGGGCGCTACGGCCCCTACGTTCAGCACGGCAAGACCTATGCCAATCTCGGCCCCGGCGACGACGTGCTGGAGATCGGCGCCAATCGCGCCATCGACCTGATCGTCACCAAGGAAAGCGGCGGCGGCGGTGCCCGTCGCGCCGCAGACCCGGGCCGTCCGCTGGGAGACGATCCTGAGTCTGGCAAGCCCATCGTGGTGAAAGCCGGGCGCTTCGGCCCCTATGTGACGGACGGGGAGACGAACGCTACCCTGCCGAGGACAACGTCCGCCGACGCGGTGACCCTCGACGAGGCCATCGAGCTTCTGAAGGCGCGCCGGGCCGCCGGTCCGTCGAAGAAGTCCGCGCGCGGCCGCAAGGCGCCCGCCAAAAAGGCCGCGGCGAAGGAAGCTCCCGCCAAGAAGGCAGCGAAGAAGACCGCCGCCAAGAAGACGACCGCCAAGAAGCCTGCCGCGAAGAAAACCGCGATCAAGAAAGCCGCGAAGGCGGCCGAATGAGATGAGTGAATGGCTGTCCTGGTTCCTGGTGGACCATGCCGATCAGGTCGAGATTCTGCTTCGCCTCTCCGTGGCAGCCCTCGCGGGCATGGCCGTCGGGCTGAACCGGGACATCCACAACAAGCCCATCGGCATGCGGACCCTGGGTCTGGTGGCGCTCGGCTCCGCCACGGTGATTCTCTCGGGCTCGGTCTATGAGGGGCTGCACTTCGGGCAGGACGCGGTCAGCCGCGTCGTCCAGGGTATCCTGACGGGCCTCGGCTTCCTGGGTGCCGGAGCGATCATCAAGGCCAGCGACGGCAGGGAGGTTCAGGGACTGACCACCGCCTCGACGGTGTGGATCGCAGCCGCCCTCGGGGTGACGGCGGGCCTCGGCGCCTGGTTCATCACCTTCGCCGGGACTGCGATGACGCTTTTCATGCTGACGTTCGGCAAGCCGCTGGAAAACTGGCTCACCCGCCTGTTTGCGGGCCGCGAGAAGGTCGTTCAGGATGACGAGTAATCAGAACGCGAAGCCGAGGCCGAGCACGGCGACGGCGGCGATGGAGAGCCACAGCAGGCTGGAGCCGATCGTGCCGCTCTTGGCAGCCGGAGCGTTATCCGGCTCGTCGAAGGCGAACGCCTCTCCGGCGGTGCGTGCTGCGCGGTCCAGGTGAAGTTTCTGAGCCGATCCCATCGTCGTCCGCATCGTCGCCCTCGTTCTGCGTCAAGCCCATGCTTACTCAACCAACGTGAATGGTAACTAAACAGTTCCTGATGACGGTTGAAAGACATCCTTTAGAGGCAATCGGGATACTGACCGAACCAGGGTTCTCAACGTCGGCATTTTGTGGCTTGTGACCTAAATCGCCTTCCCGTTTCCGTTTTGTTCTCGTATAAAAACGGAATGAGAAATAGTGTAAACAAACGCGAATCATCGAAACGGACCAAGGTCCCAATGGATAACGACGATCTCTTCGGGGGCGCAGCCGCGAAGCGCTCCGCGCCTGCAACGGCCAGAACGGCTGCCGTGAAAACCTCCCGCGCCGCACCTGCGCCGCAGCAAGGCACGCCGGGCGAGGCGGGCTATGACGCGTCCGCCATCGAGGTGCTGGAGGGGCTGGAGCCCGTCCGCCGCCGCCCGGGTATGTATATCGGCGGCACGGACGAGAAGGCCCTGCACCACCTCTTCGCCGAGGTGATCGACAATTCCATGGACGAGGCGGTGGCCGGCCACGCCACCTTCATCGAGGTCGAACTGGAGGAAGACGGCTGGCTGGCCGTGACCGACAACGGGCGCGGCATTCCGGTCGATCCGCATCCCAAGTTCCCGAAAAAGTCGGCGCTCGAGGTCATCATGACCACGCTGCACGCGGGCGGCAAGTTCGACTCGAAGGTCTACGAGACCTCCGGCGGCCTGCACGGCGTCGGCGTCTCGGTGGTGAACGCCCTCTCCGAAACCCTCGAGGTCGAGGTCGCACGCGGCCAGCAGCTCTACCGGCAGGTCTTCTCCCGCGGCATCCCCCAGGGCAAGCTCGAGACGGTGGGCCGCGTGCTCAACCGGCGCGGAACAAAGGTGCGGTTCAAGCCCGACTGGCAGATTTTCGGAAAGGACGCCCGCTTCCAGCCCCGCCGCCTATTCAAGATGGCGCGCTCGAAGGCTTATCTCTTCGGCGGGGTCGAAATCCGCTGGAAATGCGCCCGCTCCCTCATCGAGGGCATCGAGAACGTCCCGGCGGAAGCGGTTTTCAAGTTCCCGAACGGCCTGCGGGACTACCTGCTCCACGACATCGAGGGGAAGGAACTGGTCACGGACCAGATCTTCTCCGGCAAGATCACCAAGCCCGGCAGCCACGGCTCGCTGGAATGGGCGGTCGCGTGGATGTCGAACGAGGACGGATTCTCCACCTCCTACTGCAATACGGTGCCGACGCCGGAAGGCGGCACGCACGAGAACGGCCTGCGCATCGCGCTGCTGCGCGGTCTTCGCGATCACGCGGAGCGCGTCGGCCAGCAGAAGCGAATGGCCGCGGTGACCACCGACGACGTGATGGCCACCTGCGCCTCGATGCTCTCCGTGTTCATCCGCGAGCCGGAGTTCCAGGGCCAGACTAAGGACAAGCTCGCGACTGTGGAAGCAGGCCGCATCGTCGAGAACGGCATCCGGGATACCTTCGACCACTGGCTCGCCGCCTCCCCGCAGCAGGCCAACAAGCTTCTCGACTGGGTGATCGACAGGGCCGAGGAGCGCCTGCGCCGTCGCCAGGAGAAGGAGGTCGCCCGCAAGACGGCAACCCGCAAGCTGCGCCTGCCCGGCAAACTGGCGGATTGCTCGAACGCGGGCGCCAAGGGCTCCGAACTCTTCCTCGTCGAGGGCGACTCGGCCGGCGGCTCGGCCAAGCAGGCTCGCGACCGCGCCACCCAGGCCGTGCTCCCCCTGCGCGGCAAGATCCTCAACGTGGCCTCCGCCGGCCGCGACAAGCTGCACCAGAACCAGCAGATCTCCGATCTCGTTCAGGCGCTGGGATGCGGCACGGGCTCGGCTTACCGCGAGGCGGACCTCCGCTACGAGAAGGTCATCATCATGACCGACGCGGACGTGGACGGCGCACATATCGCGACGCTCCTCATCACCTTCTTCTACAGGCAGATGCCGAAGCTCATCGACGGCGGCCATCTCTACCTCGCGGTTCCGCCGCTCTACCGCCTCAGCCAGGGCGCAAAATCGGCCTATGCCCGCGACGAGGCCGATCGCGACCGGCTGCTGAAGACGGTGTTCAAGGGTTCCGGAAAAGTCGAGATCAGCCGCTTCAAAGGCTTGGGCGAGATGCTGCCGGGCCAGTTGAAGGAGACCACCATGGATCCGAAGAAGCGCCTGCTTCTGAAGGTAGTCGTGGCGGCCGACGACCGGCCGGAGGCCAACGATGCCGTGGAACGCCTGATGGGCAACAAGCCCGAAGCCCGCTTCACCTTCATCCAGGAGCGCGCCGCCTTCACCGACGAGGCAGACCTGGATATTTGATCGTTCGACCGGACAAGCGGGGAACCGGTCTGGCAGAGCGCCCGATCCAGGCAATGATACAATCGGCTGTCGCAGCAGGTCAGGCGGCCCTAGTCGCCCCGATACGGCCGTCGCGGAAAGCCCAATATCCCATTCAGCCCTTCCAGGAGTACTGCTCCTGGAAGGGCCGGGACGGCATGCTCTTCGCTCCTGGATCCGGGCCCATTGGTGTCTGGGAGTGCGTACCGTCAAGATGGCGCTGCGTTCCATGGTGATCGAGGCTCCCGTCAGGGCCCGGGAGAGCTGGACCGGCATGGCCTTCCCGGCCAGAGGCTCCTACTGGGTTCCACGCGCACATGTCCCCGCCGAACCGACCTGGTTTCCGGCAAGGGTCTCTATGGAGAGCGCAATCTGTGGATTCGGCATTGCCTCTAGCCCATCGTGCGGAACGATGGACCCGACTTTCCGCCTTTCACGATACGCTGTTCCACATCGGGTGGGGCATCGGATCACGTTCCGGCGGCGGAGCACTTCCCACGTCCGATGCTCTCGCGCGCGAACCGCTGCATGGGCCCGGAACGCGCTCCATCGTCTCCGACCAAGCAGGTCTGATATCCGAGGGGGCTGGAATCCGCCGGCCAGCGCCATGTACTCCCTGCCCGCTGTTCAAGCCGGATGCGGCGCCCAACCTCGTGCACGGCCAATCTCCAGGAAGAATTTGGCAGCTCTTTCAAAGACTTGCGCCAAGATGAAAATTCCTTGAAATTTTTATGAAGAATTTTTGGAACCAACGTTGAACCCGGTCGTTGATAAGCATCACCGGCCCATTCTGCCCCCACGGGCCGGTCCCTCACAGGCTCCTCAAAGGAGCCTTTTTTTTTGCCCTGAAGGGCTCTTATGGTTCCGATGGATCCATGCCGCCGCTCGCGCGTCATCCCCAGGGTGAAAGCCACGGACTAGCCGCGGCCAAGCTTGCATGCGACAAGACCCGACGAACTCAACGAGTTTTTCCCTTGGCCAAACGTTCCAAAATTCATTCCTCCTCCGCACTCCCGTCCCGGGAGGATCTCGTCACCTTCATTGCCGAGGCCCCCGGCAAGGTGACCAAGCGCGAGATCGCACAGGCGTTCAACATCAAGAGCGGCGACCGGATCTGGCTCAAGCAGGTGCTGAAAGAGCTGGAAGACGAAGGCGCGGTGAACCGCCGGGGCAAGCGCGTCCACAAGGCGGGCCAGCTGCCGCCGATGGTCATGGCCGATATCGTCAAGCGGGACCGGGACGGCGAGTTGGTCGCCGTGCCGACCGAATGGGACGAGGAGGAGCACGGCTTCATCCCGACCATCGTCATCATTCCCCCGCGCAAGCACAGGCCGGGAATGCCGGCGGCCGGGGTGGGGGACCGGGCTCTGCTGCGGGTCGACCCGCTGAAGAGCGGCGACATTCATCATTATGCAGGCCGCGTCACGAAGATCTTGGCCAAGAAGCAGGCGCAGGTACTCGGAATCTTCCGCGCGATGCCCGAGGGCGGCGGCCGGCTGATCCCGGTGGACAAGAAGGCTCGCGAGCAGGAGCTCCAGATCAATCCCGGCGACGAGGCCGGAGCCCAGGACGGCGATCTCATCGCCGCCTCGGTCGTGAAGCACGGCCGCTATGGCCTGCCCCACGCGAAGGTCAAGGAGCGACTGGGCTCCATCAAATCCGAGAAGGCCGTGAGCCTCATCGCGATCCATGCCCACAACATCCCGAGCGAGTTTCCGAAGGCCGTCATCGAGGAGGCCGAGCGGGCGGAGCACGCCTCCATGGCGGGCCGCGAGGATTGGCGTGACGTGCCGCTCGTCACCATCGACCCGCCGGACGCCAAGGACCATGACGATGCCGTCCACGCGGTTCGCGACGAAGACCCGCACAACCAGGGCGGCTTCGTCATCACCGTGGCCATCGCGGATGTAGCCGCCTATGTGCGGGCCGGATCAGCCATGGACCGCGAGGCGCAGGAGCGCGGCAATTCGGTCTATTTCCCGGACCGGGTCGTGCCGATGCTTCCCGAGAGGATTTCGAACGATCTCTGCTCCCTGCGTCCGCACGTGCCCCGCCCCGCTCTCGCCGTGCGGATGGTGATCGGCCCCGATGGCCGCAAACTCCGCCACAGCTTCCACCGGGTCATGATGCGCTCGGCGGCCAAGCTCTCGTACCAACAGGCGCAGGCCGCCATCGACGGCCGAACCGACGAGGTGACGGCGCCGATCCTTGATACGATCCTGAAACCCCTCTGGGCGGCCTATGCCTGTGTGAGGAAGGCCCGCGACATCCGTGAGCCGCTCTATCTCGACCTGCCCGAACGCAAGATCGTGCTCAAGCCCGACGGCACGGTGGACCGCGTGTTCGTTCCGGAGCGGCTCGAAGCACACAGGCTCATCGAGGAGTTCATGATCCTCGCAAACGTCGCGGCGGCCGAGGCTCTGGAGAAGGCGCAATCCGACCTGATTTATCGCGTCCACGACGAACCCTCGCTGGAGAAGATGCGGGCCTTGAGCGAAGTGCTGGCTTCCATCGGCTTGAAGCTGCCGACGCAAGGGGCGCTCAAGCCCGAGCTCTTCAACCGGATCCTGCGTAGCGTCGATGGCACCGAGCACCAGCTTTTCATCAACGAGGTGGTGCTCCGCTCGCAATCCCAGGCTGAGTACTCGGCGGAAAATTACGGGCATTTCGGCCTCAACCTGAAGCGTTATGCCCATTTCACCTCTCCGATCCGCCGCTACGCGGATCTCATCGTCCACCGCGTGTTGATCACCGGCCTCAGGCTCGGCAAGGATGGGCTGCCACCCGACACCACCCGCGCAGAGCTGATCGAGATCAGCGCCAAGATCTCGGCGGCGGAACGGCGCGCCATGGCGGCGGAACGTGAGACAATCGACCGTCTGATCGCGCACTTCCTGGCCGACCGTATCGGGGCCAAGTTCGACGGCCAGATCTCTGGAGTGACGAAGGCGGGCCTCTTCATCAAGCTGAGTGAGACCGGCGCTGACGGCTTCGTTCCGGCAGCCACCATTGGCGACGATTACTACCGCTTCGACGAGAAGACCCATTCCATGCGCGGCGAGCACACGGGTGAGACCTACCGCCTCGGCGACAAGGTGGAGGTGAAGCTGGTAGAAGCGGCACCCGTAGCCGGCGCCTTGCGGTTCGAGCTGCTCACCAAGGGCCGTTTCACGGGCAAGGCCGCAGGCGGTCGCAAGGCTGCGAAACGTCCTCCGCGCGGAGCCAAGAAGCCCGCGAAGGCGGCTTCGGGCCGCCGCGCTCCCACCCGCGTGAAGGTGAAACGGCGCGGTCGCGCCTGATAAGGAAGCGAGAATGCCCCTGACGATGCATACGGCCTCTCCGGCGATGGCAGAGGAAGTGAGAACCGTGCCCGCGATGAAACGAGGCTTTCGCGGGCATTGCCCGGCCTGCGACACGGGCCGCCTCTTCGGCCGGTTCCTGAAGGTGGTGGACCGCTGCGATGCCTGCGGCACGGAACTTCACCATCACCGGGCCGACGACCTGCCGCCCTATCTGGTGATCACCCTCGTTGGCCACTTGATCGGCTACGGCATCTTCACGACGGAAACCAGGATGGAGATGCCCCTCTGGGCGCATCTGGCGATCTGGCCCCTTCTGACCGTCGTCTTGGCCCTGCTGCTTCTTCAGCCCGTCAAGGGGGCTGTCGTAGGGCTCCAATACGCGCTAGGAATGCACGGCTTCGGCGCGGCCCGCCAGTTGAGGCAAGCAGACAGGGAGGACCGGGGTGACGGACGCGCAGACACTGACCAGAATGGATACGCTGGTCGCCGGGGAGCGTAAGGCGAACGCTCCCGCCCTTCGCCCCGCCGACGCCGCGACCCTCATCATCATCGACCGACGGGTCAGGCACCCGAAGGTTCTCATGGGCAGGCGCCACGACGGGCACAAATTCATGCCCGGCAAGTTCGTGTTTCCCGGCGGCCGCATCGAGGCGGGCGACCGGTCCATGACAGTTGCCGGCGCCCTGAATCCGCGGGCGGAGCAGGCCCTCATGGCGCGGGTCAGCCGACCATCCATCCAGCGCAGCCGGGCGCTGGCACTGGCGGCCATCCGGGAAACCTTCGAGGAAACTGGTCTCCTGCTCGGCACCAGGGATTACGGTGGCCCTGAATCGGTACCCGCCGGCACCCCATGGGAAGCCTTCCGGGAGCACGGGGTGTTCCCGGACCTGGAAGCGCTGCATTTCGTCGGCAGGGCCATCACTCCGCCCAAGCGCGTCAAACGGTTCGACACCCGCTTCTTCGCGGTCGACCGGAGCGCCGTGGCCCATGAGATCGAAGGAGTCGTCGGACCCGATTCCGAGCTTGTGGAACTGGCCTGGGTGACCGTGGCCGAGGCGAGAAAGCTCGATCTCCCTCCCATTACGGGCGTCCTCCTCGGCGAACTGGAGGCCCGGATCGCGGCCGGGTTCGGCCATCAGCTCCCTGTGCCCTTCTTCTATCAGAAGAACGGCCATTTCGTGCGGGAGCTGCTTTAAAGAATTTCGCTACGTGGAGATGCCACCGCCTCGTACGGATCTCCTCGCCAGCGAGGACGGCTCCATTCCATAGGAAGCCCGCCGCGTCATCACCGGCTCCAGGCTGGTGATCCAGACCCGTGGAACGCGGCTCCATCCGGAAGCGGGATCGCTTGGCCTGATCCCCTGATCAAGTCCAGGGCCGCTAGAGGCAAGACGTCGGCCGCTCCTCCAAGGGGAAATCTCGCTGCCCTTCTCCCGGAACCCTTGACGGAAGCGCCATAATCGGGCATGGGAACGTCACGATTTTCCGGCCGGGTTCGCCCGGCCTTTGCGTTTCGGCTACGCCGCGGGGCCAACCGAGCGCGTTGCAACTGAACAAGAGGTCCAACCCATGGCCAAAGCCGCAACGATCAAAGTGAAGCTCGTCTCCACCGCCGACACGGGCTATTTCTACGTTACGAAGAAGAACTCCCGCACGATGACAGACAAGATGTCGTTCAAGAAGTACGACCCTGTCGCGAAGAAGCATGTGGAGTTCAAGGAAGCCAAGATCAAGTAAGCTTCCTGCGAGCAGCCGCAGAATCGGAAAGCCGCCTCCTCATCGGGGCGGCTTTTTCATTTGCGGCTTGCTTAAACCAAGGAGCCCGGCATCCATGCGATGGGACAAGCACCTCTTTCTCATCACGCGCGAAGCCCTGCGGGCCGGCGCTTTTGCGATGGAGATGCGGAGATAAGGACCACCGAATGCCAACCTCAGGGTTCTGTGGGCACGGACGCAGCCGGCATCTTAGATAAGCCATGAGGGCTGTCGTCGGGGTGAAGGAAAGTCGTTCCTTGTCGCCGTCCTGCATTCGGCTTGCGCTCGGTCGGAGCTCAGCAGGGGCAGGCCTGCGCCCGAGGCGCGGCGAGGCCCGCGAAACAGCAGTGCGACGAACTCTGCCGCCGCACTGCCGCTGGAGTCTCAGATCGATTCCTTCAGGTCCTTCGCGGCGCGGAAGGCGATCTTCTTCGAAGCCTTGATCTTCACGGGCTCCCCGGTTTGTGGGTTGCGGCCCATGCGGGCGGCACGCTTGCGAACCTGGAGGATGCCGAGGCCGGTCAGGCGGATCTTCTCGCCCTTCTTCAGGCTCTTGGCGATGAAGTCGACGACTTGAGTCATCATCTCGTTCATCTGGCGTTTCGGAAGCTCATGCATCTCAGACAGCGCCTCAGCAATGTGCCGCAGCGTCAAGATGCCGTTGCTCGACACCGGCCCCTTCACGGGCTTCTTCGCAACCGCCTTCGCGGAGGTCTTCGCGGAGATCTTCGCAGGAGCCTTCGAAGCGGCAGCTTTCGCTGGCTTCTTGGCCGCCGGCTTTGCGACTGCTTTGGCCGTCGTCTTGGCCGCCGCCTTCTTAGCCGGAGCCTTGGTCGCCTTGGTTGCTGCGGCCTTGCGGGCCGGGGCTTTCTTGGTTGCAGTCTTTGCCACTGGAAACTCCTTTCACGAGGCCATACGCATATTTAGCACTATCTGCATAGAGATTGGGAACAAAGTTCCAAGTTGCCGGAGTGCCGTTTCCACAAGGGAAATGGCAGGGGAATGCGCAAACTGCCTTGAAAACCGCATGTTAATCGCCTGTCACGCTCCACCGGTACGAAGAGAACGAGTGCCCGGGAACGCGGTGACAGTACCGGTCAACCCGCAATCCTGCCGCCGAGTTCATCTTCGATATGCAGGCGAACGATCTCATCGAAGCTCTTCTCCGCCCTGAAACCGAGGCTCTCGGCGCGACTTGCATCGAAGCGGCGCGGCCATCCGGCCACCATGCGCATAATGTCGGGATCAGGCTCACGGCGGATCCTGGACGCGACCTTGTCGCCGGCGATGCGCCGCAATGCGTCGATCTGCTCCGCAACGGTCACCGAAACGCTCGGCATGGTGAGATTGCGGCGCGGGCCGATTTCGTCGGTGTCGATGGTGGCCGCATGCACGAGGAACCCCACGGCGGAGCGTGGTGACGCATGGGCATGGCACACATCCTCCGGCACGGGCAGCACCGCCTCCTGACCGTTCAAGGGCTCGCGGATGATGCTCGAGAAGAAACCGGAGGCTGCCTTGTTGGGCTTGCCGGGGCGCACGCAGATCGTGGGAAGGCGGATGCCGACGCCGTCGAAGAAGCCGCGCCGCGTATAGTCGGCGAGGAGCAATTCGCCGATCGCTTTCTGCGTGCCGTAGCTCGTGAGCGGCGTGAGGAAGAATTCGTCGCCGATGGCCTCCGGGAACGGAGCGCCGAATACGGCGATGGAGGATGTGAAGACCAGTCGCGGACGATAGCCGTCGCCCACCCGACGGACGGCGTCGAAGAGAAAGCGTGTGCCGTCGAGATTGATCCTGTAGCCCTTCTCCAGATCCGCTTCCGCCTCGCCGGAGACGATGGCGGCAAGATGAAAGATGACGTCCGGGCGGCTCGCCACGAGCCTCTCGGCCTCGCCGGGTTGAGAAAAGTCGGATGCGAGCGCCGTAACCTCGAAGGGGGCCGGTGGAGCGACGGGCTCCACGACGTCGTGCAGGATCATGCGCGTGATCGCCTGCCGGTTCAGCTGCCCCTCTTCGACAAGCCGGTCGGTGAGCTTCCGGCCGACCATTCCGGCCGCCCCGAGAATGAGAATCCGCATGGTTCAAGATCTTCGTTGGAAAGAGCAGTGTTCAACGGCAGTTCACGCCGTCCAGAGCGCCAAGCTCCGGACGGCGTGGCCTCGATGAAGGCGGGATGCGTTATTTCTTGCGCATCTTTTCCAGTTCGTCCCGCATCATCTTCACCGTCTCGGGACCGATGGTGGAAGCGTGTTTCTCCCACACGGCCTTCGCCTGATCGCGCATACGGTTGGCCTCCTGCTCGTTCAGCTCGTTGACGATGACGCCAGAGCCCTTGATCTTCTCGAGGGACGCTTGGGACAGCTCACGGGAGACCTTGCGCTGCTCGTCGCGGGCCTTCACGGCGCATTCGCGAAGCGCCGCCTGCTCATCCTTCGACAGGTCATCCCACAGCCTCTTGGAGTAGAGAACCAGGAAGGGCGTGTAGGCGTGACGGGTGACCGACAGATATTTCTGCACCTCGTAGAACTTGGAAGTGTCGATGGTCACGAACGGGTTTTCCTGACCGTCGATCGCCTTGGTCTCAAGGGCCGTGAACACCTCGCCGAAGGCCATCGGCACCGCGTTGGCGCCCATGTTCTTGAACGTGTCGAGGAACACGTTGTTCTGCATGACGCGAACCTTCAGCCCCTTGAAGTCCTCCCACTTCTCCACCGGACGGCGGGAGTTCGTGAGATTGCGGAAGCCGTTCTCCCAATAGGCGAGATTGACGAGCCCTACCCCTTCGAGCTTCGCGTCGATATGCTTTCCGAATTCCCCGTCGAGGATGGCGTCGGCCTCCTTCTCGTTGGAGAATAGGAAGGGCAGATCGAAGACGCCGAGTTCCGGCAGGATGCCGATGAGCGGCGAACTCGACGTGACCACCATTTCCTGGGTGCCGGAGCGCAGAGCCTGCGTGGCCTGGAGATCGCCGCCCAGGGCACCGCCCCAGAAGCCCTGAACTTTCATCTTGCCGCCCGACTTGTCGGCGAGACAGGTTCTGAATGTCTCGACGCCCTTTCCGTTCGGGTGATCCTCGTTGACGCCATTCGACAGGCGGATATTGCGCTCCGTGAACTGCGCGGCAGCCGGAAGCGCCGACAGGAGCGTGACCGCGACGCCCGCGGCGAGTGCGTATTTCAAAGCTTTCATTGTGGTTTCCTCTCCGTTGTTTGTTCTTTCCCCACTGCTCACCGCCCCCTCAGCCATGACAGGGGCACCATCACGAGGTCTGGGAAGACGATGAGCAGAACGAGCACGACGAGCTGCGCGATCAGAAAGGGATTGACCCCTTTGATCACGGCTCCCATTGGAACACGGGCGACGCCGCTCACGACGTTGAGCACGATGCCCACCGGCGGGGTGATCAGCCCGATTGCATTGTTGATGATGAACAGGACGCCGAAATAGACCGGATCGATGCCCGCCTGCTTCACGATGGGCATGAGGACGGGCGTCAGGATCAGCACGGTAGGCGAGAAGTCCAACGCCGTGCCCACGATGACAACCAGGAACATCAGGACGAACATGAGCAGAGTCTGGTTGCCCATGAGCGGCTGGATCAGGTTGCTGATCTCGGCGGGAATATTGGCCTGGGTGATGAGCCAGGCGGACACCAGCGCCGCGGCGACGAGGAACATCACCACGGCCGTGGTCTTGGCCGCTCTCAAGAGGATGCCGTAGAGCATCGACGGCGTCAGCTCGCGGTAAACGAACATGCCGATAACGAAGGCATAGACAGCCGCCAGAACGGCCGCCTCCGTGGGCGTGACGATGCCCCATTTGATGCCCCCTAGGATCATCACCGGCATCAGCAGGGCGAAGAATCCGTCGACGAAAGCCTTCCCGCGCTCCCGCATGGTCGTTCGCGGCGTTGTCTGCAGCTTGTCCTTCCGGCTGACGATCCACCACGCAACGACGAGCGACAGGGCCATCATGATGCCTGGAGCAACGCCCGCCAGGAACAGCTGCGAGATCGATACGTTCGCTGCGACCCCAAACACGATGAAACCGATGGACGGCGGGATTACGGGCGCGATGATGCCGCCCGCCGCGATGAGACCTGCCGATCGCGGAATGTCGTATCCCGCGTTGCGCATCATCGGGATCAGGATCGCCGCTAGCGCCGCCGTATCGGCCGCAGCCGAACCTGACAGGGCGGCGAGGATGATCGCCGCGACGATGGCGACATAACCCAGTCCGCCGTGAATATGCCCAAGGCACGCGAGAGCGAAGTTGACGATGCGCTTCGACAGGCCGCCCGCGTTCATCAGCTCCCCTGCGAGAAGGAAGAACGGGACCGCCAGCAACTGGAAGTTATCGGCACCGATGATCATATTCTGCGCCACGATCTGGCTGTCGAAATTGCCGAGCCACAGCATGAGCGCGAGCGCGCAGACGATGAGCGCGAAAGCGATCGGCATTCCCAGCGCCATCGCCCCAAGCAGGGAGAAGAGGAAGACGAGAATCGTCACTCGAGCCGCTCCCTCAAGGCATGAGCCTCGTCATCGCTGTAGTCGCCGGCGAAGGCCCGGAGTTCCCGCTCGCTGACCCGCCCTGTGAGCACCCTCAGAATTCTGAACGCGGCCATCAGGCCGAGGCCGACGCTCGTAAAGTACCCGATGCCGTAGACCCAGAGCATCGAGATTTCGGTGATAGGGGCATAGTTCGTGGCGTTGATCTCCGCCTGCAGCCAGGTGCCCCAGAAGAAAACGGCGCAGCAGATGATCACAAAGATGTCGGACAGGATCATGCAGACCTTTCGGCCCTGCTCTCCGAGCCTCGACACGAGGGTCTCAACGCCCAGATGGGCATTCTCCCGCCCGACCACCACCGCGCCGATGAAGGTGAGCCAGACGAAGAAGAAGCGGGACATCTCCTCCGACACGTCGATGCCCGTGTCGAGGAGGTATCGCAGCACGACATTGCCGAACACCATGACGACCATGCCGGCCAGCAGAAAGACCATGAGTCCTTCCAAGCCTCTGAAGAAGAAGGCTCCTATCCTGCTCACTGCTCCTCCCGCGCTGTTTTATCGATTTGGTGCTATTCTGATCGCAAGGGTGAATTATTCAAGACGAGCAGGAAGGAAGTGAAATCGGCTAATGGTATAAGACGCTATCCCGCACCGGTGTTACACATCAGGCTTATGTATACTCGGCTTCGGCACTGGTTTCGGTAGATCTTCCGGCGCCAGTTTGCATATGCTCTCAGGTGAACCGGGAATCGTTCACCCCTGCCCCGGCGCCGCTCCAGGGACGCAGCTGCGGGAGACGCTCATGAAGATCACCCAGGTCGAAACCATCCGCCTTCGAGAATTCGCCAACATCGTGTGGGTGCGGCTTCACACGGACGAGGGAATCATCGGGCTTGGGGAAACCTTCATGGGTGCCGCCGCCGTCGAGGCCTACATCCACGAGACGGTGGCGGCGAAGCTGATCGGACGCGACCCGCTTCAGATCGAAGGGATTCATCGCGACCTGCAGAACTACCTCGGCTGGCGCTCCGCGGGCGTGGAAACCCGTGGCAACTCCGCCATCGACATCGCCCTTTGGGACATCTTCGGCAAGGCGCATGGCAAGCCCGTTTGCGACATGCTGGGCGGCCGCTCGCGAGACAGGATCCGCGTTTACAACACCTGCGCCGGCTACCGGTACATCCGCGACAGCCGCGCGCAGAAGGTGGCGAACTGGGGCATCGGGCAGCCCGAAGGCGACTACGAGGATCTCGACGCCTTTCTGCACCATGCCGAGGACCTGGCTCACTCGCTTCTGGAGCAGGGCATCACCGGCATGAAGATTTGGCCCTTCGACGTCGCAGCCGAGCGCAGCAACGGCTACGACATCTCGCCGGAGGAACTGTGCACCGCGCTGGAACCCTTCGCCAGGATCCGCAACGCCGTCGGCGACAGGATGGACATCATGGTGGAGTTTCACTCCCTGTGGAGCCTGCCGATGGCCAAGAAGCTCGCGGGCGCGCTCGCGGAATTCAACACCTACTGGCACGAGGACCCCTTCCGCCTCGACAATGTCGGCGACCTGAAGGAATACGCGCGGCACTCGAAGGCCTGGGTCTGCGCTTCCGAGACCCTGTCGTACACCCACGCTTTCCGGGAATATCTCGAAACCGGCGTCGCGGGCGTGGCGATGCTCGATCTGTCCTGGTGCGGAGGCCTGACGGAAGCACGCAAGATCGCGGCCCTGGCGGAAGCCTGGCATGTTCCGGTCGCTCCGCACGATTGCACCGGACCGGTGGTCTACGCCGCGTCCTGCCATTTCTCCCTGCACGCCCGCAACGCACTCATCCAGGAAAGCGTCCGCGCCTTCTATACCGGCTGGTACACGGAACTGGTCACGGATTTGCCGACGGTCACAAAGGGAGAGGTCACGGTGAACATGAAGCCTGGCCTCGGCCTGGAGCTGCTGCCCGAGATCCGGACCCGTCCGGACGCCATCGTTCGCGTGACCGATTCAGCGTAGGCGCGAGGGAGCGGATTGCTTTCTGCAGGGCAAACGCCACCCCGACATGACGAGGCCGCCCCTTTCCAGAGGCGGCCTCAGGTGCCGATCGCTCCGATCTCAGCGATAGTTCACCCGGACGGCGCGACGCTCACGGATGGAGCCGGTGGTGACCACATCGCGGCGGACGGCTCGGACGACCCGGGTTCGTCGGCCATCACGGCGGTAGACGGTCCGCGTGCGATATTGCGGCTGGCGACGGACAACACGGGTGCGATAGACCGGCTCCCGATAGACGACCTGCGTACGATAGACTGGCGGAGCATAGACCACGCGGGTCGCGACGGGAGCCGCATAGTAGCCGTAGCTATAGGGATAGCCGTAGCCATAGCTGTAGGCGGGATAGTTGTACCCGTAGCGGTAGCCGTAAGCCGGGTATCCATAGGCGGGATAGCCGTAGGCGGGAGTCGCAGCGGCGCTGAGGAGCCCCCCCACCAGCGCACCGCCGATCAGGCCCGCGGCCAAGGCACCGCCATTTCCCCAGCCGCGATGATGGTGATGATGGTGACCGCCGCGCCACCCGTCACCGCGATAAACTCTTTGTGCTTCAGCCGAGCCGATGCTCCCAACGACCAGCAAAGCCGCACTCGAGAGCAGGATCACCTTCTTCATGACAAACCTCGTTCCGAAATGGCGAGCAGCATTCGTGCCTAACCAATCTGCAAATTTAAAAAAGGTTTCATGAGCAGGCACTACTACTCTTAGTATTTCGATTACCATTCATACTTCGTTCATATTCATGAACAAATTGGCGAATACTGCCAAGCAGAGCAGGCGATAAAGTAATCCACCTTCCTCTGATATAGTCAGAGTCGAAAACCGTTTTCGAAAGGCCGGCGGCCGCTCAGTGCGCATAGACTTGAGATCGGGGGAAGAGGATATCTCCCACCACGACTTCCACGATCGCATTCGCGATCTTGGCGCCGCCTTTCGCTGAAGGCTCGATGGGGTTTGCGTAATCCTCGTGTTGATCGCAGATCAGCCGCAGATCGATCAGGGGCAGCCTTCGGAGGAAGGCCTCGCGCGTAATGACATCGTTGAAGACCGACAAGGCCGTCACAACTTGGCGCTGCTCTTCCGGATCTGGAAAGCACCCGTCGTAGATCGTACAGAGCGCTGTCGGCAGACGGCGAGCCATCACCTGATCCAGAGCTTTGCCGTAGCTGCGGGCAAAGGAGTCCCGAATGTCGGCGATCCGGGACATGACCTCCGCGACGGAACGGGCACTTTCGCCGAGAATGGGGCTGCTGCCCAGCGCGTCATTGCCGCCGATGCTCAGGATCAAGTGACTAGCATCGTCGGGCAGATGGGCGAGCTGGCGCTCGAGACCAGTCGTGGTTGCCCCGTCGACGGCGTTCCTCGTGACCCGCCAGCCTGCGGGAAGGCTGGCCCGAACCTGCGCCAGGACATCCGGTTCTCCGGGCCTCACGTAAGCGCCGTTGTCGAACACGCTGTCGCCGAGCAAAACGACGTGGCTCATCGAAAGTCCTCGCTGTTTGGTTTCGATTCATTATATCATTACGTAGCGGCATATCCCTGGCGATAATAGATGGTCTTCCTCCGGACTAACGGCCCGCAGGCGCCGTCGCGGGAAACAAACGAAGGAGCCGCGTGTTCCGGCGACCTCCACGCGCTGCTTCTCAGGAACAGCCTGCTTCAGGCGACGTTGACAGGTTGAGTGATCGTGCCTTGGGAGAAGGACGGATGATCGAGACCATCAAGGTATCGTTGCTGACGCTGATGCTGACGGCCTGGAGCGCTCTGGCCATGGCGCAGACAACCCCGAGCCCCCCTCCCGGCGACACAGGAGCCGGAACCGCATCGCCCGCAGCCCCGGAGGCTGCCGGCGATGGAGAGACGATGACTTGGCTGTGGGTCGTTCTCGCCGTCATCGTCGTCGCCGGGTTGTTGTATTATTTTCTGGGACGCGGCCGCGCGACGCGGGTCTGAGCGCTGCCGGCGAAGCGCATTCCATCGAGCTGACGTTCACGCGTCAGCTTGAAAGAAGGACCTGAAATTTCCGAGCCAAGCAACGAGCCAGTGCTCAAGGGCTGTTTTGGCCGCCTCCTCCGTGGGCCCATAGCCCCAGGCATCCTCCTGCAGTGGCGTCGACCAGATCCAGAACCTGTTGCTGCCGTCATAGGCCACGCTGCCAACCTCGACCGGTCCCACGAAGCCCTTGTGACGCTTGAGCGGCACGCCGGCGACGGCGTCCTGCTGCCATTGAATTCTGCCCATGGCTCCGATCTAGCGCGGTCCCGCCCCGGCACAAGCCTATGCCGGAACAGGCCCAGCCCCACCACGTTGGTCCGCTGCCGATGAGCGAAAGACCGAACCATGCGTTTTCTTCCCACCCGTATCCACGGTGCGATCGACTATTCCTGGGGCGTCGCGCTCCTCGCATCTCCCTGGCTGTTCGGCTTCGCGGATACGACCACGGCTAAATGGGTTGCGATCGTCTTCGGCGTGGGAGCCATTCTTTACTCCGCTTTCACCGCCTATGAGCTCGGAGTGCTGCGCATCCTGCCCATGACGCTGCATCTGATGCTGGACGGCGTCGCAGGCGCCCTGCTTGCCGCCTCCCCCTTCCTGCTCGGGTTTTCCGGCCGAGTTTACCTGCCACATGTTCTGTTCGGGCTCTTCTCAGTCGCGGCGAGCCTCGTCACCCGCACGGAAGTCACGCTCGCCACCGGACATCGCGAGCCTGCCTGACTCCCTTCATCTTCGCTTGCCGGCGGACTCGCATGAGAGTAACATTGTCTCCCTCCAGGGAGGCGACTATGTTCGAACAAGCTGTTCAAGTCAGCGAGGCCCATCGACAAGGCGCGAGTCAGATGCACGGAATGCTCCGGATGGCGATGAAGGGCTGTCCGGAATGCCGCACCATGCACATGATCGCATCGCCAGAGCTCGGCACCTGTGCCGATTGCGGCTCCAGCCTTCAGGTGCTGGGGGATGAGACGCTGGCCTCATGGGCTGAAGGCGCATAGCCCGTTCTGCGAACCACCCTCTATGCTGTGCGTTCGGAGATTCGCATGGCATGGTCAGGGTGGATTGGCACGGCAGCGGGACGGATCGGAGCGCGTCAGGCGGAGCTGAAGCTCGCACTGCGCGTGACCGTCGCCGGCACCCTCGCCTACGCCATCACGAAGTTCTTCAGCCTTCCGCAGGGCTATTGGGCGGCCATCACCGCCGTCGTGGTCACGCAGGCCAGCCTCGGCGGATCGCTGAAGGCGGCCATCGAGCGTTTCCTCGGCACGCTCGCGGGGGCCGCCTATGGGGGCTTGGTCGCGGCGCTGGTCCCGCACGAATCGCCACTCGGCATGGGGCTTGCCGTCATCCTCGGGCTTTTTCCCCTGGCGCTTCTCGCGTCCATTTGGCCGAGCTTTCGCGTGGCGCCAGTGACCGGGCTGATCATGCTTCTGCCGCCGACCGGTCAAGCCATCGGCCCCATCTCCGCTGCCGTCGACCGGGTAGCGGAGATCACGCTCGGCAACGTCGTGGGCGTCGTCATATCCCTGTTCGTTGTGCCGGCACGGGCCCATACGTTGATGATGGAGGCAGCCGCCAGAGTCGTTTCGCTCAATGCCGGTCTGATCGAACTCCATATAAGCGAGCTCCTGGCGGAACCGAAGGGCAGAAGCGCCCTGCAAACCATCCATCCGCGGATCCGCGCCGCCCTCAAGAAGGCGGAAGCCGCCGCCGAGGAGGCCGCGCGCGAGCGTAGGAGCCATCTCACCGGCGCGCCGGATCCGGAGCCTCTCATCCGCACGCTCTATCGGGTGCGCCACGATCTCGTGATGATTGGCCGCGCCTCTGCGAGCCCCCTTCCGGAGCGTATCCTCGACAGACTCGGCCCTTCCTTAAGAGCCCTCCGGGATGAAACCTGCGCCCTCCTCTTGGACATTGCCCAATCCTTGCGGACGCGCACACCGCCGCCGAACGCCGGGACTTTCGAGGCAGCCCTTCGCGCTTTCATGAGCGAGACGGAGTCCTTGCGCTCCCATGCGTTTTCCCAGGATCTTCCCTATGGCAGATTCGGACAGGTCTTTGCCCTCGGCTTTGCTTTCGAGCAGTTCCGGAAGAACGTGAGCGATCTGCTCGCCCGAACAGAAGAGCTGGCGCAGAAAGGGAACGCCGAAGCGGCGGGATGAGAGGCTCCCATTCGTGGCGGAGCCGCTCGATCGAAGCGTGCCGCGCGGCGCGCCGGGCAATAGCCGAACACCACGCCAACCGGTGCCAAGCGCCCGATGGCCATGAGGATGATGGAGGGACCGATAAGGAACGAAACCTGCAACACGTTGGCAGCCGCAACGGGGCCGAGGCCCAGCAGAATGCCGACGATCCCGCCCACCAGGGAGAGCACCACGGCCGCCGCGAGGAACTGCAGTAATACCTGACCTTCGAGAGCACCGACGGCGAGACGGATGCCGATCTCGCGCGTGTGCTCGGTGACGAGGACGAACATGATGTTCATGATGCCGTTGCCGCCGACGAGCAGGAACACCGGCGCCAAGGCTCCGAGTTGCCCGGTGAGAACCGCTGTGGTCCCGGCCATGGTCTGCACCACCTGCTTCATTCCGCGGAGGGTGAAACCGTCCCCCGTGATGCCGCGCCGTTTACGCAGCAGGTGCTCGATGCTGGCTTGCACCTTCGACGGGTCAGCATCGTCCCGAGCCGAAACATAGACGCGCCCGATATCCGTATTGCCCGCGACGGGACACTGGAACGGGCATGGGCATGATGATCGTGTCGTCCTTGTCGGCGCCGAGACTCGACCGCCCTTGGCTTTCAGCACTCCGATCACCTCGCAGGAGATTTTGTTGATGCGGATACTGGACTCAAGGGGGCCGACATGGCCGAAAAGTTTATCCCGTACCGTCTGCCCGATGATGCAGGTGGCCCGCCCGGCCGGCTCCTCGCCGTCGAGGAAGGAGCGGCCGGAGGTCAGAGCGCGGTTCTGCGTGATCAGGACCTCGTTCTCTGTACCGGCCGGCGTCGTGGTGCGGCTTTCGTTTCCGTAGGTGGCCATTACCGATTTCTGTACGACGGGAGCGACCGCGCGGATGCGGAAAGTTGCATGTGCATGGTTTCGACATCGCGCGCGTTGAAGGGACGCGCATCCGAACTCGCACAACTGAGACCGAACTGCCCGGGCGAGGCGAAGAGCAGATCGCTTCCGAGCTTGGACAGATCCGCCGTCACCTTCGCGGTGGTGCCCTAGCCGATGGCGACCATGGCGATGAACGCCGACTCCGATCGCGATGCCGAGCTCCGTGAGAAACGAGCGCAACGCATTGCGACGGATGGAGGAGAGCGCGGGCTCGATCGCCTCGAACAGCATCAGGCCGTCCCCGCCTTGCGCTTGTCGCTGTCGAGATGACATCCACGAAACATACGATGCGCCTGGCATACGTCGCTATGTCGGGTTCGTGGTTAACCATGATGACGGTGACGCCCTGCCCGATAAGCCAGAGGTCTGCTCCATGATCTCGTCGTGGATTTGCTGTCGAGGTTGCCGGTTAGCTCGTCGGCGAGGAGCACGGCAGACTCCGTCACGGAGGCCGGGCGATGGCGACGCGCTGCTGCTGGCCGCCGGTGAGTTCGCTCGGCTGATGATGCGCGCGGGCTCTCAGGCCGACGTGCACCAGGGCCATGAGGGCCTTCTCCCGCCGCTCCCTGTGCGAGATGTCGCCATACGTCAGACGGCGTTCTAGATTCTCCACGGCGCTCGTGCGAGCAGTGGAGTTAAAGCCCTGGAAGACGAAACCGAGGAAGCGGCGGCGCAAGAGCCCGCGGCCCGTTCTGTCGATACCGACCGGCTTCATTTCGCCGTCACGGAATCCACGCTCACGTGCTGACCGGGCATGATGCCGACGCGGCCGATCTCCATTTTCCGGCCGTCGGTGGCGCCTGTCGTCACCGAAACGGCAGCAGGCTCGCCGTTCTGCAGAACCCAGATTCTGCGGTCCGCGCCCATCGCCGCTTTCTGGCTCGCGGGACGGAACTGCGGCATCCGCCGCAGAAGAGCGCCGGGGAGGCTACGCCTCTGCTGGGCCGTGGAAGCAGGCGGGGCGAAGCGCGAAGCCGCGTTGGGCACCAGCACGGCATCCCGAACCTCCTGTACCGAAATCTGCGCCGTGGCCGTCATGCCGGGGCGCAGGAGGAGCTCCGAATATCGACGTCGATTTCGACGAGGTCCTCCGCGATGGAGAACAGCACCAGGGTGCCGATGGCCTGGATCGCGAGGCGCGCCGGGGACAGCCAGCTCCGCCCGGACTCCTGAGCTCCAACAGCGCCTCAACATCCTGGGTCCGGTCACATAGGGAGTTATCGGCCATAGCTGTCCCTTCCTGGGGAACAGCACTCTTGGATCTATGGCCGGCAGCCCCCTTGAGAGAGGTCAACGTTCCCGCGCCGGATCGGCGCAGGCGGCCTATTCGTAGAGCGGCACCAGCTCCATCTCTGGCACGAGCACCAGTCCCTTGTCCGTGATGCGGATCTCCGGGATCACCGAGAGCGGTATCAGGTTGAAGCCCATGTACGGGATCTTGCAGCCTGCCTTCGTCCAGGCATCCTTCAGCGCGCGTGTTTCCTCCGCGACTTCCGTGACCCGCTTGTCGGAGAGGAGCCCCGCGACCGGTAGCGGAACCATGGCGACCATCTCACCCCGTTCCACCACGCAGACGCCACCCTGAGACCGGATGAGCGCATCCAGAGCCACGCGCATGTCGCCCTCGTTCGTCCCGGCGACGATGATGTTGTGGGAATCGTGCCCCACGCTGCTCGCCACCGCGCCGCTCTTCAGGCCGAAATTTTTGAGGAGCCCGTGCGCGACGCCCATTCCGTCGTTGCGCCCGTGACGTTCGATAACGGTGACGAAGGTCAGGTCGTTCCTGGAAAGCAACGCCTCCCAACTCTCCTCCTTGTCCAGCTTCACCTTGTCGTGGAAGAGCACGATCCCAGGCAGAGCCACGCGGATCACGTTCGCCGTGCAGGCCTGAGCCGGCAGCTCCGGAACGAGTTTCGGAACGCTCGGAATATGCACCGTGCGATAGGCCGCATCCGGATAGCGGTAGCGGTTGGAGAGCGCCTGATCGAGAACGGGAGTGATCTTCCTGTCTTCAACCACGAGCTCGCCGCCGTACCAGGTGTTTCGCACCTGCAGTTCGTCGTCGAGAAGCACCACGTCGGCGCGGCGCCCGCCGCCGAGACCGCCAATCTCCCCTTCCATACCGAAACGCGTCGCCGGATGAAGCGAGCCCATGCTCCAGGCCTGCTCGCGGCTCATGCCCGCGCGGCGTGCCTCGCGCGTCACCCAATCCATGCCGAACATCATGAGATCGTCCGCGTCGCGGTCATCCGTACAGACGCAGATGCGTTTGTGCGAGGCCCCTAGCTCCGTGATGGTCTTGATGGCCTCCGGCAGCGAGTGCCAGGGTGTCGTGGGAGGGCCTCCGCGCAGGAAGATCCAGATTCCCGCATCGAGCAGGTCGTCGGCGATGTCACGGTCTATGGCCTCGTGGGTGTCGGTGACGCCGCTCGCCGCATAGGCGGCCACGAACTCGCGGCCGTAGATGTGCCCCGAGACCGGCTTCCCGCGTTCGAGCGCGGCGGCCAGGATCGCGTGGCTTCTCTCGTCACCCATGGTGACGGGCACGAAATCCATCTTCTCCCCGAGGGCCGCAGCCTCCGGCCAGCGGTCGAAGAGCGCGGCGATCTTTTCGGGCGTCAGGTCGCCGCCTGCTGTTTCGAGATCCGGCGAGGTGGCGGGAACGGTGCTGGGTACTGTGAGGAAGATGGAGAGTGGCGCCAGACGGGCATCTTCCAGCATCATCTCGATGCCCGTGGCGTCCATGACGTTGCCGATCTCGTGGCTGTCGCAGAAGATCGTGGTGGTGCCGTTGAGCAGCGCCGCCTCCGCATAGGCGCAGGCGGTCACCATGCTGCTCTCGATATGGATATGGGGATCGACGAGGCCCGGAGCGACGATGCCGCCCTTCGCGTCGTAGACCCGCCCCGGCGCGCCGTTCACCCGGGTGTACGACCCGGCGGGCTTCACCGCCGCGATACGGCCGCCCGCGATCCACACCTCCCGCTCAATCGCGATCCGCTCGCTATAGGTCGAAAGCACCCGCGCGCCGGTAATAACCAGATCCGCCGGAGCACGGCCGGAGGCCACATCCGCCAGATGCCGGGTCATGGTAGACAGCGGCGCCACGGAAAACCGTGTCAGAGACGATCTCGGGGGTAGTGAAGGTGTGCGCTGATCCATGGTCGATCCCCTTTTCCGGGTCGATACCCTCCAGGGCCCATTCCCCAGCGGCATCGGCTATTCGTCTCAATAGTCACGGCCAAGCTTAACCTGCAAGCTGAAGTCCTGTGAACATTCCTGATTCGCGCTTACGGCCCGACCGAAACACCAACGGATACAGGAGGTAAGCTAGAGCCTGTGAGAGATTGAGACAGGGCGGAGTTCGGGAAACGGCAACAAAAAAGCGCCTTGCGGCGCTGGTCGGACGTTGGAAAGGTGGCCGGCTGGAAGCGGTGTTGAGGAGGCAACGATCCGCTCCCAGCCCGGCCGAGCCCACGAAGTCCCAGGAGATGCGGCGGACCTGAGCATCCGTAGGGCATTTCTTCCGCCGAGGCGGAAAGTTAACTTGAACATATTGGAAACATGGGCCGATGCAAGCGCCTATGTGCCTGAAAAGCTGCATTTTCCCATAAAAGTTAACGGAAAGGTCGATTTTCTTGGAGAAATGCTCCGGTCCCGCCTTGACAGCTACGGCACTCCCCCATCCGCTTCGAGGTATGTTTTAACAGTGGCGATGAACTTGGCCACGGAAATCGGCTTGGACATATAGGCTTCGCAGCCCCCTTCGCGAATTCGCTCTTCGTCCCCCTTCATGGCGAAGGCCGTAATCGCGATGACGGGGATGGACTTCAGCTCCTCATCGGCCTTGAGCCAGCGCGTGACTTCAAGGCCGGACACCTCAGGCAGCTGGATGTCCATGAGAATCAGGTCCGGCTTGTGGGCGCGCGCCAGCTCCATGGCTTCGATGCCGTGGCTGGTTTTCAGCGTGGCATAGCCATGAGCCTCGAGGAGATCGTTAAAGAGCTTCATGTTGAGTTCGTTGTCCTCAACGATGAGCACGGTCTTCTTCATTGGCACTGTCCCTGGGCCCGAGGTGGCATTTCACCGGCCCACTTCTTCTGAGAATGGTATAGTTAGGCCATAACCTATTGATGAAGTGCAAACCGACAGCATGAACACTCCCTTAAAAAAGATGAACAGAGACGAGGCAGAATACGTCGCAGTCAGCGCCTTCGCGTTCATCACGAGCGACGAGGAACGTATGGGCCGCTTTCTGGCGGTTTCGGGGCTGAGGCCCGACACGATCCGCTCCGCAGCCTCCGAGCCCGGCTTTTTTGCCGGAATTCTCGATTACGTCGCCTCCGACGAGCCCCTGCTGGTCGCCCTGGCGAAGGAGCTGAACACCAAGCCGGAGCACATCATGGCGGCTCATTGGACCCTCTCCCCCTCGGAGTTCGAGTGACCGCCTCCGCCCCAGATACTTCTTAAACCATGAGCACCTCCCCCTTCTGCCGCGATTGCCTCAGCCTCGCAGCCTCGCCCCTGGCGAGGCGCTGCGAAGCTTGCGGGTCCCCGCGCCTGCTGCGGCACCGGGAGCGGGACCTGCTGTCCATCGCCCACGTGGATTGCGACGCCTTCTTCGCGGCCGTGGAGAAGCGGGACGATCCGTCTCTTGCCGATAAGCCGGTGATCATCGGCGGCGGCAAGCGCGGCGTGGTGTCCACCGCCTGCTACGTGGCGCGGACCTATGGGGTGCGCTCCGCCATGCCCATGTTCCAGGCCCTCAAGCTCTGCCCTCACGCGGTGGTGATCCCGCCCAACGGGGAGAAATACCGCAAGGCCGGGCACGAGGTGCGCACGCTGATGCTGGAGCTGACGCCCCTGGTCGAGCCGGTTTCCATCGACGAGGCCTTCCTCGACCTGACTGGCACGGAGCGCCTCCACCACGGGAGCCCCGCCCTGACGCTGGCGCGCTTCGCGCAAAAGGTGGAGCGGGAGATCGGGATTACGATCTCGGTGGGGCTCTCCTACAACAAGTTCCTCGCCAAGATCGCCTCCGATTTCCAGAAGCCGCGGGGCTTCTCGATCATCGGGCGCGAGGAGGCCTCCGATTTTCTCGCCGACAAGCCGGTCGGCCTCATTCCCGGCATCGGAGCCTCCGCTCAGGCCCGGCTTGCGAAAGTGGGCGTGACGCGGATCGAGCATCTTCGCGAGGTTTCCCTGAAGACCTTGTTCGAGGCGCTGGGCCGGGATGCGCAGCGGCTCTCCCGCCTCGCCTGGGGCGAGGATACGCGGCGCGTGACTCCGGAGCGGGAAACCAAGAGCATCTCTGCGGAAACCACCTTCGAGAGCGACCTCAAATCCTTCGACGATCTGGAGCCGATCCTCTGGCGCCTGTGCGAGAAGGTCTCGCGCCGCCTGAAGGCTGCGGGTCTCGCCGGGCGCAGCGTCACCCTGAAGCTGAAGGACAGAGAATTCCGCCTCCTCACGCGCACCCGTTCGGGCTTAGCTCCGACGCAGCTCGCCACACGCCTCTTCGAGCCGGCGCGACAACTTCTTAAAACGGCCTGCGACGGCACGGCCTATCGTCTCGTCGGGATCGGCGCGGCGGATCTGTGCGATGCGGCCGATGCGGATCGCGGCGATCTCGCGGACCAGAGCGTGATCAAGCAGGCTAAGATGGAATTGGCTATCGACAGGATCCGTGACAAGTTCGGCGCGAGCGCCCTTCAGAAGGGCATCGCGCTCCGCAATAAGCCTCAGCGTTGACAGGCACTCGCGACGGGCTGAACCTCCAGGCTCTTGAGGTCGCCCTTCAGGGCAAACTCGCCATAATCAAGCTTCAGGGCGCGGGCGATCCCGTTCTCGTACAGCTCGAGTGAAATCGTATAGGCCGGCTCCCGGTCGGCGCGGCCTTCCTCGAAATAGCTGATGGTGACGGGCCAGCGCGGGCTCTTCGCCAGCGCCTCCTGACGGGCGGGCTCCTCCACGGCGCCAGCCGCACCCGGCTCGATCCGGTTGCCGATCACGCTCAGGGTCTCATAAACCTTCTTGCCGTCGTCGGAACCGTCGTAGACCCGTGCGGAGTATGTGCGCTCCCCGTCGCGAGCCTTCTCGATCAGGCGCTTCATGTGCTCGGTCGGGAAGACCGGCTGCCCCGTGGCCGCGAAGGTATCGTTCCGGGGCTGCTTGAAGCGCACGTCGAGGGAGCCATCGGGCCGCAGCTGCGCATCGCCGTCGATGCCCTCCCGCACGAGCCCCTGGGTGGTCGAGCTGCTCTTGAAGCGCATCGATCGACCATCACCCGATTCATAGGTTGCGGTCTGGGTGTCGAGAGTGCGCGAGCCTCCCTCGCTGATGTCGAGCACGGTGACCTGGCGGTATTTAACGGTATAACCGTCGCAGGCATCGCCGCCGAATTCCATGGCGATGCGCCCCCTCGCCGACTCGACGCCCTTGGTGCTTCCGGAGCGCAGGAGAGACAGGTCATACACAGCCCTGTGCGGAACGAGACGAACAGGGGCTTTCCCGACCTGAGCCCAGGCGGGGGCAAGCACGGCGAAGGAAAGGGCGGTGGCCACGATGAGGGAACGCATGTCATCTCCAGAGTTCGTCCAGGGAATCGGTCGTGAAAAGCGGAAAACCGCTTCCGGAACCCATCCGACGCTTCCTTGCTCAGGCGGGGCAACGTTCGGCACGGGAGGCCGGCTCCACGTTGTGCCGCGCGGTGCGCCCACCGAAAATAGAAGGACCTTGAGGACAGGGCAATGTTCCAGCTTGCGTCATCAAGCGTCATCCGCCACAAATCCCCCACACTGTTACAAGCAGAGGGCTCTCATGAGCGCAGTTGACAAAAAACTTCAGGACCTCGGCATCACCTTGCCCAATCCGGCCGCTCCCGTGGCAAACTACGTGCCATTCGTGCGCACAGGCAACCTGGTCGTCATCTCTGGACAACTCTGCCTTGGACAGGACGGCAAGCTCGCCGACGCCCACAAGGGCAAGCTCGGCGCCGAGATCTCTCCCGAACTCGGCCAGCAAGCCGCGCGCCTGTGCGCCATCAACCTGCTCGCTCAGCTGAAGGCGGCTGTCGGCGACCTCGACAACGTCGTGCGCTGCGTCCGGCTGGGCGGCTTCATCAACGCCTTGCCCACTTTCGCCGCCCTCGCGCCCGTGATGAACGGCGCGTCTGACCTCATGGTTGAGGTGCTCGGCGATGCGGGGCGCCACGCCCGCTCCACCATCGGCGTCGCGGAACTGCCGCTTGATGCCTGCGTCGAGGTCGAAGGAATGTTCGAAGTCAAATGAGCGCGCCCGGCTGGCTCGTCGCGAAGCCCATCGCCCATCGCGGCCTCCATGACAAAGCGAACGGCGTCGTCGAGAACACGATATCGGCCGCTGAAGCCGCTATCGCGCGCGGCTTCCCCATCGAGCTGGACGTTCAGCTGACCGCCGACAACGAAGCCATCGTTTTCCACGATTTCGAGCTCGACCGCCTCACCGGCGAAGCGGGTCTCGTCATCGAGCGCAATCTCTCGGCACTCACCGGCATCGGCATTTCCGGCACCATGGGTGGAGACAGGATTCCCTCGCTGAAGGATTACCTCGCGAGGATTGCCGGACGCACACCGCTGGTAATCGAGATCAAGAGCAAGTTCAACGGGGACATGCGCCTGACCAAGCGCGTGATCGAGATCCTCAAGGACTATCCCGGCCCCTTCGTGGTAAAGTCCTTCGACCCGGACATCGTCGCCTACTTGCGCCAGCATGCGCCGGACATCACGCGAGGCTTCATCGGCGAACTCGAATATGCGTCGAAGTCCGATAGCTTCCTCTCCCTTGAGCAGAAGCACCGGATGGCGAACCTGCTGCATTTCGAGGAGATGCAGCCGCACTTCCTGTCCTGGCGCGTAAAGGACCTGCCCTGCGCCTCGACCTATCTGAGCCGGCTCCTGGGCCGCATTCCCGTGATGACCTGGACCGTGCGGAGTCCGGAGGATCGCGCCAAGGCCGAAAAGCATGCGGACCAGATGGTGTTCGAAGGGTTCATTCCCTGACCATTGCAAGGGTCCCGCCGAGCGATTAGCTCTAGGTTCGAACGGCGGGATCCTTCCACTCAGTGACCTTCCAAGTCAAAATCGCCCAAAGCCTGAAAGCGGTTCCTGCCACCGCCTGGGACGCATGCGCCCTTCACACTGGCTCGGGCGAGGACGATCCGTTCAATCCTTTCGTTTCCCACGCTTTCCTGTCGACTCTCGAGGATTCCGGCTGCCTCGGCCCTAAGACCGGCTGGGCTCCGGTGCATGTGCTGGTCGAGGACCAGAGCGGCACGCTGCTCGGTGCCACCCCCTGCTACGTGAAGTCCCATTCCATGGGCGAGTATGTGTTCGACCATTCCTGGGCGGATGCCTATGAGCGCGCGGGCGGCCAGTATTATCCCAAGCTCCAAGTCGCCGTTCCCTTCACCCCCGTGACCGGCCCTCGCCTGCTCGTGTCGGAGGGCGCGCAGGCCGACGACGTACGGGCTCATCTGATCGCTGGCTTGCGCTCCTTAAGGGACCGGATCGGCGCCTCCTCGATCCATGCCACGTTTCTCCAGCACGACGATCTCGCGTCTCTGACCGGTCACGGCTTCCTGCACAGGGACGACCAGCAGTTCCACTGGTTCAACGACGGCTACGGCAGCTTCGACGATTTCCTGGCGGCGCTCGCCTCCCGCAAGCGCAAGGCCATCCGGCGGGAGCGGCGGGATGCGCTCGCGAACGGGATTTCGGTCGAATGGGTGACCGGGCGTGAGATCACGGAGGCGCATTGGGATGCGTTCTTCGCCTTCTACATGGATACGGGATCGCGCAAATGGGGGCGGCCGTATCTCAACCGCCGGTTCTTCTCCCTTCTCGGAGAGCGCATGGCCGACAGAATCCTGCTCGTCATGGCCATGCGGGAGGGCCGCTACATCGCCGGCGCTCTTAATCTCATCGGCGACAGGCGGCTCTATGGCCGCCATTGGGGGTGCATCGAGGATCACCCCTTCCTGCATTTCGAGGTCTGCTACTATCAGGCCATCGAATTTGCCATCGCGCAGGGGCTCGACCGCGTGGAAGCGGGAGCCCAAGGCGAGCACAAGCTGGCGCGCGGATACCGGCCGGTGATCACGTCCTCGGCCCATGACATCGCCGACCCCTCCTTGAGGAAGGCGGTGCAGGCCTATCTGAGCCAGGAGCGCACCTATGTGGCGGAAGCCGCCGGGGAGCTCTCGGAAGCGACCCCATTCAGGCACAGGCAAGAGGATTGATCTCTTTCCGCCCCTCTTACGTCATCTCCGGCCTTGAGGGGTGATCCCGCCTGCGGAAAGCGCCGCGCTTATCGGATCGGGATGGCCGGGGCAAGCCCGGCCATGATAGGAAGGGCGACACAGTCCCACTCGTCGTCACAGGCCTTGTGCCGGTGATCGATCCCTTCGTGCGGCGCCCTTAGCAGCGAGGTGGCTGGGTCAGGCCCGACTATCACATGGAGGAAATCGGGAGGGGTCAAGGGGGGATGTGAGCTTTAGCCTGTAGACGGGCCACGCCAAAGGAAAAGCGCGGGCCTTCCTCAGGTCCGCGCTTTGTTTCATCCCGAGCCGAGGCGACGTCAGAGGGCGTCGACAATAGCCCTGAACCCTTCCATCAAGGCTTCCGGCGAGGTTCCCATGGCGGCAAGCCCCACGTTCAGCAGCCAATAGCAGCCGACGATGATCGCAGGCACCAGGATCCAGCCGAGGATTTCCTCGAACCAAATCCGCCGGCGCCGACGCAGCTCACGCTGCTCACGCCAAGACAGCTTCGGCCGCGGCTCGATGATCCGGGTGGCTTCAACAGGGGCCTCGTGCAGCTCGGACGTCATGCTCTAACCAATGGAACCTTTGGAACGGTGCGGATACCTCCGCCCCCATTACCACCTGATCCTTTTGGCTTCACGGACTTTTTCGTCCTGGAGGACGACTTTGCCCGTGGCTTCTTCTTGCCCGCATTCGTGACGTCCTTCTCCGGCTTCGGCTTGACCGGGCCCTCGACATACTCGAAGCCCAGGCTTTGAAGGCCGATCTCGTCCGTCTTGACCACGACCTTGACCGCTCCGCCGTTCTTCAGCCGACCGAACAGCACCTCGTCCGCCAGGGGCGTCTTGATGGTGGACTGGATCAGGCGGCCCATCGGGCGAGCGCCCATGGCCTCGTCGTAGCCGTGCTCAACCAGCCAGTCGCGGGCCTCGTCCGTGAGTTCGATGGACACGTTGCGGTCCGCGAGCTGCGCGTCGAGCTGCATGACGAACTTGTCGACCACCTTCTGCACCACCTCCTTCGGCAGGTGACCGAAGGAGATGACCGCATCGAGCCGGTTGCGGAACTCCGGCGTGAACAGCTTATTGATCGCCTCCGTATCCTCTCCCTCACGCTTGGTGCGCGTGAAGCCGTAGGCCGGGCGGGCCATGTCGGCAGCTCCCGCATTCGTGGTCATGATGATGATCACGTTACGGAAGTCGACCTGCTTGCCGTTGTGATCCGTAAGCTTCCCGTGGTCCATGACCTGGAGCAGGATGTTGAACAGGTCGGGATGCGCCTTCTCGATCTCGTCGAGGAGAAGCACGCAATGGGGATGCTGATCGACGCCGTCAGTCAGGAGTCCGCCCTGGTCGAAGCCTACATATCCTGGAGGCGCGCCGATCAGGCGGCTCACCGTGTGGCGCTCCATGTACTCCGACATGTCGAAGCGCAGGAGCTCGACGCCGAGCGAAGTCGCGAGCTGCTTGGCCACCTCGGTCTTGCCGACACCGGTCGGACCGGCGAATAGGTAAGACCCGATCGGCTTTTCCGGATCGCGCAGGCCCGCGCGAGCCAGCTTGATGGCGGACGATAGGGCCTCGATGGCCTTGTCCTGGCCGTACACCACGCGCTTCAGGGTGTCCTGCAGATGTTCCAGCACCTCCGCATCGTCCTTCGACACTGTCTTAGGCGGTATGCGAGCCATAGTGGCGATGGTGGCCTCGATCTCCTTGATCCCGATGGTCTTCTTGCGACGGCCCTCGGGCACGAGCATCTGAGACGCGCCGGTCTCGTCAATCACGTCGATCGCCTTGTCCGGCAGCTTCCGGTCGTTGATGTAGCGGGCCGACAGCTCCACCGCCGCCTTGATGGCATCGTTGGTGTACTTGAGCTTGTGGAAGTCCTCGAAATAGGGCTTCAGGCCCTTCACGATCTCGATGGCGTCCGGCAGCGACGGCTCGTTGACATCGATCTTCTGGAAGCGGCGGACGAGGGCACGGTCCTTCTCGAAATACTGGCGGTATTCCTTGTAGGTCGTGGACCCGATGCAGCGCAGAGTGCCCTGGGCAAGAGCAGGCTTGAGCAGGTTCGACGCGTCCATGGCGCCGCCCGAGGTGGCGCCCGCGCCGATGACCGTATGGATCTCGTCGATGAACATGATCGCGTTCGGGTGCTGCTCGATCTCCTTCATCACCTGCTTCAGGCGCTCCTCGAAGTCACCGCGATAGCGGGTGCCCGCAAGCAGCGTGCCCATGTCGAGAGCGAAGACCGTGGCGCCTTTGAGAACTTCCGGCACTTCCCCCTGGACGATTTTGCGGGCAAGTCCTTCCGCGATGGCGGTCTTGCCGACTCCGGGATCACCGACGAGGAGCGGATTGTTCTTCTGGCGGCGGCAGAGGACCTGGATCGTACGCTGCACCTCGGCCTCGCGGCCGATGAGCGGATCGATCTTTCCATCCTTCGCCTTCTTGTTCAGGTTCACACAGTAAGATTCGAGGGCATCGCCCTTCTTCTTACCCCGTGCGTCTGACTCGTCCTGGGTCGGGCGCTCGTTGGACGATTCCTCTTCCGCGCCGCGCGGCGAGCGGCTCTCGGAGAGACCGGGGCGCTTGGCGATGCCGTGGCTGATGTAGTTCACGGCGTCGTAGCGGGTCATGTCCTGCTCCTGCAGGAAGTAGGCGGCATGGCTCTCGCGCTCGGCAAAGATCGCCACGAGCACGTTCGCACCAGTCACCTCGTCACGGCCCGAGGACTGGACATGGATCACCGCCCGCTGAATCACGCGCTGGAAGCCGGCCGTCGGCTTGGAGTCCTGGCGTCCATCAGCCACGAGGTTGGCGAGCTCGCTGTCGACGTAATCGACCAGGTTCCGGCGAAGGACTTCTAGATCGACATTGCAGGCCCGCATGACGGCGGCCGCGTCCTGGTCGTCGATCAATGCAAGGAGAAGGTGTTCGAGGGTTGCATATTCGTGTCGGCGCTCGCCCGCGAGAGCGAGGGCTCGGTGAAGGGCTTGTTCCAGACTGCGAGAAAAGCTCGGCAACGGCTTGTCCTTTATGAGACGGGTCTCGGCTAATTCTTTTCCATCACGCATTGCAGAGGGTGCTGGTGCTTTCGGGCGAAATCCATCACCTGGGTCACCTTGGTCTCCGCAACCTCGTAGGTAAAAACTCCACACTCCCCGACGCCGTTCTGGTGAACGTGAAGCATGATCCGGGTCGCATCCTCTCGGTTCTTATTGAAGAAACGCTCCAGCACGTGCACCACGAACTCCATCGGGGTATAATCATCGTTCAGAAGGAGAACGCGGTAAAGGTTCGGCCGTTTCGTGCGCGGTTTGACTTTCGTGACGATGGCGGTGTTCGAGCGGCCATCATCGTCGCCGCCAGGGGGCTGTGACCCGCCGGCAGCGGAGAGTGGGAACCGCTTCGTCCGGATCAGAGTGTCCTGAGCTAACCGCAGCATGATTATTCGACCGACCCCTTGCTTTTGCCCCCTGCCCTGCACCTTGCGTTTCCGCTCGTCCGCAGCGCCTGAGTCAAATGTATAGTCGCTCCATCCGGTTCGCTAGATCAACCAGATGGGAGCCCGGTGCGGCGTTGGAAAGCGCGACATCTTCTCACTCCCCGGTAGGGCGGCTCAAGGCTGGCGCGAGCCCGCAAACGCGAAACGCCCGGCGTGGCGACCGGGCGTTCCATTCGAAACCGACGAGACGATGGCGTCTTGTGTCAGGCCTTCATGGCCTTGGAGAGGAGGCCTTCGAAGGGCTTGAAGGTATCCGTAGCGAGCGCGGTGTAGAGCGCGCCGAGCTTCCCCGACTGGCCGATGAAGCTCTCGTAGGCGCCCTTCACGTAGGCCGACTGCACCTCGACAGCCTTCTCGAGGCTCTGAGCGCCGGCCAATTTCTCGAGCGCATCCGAGTTGTGCTCGAAGGACTTGCGGGCGAACTCGGCGGTTTCGTTGACGATCGCCTGGGCGTTACTGGAGAAGGCACCCGCCGCCTTGAGGGCAGCTTCCATGTTCTCCTGGCCAAGCTTTTGCAGGTTTGCAAACGGCTGAAGCATTGTTAACCTCGACAGTTAGGCGTTTAATGGCGGCAAGTGCCGGTAACGATTGACGGAAGCCATTATGTGCACTGCACAAATCATGTCAAGTTTTATTGTGCAGCGCACAAATATATGTACGCTCGCCCCTTTCCCTGTTAACGCCCTCGTAACCCCACCCTCGTACGGTCGGACGATGTGTTGCGCCGGCCACATTCTCTGTTTGGAGAACCGGTCGCGGAGGCCCAAAACCCAACTCAATAGGGATTTTTCAGCATGACTTCGGTTTGGGTAGGACGCCGAACTGCTTGGACGTTTATTGGTATTATCACTTCTGTCGCCATTGCGTTCTCCGCTCCTGCTGAAGCGGCGCGCCGCAAGGCTTCCTCGAGAGGAGGCTATAACCCCCCTGCCGCATCCATCGTGGTGGACGCGAAAACCGGCAAGATCCTGCAGGGTGAGAACATCGACGCGCCACGCATTCCGGCCTCGATCACGAAAGTGATGAGCCTTTATCTGCTGTTCGAGCAGCTCGAACAGGGGCGCATCACCACGAACACCCCCCTCACCGTCTCCGAGTACGCCGCGAGCCAGCCCCCGACCAAGCTTGGCCTGCGTCCCGGCTCCACCATCGAGGTGGAAGATGCGATCAAGGCCATGGTGACCCTCTCCGCCAACGACGTCTCGGTCGTGGTGGCCGAGAACATCGCCGGCTCCGAAGATGCTTTCGCGCGCATGATGACGCGCAAGGCGAAGGAGCTCGGCATGAGTTCCACGGAATTCTACAATCCCCACGGCCTGCCGCATTCCCCGCCGAACATCACGACGGCACGCGACCTCTCCATTCTCGGCCGCGCGATCCAGGATCGCTTCCCGAGATACTTCGCCTATTTCGATACACGCTCCTTCCAGTTCGGCAAGCGCACGATCCGCGGCCACAACCGTCTTCTGGGCAAGGTCAACGGCGTCGACGGCATCAAGACCGGCTACACCCGCCTTTCCGGCTTCAATCTGCTCACTTCGGTCAACACGGGGAGCCGCAGCCTCGTGGCCGTGGTCCTCGGCGGCCGCTCCGCCGCTGCGCGCGACAAGAAAATGGCGAGCCTCATCGACAGCTACCTGCCTCGCGCCTATGCCGGTGCCCGTATCGCGCCGCCGGTGGTCGAGCGTGGCGCTCAGACGACCCAGATCGCCTCGGCCGCGCCGGAGGCCACCATTGCGCCTGCTGCTCCGCCGACCATCCCTGTCCCCGAGCGCAAGCCCCTCGACCTGAACAGCCTGCGTCCGGTCGTTGCTTCCGCAACGGGTGCAAGCAGCACCACGACTCCATCCTCGACTGCCTCCGTCCGCTGGCAGAAGGGTGCCGAGCCCCTTCCGCTGAACGCTCAGGCCTATGCTGCTCTTCCGGCCCAGCCCCCGAAGATATCCGCCTCGCAGAGAGCCGCCCTGCAGGCGAAGATCGAGGCCAAGACGCCTGCCTCGGAGAAGACGCAACCGACAAAGGTCGCGTCCCTGAACGCCGAGGTTCCCGAGGTTAAGAAAACGGTCAGCGGCTGGGTGATCCAGCTCGGAGCGACCGATGACGAGAGCAAGGCGAAGGATATTCTGGACTCCGCCCGCGGCCGCTTCGGCAAGCTGCTCGGCAAGGCTTCTCCCTATACGGAGAAGGTGGTCTCGAATGGCAGCACCCTCTACCGCGCCCGCTTCTCGGGTTTTAAGGAATCCGGCGATGCGGAGAAGGCCTGCAAGGCGCTGAAGAAGGGTGGTGTAGCCTGCTTCGCTTCTCGCGGCTGACGAAGTATTAATCTCTCGTCTCTTTAATCATCGGCGACGGTGCGCAGTATCCGCTCCGTCGCAGCTCATCATAACCGGAATCGCGCGTGGAGTATCAGCGATGTCGGCTCATCAGGACTTCTCTCGCCTGATTCACGCGAGCAGCGAGATACGCTGTCCCTCCCTGGTCGGGATGCAGTTTCTTGATCAGCGTGCGATGCGCATGTCTGATCTCGTCGAGGCTCGCTCCAGGCTGAAGCCCCAGGATCTGGTAGGCTTCATCTTTCGTCATTACGCCCGTCTGCGAATGAGTGCGCGTCCGCGTGTCTCGATCTCCCTGAGCGTCTTCACGCCAGCCGGCAAACCGGCGATCAAGATAAGCCTCTAGAAGAGACACGCCTTCGGGATCGAGGGCGCTGCATTCGTCATAGAGGCGGCGCAGGCTCTCGGGCCCCAGGCTCGACAGGCGCCGTCCAGCGAGAGCACCAGCGAGAACATTGCCCTCCACTCCCCCTGTAGCGTGGTCGATTTCCATCTCGATCATCGCGGAGCGGATCCGCGAAAAGCGGCCGGACGCCTTCTGAAAACGGCCAAAGAGACCCGGCAGCGGCAATCCGCCCCAGCCGAGCATCCAGGCGCCGAGGCCGCCAAGGAGGACGGCTGAGGCAAAATGCCCCTTCGCGCCGATCACCACGGCCGCGCCCAGCGCAGTAATTCCCGCGACGACCTTTGCGGCCTTGGTCACCGCTGCCGCGTCGGAGCGGGCGAAAATCTTGAGCAGCCACCACACGAGGGCGACGACGGCAATTCCATAAAGCAGCATCATGTGTTCATTCCCACCCAAGATGTGGGCTGCCTTGAGGCGCTTGTAAATCGACAAGTCCTCTTTCGCACGAAAGCCGGCCCCTCTTTCGAGGGGCCGGCTTTCTCATCCGCTTCAAAATCCCGTGCGGCGCGTCTTGGCGCATCGTCCGGAGGAGTGCCCGGCTTTGCCGGATCACCGGAAGGGATGTCCGAGACGCATCGATTCTCTCGCGGAGCCCGAATTGGCTCTCAGGTTCGATGATCTAGTGGAGAAGGCGCCCCACACCCCGCTGGCTTTCCCGTTCCCAGGCCTGGATCACGACACCGTTGATTCCGGAATCGTGCAGACGGTCGCTCAAATCGATGAAATGGCGCTCGGTGGCTTCCACATCGATTTCAATCTGCTCGTCCTCGACCTGCTCGAGTTCACAGGCGGCATAGCGCTCGTAGGCGGCCGACATCTCCGCATATGCGAACGCCACCGGCAGAGTGCGGAAGATCGTGGAAAAATCGTCGTCCAGCTCCCCGGTCATCAGATCGCGCATCTGGACGAGATAGCCGTCCTCGTGCTCACACACTTCGTAACGCCAGTGCCGGCCTTCGGATGCAGACAGGAGCATCGGAACCTCCACTCAACTGAACTGCAAGGCCAATGCGAATCCGGGCAGCGGGGTTCCAGGATGATCCCCTGCAAAAAAGTCTAACGGCTCCAACCCGTTTCGACGCGGACGCGCCCTCCGATACGAACCGTCGTGCCGTTCCCCAGATCGATGGCGCCCGGCTCGCTCTTGAGCGCTTCCGCCTTCTGCTGCTTGAGACGGACTACATCCTTGCATGTGGAGGGCACCTGAAGCGGCTGCCCCGGTCTCGGATCGGGAATGCGGCACTGCTCCGCAAGGGCAGGCCCCACAAGGATGAGCAGAGACGATGCAAGAGCCGCCTGACGCATCATGGATCTCTCCGGAATTCACATATGTTACAACAGGCCGAGCTCGGCCAATTCACGCCGCATATCTTCAGGCATCTTGGCAAGGTCCCCGGCCTTCCCGTCGATGTCCCGCGGGGCATCCTTGGGCGCGAGATAGCGCCAGCCCTGGAAAGGCCTGTACGGGCGGGGCTCAACAGGGATAACCTTGGGCTCCAGCACCAGCCGGCAGCGCCCGATGCCGTCCGCATCCGTGAAGGGGCGCACCTCCAGAAGCCTCTGGCGCGCGGCCACCTGCCCCTTGATAACCCAATAGAGCGAACCGCCATCCAGGAGTTCCTCCACGCGCTTGGGCACCATGCGGGTGGTGTGCGTCTGCTCGTAGTCACGACCGAGCAGCTGGTGATGGGCGCGGTTCTCCTCGATCCATTCCTCAAGGTCGATGATGGATTCGCAGCCTACGCAGAGTTTGATCAGGTGAAGAGCCATGTCAGCGTTGAACCATGCGCGTGACGAACCGAAAATCCCGCGTTCCGCCGCACTCCTATTCCTCTTCCGCCCTCAGCACAATGAGACGCGCGCCCTCGGCCACCTGCGCACCGGGCTCGGCGGCGATCTCCGCGACGTTGCCATCGGACGGTGCGAGGAGCACGTGCTCCATCTTCATCGCCTCGACGATGGCGAGCCGCTGCCCCTTCTCGACCTTGTCGCCTGGCTGCACGAACACGGCGACGAGCTTGCCGTGCATTGGCGCCTTCACCGTGCCGCCCTCGGACATGTGTTCGAGATCGACGTCGAAGGGATCGTAGGGCTGCACGAGCGTCTGCCGTCCCTTACGGAAGATGTAGACCCCGTGAGACGCATCGACCTCCCGGTCGATCCCCTCGTCGGCCCAGGGATCGCTCTCACCCACGGCCACCGTGCTGACACCTCGATGCCGGGAGCTGAACACCTCGCGCGCCTCGACACGCTCGCCGTCCACGCGCAGCGTCATGCCGACGCTGCGCGTTCCGAGCAATTGGAAGCCATCCGGTTGCGACCAAGGAGATGAGGGCTCGTCGCTCTTCAGATGCTCGGACATCCGCAGGCGGTCGATCTCCCGTGAAATCAAGGCGGCAGCTCCGAACGACGCGGCCACCTCGTCGAGCGGATGCGGCCCGGCGCCCAGCGCCTCGAGATTACGATCGATGAAGCCCGTATCGAAGCGCCCCGCCCTGAACTCCTCCGCCTCACAGAGCTTCTTCAGGAAAGCCGTGTTCGTTCTCGGCCCGGCGACGATCGTTTGACCGAGCGCATCGGCGAGCTTCGACAACGCTTCGTCGCGCGTCGCCCCGTGGGCGATCACCTTGGCGATCATCGGGTCGTAGTAAGGCGTCACCTCGGCTCCGGCCTCGACGCCGGTATCGATACGAATGCCCTCATCTTCCGGGAATTCTAGAGCCCAGAGCCTGCCGGTCGAAGGCAGAAACTCCTTTTCCGGATCTTCCGCGTAAAGGCGCGCCTCGACTGCGTGGCCGTCGATGGAAAGATCGTCCTGTGTGAACGGCAGCGTCTGGCCAGATGCCGCACGGAATTGCAGCTCCACGAGATCGAGCCCCGTAATCGCCTCCGTCACCGGGTGCTCCACCTGGAGGCGCGTGTTCATTTCCATGAAATAGAAGCGGTCGGGGCGAAGGCCCTCGCGCCCGTCGGCGATGAACTCCACCGTTCCTGCGCCCACATAGCCCACGGCCCGCGCTGCTTCGACGGCAGCCCGGCCCATGGCCTCCCGCATCTCGGGCGTCATGCCAGGAGCGGGCGCCTCCTCGATCACCTTCTGGTGACGGCGCTGGAGGGAGCAATCGCGCTCGAAGAGATGCACCACGTTGCCGTGCGCGTCGGCGAAGACCTGGATTTCGATATGGCGGGGTGCGAGAACGTACTTCTCCACCAGCACCCGCGGATCGCCGAATGCGCTCGCGGCCTCCCGCTGTGCGCTCTCCAGAGCGGCATCGAAGTCGGCCGCCTTCTCGACGCGCCTCATCCCCTTGCCGCCACCGCCCGCGACCGCCTTGATGAGAACCGGATAACCGATCTCATAGGCTTTCTGACGCAGGAAATCGGGGTCCTGCTTCGAGCCGTGATAGCCCGGCACCACTGGCACACCCGCCTGCTGCACGAGCGCCTTCGCCGCATCCTTCAGGCCCATGGCCTTGATGGCGGAGGCCGGAGGACCGACGAAGACGATCCCGTTGCGCGCGCAGGTCTCGGCGAATTCGGCGCGCTCCGACAGGAAGCCGTAGCCGGGATGGATGGAGGCTGCCTTGGCCCGTTTCGCCACCTCGATGATCCTGTCGATTCGAAGATAGCTGTCCCGGGCGGGCGCGGGACCAATCGGATAGGCCTCGTCGGCCATCTGCACGAAGAGCGCGTTCGCATCCACCTCGGAATAGACCGCGATCGTACGCATCCCCAGCCGTTGGGCGGTGCGAATGATCCGGCAGGCAATCTCGCCGCGATTGGCGATGAGGACACTCTCGAGCATGGCCATCCCTTCAGATCCGACTTCAGGTTCGGTTTGATCAGCAGCTAGAGCAAAACCTGTGCCGCTTGTCACCTCCGAAGCTAGGGCTTTCGGCATCCGGTAGGAGACCCGGCGGCTTCCCAAATGCGAAATCCCGCAGGCAGTGCCAACAAGAGGTGGATCCCTGGACCGAGGCCGTGGCTGACGTAAGGTGAAACGCTTTCGCCCTCCCCATCTGGGCCGGTGCTGTCCCGGATTCCTGATCGGGAAAGCACGGCGTTTCACTCAATCGAGATCACCGGCACAAGGCCGGCGATGGCGAGCGCCTGGCAGGATGATCAGGCGTCCTTCAAGCGGCTCAGCGCCTCTTCCATCTTCGCCTTACGGGCAAGAGCATCCTCGCGGCGCTCGCGCTGCTCCTCGACGACTTCTTCAGGCGCACGCTTGAGGAAGTCCGCGTTTCCGAGTTTCGCGTCGATCTTGGCCGTTTCCGCGTCGAGCTTCTGGATTTCCTTGGCGAGACGCGCCCGCTCGGCAGCGAGATCGATGACACCCTCCAGCGGCAGCGCCGCCACCTCGCCCCGGATGAGAAGCTGGATCGAGCTCTTCGGCGCGGCATCCGCGAACGCAATATCCGAGATGCGTGCGAGACGCCTCACGATATCGCCCCAGCGGTCGGCGCGGGCCCTCACATCCGCAGAGGACGCGATCAGCACGAGCGGAATCTGCGCACCGGCGGGCACATTGGTCTCGGAGCGGGCAGAGCGGATCTCGTTGACGAGGTCCACCACCCAGCCGATTTCGGCCTCGGCTTGGCTGTCGACGAGGTGATCGAGGTTCGACCAGGGCGCGAGAGCCAGAATCGTCTCCCGCTTCGGCCCCTCCTGTCCTTTCACCGCCCACAGCTCTTCCGTGAGGAAGGGCATGAACGGGTGAAGCAGCTTGCAGATTTCATCGAGGATGAACGCGATCGTGGCACGGGTCTCCGTTTTGGCCGGTGTGTCCGCGCCCTGCAGCACCGGCTTGGCGAGTTCCAGCGTCCAGTCACAGAACACGTTCCACACGAACCGGTAGGCCGCAAGCGCTGCCTCGTTGAAGCGATAGGCCTGAATGCCGGCCGCGACCTCGTTGATGGCCTTCGCGCATTCGCTGAGTGCCCATTTGTTGAGCGTCTCGTTCACGGTGGCAGGATCGAAGCCCTCGGCGCGCCTGCACTCGTTCATCTCGGCGAAGCGGGCCGCGTTCCAGATCTTCGTCGCGAAGTTTCGATAGCCCTCCACGCGCTGCACGGAGAGTTTGATGTCGCGTCCCTGCGCCGCCATGGCCGAGAGCGTCATGCGCAACGCGTCAGCGCCGTATTGCTCGATGACGTCGAGGGGATCGATGACGTTGCCTTTCGACTTCGACATCTTCGCGCCCTTCTCGTCGCGCACGAGGGCGTGGATATAGACCGTGTCGAACGGCACCTCGTCCATGAAGTGCAGGCCCATCATCATCATGCGGGCGACCCAGAAAAAGATGATGTCGAAGCCAGTCACCAGCGTGTTGGTCGGGTAGTAGCGCCTGAGCTCAGGCGTCTCGTCCGGCCAGCCGAGGGTGGAGAACGGCCAGAGCGCTGAGGAGAACCAAGTGTCGAGAACATCCTCGTCGCGCTTCAGGGCCACGTCCTTGCCGAGCTTGGCGCGCGCCTCGGCCCTCGCTTCGTCCTCGGAATGCGCCACGAACACGTTGCCCTGGTCATCGTACCAGGCCGGGATCTGGTGGCCCCACCAGAGCTGGCGCGAGATGCACCACGGCTCGATATTTTCGAGCCACTGGAAGTACGTCTTCTCCCAGTTCTCAGGCACGAACTTGGTCTTGCCCTTGCGCACCGCGTCCAGCGCGCGATCCGCCAGCGGCTTCACGTTCACGTACCACTGGTCCGTGAGATACGGCTCGATGACCGCGTTGGAGCGGTCGCCATGGGGCACCATGTGCGTGTGCGGCTCGATATGGACCAGATCCTCGCGCTCCTCGAGCATCGCTACGATGCGCTTGCGTGCCTCGAAGCGGTCGAGACCGTCGAGAGCGAGCACAGCTGTCAGGTCGTCCGTTTCACTCAGCCCTTCGAGGAAGCCTTCGTTGCCGGACAGCGCCAGCTGCGCCTCCGTGCCGAAGATGTTGATGAGCGGCAGCTTGTGACGCTTGCCGACCTCGAAGTCGTTGAAGTCATGCGCGGGCGTGATCTTCACCGCGCCGGTGCCCTTCTCGGGGTCGGAATATTCGTCGGCCACGATGGGAATGCGCCGGCCCACCAGCGGCAGGATCGCGAACTTGCCGATAAGGTCCCTGTAGCGCTCATCCTCCGGGTGAACGGCGACGGCCACGTCCCCCAGCATGGTCTCGGGACGCGTGGTCGCGACGGTGATCGAGCGGTCGGGCGTGCCCTCGACGGCATAGCGGATATGCCAGAGATTGCCCTTCACCTCGACCTGCATCACCTCAAGATCCGAGATCGCGGTCTGGAACTTGGGGTCCCAGTTCACGAGACGCTTGTCCTTGTAGATCAGGCCCTGCCTGTAGAGATCCACGAACACCTTCAGGACTGCCTTCGACAGGCCCTCGTCCATGGTAAAACGCTCGCGCGACCAGTCGCAGGAGGCGCCCAGGCGCTTGAGCTGGCGCACGATGGTGCCGCCGGACTCCTCCTTCCACTCCCACACGCGTTTGATAAACTCCTCCCGGCCCAGCTCACGGCGATGGATCTGCTTCTCCATGAGCTTGCGCTCGACCACCATCTGGGTGGCGATGCCCGCGTGATCGGTGCCCGGTTGCCAGAGCACGTCGCGCCCCCGCATACGCTCGAAGCGGCAGAGAATGTCCTGGATCGTGTTGTTGAGGGCGTGCCCCATATGGAGGGAGCCCGTGACGTTCGGCGGCGGGATGACGATGGTATAGGGGTCCGCGCCCTTGCGATCCGGCCGACCGGCCTTGAAGGCCTCAGCCTCATCCCAGCGGGTGGCGATGCGTGCTTCGACGGAAGCGGGGTCGAACGTCTTGTCCATCATGATGCGATACCGGCCAGTTGGCGCGCCAAACGCGCGAAGCAAGACGGCTACAAACCGGACGGATCGAGCGAAGTCAACCGACGGACGAAAAGTTCGGGCTCAGCCTCGGGTCACGCGCGCGATTTCGTCCCTCACGAGGCGCTCCACGAGGGTGGGGAGATGGTCGTCGAGCCACGCCTTGAGCATGGGGCGCAGCATCTCCTTCAACAGCTCTTCCACGGTCGGCGACCGGCCTAGGGCGCGGGCGGCATCGAGGCGGCCGAAGGATTCGGCGACGGACGCCTCCGTCGAAGGGGACATCAGGGCTTCCCCCGGGCTCCGCTCGCAGGGCCGTGTGAAGGCCTGAGCCGGCTGCGGCCTTGCGGATGCGGGAGAACGGACGGCCTCTGCGGATTCATAACTCTCCGCCGGGTGCGCAGTGGAGCGCTCTCGGAAAGGATCGTCCTGGAGGAGCGGCATCTCCTCGACGGACGATCCGGGCTGTGTATCGGGATGGAGATTGCCCGTGAGGTGGCGCTCGGCGATGTCGAGCACGGTCCTCAGGGGCGACGGCTCCGACTCGCCGGAATCTGGCTCGGGGTCCTCTGAAATTATGCGGCGGATGGAAGCCAGAATGTCCTCCATCGACGGCTCATTGACCTTCAGGTTCGTAGAACCCATAGCCCCACCCAATAAAAACGTGTTCTTAGAATTTCATTCTTGCGAATGTTCTGAGTATTTACGCAATTCTACAGAAAACAAGCGGGGCCAGAACTCAACTGCTCTGACCCCGGAACTTATCAACGACCATCAGGCGTCGTAGTGCCGATCCAAAGATCCTTGACCTGATCGTAATGGATCTTGGGGCTATAGTGATTCACCGCGAGGCCCAGAGCGCGAGACGTGAGACGTCCCATCGCGCTGACCAGCTGGTACGACGCGACCACGCGGTCACGCTGAGCCTGGATCAGATTGACTCGGGCCGTCAGGAGTTCCTGCTGGGCGTTCAGCACGTCAAGCGTCGTCCGCTGGCCCACGCGGGCCTCCTCGCGGACGCCGCTGAGAGCGGTCTCCGCCGCATCGATCTGAGCCTGCGCGGCCTGGATCTGCGCGCGAGCAGCCTCGACCGCACCCCAGTTCGAGACCACGGCGGCCCGCACCTGATCGCGAACCCAATCCGCCTCGAGCTGGGCCTGGCCGACCTGCTCCTTGGCCTGTCGCGTCGCGGAATAGGCCTGACCACCCTCGTAGATCGGAACCGTCAGCGTTGCCACGGCGGAAGCCTGCAGCGCCTCATCGTTGTTGGTTCGACTATCATACCGCTGGGCAACAGAAGCTGTCACACCGATTTGCGGGGCCAGATCCGCCTGCGCGATCTTCACCTGGTGCTCGGCCGCATCGACCTGATGCTGGGCTGCCTTGATCGCCGGATGCTCTCCGAATGCGATCTTGAGAGCCGCGTTGAGCGAACCAGGGGTCAGCTTGTCGAGCGGACGCCCGGGGGCCAGTTGCCGAGGCTCCACGCCGACATATTGACGGTACCGCGCGATACTGGCCCGCAGAGTGGCCTCGGCCCGGCTCGCTTCGGAGCGCGCCGCTGCCAGGCGCGATTCAGCCTGAGCCACGTCCGTACGGGTCACTTCGCCCACGTTGAAGCGGTCCTGGGTCTGGCGCAGCTGCTCGTCGATCACCTCGACGTTGTTGCGCTGCAGATCGAGGATCGCCGTGTCGCGCAGCACATCCATGTAGGCGGTGGCCGCGTTGACGAGAATGTCCTGCTCCGTGGTGTTGAGCCCCTCGCGGGCCGCGAGGACGCCCGATTCCGCCCGGCGCACGGCATTGTCCGTCCGGAAACCATCGAAGATCGTTTGGCTGAGCTCCACACCGTACCCACGGGGGGTAAGCCGCGTGATGGACTCGCCTCCGCCGAAAATGGTTTCCGGCTGACGGTCGTCGTACTTGGAAAAGGTGCGGCCGATATCCGCGCTTGCGCTAATCCGAGGGCGGTAGCCCGACTTCGCCTGCGCGACGTTTTCGTCCGTCGCGCGAACGCCGGCGCGTTCAGCGTTCAGATTGGGGTTGTTGCCATAAGCCTTGGCCAGGGCGCTTTCCAGCGTCTCGGCCGAAACGCCGCCCGCGCTCGCAAGAACGAGCACGGAAGCCATGGCTCCCAGGAGCATGCGATACTGTTTACTGGATTGCTTCCCGCTCACGCTCACCTGCCTAACGACCCAAATACCAACAACTCGTGATCGAAACCGATTCACAAGATCCACATCGTTCAAAGCGCAACAATACCCATCACGGATGAGTCGGCAACAAGGCGCTTACCGCTCCAGCATTTTAGCGGAGAGGTGGCGCAAAAAAGCGACACCTTTCGCGAACGATAGTGAGGATTTAGAAAGGAAGGGCTCAGAACGTGAAGCCCGGCTCCTGAACGAAGGGCGCGAGCAAGGGGGCCGCCGCATCGAACAGAGCCCGCTCACCGAAGGCATCGCCGGAACGCACATAGAGCGTTGCCCGCGCCGCACGTCCACGACCCTTCACGCAAACCAGACGTCCGCCGTCGGCAAGCTGCCGCAGAAGCGCTTCCGGACGCAGATCGACAGCGCCATTGATGACGATGACGTCATAGGGGGCGTTCCCCGCATGGCCCTCATCGAGGGCACCCGTCACAACCTGGACGCTGCCAGCGCCGGCAGCCGCGAGGCTTCTCCTGGCCTCGGCAGCGAGGGCCTCGTCCGACTCCAGCGCCGTGACCTGGGCGCCGAGTTCGTGGAGCACGGCAGAGGCATAGCCGCGCCCAGCGGCCACATCCAGCGCCTTCTCCCCACGCTCAACGCCCAGAGCCTGAATCATGCGGCCAAGGTTCATCGGAGAAAGCATGAAGCGGCGGGCAGGGCCGTCGCCGACCAGGATATCCTGGTCGATATAGGCAAGCTCCTCACGGCCGGGGAGAACGAACTTCTCGCGCGCAACGCTACCCATCGCGTCGAGCAGCGGAATGTCGTTCACATCGAAAGTGCGCAGCTGGCTATCAACCATCATCCGGCGCGCTTGCGAGAAATCGACCATAAAGATTGCCTCAGAAATTCGACTTGGAGGCCTCGCCCGGAATCGAACCGGGGTGCAAGGATTTGCAGTCCTCTGCGTAACCACTCCGCCACGAGGCCATCCGGGGCGTACCGCGAACGCGGCGGGAGCCTCATAGCAAGCCCCCCTCCAAAGAGCAACAGCCTGTTTTGCAAGATCGCTGACGAAAGGGGCTTGCAACCGCCGAAACCCGTGTTATATGCCACCCACCGTCGCCGAACGGCACTGCTCAGGCAGCCCCGGCGAAGAGAGGCAACGCCTCTGAAGGTATGGCTTATTCCGGCGTGGCGCAGCGGTAGCGCAGCGGACTGTTAATCCGTTGGTCGTAGGTTCGAATCCTACCGCCGGAGCCAACCTCAAACCCTTACGCAGCAAGGCTTTCAGGGGTTTGCAATCTCTCCGCAAAAGTCGAACTTTCGTGGTTCAGACGGTTCAGTTTTGGTTCAGTGAATCTGCGCCGTATTTGCGTCAACGGATAAACCATCCGTTTAAATCCGGTCCCACATCCGTTGAAACAATGGCTCGACATTAGTTACGCTGATGGAAATACTGCGCCAACCGTGAAGGTTACGCTGGCGCAGTATATGCGCTGAGCACTGGGTAAGCCTAGGGCTAAGAACAGCTAGACACAGGCTAAGACTGTGGCCGCTGCTCAAAGTACGACTGTTATTAACTGAACCTCGCAGCCCTAAGCGCAGCAAGAGGTTAGCCGGACTGTTAATCCGTTGGTCGTAGGTTCGAATCCTACCGCCGGAGCCAACTTCCTCTCAGATAAGACTGCTTTACGAGGTGTCCCGGCTCTTCCTGTCGCGGGGTCGCCTTCATGTTGCATAGCCTTCCCAAGCGTAGCCCTAGCCTGCTCGTGCTGTGGAGTAACGGCGGAGCCTTCCCATCCTTTTCCGGCTTTGGGACGATCACCGCCTGGGCGACGCCCCTGCCATCGTCGCCGTCCTGGAGACGAACGCACCGATTCTGTGTCTCCGCCGTCGCGGGGGAATCAGCCGACGGCCTGCGCCTGCTGGGCAGTGCGGCCCGCTGGCGGCTTCACAACTGGCTTCAGGCTCTCGACGAATCCCCGCAGAGGGCAGGCTCGCGCCTTCTCCTGCTGCCCGGCACATCCGCAGAGCCATCAAGGCCGCGCTCTCCGCCACCGGAGCGCAAGCCGTTTTCTGGAATCACCGCTACGGCGGCGCCGAAATCGCCCTCGACAGCGCGTCAAGAAGCGCCTGACGCGGCGGGGCATCAGGGTTCGAAGCCTAATGGGCGGCTTCGTCACGAGCGCTGGCAGGTGGTCGACTGGTCCGGAAGGCCGTTCCACGTTTTCACGTCCAATCTTCGTGCGGACATGGCACGGCCTGTCGAGGCTCATCGCCCTGCCCCGTAACGATTCCCGGCGCCAACTGACCTCTGGAGATCCTCGCAGCAGCCTCGGGCTCGGCAATCTGAGGCCGAAACCCACGAATCCCGATTGGGATTCGTAGATCGGCCGCACATGGCAGCCGGGCGGAAGCGCCGCCCAGGACAGGCTCCGGAATTTCTCGGACGATCCTTCCAGGCTATTCGCAGAGATGGGACGCCCCCGGCAAGGAGACGACATCACATCTCTCCTCGCATCTGAGATTCGGTGAGATCAGCCCGCGTCAGGTGTGGCACGCCATACAAGATCTCGTTGCCGAGCGCCCCGCGCCGTTGCGGGACGCGCTGAAGTTTCTGAGCGAGGTGGTCTGGCGCAATTTTAACCACCAGCTTTTGCACACTTACCCACACCTGCCGGAAGAATCCAACGCACCGCGCTTCGAAAAATTTTTCTGTTAGAACAATCCGCAAGATCTGAATGCCTTGCGGACGGGGCTGAGGGAGTATCCCATCGTCGATGCCGGCATGGGCCAGCTGCGGCACACGGGCTGGATGCACGATCGCGAGCGCATGATCGCTGCATCCTTCCTCGTGAAGCATGTGCTCACTGATCGGCGACAGGGGGACGAGTGGTTCTGGGATATGCTGAGGGATGCGGCCCCGCGAGCAATGCCTTCGGCTGGCAATGGGTCGCAGGTGCCGGCTCCCATCGTGCAGCACGGCCAGGCGCGAGCGGGCACTGTTTGCCTTCTGGAATCCGAGGGACTCCGACCATCAGACCAAGGGAGCGGCTTGACCCATCGCACGGCTTGCCGTCAGCATCGGACTCCCGTGCAGAAATGCTCCTGCCCTTCGGAATGACCATGACAGCCACTGCCCTTCTGTTTCGTGATGATGCCTATGCCCGTTCCTGCACGGCAACCGTGCTCGATGTGACGCCCGAAGGTGGCGTCGTTCTCGACCGCACGGTGTTCTATGCCCAGGGCGGCGGGCAGCCAGGCGATGTCGGCGTGATCGTGCGCACCAACGGCGAAAGGATCGACGTCACCAACACGGTCTATGGCCCTGACCGGACGCAGATTGTCCATCTCGCCGGCGCAGAAGCCGCCTCCCGCTTGGCTCCCGGAGAAAGCATCGAGTTGCAGCTCGATTGGGAGCGCCGGTTCAAAAGAATGCGGGTTCACACCGCCCTTCATCTCTTGAGCGTCGTCTTGCCGTACCCGGTCACGGGCGGTGCGATTGGCGACGGCGACGGGCGGCTCGATTTCGACATTCCCGACGCAGGTCTAGACAAGGCCGAGTTGACCGACAAGCTGAACGCGTTGATTGCGCGCGACGCCCCCGTCACCGAGCGCTGGATCACGGACGAAGAGCTCGACGCCAATCCGAGTCTCGTCAAGACGATGTCCGTGAAGCCGCCGCGGGGATCCGGCCGGGTCCGCCTGGTGGAAATAGAAGGTATCGACCTGCAGCCCTGCGGCGGAACCCACGTGCGCCACACGCGCGAGATCGGTCGGGCCGCCGTTACCGACATCGAGAAAAAGGGCAAGCAGAACCGCCGCGTCCGCCTGTCCCTGGTCGGCTGATACGCTATTTGAGCGTCCACATGATCGCCAGGAGTACTCCCATGTCCCAACCCTTCGTTTCATCCGAACGACTGCAGGAGCACCTCGATGATCCGAACATCGTGATTCTCGACGGCTCCTGGTATCTGCCGGCCCTGAACAGGGATCCGCAAGCCGAGTTTCTGGCGGGGCATATCCCCGGTGCGGTGCGCTTCGACATCGAAACGGTCAAGGATACCTCATCGTCCCTGCCCCATATGCTCCCCTCGCCGCAGGAATTCGCAAAGGCAGCGGGGAATCTCGGGATCAGTGAAGACATGACCATTGTCGCCTACGACGGCATCGGCCTGTATTCCGCTCCCCGGGTGCGCTGGATGTTCCAGGTTTTCGGAGCGCGCCGGGTCTTCATTCTCGAAGGAGGCTTCCCAGCCTGGAAGGCGGAGGGCCGCCCTGTCGAGACGGGGCCTGAGAAACCCCGCTCTCCTCGGACGTTCACGCCCTCCTTCAATGCTGCGGCCGTTGCGAATGCCGCCCTCGTTCAGAATGCGATCCTGTCGAACTCCGCCCAAGTGGTCGATGCGCGGGCCGCCGACCGGTTCAGAGGCGAGGTCCCCGAGCCGCGACCGGGCCTCCGGTCAGGTCACATTCCGGGAAGCCTCAACCTTCCCTGGAGCGAGATCGTGGAGAACGGCCGTCTCAAGGACAAGGCCAGCCTTATGCAGGCTGTCAAAGAGGCGGGGCTGGATCTCGACCGCCCCATCATCGCCAGTTGCGGCTCCGGCGTTTCGGCCGCAGTCCTCTCAGTCGCCTTCGAAACCCTGGGTCATCCCACGAGGGCCATTTACGACGGCTCCTGGTCCGAATGGGGTGCCCGGGAGGATCTTCCGGTTGAAACAGGCCCGGCAAGGAAGGGATAGTGCGTCCGGCCCATTGATCACGGCGGTTTTCGGGATGGGCTTTATCGCACGCCGATCAGGAGCACCCGACTTGCGGCGGAAGCGGGGATTGAGGGCGCGACCGAAACGTCCGCGCGCTTTGGCGGCTCCAGAGAGGACGACAGCCGCACAGCATACCGACGGGCTCGTCCGGTCCCTTCGGCGGGTCACTCACGGCGGCCCTTCGGCATCGGGATCTGCGGCACCCCGCCTCTGCTCCGCTCTTTGAAGAGCGCATGGTGCGGATTGAGCGACCTCGCAGCCGGTCGCCCTGGCCCTTTCCCCAAGGGAATGAAAAGCTCGCGGATAAATAAAAGGCCCCGGAGAACACCGGGGCCGTTTTCTTCTGTCGCCGGCCTGCTCAGTGCAGGATCTGGGACAGGAAGAGCTTGGTGCGTTCGTGCTGCGGGTTCTTGAAGAACTCGTCGGGGGTGTTCATTTCCACGATCTGCCCGTAATCCATGAAGATCACCCGGTCGGCCACCTGACGGGCGAAGCCCATCTCGTGGGTAACACAGAGCATGGTCATACCCTCTTCCGCCAAGCCCACCATGGTGTCGAGCACCTCCTTCACCATTTCGGGGTCGAGCGCGGAGGTCGGCTCGTCGAACAACATGATCTTCGGGCTCATGCAGAGCGAGCGGGCGATCGCCACGCGCTGCTGCTGACCGCCGGACAGCTGGCCCGGATACTTGTTCGCCTGCTCGGGAATCTTGACCCGGGTCAGGTAGTGCATGGCAACCTCCTCTGCCTCCTTCTTGGCCATCTTCTTCACCCAGATCGGCGCGAGCGTGCAGTTCTCGAGAATCGTGAGGTGCGGAAAGAGGTTGAAGTGCTGGAACACCATGCCGACGTCCCGACGCACCTCATCAATGCGCTTGAGGTCGTTCGTGAGTTCGATGCCGTCGACGATGATGCGGCCCTTCTGATGCTCCTCCAGGCGGTTGATGCAGCGAATCATCGTGGACTTGCCTGACCCCGACGGGCCGCAGATCACGATGCGCTCGCCGCGGCGCACGTTGAGCTTGATGTCACGCAGAACGTGGAACTCGCCGTACCACTTGTGCACGTCGATCATCTGCACGGCGGCCTCGGCCTTGGCATCGACGGCGCTGGTCTGAATGGTCTGGGATGTCACTGTTGCCATGGATTTTACCGTTTTTGACCTGCTGCAAGGCGCCGCTCAACACCGAGCGAATAGCGCGACATGCCGAAGCAGAAGATGAAGTAGAACAGGGCTGCGAAGGCATAGCCCGTCATGCCGATGGTAGGGGCCGCCCAATTGGGATCGATCCGGGAGGCCTCGATGGTCTTGACCACGTCGAAGATGCCGACGATCGCCACAAGGGACGTATCCTTGAACAGACCGATGAAGGTGTTCACGATTCCGGGGATCACGATGCGCAGGGCCTGCGGCAGGATGATGAGGATCATCATCTGCGGATAGTTGAGACCGAGCGACATCGCGCCCTCGTACTGTCCCTTCGGCATGGCCTGGAGACCGCCGCGCACCACCTCCGCCATGTAGGCGGAGGAGAAGAGCGCCGTGCCGATCAGGGGGCGCAGCAGGCGGTCCACCGTGATGTCGCCCGGCAGGAAGAGCGGCAGCATGGTATTGGCCATGATGAGCACGGTAATGAGCGGAACGCCTCGCACAAACTCGATGAAGATCACCGAGGCCATCCGCACGACGGGCAGTTTCGAGCGGCGCCCGAGCGCCAGCAGGATCCCGAAGGGCAGGGAGACGACGATGCCCACTGTCGCCACGAGCAGGGTTACGAGAATACCGCCCCAGAGAGAGGTCGGCACGTGCTCCAGGCCGAAATCCATGTCCATCAGCACGAGCGTGATGCCGATGACGGCGACGATACCGCCCCCGATGATAAGCGCCGGCCGCAGCGACGTCTTGAGGAGAGCGGCGATGAAGGCGAAAAGCGCGATCAGCAGAGCGCCGAAGATCAGGAAACCGATCCAGAAACGGCCGCTGAAATCGGCATTGCCGCCGGTCAGAAGGATGTAGGAAACCACAGGGAAGAGCCAGAAGAAGTAGACGGCTCCCAGATCACGCCTCGGCGCCTTCAGCCACAGAAGCCACCCCACGCCGAGAGCCAGGAGAGCGAAGAAGACATCGACCCTCCAGCGCTCCGAGACCGTATAGGAGCCGTAGGTGAAATAGCTGAGTTTCTCGCGGACGAAGGCCCAGCAGGCACCCGTCTCGCTGCCGCCCATATCGGCGCGGCAAGCCGCGCGGTCGGCACCGCTCCACACCGCGTCGATGAAGAGAAAATTCAGGAGCGGCGGGACGCTGATATAGAGCAGATAGAAGACCACCAGGGTCAGAAGAGTATTGAATGGGCCCGAGAACAGGTTCTCCCTCACCCAGGCGATGGGGCCGCGCGTCAGACTGGGCGGAGGCAGGGCCTCCACCTGCTGGGCGCGCACGAAACGGGGCATGTCGACGGCGGTGCTCATCGGAATTCCTATCGTTCGACGATCGCCACACGGCGGTTGTAGATGTTCATCAAGGCGGAGGTCACGAGACTGATCGTGAGGTACACCCCCATGGTGATGATAACGACCTCAATGGCCTGGCCTGTCTGATTCAGCACCGTGCCCATGAAAACCTGCACGAGATCCGGATAGCCGATAGCCACAGCCAGCGACGAGTTCTTCGTCAGGTTCAGATACTGGCTCGTCAGCGGCGGAATGATCACGCGCATGGCTTGAGGGATCACCACCAGCCGCAGGATCTGACCCGGCTTGAGGCCGAGCGAGCCCGCCGCCTCGGTCTGCCCTTTGGAGACGGCCAGAATGCCGGCGCGCACCACTTCGGCGATGAAGGCCGCAGTGTAGGTGGTCAGGCCGAGCAGCAGCGCTACGAACTCGGGCAGGATCTGCATGCCACCCGTCAGGTTGAAGGTTCCCCTCTTGGGAATCTCGAAGGTTATCGGATTGGCTCCGACGAGGGCGAGGACGACCCAGGTCAGAACAGGCAGGCCGAGGACCAGCCCGAGGGTGACGAGGCCGACCGGATATTGCTGGCCGGTACGCTCCTGCCGCACCCTCGCCCAGCGCCGATAGATGAACGTGCCTACGAGACCGATCAGCAGCGCCGCAGGAATCACCCATGCATCCGCCGCGAAGATCGGACGGGCCATGAAGAGTCCGCGTGAGTTCAGGAAGAAGCCGGCTCCCATCTCGAGCGAATTGCGTGGCTGCGGCAGCGGTCCGAGGACTGCGATGTACCAGAACAGCAGTTGCACCAGGAGTGGGATGTTGCGGAGCACCTCGACATAAACCATGGCAACCTTCGCCACCATCCAGTTCTTGGACAAGCGGGCAATGCCGATGATGAAGCCGAGGATCGTGGTGAAGAAGATGCCGATAGCGGAAACGATCAGCGTGTTGAGCAGGCCGACGATGAAGGCCTCACCATAGGTGGAGCCCGCAGCGCTGAATTGAATCAGCGTCTGGCTGATGTCGAATCCCGCCGTGTTGTTGAGGAAGCCGAAGCCGGAAGCGATCCTGGCCCGCTGCAAATTCTCGACGGCATTGGTGGCCGCCACATAGAACAGGTAGCCGACAACTACGATCAACAGAACCTGGTAAAAAATCCCACGAACCTTCGGATCGTAGAGAAACGACTTTTTGGGTGGCGATGTCTGGCTGACAACGGTCTGCACTGAACTCAATCCTCTGACGGCAGGCTTTGTTAGGCCGTCCCTCCCCCATGTTCATGCAATTGTCGCTGCCATGAACGAGCGGCAGTTATTGTTATAAAGAAGCGCCCGGATACCCGGGCGCTTCAATCTTGTAGTGGGCGGTTAGCGGATCGGCATGCCGTACTGGAGGCCGCCCTTCGTCCAGAGAGCGTTCTGACCGCGCTTGATCTTCAGCCTGGAGCCTTCGCCGACGTTCTTCTCGAAGCTCTCGCCGTAATTGCCCACGTGCTTGATGACCCGATAGGCCCAGTCGTTCGTCAGGCCGATGGCCTCGCCGAACTTGCCTTCGGTGCCGAGCAGGCGCTTGATCTCCGGGTTGTCGGAGTTCTTCATCTGATCGACATTGGCCTTGGTCACGCCGAGTTCTTCCGCGTCGAGCATGGCATTGTGAACCCAGGCGACGATATCGCCCCACTGGTTGTCGCCGTGCCGCACTGCCGGGCCAAGAGGCTCCTTGGAGATGATCTCGGGCAGAACGATGTGGTCGTCGGGAGCCGAAGCGCGCAGACGCTCCGCATAGAGGCCCGAAGCGTCCGTGGTGAACGCGTCGCAGCGGCCGGAGTCATAAGCCTTGAAGGTTTCGTCCGAGGTCGCGAAGGCCACCACCTCGTACTTCATGTTGTTGGCGCGGAAGTAGTCGGCGAGATTGAGTTCGGTGGTGGTACCCTGCTGGGTGCAGATCGAAGCGCCGTTCAGCTCCTTCGCGGACGACACGCCGAGCTTCTTGCGGACCATGAAGCCCTGACCGTCGAAGTAGTTGATGACCGGGAAGTCGAGGCCGAGCTGAGTGTCGCGGGACATCGTCTTGGTCGAATTGCGCGATAGCACGTCCACTTCGCCCGACTGCAGCGCCGTGAAGCGGTCCTTGGCGGCGAGCGGGATGAAGCGAACCTTGCTCGGATCGTCGAAGATCGCCGCAGCGATAGCGCGGCAGAGGTCCACGTCGAGACCGGTCCAGTTGCCCTGGGCGTCCGGCAGGCCGAATCCGGCGAGACCCGTGTTGGAGCCGCAGGTCAGAAAGCCCTTCTGCTTGACGCTGTTCAGGGTCGCCTGGGCCGAGGCGCCCGTTGCGAGCAGGCTTGCCGTGAGGCCGAAGGCAATCGATACGAGAGCCTTTTTCATGTTGGTTTGTTCTCCCAATAGTTCCATTCGGCTCGCCTGTTCTTGTTCCCCCAGCCGAGCCACGGTCAGACCGTTCCGCGCCCCATCGGTCGATGGCGGCATCGATCCATCACATTCCATGATTGGTCACCGGTCAAGTCTTGATGGGATGCTTTTTCGCGGGAGGGTTGACGCCGGACGCGGCTCGGCTTCTGATCGTGCCCCCTTCAGCAAGTCCTTGAGCCCATGCCCAAACTTCCTCCAAAGCCTGCCCACCTCGCCGAACGCACCCTGCTCGTCCATGCAGGACGGGAGCCCTTCGAACAGCACGGATTCGTGAATACTCCGATCTATCGCGGCTCCACAGTCCTCTACCCGACGACGGACGATCTCTTGCACCGCCGGGGCCGCTATTCCTATGGAACGAAGGGGACTCCGACCACGGAAGCTCTCGAGAAGGCGTGGACTGAGCTTACCGGAGCGGCGGGCACGGTGCTGGCTCCTTCAGGGCTTGCTGCCGTCACGGTCGCCCTCACGTCCTGCCTCAAGGCTGGCGACCACCTCCTGGTCACGGATTCGGTCTACCTTCCCACCCGGCAGTTCTGTAACGGGATGCTCAAGAAATTTGGTGTGGAAACCACTTACTACGACCCTTTGATCGGGGCCGAAATCGCCTCTCTCATGCGCCCGAACACGGCCGCCGTGTTCACGGAGGCGCCCGGCTCCCAATCCCTCGAGATGCAGGACATCCCCGCCATCGCGGAGGTTGCGCACCGGCATGGCGCTGTGGTCCTCATGGACAACACCTGGGCAACCCCCCTGCTCTTCCCGCCTCACGAACGAGGGGTCGACATCGCCATCGAGGCGGGCACCAAGTATCTCAGCGGCGGGTCAGATCTTCTGCTCGGCCTCGTCTCGGCCAACGAGCGGTGCTTCAAGGACCTGCGCGCGGCCTATGAGGCCTTCGCCATGTGCCCGGGCCCGGAGGATGTTTTCTTGGGGCTCCGCGGTCTTCGCACCATGGCGCTGCGCCTGCGCGAGCACGAGAAGCAGGCTCTGGAGATGGCGCACTGGCTCGCCGCGCGGCCCGAGGTGGAGCGCGTGCTCCACCCGGCGCTCGAGTCTTACGCAGGGCACGACATCTGGAAGCGGGACTTCAAGGGTTCGTCCGGCCTGTTCTCCGTCATTCTCAAGCCCTGTTCGGACAAGGCCCTCGCGGCCATGCTCGACGGCCTGGCGCTGTTCGGAATGGGGTACTCCTGGGGCGGCTTCGAGAGCCTCGTGATTCCGTTCAACTGCGCAAGCTACCGCACGGCGACGAGGTGGGAGCCGGGCGGCCACGCCCTACGCTTCCACATCGGTCTCGAGGACCTCGAGGATCTCAAGCGCGATCTCGATGCGGGCTTCGCCCGCCTGCGGGAGGCCGACTAGCGCAGCATGTGGACCCGCAGGCGGGCGAATGTCCGTGGCCCGAAGGGCCGCGTCAGCGAACCGTGGATCCGGCTTTCCGCTTATTCGCCGTCATCACCGGCTTTGTGATCCGGTCCGGGGCACGCTGGGCCTTTCTCGGGATGGCCGGGGCGGGCCCGGCCATGACACGTGTCCGATGTTCAGGTCGGGAGTTCGGTCTCGGCCTTCCGCCGCCTTTCCTTTGCGATCAGCATCAGGTTGCGGACATAGATGAAGATCGACAGGGTCTGGGGCAAGATGATCACGATATCACGTCGGGCGAAACCATAGACCATGGTCATCAGCCCACCGGCGATGGACAGGAACCAGAATCCCATCGGGATGACGCTCTTTTCTGCCTTTTCACTTGCGATCCACTGCACGATGAAGCGCGCTCCGAAGACGAACTGGGCCAGCACGCCGAAAGCGGCCCAAAGGTCGAAGCGGGCAATGACGATATCGTAGAAGTATAATCCGATATCGTGGGATAGGCGCATCAGCATCAGAGGACTTCCTGGGAAACGGGCACGCGCCGGCGGCGGCGGATCAGCCACCACACACCGGCTAGATCGAGGATTCCGACCCACAGCCGGTCGAAGAGACCATACTTGGACTGCCCGGCGTGGCGGGGCCGGTCGACCACGTCCAAATGGGCGACCAAAAAGCCCTCGCGCTTGACCAGGGCCGGCATGAAGCGGTGCAGGGCGTCAAAGTACGGCAGGCGCAGATATACGTCGCGTCGGAAGGCCTTGAGCCCGCAGCCGGTGTCCCTGGTCCCATCGTTCAGAATACGTCCGCGCACCCCGTTCGCGATCCGCGACTGCCAGCGCTTGGCGACCCCTTTGCGCCCGAGACGCTGGCCCGCGACGAGACCGATGGCTGGATCGTCGAGGGCGGCTACCATCTTCGGGATGAAGGCCGGATCGTTCTGGCCGTCCCCGTCGAGCGTGGCTATGAGGGGCGCACGCGCCGCATGGACACCCGTGCGCACCGCGGCGCTCTGACCGCAGCTGGCCTCGTGGCGCACGAGGCGCAGCCAGGGCCGGGTGGCACGGGCCGCCAAGACCTCGTTGGCCGTATCGTCCGTCGAGCCGTCATCAACGTAGATCACCTCGAAGGGGGCGAGCGGCGCGCAGGCGCCCTCGATCTCCTCCAAGAGGGGGACGATGTTCAAGGCCTCGTTCTTGACGGGCACCACGACGCTGAGACGCGGGGCCGGGATGAAGTCGTTCATCGATCAAGGGCCCTTGTGGACCCCCTCTTGAGAGAAGATGTCATGGGCAGCCAGCATCAACGGAATAGACGCCGATCTCCACACGCTTCCCACTGTTGATATTGAAACCCGAGACCCTGGTCGAGAGGGCAGGTGCGAGCCGGTTCCGCTCGTTCGCGGCCATGAAATCATTCTCGAAGCGCCTGTCCACGAAAACCGCCGCGCAGCTGCTGTTCTTCAGGAAGGCGGAGGCTTCGGACGCGCCGTCGAGCATGGCGAGATTGGTACCGACCAGAAAAACGAGGCTCGGCTCGCGATAGCCGAGAGTACCGACGTTCATCTTGCCTCGCACCGTTTCCGCGAGCCTGTCCGAGATCTTCAGCGACCGCAGGTCGAGCTGGGCGAAGCCGAAAACGCCGACGGCCAGGCAGACCGAGGAGAGAAAACCGGCCCAGAGGCAGCTCAGCATGCGGTTCCTTATGAAGAGCCACCACGCATACAGCGCGATCGCGGAGGCGGCCACCATGGCGGGAAGCGCCCGGTAGGGCAGCGTGCCGTCGAAGGACCAGTTCGCCGCCGAGAGGCCGATGGTCAGCCCCACGGGGATGAAGGGAATGAGAACCGTGGACAGTTTCGCCAGCGGCCGGTGCGGGCCGACGAAGTGGCGGCTGATCGCCATGATGGTGACGATGGCGATCGCCGGAAGCAGAGGCAGGGTGTAATGCGGCAGCTTGGTCGGAACGGCCTCGAAGACCAGCCAGGAGGGAACGATCCAAGCGAGCGCGAAGGCCACCGGCTCCTCGCGGCGGTGGATCCAGGCGAACGGCACCGCGATGGCAGCCAGGATCGCGCCAGGCCAGAAGGTGCCGAAGAAAGCCAGCAGATAGAAGCCGGGCGGGGCCCAGTGATACTTCTGTGCCGTACCGACCTTCCCCAGCATGTCATGGCCCACGGCCTGCGCATAGAAGTCGCCGCCGCTCCTGATGGCGATGGCGACGAACCAGGGCAGGACCACGGCGAGCGTGAATGCCAGGCCCAGCCAGGGCCTCAAGGTTAGAAGCCAGCGGGTCGAGCGCTCCCTGTAGGCGAGAACGGCGGCCGTGAGGCCGGCGAACATAAGGATCAGGGGCCCCTTGATGAGGATGCCGAGGGCAAAGCCTGTCCAGAAGATCAACAGGGCCCGGCGGGGCAGAACCCCGGCGCCGCGGCTCAGATAGGCCCGCGCCAAGCCGCCCATGACCGCGACGGAGCAGGCGGCCAGCATGGCGTCCGTCTTGGCCAGCCGCGCCTCGACCATGAGGATGACGCAGCTGGCCATCAGAGCCGCCGTCAGGAAGGCTCCTCGCCTCCCGAGGAACGCCAGGGCGGCCCAATAGGTCAGGAGAACAGTCGCGATGGCGCCGAGCAGGGACGGTATCCGGTAGAGAGCAATCGTGGTGCGGGCCTCCGAAACGCCCAGAGCATCCCCAAGGGCGACGCTGGCGCTCTGCATCCAGTAGATGCCCACCGGCTTCTTGTAGCGCGCCTCGTCCTGAAAGCGGACATCGACAAAATCACCCGTCTCCAGCATCTGCTTGGAAGCCTGAGCATAGCGGGGCTCGTCCCGGTCCATGGGCTGGAGGGTGGTGAAGCCCGGCAGGAAGCAGGCCAGCGACAGCAGAACAAGAACGGCGCAGAGCCGGGCATGGCTCCGCTCCAAGAAACTCGCCAGGTGTGCAGCCGAGAAGCGGCCCAGGGACAGATGCTGCTGAGCGACGGAACCATCCATCGGTGACATGCCTTTGCGGACAAGGATACGGGCGGGGTTATCCCCGCAAGCGCGCTGATGTCCTCCAAACCCGTCGCGAAGTCAAATTGACGGAAGGTAGCGCCGGGACAGGGACCCGCCCCGGCTGCAGGTCTAGACGACCTGGAAATCGTCCGCCGTCATCCTCAGACCCGTGGCGAGCTTGGCGATTTGCACCGGAGCACCCTTCCCGATTCCGTCTCCATCGTAATGAAGGCTGCCTTTTGCAGAATCGTAAAGAACGCGGTCGGTGGAATCATGAGCCGTGGCCCCAGTCCAGAACGCCGCCGAAGGGAGCTTGCCAGCTTTCAATTTCGTGAAGATGACGCTCTCGAGATAAATCGTATCGTCGCTGACGGAGAAATCGACGATACGGTCGAGATTTGAGGCGAGGCTGGGTTTCCTATTGAAGACGAAGATGTCCCTGCCCGCTCCCCCTGAGAGCACGTCGCTGCCTTCGAGCCCGTAGAGACGGTCGTCGCCCCCTCCCCCTTTGAGGATATTCGCGACGGTGTTGCCAACGATCACATCCTTGCCGCTCCCGCCGACGGCATTCTCGATCAGGGACTGGACACTGCCGCGATAGGTCAAGGCGTTAGCGACGTTGCCGCGCGCCTCCTGCCCGTCCCCGAGCTGGGCGATCTGGGCTGTGGAGAGACGGGACCACTGGCCCGGACGAAGGTCCACGCGGAGATTGGTGGTGTAATTGGAGAGATCGTAGGTGTCCCTTCCGCCGCCATCCCAGACCGTCATAAAGATTCGGTTGCCGCCCGGGACGCTCTGGCCGATGCCATCGGCGGATGCCTGTCCGGTCGCCGGATTCCAGCGGTAGACCGTATTGCCTGCGTTGGTGGTGAAGTCGGCGCCGTACATCTCCTGCAGCGCGGCGATGTCGTACATCATGAGCGTCTGGGCATAGCCCCAGGTCTCGTTCTCAAGGTACTGCCCGGTCGCACCCACATAAGATCTGTAGGTCATGGCCGAGAATTCCATGGAGTCACGGGTGGCCGTCATGGCTCCGAAACCGCTCGCTTCATTGCCGTGCTTCAACCCGACCGCGTGCAGAATCTCGTGGATGAAGACGTAATAACCATAGCTTCCCCGGACCGGCGCATCGAACCAGCCGTTGGCGCGTCCGAACCACACGTCTCCCCCTTCCGGAGACGTGCTCGGGAAATACGACCATGCCGAGGACGGCGTGTCCGCAATGGCGAGCCGCACGGTCGCGTGGCTCGTAGAGGTCTCGTCTATTTCGGTAAAGCTCAGGTTGGCGACTGAGGCGATCATCGCGAACACCTCGCGGGCCGCCCGGACTTGGCTTGGGCTCAACGCCCCGAAATTGTCCTGCGGTTCGCCCGAACCGTAGCCGCTTCCGTAGTAGGATGCTCTCGTCGGGAAACTGTATGTGAGGCTCCGCCCGCTCCAGGCTAAACCCGAAAGAACTCCATCAACATCCTGGTTGCCCGTTCGGGCAACCGCAACTGTAGCCGCCATGTTTCCCCTCGTATCAGTTGACCGGGTTAGAGCACAGCGGGAGCATAAAATTCATATCTCTTAAGGGTTATTTCCAAACTTTACTTAGACCTATTTTCTCCGTCTCAAGCATATTTACGCATCTCGATAGTTTTATTGCCCCAGCCAAGAAATTTCAGCCGGCCGATGATTTATATACCCAAGCTTAAACCTTCAGCCCTGCGGCCTCCCGGAGGTGAAGTTCCTGCCGGAACGGACCTGCGCCATGCGGGTTTGGCAATGAGCGGAACCAGAGAGCCTGCATGGAAACGCGCATCTACGGCGAGCACGACGAGAAGACCATCAAGCAGCTGAACCGTTGTATGGAAGCGGGTAGCGCCGCAAAGGGCGTGCTCTGCGCGGACGGGCATCTGGGCTACGCCCATCCCATCGGCGGCGTGGTGGCCTATGAGGAGCACATCTCCATCAGCGGCGTCGGCTTCGACATCGCCTGCGGCAACATGGCCCTACGCCTCGACACTCGCTATGAGGACATTGCCGGGCAAGCCGGCACGATCCTGCGGGACATCGGCAAAACCATCAGCTTCGGGATCGGGCAGAAGAATGCCGTCACCGTAGATCACGAGTTGTTCGACTCACCGCTCTGGGACGAGGCCGGCGTGCGAGACCTGAAGAAGATGGCCTCCCAGCAGCTGGGCACGGTTGGATCGGGCAATCACTACGTGGATCTGTTCGAAGACGAGGAGGGCTTCGTCTGGATCGGCGTTCATTTCGGCTCCCGAGGATTGGGTCACAGGATCACCACGAAGCATCTGGCTCTCGTCGGAGCAAAGGATGGGATGGAGGTCGATCCCGCCCTTGTTCATCATGACAGCGAGATCGGACGCAGCTATCTCGCAGGCGTCGCCCTTGGAGGATCGTATGCCTATGCCGGACGTGAATGGGTGGTCGAGCGCGTCCGCCGGATTATCGGTGGCAACGTCACGGATTCGGTTCACAACCATCACAACTTCGTCTGGCGCGAGAATCACGGAGGACGCGACTACTGGGTGGTCCGGAAAGGTGCCACGCCTGCCTTTCCGGGACAGCGCGGTTTCGTGGGAGGTTCAATGGGCGACAACGCGGTGATCCTGCGCGGCGTGGAGAACGAGCAGAGCGCCGACAGCCTCTATTCGACGGTCCATGGCGCAGGCCGTGTCTTCGGGCGCATGGAAGCGAAGGGCAAGAAGAACAGGCGCGGCGAATGGATTCGCCCTCCGCGCTTCACCCGAGAGGAGATGGACTCGTGGCTGCGCGAGAAAGGCGTGCTGCTCAGAGGCGGCGACGTAGATGAAAGCCCCATGGTCTACCGCCGTCTCGACGAGGTGCTTGCCTATCACCGCGGCACGATTGCCATCGAACATACGTTGCGCCCCTTCGCGGTGGCCATGGCAGGCCCTGGCGAATTCGATCCCTACAAGGACTGAATCTGCGCCGGAGCCTGACCGTTATCGAAGCCAGCCGAAATAGAGCGCCCAGAGGCTTGGGGAGCGGATGCCGCGCACCCTGCGGGCCGCCTCGTCAGACCGCATGGACTCGCCGCCGTGGCACGAGCAGAGGACGATATGCGCATCATGCTCGGAGATCTGAAAGAAGTTTACGGCATCCCCGAATCTGTCGCTGACGAGACCTGCCGTCCGCAGCACCGGATCGTCGAACGCCACCGTCAGGGCGGAACCGTCAGCGCGCATGGCGTGGCGCACCGCCTTAGGTTTCCATTCGATCTCATCGAGCGTTCTGAGAAGTCGATCCGGCTCCCGCTCGAGGAGCTCGGCCCAGCGGTCCAGGCGCTCTCGTTTCGACAGGGTATGAACTTGCGAGGGCTTCAGATCGGCAACATGGCCGAGTTCAGACAGAGGTCTGTGTTCCATGCTCCCCTCCTTGGCAGAGAAGCGTTTGCGAGCACCCCAGCTGAGAGCTCAACCATGAAGCCCAATGAAAAGTTCGGGAGCGCCCCCGCTGATATTTTAGGCAGCGGCCAAATGCATTGCGCCCGTGGAGCGGTCCGCTCCACGGGCGCAATGCGCAATCGTCTTTTGAGGATCAGGCGTCCGCACCGTGGCTGTGATGCTGGAGCCGGTCTCCGGCCACTCCCATGAGCTCGGCGAGACGGTTGCGCGCCCGGTTCACGCGGCTCTTGATGGTACCGACCTTTACCCCCAGAGCCTCGGCCGCATCCTCATAGGACATGCCCTCGGCGCCGATCAGGATGATTGCCTCGCGCTGCTCCTGCGGCAGCTTTTCCAGCGCTGTCGACAGATCCTGCAGAGCCAGCTTGTCCTCTTGATCGGGGATGGCGACCATGCTCGCGGCATGAGCTCCGTCGCCGTCCTCCACCTCTCGGCTGGTCTTCCGATGAGTCGAGTAGAAGCCGTTTCGCAGAATGGTGAAGAGCCAGGCTTGCAGGTTCGTGCCGGCCTCGAAGGTTTCCTGCTTCGTCAGGGCCTTAAGAACCGTGTCCTGTACAAGGTCCTCCGCCTGATCGAGCTTTCCGGTGAGCGACAGCGCAAAGGCACGCAGATTCGGTAGCGCCTCCATCACGCCGTCGATGAAAGCCTGATCGACAGGCTCTGTATGCGCGCGGATAACCTGCGCGACGCGTTCTGCGAGCTTGGCCAAATCACGCGGCAGCTTGTCTTCCGCCGGATCGCCGTAAAGCGCACGGAGCTGCTTGCCGAGGTGAAGGCGGACAGCCGCGCTCAGAGCCGCACCCGTGATCGGCGAAGAGGAGTCCTGAGAGAGAGTTTTGGTCTTGTCTGGCATGTGGAAATATCTGGGGCGGCCGTTACGCTTTTAAATATGCTCGCGACATTTCGACCGCGCGTTTTTTTGCGATCAGAAGCTAGGTCGTTGAGCGCGGATCCACACGCGACGGCGGAACTCGCGGGCTCGTTTTCAGTTCCTCGAGCAACTTGCCGGAACCCTTTGCCGCCTCGCCTGTTCCTGTCGATCCGACCAGCAGGAGTTGATGACAATGAGCAGTCGCGGCTTACCTTCCATGACGGCCCTTCTCGGGCTTCTCGCGATCGCCGGGTATCAAAACCGGGACAAAATCGCCGAGATGCTGCGTGGCGGGCAGCAGCCCGGCACTTCGGGACAATCGCCGGGTCAACAAGCTGGCGGTTCAGAGGGCCTGGGCGGCCTGCTCGGCAGTCTTGGCGGCAGCGATGCAGGCGGACTCCTGAGCGGGGGCCTGGGCGAACTCGTCGACCGTTTCCGTCGGAACGGCCAAGGCGAGGCTGCCGATTCCTGGATTGGCACAGGCCCGAACAAGGAGATTGCGCCACAGCATCTCGAACACGCCATCGGACCAGATGTGCTGGACACCCTGACGCGACAGACCGGTTTCTCGCGGGAGGAGATTCTCGCACGCCTGTCCCGTGACCTGCCCCATGCCGTTGATCAGTATACGCCGGATGGGCGCCTGCCGAGCTAACTGTTCTGACGCCATGCCCGCCGCCGCCGCTCCCACCATACTGCGGCGCGGCGGCGCAGTCTGCGCGCTGCGGGAATGTCGACGGACAATACGATCACACCGAGAGGAACCATCCAAAATCCAAGCACGGGCAGGAAACCGACAAGTCCTCCCGCCACAAGTGCGATGCCGAGGCTGATCCTGAGAATCCTGGAGCGTGGCAAAGGGACATGACGCCCGCCGAAGGAGGCCCGCGGCTTTCTCATGAATGTCTGTCCTTGCTCATGTTGGCAGGAAAAGCGGAGCGCCCCGGCCAAGCCTCAATCTTATGCTTTCTCGGTTTTGGGAATCATGGCCTGCTTCAAGGCAGTCACGAGGGCCTCGGCGCGGATCGGCTTCTGCAGGAAATGCGTGCCCTCCGGGAGATCGCCGGGCCTCGGCGCCACCTTGCCGGAGATCACAAGTACGCTCACGTCTGGCCAACCCTGGCGGACGAGCCGAGCGAACTCGAAGCCATCGATGGAACCCGGCATATTCACATCCGTCAGCACCACGTTGATGTCGGCACGCTTTTTAAGGACATCAAAGGCCTCGTCCGCATCCTGGGCCTCGACGACCCAGAATTCGGCATCCCTCAAGATTTCCACCTGGGTCAGGCGCACGAGCAACTCGTCCTCCACTAGGAGAACGACTGGCCGATTCAATATTTCACGCCGCGGCTTCATACAGCGGGAAACGGACGACCATCTTCCTGGTTCCCATCCCCACTTCACGTCTGAGTGTGCGTCCTCCCGCGGTCAGGAGCGATGCGGGTCGGCGGTTGCATTTCGTGACCCGACGCGATGTCTCCTCCTCGGGTCTAGTATTCCCACTCGAAGCCGACGCCGACGGATGTTCCGCCCTCCGCGTCGACCGCGCCCTGCGCCTTGAGGCGCCGCGTGAGATCGACATCGACCGTGACGCCGCTCTCCTCGGGTCGCGCCCCGGCCTTAACGCCGACGCGGACATTGTCGCTGATGTAGCGCGATACGCCGACCGCCGGCCCACCGCTCGCATCCACGGTGATGTCGAGACTGTCGACGCCGAGCGAGCGGCGCAGGCTCTCGAAGGCGTCCGTTCCGGCTCCGCCTGAGAGCTGCGCCACCGTCTGCGCGAGTTGCAGCGCCTGCCCGGCCGAGAGACCGCCGGAGGGGCGCTGGAACAGGATACGGGACAGCACCTCGTCCTGCGGCAGATCGGGACTCGAGCTGAAGGCGAATTCGGGTTGCGATGCAGGCCCTGTCACCGCGATGCGCGCCGTCACCTCGCCGGCCTGGGTCTCGGCAAGGAAGTCGAGGGAGGGCGTGAGATCGCCGGTGAAATCCAGCCGCCCCCGAACGAAGTCGATGCGCCGCCCGATGAGATCGAGGCGCCCGCGCCGCAGCTCGAAGGCGCCGATGGCCACCGGATCCCGCGACGTGCCCTGGAGGCGCAGATCGCCGCCGAGTTCGGCGTTGATGCCGCGACCGCGCACGAAGATGCGGTTCTGCGCCGTGAGGATGAGATCGAGATCCGCGCTGAACGGCGGGCGTCCGCGTGAGCCGGCCCCTTGCTGTTTGCGAGCTAAGGCGAGCCGTGCCGCAGCGGTGGGTGTCGGCTGCACATGCTTGGTGCCCGGCAACGGCCTCAGAGTGGTTGGCAGGCGGTCGGGCACCGACACGTTCATGGTGATGATATTGACCCTTCCTGCAACGCGCGGACGGCTCGTCAGCGGACCAGTAATCGCAAGATCCAGATCCGCCGTCGCATCCACAGTCTCGTTGGACACGAGCTGGGCCCGGCTGCCCAGGATGCGGATATCGGCCGGCAGGCCCGCAGCCGGATCGATGGCGACCCGTCCGCTTGCCGAGAGCGATCCGCCGTTGCGCGTGCGCGCGCTCAGTCCCTCGATGGTGAGTGTCCGACCACTCGCGGCAAGCCGCCCGCTGATGTCGTTCAGCTGGATACCCTGCAGCGAATCGACGAAGCTGCCTCCGGCAAGGGCGACCGTACCCTGAATCTGCGGGTCCGCCACCGATCCCGAAATCGACAGATCGAGCGTGGCGCCGCCTGTCAGGCGCTGCCCACTGGCCGAGAGGAAGCTGTTGGCGACCGCAAGATCGGTTCTGCCAGATGCCCTCAGGGCGAGTTCGTCCGAGGTGTTGATCGGAACGCTGCCTGTCACCTGCAGGGTTCCGAAACGTCCCGCGGAGACGTCGGCGTCAATCGTTGCCCGGCGATCAGCGATCCGGCCCTGCGCAGTGACCGTGAGCGGCGGCAGCCCGGCCTGGCGGGTTTGCGACGTCGCAAGTCCCGTTACCCTGACATCATAGGTTCCGTTCGGATCGCTCGGCTCTCCACGGACCATGGCGCTTCCGTTCACGGTGCCTGCGAGCCCGAGATTGGGAACGGCGATCTCGGCAGCCTGGAGCGGGAGGTTGCGGATGTCGACCGAAAGATCGAGCCGCTCGCCCACGGTGCCGGACACTCCGACTCGGCCCTGGTCGGCGGCGATCACGAGGCCGGTGATGGTGGCGGTGCCGCTCTGGAGAGAGATGGAGGCGGGTTGCGCCAGAGCGAGGCGCCTGTTGCCGCGCCGCACGGTAAAGTTCGCCAGCTCGATCCGGGTCGCATCGCCCGGCACGACGCGCGCCTGCGCGTTCAGGTCGAAGCCCTGCCCGACCGCGGAAGCCGTTATGTTCGATGCGTCCGGCGAGCCCTGCGCCGTGAGGCGCACGCTCCTGAAGGTCTGCCCGGCCGATCTCAGCGTCTCGGCTTGGATGGTGCCGTCGATCATGGGGCGCGCGTAGAGATCGGAGACGGCGACCCGCGCCTCGAAATCCTGCACGGCCACGTCGGCAACCGCCACTCGGGAGCCGTTCGCGGTGATCGAAGCGTCCTGGCGGCCATTCTCTGCGCTGAGGACGATATCGGCATTGACCGAACCATCGAGCCTCGTCAGCAGCAGCGGGCTGAGATCGTCGAGATTGCCGCCCGAAAGAATGACACGGCCCTGCGCCAGCTGATCGGGACCCAGGCGCAGGTTGCCGGTCAGGGATACGGAGCCGACCTCCAGATCGAGCCGGTCCAGCAGCCACCCGCCTCCCACCGGCCGGGCAAGATGGACATTGCCGGTCGCGGATTCGCCGCCGACCTGCCCTTCCAGACGGAGAGCCGCATCGAGAGCGCCCGTCACGTCCTTCGCATCCAGTTGGAGCACGAGGCGCGGAATCGAGCGCTCGAGGGCACGCATGTCGGACAGCGTCGCGGTCGCCGTCACGTCCGGCCTCTCCAGGGAGCCCGACAGGCGCGCCACCACATCCGCGCGGCCTCCGGTGATGCGAGGGTCCACCCGCCTGAGTTCGTCGATCGTGATGTCGAGGCCCATATCTGCGGCGCTCTGCGTGGCCCGTCCGTTGACGCGCGCATCGAGATGCGCTCCGTCGACTCGGAAATTCTCGAAGCCGAACCCGCCGGGAACACGGCGCAGGACGCCGTTCGCCGTTACCGAGCGGCCGAGAAGACCGTCCAGCGACGGCGTTCCCGTCCTGAGCTCCCGCAGGTTGGCCTCGACGGTCGCAGCGATGTCGGACCGCCGCGGGTTGCCAGAGAGTCTTGCCGTCAGGGCTGCCGAGCCGCGCAGCGTCCGGCCCGTGATCCCGGAAAAGGCGGTGAGCGCCGGGATTTCGGCCTCGAGGTTAGCGTCGAGCACCGTCGAGCCGACCCGGCCCGTGAACCTGGCCTGGGCCGTCGATGTTTCCAGGCGCGCCGTGTCGACGGTTGCGATTCCGTCGCGGCCGAAAGTGCCGTTGGCGGTCAGTGACAGGGTCGGGCCCAGGGCACGGGCGAGCGCCCTGTCGGCCGGCTGAATTCCGCTGGCCCTGGCGTCCACGATGAAGGAGAATCGGTCCGGTATCGCGGCGTCGTTAACCGGATCCATGGCGATGCGCGCCGTCAGCGTGTCGAGTGCGCCCTCGGGCAAGCGCACGCCGGCAGCGTCGAGCGACCCGTTGATGCGGGGAGCCATCATGGTTCCCTGCACTCTGCCGTCGAAGACGAGGCGGCGGATCCCTGCGACTCCCGCGCGGGTTTCGGAGCCGTCGTTCGGCAGAGCCCGGGCCTGCAGGGTCAGGTCGAGAGCCTGCTGCCCGCTGACCGTTCCCGACATGTCGAAGCTCGCCACGTTCGAGGTGATGCGAATGGGCTGGAGCCGCACGCTGCCGTCATCCCCGATGGCCACGTTGCCGACGAGTTGAGTCGTTCCCGAGAAGACGGGAGCGACCGGCCTGGGCAACAGCCCCTCGATACGCGCCGCGAGATCGGCGTCCACCATATAGGCTGCGCCCGCCCGCCTGACGGTCGTCGTTCCCGCCGCGCCGATGGTCGGCCCGGCGGAGAAATCGAGCCGCGCCGCGAAATTGCTCAGGGGCCCCTCACCGGCGAGCTTGAGGTCGACCGGCGGCAGCCCTGGCAAATCGAGGAGCCGGGCCGCAATGCCGCCTTCCGGCTCCTGGTGGGTCAGGTCCAGGGCCAGCCGATTCGTCTGCGGCACGAAGGCTAGATCGACCGAAAGCCGTCCCGGCGCATCGAGGCGCTGCGCCGAAAGATCGAGCTGGAGTCCCTCGTTCGGGTCGCCGAGATTGGCCGAGCCCTGCGCCGAGAGCCGCGCGATCGTGCCGAGCACCGGCTCGCCGAGGGCAAGCTCCTTGAGGGTGAACCCTTCCACGATGACCTTGACGGGCAGTTCGGGCAGGATCGGCTCGTCGGAGACGGCAGCCTCGTCCTCTTCGGTCGTCTCTGGCTTGCGCTGGATCTCCAGCCGGTCGATCTCGAGCTCGTTGACCTCGAGACGCCCGCGCAGCAGCGCCGTCCGGGTCCAGACCAGCCGCGCGCGGTCGAGCGACAGCCAGACGCCGTTACGATCAGCGATCCGCACGTCACGGATGACCGCATTGGAAGACAGCGCCCCCTCGATTCGGCCGATGCTCACCCGCGTCGTCGGCGTCGACAGCAGGCGTGAGATCAAATTGGCGAGAACGCTCTGATCCGTCTGGGCCTGGCTCTGGGAGCCGGCAGCGAACCAAAACGCGCCGAGTGTCACGATTACGGCCACAGCGAAGAGAGTGAGAAGGCGGCGCAGCATGATCATCAGAACGCCTGTCCAATTCCGACGTAGATGGCGAAGGAGCGGTCGTCCCCTCTTTCCCGGCGAACTGGAACCGCAACGTCCAGGCGAATCGGGCCGATGGCCGTGTAATACCGCAGGCCCAGACCCGCCGAGACCCTGATGGAATCGTCGAAATCCGGATAGCTCGACTCGAAGGCGGTTCCCGCATCGACGAAGGGAACGATGCCGATGGTGTCGGTGACCTTGATCCGCGCCTCCACGGAGGCTTCGAGCAGGCTGCGCCCGCCGATGGGCTCCCCGAGGAAGAATGGGCTCAAGGTGCGGTAGCCGAAGCCTCGCACCGACCCGCCGCCGCCCGCGAAGAAGCGGCGATTTGCAGGAATTTCCTCGAGGTCCGCTCCGATGATCGAGCCGAGGCCGAGGCGTCCGGCGAGGATATAGCGGGATTCCTCGTCGATGGACCAGTAAGCCGAAGCCGTTCCTCTCGCGATGGTCATGGGCACCGAGGAGCCGAGAAAATCCGGGTAAGGCGTCACCGACGCGAGCAGCTTCATGCCCTCCGTGGGATCGAGCGTGTTGTCCGTCGAGTCGTAGGTAACGGACAGCGGTAGTCCCACGAGCGTGTAATCCACCTGCCCGAGAATGTCCGATGCTTGCCCCTTCTCGTACTCGATCCCGCCCTGAATCGAGAACTTCTCGCTGAATCGGTGGCGGATGCCCGCCGTCCCGTTCACCAGGCGGCTCGTGTAGCCCTCGGTGCGGTCGCGTTCGACGAGCGCTTCGGCGAGGAAGTCATTGCGCGTTCCCCCGAGGGCGGGCTTGAGGAAGGTCGCCCGGAAGCGCCCCCCCAGGTCGTCCCAGTCGAAATCCTCGTCGTCCTCGGGACGGCCGCCGTTCTCGGTGAGATAGAAGAGGCTGCCCTCGAGCCTCAGCCGCTCGGCCCCTCCGAACAGGTTGCGGTGCGCCCAATAGGCCCGAACCGCCGGACCATCGGTCGTCGAATATTGTACCGATGCTCCGATGACACGCGGTGGGCGCTCTGTGATATCGACGAAGAGAGGAAGGTTGCCATAGGCGTCGAGCGTCTCGCCCTCGCGGATACGTACGGACGACAGCGCCTCGATGTTCAGAATTGACTTGCGCATCGACGCGAGAGCCGCCGGAGAATAGGGATCGCCCGGCTCGGTGTAGATGAAGGAGCGCACCACCGCCGGGTCGACGTTCTCCGCGCCGCGGATCGCGATTCCTCCGATGCCCGCCTGTGGCCCGGGATCCACGGTCAGGCTGATGTCCATGACCTGCGCCGGATGAATGACGACAGGATTCTGCCCGGTCACCTTCGCGAAAGGCCGCGACTCCGCACGGAAATGATCGACGATCCGCGCCTGGGCCGCCACGATGTCGGCTGCGCGGGCCGGATCGCCGGGCTCGATCTGGACGACGCGCGGCGGCAGATCGTCCGGCATGAAGGGACGGCCGGTCCTGGCATCCAGAATGGCGACATTCCGCAGGACGAATTGCGGGCCCGGATCGACGGTGACCTGGATCGGCACCAAAGCCTGCGACCGATACACCGTAGCAGCGCGAATGGCGGCCTCGGGACGAGGGGATTGGAGAGATAGCGGCACACCCGCGACATTGATCGCAATCCGTGCATTGTAATAGCCCGCCCCCCAGAGCGCGTCGTTCAGGCGAGGCAGGTCCGCTTCGGCCCGGCGCACGAGCGCCTCCGCATCGGGTGGCGGATCTCCCTTCAGGCTTTGTAGGGTCGAAGCGTCTTTGAGGACCTGGACAAGGTCCTTGTCACCACCTGCGACCGTAAAATCAAGATTGTAAGGGAGTGTTTGCGCATTCGGCGGAGGTGGCGCCTCGTCGCGTCCTCCAAAGAGGCCGAAGAAGTCGAATGCAATTGCAGGCGGGATCGACAGCCCACCGGACAAGAGTCCCGCGAGGAGTACCAGAAAGGAATATTTCCTCGTTCCCGACCATACCGACTGAGCCACGACCACCCTAACTACGAACTATAGAAATGAACCTTTACCGCACATCGAGACTTCGCGCCCAAATAGGGCGAAAACCGGGATGAGCCAATCCGAATTCCACCATATTTCGCCGGGATTCGACGGCGAATGCATGATCCCAGGGCCGATGAGCAACGAACCGATCCAGGGACAGGCACTGAAGCACCTCGCATCGCATACAGGCAAGACCGGAATGGGCGAAAGCGATCTTTGCCGGTCACTCCGTCAAGGGATGCGTATCCGGGAATTCAAAATCTCACAGCGAGATAGGTTCTATCATCCGCCCAATGGGACGCTGTGGATCCTTTGGGGGATGGATAGAGCAGGACCTTCGCGGGATCCTCCCGCTCGGCCTCCGCGAATGCCTTCTCCCAGGCCGCCACACCGAATCCATCCCCGGGCTTGAAATAGCCGTCGGAGTAGATTTCGATCGTCCCGACGTCGGAACGCCGAAAGCGCTCGATCGTGATCAAGTGCTGCGGCACATCGAAACCGTCGATGCAGGGATAGCCGAGCTGCAGAGTAGGATTGTTCTGATAGCCGCCCTGCGCATTGACGATGCCGCCCCGCACTAGGTTCTCGATGTCCGCCCGGGCCACGTGAGGCAACGCCTCAAGATTGACTGCGATGGCGCGGCTCTCGATGAGCATCAGGTCGTCGGCATCGAGCGTATCGGCGACCGCGTCGAGGGGCTGACGCGTGCCGTGCCATGTGGCGAGGCGGGAAATCTGCTCCTGCTTCTCGGGATCGGATGCTCTGCGCCCAATCACGGGCCAAGCCTCCCGGCGCAGGTTGGACGTGATCAGGTCGAGGTCCTTCTCCATGCGAAGAACGGTCTCGCCGTTGATGCGCACGCCGCTGTCGCCGGCAAGGACCACCTCCACGGCTTCCTCCTGAACGAGTACCAGGGCGAGCGCTGCCGAGATGCGCAGGTTCCAATCGTTCCGGACCGCCTCGGCCATGCCATGGGCCTTGTAGGCAGCGGCGATTTCGGCCGTCAGCGCACTGACGATGGAGGCACCGTCCATGCACGTGTCGGGTGCGCTCAACATATGCTCGAGCGCACGTTTCACAGTCACTGCCGCATACCGACCGGAGAGCATTCCGTCGTAGCGGGTCCCAAGGCGATCCGTGACCCCGTCGATCACCGCATAAGCGCGGCCCGGCAGGATCACGAGCTGGTCCTCGTTCGTCTGGGGCGAGGACGGGTCCTTCGCCTCGGAGAATGCTTCGATCAGCATGTCAGATCAGGGGATAAAGTGGTTACGGCTCAGCGATTCTGCAGAGCTGCCTTCCACTTGGCGACCCATTCGTTGCGGTTCTGTGCCACCTTCTTGATATCGTAGTCAACGAGCTTGATCTCGCTGATGGGCTTCAGTCCCGTGCCGGTCACGTCCTTGCGAACCGAGCGGCGTCCGATCTCGGAGACGAGTTGCTCCTGCACGGGCTTCGAGAGAAGCCAATCGATGAACGTCTTGCCATTCTCCGGATGCGGAGCGCCCTTTACCAGAGCGACACCGTCGGCGACGGTGGAAGATCCGTCCTCGGGATAGACGATCGCGACATTCCCGCCGCCTTTGACGTAATCGAGGGCATTGTCCTCGAGCGTGAGACCCACGAGCGCCTCGCCGTCGTTGACGTAGCGCGAGACGGCGCCCGACGAGTCCGAGAGATTGATGTTGGCGAGAATCTTGTTGTAGACATCCCAGCCTTTGTCGCCGTGGCCGATCAGCACAGTTGCAAGCTGCTGGAAACTGGAGCCCGAGCTATCGGCACGAGCCGACGAGATCTTGCCCTTCCATTTGGGGTCACCGAGCTCGGCCCAGGTCTTGGGATACTCCTCCGGCTTCAACTCCTTGCTGTTGACCGCCATGACCAGCAGGATGCCCGTATAGGGGATCCATTCCGGGCTGACCTTGTAGTTCGGCAGAAGGGCGTCGTCCTCCTTCGGCTTGTAGACGGCCAGAAGATCCTTGTTGTCCTCGAGCTGCTCGCCGCCGATGCTCCAGATCACATCGGCCTTCGGGGCAGCGGACTCCGCCTTGACTCGCTTGATAATGTCCCCCGAGCCGGCCTTCACGACATCGACCTTGATGCCGGTTTCCTGCTCGAACTTCGGCACGAGCGCATCGACGATGGATGCCTTGTGAGCGGTATAGACCACCACGGTCTTGTCCTGGGCCATGGCCGCCGCGGTGAGAGATGCGAGCAGCACGCCCGCGGTCAGTCCGACTTTCAGCATGGAATCCCCTCATGGATTTTATTAGCCAGGTAACTTGATGTTGCTGAAGGCCGTAACTTTTGTAAAGTCGTGGCCGTTTCGGGGCGTGGATAAACAAGCAGGGAGCCCGTCGTGGCCGATTTGAAGATCCAGGGGCTGGCCAAGAGCTACAAGGACGTCCGGGTTCTGGAGAACATCGATCTCGATATCGCATCGGGTGAGTTCTTCACCCTGCTGGGCCCCAGCGGCTGTGGAAAGACCACCCTCCTGCGCACGATCGCAGGCTTCCAGCACCAGGATCGGGGCGAAATCATCGTCAATGGCCAGCGCATCGACCACAAGCCCGCTCACAAGCGGGACATCGGTATGGTGTTCCAGGATTACGCCATCTTCCCGCACCTGTCGGTCGCCGACAACGTGGCATTCGGGCTGAAGGCGCGCTCCCTTCCGAAAGGCGAGATCGAGGCCCGCGTGAACGAAAGTCTCAAGATGGTGCGCCTCGACGGTTATCAGGACCGCCTCCCGGGAGAGATGTCGGGCGGCCAGCAGCAGCGGATCGGTCTCGCGCGCGCCATGGCGATCCGGCCCACCCTTCTGCTCATGGACGAGCCGCTGTCGAACCTGGATGCGAAGCTGCGCATCGAATTGCGCGAGGATATCCGTGACATCCAGCGGCGGCTGGGCATCACAACCATCTATGTCACGCACGATCAGGAGGAGGCCCTTGCGGTCTCCGACCGTATCTGCGTGATGAACAAGGGCAATATCGAGCAGATCGGAACGCCCTTCGAGATCTACCGAAAGCCTTTGCGTCGGTTCGCGGCGTCCTTCGTCGGAACCATGAACTTCCTGCCGGGACAACTCGAAGGCGGGCGTCTGCGCGTCGGCAGCCAATCCATCGACTATCCCGTTGATGCGTCGGGCTGCGTCGAAGTGGCCATTCGACCGGAAAATGTGGCGCTCGCCTCCGCTCCCCTCCAGGAGGGAATGGTCGCGCTCAAAGGCGAGGTGCTCAAGATTACCTTCCTCGGCCGCGAAGCTCATTACACCCTCAGGACCGAGGCCGGCGAGATCGTGGCCCAGGTGGCGGATCCTGCTCAGGATTTCATCGGGATGGAGGGCCGTGCGGTCGAGGTGCGTCTCCCGCTCCAGAAGCTCGTTCTCTTCCATCCTAATGGCGACGTGCTCGATGCGGGGCAGGCACGATGAGAAGGCGGAGCCGCCTCGATATTTGGACCTTCGTGCTCGTCGCGGCCTGGGGCATCCTCATCGCCCTTCTGATCTGGCCGCTCTCGTCGATCCTGCGATCCAGCCTGCTCGACAACGACACGGGAGCCTTCTCCCTCGTCCACTATTTCCAGATCGCAACCATCAAAGCCTATCAGAGGGCTGTCGGAAACACGCTTCTGGCGGGATTCGGCGGCATGACCGGGGCTCTCCTTCTCGGCGTCACCCTCGCCTTCCTGACGACGCGGTTTCACATCTATGGCCGCGCTCTGATTCAGACCCTCGCCGTGGTGGCACTGGTCTCGCCGCCCTTCATCGGCGCCTATTCGTGGATCGTGCTGTTTGGTGCGAGCGGCGTCGTGCGCAAGGGGCTGGACGCCATCGGCATCTCCATTCCGCCGCTCTACGGCGCCGCCGGCGTGATCCTCGTCTTCGCGTTCAAGTTCTTCCCTCACGTCTTTCTGATCACGTCGGGAGCCCTCGCCTCCATCAACCGCTCTGTCGAAGAGGCGGCGGAAAGCCTCGGCGTCTCACCGACAAAACGCCTCTTCACGGTCACGTTCCCGCTCATCCTGCCAGCCATTTCCGCGAGCGCCCTCCTCACCTTCGTTCTGTCGATCGCGGATTTCGGCACTCCACGGATCATCGGCCGCGATTTCAACGTGCTGGCGACGGAGGCTTTCAATCTCTATGGCAGCGAGGTGGGCGGCAATCCCGGAATGGCATCGGCGCTCAGCATCGTGCTGATCGTCCTGTCGATGATCATCGTGTTCGGGCAGCGCTGGGTCCTGCGCAAGAACGTCTATCACAGCAACATGATCAAGAAGCCGGAACGCAAGCAGGTCCGCGGCTTCAAGGCCGTCGGGGTTCATGTTCTGGCCTATGCCATCGTGCTCATCGGCGCGCTTCCCGCCATCATCGTGGTGCTGTTCTCGTTCCGGCGCACGAGCGGACCCGTGTTCCAGCCTGGGGTGAGCCTGCAGAGCTACGAGCGTGTCATTTCGACGATCTCGGACCCGATATGGAACACGCTGATCTTCTCCTCCACGGCAGTGGTTGCGATCGTCATCACTGGAACCCTGATCGGCTATCTGATTTCCCGGCGTCCCGGCATCGCCACGGGAGCGCTCGATGCAATCCTGATGGTGCCCTATGTCGTTCCCGGCATTGTCATGGGCATCGCCTTCATCACGCGCTTCAACGAACCCCCGCTCGCGCTGACCGGCACGGGGCTCATTATCGTCATGGCGGTTTTCATCCGGCGCCTTCCCTATTCGGCACGCTCCGTCGCAGCGGCATTGAAGCAGGTCGGCCCCAATCTGGAAGACGCCGCGGTCAGCCTCGGCTACTCGCCTGGCAAGGCCTTCGTGAAAGTCACGGTGCCCCTGATCCTGCCTGGCATCATGGCGGGAGCCCTCATGAGCTTCATCACGGCCATGAACGAACTCTCATCCTCCCTCGTGCTCTATGTGGGCAGCACCATCACCATGCCCGTGCGCATCTATCTCTCGGTCATGGACGGCGAATACGGCACTGCATCGGCCCTCTCCACCATCCTCCTGGCTATGACGGTCACCGCCGTTTACGCGGCCTTTCATCTGTCCGGCCGTAAGGAGAGTGCCCTTCTGTGATGCTTGTGCCAGCAGAGCGATCACCCCGTCCCGGCTGATGTTGTTCGCCGACTTGGCCGCAGCAAGGGAGCAGCCCTTCTCGCCTCAGTAAGGATTGTCAGGGGGAATGGCTGCGAGCGATGCGAGGGCCGCAGACATCAGAAGACGCTCCTCGGGAACACTCGCTCGAGGCTGTGGGGCTGGTCGGGTCTCCGGCTGCAACCCTTGTGGCAGCCGCGCTCCTCGACAGCGCATACCTCGCGGCGGAAAGGAGCAGAGCACTCTTCGGCGAAGCGGATCCGGTTCGCCGCCAAGGAGCGCGGCAAACCAAAGACGTGAGGCGTTTCCCCATCAACGGAAACAGCTCTAGGCGTGGACATCAAACAAAAGGCTCCGCTATACGGATACTGATGCTCCCACACCAGGGGCAGACCGTTTGCCTGACTCCCTTTGTTCCTCGCGATGACATCATCGTGGCGGAACGCGTATTCCTGCCAAGCCTAGGACCTTCCTCGCTCTTGTCAGGTGGCACGTCAGGTACCGCCACTCGCGTGAGCTGCTCGCGGATCTTCCGGGCCAACTTAGCGCCAATACCGGGGACCACCCGCTCGATACGCGGGGCGAGAACGGCAAGCTGGGCACCCGTCAAGATGTTTTCCCGCCTCAGCGCGACCCATGCGCGCTGAGGCAGCAGGATCCCCGGAATGTGGCCGCAACAGGAAGCGTTGGCAGGCTCATCAACCTTTTGTCCCATGTCCGGCATCACTCTTCTCTGAACGCCCTGGCAAACTGGTCCAGGAAGGGCTTGGACAGGTAGGAAATCGCGGTGCGCTCTTCGGTGGCCACGAACACCTCGACAGGCATCCCGGGTTTGAGCGGCTGCCCGCGCAGCTTTTCCATTTCGCTTGGATCGATCTTGATGTCGGCTAGATAGTGAGTTGCGTTCGTGGCCGGATCCCGCGTGGACGCCGCCGAGACATATGCGACCTCCCCCTTCACCTCGGGGGTCGTGCGCTGGTTGAACGCGGAGAAGCGGAGCTTGGCCCCCTGTCCCACGGAGACCTGATCGACGTCGACAGGCGAGAGTTTGGCTTCGATCTTGAGAGCTGCACGCTCCGGAACGATGGTCGCAAGGGGCTCTGCGGGAGTGATGACGCCTCCGATGGTGTGAACCGATAGCTCGTTGACGATCCCGGACAGGGGAGCGCGGATATCGGCACGCGAGAGGCGGTCTTCCAGGGCGACGCGCCGGTCGTTGAGCTCCGATATCCTGGTTGCGACCGCGCTCAGCTCGCGCTGCGCCTCTGTCCGGGCATTCTCGTCGATTGCGATGATTTGAAGCCTGACGCTGCTCGTCCTGGCCCGGGCGCGCGCAATGCTCGCCCCGATCTCGCCGACCTCACCGGTCAGACGGGCGACATCGCGATTCAAGCCGTAGATCCTGCTTCCCTCGATCAGCCCCTTGTCGGCCAGTCCTTTGAGCTTGTTGAACTCGGTCCTGACAAGTTCCAGCTCGTTGCTCTTCGCGGCCTGCTGGAACTGAAGGCCTCGTATCTCCTGCTCGAGTTGGACGATTTCAGTGCGCAGCTGTTCCTTCTGACTTTCCCGGTTTGCCCGATTGCCTTCGAAAAGCCTCAACTCTCCATAAGCGACGATGTCGGCTTCCGAAACAAGAAATGTATGCTCCTGCGGCACGGGAATAGCCGCCATTCCGTCGCGCTCCGCGATGAGGCGCGCCCGCCGGGCGACCAGCTCGGAAAGCTGCGACCGGACGATCGACAGCTCCGCCCTCGTCTGCACGTCGTCGAGCCGAAAGAGAATCTGTCCCGCCTCGACGAAATCCCCCTCGCGCACAGCGATCTGGCTGACGATACCGCCATCGCGATGCTGAATGATTTTCAGGTTCTGGTCGACCTTGACCGTACCTTGCGCGATGACGGATCCGTTGATCTGCGCGATAGCGGCCCAGCCACCGCAGCCTACCACCAGCACCATTCCCAACGCGATACCGGCGGACACACGGGTCCCGAGGCGGTATTCGCCACTTCCCCTGCCAACATACGTGCTCATTCCTCTCTCCTTCTTATTCCGCCTGGTTCGGCAGTCGTTATTCCGGCTATGCGTGCTCCACGATGATGAAAGCCCTGTAGCCGTCGATATGGATCGTGGTTTCGTAGTTTGCGTCTCGGTCGAGATCGGCCTCGATGACAGTCCTGTCGATCTCGTCCGTCCTCTCATGGCGGTAGCGAATCCGTACGTCGTCCTCGTCAATCTTGTTTCCGTAGACTCCCGTGAACTTGTCCTCGAGCTGGTCGAGAACCTCCTCGAAGATGTCGTATTTGGACATCCGAATCCGATCTCCGACCTCGAAGTCGATGATCTCATGGAGAACCGGCGCGGCCGCGTTCTCGTTGGGCAGAGGCAGGTATTCGAACAGGTCGTCCCCCGCCCCGCCTTTGATGGCCGTCGGCGAGGATCCGACGATGAAATGATCGGCGCCGCTGCCGCCGATCACAATCTCGAAGCCGCGGATCGTATCGTTTCCGACTTCACCGCCGCTTGCGTTTCCAGCAGCCAAATCGACCAGGACCCCGTTCTCCGATGCGGAGTAATCCAGCGTGTCGCAAGCCTCCCCGCCGTCATAGACGTCATCCACGCCATCGGGCGCGGCAAAGACGATATCGTTCCCGTTTCCTCCGCTGACGACGTCCTGTCCGGTGCCGTCCCAGATCGTGTCATCGCCTGCGCCACCGTCGAGAGAGTCGTTGCCGTCGCGACCGAGCAACTGATCGTCGCCGTCACCGCCGGAGATCGTTTCGCCGCCATCGCTTCCCGCGATCGTGTCGCCGGCGGATCCCCCCCGAACGACCTCGAAGCCCTGCGCCTGATTCCGTCCGATCTCGCTTCCATTCGCTGTCCCGGCTTGGAGATCGACTTCAACGCCCCAACCGGCGTGCGACAGGTCGAGGGTATCGGTCCCGGCGCCTCCATCGTACAGGTCCCGATCACCGTCTAGGGCAACGATGACATGGTCATCGCCACTGCCGCCCGAGACGGTGTCCGACCCTGCGCCGTCGAGGACGACGTCAGCTCCCGCTCCGCCGTCAATCGAATCGTGGCCGAGGCCTCCGGCGACGACGTCGTCGCCATCGCCGCCACGGAGGATGTCACCGCCCGCACCTCCCTCGATCCTGTCGTCTCCGCCATCGCCTTCGACGAGGTCGTTCCCGCTTCCGCCGAACAGCACGTCGTCCCCGCTGCCGCCATGAATCTGATCGCTGCCGGCGTCACCGAAGATGATGTCGTTTCCATCGTCTCCGAACAGCCGATCCGCACCCTCTCCGCCTGAGATCTGGTCGTTTCCGGCGCCTCCGAGAACGATGTCGTTTCCGTCACCCCCGCGGATGATATCATCACCCGCCCCTCCAATGATGTGGTCGCCACCTGCACCGCCTTCGAGAATGTCATCGCCGCTCCGGCCATCGATGAGATCATTTCCCGCGCGCGCTTCGATGATGTCGGCGCATCCGGTTCCGAGCAGAACATCATCACCATCCGTGCCGGTAACCGAGTTCCTGACGACCGAGAAGTAGGCGTGCTGGACGATCGTAACCCTGCCGTCTGTGACTTCGTAGGTGACGGTCACGGGGCCCAAGCCATTCGGATCGTAGAGCAAGCCCTTCTCTGTCCATGTGATCGTGCCTGAAGATACTTTCAGGTTCCGGATCGACAGCGCATCGCCGTCGGGATCGGACACGTTCCTGAGAAGATCCGACAGGACGATGAGAAAGACCCCGCAGCCCGCCACGTCTTGGAGATAAACCGGACCGCTGGTCCGAGGCGGCCGGTTCACCGACGGACGAGGCGGCTCGTCGTCACCTTCGTCGGAGGTTGGAGGCTTCTCCGCAGGACGATCTTTCTCCGTGTGATCATCTCCCGGGGGAGGCGTATCGCTTCCATCTGTCTCGTGAGACGGCGAGCTGTGGCCGGGAGCGACGTTGTCGTTCGCCACCAGAAGCGGCCTTCCGAAGCTCGCGGTTCCGCTCACATCCGCCTTCTGGTTGAAAAGTAACGGGAAGTGGAAGGAGGGTGCATCGACCTCCATGAATTCTGCGGGCTCGAGGCGCGCGTCATATGGAGTACCTGATCCGATCCGGCGCGGAACGTCGTCTCCCGACGGATGGTCTCCCTGCTCATGTGGTCCCAGCGGCTCCGACAGCATTCCCGTGTCGATCAGCTTCAGGCGCGACCCGCCGGCTTCTTCCGGCTGCACCGGAGCCTCATCCTCGGGGGGCAGGCGTCCCCAGCTCTGGAGGGCGCTTTTCAGATAGGCCGCCAGTCCTAGGATCATCGCGCCCAACACGAGCGGCACCTTCGATGGCTTGACCTCCTTGGGTGCGTAGTCCTCGCGTTTGGCCCCGGCGCTCTTCCCAGCGCTCTCGCTCCTCGTTCCCTTGACGTCGATGATCATGCTGGAACCCTCGTCGTTACGGATGACCTTGCCTGAGAAGCGGCTTCGCGAATGCCGATGACCTCCTCCTTCGGGCCGAACGCCGTCATTCGCCCGGCCTGGATGACGGCCACCAGGTCAACCGCCGCCAGAGCGCTCGGGCGATGGGCAATGACAACCGCAATGCCGCCTCTGGCGCGAATGCCGCGGATCGCCTCCGTCAGGGCGGCTTCGCCCTCTCCGTCGAGATTCGAGTTCGGCTCGTCCATGACCACCAAGAACGGGTCCTTGTAGAGCGCGCGGGCAAGGCCGATGCGCTGCCGCTGTCCGGCCGAAAGCGCGGCGCCCTGCGCGCCGAGGCGTGTGCGATAGCCGTCGGGCAGGCGCACGATCATCTCGTGGATACCCGCGGCGCGCGCAGCCGCCACGATGGCGCGGGAATCGTTCGACGGATCGAAACGAGAGATGTTCTCCTCGATCGTGCCGTCGAGCAGCGATACGTCCTGCGGCAGGTAGCCGATGTGCTTGCCGAGGTCCTCGTCCTTCCATTGGGTGAGTTCCGCGCCGTCGAGGCGGACGCTGCCACGCAGCACCGGCCAGATGCCTGTCAGCGCACGCACGAGTGTCGTCTTGCCGCCGCCGCTCGGGCCGATGACGCCGAGCGCCTGTCCGGCTGTGAGCTGGAGTTCCAAGTCGCTGAGAAGAACGCGGCCGGTTTCCGGAGCGGCAACAGTAATCCGCTCGACCTGGAGCGTGCTGTGCGGCGCGGGCAGCGGCATCGGCGGATTCAGGTCCGCCAGCGCGATCACCGTCTCTTTGAGGCGCTGGAACGCCGTGCGAGCCGCGACCACGTTCTTCCAGTTGCCGATCGCCAAGTCTACGGGAGCAAGCGCGCGGGCGGAAGCTACGGAGCAGGCGATGATCGCGCCCGAGGACAATTCGCCCAGGATCGTCAGATACGCGCCTAGGCCGAGCGTCGCCGATTGCAGGATCATGCGGAGCACCTTGGAGATCGCCCCGAAGGTGCCGCTGATGTCGTTGGTCTTCGTCTGGAGGCTCAGGTGCTCGGCATTGGCCTTGTCGAACCGCGCCACGGCACGCTGTGCCATGCCCATCGCTTTCAGGATCTCGGCGTTGCGGGCGTTCGAGTCGGCAATCGTATTGCGCTCTATCGCAGCCTGGTGGCTCGCGCCGCTCAAGCGCCGGGTCATGAGCTCGGTGGCGACCGTCAGCAAGGTCAGCACGACGGCGCCACCCAGGACGAGCGCTCCAAGCAATGGATGGAGAAAGTAGACGAAAGCGAGGTAGAGCGGCATCCAGGGCAGGTCGAAAAGCGCGACGGGCCCTTGACTGCCGAGGAAGCCGCGTACGGTGTCGACGTCTCGCCCGCGCTCAAGCGCCTCCGCCGTGGAGAATCCGAAGCGAGGCATGTCGATGGCGACCTGGTGCGCCAGCGGAGCGATGCGTTTGTCGAGCCGCGCGCCGACTCGAACGAGCACCTGCGAGCGGATCACGTCGAATACGCCTTGAAAGAGATAGAGGCCGATCGCCAGGACCGAGAGCGCCACTAGGGTCGGTACGCTGCCGCTGGTCAGCGCCCGGTCATAGATCTGCAACATGTAGAAGGAACCGGTCAACGCGAGCACGTTGATGATGCCGGACATGGAGAAGAGAAAAATGATAATGCCCCGAAGCCCCTGCGTCAGCTTTTCCGCTGCCTTTCGCTTCTGGGCCGACGTGAAACCGGATCCGCGCATCTGACCATCCCTGCTGGTATTTTTGTTCGTTGGGGTGACGGCCGGGATGAATGCCCCGGCCGTCTTGCTGCGTCATGGGGAGTGAGGCCCTCAGGAGAGGATGAAGTCCGACGCCTTGAGGTCGTGGTTACCCTTGAGGCTGATCCGGAACTCGGCCGCATCGGGTCCGCTCGTGTTGCCGCTCACGACCGTGTACTCGCCGTCCTCGCGGGTTTCATGAGTGACCAGGAGCTTGGCGGGGCCGCTGAAGGATGACCCGTTCGCTAGGGTGAAGGACTGTTTCCCCGCAGCACCGCCATTCGCGTCAATCGCCGAGAGATCGAGACGGTCGCCCGGCTGGAAGCCGAGGATCGTGTCGCCATCGGCATCCGCCGCCGACAGGAAGCGGAAGACGTCGTTGCCTGCGCCTCCGTCGATCACGTTCACCGCCCGGCTCGCCGTGATCACGTCGTTGCCCGATCCGGTCACGATGTTCTCGATGCCCCAGATCGTGTCGCTACCGGACTGGGTGCTGAACACGCTGCCGCTGCCGCCATTGGCCCCGAGATTCGCCGTGATGTTCGCGGTTATCGCCGCCATGTCGAGTGTGTCGGCTCCCGAGCCGCTCGCCATGTCGTCTCCGTGGTAGACGTCGTTGCCGTCGTTCACCGCAGCCACGATGACATCATCTCCAGCCCCACCATAGACGATGTCGTTGCCGGAACCGGCGTCGATCAGGTCGCTGCCGTTGTCGCCGAAGATGCGGTCACTGCCCGCCTCACCGTACAGCATGTCGCCGTCGTCGCCGCCAAGCATGTTGTCATCGCCCTCGCCACCGAACATGACGTCCCTGCCGCTCTCGCCGCTCAGGAAGTCGTTGCCATTGCCTCCGTTGACGATGTCCGCTCCGGCTCCGGCAACCACGTTGTCGTGGCCGTCGAGAGCCATGATCGTCTCACCCTTCCCGGTGCCGACCAACACCTCGGTGCCATTCGTTCCGGCGACGGGAGCGCCGACCGAAGTATCCGGCTGCGTCGGGGGCGAGCCCGTGTCCTCCTCATCCTCACCGTTTTCGTGATCACAGGAGCCGTCGCCGTTTTCCCCGTCGTCGCCGCTGTCATCATCGGCCGGAGGAGTTTCCTCCTGCTCCGAGTCGCCGGACCCGAACTGCGGCAGGCCACCCTCGCAAACGAATCTCAGGGTATGGCCGGCCTTGGTCATGGTGGTCACACCGTCGTCGTCGGTCGTGATCTGGTAGTCCCCCGGCGCTGCGCCGGCCGGGAGCTCGATCACGTCCTGCGGACGCAGGGTGCCGATGACGGTATCGTTGCCGCCGTTCGAGCGGAATACGATCCGGTGGGCGGAGGACAGCGCAGTGATATCGACAGTGTCGTTCCCTTCGTTGCCGTCGATCGTGATGGTGTTGAAGTTGAGGCTGGTTCCGTTGAAGTCGCCGACGACCTGGATAGTGTCGGTTCCGGCGGTGCCGCCGTTCTGCCCTCCTGGCGTCGTGACGGCGAACGTGCTGACGCGGATTTCCTCGATGTTGTCGAGTTCGGCGATCACGACCCCGTTGCGGGCGATCACGATCTCGGTGCTGGCCGCGAGGGTCAGTCCCGTGATCGCCGCGAACGCAGCGGCGCGGGTGTAGATCGTGAAGGTCTCGCTTTCCGCGGAGCCGTTCAGGACGTAGGTGTCCTCCCCGTCACCGCCGTCGATCAAATCGCGGCCTGCATGTGCGGCAGCCTGATTGATCGTGTCGGCACCCGCCCCGGCATTGATGACGTCGCTGCCGATGCCGCCATTGATCACATCCGCACCGTCTCCCGCCGCGACGATATCGTCGCCGCTTCCGGCATTGATGACGTCGTCCCCGCCGAAGCCGAAGATCGCGTCCCTGCCGAGTGTCACGGTATTGATGTCGTTGGTGCCGTTCAGGGGCGCATCACCCGCTGCGGTGCCCAGGCGAACGGCATACGTGACGCCGTTGAAGTCGAGGCGCTCGATGCCTCGCAGCGTGTCGACACCATCGGTCCCGACAGTGTCGGCAACGGTGAGATCGGTGCCGTTGTTGCCAAAGGCGTAGTCCGCGGCCGCTCCCGTGAAGTGGGCGACATCGAGGAGCGCATCTCCGCCATCGAGCGTGTCGTTGCCCTCACCACCCGTGAGATGGTCAACGGCAAGGCCGCCCAAGAGGATATCGTCCCCTGCCCCTCCGTCCAGCTCGTCTGCGCCACCGCCGCCATCGAGGGTGTCGTTTCCAGCGCTCCCCATGAGGTTGTCCGCGGCTCCGAGCCCATAGGCGGCATCATCCCCATCGGTGCCGTTGAAGACGTCTTCGAGCCCGGTTCCGTTGAAGAGGTCACCGACGATAGCCGTGGGTTGTGAATGCACGGTCTCGACCATGCCGAACCCGTCGGTGTAGCTCATGGCGACCCGCACCTGTCGGCCGACCTGGGCTTGGGCCGGCGTGAAGCTCACCGCCGTCGCCCCGGCGATGTCCACCCAGGCCCCGTCGACCAGGACCTGCCACTGGTAGGTGTAGGAGGCCGGATCGATGCCGTCGGCATCCTGAACCGTGCCGATGGAGGCCACGATGGGCGATCCCTCGGTGGGGCGCGTGTCGGTGAGCGTGGGCTCACCGGTCGGCGCCTGGTTGAAGAGCTGGCGGACCGTGAACTCGCCGTCGGCGAACTTCAGCTTCTCGATGTTCGTCAGGCGGTCCTTTCCGTCCGACCTGATTCTCGCGTCGCCACCCGCCGGGTCGTCGATCACGATCTCCACGTTGTGCTCGACCGTGATGCTGCCATCCTCCTCGTCGAGAGTGACGGTGTAGTCCGCTCGATTGCCGCTGAATACGGCGACGTCGATGTCGGTGGCCTTGCTGCCGCCGGTGACGATCTCGCGGACGATCGAGAGCTGGCCCGGATTGAGCGTCCGGTCGAACATTGTCTGCTGGAGCGTCTTGCCGTCGAACTGCGCCACCGCGGTTTCAGACAGCACCCCGTTCACGTAATCCGTCTCGAGATAGATCTTCGAGTCCATCCCGTCGGCGGTGTATGTCTGGTTCCCGGCCGTGATGCGGATGCGGACGTTGAGCCACTTGTCGCCGTCGATGATGTCGTCGCCGGCATTGCCCTGGATCGTGTCGCTGCCGGCGCCGCCGAGCAGGATATCGGAGGCGTCGCCCGTACCCATGACGATGGTCTCGGTCTTGCCGTCGGCTCCCGTCACCGTGGTCCGGGCGAGGTGCGCCACGAGATCGGCGAGGCCGTCGATCAAGGCGACGTTCTTCTCCAGCAAGGCGTTGGAATACGACTCGAGCGGCGCGCCAGCTTCGACTTGAGTCGCGTTGCCATCCGCATCATAGGCACCCGTCACGACCTCACGGCCCGTCAGCTTGTCGTCGTGCTTCCAGCCCGACAGGCCCTCCACCAGGTCGAACCGGTCCCGGAGGATGTTGTTCTGCTGGTTCTGGAAGATCGAGACCGTCATGTCCGAGTCGGCCGCCTGGTTGTGCCCCTTATGGATCGCCCAGTCGAAGCCGGCCATGCCGTTGTTGCGCTCGATGCCCTCGTTCTGGAACATGATGTCGTCGCCGGACTCGGCGTCGTAATCGTTGTCGTTCCCGCGCCCGTTCAGGACGTCATGGCCGATGATGGTCGAGTTGAAGAACAGCTCCGAGTTCTCGCCAGCGAGGGTGTCGAAGCTCTCGCCGCCCTCGATCCAGTCGTCGCCCTCATTGCCTTTCAGGAAGCTGTTACCCGTGCCACCGCGGATGAAGTCGCTGCCCAATCCGCCCGTGATATCCTTGGCCTCCGTGCCGCCATAGACGAAGTCCTGCCCGCTGCCGCCGAACACGAGGTCGAGACCGCTGCCCGGATTGATGACGTCGTTGCCGGCATCGCCGTGGATCACGTCGGCCGCGCCGATATCGGTGCCGCTGTCGGTGATGATGTCGTTCCCGTCGCCGCCATGGAGATGGTCGACGCCGTAGCCGCCTTCGAGGCTGTCATCGCCGCCGTCGCCCCACAGCGTATCGTCGCCTTCGCCGCCGATCAGGGTGTCTCCCTCGTTCGTCCCGCCCAGCACGGCATGGTCGACGCCGCTGTAGCGCAGGTAGTCGGCATCGCCGTCTCCGTCGACGTCCCTGCGGATCACCATCGGGCTGACCGCGTTGAGGATCGGATCCGAGTGAATCGGATCGGCCCCGATCTGCCTGGTTTGATCCATTTCGACGATGACGTCAGCCGTCTCGAAGGCGGCGCCATTCACGTGGGGCGATCTCCCGTCGCCGAGGCTGGTGTTGCGCATGATGAGCTGCGCGAAGGAGTCTGCCTCCAGCTCGTTGAGGAGGTTCAGGCCCTGAGTGCGGCTGAGATAGTAGAACCGGTCCCCGGCCTGGAGCTGCTCTATCTGGTATTCGAACACGTAGGTGAAGGTGGAACCCAGCATGGAGCCGAAGGCCATCTTCTTCTCGGCCAGGCCGCCGATCCAGAAGTCCACATCGTTGAGGCCGCCAAGCCTGCCCAGTGCCGTATCGCCATAGGCGCCCTGGCCGTGCAGGAAATCCAGCCGGTCGGCCGGAGCTCCGTCGCCGCCCATGACGAGCAGGGTCGCCGCCGCGCGCTTGGCTTCGAGCGTCGTTGCAGACGTGATGGAGGTATGCGTGCCGTAGGCCGCGATGAAGTTGATCACCGAGGCCGTGTTCTTAAGGGAGAGCGCGAAGTCGTACCAGCTCTCGTAAGGCTTCACGCGGGTGTCCTGGGTGTCCGCGAAAAACTGCTTCCGGGCCTCGTTGAGCGACGGCACGCCGGTTTCGCGGGCACGGGCGATGTTGGTGGCGCCGAGGTCGAGCGGCAGACCGACCAGGTTGTTGCGCAGGGCTCCCGTCAGGAATTCGTCGATCTCGTTGCCGACCTGGCGCGACATGCCGCTCAGGATGGCGCCCGCCGCCTCGTTAGGGTTGATGCCGGCATTGCCGAACGCAAGCGGATTGAGGAAGGCCTCGATCAGGCCGATTTCGCTCTCGACCGGGCGGCCGTCCGCCCCGACGTGGATCATATCGATGTTCTCGGTGAGCATCGAGTGGCCGAAACGGTACACGACGTGCGCGAACTCGGCGACGATGGCTCCGGATACCGTCGTGGTGTTGGAGAACACGAAGGGATCCACGTCGGGCGCGACGGCTCGGGCGAACTCCTCGAAGACCAGGTGCTGATAGACCATCTCGGTCGAGAAGCGGGCCGCCTGGAACAGGCGCTCGCCGTCCCATGTGAGGGTCGAGGCGAAGGCCTCGATCGCGGCGGTGTCGCCCGGAGCCGGCAGCGCGGTCCCCTCCGGCAGATCGACGGCGAGCCATTCGTTGAGGAACGCGAGGTCGCCGGACTCGATTGCGACCTTCTTCGTCTCCTCGATCATGCGGTTGTGCTCGGAGTGGAACACGTGGTGGATCGAGGTCAGGCCGATGTTTTCGTTGCCGCGTCCGTCACCTACGATGACGTGCCTGTCGAGCAACTCGTTGTCGTAGTTCAGATTGAACCCGTACATGTTGGGGACGATCGGGTTGCCGGCGACGTCATCGGCATCCGGAGTCACTTCCACATCAGGAGTATTCGGGTTGCGATCATGGTCGATCGGACCGGCAGGGGGCACTGCCGTGTGCGCGATATCGTTCAGGAACGCCCGACCGGCCGAGAGGGCCTGAGAGGCGGCCACGGGCTGGGCGAGATTGCCCTCGACGAAACCCGCTTGCGTCACGAGCTGCGGCAGGCCGTTGGCTCCCCGCACGAACTCTCCGTAGACGTCGGTCAACAGTCCGGGAACGCGCAGGACGTCGGCGTCGGCCAGGAGGATGCCGAGCTTCCCGGCCGCTTGCTCCTTGACGTCGGCCCAAGTCGCCGGGCCGCCGTTCTTGCCTTCCAGCATGCGCCCGGTCGCGACCGGGTGAGAATCCTTGATGCCGTCGCCGTCGCTGTCGACGGAGAATTCATACTCGCGCAGGAAGACCTGATGCGACGGATTGGACGTATAGACCTGGTTGAGGTCGATCCACGGAGTGGTCTCGTTCCGGTGATCGACGGTGTCGTCCGCCGTGCCCATCTGCCCGTCGGCGCCAGCGCCCCTCACCGGAGTCGCGCGGGTCAGGACCATGAAATTGGACGGGCTCCCCGGGACATAGAGCGGATCGTCGGGCTGGAGCGGCATGAAGACGGTGCCGTTTTCGCCCTTGCTGACAAGGTCGAGGCCGTGGTCGAAGAACTGGCCGAACAGGGTGAAGAAGCCGTTAAAGGGCGCAGTGTCGCCGAGATCGGCCGCGACGTTGTCGATCATGACGGTCTTCGGCGCCATCTCGATGTAATCGATGCGGGCGAGTTCAAGCGTGCTTGCGGAAGCTCTGATCTCGACGACGGAGGCCGGACCGACCTTGACGTTCTCGAACGTGATCGTGCGGAGGTTCTCGATCTGAGCACCGTTGCCGGGTGTCGCCTCGTCGAGCGTCCAGGCTCCGACCATCTTGCCGTCGACCCAAAGTTCGAGCGGGATGGCGCCGTCATTTTCGTCGAGATAGGCGACCTTCAAGTCGTACGCTCCGGGCGTGATGCCGTCCTGCGCCAAGCGGGTCGAGGTCGCGCCGGTCTGGTTCGCTCCCAGGCGCACGACCGTTCCGCCGGAGGCGCCGGCAACCGCCTCGTCGAAGAACTCCCCGGGGGTCGTGAAGTCCTCCGCCTCGATGCGGATGGGAGTGCCGGTGACGACGTGTGCCTTGCCCTCCTGGATGAGGGCCTGGATGGCCGGATTGTCGATCGACTGATCCGCGATCAGGTTTGAAATGATGCGCGGATCGGCATCGTACACGCTACCGGGGTTCTGGTAGCTGGTCGGTGCTCCCGTCCGCGGATTGACATCGGCCGGAACATACACGGGATTGAGCAGGCGCGGCATGATCTGGTCGGCTGCCCCGTCGTATTCGTGGCCCGGGATCAGGTTGTTGTAGCTGCCGTCCACTGTGCGCAGCCCATAGGGCAGAAGGTGGTGGCTGACCAGATCGGTGAGCGGGGTCGATCCGGGGCCGTCGTGGGCGACCGAGTTCGCTTCGCCGATCTTGATCTGCTTCAGGATGAATTCGAGGTCGTGCTTGACCAGATGGACCATGGTGTACCTCCCAGGGCTTCGCCCGCGTTGCTGCTCTCTTGCCATTGCCGGGACCAGGGCTGCGTCGCCCATAGGTCTGCAATTTCGTCAGCAATGTTGAAGGAGGACCGCCCGGCCCGCATCGCATGGAGGTACAACGATTTTCTCGTCACTCGTCCAGGTTTCGCCTCGCCTTTGGGCCAGAGCGCGATGGTCCAAAGACCACCATTCGCCTGGACCAAGGTCCAGTTTCGTCGCGCGAGACCGGTTTCGCCCTGCTACAGAGGTCCGCAGGACGCTGCGGGCGAGCGAGGAAGTTCGCATGCTAAAGGCAGGAATCGATCACAGGCTGCCCACGGCGAAACGGCGCGGAGCGGGTTCGCCGGAAGCGCCGTTCGAAGCGGGGAATCCTGCGTTGGACGGGCGACGATGCCTGTCACGGTCCGATGATTGGTCTGCCGTGCCTCGGCCTGAGCAGTTGAAGAAGGGGCGCCCCGCATCGGCCGACCAGCGTGCCCGGCACGGCGTCTTTGCGGCGATGCTTCAGATGGAATGCGCAGGAATCGCGCGCAGGGCGCAAGTCGCTCTCCAAAGGAGAGGTTCGCAGCGATTGCCATAGGAGGTCACCTCTAGGCCCTTCCGCTCCGGGTGACCTCGCGCTCGACTCAGACCCGATCGCTCTCCAGCTCGCTCCACTCGCGTTTGGCGATAAGAACCGCCTCGACCCTGTTTCTGGCCTTGAGTTTTCGCAGGATGTTGGTGACGTGGTACTTGACGGTCTTCTCCTGCACGTCCAGGCACTCGCCGACCTCGCGGTTGCTCAGCCCGCTCGCGACGAGGCGCAACGTGCGCTTCTCCTGTTCGGAAAGGGATGAAAGCGGGCCCACTTTCATCCGTGTCTTGCTCGACAGGAGGCGCAGGGCGAGGTCCGGGGACATGAAGGTGCTGCCACCCTTCAGGCTTCTCACGGCCGTGATCAAGTCAGGCGCCCGGATCCCCTTGGGGAGGTAACCGACGGCCCCCGCCTCGAGAGCTCCCATCACGTCCTCATCGTTCTCCGAGACCGTCAGCATCGCGACCCGCGGCGGATCCGGCATCTCAAGGATCCGACGGGCCGCCTCGATTCCGTTTCCAGGCATCGACACATCGAGAAGAACGAGATCGGGTGCAAGCTCCGTTACAAGCTGCAAGGCATCCGCGGCAGAGGCCCCTTCGCCCACGACTTCGATCATGTCGTCCAGCGTGAGCGACTGGATCACTCCAGACCGGAACAGCGAGTGGTCATCCACCACCACGACACGAATTTTCTCAATCATTCCGACCTCCCCCCCGGGATAAGCAGCTCCATCGCGACCCTGGTTCCTCCACCCGGGATCTTTCCTATACGGAAAGTGCCGCCCAGGCTTTCCACCCGTTCTCGAAGCCCGATGAGCCCCAGACCGGATTCGGGTGTGGACGGGTAACCGCCTGTTCCCCCGCTGTCCTCCACGCTCAGGCACATGACCCGCCCCGCGAACCTGCAGGCGACCTTCTGCCCGTTTCCTCCGGCGTGGCGGAAGGCATTGTTGAGCCCCTCCTGCACGAACCGGTACGCACAGATCTTGACCGCATGCGGGAGTGACTGGGTGATCTCGCCGCATTCGGCCGCAACACTGCTGCCGGTGCGTTGCTCGTGGGCGCGAACCGCACGCCTGATCACCTCGGGAAGCGGCAGGGCTTCCAGTTCCGGCAGCATCAATCCCTTCGATATGGCCCGGATATCTTGGATCGCATCGGCCAGGACGGCATCGAGTGCCTGCAAATCCTTCTCCCGGTCGGCATCCGTCCTCGCACGACGTGCGTGCTCCACCTTCAAGGCGGCTAGTCCGATAAGTTGGGCCGGTCCGTCGTGCAGTTCCGCACCCAGTCCTCGGAGGTAGCGTTCGGTCAGCTCCGAAACGCGCCCTGAGGCCCGTTGGACGCGTTCCCGGAGTGCGCGGTTGCGCTGGGACGTCAGCTCGACTTGCGCCATGCGTTCACGCAACTCCCTCTGCTGATTCATGATGATCCCGTTGCCGCGATAGACGATCCAGAACAAGCCCGCCATGATCAGGATGGTGGCGCCGATCCGTGCGAGCCAGCTGTTGAGGCGCAGCCGCCACAGCCTTTCCTCCAGCGGCTCCGCCACCTCATGGATCTCCGCAACGGCAATGATCCGCCCGGTGAGATGCTCCCGGATCGGGGTGTAGATCTCGAGATAGCGGGAGGTGAAGCCTCTGGCCTCGTGCTCGTCGGCCTGAAGATCGGTGTAACGAGCGGAGACTTCTCCGGTGAGCGCGTCGATGACACCGGCAGGAGGAGCGAATCTGCGTCCGATCAGCTCGGGCGATTTCGAATATGCGACAAGGCCATCCCCCTTCCAGATCTCGACGTGAGGAAAACGGCTCTCGAAACTTTCCTTGTCAAGCAACCGATCCAACTCGGCTCGATCGCTCGCCGGCAAGACCCCATCCTTCGCAAGATTGTGGCTCAGCGGAGAAAGGAAGCTGTCGATGAACAATGCGGTTGTCGCGGCCTCCCGGTTGATCGTGTTCCTGGAAATGATCTCGGCGGTGAACACCCCTTCCACGATCATCGCGAGCAACATGATGGCACCGCCCGTCACCGCGAACTGACGGGTCAGGCTCCAGGACTCCACGGTCTCTCTCCACCGACGAGATCCTAGTCGTGCCTCAATCCCTGACATTCCTTGCCCCGACTTTTACCCTAGAAAAGCCAGAATATGCGAGGCCGCCGCCACGGCAATCGACGAAGGTCCAGCGGCGAACTGGACTTTGGTCGGGGTGAATACCCCTTTCGGGCGCAGGAATGCGATGGGCCCGGCGCGAGGAAAATTGATTCTTCGAGATCGCGGGACTCCTTGCCACACAAGCCTTGCTGCATGTCCGACGGCGTCAACAGGGGATGCGTCACGAGCAAGAGCGATCCATTGGGAGTAGCACTTCCTGTCGTTGAACTACCCCGTAGGAATGAGGGACTCGATTTCTTTGGGCGGCTACGCTCTTCAGGCAAGAATTCCTGGGACTCGGGGCACATCGACCCGCAGCGCCAGGTATACATCCGGGGGGATGGTTTCATGACTTCGATTTCTGTTGCCTTGATCGACGGCCATCCCGTCACGATCGATGGTCTGGCGCATGTGCTCGCAGCGCAGGGTACTTTCACCGTCGTGGCGCGGGGAAAAAGCTCTCAGGACGCGATTACGATCGCGAAGCGCCATCGGCCCGACCTGGTCATCCTGGACCCGGCGATCTCCGGGAATGCCATCGCGGCAATCTCCGAGATTGCAACCAATGACGCAAGGATCGGAATCATCGCGTTCTCAGGGGCTCTTGGAGTGGATCATGCGGTGAGCGCGCTGGAGGCAGGGGCTCGAGGGTACGTATCCAAGTCATGCACCGCGGATGAGCTTGTCAGCGCCGCGAAGGCGGTGACCGCAGGGGACACCTACGTGTCTCAGAATTTTGCGAGCGAGGTGATCAGCGCCCTGCGGAACGCATCCGTGCGAAGGATCGCCATGCAGGCACTCAAACTGAGCGCCAGGGAGGACCAGATTGTCCAGTTCCTGCTCAACGGAAGAACGAACAAGGAAATCGCATCAAAACTCGGGATTACCGAAAGGACGGTCAAGCACTACATGACGGTTCTGATGCAGAAGCTGAACGCCCGCAACCGCGTCGAGGTCGTGATCGCAGCGCAAAAGTTCAAACACCAGATGGTGCCATCCCATCGGGAGCTCGGCGGCCTGGGCAGCCATCACTCGCTCACGTCTGCTGGCAGATCGTATCTGTCATAATCAGCCCCTCGTCGCGCTGCGCTGTCCGGGACGAGACCTCGCAAACCTCCAGACGGGGCCGGGAACATTCGGGACGACGGGTCAAATCCTGACGTAGTTGAAGCAGCCGGAAGGAAGTCCGGCTCCGCTCACGAGGATCGCGCCTTGCCCGAACAGCATCAGTCCTGATTGTTCCTCCGGAATTCGGATGACAACCAGCTCCCCGCTGCGGTCGGTCCACACCAGTTCCCCGCCTACCGCAGCGACGGCCTCGAAGATGCGCCCCTGGGAAGTTCCGGGGGCGAACAGCACCGTGGTGAACTCGTTCCCTTGCGGCGGCCAGAGAGCGACGGCTCCGGCTCCCAAGACCAAGAGAGTCGCAGTGGATCTGACGACGGCGTTCCGACGTGATGACAACCCGTCACCCTCATCCGGAGAATCTGCCGACAGCCAGCCGAGGATCAGGGGCGCGATGCCGAACAAACCGAGCCAGAGCAGATCCCAGAACAGAGGGTTCGAACTATCCATGCGGATGCGGTGGATGCCGAGCAGCCAGTGCGAGAGAACCGAGTCGATCACGTGCCAAAAGCCGAAGCCGATCAGGATGCTTCCGAACAGCAGGCGGCCCGAGCCACGGGGAGCATTCCTCGAAGCCCACAGCAGCCACAGCCCCGTAGCCGCAATGATATACATGAGGGCATGAAAGTAACCGTCGGCGGCCACCTGAAAGCGTATGTCTTCGGGGTTGATCGTGCTCAGCAGGTGATGCCATTGGAGGATCTGGTGAAGCAGGATCCCGTCGAAAAAGCCGCCGAGCGCGAATCCCAGAAGGTAGCCCGACCACAGGTAGCGGCCACTGGTTGCGGTACGTGTCACGGCTGCTCCCATCTCGAAAGCGGTACTGCCCCGACCTGTCAACCGATACCCGGGCGAGATGTTTCCCAAGCCCCTCTCCGGATCCTTTCCTCGGCTTTGGAAGTGACAGCGCCGACACAATCCTCCTGGACCTTCACGAGGGGCAGGCGACCTCACCGCATGTCTTAAGAGCGGCGACGATTCTGCCGATGGACCTGGGGCCGAGATAGCCGAGCACGCCGACCCCGGACGCCACGAAGGACGGCGTCGCCACCAGGCCCAGGTTGGCCGCGAGCTGGATCTGCTCCCGCAGCATCCCGCCCACCTTCTCGCTGTCGGCCATGGGCTCGATTCGGCGAAGACATTGCGGTCGATCTCCTTGCAGGTCACGCACCACTCGGCGAAGTCAACCAGGATTGGTCTGCCCTGCGCCTGGGCCGTTTGAACCGCGGCGCTGCCAGAACCCCACGCCGGTCCTGCTCCTGACCGCCAAGGACACCGTGGCCGACCGGATCGGCGGCCTCGACAGCGGCGCGGACGACTATCTCGGCAAGCCCTTCGATCTCGACGAGGTC
>NZ_WURB01000030.1 GCF_009830105.1 Microvirga makkahensis
CCGGTGCGGTGGCCGGTGGATCCCATCTGGTCATGCGAGGTGGCGACGACGAGCACTTTGGAGGCGGGCATCTCTGTTCCCCGGACGGTGGCGCTACGCCGTCAACCCGAAACCGCCGGGGAGGTTCGCATGGAGAACCAAACTGACGGGACGCCCATGCCTAGTGGCAGCCGGCGCCCCGAGCGAGAAGAAGAGCGAGGCGAGCGGCCCCATGGAGGAGAGGAAGCCGCTCCCCGCTCCGGAAGAGCGGAACGAGCTCTTTTGCCCGATGTGAGCGACGTAGGGTTGTCGAGGCCGCCGCACCTTGGAGCTCCCGGCCGCTTCGTCCGACACACCGGCTTCAGCCGGACACAGGGGCTTCACAGCGCCGTGGCTCCTGCGCGGCTTCGCGCCTCCACGGCGGCCCTAATCGCCGTCACCATCGTCGTTGTCGGACCAGCCGCCCATCATTCCTCCGCCGCCGAAGCCCATCATACCGCGGGATCCCATGCGGACGAGAACCTGAAGCCGCCGCTTCTGAGCCTCGTCCAGGGTCGCGTAGAGTGGGGCCGCGGCGTCGGCGAGCTTGCCCATGGCGTCCGCTCCCTGGCTCATGTGGTCCGCCATCCTGCGGAGCAGTCCGACCGGATCGCTCGTCATCATACCCCGGACCTGGCGCATCGCCTGTCTGTGCGAGAGGTGCAGGTTCGCGAGATTGCGCAGCGCGTCCTCGACGGGCGGCCACAATCTCTCCTGCTCGACGGTTAGCCTCAGACCTGTCTTCATCGCCGCGATGTGAGCATCCGCGAAGGCGCTCATGTCCTCGCGCGAGAAGCGGCCCATCATGCCTCGGCCCTGACCTTTCATGCCGTGGCCCATCGCCATGCCATGCCCCATCATCTCTCGGCCCTGCATCATCTGCCCCATCGGCATCTGGGAGGCAGACGGGGTGGGCGCCTGGGGCTGAGCAGGGCCCGTGGACTGGGCCAGCGCCGGTGCGGTGAAGGTGATCAGAACGGCAGCGAGCATCGGTGTCTTCATGGCGGGTTCTCCTGGGTGGACCCGGTCCGTTGCACTCAGAAATGTCGATGGGGCGCATTTCGTTTCACAGGCGACAACGAGCGGCCCGACGCATATCGCCCCTGCCTTCCTGGGCGGAGCTTGCCGTGTGATCTCCGATTATCGGGCAGGCTTCCTTGGAGCCAGTCCGGCTGAAACAAAAAGCCTCGTTGTGCGAAGAAGACGGCCTTGCCGGTAAGCCTGACGGCTGCGAGCGCTACCGCTGCTGCGTCAAGCCGCTGTCAGTCATCCCTGCGGCCCCCTGCTCAGCCACATGATCGTCCAATGCTCTGGGCTTCTCAATGGAGTTGTTGCTCTTTGAGGCTCGCCAGGAGTTTCTGATAAGGCTCGCGCCGCTCCCGGTACTTCAGAAGTAATTGTGTCTTGATGTAGTTTTTCTGCTCGATTTCAAGATTACTGCGTTCGAGGTTAAGAATCTCCTCGCCATACTGAAAGTCGATGTTCGTCAATGTGCGGGATATCCACAGAATCTTCAGATCGTGTTCAGTAATCATTCTATCCGAAGACGATTTGACGGGATGCCTTTGCGCGAGGGAAGATCTTTCGGTTGACATGAGGCCCTGCTGATATTCTGATTCTTAGACGAAGAGTATCGGTTCGTCAGTTCGGGCGGCAATCGGCGAGGCTTGAACTTCCGAGGTAGTCGACCATGCTCCGTGTGGGTACCTCCGGGGGATAAAGAACCGCTTGTGGCGATGGATCTGCCTGCAACGGTGCTGGAGGGCGCTTGCCTCGAGATCTCGCCCCTTTTCTGTTCCTGCTTCCAGGGCGATGCCGCCGCGACTGCGTTGAAGATTGCTGCCGCTCGAGCGTTGGCTTTACTCACATCTTGCATGCACATATATTATGCGCATGCATTCAAGGAGTAGCGCGATGCCCAGACCCGCTGGAGACGTGAGAGTCCGGCGCCCAACCAATGTCACTCTACCAGTTGAACTTGTGGCCGAGGCGAAAGCTTTGCAGGTCAATGTTTCCCAAGCCTGCGAAAGTGGGCTGGCCCGTTCGGTGGCGGAAGCCCGGCGGGCCCGCTGGCTGGAGGAAAACAAGGAAGCCATTGATGCCCACAATGCGATGATCGAGCACGAAGGCCTGCTCCTGGATGAGTTCAGGCAGTTCTGATGGCGCAGTTCGATGTTTATGCCGGGATTGGTCGCACCAAGGGATATGTGGTGGATTTGCAGTCGGGCCTCCTGGATCGGCTGGCAGCCCGTGTCGTTGCGCCTATGATCCCCAGCGACAACGCGGCGATCATTTCCGGTCTGACGCCTCTGGTCCGGTTCAAGGGAGACGAGTTCCTTCTGTTGACCTATCAGTTGGCATCTGTGCCGGCGCGTGAGTTGCAGCGCCCGATCGGCTCCCTGGCCTCCGATCAGGACGCGATCAAGCGGGCCCTCGATATCCTGTTCCTTGGCTTTTGACTGCTTCGCAGAAGGCTACCCAATCCCCTGCCTCCCAACATGCTCGAAGATTTCTGGCCTCAGAATCCGCAGGCAGAACCGGCAAGGAAAGACGGGGGTGCGACAGCACCATCCGCGGTATGTCCTTGCGGAGCGTTCGAACGGCAGGCCTCACAAATCTCGGTGAGGATCGCTTGGCTGGTTCGGCCCAAGGCTCAATGCGCGACACCGACATTGTCTTTCTGGCCTCATTGAGATTGAGTTCTGCCGATTTCCCTTCGATCCTCAGCGGCGGTCGAATCCTCTTGTTGGAGATTGCCTTTGACTGAGAACCGGATCGGTGTCGTTGTCTACGATCGGGAAAGTCGCCCTGATGCGGTTCTGCGTCAGGTCGCCCAACATCTGAAGTCCCTGAACTTGCGCGTGGGCGGCCTTCTTCAGGAGGGGCTATCCGGCGACGCCGTCGGCTGCGGAACACTGCTTCTGGAGGATATCGGCACGGGGCGCAGGATCCAGGCTTTCGAAATGCGGGGGAGCGGCACGCGAGGATGCCGCCTCAACTCCTCCAGCCTGGCCGAAGCCGGAGGATGGCTGCGCGCTGCCATCGAAGGGAAGCCCGATATCCTGTTCGTCAACCGCTTCGGCCGGCAGGAGGCAGCCGGACGAGGGCTGCGGGACGAAATTGCTGCTGCCATCGCAACGGGTCTTCCCGTCGTGATCGCCGTCGGCAAGGACCTCATGCCGGAATGGCACGCCTTCGCAGGCCCGGAATTCGTTCGGCTCCCTGTAGATCCGGAGCGGATTGCAACCTGGTGTCTTGCCCATGCGGAACGGGTTTTCTCCGCTTCCGAGGACGTATCTTCGTAACCGAAATCGATGCTCCACTCTGTGGAGAGCACATCGTTCGAAGCGAAAACCGGGTCCCCTTGTTCGCGCGATGCGCGAGGCAACGTCACCAGGTGCCGTCAAGGAATACGTTGCCATTTCCGGCTGGAGACAATCGGGCCGGGCAGCCGCTGTTCCGACCTTCGGATATGCCGGGAAGCCCACGGCAAGGCCTTTCATGCCCGCGAGGGCGAGCGTACGAGAGGGGAGAGTTGTGGTTTCAATTCCGTTCGCGTTAACCCGAAATCCTGGCACGCAAGTATATCAATTGGACTTCCGTTTCGGAATACCACGGTTTGACATTAGAAATGTTCGAAACTACTCTACTTGCCCAAGAAGACGTTGCTGCAGTGCGAAACCATAGGGAGGGTTACCATGAACATGGAGCTCTCACGACGCGGCTTCCTCAAAGCCGCCGGCGTGGGCGTTGCCGGTACCACGTTGGGAGCCTTCGGGTTCTCAGAGCTTGAGGCGGCGCAGGCTGCGGCTGTCAGGCCCTTCAAGCTCGCGAACACGATGGAGACGCGCAACACCTGCCCATACTGCTCGGTTGCCTGCGGCATCATCATGTATTCGAAGGGAGACCTTCGGAAGGGCGAGACGGCAGAGATCATCCATATCGAAGGCGACGCGGACCATCCGACGAACCGCGGAACGCTCTGCCCGAAGGGCGCGGCGCTGAAGGATTTCGTGAAGGCCGAGACCCGCCTGAAGTACCCGATGATCCGCAAGCCCGGATCGGACAAGTTCGAGCGGGTATCGTGGGATCTGGCACTCGACCGCATCGCCAGGCTGATGAAGGACGATCGTGATGCGAACTTCATCGCCACCAACGCGGCCGGTGTTCCCGTCAACCGCTGGACGACGGTCGGCTTCCTGGCCGCCTCGGCGACCACTAACGAAACCGCTTGGCTGACCTACAAGGTCGTTCGCAGCACAGGAATCGTCGCATTCGATAATCAGGCGCGTGTTTGACACGGCCCCACGGTGTCCAGTCTGGGCCCAACTTTCGGTCGTGGCGCGATGACCAACTCTTGGACAGATATCCGGAACACGGATCTCGTCATCATCATGGGCGGCAACGCCGCTGAGGCGCACCCGTGCGGCTTCAAATGGGTGACGGAGGCGAAGGCCAATCGCGGCGCCAAGCTGATCGTTGTCGATCCGCGCTTCACGCGCTCGGCATCGGTTGCCGACTTCTATGCCCCCATCCGGCAGGGCACTGACATCGCGTTCCTGCTCGGTGTGATCAATTACTGCATCCAGAACGACAAGGTCCAGTGGGAATATGTGAAGGCCTTCACCAATGCCAGCTATGTGGTGCGGGAGGGTTTCGCCTATCAAGACGGCCTGTTCACGGGCTATGACGAGAACAAGCGGGACTACGACCGCTCGTCCTGGGAGTACGAGATCGGGCCCGACGGCTTTGCAGTCGTTGACGAGACGCTGCAGAATCCGCGCTGCGTCTGGAACCTGCTCAAGGCCCATGTCGCGACCTACACGCCGGAAATGGTCGAACGCATCTGCGGCACGCCGAAGGACAAGTTCCTGAAGGTGGCAGAGATGATCGCTGAATGCTCGTCGCCCACCAAGACCATGACGTCCATGTACGCGCTTGGCTGGACGCAGCATTCCAAGGGATCGCAGAACATCCGCTCCATGGCGATGCTGCAGCTCATCCTCGGCAATATCGGCGTGCGTGGAGGCGGCATGAATGCCCTTCGCGGGCACTCGAACATTCAGGGACTCACCGATATCGGCCTGATGTCGAACCTCATCCCGGGCTACCTAAACATTCCGGTGGAACGGGAGACCGACTTCACGACCTACATGTCGAGCCGTACGTTCAAGCCGCTGCGGCCGAACCAGACCAGCTACTGGCAGAACTACAGGAAGTTCTTCGTCAGCTTCCAGAAGGTGATGTGGGGCGATGCGGCAACCCCGCAGAACGAGTTCGCCTATCAATACCTGCCCAAGCTCGACGTGCCGGCTTACGATGTGCTGCGTTACTTCGAGATGATGCACCAGGGCAAGGTGACCGGCTACTTCTGCCAGGGCTTCAATCCGCTGCTCGCCTTCCCGAACCGCCAGAAGATCACGGAGTCGCTGTCGAAGCTGAAATGGCTGGTGACGATGGATCCGCTGGAGACGGAGACAGCGAGGTTCTGGGAGAACCATGGCGAGTACAACAACGTCGACCCGGCCTCGATCCAGACCGAGGTGATCCAGCTTCCCAGCACCTGCTTCGCGGAGGATGAGGGCGCGCTCGTCAACTCGGGCCGCTGGCTGCAATGGCACTGGGCGGGCGGCAGCCCTCCGGGCGAGGCGAAGCACGATACCTGGATCATGGCACAGATCCATCTGCGTCTGCGTGCGCTCTACGAAAAGGAGGGCGGCGCCTTTCCGGATCCGATCCTCGATCTCACCTGGAACTACCAGGACAGGAACGAGCCGACGCCGGAGGAACTCGCCAAGGAACTCAACGGCTATGTCGTCGAAACTGTCTACGATCCGGCGGATCCGACCAAGGCCGTGCTGGAGAAAGGCAAGCAGGTCGTCAATTTCTCGGCCCTGCGCGACGACGGCGCGACCGCCTGCGGCTGCTGGATCTATTCCGGCTGCTTCAACGAGGCCGGCAACAACATGGCGCGCCGGGACAACGCCGATCCGGACGATACGGGCGCCTATCCCAACTGGGCATTCTCCTGGCCGCTCAACCGGCGCATTCTGTACAATCGCGCCTCCGCGGACCTTCAGGGACAACCATGGGATCCCTCGCGCAAGCTGATCGCCTGGGACGGCACGAAATGGTCGGGCTACGATGTGCCGGACATCGCGCCGAACGCCCCGCCCGATGTCGTGGGTCCGTTCATCATGAACCAGGAGGGCGTGTCGCGCCTCTTCGCACGCGGTCTCATGCGGGAGGGGCCGTTCCCTGTGCATTACGAGCCGTTCGAGGCTCCGATCGCCAACGTGGTTGCGCCGAACATCCGGGGCAATCCGGTGGCGCGGATCTTCCAGAACGACGTGGCCCAGTTCGCAACGTCAGAGGAGTTCCCCTATGCGGCGACTTCTTACCGGCTCACGGAGCATTTCCACTACTGGACGAAGCACAACGTCGTGAACGCGACGCTTCAGCCGGAATTCTTCGTGGAGATCTCCGAACAGCTCGCAGCAGAGAAGGGGATTGCGCAAGGGTCCTGGGTGCGGGTGTGGTCGAAGCGCGGCGAGGTGAAGGCGAAAGCCGTCGTGACCAAGCGCATCAAGCCTCTCATGTGCGATGGCAAGCCCGTCCACGTGATCGGCATTCCGCTGCACTGGGGCTTCACGGGCAAGGCGCGGAAGGGCTGGGGGCCGAATTCCCTCACGCCTTTCGTGGGTGACGCCAACATCGAGACGCCTGAATACAAGGCGTTCCTGGTCAATATCGAGCCCACCACGGCTCCGGCGACGGTCTGAGGAGAAGTGGAATGGAACCAAGTCCCCGTACCGCAACGAGCAATCCTCCGGTCGCCACCGCAGCCACAGCCGCGAACCTGGGGGAGCGTGACCTCGTTCGCCGCTCCGCCTCGACGGTGCCGCCGCCCGCGAGGCAGCTGGAGCCTGTGGCGAAGCTCATCGACGTGTCGAAGTGCATCGGCTGCAAGGCCTGTCAGTCGGCCTGCGTCGAGTGGAACGACACCAAACCGGCGCTGGAAACCAATACGGGCATCTACGAGAACCCGCACGATCTGACCCCCGACATGTTCACCCTGATGCGGTTCTCCGAGTGGGAGAATCCGCAGACGGGAAATCTCGAGTGGCTGATCCGCAAGGACGGCTGCATGCATTGCGAGGATCCGGGCTGCCTGAAGGCCTGTCCGGCGCCCGGAGCCATCGTGCAGTATTCCAACGGGATCGTGGATTTCGTCCATGAGAACTGCATCGGCTGCGGCTATTGCATCAAGGGCTGTCCGTTCAATATCCCGCGCATCTCGAAGGTGGATCACACGGCTTATAAGTGCACCCTCTGCTCCGACCGCGTCGCGGTGGGGCAGGGCCCGGCCTGCGCGAAGGCCTGCCCGACACACGCGATCACCTTCGGCACCAAGGAGGACATGAAGAGGCTGGCCGACAGCCGCATCGAGGATCTCAAGTCTCGCGGCTACGAGAACGCCGGACTGTATGACCCGCCAGGGGTCGGCGGAACGCACGTGATGTACGTTCTGCATCACAACGACCAGCCGGAGATCTATTCGGGCCTGCCGAAGGATCCGAAGGTCAGCCCCGTCGTGAATGCCTGGAAGGGAATGGCGAAATATGTCGGCTTCGCCGCCATGGGGCTTGCGGCCGCAGCCAGCGTCCTCCATTCGGCGTTCGCCGGTCCCAATCGTGTCACGCGGGAGGATGAGGAGAAAGCCGAAGATCTCGTGAAGGAGAAGATCTGATGGCAACGACGAGCATCGAGAAGGAAGACGCAATCCATCCGGGTAGGCCGGTCGTCGTCGACCGTTATAACCTGGGTGCGCGCATCAACCACTGGGTCACGGCAATATCCCTCATTCTTCTTGCGCTGTCCGGACTCGCCTTCTTCCATCCATCCCTGTTCTTCCTCACGGGCCTGTTCGGGGGCGGACAGGAGGCGCGTGCCTTCCATCCCTGGATCGGCGTCGTCCTGTTCTTCAGTTTCGCCGGATTGTTCATCCGCTTCTGGCGGGCCAATCTGCCGGAGAAGTCCGACAGGGAATGGCTCGCTCATGCCAATGACGTCATCGCCGGAAACGAAGAAAAGCTGCCCGAGGCCGGGCGGTACAACCCGATCCAGAAGTTCAACTTCTGGGCCATGTCGCTCCTGATCATCGCCCTGATCCTCACGGGTCTCGCGATCTGGGATCAGTACTTCTACGGATGGACCACCATTCCGCAGAAGCGGGTTGCGGTCCTTGTTCATTCGCTCTCAGCCGTCCTCCTCATCTGCATCTGGATCGTCCACGTCTATGCGGTGATCTGGGCCCGGGGCACGCTTCGCGCCATGACGCGCGGTTCGGTGACGGGGGGCTGGGCCTGGCGGCACCATCGCCGCTGGTTGAAGGAACTGGCGGAGCACCATAGATTCAAGAAGCCGGCGGCACCCGCCGAGTAGAGGCTCTCACACGTGGCCCGTGTGGTTCGTGAGGTTGCATGTCACATTCAAGTTCCATCGAGCCCAATCCCGCCGCTGTCGGCCGCGTCCAGGCTCCCCCCTTCGTTCGTCTGCCGGACCCGAGCAGGCTCTTCGAGGCCCGCCGCGAGCGGCTCGAGTTCCTGGCGCAGACGAGCGAGCTTGCTCCCTATCTGCGGTTCATCGCGGGCATAGCGGCAGCCCAGAGCAGCATTCAGGAGGGATTGCCCGAGCCTGATCTTCCGCCCGACGATGCCCTCGACCGCGCACGGGAATTCGGCATGCCGCCGCTCGACCGGAACCGCGCCGGACTGGACGATGTCCTGAGCGAAACCCTGAGCCGCCTGTTCGATGCCGTCGCCCCGGTGACGAAGCCCGCCGAAGCGGAGGCGGCGCTGGAGCGGGTGAGGGCAGCGACGCCCGATGAGATGCGCTCCATCGTCCAGGGTGTTCTCGCCGATGCCATTCCGGCCGATGCCCTTGCCGAGCATGTCTATGGAGCGGCAGGGCTGCAGGTTCATTTCACCCGGCTCGCGGCAAAGCTCGACAGGAGCAGGCTCGCCAAGATTGGCGACGGCGCCTGTCCCTGCTGCGGAGGGCCTCCGGTTTCGTCCCTCGTCGTCGGGTGGATGGAAGCGGAAGGGACCCGCTACTGCTCCTGCGCCCTGTGCGGCACTCTATGGAATGTGGTGCGCGTGAAATGCGTGCTGTGCGGTTCGGGAAAGGGTATCGGTTATCAGGAGATCGACGGTGGACCCGGTACGATCAAGGCGGAATGCTGCGATAGCTGCCGGGGCTACGTCAAAATCTTCTACCAGCAGAAGGATGCGGCGCTCGACCCGGTCGCGGACGACATCGCCAGCCTCGGGCTGGATCTTCTCCTGAAGGACGGTGAGTACCGCCGGGGCAGTCTCAATCCTTTCCTGCTCGGGGTCTGAGCATGGCCGAAGCGGCCCTGTCGCGCCTGCGCAATCTTCCCTCCGTCGATCGAATGCTGCACCGCCCGGACATCGCGGTTCTTGCGGAGAAACACGGCCGTCTGGAGACGACGCAGGCAATTCGGGAGACTCTTGCGGCTCTGCGCGAGGAGCTGCGGTCCGGAGCCGATTTCGACGAGGATATGATCGTCGCCTCCGTTCTGTTTCGCCTGGCTGTGCGTGCGAACACGCGATTGCAACCACTCTTCAACCTGACCGGCACGGTGCTGCACACCAATCTCGGCCGTGCGATCCTCGCCGAGGAGGCCGTCGAGGCTGCAACGGCCGCCATGCGGCAGGCCGTATCCCTGGAGTTCGATCTGGCCAACGGAAAACGAGGCGAGCGCGACGATCATGTCCGAGCCCTGGTCTGCGAGCTGACCGGGGCGGAGGATGCGACCCTCGTCAACAACAATGCGGCGGCTGTGCTCCTCGTCCTGAATACGCTCTCCCAGGGCCGGGAGGCCGTCGTCTCCCGCGGAGAGCTGATCGAGATCGGCGGTGCGTTCCGCATGCCGGAGATCATGGCGAGGGCAGGGGCGCGTCTGCGCGAAATCGGAACCACGAACCGCACCCATGCGCGTGACTACGCCGATGCGTTGGGGCCTGAGACCGGGGTGATCCTGAAGGTTCATACGTCGAACTACCGGATCGAAGGGTTCGCGGCCGAGGTCCGCGCCCGCGATCTCGCTAAGATCGCCCGCCAGCACGATGTGCCTCTGGTCAACGATCTCGGCTCGGGAACCCTCGTCGATCTCTCCCGGTTCGGCTTGAGGAAGGAGCCTACGGTCCGGGAGGCGGCGGAGGAGGGCGCGGATCTCGTCACCTTCTCCGGAGACAAGCTCCTCGGCGGCCCGCAGGCGGGCTTCATCGTCGGCCGGAAGGATCTGATCGCCGCGATCAACCGCAACCCCATGAAGCGCGCCCTGCGGGTGGACAAGGTGCGGATCGCCGCGTGCGAGGCGACCTTGAAGCTCTACCGCGATCCTGACCGGCTTGCGGAGAAACTTCCCACCATGCGCCTCCTGGCGCGGCCTGCGGAGGAGGTCCGGCGACAGGCGGAGCGCCTCATGCCCGCCCTGGTCGATGCTCTGGGGCCTGGCGCCGCCGTCGAAATCGTGGCGTGTCAGAGCCAGATCGGCTCGGGAGCGCTTCCCCTCGATACGATCCCCAGCTTCGGGCTGTCCTTGAAGCCCAAGGGAGGAGGACGCGCAGTCGAGGAGTTGAGCGCCGCTTTCCGAGGACTGCCGCGGCCCGTGATCGGACGCGTGGCCGAGGGGGCGCTCATCCTCGATCTCAGGTGTCTGGAGGACGAAGCTCTGTTTCGGCAAAACCTGTCGTTTTACCGGCCGGGAGGGGCTCGATGATCGTCGGTACCGCCGGCCATATCGATCATGGCAAGACGGCGCTCGTCAAAGCGCTGACCGGCATCGATGCGGATCGCCTCAAGGAGGAGAAGGCGCGCGGCATCACCATCGATCTCGGCTTCGCCTATTGGCCTCAGGACGATGGCGACGTGATCGGGTTCGTGGACGTGCCCGGTCATGAGCGTTTCGTCCACACCATGGTCGCGGGCGCAAGCGGCGTCGACTTCGTCATGCTCGTGGTGGCGGTCGACGATGCGGTGAAGCCGCAAACCCTCGAACATCTCGCGATCATCGACATCCTCGGAATCGATCGAGGCGTGGTCGTGCTCAGCAAGGCCGATCTCGCGGATGAGGAGGGCCGCGCTGCGGCATCGGCGCAGATCCGCGATGTTCTGGCCGATACGACATTGGCGGAGTGCCCGATCATTCCCGTTTCCTCCATCACAGGCGAGGGGATCGAGGCGCTGAAGCAGCTCTTGCGGACGGCGGCCGCCGCCCAGCGGGAGCGGAACGCCACCGGATTGTTCCGCCTGTCGGTCGACCGCAGTTTCGTTCTTCCCGGTGCAGGCACCGTGGTGACGGGCACCGTGTTGTCCGGAACGGTCGCCATTGGCGATCAGGTCGTCGTCAGCCCCTCCGGACGCACGGCCCGGGTGCGCTCGATCCACGCTCAGAACCGCGCCGCGGAGCGTGGCGTCTCGGGGCAACGCTGCGCCCTCAATCTGGCAGGCGAGGGGATCTCGAAGGACAGTGTCGTCCGCGGCGACATGGTGCTCGCTCCCGAGCTTCACGCACCGACCGACCGGATCGACGCGAGCCTGCGCATTCTTTCGAGCGAGAAGAAGCCCGTGGGCCAGTGGTTTCCCGTCCGGCTGCATCATGCAGCCGCGGAGGTTGGGGCGCGGATCGTTCTGCTGGAAGACGATCCGCTTCAGCCGGGGGAGAGAAAGGTGGTTCAAATCGTCCTCGACCGTCCCATCGCCGCCGCAGCCCACGATACCTTTGTTGTGCGGGATACGTCCGCCCAGCGGACGATCGGAGGCGGATTCTTCATCGATCTGCGCGCCCCGGCGCGCCACAGGCGCGGGAAGGAGCGCCGGGCGCAGATCTCGGCTCTGGCGCAGGCCGATCCGGCCGATGCCATGAGGGACCTCGCCGCGGTGCGGCCGTTTTCCTTCGATCTGGCCGCCTTTGCCCGCGACAGGGCCATGCCGCTTGCCGGCGCGGTGGATATTGCCGACGGCCTTGGTTTGGTGCGTCTTTCCGCCGGCCGGACACCTCTTGCGCTGGCGAAGGAGCATTGGCAGACCTTCGAAGCCGGCCTGATCGGCCTTCTCGACGCGTTCCACAAGAACAATCCGGATCTCCAGGGCATGGGCTTCGAGCGCCTGCGGCTCCAATGCGAACCGCGCCTGCCCGCACCCGCCTTCCGGGCCGCGCTGCAGTCGCTTGTCGATGCGGGTCGGGTGAAGATCGACGGGGCGTGGGTTCGGCTCCCGGAGCATGAGGTACGCCTGGACGAGGGTGAGGATCTCCTATGGCAGGCGATCAGACCACTTCTGGGAGGCGAGGAGCGATTCCGTCCTCCACGCGTGCGCGACATCGCCGGTCTGCTCGGTGCGGATGAGGACGAGATCCGTCGTCTCTGCAAGCTTCTGAGCCGTCTCGGGCAGCTGGACGAGGTCGCCCACGATCACTTCTTCCTGCGCGACACCGTCGCCGAGATGGTGGGCATCGTCCAGGATCTGTGCCGGCAAGCCCCCCACAGGCAATTCACGGCGGCGCAGTTCCGCGATCACGTCCTGAACGGGCGGAAGGTGGCGATTCAGATCCTCGAGTTCTTCGACCGGCACGGCGTAACCTTGCGTCGCGGCGATCTTCGTCGCATCAATCCGCATCGGCTGGATCTCTTCCGCGCATCTCAGCCGCTCGACAGGGACCATGGAGGAGAAGCGTCCCCGGTGGGGCGTCCGGACTTCAAATCCGGGTGGGGCCGCGAGCCGGTCCTAGGTGGGTTCGACTCCCACTCTCTTCCGCCATTGTCACCGGGACGGCCCGCAGTCACGGGATGAAGCGGATGGAGCGGCAGTGCTTTTCATCGGATCAACACCGCTCGCCGTGGCAGGATGCTCGGATGGCGATTGCGGGGTCGGCCCTTTCGGAGCCGTGCCGATATAGGAGCCGCCAAGCCCTCCCGTCCAGCCGGACGATCCTGCGGTTCCCGGCGAGGTGCCGGAGGCCTGACTGTTCGGATCGGGCGCCGTGGCGGCCGTCGTCCCAGGCTCCTCCGGGCAAGGGCTCCGTGCTGCCGTTTGCGCCCAGCAGGGCACCGACAGGCCGATGGCTGCCACGGCAAGAATCATGGGGGCACGCATAGCGTCCGGCTCCTCTAGGCTAAGCTCTCGGAGCAACGTTGCGAAGCGCGGCGGGTTCCGAAGGCCGTCAGGTCACTCTGATCTGCGAAGGACCCGCCTCGGCATGGCCCACGATCCGGGCGAGCGGATAGCCCGCCTCGATGAGGTGCCCGAGAACCTGTTCTGCCCGCTCCGGCGCACAGGCGACGAGGAGGCCGCCCGATGTCTGCGGATCCGTGAGAAGCTGTCTCTGCCAGAGTTCGAGCCCCTCCGGCAGCACGATGCTGTCCCCGTAGCTGTCCCAGTTCCGGGTGGAGGCGCCCGTCACGTAGCCTTTCTGGGCCAGCGGCGCCGCTTCCCGGAACAGGGGCAGGCGGGCGCGATCGATGGTCAGGGTCAGTTTGGACCCGCGCGCCATTTCGAGGGCGTGTCCGAGAATGCCGAAGCCGGTCACGTCGGTGATGGCATGGACATCAGGATCCTGGGCGAGCTCGGCGCCGATCCTGTTCAGGAGGGTGGCCGAGCCCATCATCTCCGCATAGGCATCGGCAGAGAGCGCATCCTTTCTGAACGCCGCCGAATAGATGCCAACGCCGAGGGCCTTCGTCAGGATCAGCGCATCCCCTGCCTTGGCACCGCTGTTGCGGCGGATCTCGTTCGGCTTCGCCGTCCCGATCACCGCGAGGCCATAGACCGGTTCGGGGCAGTCGATGGAGTGTCCGCCCGCCACCGGGATGCCGGCCTCGGCGCAGATCGATGCGCCGCCCCCGAGGATCTCGCGAACGGTCGCAGGTGCAATCTTGCCCAATGGCATGCCGAGAATCGCGAGCGCCATGATCGGCCGGCCCCCCATCGCATAGACATCGGAGATAGCATTGGTGGCGGCAATGCGCCCGAAATCGAACGGATCGTCGACCATGGGCATGAAGAAGTCCGTGGTCGCAATGATGCAGGTTTCGTCATTCAGCTGCCAGACGGCAGCATCGTCGGCCGTTTCGGTGCCGACGAGGAGGTTGTGGAACGGCCCCGCGGCCGGCTGCTCGGAAAGGAGTTGCTGGAGCACGGCCGGCGCCAGTTTGCAGCCGCAGCCGCCGCCATGGGACAGATGGCTGAGCCGAATATTCTGCGTGTCCATGAATAATCCTCCGTTCGGTATCCATGGTTCCAGACCCTGGCGGAGAATGCAAACCAACGGCCACTCCGTCGACCGCGCTCGGCCAGGTTCGTCGGGCGCTGTGGCGAGGACCTTGCATTCCGATGCTCGAAATGGCCCTAATGCAGGGGGCGCGAGGCGCATTTCCATGAGCGCATTCGTCGAGAGCGGTCGAAGAGGAGTCTGTCATGCCGGGTGCCGACACTGGGCTGAAGGACGTCACCGGCACGTCGTGCCACGGTACGGCGCAGACATCTCGCGACGGAAGCCCGTTCCTTCCGGGCGAAGCGGGTGACGGCTTGCGGGTCCCCCGTACGGCAGTGGAGGCACCGCTTGCGGTGATCCCCTTCGACGATTCCGACGTTCTTCCAGGAGCAAGAGCGCTTCCCTCCGAGGTGCCGGTGAATGTGATCTATGGCGGCATTCCCTTTGCCGTCATGATGACGACGCCTTCGGATCTTGAAGATTTCGCCGTCGGCTTCAGCCTGACCGAGGGCGTAATCCAGCATCCGGACGACATCCGCGGCATGTGTATCGAGCCTGACGAGAGGGGCCTCAGGCTCGCCATCGAGCTGACGCCCAACAGACTGCACGAGCATCTGGCGCGAAAGCGCGCCCTTTCGGGTCGGACAGGCTGCGGCCTGTGCGGCATCGATGACCTCAAGGCTTTGCCCCAGGCGCGTCAGCCGCAAGGGAATGCACCGAACCTTGCCTTGTCCGCCATTCAATCGGCTCTGCTCGGCCTGGACCGGCAGCAGGCTCTCAACAGGCTGACGCATGCTGTCCATGCGGCTGCCTGGTCCGATCTCGATGGTACGATCGGCTGCGTCCGCGAGGACGTCGGCCGTCACAATGCACTCGACAAGCTCATCGGATCGATTGCGCGCGCAGGCACGAGGCCGGACAGCGGCTTCGTCGTCGTCACGAGCCGGTGTTCCTTCGAGCTGGTGGAGAAGGTCGCGGTCTTCGGCGCAAGGACTCTCGTCGCGATCTCGGCTCCGACCTCACTAGCCCTCGAGCGCGCCCGGCTCCACGACATCACGCTCATCGGTATTGCTCGCCGGGACTCGATTTCGGTCTTTCACGGCCTCGACCGGATCAGCGGCAAGAGGGGTCCGTGACCCGGACCGCCTTCACTGGAGAGGCGAGTGCGGCTGCTCCGCTGGCAGGAACGGGCGCTCCAGACGGATGGAACTTCCGACTCTCAGGCTTGTTCCGAGACAAGCCGCGCCGGTTCATTGGCATGACCGCCGCCGGACAGGGAGGACGAGATGAGCAAGTCCGAGGAGGCCAGTCAGCGCCCCGATACGCCTCATTATGAGAACGCCACCGGCGGATGGGGGTCGCTCAAGGGGGTCAGCCGCATCCTTGCCGACCAGAAGCCGACCTTCGGTGCTTTCCGCACGCTGATGCGGCAGAACAAGCCGGGCGGACACATGTGCACCTCCTGCGCCTGGACCAAGCCCGCGCAGCCGCACCTGTTCGAGTTCTGCGAGAACGGCGCCAAGGCGACGATCTGGGACCTCACGCGCGAGCGCTGCACGCCCGACTTCTTCGCCGAGCATAGCCTGACCGAGCTGCGCGGCCTGTCGGACCACGAGTTGGAGAAGACGGGGCGGCTCACTCATCCGATGCGCTACGACGCGACTTCGGATCGCTATGTCGAGACGACCTGGGAAGAGGCCTTCGAGGGGATCGGGGCGAAGCTCAAAGAGCTCGATCCCGGAGCGACCGTCTTCTACATGTCGGGCAAGGCCAGCCTGGAGACCGCCTATCTCTATGCGCTCTTCGCGCGGCTTTACGGACACAACAATCTGCCCGACAGCTCCAATATGTGCCACGAGACCACGAGCGTGGGGCTTAAAAGGGTGATCGGGGTCAGCGTGGGCACCTGCGTGCTGTCGGATTTCGATCATTGCGACCTGATCCTCTTCTTCGGGCAGAATACCGGGACCAACTCGCCACGCTTCCTCCACACGCTCAAGGCCGCCAAGGAGCGTGGCTGCAAGATCGTCACCTTCAACCCGATCCGCGAGAGAGGCCTCGTCGAGTTTGCCGATCCCCAGAACCCCGCCCAGATGACGGTGAGGCCCGCTACCCGGATTTCGGACATCTACCTCCAGGTCCGCCCCGGGGGCGACATCGCGGTACTGGCCGGGCTGTGCAAGCGCGTGCTGGAGCTCGACGCCGAGAGGGGAAGTACGATCCTCGACCGGGCCTTCATCGCGGAACACACGACGGGGCTCGATGAACTGGAGGCGCGGCTGCGCGAGGTATCCTGGGAGGAGATCGAGAGGGAATCCGGCCTGCGCCGCGACGAGCTCAACGAAGTGGCGGGGATCTATGCCACCTCGAAAAATGTCATCGGCATCTATGGGATGGGCCTGACCCAGCACGTCAGGGGCTGGCTCAATCTCGCCATGCTCGTGAACCTGCTGCTGCTGCGCGGCAACATCGGGCGGGAGGGAGCCGGCATCTCGCCCGTGCGCGGGCATTCCAACGTGCAGGGCCAGCGCACCGTGGGGATCACCGAGAAGCCCGAGAACGTGCCCAATGACAAGCTCAGGGAGCTTTTCGGCTTCGAGCCCCCGCAGGAGGAGGGGCGCTCCACCGTCGATCTCGTCGAGGGGCTGCTCGACGGCTCCGTACGAGGGCTCGTCTCCATGGGCGGCAATCTCGCCCGCGCCATCCCCGACCGGGCCCGCGCCGAGGGGGCCTGGCGAGGTCTCGAACTCAACGTGCAGATCGCGACCAAGCTCAACCGCTCACACCTGCTGCCCGGACGGGCCACCTGGCTGCTGCCCTGCCTCGTCCGGGCCGAGGAGGACATGCAGGCGACCGGTCCGCAGGCGGTGACGATGGAGGACAGCCTGAGCATGATCCACGGCTCGCTGGGCCGGCGCCAGCCCGCCTCGCCGCATCTGAGGTCCGAGGTCGCCATCGTGGCGGGGATCGCCAAGGCGACGCTGCCGCCCAACCCTAGGGTGAAGTGGGATGAGTGGACAGGCGATTACGGACTGATCCGCGACCTGATCGAGGCCACCTATCCCGACAAGTTCAAGGACTTCAACGGGCGGCTGTTCACGCCGGGCGGGTTCCACCGGGGCAATGCGGCGCGCGAGCGCGAGTGGAAGACCGAGAGCGGGAGGGCCCAGTTCACCGCGCCCGAGGCGCTGACCGCCCTGGGTGCCCCGCCCGAGGGACAGGAGATCACGCTCATTACGTTGCGCTCGAACGATCAGTTCAACACCACGATCTACAGCTTCTCCGACCGGCTGCGGGGGTTGTCGGGGCCGCGTGACATCCTCCTCATCAACCCGGAGGAGATGGAGCGGCGGGGCCTCTCGGAGGGGCAGGTGGTGACGCTCGAATGCGCGGTGGACGACGGCGCCGAGCGGGTGGTGCGGGGATTGAGAGTCGTGCCGTACGATCTGCCGGACGCCTGCGTCGCGGCCTACTACCCCGAGGCCAATCCCCTGATCCCCGTGAGTTATCGCGACGAACTGTCCAAGACCCCTGCCTACAAGGGCGTGCCCGTCCGCATCCGCACCGACGAGGCAGGCGCATGACGGAGGCGCTGGAGGAGGCCTATCGAAACCGACCGACTCCCGGCGGAGGTCGACATGCCGCTGAAGTTCTATCCATTGGCGTTTCGGGGCGCGGCAGGTGAGGCACTGCGTGACGCGACACGAGCAGGAAGCCGCCGCGGAGCCCGCCCGTTGCGCAACGCGACGGTTCCCTGCTGCTCGCAGGTCGTGTGCAAATGCCCTGGGGGTTCGAGAGCTTCGGCGAGGCGTGAACCCCCGAAGGCATCTGCGGCCGTGAAGGCTTGGTGCTTCAGCCCTGGGGCGGGACTCCTGGGAATCGTCAATGCCTCACCTAGCGTTTGCGGAAAAGGGGCTCTCGAAAGCGGGGACAGATCGCCGTCTACCAGCTCGAGGCAGGTCCGCCACTCATCTCATCATGGAGAGCTTGCATGAGGGCATGGATGAACGGCAATGACATTGGCACCGTTGCTATTGAAGCGCAGCACAGTCTCTTCGATAGCGACGATCTCCTGAGTTCGCCTGAAGGCCCCGATTTTGAGGTCTGCGCAGGTGCGGGTGACGATACTGTCGCGGCATTCATTTTCGGCACCAGATACGGTTGAGTGGAAGCGGTGATGATCCATAACAATCGACGGTACGGGCCACCGGATTGTCTGCAGCAAGACACGGGGCCGCTTCTCCTATGACGTGACGGGATAGCAACTACCGCTGCAACCACATTCGGGCAGCTGAACGCAGGAGCGATCATCGAGCACACGGACTTCCTCGTGATGTGATGCGGAGCCGATCATGCGGGTACGGGATATCGATGTGAGGAAGCGCGGAGACTTCAGCGTCTTGTCAGGCGCCGTCGCCTGGGAGGATACAGAGAGAACATCAGACCATATCGAGTTTCGCGCATCGGCGGCCGATCAAAGGCTTCCAGAGCGAGACTGGGGTAACGCCTTTCTCGCCGCATGCTTTCCTCTTGCAGTCTTCGGTCAAGAACGACGCCTTGTGCTTGAGGCTGCAGGCTGCCCAATGTTGATGGAAGGATTGGCGACTGTGCACGCCTGGTGGAGCTCATGGGCGGACCGGCCGCTGTCCCTTCCGGAGGTTGCGACCGAGAGACGGACGCCTGATCGCCAGCAGACTTCTGCCCCGGAACGCGGCATGGCCTGTTTGTCCGGAGGCGTGGATAGCCTTCACATGCTGTTGCATAATCGCCGCGTGTATCGTCCCGGGGACGCCGCCTATATACGGCAGGCAATCTTCATCCATGGCTTCGACATCGGCCGAAGACCGCGTGATCTGCAAGAGGACAGGTTTGCCGTCGCTGAAGCACGCTTACGTGCGTTGGCGGAATCCGTCCGGCTGGAGCTTGTGATCTGCTACACGAACTTGCGGCATCGGCCACTCCCAGCAGGATTCTGGCTTCACCGCTACAATGGAGCCGCTCTCGCCGCAGCGGCGCATGCGGCTCTTCCTCACAGCGGTATGCTTTTCATCGCCGCAACAAGTGACATTGCGCATCTGACCCCGCTCGGCTCGCATCCGATGACTGATCCGCTGTATTCAAGTCAAAGACTGAGGATTGTCCATGAGGGCGCGCGCTTCACGAGGCTGCAGAAGATTCGAGACCTGATCGAGTGGCCAGAGGCTCTTGAGAACCTGCGCGTTTGCGCTGACGCTCATGGGCCCGTGCTCAACTGCGGAGTCTGCGAGAAGTGCCTCCGAACGAAGATCGCGCTGTCGGCCGTAGGCTGCACGGAGGCACCGGCCTTCGGCTCGACCTCAGTTGCTCCGGAACAGGCGGCGACGATTGAGATCTCAAACGCGTTGCAGGCGGCCCATTACCGAGAGCTTGTACGGCCTCTCGAGGCGCGCGGCCTGTCAGACCTCGCGCGTGCAGTCATGGAACGGCTCAAGGCATATTCCGAGATGCGCATCCATCAAGCTGATTGGACACAGGAATCATGGGCCGCAGGCTAGAGCCTTCGGCGAAACAAGGAAATGAGGTGCTTCCACGCAGGTGGAAACAGCACTGGACATCGCGTGGCACGGCAATCCAAGAGCTATGTGACAGATCTCGCATCGATTCGGCAGGCGCAGCGCCTCCCGTCCGCCAGGATTGACAACAGCTGCAACGGTAGCGCCGCTCTTTGGATCGACCCAGGATCCTCATGTGCTCCGTTGGTATGTGACGGGCCGCAAGTGCGCCGGCTCCTCATTGATGGATGGCATTCCGGCCCGCTCTTTTAGCTCTGTAGAGCGCTGCGTCGGCTGCTTCTAAGAGGATTGTGCTTTCCGTTCCACGGAGTGGCTGGGCCGTGGCAGCGCCAATGCTGACCGTCAGGATCTGGTAAGGGCTGCCGCCATGAACAATTCCGATTGCCGCGATCGCCTGGCGGATGTTTTCGGCAATGATCTGAGCACCACCCGCGTCAGTCTCCGGCAGCACAACGGCGAACTCTTCCCCCCCGTGGCGTGCAGCAATGTCGCGCGGGCGCCGGATGTTGCTTTCCAGCGCACGGGCAATGGATCGAAGCACCTCATCGCCGTCCCCATGCCCATACCGATCATTGAAGTTCTTGAAGTAATCGACGTCGATGTAGAGCAGGGAGAGCGGCGATCCCGAGCGGATCGCTTGCCGCCATTCGCGTTCGAAGGTTTCCCGGAATCCCCGGCGGTTCGGCAATCCTGTGAGGTCATCGGTTCTGGCAATCCGTCGGAGCTTCGTCTCGGCTCTGGTGCGGCGCTTCAACTCCCGCTGGAACATCGTTGCGAGGCCGATCACTGCGAAGCAGAGGGCTCCGGTCATGGTGCTCAGGACGAAAGCCTTTTTCTCCCAGCTGGCAAGCACCTCATCCGTCGCAAGAGCGACAGTGACGACCAGAGGGTATTTTTCCAGCCTTTGGAATGACAGAATGCGGTGAACGCCATCGATAGGGGATATGGAAGCGAAGGTGCCGGATTTATGTTGCAGCAGGCGCTGGACGTGGGAAGACTCTCGAAAATCCTGATTGATCTGACTTTCGTCAAATGGGTAGCGGGTGAGCAGAATGCCGTCGCCGCGGAAGAGATTGATCGCACTACGTTGGCCGAGGATGAGTTCCTTCAGGAGGCTGTCAATGCTCGAAAGAGGCATTGATCCCATGACAACGCCTGCAAAGCGTCCGTCTGGATGAGAAAGGCCTCGACTGAAGGCGATACTGAAATCTCCAGGTCTTACTTTGCTCCGATAGGGGCGGCTGACATACAGTCCGAGGTTCGGATTCTGTTTATGGACAGTAAAATAAGGAGCATCGGCAACACTGATGTCGCGAGGCAGAATGACCGGGCCTGCATCCGCAATAAGGTTGCCGTTCTCAGCCACCACGATCAGCGAACCCATGAATGGTGCGACGGTTGAGCGATCAAACAGCATTCGATACTGGAAGTCGGCCGGAAGTTGGTGAAACCCCACCTGGCGTAATCCCTCCGCCGCTCCCCGCAGTGACAGGTCCAAAAGTTCAACGTTATTGCTGAGATTGCGCGCGATGACCGTGAGTACATTTCGAGAGGCGTTTTCAGCGTCTTGCCATGTATCGAGATAATCCGTCCACAAAATGTGGCCTGAGACTCCAATGATGCCGAGAGTAACTATGCTCGCGGCAATGTGTAGATGAATTTTTGAAATCAGGCTTCTCATCCGCAGCGCTTATTGCTTTTAAGTTCTGTTCGCTTTGAAATAGTGACAAGCCTTCAGGGTATAAAATCGGGTGCGCAGGTCACGGCAACAATCGAATTTAGTCTACATGGGCCGTAGAGTTGGCGCAAGCCGTCAGCATATCGGGAAGATGCGTATCGTTAGTATAAGGCGTCGCCAACTCAGCGAATGTTGTGCACTCTGGATGAATTTTGGATTCTTGGTACCCGCGCAAACGGATGTCAACAGTGCCTAAAGTTCTACGATGAGCAGACAGCCGATAATCTCTGAATCAACAGTATTGCCGATCGCGATTACAGGCGGAGAGCGTCGAGACTTTCAATTGCAACGGCGATGCGCGATCCCGCATATCGCCGCCGTGGAGAAGGGGCAGCACCGATCCGAAGAACTGTCCCGACATGATCTGCCCCACGGAGTCAAGCTCCTCGTACCAGCTTGAAACAGGACGCGATCGGGAAGGTCCTTCTCCCATCAGGATTGCTCCCACTGACGGTACGCTGGAGCAGGGCTGAGTATCCATGTGGACGATACCATCCATGAGAGATCGAAAGGCGAGTTGCTTTCACCAACATGGCGCAGCCTGAGCTTTCAATTGCGATGGAACCGGTCCAGTTGCACTCACCCGGCGGACTCGACATCCGACAGGGTGTGCCGGCCACCGTGTAGCGAAAAGCATCTGCCGGGCGGCCTCTTTGCCCTGATGCGCTTGGCACTTCACTCCTTTGCGCGGGCCCGTGAAGAACCAGGATCGGAACATGCACAATCAAGAGCCGTTGGCAGAATCCTGCGGCGGGCTGTTCTCGTTCGGCCCGGCCCCCGCTGCTCGTTCTCCGCATCGTGATGAGCGGCCGTGCGAGGGGCCCACCGCTCCCGCCACCGATCCGCGTCTACGCATCGATCACCGACGAGGCATTGTGCGGCATCAAGAGTTCGCAGCCATGCCGACTCTGTCGTCTGACCCAGGGCACAGAAGCCGCCATGGCTGACAAATCGATCAAGGGAGTATGTTCCAGTTCTCTGGATCACTCCTCCCTGAGACTGAACCAGGTCCCTGACTTCGTGGCAGTTCCTGGTTGTCGCAACCGGCATCGGTTGCAGGCTCGCGCTGGAGGGGAGCAGCACCAGTGCGGCAGCTATCATCGGCGCCATACTCGCCTCCACTGTGTCCGCCATTTCGATCGTTCGCTAAATCCGCCATGCGTGCGATCCGTCCCTTCATCGCGATCATCGATCGCGAGCCTCTCAATTCAGGGCCAGCATCTTGATCAGGTTTGGCAACCCTGCTCCTTGTGCGTACAAATCCCGGCGCAGGTCGACACAGCTACTCAGCAGGATTTCCTTCGCCCGGTCCGGATAGCCTATGAATTCCCGCCGCAGCGATAGAAACGCTGCAAGGATGCCCGAGACATGCGGCGTTGCCATGCTGGTTCCGCTCATCTGCACATAAAGGTCCTCAAGAGTCGATGCTCCGCCAGCAGGCGGCGCTGTCCAGTCGTGGCGGGCCGACAGGATCTTCTCGCCGGGCGCAACCACGTCCGGCTTTCGCCGTCCGTCTGCCGTGGGTCCCCGGGATGAGAAGTACGATACGCCATAGGTGTGCGGATTGGTCTTGTGAACCGATCCCACAGCGATGGCCTCCTCCAAGTTTGCCGGATCACCTATCGACAGGTCGAGGTTGGCCTGAATTTCGCCCTCCGAACCGGACAGAACGACGTACCCTTCGTTCCCCGCCGCCAAACAGACAAGAGCCCCCTGTCGCCAGAGCCGCCTCAGTTCCTGACACAAAGGAGTGTGCCCGGTGCCGAAGACACTCGGGTCGAAGTTCCCGCCCAGACTCAGGTTCACCCCGTGGATGACTAGCTGTCCGGCGCTGTCGTTGATTTCAGCGATCTTGTCGAGGGCCTTGATGATCCAGCTGTCCCGGCCGCCGCCCTGATCGTCCAGAACCTTGAAACCAAAAAGGGAGCAGCGCGGTGCCATGCCGGCGAAGGTGACATCCATCCCCGCCTCAGCCGGCACGGTATGCTCACCGGCGATGATGCCCGCAACATGGGTGCCGTGGCCGTGGCCGTCCAGCGTGTCGAAATCGGGAGTGCCGCGGCTCAGCTGCCGTGGCTCCCCCCGGCGGGTGCAGTCCCATTGCTCGAGCACGTTCCCGTGCTTCCGGAAATGAGGGTGATCCGCCCGGATGCCGGTGTCGAGAACAGCCCAGCAGATGTTCTTTCCATCCGCGCCGTAGCCGAGGTTGGCTGGACGAGCCTGCACCGTATGGGTCGACGAGGTCACCAGAGCCCGCTTGGCATAATTGCGCCAGATCCCGTCAATGCGCAGATCGGCAAACAGCGAGCGCAGGGTCTCGATCTCAAGTCGTGTGAGCTTCGCACTCACGAAGTGCCTGAGCCGCTCCACCTCGGGGTCAGCTGCCTGACTGTCTCCGGCTTCCACCATCTGCCGGATCCTGGTTTCGACCGCGCCTGCCAGTTCGTCGAGGCGCTTGCGTTGCGCCGGATGCCCGGGCTGGTCCTCTGCGAGCTGGATCAGAACCTCGTGGCGCTCGCTGCGGTGCGCATTTTCCAGATCGGCCGCAAGATCCTTGGCGATGGCAAAGGGGGCAATGGCCTGCTGGAAAGCAGTACCCACCGTCTCGCGTACGGCCTCACGCACGTATCGGGTCCTGAGATAGCCGGTTCCGGAATGGGGATGCTGAGGCGAGTCGGGATTGATGCCGATACCCAACTCTCCGGGTCGCGGGATATTCTCGATCCGGCCTTCGAAGTCGTCGGACAGATCCACATCGAAGGCCACCGGATCCAGCCGGTCGGCTACATTCAGCCACCGATCCACACAGGATGGAAAGGGGAGGGTGCCGCCCGTCCATTGGCGGAGCATGTCCTGCACCTCCTGCATGCCGAGCGGAGACCCTATTGTGACGAACAGCGGCACATGGAACCGGGAGCGATCGAGCCGCCTCAGAACGTCATAGGCGACCATCGAGCCCTGGCTGTGAGCAATGACCACGAAGGGCCCGCCGCCGGCAGCCAGCCGATCCAGGAAACTCTGCTCCATCGCATCGCGACGTTCCTTGACGAAGAGAAAGTCGTTCACGTCCCGCAGGAACGCGCGCGTGATCTTCTGGACGATCAGCCGACGCAGGAACTCGGGCAGGGGCAGAAGCTTGGACCGTACGGAGCTCACAGAAAGCTCGGCCTCGCTGACACGGCTTCCCGCAAGCATCTTGCCCGCTACCTTGACCAGAAACGCCTGACGAACGGGATCGTCGCTCAGGGCGGCGATTTCACTTGCGATCGCCTGCTCCTCGTTGCCCCGTTCTCCACGTGCGAGGGCCATGATGGCGCGCGTGGTGGCCTCGTCGTCGTCGATGCTGATCAGATCGCCGGAGGCGCAGCTCTCATTGAGCGGCTTCGGGTAGTACTCCCGATTGACCCAATAGGCCATTCGGCTGCGGTCGCCGAGCTGGGTTCCGAACAGGGCTGTATCCCACTGGCACTTGAGGACGGATGCCGGCGGCTTGTTGTTGATTCCGTGAACGTAGACGATGGTGTTGGCCCCCTTTGCGCCGGGCGCCCTTGGTGCTGCAGCCTTCGCTCCGAGATCGGGCACGCGGAAAGCGGCTGGGGGCGCAGCTGCAGGCAGGGGCATCGGCTTGGTTCTTGGGCCCGACGATGCTCGCGGAGTTTGGGAGCGGGTTTTGCTCTTCGCCGGAGCAGAGCGCTTGGCCATTTCACTCTCCTTGCGGCTCCCGGCTGATTGCAGGGGCAGGACCAGTGGATGGAGTCGTGGTCGTTCCGATTGCTGAATCCGCGCAACTCGCATGGCTGCCCGGGAGGAACCGGCTTCGAATATCGACGAAGAGTATCACCAACCTTGGCTGCGAGAAATCCTCCGAAATGGCTCCGATGGCGTCGGAGCTTTGCATCATGAAACGATCCGCAGCACATCTGCGAGAGGCTAAATGGAGCGCGCTGCCAGGAGATCCTGGCTCATGAACAGCCCGCGCTCGCCGCGAAGCGGGTACGGATGAGGATGAGCGGGACCGGAGCAGGGCAGACTCCTGACGCCTTGAACACCCATCCTGAGGATCGTTGACCAGCTCAGCTTTTAGGTATACTTTTTTCGTGCTTGGCAGGTGATCTTTGCAGCCAATGAAGACGCGAGGATCGTCCTGATACCGCGGCTTTTGTTATCTAAAGCAGTCATACGCTTTAGATGAGAAGGTGTTGCCTTCTGTTTCGTGCCGAAGACCTCTGCGGCAAGGATGAACGGGATGGCTGTAGCGCTCATACTGGTTCTGATCGCCGCCGGCTCTGTGGCCTTTCATCTGGTGAGCCCCTGGTGGTGGACGCCCATTGCCTCGAACTGGGGCTACATCGATTCGACGATCATCATCACGTTCTGGATCACGGGAGCGGTCTTCGTCGCCATCGTGCTCTTCACCGCCTATTGTGTCTACCGCTTCCGCCATCAGCCGGGTCGGCAAGCCCATTACGAACCTGAAAGCAAACGCCTGGAAATGTGGCTCACCATCGTCACGGGCGTTGGCGTCGCGGCCATGCTGACCCCGGGTCTGTTCGTCTGGGGGCAGTTCATCACCGTTCCCGAGGATGCCACCGACATCGAGATCCTCGGTCAGCAATGGCAATGGAGCTTCAGGCTGCCGGGCCCGGACGGTCAGCTCGGCCTCACTGACACCCGGCTCGTCAGCCCCGATAACCCCCTGGGGCTGAGCCGCGAGGATCCGAAGGCTCAAGACGACGTGATCGTCGAGGGCGGCGAACTGCGCCTGCCCGTAGGAAAGCCAATCAAGGCGCTGCTGCGCTCCGTCGACGTCATCCATAATTTCTACGTTCCGGAGATGCGCGCGAAGATGGACCTGGTGCCAGGCCAGGTGTCCTACATCTGGTTCACGCCGACGCGAACCGGAACCTTCGAGATCCTGTGCGCCGAACTCTGCGGTGTCGGTCACTCGCATATGCGGGGAACGGTGGTTGTGCAGGAGCAGAGCGACTACCAGGCATGGTTGCAGGATCAGCAGGCGCGTAGCTTCGCGCGTCTGGCCCCAGCAGCCCAATAGGCACGCCATCCACAAAGGCTGGCAAGAGAGGGGCAAGAAAGGCGATCAGGGAGCACTCCTGATGGTTGATGTCCCATTCGGTCACGTCGGAACGGCACCGGAATCCGATGTCGGCGACGTCGAGCTCTATCACCCGCACAGCTGGGTGACGAAGTACGTCTTCAGCCAGGACGCGAAGATCATTGCCATCCAGTATTCCATCACCGCGCTGGCGGTCGGGTTGATTGCCCTCATTCTCTCGTGGCTGATGCGCCTGCAGCTCGGCTTTCCCGGCGTGTTCTCGTTCATCGATGCGAACGCCTATTACCAGCTCATCACCATGCATGGGATGATGATGGTGGTCTACGTGCTGACGGCGCTCTTCCTCGGAGGTTTTGGCAACTACCTTATTCCCCTCATGATCGGGGCGCGCGACATGGTGTTCCCCTATGTCAACATGCTGAGCTTCTGGACATATCTGCTCGCCGTGCTCATTCTCGTCGCAAGCTTCTTCGCACCGGGCGGTCCGAGTGGCGCCGGCTGGACGCTATATCCCCCGCAAGCCATCCTATCCGGTACGCCGGGAGGGCAGGATTGGGGAATCATCCTCATGCTCGTCTCGCTGATGGTCTTCATCATCGGTTTTACCATGGGAGGATTGAACTACGTGGTCACCGTGCTGCAGGCGCGGGCGCGCGGGATGACCCTGATGCGCATGCCGCTCACGGTGTGGGGGATCTTCACCGCTAGCTTCATGGCCCTTCTGGCATTCCCTGCTCTGTTCGTAGGGGCCGTGATGATGCTGTTCGACAGAGCGCTAGGCACCAGCTTCTTCATGCCGTCCATCGTCGAGATGGGCCAGGTTCTCGAACGCAGCGGCGGGAGCCCGCTCCTCTTTCAGCACCTGTTTTGGTTCTTCGGCCATCCTGAGGTCTACATCGTCGCCTTGCCGGCGTTCGGAATCGTCTCCGACCTGATCAGCACTCACGCCCGACGCAACATTTTCGGCTACCGCATGATGGTCTGGGCGCTTCTGGCGATCGGCGCTCTCAGCTTCGTCGTCTGGGCACACCATATGTATGTGAGCGGAATGAATCCTTATTTCGGGTTCTTCTTTGCCACCACCACGCTTATCATCGCCATTCCAACGGCAATCAAGGTGTACAACTGGATTTTGACCTTGTGGCGTGGGGACATTCACCTGAACGTGCCGATGCTGTTCGCGCTCGCGTTCATCGTCACCTTCGTGAACGGAGGTCTTACCGGCCTGTTTCTCGGCAATGTGGTCGTGGATGTTCCGCTTTCCGACACGATGTTCGTGGTGGCTCATTTCCACATGGTCATGGGCGTGGCCCCGATCCTGGTTATCTTCGGCGCCATCTACCATTGGTACCCAAAGATGACAGGACGCATGTTGAACGATGCGCTCGGAAAACTCCACTTCTGGGTGACGTTTCTTGGATCCTACGCGATCTTCTTTCCCATGCACTATCTCGGCCTCATGGGAGTTCCGCGCCGGTACCACGAGATCGGCGATATGGCCTTCGTTCCCGCATCGGCCCACACCCTCAACGCCTTCATCAGCGTCGTCGCGCTGATCGTCGGCGCGGCCCAGCTGATCTTCGTGTTCAATCTCGTTTGGAGCCTGCGCTCCGGAAGGCCTGCGGGCGGCAATCCCTGGCGGGCGACCACATTGGAATGGCAGACGCCTGAAACGCCACCACCGCACGGCAACTGGGGCAAGCAGATGCCAGTCGTCTACCGTTGGGCCTATGACTACAGCGTTCCTGGTGCAGCCGAAGACTTTCTGCCTCAGAATCAGCCGAGCGCTCATCCCGCCCCAGGAACATCTCATGGGTAGCATCCTCATTTTCATGGGCGCTCTCTTGGCCATCGGGATGTGGTGGCTCGCGCGCCAGGGAATAATGACGAAGCCTTGGCTGGAACAGGGTATTGCAGCAACTTATGTTCCGACGAGGAGCAATCCTCCAGCGGTGGCGAGGACAGGGCTCAGAGTGTTCCTCGCCGTGGTAGGCTCCCTTTTCGCGCTTTTCATCAGTGCCTACGCGATCCGGATGCAAATGCCGGACTGGCGTGATGTTCCGCTTCCCAACGTCCTGTGGCTGAATACGGGAATGCTCGTTCTGAGCAGCATTGCGCTGCACGAGGCAGGAAAATCGGCTCGCCGGGGAGAGGAGGAGGTATTGAAGCTCGGCCTCCTCGCAGCAGGTGCGACGGCTCTGGCCTTTCTGTCCGGACAGATCCTCGCCTGGCGGCAGTTGACGGCGGACGGTTATCTCCTGACCTCGAATTCGGCCAATGCCTTCTTCTACGTGCTGACGGGAGCCCACGGCCTGCATGTGATCGGCGGCCTGGTGGCCCTGGGCAGAACCATCGCCAGGACGTGGCGCGGCGTTCCGCCCGAACGGCTGCGGGTGAGCGTGGGGCTGTGCGCCACATATTGGCACTTCCTGCTGTTTGTCTGGCTCCTCCTCCTGAGCATCCTGACCGGGTGGGCCGGCACTTTCATCGACATCTGCCGGCAAGCGCTGAGCTAAGAGGATCCCGGGCCATGGCAGAGCAAGCCTTCTCCCCGATCGAGACGACCCCGGCCGATCCTTCGGGGCTGCGCAGCGTCGCCGCCGACTTCTCCTCCGACAGGACCGCCTTCAGGAACGTGTCCTGGGGCAAGGCGATGATGTGGATCTTTCTGCTCAGCGACACCTTCGTCTTCAGCAGCTTCCTGATCGCCTACATGACCGCCAGAATGTCGACGACGGTGCCGTGGCCCAATGCGAGCGAGGTTTTTGCGCTGACCATCGGAGGGGTCACGCTGCCCCTCATCCTGATCGCCATCATGACCTTCGTCCTGATCAGCAGCAGCGGCACCATGGCCATGGCCGTCAATTTCGCCTACCGCCGCGATCGCAGGAAGACGGCTGCCCTGATGCTCTTGACGGCGCTCCTTGGTGCCACCTTCGTCGGGATGCAGGCTTTCGAATGGACCAAGCTGATTCATGAAGGCGTGAGGCCCTGGGGCAACCCCTGGGGGGCGGCTCAGTTCGGCTCGACATTCTTCATGATCACCGGCTTCCACGGCACGCATGTGACCTTCGGCGTGATCTTCCTTCTGATCGTTGCCAGAAAGGTCTGGCGTGGCGATTTCGATCAGGAGCGAAGAGGCTTCTTCACCAGCCGGAAGGGGAGTTACGAGGCTGTGGAGATCATGGGCCTGTACTGGCACTTCGTCGACCTGGTGTGGGTCTTCATCTTCGCCTTCTTCTATCTTTGGTAGGAGACCGATCATGGCACAGGCCGCGTCGCATCCGCAGGGACAGCAGCATCCCATCAGGCTCTACCTCGTGGTCTGGACTTGGCTCTTCATTCTGAGCGCCTGCTCCTACCTCGTCGATTACTACCAGATCGAAGGCATCCTCAGGTATGCCCTCATCCTCCTGTTCATGATGCTGAAGGCCGGTCTCATCATCGCCGTGTTCATGCACATGGCCTGGGAGCGTCTTTCCCTCGTCTACGCGATCCTGGTCCCCATGAGCGCCATTCTGGTTTTCGTCGCGATCATGGCGCTCGAATCCGACTATACACTGTTGTCCCGCCTCACGTTCTTCGCGCCGGAGCTCTGAGCCGTCGCTTGCACCGGGCCGGCACGGCCAAGTCATGTCGCCGCCGCGCAGGGAGGATCCGGCGGCATCCGTGCTTTCTCGACGGCCGGCGGCTCCATGACGGGCGGTAGGGATGACATGTCGCGTGCCGGAGGACCGGCACGATGACCGCAAGCCCAGCGAAGAGCGGGATGGATTCGACGAGAAGGGCGGCCGCTACGATCAAGCCCCAGATTGCCATGGTCACGCCGGCCTCGCGGTCCAGGAGGAGTGGCCATGAGATGATGCTGATGCTCAGCACCACGAGAGCGAAGACGAAGCCGAGAACGTTGCCAAGATCATCAGCGGCAGAGCGATGTTCGTGAACGTGCGCGCTGCCAGGCAGACGCCGACAACGAGGCAGATCAATCCGAGAAACATCAGATGGAACGGCGCGGTCCAGAAATCATCGAAGCCTCTTGCCAGTGCCTCTCTCAGATCTGCAGGTTGGATTTTCCGGACAACCGGACGAGCCGGGATATCGTTTGCACCAGCGACGATATGAGAATGGGCCATATCGGCGCCTCCCGGGAGGAACCTTGGCAGCCAGGGCGCGGTTGCGGAGCGCGTCATGTTCGTTGGCCACGCGCAACCACGACCCAAGGTTTGTTCATATTCCCAAACACGACCTGGGTCGCGTGGAAATGAGGAATCCGGCCGTGGTGCCGGGACCCCTCGTGCCCTGCCTCGTCCCATCCCAAGAAAACGGCATTCATGATATGATGGGCTTTCTTGCACGCAGGGAGTGCCCCATGGATTCGGGTCTTGTCCTCATTTGGATCGGCGCCTTGCTCATCATCGGCGGCGTGCTCTACGGCGCAGGCCAGGTCCTCTGGAGAGGGCGGCTCAGCGACGCGAGGCTGAGCCGATCAACCGGCCGGAAGACGACTCTGGAGCCACAGCAGAGTCCCAGATCCTTCAGCTTCAGGACTCATTGGCCGGCCTTCGTCCTCATCCTCGTCGGCGGTATCCTCATCTTGACGGAGACGGCATTCTAACCCTGGCTTCCGGAGGCGGAAGGTCGCCACGGGTCATCGCCGGCATGTCCTCGGGGAGCGAGTTGCGTCTCTCCCGCCCGCTCGCCCCGGATTGATCTGTGGTCGTTGTGGTCCCGTTCCGCCGATCTTCGGAAGCAGCACCTTGTCGATCTGCTTCATGGCGCCCTCAATGCTCTCGTGAGCGGGAGCATCCTGGAACAGCCGGCGGAAGCGGCGTCAGCGCGACCTTAAGGGACGATGCGCGGTTCGGCCTGTTCTTCCTCGATGGAGGAAGGATCAGTGAGACGCAGGTGCTGCCGGAGGGCCGGGCCGATGCCTCTAAGAAGGACAATGCGTTCTCCGCGGTCGGCATTCACGGGCCGTATGTCTCCATCGATCCGGCGCAGAACGTCATAATCGCACAAGCGGCGGCGGATCCAGGGCCTACGGGAAGGACGTGACCGACCCGATGGCTTTCTTCGAGGCCATTGTCGCGACCATCAAGCGACATGCAAACGTCATAGAACCGTAGAGTGAGCGTCACGAAGGCCTCCTAAGCCACCTTCATCCAAGCGCGAAGCATGGTGCCCGGAGGCAGGCGAACGTGAAGATCATCCAGATCACCGACACACATCTGAGTTTCTTGAAGCCCCAGTTCCAGGCGAACTGGAAGCCCTTGGTGGAGTGGATCAACTCGATGGAGCCGGACCTGGTCGTCCACACGGGCGATCTCACCGTTGACGGCGCCGATTTCGAGGAGGATCTCGTTCACGGTCGCGAGATGCTGCGTGATCTCCGGTACCCGACACTGTGCGTGCCGGGCAACCACGACATCGGAGACTTGCCGGGTACACGTCAGCCCGTCGACGGGGAGCGCCTGTCCCGCTGGCGTCGGATCATCGGCCCGGATCGCTGGACGCATGATCTTGGTGAATGGCGGTTGATCGGCCTGAACAGCATGATCATCGGATCGGGGTCCTCCGAGGCAGACGAACAGCTCGCGTGGCTCACCGACACTCTCCACACACGCGAAGGACGGCGGGTCCTCGTCTTCAAGCACAAGCCGCTCTTCGTCGAAGACCCGGAAGAGGGCGAAACCGGATACTGGGGGATGCGTCCTGAGCCGCGCCGCATTCTGCTCGAGTTGCTTACGGAGAATGGGGTCGAGCTCGTTGCGAGCGGCCATCTCCACCGTGCCCGGATCGTTGACGGCGCTCCCTTCCGCCGCGTCTGGGGACCATCCTCAGGCTTCGTCGTCGGCCCGATGGTGCACATGCCTTATGGTGATGCCATCGTGGGAGCCGCCGTGCACATTCTCGGCTCCGGTATCGAGAGCCGCATCGTTCCCTTGGACGTGCTGAGCCCCATCGTCCTCGACGACGTGATCCACGAAGTCTACCCGCCGTCTCCCGCGGAGGAGACGCTGTCATGAGCGGGCTGGCTTTGCGCGGAATCTCCAAGGCCTACGGTGGCAACCACATTCTGCGCGACGTGACCATCGAGGCGAAGCCAGGGGAGTTCGTCGCCCTTGTCGGTCCCTCGGGCTGCGGGAAGACGACCCTCCTGCGGATCGCCGCCGGACTGGATCATCCCGACCGGGGAAGCGTCTGGCTGGGCGAGCGCGACATGACGGCCATGCGACCGTCCGGGCGGGACATCGCCATGGTGTTTCAATCCTATGCACTGTACCCGCACCTGACGGCCGGACAGAACATCGCCGTTCCGCTCGCAATGCGCAACCTCACGGTTTGGCAACGTCTTCCCTGGATCGGAAGTCTCCTGCCGGGCCAGCGTGAAACTCGCGCCGAAATCCAGAGGTGCGTGTTCGAGACAGCCCGCAGCCTCAAGATCGATCACCTGCTGGATCGCAAGCCCGCGCAGATGTCGGGCGGGCAACGGCAGCGCGTCGCGCTCGGGCGGGCTCTCGTCCGGAGCCCGGCCGCATTCCTCATGGACGAGCCGCTCTCGAATCTCGACGCCAGCCTGCGGGTTCACACCCGCTCGGAGATCGTCGAACTGCACCGCCGGGCGGGGGTCACGACACTTTATGTCACTCATGATCAGGCGGAGGCCCTGAGCATGGCCGATCGCGTAGCAGTCATGATGGGGGGCCGCCTGCTCCAGTTCGACACTCCCGAGGCGATCTATGGCAACCCGGCCCATATCGAGGTGGCCCGGTTCATCGGCAGCCCGCAGATCAACCTCCTCGCGGGAGAGGTGGATGCGGCCCACGGTATTCGCATCGGGGGCAGGCTCTTCGTCGAAGGGGTCGGCGCGACGCCTGGCACACGCGTGACGATCGGCTTCCGCCCCGAGGCGATCAAGCTGGGCGGCTCCAGCCAGGCGGGTCTCGGCGCCTCCGTGAAGCGCATCGAGTTTCTCGGCTCCGAGACTCTCGTCTTCCTCGAACTCGCTGGAGGAGGGGGATCGTTGGTCGCGAAGCTCGCGCCCGCCGAAGCAACCGTTCTCAACCCGGGTCAAGCAGTCACGATCGCGGTTGCTTCCGGAGAAGTGCTCGTCTTCGGCTCAGACGGCTCGCGCCTGCCGGTTGCTCCCGCCATGAGGATGGCCGCCAATGGATAGCATTGCGCTTCCCGCAGGGACATCCAGCGCCGGAGCGCTCGCCCGCCGCTCGGAAGCCTTGGCCGGGTGGCGGTTGGCTGGACCCGCCGTCGCCCTCCTGTCCATGCTCATCCTTCTGCCCACTCTCGGCGTGGTCGCGTTGAGTCTGACGGATTTCGAGCTGGGATACGACGGCGTCCGATTCGTCGGCCTCGACAACTATCTCGAGCTGCTGGAGGACCGCACGTTCCTGATCTCGCTCGCCAACACGCTGACATACACACTTATCGTGACGCCGCTGTCGGTGTTTCTTGGCTTGGGCGCGGCGCTTCTCATCGAAGCGGAAGTCCGCGGGCGCGCGCTGTTCCGCGCGATCTATTTCTTGCCCGTAGTGTCACTGCTCGTGGCGATGGCGACCGTCTGGCAGTACCTGCTCCATCCCACCATCGGACCGGTGAACGCACTCCTGCGCCTCGTCGGGATCGACGGGCCCAACTGGCTCGGAGGCAGCGACACCGTTCTTATGAGTCTCGCGCTCATCGGCGTCTGGCAAGCAGTCGGCTTCAACATGGTGCTGTTCCTGGCGGGGCTCACCGCGATCCCGCGGGAGCTCTATGCGGCAGCGGAGGTCGATCGCGCGGCTACGGCCTGGGACAGGTTCTGGCTCGTCACGTGGCCGATGCTCGGCCCCACAACTCTCTTCGTGGTGACCATCAGCGTGATCAATGCCGTGAAAGTATTCGAAACCGTCTCGACGATGACGCAGGGCGGTCCTAACCGCGCGTCGGAAGTGCTCCTCTGGACGATCTACCAGGAAGGTTTCGTGTACCTCCGCGTCGGCTATGCGTCCGCGATGACTGTCGTCTTCCTGGCAATACTCATGGTCCTCATGGTGCTTCAGTACCGCGCACTCGATCGGCGGATTCACTACACATGACCACACGATCCTGGAACCTCGCCCGCGTCCTTCGCCTGGCGACCCTGTCGTCCGGCGCCCTGATTTTCCTCGGACCCTATGTCTGGATGGTGTCGACCGCGATGAAGCCCCGCGAGGAGATCTTCTCCTCGTCCCTGGCCCTGATTCCGGACCGCTGGGCTGCCGTGGAGAATTTCTCGAAGGTTTTCACCCGGGTACCGATGCTGCAGCTCCTGATGAACGGCGCAATTGTCTGCGCTGTCATCCTCGTCGTGCAGGTCCTGGTCGCGCTGCCATGCGCCTATGCGCTCGCGAAGCTGCGCTTCCCGGGTGCCCGCCTGATGATCTCAGGGATCATGCTCGGACTGCTCGTGCCGATCCATGCGACCGCGTTGCCGATCTATGTGGCGCTGAGTGGGGCAGGGGTTCTGAACACTTATTTCGCGCTGGCGGCACCATTCCTGATCTCCGTCTTCGCGATCTTCCTGTTCTTGCAATTCTTCCGCGCGATGCCGGACGATCTGATCAACGCGGCGCGCCTCGACGGCATGTCGGAATTCGGAATCGTGCTACGCGTCATCGTCCCGAATGCATGGCCAGCCATCACCGCCTTCTCGATCTTCTCCGTCGTGGCGCATTGGAACGACCTCTTCTGGCCGCAGATCGTGGTGACCGAGACTGCGATGGCACCCCCACCGCTCGGCCTGATCTTCTTCCGTGCCGCCGAGGCCGGTGACGACTACGGCGCGCTGATGGCCGCCACTGTGGTCGTCACGATGCCACTGCTCGCGGCCTTCCTGCTCGCTCAGCGGCGCTTCATCGAGGGCATAACCCTTACCGGGCTGAAGGGCTGACGCCTCGAGTTCCGACCAGGCAACTTACGACCACGCACAAGGAGACAAGACGTGACCAGGACAAAGACGATCCTCGCCGGGCTGGCTTTGGCCGCCTCGCTCGCCAGCGGCGCTCTGGCCGAGACGACCCTCAACGTCCATTACCCGATGCCGGGCTTCTTCAAGGATGTGATGGACAGGATCTCGAAGAAGTTCATGGAGGAGCATCCCGAGATCAAGATCAACTTCGTCAGCCCGTCGCCCACCTATGAGGAGGGTCTGCAACTGATCCTCCGACAGGCGGGAACCGTCGAGATGCCCGACGTAACCTTCATCGGCCTCAACCGCCTCCGGGTCGTGGCGGAACGTAAGATTTCGGTCGACCTGAACCCGTTCATCGCGAAGGACGGGGACATGGTCGAGCAGGGCTTCAGCGAAAACATCCTGAAGCTCGCACAGTTCGGCGACCAGCAGGCCGGGCTGGCCTTCGCGACCTCTAACCCGATCATGTACTACAACGCGGATCTGTTCCGCCGCGTCGGCGCCGATCCCGACGCACCACCGAAGACCTGGGACGAGGTGATCGCCATTGCCTCGAAGATCAAAGATCTCGGGGACGGCATCCAGAGCATCGACTTCCGCTGGCAGGGTGACGACTGGATGTTCAGCGCGCTTCTTTTCGGGGCAGGGGGGACCATGCTCACTCCCGACGAGAAGAAGGTCGCCTTCGATGGCCCCGAAGGCCTCGCAGCCATCCGGCTCCTCGATCGCATGGTCAAGGAGGGCGGGATGCCCGTCCTCACCAAGAGCAACGGCGAGCAGGCCTTCGTCGCGGGCAAGATTGGCTTTGCCTTCCAGACCACCGGCGCGCTGCGCAACGTGATCAACAACGTAGGCGAGAAGTTCGACCTGCGCACGGCCCCGATACCGCTGCTCTCGCCCGAGAAGGGTCGCTTGCCCACGGGTGGGAATGCCGCCGTCATGCTGACCAAGGATCCCGCAAAGCAGGAAGCGGCCTGGACGTTCATCAAGTTCGCCGCCGGCCCTTATGGCGCATCCGTCGTCGTGCCCGGGACCGGCTATGTGCCCAATAACGAGCTTGCTGCAAAGTCCTCCGAGTATCTCGGTGAATTCTACCAGAAGAACCCTCTCTTCAAGGCCGGCCTTGAGCAGATGCCGAAGATGATTCCTTGGTATGCCTTCCCGGGCTCCAACGGTGTGAAGGTCACCCAGACGATCGTGGACAACCTCTCGCGCGTGGTTGAGCAGAAAGCGACTCCGGAGGAAACGCTGGCCGACGCAGCACGGGAAGTCCAGCGTCTTCTGCCTCGCAAGTAGAGCGATCCGGATCTCCGCGATTGCGCGCCTGATCCTGTGCGGGTCAGGCGCGCGAAACATTCGTGATGCTGGCCGCAGCGTGACACGTTCGCGACCCGGTCAGAAGATGGACAATGTAATCCATTGGGCAACCAGGGCAGGTTTGTCATTGTCTTCGATATCGACAGTCACCGTATGGCGCAGGCGGATCTCGTTACCGGCGCGCCGGGAGACTTCATCGAGAACGAAACGGCCGCGGATGCGGGCGCCATTGTGGACCGGGGAGATGAAACGCACCTTGTCTAGGCCGTAATTCACACCGATTGTCTTGCCTTCGAGATCCGGCAGGGCGTCCTCGGCGAGGGATGGCAGGAGCGACAGGGTAAGGAACCCATGGGCGATCGTGCCGCCGAATATGGTGTTTCTCGCTCTCTCAGGATCGACATGGATGAACTGGTGGTCATCCGTCGCCTCCGCGAAACGGTCGATCTGCTCTTGGCTTATGCTGCGCCAGGGAGATACTCCGATTTCCTGACCGATCAATGCCGGGAGTCTGTCAGGATGGAGTACTTGTACTTGGATCACGCTCATTCGGTGGCTCTCTTCGCGGTTGCGGCGCACCCCGCCTTCTTCGTGGCCGTCATTCGGACAGGATGGGAAAACGCCATGGTGGAGACATGCGGCACGCGATCTGGAATGGAAGCCGGCATGCCAGGCGACTTCCGTACCGAGGGCAGAGCCGGAGACATCCAGGGATTCTCGCAACCCTGTCCGACCCCACTTCGCAGTTCGAGTGTGTAGCCATGGGATCAGAAAGGCTCTGCTGCGGCAATTTCGCTCCTCTGATCGGACCTGCGGCGTCTTGGAGCCTTGGGCACGGATCGGGATTGAATGGCGGTTCCGACGAATTCGCTAACCGCTTGTACATACTGCTCCGGTGAGATGCCGCGTCGGCGGTACTTGCTGCGCTTCACGTACCAATCCTGCAGAAGCGGCTTGATCAAAGACGCCGTCAGTTCCACGTTCGCGATAGAAAAGAGTCCCCTGTCCGTGCCGTCGGCCAGAGCATCCGCAATCATCTTCTCCGTCGAAAGCTCGCTCCTCGTGGCCTTCTCGCGTCCTTCCTTGGGGAAAGCCTTTGCTTCCATATAGGCGAAGACGAACCACGGCTGCATGACCTCCGTGAGGTAGACATGCGTCTCCAGCAGCCAATGCAGACGTTTGGCCGGATCATCCGCCAGGTGTCCGGGCGGCGACCCGAGGGCTTCCGACACAGCCGAGGAGACCTCGCCAAGGATCATCATCAGGAGCGTATCCTTGGTGTCGAAGTAGGTGTAGAGCGCTCCCATGCTCAGACCCGACTCGGCCGCCAGATCTCGCAGACTCATCGAGTGGAACCCCTTTCGGTTCGCCAGGGTCAAGGTCGTTTGAATGATCCGCATCAGTTTGGCTACAGCCACCTGCGGCTTTTGTGTGCGAATGGTGTCGCGGTGCCGCTCCAGCATGCGCGTGCAGATTGCTTCGAGGGAAAAGTCGAATTCGGCCTGAAAAGACTTCAAGCTGCGCCGCTGAGGCCGCCATTGGGGCCTGGATTGATCGCTGCCCGACACAGTTCCGACGGACGGAGTATCCGCCTTCTGGTGAGATTGGGTCCGTTTCATGGTTGCAGGATTAATCGACGGTGGTCCTCGAATCAACGGCAGACCGTTGTTGCGCAGTGGGATGTTTCGCATTAAAAAAGCGAACGCTCGCTCAGTTTTTGCCTGTGGAGAGAATGCAATGGTCTTTGGCGTCGATCTGAGCGGACGCTCCGCACTGGTTACGGGGGCATCCAGTGGGCTCGGTCGGCACTTTGCGAGGGTCCTCGCCCGGGCGGGTGCGGAGGTCGTCGTCGCCGCCCGGCGGATGGATGCCTTGCAGGACCTCTGCACTGAGATCTCCGGCCAGGGGGGCGTCGCCCGTGCCGTGTCGCTCGACGTGAACGATCATGCCTCCATAGCGAAAGCGATCGAGGCTGCGGCTTCATCCGGCGGGCTCGATATCCTGATCAACAATGCCGGCGTGACCGTGGCGAAACCGGTCCTCGACGTTTCGGAGGAAGAGTGGGACCGCGTCGTCGACACCAACCTGAAAGGAAACTTTCTGGTCGCACAAGCGTCCGCCCGTACTATGAAGGCCGGGGAACGCGGCGGTGTGATCGTCAATATCGCGTCGATTCTCGGCTTGAGGGTTGCCGGTCAGGTTTCTCCTTACGTGGCCTCCAAGGCCGGTGTCGTTCATCTGACGAAGGCCATGGCGCTCGAACTCGCCCGCTACAACATTCGCGTCAATGCGCTCTGCCCAGGCTATATCGAAACGGAGCTGAACCAGGACTTCTTCGGGAGCGAGGCCGGCCAGGCGCTCATCCGACGCATTCCGCAACGCCGGCTCGGCCAACCGTCCGATCTCGACGGTGCCCTCCTGCTTCTCTGCTCCGATGCGGGCTCGTACATCACGGGCTCTGTCCTTGCCGTCGATGGCGGACATCTCGTCTCCAGCCTCTAGGACATTCCCATGGATTTCCATATCTCGCCGCAGATCGAAGATTACCGCTCGCGCATCGCCACGTTCGTCGAACGCGAGCTCCTTCCCCTCGAGGCTGACCCCTCCTCCTATGACGAGCACGAGAACATCGCTCACGGTGCGCTCCAGACAGCGAGGGCCAAGGCGAAGGCCGAGGGCCTCTGGTGCCTGCAATTGAAGCCGGAGACGGGCGGCGGCGGTCTTGGAAAGGTCGGCATGGCTGTATGCTACGAGGCCATGAACCGCTCGATCTTCGGACCGGTCGTCTTCAATTCCGCCGCCCCCGACGACGGCAACATGATGCTCCTCGAAACCGCCGGCACCCCAGAGCAGAAGGAGCGCTGGCTCCAGCCGATCGTCAGCGGCGATGTGCGCTCCGCCTTCGCCATGACCGAGCCGCATCCTGGCGGAGGATCCGATCCCAGCATGATCCAGACCCGTGCGGAGAAGCGCGGGGACACCTATGTCGTGCATGGGCGCAAGTGGTTCATTACAGGCGCGGAAGAGGCTAGCCACTTCATCCTCATCGCCCGCACCTCGGACGATCCCCGTCATGGCCTTACGGCCTTCCTGTTCCATAAGGACCAGCCCGGCTGGCGCATCCTGCGCCGGATCCCGATCATGGGGCCGGAGGAGCATGGCGGTCATTGTGAGATCGAGTTCGACGGCTTGGAGATCCCGGAAGAGAACGTGCTTCTCGGGGAGGGGCGGGGATTGAAGGTCACACAGATCCGTCTGGGCCCGGCACGGCTGACGCATTGCATGCGCTGGCTCGGCCTTTCCAAACGTTGTGTCGAGATCGCCCAGGCATACGCGGCGGAACGAACCGGTTTCGGCCAGCGCCTTGCCGACCGGGAGAGCATCCAGCTGATGCTGGGCGATCTCGCCCTCAAGATCGAGATCGGCCGCCTGCTCGTCATGAAGGCCGCCTGGGCGCTCGACCAGGGCAGCTTCGCGCGCAAGGAAGTGTCCATGGCGAAGATCCACGTCGCCAATCTGCTGCATCAGGCGGCCGATACCGGCATCCAGATCAACGGAGCACGCGGCTATTCCAAGGATACCGTCCTGGAATGGATCTACCGCTATGCACGCCAAGCCCGGCTGGTGGATGGGGCCGACGAGGTGCACCGCATGGTGCTCAACCGCTTCCTCACTGCGGACGGCTCGAATTTCTGGACCTGGCCGGTTGCCGACGGCGGAGGGCATACGACCCCCGCTTGAGGTCCGGGTCCGTTCGGTTCACCCTAGGACGTGCCTGGATCTCGGGAGCCGCCGACATGAGACAAGAAGAGCACCTCGCCCCGCGCGAGGCCAATTTCCGCCCTCTGACGCCGCTGGATTTCCTCGAGCGGACGGTATCCGTCTACCCCGACAGAACCGCCGTGATCTGGCATGACCGACGCTACAGTTACCGGGAGTTCGGCAACCTCGTCGGGCGGTTCGCAGCCATGCTTCGCCGGAAGGGTATCGAGGCGGGAGACGCCGTCGCCATCATGGCGCCGAACCGCCCGGAAATGCTGGCCGCGCATTATGCGGTCCCCATGCTCGGAGCGGTGCTCAGCACGATCAATACCCGACTCGATGCCGAAACCGTCGGCTACATTCTTGGGCGCTCGGAGAGCAAAGTCTTCCTCGTCGACCCGAGCTGCGTCGACGTGGCAAGGCGGGCGACGGCCGGTCTCGACGTCGTTCTCGTCCCTCTCGATGACGGGAACGGCTCGGAAGCCGAGGGAAGCTTTGATGATCTTGTCGAGCGCGAGAACGCAGACCCCATCAGCACCTCCGGCGTGATGGATGAGTGGCAACCGATCTGTCTCAACTACACCTCGGGAACGACGGGGCGCCCCAAAGGCGTCGTTTATCACCATCGCGGCGCCTACCTGAACGCGTTGGGCAACGTTCTTTCCTTGGGTCTGACTACGAGCTCAGTCTATCTTTGGACCTTGCCGATGTTTCACTGCAACGGGTGGTGCCATACATGGGCGGTGACGGCCGCGGGCGGTACGCATGTCTGCCTCGACGAGGTCGAGCCCTCCCAGATCTTCCGGGCAATCGAGACTCATGGGGTCACTCATCTCAGCTGCGCACCGGTTGTGCTCTACATGCTCTTGAACCATCCGGACAGGAACCTGAGGAACACGTCGCGGCGGGTCCTCCTGGCAACGGGCGGCGCATCCCCGACGAGCGCATTGATCCGACAACTGGACTCCCTCGGGTTCGATCTCGTCCACCTCTATGGTCTGACGGAGTCTTATGGTCCTGCGACGCTCTGCATGTTGCGCGACGACTGGGATCTCACGAGCGACGAGGACAAGGCTCGCGCGCTGGCGCGTCAGGGCGTCCGTCATCTCACGGCCAATCGCGTCCGGATCGTGGACCAGCAGGGGAACGACGTTCCGAGTGACGGGGACGCTATTGGCGAGATCGTTCTGAACGGCAATACCCTGATGGCGGGCTATTACGGTGACGAACGCGCCACCAAATCCGCTTTCGCCGGAGGGGGGTTCCATACAGGGGATCTCGCGGTTCGCCACCCGGACGGGTACATCGAGATCAAGGACCGGGCGAAGGACATTATCATCTCCGGCGGTGAGAACATCTCAAGCCTGGAGATCGAGAGTGTCTTGCACCAGCACCCGGCCGTTCTGCTGGCTGCGGTTATTGCCGTCCCGGATGAGAAATGGGGTGAGACGCCCTGTGCTGTCGTCGAGCTGAAGGACGGGATGACGGCGACGTCCGAGGAGTTGACGGCCTTCTGCCGAACACGATTGGCCGGATTCAAGATTCCACGCATGTTCCTGTTCCAGCCAATTCCGAAGACCGCGACCGGTAAGGTTCAGAAGTTCCAGCTGCGGGCGCAATTGCGAGACGCGGATCGATCCTGACAGCTCATTCTCGTGCAGACCCGGAGACTGCCGATGGCCGACAATCCTTCGACCGCCCACGTTCATCCGCCGGAATTTGATGCGGGGAGGCTCGATCGCTTCTTGCGTGCATCGATCCCGGGACTTCGCGGGCCCATGACCTTGGAACGGATCGCCGGCGGGCAATCCAATCCGACCTTCTTCGTCAGCTACGGAACCAGGCAGCTCGTCCTGCGCAAGCAGCCTCCCGGTGAATTGCTCCCGTCCGCTCATGCGATCGACCGGGAGTATCGCGTTATGGGAGCTTTGGAGAAGGCCGGTATTCCCGTCCCGGCCGTCGTTCTCTACTGCGATGACAGAGAGGTCATCGGAACGCCCTTTTACATCATGGATCGCCTCGAGGGCCGAGTCTTCCATGACGGCTCGCTCCCTGGCGTGTCGAGCGGCGAGCGCCGCCTTATGTACCGCTCGCATGCTCAAGCCTTGGCAGCTCTTCATAACGTCGATCCGGCAAGCGTCGGTCTCTCGGATTATGGAAAGAGCGGCAACTATTTCGCCCGTCAGGTCGGACGTTGGACCAGACAGTGGGAACTCTCCCGGACGCGCGCCGATTCCAATATCGACCGGCTGATCGATTGGCTGCCAAAGAACATTCCCGATGGCGATGCCACTGTCGTGGCGCATGGCGACTACCGTATCGGAAATGTCATGTTCCACCCGCAGGAGCCGCGTGTCATCGCGATCCTCGATTGGGAGCTCTCGACACTCGGGCACCCTCTGGCGGATCTGGCCCATGCCTGCATGGGATGGCACTCTGCACCGCACGAATATGGTGGATTGATAGGATTGGACTTAGCCGCTCTCGGCATTCCGAGTGAGGGCGAGTTCACGGAAGCCTATTACGAGGCGGCGAATCACGGGCTCCGGATGACCCGCTTTCACATGGCCTTTGCACTCTTTCGCTTCGCCGTCATCTTCGAGGGAATTGCTGCGCGGGCGAAGGCTGGAAATGCCGCCGATGCCAATGCCGCTGCCGTCGGCCCTCTGGCGGCGAGCTTCGCACAGCATGCTGTCGATGTTCTGAGCCGCGATCGATAGCCGCGGCGCAGCGGCAACGATGATCGTCTGCTGTGGAGCCCTGTAGAGGGTCGGGCAGGCAGACGCCCGCCCGACAGGGTGTCGTCAGCTCTTCTTCACCAGGGGGCAGCTGCCCTCGGTCTCCGGCCTGAACGCCTGATCCCCCGGAACGGTTGCAAGAAGCTCATACATGTCCCATTCGCCTTTCGAATTCTGAGGCGCCTTGACCCGG
>NZ_WURB01000031.1 GCF_009830105.1 Microvirga makkahensis
CATCCTGTCACCATCCACACTTCCGATCGTCGGCAGGCTCGCGCTCGGGCCTTCCGCGTCTGGGCAGAGGTCACTGGTGCCTAATCCGGCCCCGAACCAGGATCGGTGTATCCTACTTCAACAACTTGACGATCCCATTCGGACTGCTTTTTGGCTTCCCCGGCATCTTCCTTGCGGTGCCGCTGGCGGTGGCGATCACCGTTCTGATCAAGAAGCACTGGGTCCAACAGACTCTGGGGGTGGACACCAGCATTCCGGGTGAAGAAGCACCAGGTGATGACGCCGTGCAGAAGGCAAGGTGAGCCTACGCAAGCCGAATGATCTGAGCTTAGGGAATCCTAATCCTCCGGGCATCGCCGCCTGGGTCGGGTTAGGACCCATCGTCTGGCGTCAATCGCACAAGCCGCCCGCTATCCGCATCGGTCAGCGCGTAGACAGCCCCGTCGGGGCCCTGGCGCACGTCACGGACCCGGGCGTTCAGGTTAATGCGGTCTTCACTCGTGACCTTCTCACCGTCAAGGGTGACACGCACAATGGCCGATGCGCTCAAGCCCCCGATCAGCAGCGAGCCACGCCAGGAGGGGAACACCTCACCGGTATAGACGGTCATACCGGACGGCGAGATCACGGGCGTCCATTGATGGATCGAGCCGGCAAAGTTCGGTCGTGTGGGAGGATCCGGGATGTCGCGCCCGTCGTAGTGCCGGCCCCAGCTCACTTCGGGCCAGCCGTAATTTTTGCCCGCCTCGGGGCGATTTAACTCGTCCCCACCTCTCGGACCCATCTCGGCCACCCAGAGCGCACCGGTCTGCGGGTGCAGAGCCGCAGCCTGGATGTTGCGGTGCCCGTAGGACCAGATCTCGGGCCGGGCGTTCTGGCGACCGACGAAAGGATTGTCGTTCGGCACCGTCCCATCGAGATTGATCCGCACAATAGAGCCAAGGTGATTGGCGAGATCCTGGGCCGGATCGAACTTGAAGCGCTCAGCCAGCGTGACGAAGAGCTTCCCGTCAGGCGTGAAGACAAGCCGCGAGCCGAAGTGATTGGGCCCTTCGACCTTCGGCTGCTGCCGGAAAATCACCTGGAGGTTGTCGAGCCCTGAGGCGGCATCGTTGAGCCGCCCCCGCGCCACTGCGGTTCCGGCAGTGCCACCCTCACCCGGCTCGGCATAGGAGAGATAAACAAGGCGGCTTGAGCCGAAATCCGGAGCGAGCGCCACATCGAGCAAGCCGCCCTGCCCCCGTGCGAAGACCCTGGGCACGCCAGACAAAGGTTCGGAGATCTGGCCGTCCTTTGACACCACCCGCAGTCGCCCTGGACGCTCGGTCACCAGCATGCGACCATCCGGGAGGAAGGCCAGCCCCCAAGGATGCTCGAGTCCCCATGCAATGGTCTCGACCCGAACCTTGCCGGTCTGGGACGTCACCGTCTGGACGCGGTTCTCCTGCGCATGGGCGGCGCCAAGGGCGGCAGTAAGGGCGAAAGCAAGAGCGACGGATCTGCGCATGGCTGGGCTCCCAGACATCATGAGTTTGCCCGCCAACGCACAACAGCCTGTTCCGATCCTCACCAGCCGGTCACGAAGGTGCGAACGAGAGCGTCTGGATCCCATCCAACGCGGTGGCGCAGCGATAACGCGAGCGGTCTTCGGGGGACCTGACCGGCTCAAAAACAGGGATTTCGGCCCCCGCTACCTGTGTTGCGCTGGTCAAGCACGTACAGCACCACAAGTCCCGCGATGTAGAGCACGATGGCGGCCAGCGAGTCGTACCCCAGGACGGAACGTACATCAAAGTCCGTGGGCGCTGGCTGTATCTCTATCGCGCGATCGACAGCAACGGCGACACGGTCGAGTTCTGGTTCAGCGAGAAGCGCAAATGGAAACCGTGACCCTGTCCGTCTCGACGGGCTTCACGACCCATTGGCTGATGCCGCGGATGGGGAAATTCAAGGCGGCCTTTCCATCCGTCGACTTGCGGTTCCAGCTTCTGAACGGGCCGCTCGGCGGGCCCGTTGACGATGTCGACCTTGGAATGCGCTTTGTCAGCGGCTCCGACGAGCGGCACGAGGCCGTGTTCGTCATGCCGGAAATTCTACTGCCAATCTGCACTTCCCTCTACCTGGAGCAGCACATCCGCGAGGAGCAGGGCGCCGAAGTCGCTGTGGGCACGGTGGTCAACCTCAGCAACGCCCAACCCGACTGGTCCGGGCTCTTCTCACCCCGACGCGGCGGAGAGGCCCTCAACTCCCTGATCTTTTCCGATTATGCCGTCGTTGTGCAGGCAGCGCTCCTGGGACAGGGCGTGGCGCTCGGATGGCTAAACGTAGTCGCCCATTGGCTGCGCACGAAGGCGCTGGTGCCGGCGCGATTGGACCTGATGAAAATCGAACGTCTCTGCCACCTTGTGCGTGCCCGCGCGAGACCGCACACGCCGATCGTGTCCCACATCTGCGACTGGATCCTCTCGGAGTTGCACGAGGATCTGGCGGAGATCGCCGCGGAATATCCGATGCTGAATCTCGAAGCGGAACTCAGAGAGAGCCCCTGAGCGCGTTTCAAAATCACGAGGCGGGCAGCTCTTATCATCACCGAGCCAGTTCGCGTTCGACGCTCGCGGCGATCTCCAGAAGCCTGCGGTCCTGTCCATTGCGTCGGGTCAGCATGGGGCCAGCGCAAGATCTGTTCCTAATTATACGCTAAGATAAAACGGATTGGGAACTCGCCTTTCCACTCCTTGACGATCCCATCGTCCGGCGCCGAGCGCGCCTGCTGGGAGGTAGCAGCCCGGCGCTCTCGGCGATTAGCCGGAACCCTGCTGGTAACGATACCCAGAACGTAACGTGTGGATTCGGAGGGTAGCAGCTGTATGGGGTTCGTAGATCTCGCACCAATGTCCGGCTCCTCAGGAGCGATTGAGCCGACGATCTGCGAGGCGATCGATGGCACGCCGGAAACTCTTAACCCCTGACGAACGCCAGGCCCTGCTCGGTATTCCAGACGATGAGGAAAGCCTGATCAGGCACTACACTCTGTCTCCGCGGGATCGTCTCCAAGCCGAAGTCCGCCGACGTCCTCACAATCAGCTCGGTTATGCAGTGCAACTCTGCATTATGCGCTATCCCGGCCGGGTCTTGGGTATGGGCGAGGATCCGCGGCTCTGTCGCGGATCCTGGCTGAAGTTGAAGGAAGGAAAAGAATGTCGCTCTGCGTCAGGCGGCGAGCCGCTCGAACTGCTCGGCGAGCGAGAGATGTAGATTGCGGGCGTACTTCGCCTGTCCCTTGCGCATCATGTGAACCATCTCAATCCCACCCAGGATCACGTGGGCCGTGGTAGTCGACTTGAAGCCGAGCATTGGTCGAACTCGGCGCTTGACGGCGCGACGGTCCTGTTCGATGCGCTTGTTGAGGTAGCGACTTTGCCGGATCTGGATGGGCTTCAGTTTGCGCCCTGATCGATCCTGGAGCCGGTCTGTCGTATCACAGGACAGGATGGCTTCCCTGTTGGTCTGACTACCATCGATCACGATCCCCTCGGGCCGGCCGTGCCGCTTGAGCGCCTTGTGCAAAAACCGCTTAGCGGCGGTCAAATTGCGCTTCTCGCTGAACCAGAACTCGACCGTGTCGCCGTTGCTGTCGATCGTGCGATAGAGATACAGCCAACGCCCACGGACTTTGATGTACGTTCCGTCCATGTGCCACCTCCCAGTGACCGCTCTCTTGCGTTTATTGAACTGATCAAGCAGTTCGGGCGAATAGCGCACGATCCATCTGTGAATGGTCGCGTAATCGACCAAGATCCCGCGTGCGGCCATCATCTCCTCAAGGTCGCGTAAACTGAGGCTATAGGAGAGATACCACCGCACGCACAGCAGGATCACCGACCGATCAAAATGCTTGCCCTTGAGCATCGCGCACCTCCGGAGCCACCGGAGGCGTAGACCGGACTGAGTTACTGATGAGTTTGCGACAGTACTCTCACCTCTCGTCGAAGTACTTGCGTACGCATTGAACCCGAGTGGCGAGAAGAGGCGGGATCACAGGCTCATCGCGCCAGTGCTCCTACAATGCCGCTCGATGACGGTGTCGGGCAATAATCCAGACCGCATGCACAATTCCCGGAATATAGCCCAGGATCGTCAGCAGGATGTTGAGCCAGAACTGACCTCCGAGGCCAACCGTGAAAAATACGCCGACGGGCGGAAGAAGAATGGCAAGGATAACGCGCAGAACATTGCCCATAACTTGCTCCAATATGAGGCACAAAGCTCGTGAGAGCGGGAATAATCAGTCCGAGACGCTCTCGACTGCGTAACCAGCGCTGTCGATTGCAAATACGACGATCTGCGGATCAGCGGATTCCGAAACCCGCACCTCGCTCTTGCCTGCATCGGCCTCGACCGAAGTATCCTCGCCAGGCCGCTGCCTGATTGCACGAGAGACGGCCGTCTCGCAGCCGTCGCAGGTCATTCCGGTCACCTTATAGGTCCGCATGTCCTTCTCCTGTTCAGTCTGTTACGTTCGAGGAGACCCCGAAACTGCAAGCCGCGCGAGTTCCGTGGCGGTCTTGCGGATATCGCCATCAGCGTAATCCGCAGCATTGGTTTGAGCTGGCGACACAGTTGGCTCCAAAAGCGCGCCATCGCTCCCCATCGCAAAAGTGTAGGTCTGCCCTGTGGGTGTAAAGACGACAGCCAAGCCATCGTCTCTCCGCTCCAGCCGAAAGTCGTCTGTCTTAGGGGTGTTCATGGGCTGCCTCCAGTTCATCTGCGAAAACTGCTTGGCAGGGAACTCATCCCGGACAGCGGTGTTCCATTGGCCCTGCGTAAAGGCGGGCTACGCTCGTTGCAGTCTTCCTTTATGGCAGAACCCTCTTCACATCCGCAGTTCGGGCGAGCTCCGGGGACGAGCGCGTCGGCTCCAGGAAGCGGGCGGCGAGAGCAAGGCACGCCAGGAGATAGACCATGCCCATCGGAACGCCCATGAGCAGGCCGGCGAATTGCTGATCCTCCAGAGCCCCCATTCCCCACGTCGCCGTCCGATCAAGGTACCACTCATAAAGAGGATCGCGCGCGAAGGTAATGAGCGCACTGAGGAAGCCGCTATGAATCAGCGTCAGGAATCCAGCCGCGATACCGAACGCAACACCTGCGGTGCTTCGGGAGGAGAGGGCCAGGCTCTGCCAGAAGAGAAGTCCCGTGCCGAAGAACGAGATGTGCTCAAGTGTATGGAGCAATGAGCTTTCGAGCGCTGCATCGAACAGCACCGGAGCATGCCAAATCCACATGGCGACGCCGTGCACGATAGCGGCAGGCAAGGGGCGCAGGATCCAGGATAACGCTCTCGCGACCCACCTCACGCCGCCGGTTCGCACTGCTGTCGTGAGAAAGCCTCGTGGAAGCGCCCAGGGAAATGCAGCGCCCGGGAACCCGGCGAGAAGAAGCGGCGGCGCGACGGCAGCAAGGAGAGTATGCTGTGCCATGTGCGCCGAGAAGAGGGTCTCGCCAAGAGAATCCAGGGGCGAGATAAGGGAGATCACGAGGATGAGCTCACCACCGATGAAAGCGCCGCTGCGAGCCATGGAGATGCCCCTGCCCCATCCGGCTTTTGCCCACAGGCGCAGAACGCCGCGTCCATACAGCCAATGCACGATGACGAGCGGCACCCATATCCAGGGGTCGAAGGTCCAGTGGTGCCATAGATCATCGGGCCCGATGGGCATGCCATCACCGTGGGCGACCGCAGGACCGGCGGCAATGACAATCAGCAAGGAATAAGCCAGGCAGCTCAACCGCATGGCGGCACCAGCAGGGCCGGGATGCCATTCCAGACGATGGCGACGAACGAAAGCCCAGCAATGGTCATGGTGGTATAGCGCATGAAGTCGTTGACGGGCCTGTTATCCCGCGAAGCATAGGCTGGACCTCGACGCCGCAGAGCGAGAAGGAACACCAAGGCTGTCGCGAGAAGTGCTGCCAGCGTTATGCCTGTCACGACAAACGGGACGATGCCGATTCCCATGAGCTCCATCCCTGCGAACCGGCGGGCGCAGGCCAGGGAATTGAACACATAAACCAGCGTGAACTGCGCCGCCCATACGAGAAGCCCGCCCGTCATGAACAGCGATTTGCGGATGAAATCGTTATTGCCCATCGCGCCTACCCCAGCAGACGAGGAAAGGCATGGACGACAATCAGGCCGATGAGGCCCTGGACTGTCGCGTACTGCCATAGAAGTTGGGTGTTGTCGTAGGTGGCCCGTCGCACACCATTCAGTCGGCCGGACAGAGAGCGCGCGATGGTATAGAGCACCATGATGACCAGCACAGCGGCAAAGAAGCCCTGCCAAGCCGATATGGTGTAAACCACCGCGCCGTAGCCGCTCTCCGATGGGCGAAGGCCCGTGGAGAGCTGCCCGAAGATCTCGAGGGTCACGGCTCCCACGAAGACCGGGATCGCCAGGAGGGCGAGCAGACGCATCGGCCATGCGCTCCGCTCCGGCACACGGGCAAGGGAGCGCCCGCCGATGAACATCGCGGCGCTACCGACAATGTAGAGTGCGGCTGATGCGGCAGGCCAGCCGAGCGACGGCAGCCCGCCTGCCTGCGGCCACATCTCGGGGTTCACGGTCCAGAGAAAGAAGTAGGAGAACAGGAGGCAGGCGAAGGTGGTCCCGGCCACCAGTTCGAGCACGATCATCGCCCAATAGGAATGGCTCATCGGGCCCGTGACATAGGTCGGGAGATGAAGGCCGCCGCCGATATCGACGGACGGAGAGCTTGGTCCCGGATCCGAATCCCACATCCACCAGATCACCATGACGACGGCGAGGACACCGCATGTGAAAGCTGGAATATAGAGCTTGACTGTCAGGCCCAGGAAGAACACCGCCGTGAACACCGCCGCAAGGACGGTCGGCCAGCTCGGCCCCGGCATCTGCAGGACATATTGCGGCCGGGCATCAATGGGACTCGTAATGATGGTCTCGCGGCCACCCGTCGGAGCATTCGGCAGATAGTAGCGGCCCGCCTCCACGTCACGCGCCAGGTTGGGCTGATCCCACAACGGCTCGCGGCTGGTGACGATCGGAATGGAGCGGGTCTGGTAATTGCCGCTCGGCAGCCACTCCAAGGTTCCGGCATTCCATACGTTGCCAGCATCGCCCTGGAAGGGCCGGAAGTTTTTCGCGAGATCGATCAGGAAGATCAGCACGCCGACGGCAATCATGTAGGCGCCGATGGTCGCGATCAGGTTGATGGGCCCCCATCCCATCTCGGCAAGGTACGTATAGTTGCGCCGGGGCATGCCCATCAGGCCCACGATATGCAAAGGGAAGAACGTCACGTTCACTCCGATGAACATAAACCAGAACGACCACTTGCCGAGCCGCTCGGACAAGGGCCGTGTTGAGGCAGTGGGCGCCCAATAGTAGAAGGCGGCGAAGATGGGAAACACCATGCCGCCGATGAGCACGTAATGCAGGTGAGCGACGATGAAGTGCGTATCATGCGCCTGCCAGTCGAAGGGCACCATGGCGACCATGACGCCCGTGAGACCGCCGAGCGTAAAAATGAACAGGAATCCAAGGAGGAAGTAGGTCGGCGTGCGCATCTGCAACTTGCCTGACGCGATGGTGGAGATCCACGCGAAAACCTGGATGCCGCTTGGAATAGCGACCGCCATGCTGGCGGCCGAAAAGAAGCCAAGTGACGCCTGAGGCAAACCTGTGGTGAACATATGGTGCACCCACAGGCCGAAGCTCAAAAAACCCGTTCCGATGATGGCCAGCACCACAAGCCGATAGCCCGCGAGCGGCGTCTGCGCCATGGTGGGCACCATCATTGACACCATGCCGGCTGCGGGCAGGAAGATGACGTAGACCTCCGGATGACCGAAAAACCAGAACAGGTGCTGCCACAGGAGCGGGTCGCCGCCTCTCTCCGCGATGAAAAACGGCCAATGGAAAGCACGTTCGAGTTCGAGCAGAAGGGTTGCGAGGATCACCGCCGGGAAGGCGAAGACAATCATCAGGGCGAAGATCAGCATGGCCCAGGAATAGACCGGTAGCTTGTCGAGGCTCTGCCCCGGTGCGCGCGTCTTCAAGACACCCACGATGATCTCGATAGCGCCCGCTATGGCGGAGATCTCAATGAAGCCAATGCCGAGAAGCCAGAAATCCGCATTGATCCCCGGTGAGTGCTGATAGCTTGTCAGCGGGGGATACATGAACCAGCCGCCATTGGGCGCAAGGCCGAAGAACAGGCTGGTGAAAAACGCCGTTCCGCCAATGAAGTAGGCCCAAAATGCATAAGCCGACAAGCGCGGGAAAGGCAGGTCCCGCGCGGCCTGCATGTTGGGCAGGAGGAAGACGCCGAATGCCTCCACCATGGGCACGGCGAAGAGAAACATCATGACGGTGCCGTGCATCGTGAAGAGCTGGTTGTACAGCTCATGCCCGACCAGGCGCATTTCCGGCTGTGCCAGCTGCGTGCGCATGATGGTGGCAAGAATTCCGGCCAGCACAAAGAACATCAGGGCAGCACCGACGTACCACAGGCCCACATAGGTGTTGTTGACCGCCGACAGGATGTGGATCCCTCTTGGGGCCCGCCAGATCCGCTTCAGCTCGTCGAGCTCATCTTCAGGCCGCGGCACCGGGCTGGGAAATTGAACCGGAGCAGCCTCCTTCTGCTCGCGGGTATCCGCCATTCCGCCTTCCCAGGTCGTATCGCTCACTTGAGGCTCTCCAGATAGGCCGCGATGGCGCGAAGCTCCTCGCCCCGCAGGTTGCCGAACGAGGGCATGAGGTTGCCGGGCTTCAGGTGCTGCGATGACGAGATCCAGCCGGCGAGCGTGCCCACGTTGGTTGGATACGTTCCTGCGGCGATGGACAGACGGCTGCCGACATGGGTCAGATCAGGTCCCAATATTCCGTTTGCGGGCGTACCACGCACCACATGACAGGCCCCGCAGCCGTTCTGCAGGAACAGCTCCTTGCCCTGGATGAGCTGCGTAACCATTGGCTCGGCGGCAGGCTGGACCTGAGCAGCGTACCATGCTTCGAAGTCATTCGGCTCCATGGCCACAACGTAGAAGGCCATGAGCGCATGCTGGTCGCCGCAGTATTCGGCACATTGCCCCCGATAGATGCCAGGGCGATCTGCCGCGAAGCGATAGACGTTCGTGCGCCCAGGGATCATATCGAGCTTGCCCGCCAGGCTCGGCACCCAGAAACTGTGGATCACGTCCTCGGCTTTCAGCACGAACTCGATCGGCTGGCCGGTTGGGATCCTGATTTCGTTGGCACTCACCAAGCGCTGCGTGCCTTGTGCGTCCAAGTAATGAACCCGCCACCACCACATCTCGCCGACCACCTCGATGCGGAGCGCAGGCGATCCAGGCCTTACGAGATGCCGGGCAACCGTGAAGCCATAAACAAGAAGCGCTGTGAGAGTGATGACCGGAAAGACGATCCCGAGCCAGATGATGAAGCGCCTGTTCGTCATCCATTGTCGCCGTTCGGGCGCAACGAACATCGCGATGGCCGTCAGCACAATCACCAGGAGGAAGATGAGCCCTCCTCCGATGAACAGGACCCAGCTCAGTGTTTCGACTCTGTCGGCGTGGGGACCGCCGGGATGAAATGCGGATTGCTGCGTGTTGCAGCCGCTCAAGAGCGACAGGACGATGAGGACAAGGGTCACGCGAAATACCATCATGCGCTCACCGCAGGGTATAGAGATAGGCCGCCACATGGCGTGCCTCATCTTCGGTGAGCGGCAGGGAAGGCATGCCGGTATTGGGAGCGATGGAGGGCGCATCCTTCACCCAGCGCGTGAGGATAGCCGGATGGTTCGGGGCTATTCCGCCCACGAGCTGGCGGTGACCGAACTTCTCGAGAGACGGGCCAACGATTCCATGTGCGCCTGCAATACCCGGAATGATGTGGCAAACGCCGCATTCGACGGCGTCTATGATGGCCCTGCCCCTCTCTGGATTGCCTCCGACCACACGCTGCTCGGCCGGAACTTCGCTTTCGTTGCACGCTCCGACAGCGAGCAAGAATATTGCAGCGGCGCACTTCCAGATGCCCATTCTGCCGATGCTCAGTGAGAGGTGCTGCATCTCCATACTTCGCTGCAGTCCCTATCGTGAGCGGTTGATCTGGTCATCGGTAGAGGCGTTCCCCATACCTGGACCGGCTTGTCCCTCCGGCAAGTACGGCGGCTTGACATTTTGCAGCCCTCGTGTCGACGAAGTTGCGTTCGGAGGCAGAGGAGCAAGCTGTCCCTGCCAAACCTGCGGATTCTGCCTGGGTCCGGCAGGCCGCTGCTCTCCTTGCGGGCTATATCCCGGCTGGATCGATGCGAAATAGAGCGACACGGCGCGAATCTGCTCGTCCGTCATCGCCTTGGAGATGAGTTCCATGACGTTCATGGGATCGCCGTCGCGCCGCCCCTCCTTCCAGAGGCGGAGCTGGAGTTCGGTGTAGGGGGCATACTGGCCCGCGAGCGCCGGATAGATCATCTGTCCGCCGCGCCCGTTCGCGCCGTGGCACCCGGCGCATGGTGGAACGCCCTGCTCGGGGATGCCGACCGCCGAGATCGCTCCGCCTGTCTGCAAGGTTCGCACATCCACCTCCGCTTGAGGCAGGGCGGGCGCATTCTCAATGGAAGCGTAGTAGGCCGCCACAGCCTGCATGTCCTGGTCCGACAGGCTCCTGGCGATTGGGCTCATGATCTCGTTGGGGCGCAGACCCGAGGCATAATCCTGGAGCGTCTTGTAGAGATACCAGCCGCTCTGCGGAACAAGGCGCGGGAAGGCTCCGCTCGAGTTGCCGGCGCCCTCCAGTCCATGACATTGGATGCACGGGACGTTCTGCCGATCGCGCAACCCACCCAAGGCGATTTCTTGGCCGCGGATGATGTCGGGCGCTCCCGAAGGTCCTGCAGGAGGAGTCTGGCTCTGCGAGAAGACCGGCGTGGCGGCAAGAATCGCGATGCCGAGCGCGAGAGGTATCGCCCGGGTCATGCCTGCACCAATGGTCTTGGATTGTTCAGGTACTGCTTGATCATGGCGTCGGCCGCCCAATAGGTGAGCGCGGCGACTGTGGCTGTCGGATTGTAGCCCGCGTTCTGCGGGAACACGCTGGCGCCCATGACCCAGAGATTATGGGCGTCCCAAGATTGAAGATAACGGTTCACGACGCTGGTTTTCGGATCGGTGCCCATGATGGTTCCGCCCGAGTTGTGGGTGGTCTGGTAGGGCACGATGGAATAGTGGTCGTCGAGCCAGCCGACGGAGATCCGGTTTCCGCCCATTGCCTTTGCGATCTCCACCACCTTTCCGGTGATGTGCCGGGCCATCAGTCTGTCGTTATGCGGAAAATCGAAGGTGAGCATGCCGAGCGGCTGTCCAAATGCGTCCGTGTAGGTGCGGTCGAGGCCGATGTAGTTGTTCGGGTGCGGAACCGATGAGCCGTGAAAGCTGATGCTGACGGTGCTGTTGTAGTGCCGAGCCACCGCGCGCTTCCACTCAAGTCCCCAGCGGGGTGTACCCTCGGGAACCGGGTGATGATAGATCGGCCGGCCCGAGGTCTGATAGGCCGCCACATAGCCGCCACCGATGAAGCCGAGTCCAGAGTGATCAAAGCTGCCGTTGTTGAACTCGTCGATGGCCGTGCCCAAGGCGCCCGCACCCATGAACGGGTTGATGCGCTTATCGCCCTCATAGAACACGTTGACGCCGGTCATGGTCTGATAGGTGTAGTTGCGCCCGACCGTGCCGATCCGGGTTTCCGGGTTGTAAGGCTCGCCGATCCCGGATTGCAGCATGAGAATCGGGTTGTGGTGTGCGAAGGCGCAAAGCACCACCATGTTCGCGGGCTGGAAGACCTCACGCCCCTGCGCATCGATGTAGGTGACGCCGGTCGCCACCTTCGCCTGCCGGTTATATTCGACACGGGTGACATAAGCCCGGGTGCGCAGCTCGAAGTTCTTGTTGGCCATCGCCGAGGGCAGGATGCAGACCTGAGGGCTCGCCTTGGCAAAATGCTCGCAGCCGAACCTTTCGCAGAAGCCGCAATACATGCACGGCTTGAGCTCGGCACCATACGGGTTCGTATAAGGCCGGGTCACATTGGCCGAGGGCACCGGAAACGGCTTGTAGCCCAGTGAAGCAGCCGCCTGGCCGAACAGGTGGCCCGAATGGCTCTTCTTCATGGGCGGGTTCGGGTAGGGCTCGCTGCGCGGTCCCTCGAAGGGATTGCCGCCCTCCTGAATCTGCCCCTTGAGATTGCCTGTAGCTCCGCCGATGCCGAGCACCTTATCGGCGAAGGTATAGAAGGGCTCAAGCTCGTCGTAGGTGACACCCCAATCCTGAATGGTCACCTCTGGACCCAGGTGACTCTGCCCGTACTTCTCATTCACCCAGCTTCTCAGCCTGAACCATTCCGGCTGAAAGCGCCAATACTGACCGTTCCAGTGGACCGCCCCGCCACCAACACCCTCGCCCGGCAGGAAGGAACCGAGCTGGCGCATCGGCAGCGCCTGCTGGCCGACGAAGTTGCGGAACGTGAGCGTCTGGATGCTTGGATCCTGCATGAGCGCGTAGCGGACATCGTACTTCAGCTCATCGTGCATGGTGGGCGACTGGAAGTCGGGCACGGTATCGCGCATCTGCCCGCGTTCGAGGGCAACGACGGTGTATCCCGCCTCAGCAAGCTCCCTGCCCAAGATCGCGGCGGTGAGCCCCCCTCCGACGAGAGCGACATCGACCGGCCTCATGCGAACCGCCATTGACGCCCTCCCCTACTGGTTATGATTGTGACTGTGGCCCGCGATGTGGGCCTGCCGTGCGGCCGAGTTCGCAAAACTGATCGGCGGGCGCGTGTAGGGCAGATCGTAGAGCTCGACGAGATCGACGTACTGCGCGTAAGCGCCCGGGAAGCCGATCATGCGCCAACTCACCATGTCCCGGTTACCGCCATAGGCGGGATCGGCCAGGAAGCCCTCGACCGTGTTGGCGAGCAGCGTTTCGAAGAAGACCGGCGCAGGGAGCGAGGGAAGCTGTATCTGGGCGCTCTCAAGACCTTTGAGTACCTCGTCCATGACGGTCTCGCCCAGGTCCCAGAACTCGCGGCCGTTGTAGGCTTGGCGGCAATGCTGACGGGTCTCTTCAATGCCGATGCGGTAGAGTTCGGCCGGCGTGTGCCGAAGCTGGTAGCCCTGCTGAGGCGGGGCGTCGGGAACCCAGGGACCCTTCAGGTACATCTTGGCGCCGGAACCGTAGGCCCCGGCAAGCTGACGGTCGATGAAGTACAGCACGCCCGCCCACGCAGCGCCGGGCCATTCCGGATCGGCGGGAATCAACCTCTCGACCGCCGCCTCGACGAACCGTGCCTCTTGATCGTTGAAGAAGAACAGAGCGTCTGTCTGCGGCTGAGTGGAAACCGGCGGAGTTGCCCCTTGCGCCGGTTGCGCAGGCGCTGGTGCGTGAACCTGGGCGATCTGCTGGGGTGCGGAACCGGCCGAGCTGGGAACAGCAGCGGCTGCGCCGGCAGCCCCAACCACCTTCAGGAGATTGCGGCGTGATATGGCATCGTTCATTGGGGTCTCTGTTCCTGCCGGAGGACAATCTGAAGGCAGCCCTGGTGAGCCGGCGTGTCCTTGTAGGAATCGCACAGGGACGCACTGGGCAGCGGGGGCGTATTGATCTCGCTGGGTGGGCCTGACGAGGGTTGCGTCGGTCCACTATGACCGGTGGTAGAGGTCTCTGTCGTGCCCGCGCCCACGTGCGCAACCTGCCCCTTCTGCCGAGCCTCCCCCTCTTGGACTTGGGATCGGCTATCCGACTGAGCGGGATTGGTGCTCGAGTCAGTACCTTGAGCGAAGGCCATTGGGGCCATGGCCCCATTGGTCAGCAGCAGGCCTACGCTCAGGGCGCGAATAATTCGACGTGCACACATCATCACTCACCTCGCATTGGGGCGCTGGACCGCACCCGGTGGGGAGGGAACCATGGGGCTCGCAGCCTGAAGCCGTTCGGGGGTGACCGTCTGTGGGCGGATCGAAGCGTAATAGATCGAAACAGCACGGATATCCTCGTCCGTCATGCGCTTGGCGATGTCCTCCATGGCGACAGCACTGAGGCGGTCACTTTTGCGCGTTCCCCCTTTCCAGGCATTGAGCTGCGCCTCCATGTACATTGCGTACTGGCCTGCAAGGTACGGATAGGTCGGTGGCAAACCTGCTCCCGCGGGACCGTGGCAGTTGATACAGCCCTGGATGCCACGCTCGGAACTCCCAATAGCCGCAAGAGCTCCGCCGTGCTGCAGGAGCCTTGGATCAGCCGCTTCCGGCGAAACGAAGGGAGCCTGCTCCTGCGCTGCGTAATACGCTGAGACATCACGGATCTGTTGTTCAGAGAGACTCTGCGCGATGGGCGTCATGATCGGGTTCTGCCGAGCGCCGGAGGCATAATCCTTCATGGAATCATAGAGGTACTTGTAGACCTGCCCGCTCAGGCGCGGGAAAGCTGCCGCAGCATCGCCTTCGCCGTCCATACCATGGCACTGAAAGCACGCGCCGCTCGGCCCAACGCCGGCTGCGGCCACCACGATTGCCCGGCCGCGTTCGACATCGGTTCCGCTCGGATGAACGACGGCAGGATCTGGCACCTGCCCATCTTGGGCATACCCAATTGCAAGCAGAAGCATCCCCGTTGCGGGCGCAAGAGCAAAGCGAATGAGGAAGCGGGGCATGAGCATGCCGCTCCTGGATGTTAGGTTGTTCCTGGCCCTTGGAGACAAACGTTGCCACCGCCAAGTTGTTCCGTCGCTTCGCGCCTTGGATAGATGCTAGCTCCCGACCTCAGATCTTACATTTGAAGAAGGTAGAGCAGAATAACACCGCCCGCGAAGATGAGGATCGCGGCCAAAGCGTCGTACCTCATGCGCAGGGAGGTCTTATTCTTGCGTTCCAGAAGTCCGATCACGAAAACAGCGGTAAGGATTAAACCCAGGAGCGCCGCGACAGCCTCAAATCGTCCGGCGGTGTTGAGGACAGGCTCTCCTGCGTAGAATACATCTGCGAGCAGAAGCAGCCCGATCGTGAGAAGGTTTGTACCAAACACATCCCCAAGGCCATCTCATAGCGTTTCATGCGAACGGCAGCCGTAATCGAGCTGACCTCCGGCAAGGACATCGCAAAACCGACGAGTAGGAGCTCGACGAGCCCAGCCCCGAGGCCGGTAAGCGCCACCTGCTTGAACGAGGATCGAAACTGTGGAGCGGACGGGCTTCCATCTCCCATCACGCCCTCGTCTCTGACAGTGTGCCCGGGAGCGCGCCGTCCGTAAGCGGAAGCAAGGGCAGTGATGCTGAGCACACCTTGCATGAGCGTTGTCGACTTGCCTATTGCCGATGTGATCGCGTCTCGCCCAAGAACCGCATCGGCAAGGGCAATCAGCAGGATGTTAATGGCAACGCTTCAAAGGAGATTGTTGATGGCAAGTGATGCATTTCCGGTCCAGGAGGAGGTACTTGCGGCAGCTATCTCCGGCAGGGAGGTGATACCTCCAAGAAGCAGCATGCCTGCGAAGGCCTGTCCAATTCCAGTTCGATCTGCAATGGCATCCAGATACCCCGTCAGGCGAGTTCCGGCCCACCAAACGCAAGCTGCCGCCATGGCGAAGATCCGAACGTTAGCCAAGAGGCCGAAGTTAAGCAAGGACGTCGGTCTACCTCGACCCGTTTCCACCGGTCAAGCCAGCCAAATCAGCAGTAGCACTCAGCGGCTTGCCACGAGCAACGGCCGCACTATTCCTGATCAGCAGACCCACGATGGCCGCCAGCCCCGCTGGGCCACAATCCCCAGCTCCGGCTGTACGGCCAGACCGGGACTGTGGCGACGATGAAGAGGATCACGAGAGCTATCAGGATTCCGCTCACGGACATCGTATCATTCGCCTGTCATGGTGCCGATGTAGAGCGCCAAAACAAACCTGGCCGTTGCCAGCGGCTCGCTCCGTCCGGGTCAATTAATGCTTCAGAAATGCTTCAGAGCTTCGATCCAGTCACTGTGATCGGCTCGGATCTAATACTCCACTCACTGTTCTCTGCAGCCACGACAACTGCCAGCTGCCTCATATTCGCTGCCCAGTCGGGAACACGCACGTTCATGCGAAGGGTACCATCAGACGATGTACGCGCCCGCTCAATGATCTCATAGGCTGCTTGGCGTCGACCAGCACCGATGACGACTGGGGTATCGGACGGCAGACCCTGTGCCGTCACTGTTAGCGTCTCACCTGAGGCAACCTCCGTCGGAGTGACCGACACCGAGCCTTTGACCGAACCTGTCCCGGAGCTCTGGAGCTGGCGCTCAACGCTCTCCATACGCTGGCGAAGATCCGGGTTTCTGTCGAGAAGATCCTGGGCTGAGGAGCCGAGATTGCGGGCAAAGTCCGACAACGTGGCGACGGCTTGCCCCGCAAGGGAACCAAGGCGCCCGAGCCCCTCGTCGACATCTCCTCGTACATCGAGCTGCATACCAACCCGAAGGTCTCGGGATCCTTCTATGCGTGGGTTAAGCCTCATCAAGCTCCGCTCCGTGACGTCGCAACGCTCTGCGATGCTGCTTAGCGTGTCATCTCTCTGCACCGTAACCGCATCGCCACATCCCGAGGGCTGAGTCTGCGATAGGGCCACGCTGGGCAGCAGAGCACAAGCAAAGAGCGGAACTATAAAGCTGTGATGCTTTGCCATAAAGCAACCCTCCAATAAGCAGGTCTCCGTTTAGAACAACAAGAATAGAAGAATGATGATCGGGATCGGAATACCAATCATCCAGAGTAGAAGACCTTTGAACATGACATCTCCCCCGTGGCGAGACAAAAGTCTGACGAGGCAACTCGGCGCGGTGCTGATGGTTCACCCCATCAGAGCAGAGGGGTAGACTCATGCGTCTCAACCGTCCGATCATGATCTCTATCCTGCGGCTTGCGGGAGGATTGGCATGTGCGGCTGGCGCAGGGCTCCTTGTGATCGCATTCTGGGCTGAAGAGCTGCGTGCTCTCCTTATCCTGTCGGCAGCCGCTGCGGGTGCGGTAGGTCTGACATTTCTTGGCTTTGCGACGAACCTCGTCATCCTGAACGATATCCGCTCTCACCTGCAGAGTCGCGACGATAAGTAAGACTTGCTTGCGCTCGCCCGAGAACTCCTGCCGAGAGCATGCGGTGGCAGAAATCATCTCTGCTGCAGAACAGGACACGATGCAGTCGCAAAGCACCCTCGTCCTCCTCATCGCTCTTTCGTTCTCCGCTGTGCATGTCTTCGGCAAGAGTATGGTGTTTCTGCGAACGACGCCCCGCAGCGCTTGGTTGTCTCTCGCGGGCGGGGTCTCGGTCGCCTAGGTGTTTGTGCATCTTCTACCGGAGCTCGCCGCTCGCCAGGAGACCTTCCGCCAGGAGACTGAGGAAAACAGTGGCTTTCTCTCGGCCTCGAGAGCCACACCTATCGAATTGCTCTCCTTGGCTTGGCCGTCTTCTATGGCTTAGATCGCCTTGTCCGCACCTCGGCCAGGAACGAGGAACGGGCTGGTCGGGAGAAGCGGCCGTCACGCGAAGCCTTCTGGCTCCATCTCGGCTCATTCGCGATTTACAATGTGCTGATTGGCTATCTTCTCCTGCACAGGGAGGAGACGGACCTGCGCGGCCTCATCATCTACGGCATTGCCATGGGAATGCACTTCGTTGTCAATGACCAAGGCCTGCGCGAGCATCATGGCAAAACCTATGACACGGAAGGCCGCTGGGTCCTGGCAGAGACCCCGCTGCTCGGCGGGAGCATCGGGCTTGCGACGGAGCTTCCGCCGCTGGCTATTGCCTCCTTGTTTGCTTTCCTCGCCGGCGGCGTCGTCCTCAACGTGCCCAAGGAAGAGCTGCCCGAGGAACGGGAGAGCCGGTTTTCGGCTTTCGCACTCGGAACAGGGGCTTACGCAGCCCTGCTCCTGGCAACTCATTAGGCCTGCATGGCGCTCATCCTTGAACCCTCCTGGCCTTCTGGTGTTGAGCCATCAGGCACGCTGCTTTCACGGATGCCATCCGCACCTGCGCCGGAGAAATTCGATGCTTGATCTCAGCAGGATTCACAAGGGGTATGGAGGTGCGCACCTCCGATGACCACCGGCTCGTCACCGTTCGCGAGATTATGGAGCATGTCATCTTTCTCGATGAAGTCAAAGAACAGCCAGGTATGAACAAGAGACACGGCTGCACCACAACGAGCTCGCCGCGGCTCTGACCAACACGCTGGCCCGGATTGCCTGGAGCGTGCTGTGTCAGAACCGGACGTATGAACCACGAACCGCGGCTGCGGTAGCGTAAGGGCGATCCCGCCCTCCTCTACCATCAGCCGATAGGAGCTCGCCGAGGTCTGCGGGAGGAAGACGAGACGGAGAAGGTCGCGCCGTCGCATCTGGGCTCTGGTGACCCATTTGGCCGTGACGGGACGATCGCCTAATGAGACCGGATGCGCGCGGATATCCATGATGGCCAGGAGCTGTGCTCCACAAAGGGCCGGATACATTAGCCCAAGACCAACCTCGCCATCCTGAATTCCCTTGCGACGCACGGCCGGTCCATAGATGGGTCAGGCAGTGAAGTTCATCGCTCTTTCCGAATCTCTGGATTGGTGAGGATTGCTGCCCTCGGGCTTTGGTCTCGAATGTGCCAGATCCGGACCTTTGAAATCTCATTACGTCTGAAGCAACGCAGCTATCCTTCGTCGCCCGGGAACTGGTCAAGGTCATAGGCCGATCCGTATGCCCGGCGGCGTCCGGCGAAAATTACACCCAGCAGGTGCGGAGGAGCATGCAAGCAACCGGGCCGAATTGCGCAGCGCATGCCGTTTTGTTCGAGGGCGGCGCCAGATCTCAAATACCTGAAGGCAGTGCAGCAGATGCGAGGCGCGTCTGCGAGGCCAGTCGGATTGGCGCGTTCACCGCGCCATAGCCCTGATAGTTGCGTCGCTCCACAATCTCGAAGAAGAATCCGCCTTCCATGGTCTTGGTATAGACCTGGAGATACTCGGCGGAGTCCTCCCGGTCATACAGGATGTTGCCCGCCCTCAAGCGCTCCACGTCATCGGCGGAAAGGTCCGTCCGCACTTCGAGATCGCCGTAGTAGTTCTCGGGGATCGGGAGGAGCTCGATCCCGTTCGCCTTCAGATGCTCGACGGTTGCGAAGATGTTTCCGGTCGCGAGCGCGATGTGCTGTACCCCGGATCCGAAGAGGTCGTGCAGGAAGCGGGACGACAGCGTTTGCCGGCTCTGCGACGCATTCAGGATGAGACAGAGTGAGCCGTCGCGGGTTTCGATGGCTTGGCTCTGGACCACGCCACCGGGATCGATCACCGTCTGAACAGGCGTCTTCTGCACTTCGAGAAGCGACGTGTAGAACAGAAGCCAGGTCAGCATCTCCTCGTAATGCATCGATTGGGAGACGTGATCGACCATGGTGAGCCCGGCGCCCGCAAAGTCACCGCCCTCGAGGGGTTCGAAATCCACCTCCCAGAGCCGGTCGAGTCCGGTCTTATGGTCGACGAAATACAGCAAGCTGCCCCCAAGCCCGCGGACCGCCGGGATGTTCATCTCGCCAGGCCCGACCGGCTGCTGGAAAGGCTGGTCGAGCAGCATCACGGCTCGCTTCAACATCCCGGGCGCATCATTGACCCGCAACGCCAGGGCGCACACGGATGTGCCATGCGTGATGTTGAAGGAATGGGCATAGCCTTCCTTGTCCGCGTTCACGACGATGTTGATATCGCCCTGGCACCAGCGGGTCACTGCCTTGGAGCGGTGGATGCCAGCCTTGCGGAAGCCGAGCCCGCTCAAGGTCTTCTCGAACCCGACGGCGCTACGCTCATCCACGGCAAACTCGATGAACTCGACGCCGGAGCTTGCGGCCTTGGGCGGAATGTCCTGGAGGCCAGGAAAGGCTGCTCCGGTCTGCCGGCGCAGTTCGTCGAGCATGACGATCAGGGAGCGCTGGCCATCGATGGCGACGCTGCGCGTCGAGCCCGCGCGGAAGCGGTCGTTGAAGATCTCCAGGGACAGGAGGCCGCTGAACCCAGTTGCGTGAAGCGCGAGCATGAACTCGTCGATGGGCAACTCGCCCTGCCCGGGGAAGCAGCGGTAATGCCGGCTCCAGGACAAATAATCCATGTCGAGCTTGGGCGCGTCGGCCATCTGAACCAGGAAGATTCTCTCCGGCGGGATGGAGCGGATCGCCGACAGGTCCGTCCCCCGGGCCAGGATGTGGAAGGAGTCGAGCACGAGCCCGACCGCCGGATGGTTGGCTCGCCGCACGACCTCCCAGGCATCGCGGTAGTCGTGGATGTGCCGCCCCCAGGACAAGGCCTCGAACCCGACACGCATGCCGCGTTTTGCGGCACGCTCCCCGAGCTCATGGAAATCGGCAGCCGCCCGGTCGATTCCACCGAGGGAGTCCGGCGAGACGTTGCTGCACACCATCAGGAGATCGCAGCCGAGTTCCTCCATGACGTCGAACTTGCGCTCCGCCCGAGCGAACACCTTCGACCGCTGCGGCTCGGGCATGCCCTCGAAATCCCGGAACGGCTGAAAGGTAATCGTTGCAAGCCCCAACCCCTCGATCATCCTTCGTGCATCTTTGGGGCTGCCATTGAAGGAGAGAAGGTCGTTCTCGAAGATCTCGATTCCTTTGAACCCGGCAGCCGCGATGGCTTCGATCTTCTTGGTCAGGGTGCCGCTGAGGCAGACGGTGGCGATGGCAGTGCGCATGCTCGTTGATCCATTTCTTCTCTGGAGTGCGGGAGCTTGTTGCCGTTCCGGAGCACTCCTTCCTCGTCAGCCGATGGTTCCGGTGGCGAGCGCATGCTCGACCCCGCCGGAGACGTGGCGCCTCAGCACCTCGCAGGCCTCTTCGGAATCCCTCCGCAGAGCACATTCCAGCAATTCGGCATGCTCGCGCGCTGCGATCTCGCCCCGGTAGCTCAGAGCGATCATCTGGTAGCGAAGGTACTTGTCGAAGACCGCCGCATGGGTGTCGATCAACATCTTTGACCCGCAGGCCGAGATGAGGGCCTGATGGAACTGCCAGTCATATTGCTTCCATTCCTCGGTGCTCGTCTGGTCGCCCCTCGCCATGCGCTCCTCCATCCGGGCGAGCCGGTGGTGGGCGGCGACGACGCGACCTTCCCATTCCACGTCGCCGGCCCGGAACGATTGCTCCAGCGCGCGGCATTCGAGAAGTTGCCGAAGGGCCGCGATCTCCCTCAGGTTGGCAATCGAAACGGGAGCGACCTCAAAGCCCTTCTGGCCTTCGGCGACAACGAGCCTCTCGGAGGAGAGGCGGTTCAGGATTTCGCGCAACGTGCTGACGCTTGCACCGTAGTTTGCCTTGAGTTGGTCGAGCTTCAACTTCCTGCCAGGGGGGAGGCGACCGAACATGATGTCGGTCCGGATCCTTTGGTAGGCGCTCTCTCCGACAGTCGAAAGCTGAGGGCTTTCATCCACTGCGTCACTCATCGCAAAACACCACTTTCCAAGGTGCTGGTCACGCATCCGTTTACATGCCGGGTCAGCACCTCGCAGGCCCGGTCCGCATCGCGCGTGAGGGCGCAATCGAGCAGAATCTTGTGCTCCTCGGCGGCGATCTCCCCCCGGAAGACGATCGCCACCATCTGGTATCGGAGGTACTGGTCGAAGACCCCGCCATAGAGGTCGAGAAGGGTTTCTGAGCCACAGGCTTCAATCAGCACCTGATGAAACTCGCGGTCATACCGCTTCCAGAGCTCGATGCCGTCGCGGTCCCCCGCCATCATCCGGCGCTCCAGGACGGCCAGCTTGTAATGTGCGGCAACGACACGGCTCTCCCATTCCAGGTCACCTGCCGCGAAGGACAGCGGCATTGCGTAGGTTTCCAGGAGAAGCCGCATCGCGGCGACATCCTCAAAGCCGGCCGGAGAAACCGGGGCGACCCGGAAGCCCCTCTGCCCTTCGGCGAGGACCAGCCCCTCGGAGGATAGGCGGCTGAGGATCTCCCTTAGGGTGCTGACGCTGGCTCCATAGACCGTCGCAAGCCGATCCAGCCGGAGCCTCGCCCCAGGGGCAAGCCGGCCGAACACAATGTCGGTGCGGATCCGGTCGTAAGCTCGATCCGCAATGGATGTGGCCAGCAACTCAACACTCATGAGGCCGGCATTCCGTTGCTGGGCACTGTCTGATCCTTTCAACGCGCCACGGGCCAGCGCAGCGCAAGCCCAAACATGATTAAATGCAAAATATCATACGTTCCAGGAAATACCTATTGATTCTAAAAACATCGGAGAGGATAGTACCGCTAAGACGCAGGCTACTGCGCGGTAGGAACTTCGGAGAGGAACACATGGCACTCAGCATCAATCGACGCCTTCTCGTGGCCGCCGGCGCGGCCCTTCTGACCTGGGGAGCAAGCGAGTCCGCGACTGCCCAGACATCGAAGCCGCTGCGCTTCTCCGCCGTCTTCTCGGAGCAGGACATTCGGGCGGAAATGATGAAGCGCCTTGGCGAGGAGCTGAAGTCGCAGGGCTTCACTCTTCAGCCCTACTATGGCGGCACGCTGTTCAAGCAGGGCACCGAGCTGGTCGCCATGCAGCGCGGCAACCTTGAGATGGGCAACATCGCGCCGCAGGACATCTCCAATCAGATCCCAGCCTGGTCCATCGTTACCTCGGCCTATCTGTTCCGCGATGCCGACCACCTGAAGAAGGTGTTCGAGAGCGACGTTGGTAAGGAACTGAAGAAGATGGCTTCCGACAAGCTCGGGATCCATATCCTGGGACCGACCTATTTCGGTGCGCGCCAGGTCGGCCTGAAGCCGGAGAAAAAGATCAACACGCCTGCGGACATGGCGGGGATCAAGCTACGCATGCCAGGCGGTGACGCCTGGCAGTTCCTCGGGACGGCACTCGGGGCCAACCCGACGCCCATGGCCTATGCCGAGGTCTATACGGGCTTGCAGACAGGCGCCATCGACGGGCAGGACAACCCGCTGCCAAACGTGCAGAACATGAAGTTCTACGAGGTGATGTCGCAGATTGCGCTGACATCGCACCTCGTCGGGTTTGATCTCCTGGCCGTGTCCAACAAGGTCTGGGATGCGATGAGCCCGCAGCAGCAGGCTGCCTTCCAGGCCGCGGCCGACAAGGCCATCGAGTGGAGCACTCAGGAACACCTGAAGAAGGAAGCAGAACTCGTCAGCCTCTTCAAGGACAAGGGCCTGAACGTCTATACTCCTGATCTCAAGGCCTTCCGCGACTTCGCGCAGAAGAAGTATCTGGCCTCCGATCTCGCCAAGAGCTGGCCTCCGGGCATGCTGGACAAGATCAACGCAATGTGACCCTTACCGTCGGATGCCGCCGGGACATGATCCTAGCGGTTCTCCTTCGCGTGATCCTTAGACGATCCCTGGCCAAACAGGAGGTCCTTCGCATGACGGCGTTCGCACGATCCACGGGCCGCTGGCTGGCGCGGCGCGCCGAAAATGTGGCGGCGGCCATGCTCGCCGCCATGTTTGCGGCCTTCCTCCTTCAGATTGCATTCCGCTATCTGCTCAATCTGCCCATCGGGTGGACTCATGAACTGAGCGCCATTCTGTGGATCTGGCTTGTTCTGTGGGGCGCTTCGTTCGTGGTCAGCGAGCGCGAGGAGATCCGGTTCGACGTCATCTATGGCGCTGTGGGACCTGGTGCGCGCCGGATCATGTGCATCATCACCGCCACAGCGCTCGTCGCACTCTATTCCGTATCGTTCCCGGCGGTTGTCGACTATGTCATCTTCATGAAGGTGCAGAGCTCCTCCTATCTGAACATCAGGTTCGATTTGCTGTTCGCGATCTACATCGTCTTCGCGCTCGCTGCGATCGTTCGATACATCTGGATTGCCTGGCAGGCCATGCGCGGGGCGGCGCCAGACGAGATTGACACCACCCAGGCGAGTTCCGGCGTATGACCTTCGCAAGTCCCTTCTCGCTCGCTCTCGTCGCGATCACCGCCCTCGCCTTTCTCGGCCTGCCCATCGGGCATTCTATGATTGCCGGGTCGATCCTGTACCTCCTTCTGGCTGGGCAGGATATGGGAGCGGCGGCCGAACAGCTCCTCAATGGGATGTACTCCAACTACATCATCCTATCGGTGCCGCTGTTCATCCTGGCTGCGGAATTCATGAACATCGGCAGCATGACCGACCGGCTCATGACGTTCTGCAATGCCCTGGTCGGCCGGTTCCGGGGCGGACTGGCACATGTCAATATTCTCCAAAGCATCATCTTCGCCGGCATGTCCGGATCGGCTATCGCGGATGCTGCGGGCACCGGGCGTATGATGCAGATGATGATGACCCGCGATGGCCGGTACACGTCAAGCTATGCGGCAGCCACGACAGCCGTCTCGTCGGTGATCGGCCCAATCATCCCGCCGTCGATTCCGATGGTGCTTTATGCCCTGGTGTCGGACGCTTCCATCGGCTTTCTCTTCCTGGGCGGCGTCGTTCCAGGGCTGCTCATGGCGCTGAGTCAAATGGCCATCGTGGCGGTCACGTCCCGCCGCAGGAACTTCCCCGTCGAGAAGCCCGTGCCGCTCAGGAAACTGCCGAGGATCACCTGGGACGCCTTCCCGTCCCTCATGATGCCCGTCGTCCTGCTCGGGGGCATCTACAGCGGCGTGATGACACCCACGGAAGCCGCCGCCGTCGCGGCCGCCTATGCGCTCCTCATCTCTGCGGGCCTTTACCGAAGCGTCGGCTGGCGCAACTTCTACAACTCGCTCGCAATCAGCGCCCGTACGAGCATCTCGATCGGTATGCTGATCGCCGGCTCGTTGGTGTTCAACTACGTTGTGACCGTCGAGAACATCCCGGATTCGGTGCGGGCGCTCCTTGCCGGATGGGAGCTGTCGCCTGTCGGCTTCCTGATCCTCGTCAACGTCTTGCTGCTGGTGCTCGGCTGCGTTCTCGAGGGAACGGCCATCCTGCTGATCGTCGTTCCGGTGTTCATCCCGACAGCCCAGGCCTTGGGCATCGATTTGGTGCACTTCGGGGTCGTGGCCGTGGTCAACATCATGATCGGGCTGATCACGCCGCCCTACGGTCTTCTCCTGTTCATCATGGCGAGCATCTCAGGAGCCCCGCTGCGCCACATCGTGCGGGACATCATGCCGTTTCTCCTGGCGATGGTCGTCGCTCTCGCAATCCTCACCTTCGTGCCCGAAACCGTCCTCTGGCTGCCACGTCTCTTCGGCTACCAGGGATAGCCGTCTGCATCCAAGGAAGGCATATCGATGGCCAAACCGATTTACATCCTCAACGGCCCCAACCTGAATCGCCTTGGGACGCGCGAACCGGAGATCTATGGCCACACTACCCTGGCTGAAGTGGAAGCGATGTGCCGGGAGGCGGCCTCGAGCCGCCCGATTGTGTTCCGGCAGTCCAATCGGGAATTCGAGCTTATCGACTGGGTGCATGAAGCCATCGACGAGGGCAGCGGAATCATCATCAATCCGGCTGCGTTCACATTCACGTCCATGGCGCTGATGGACGCCCTGAAGATGTTCCGGGGACCCATCTTCGAGCTGCACATCACGAACATTCACCGGCGTGAGCCGATCTACCACAAGTCCTATGTCTCCCCGATTGCGACCGCGGTGATTGCCGGCCTCGGAGTCAGAGGTTATCCGGCGGCAGTCCAGGCAATGCACGATCTCGTCGCGACGGCGGAAATCTGAGGCGGAGATGAGCGAGTTGCTGCTGTCAGTGTCCAGCCTCGAGATGGGTGAAGTTGCGGAGTCGTGGAAGCATCCGTCTGTTCTCGCCGGCCTGGTGGGGGCAGGAATTCAGGCGTCCCGCACGCCCGCGCTCCATGAGCGGGAGGGCGCCGAGCAGGGACTTCGCTACGTCTATAAGCTGATCGATCTTGAGGCGCTCAGCCTTGATGCAGGTGCTCTCCCGGAGATCCTCACCGCCGCCCAGCGCTTCGGCTTTGCCGGTCTCAATATCACCTATCCCTGCAAGCAGACCGTGATCCCGCTTCTCGACGATCTGTCGCCGGACGCGGCGTCGCTCGGAGCCGTCAATACCGTTGTCCTGAAGGGTGGCCGACGTATTGGACACAACACCGACTTGTGGGGTTTTGCAGAGAGCTTCCGCCGCGAGCTTCCGGATGTGCGCCGGGACCGGGTCGTACAGTTCGGTGCTGGCGGCGCCGGAGCCGCGGTGGCCCATGCCCTGCTGTCCCTCGGGGCTGGACAGGTCTCCATCATCGATACTCACGAGGAGAGGGCCGAAGATCTTGCCGCCACCCTGCGCAAGCGCTTTGGCCACAACCGTGCCGTCTCCAATCCTGTTCTATCAGAGGCGGTGGCCGGAGCTGACGGGGTGGTCAACACCACCCCGGTAGGGATGGCCAAATATCCTGGTATGGCCGTGCCCTCTGATCTGCTTCGCCCGGAACTGTGGGTGGCCGACATTGTCTACTTTCCGCTTGAGACGGAGCTGCTGCGCGAGGCCAGAGCCCACGGGTGCCGCACGATGGCAGGTGGTGGCATGGCCGTCTTCCAGGCCGTCGGTGCCTTTCGTCTCTTTACGGGGAAGGAGCCGAACGCCGCGCGCATGCTTCGTCACTTCCAGGAGATGTAGGAGTTTCGCGGAAGGTTGCCTCCGGGTCAAACTGAGCCGTTGGGCGTGGCCTTATGAAGGTCAGCTTGCCCTGTGACTGCGGAAGTTCGGCTTTCGTCTGCCTCGTGCCGTAAGCCGACTTTTTAAGACTGCCAGCAAGGCAGACCGAAACATCCTTCTCCTCACAATTCACAGCTACTCCTGCGTGCATTTGACTCATCTCGCGATGAGAACATACTAAGAACATCCTAAACACGAACTTGAGCGGGCACGGGATCATGCATGCCGGGCGACAGGACAGCCTTGCCGCTTTGCGGCTCCAGATTGCCCGGCTCGAAGGCGGTTCCCGGAAAGCCAGGCCGCTGCCCTTCGGCCCTCGCGAGATCGACAGCCACCTGCCGGGAGGCGGCCTCGCGCGAGGGGCCCTTCATGAGATGATCGAGGCGGGATCGGCCTCCGAGTTCGCCGGCAGTACGACACTCTTCACCGCAGGGATCGTCGCCCGCCTCAAGGGACCTGTTCTCTGGTGTCTGACGCGCCGGGATCTGTTCGCTCCAGGGCTTCTGCGCGCCGGACTTCATCCTGATCGCGTGATCTATGCCGAAGCCGAGCGCGAGCGCGAGATCCTGCCTCTCATCGAGGAAGGACTGCGCGAAAAAGGTTTGGCCGCCGTGGTCGGCGAGGTTACGCGCCTGGGCCTCACCGCATCGCGCCGCCTGCAACTGGCAGCTGAAGCCACAGGCGTGACGGCGCTCGTCATCCGGCGCTGGTGGACAGTCGCCGAGAAGGATCTGGTCCGCTTGCCGACGGCTGCCGCAACCCGCTGGCGCATTGCTCCTGCCCCATCTGAACTCATGCCGGCACCCGGTCTTGGACGGGAACGCTGGCAGGTCGAACTCCTGCGCTGTCGTGGCGCTGAACCTCGTACATGGATTCTGGAGGCCTGCGATGCGAAGGGTCGTCTCGCTTTACCTGCCGACCTGGCCAACCGATCGGATCAGGCGGCGGACCGGCGAGCCGCCGCGTCATGAGCCCCTGGTGACCGCGCACGTGGTCGGCTCGCGCCGTGTCGTGCGTGCCGCCTGCGCTGCTGCGCAGGACATCGGCCTCTATTCCGGCATGGCGTTGGCTCAGGCTCAGGCGCTGGTGCCGAACCTGCATGTGGCAGAGGCCACGCCCGAGGAGGACGACGCCTCGCTCCGGGAGCTCGCGCGCTGGGCTATCAACTACTCGCCCGTAGTGTCGCCCGATCCGCCGGATGGGCTCTGGATCGACATCGCCGGTGTGGCGCATCTCTTCGGCAGCGAGGAGGAACTGCTCCGTGATCTCACCAGCCGCCTGACGCGCCAGGGCATCGCTGCGAAAGCGGCGGTCGCCGACGCTCCTGGGACAGCCTGGGCCGTGACCCGCTACGGCGCGGGCGGTGTCGTGCCCACGGGCCGGGCCGTGGATGCTGTCGCGCCCCTGTCGATCCGCGCCCTGAGGCTTCCCGTCGACAAGCTCGGCACCCTGCATCGTCTTGGCATCGAGCGGATTGGCCAGTTGGCCGCCATGCCGCGTGCGCCGCTGGTCCGTCGCTTCGGACGGGACGTAGCTCTGCGGCTCGATCAGGCCATGGGTCATTCGTTCGAGCCCATCACGCCCCTCGTTCCCAAAGAGACCCCGACCGCCGCCCTCGCCTTCGCGGAGCCGATTGGCCGACTCGAGGATCTCACATCCGTGGTGCTGCGTCTCGCCAAGGATCTATGCCGGCAATTGGAATGCCGCGGTGAAGGCGCTCGCCGGCTCGATCTCCTCTGCCAGCGTGTTGATCAGAAGAGCGCCTGCCTGCGGGTCGGGACCGCCAAGGCCAACAGGGACGCCGTTCATCTGGCCAGGCTCTTCGACGAACGTCTCCAAACCATCGATCCCGGTTTCGGCATCGAGGAGATCGTGCTGGTCGCGAGCAAGGTGGAGCCCCTGACGGAGAGGCAAACCCAGGCGCAGGGCATGGGCGATGAGGCGGGCGAAGCCGACATGAGCCAGCTTGTCGACCGCCTCGGCGCCCGCATCGGCATGAGGAACGTTTACCGCCTCGCGCCCGTCCAGAGCCTCGTGCCGGAGCGCATGGCACGCCGGATTCCAGCGCTCGCGCCGCCAACGGGCTCCGTCTGGCCAGAGAACCTGCCGCGACCACCGCGCCTGCTCGATCCGCCCGAACCGGTGGTGGCGACCGCCCTTCTCCCGGATCACCCGCCGCGGTTCTTTATCTGGCGCAACGTGAAGCACAATGTCGCCAAGGCTGACGGGCCGGAACGCATCACGCCCGAATGGTGGAACGGCGACAAGGGCTCGGCCGCCCGCGACTATTACCGCGTCGAGACCGAGCAAGGCGGCCGCTTCTGGATTTTTCGCGATGCCCCCACTGCTGAAGGCGGACGCTGGTGGATGCATGGGTTCTTCGCATGAGCGAGCGCCCTGCAGATCCCACCTACGCCGAGCTTCAGGTCACGACCCATTTCTCGTTCCTGCGCGGCGCCTCAAGCCCGCAGGAGCTGTTCGAGCAAGCGAAGCTCCTCGGCATCACGGCGCTCGGCATCACCGACCGCAACTCGCTGGCGGGAATCGTGCGTGCCTACGAGGCCTCTCGGGATACGGGCGTACGGCTGATCGTCGGATGTCGTCTTGATCTCACCGATGGCACGTCGCTCCTCGTCTATCCCACGGATCGCGCCGCCTATTCCCGCCTGTGCCGGCTGCTCAGCATCGGCAAGAGCCGCGGCGGCAAGGGGCAGTGCCATCTTGCCTGGGATGATGTGGTCGCCTGGAACGAGGGACTGCTCGCTGTTCTGCTGGGCGATCATGCTGACGACAGGCTTAGGGCCAACCTCGCCCGTCTCACACGGACCTTCGGCAACCGCGCCTACATGGCCCTGATCCGGCGCTTCGTGCCCAACGAGCATGTGCGCCTCTACGCCATTGAGCAGGCGGCGCAGGCAGCCCGAGTGCCGACCATCGCCATGGGCGATGTGCTCTATCACTACCCGGGCCGCCGCCGCCTGCAGGATGTCGTCTCCTGCATTCGGGAAGGCTGCACCATCGATGAGGCCGGCTATCGCCTCGAGCGTCATGCCGACCGCTACCTCAAGGATCCGGCTGAGATGGAGCGCCTCTTCGGGCGCCACAGGCAAGCGTTCCGGCGCGTGCAAGAGATCCTGGGTCGCTGCACCTTCTCGCTCGACGAGTTGCGCTATCAGTATCCATCCGAGACCGATCCCGGCGAGACGGCCCAGGAGAAGCTGGAACGGCTCACTTGGGATGGTGCAAGGCAGCGCTATCCGGACGGCATCCCCGATGCGGTCGCGACGACCTGCCGTCGTGAGCTGCGTCTGATCAAGGAGCTGGGCTATGCGCCCTACTTCCTGACCGTGCACGCCATCGTGTCCTTTGCCAGGTCGCGCGGCATCCTGTGCCAGGGCCGCGGCTCTGCGGCAAACTCCGCCGTGTGCTTCGTGCTTGGCATCACCTCCATCAACCCGACCGAGCACGACCTGCTGTTCGAGCGCTTCGTCTCACAGGAGCGGCGCGAGCCGCCGGACATCGATGTCGATTTCGAGCACGAGCGCCGCGAAGAGGTGATCCAGTGGATCTACGACACCTACGGCCGCCATCGCGCGGCGCTGACCGCCGTCGTGTCCTGCTATCGCGCCAAGGGCGCCGTGCGCGAGGTCGGCAAGGCCCTCGGCGTTCCCGAGGATGTGACGGCGGGACTGGCCGGCCTCGTCTGGGGCTGGGGCAACGATGGGGTGTCGGACAAGGAGGCCAGGGAACTCAACCTCAACCTCGACGATCCGCGCCTGCGCATGACCTTGGAGCTTGCGAGCGAACTCATCGGTGCGCCGCGCCATCTCTCGCAGCACCCTGGCGGCTTCGTGCTCACGCAGGATCGCCTCGACGACCTCGTGCCGATCGAACCGGCCGCCATGGAGAACCGGCAGGTCATCGAGTGGGACAAGAACGACATCGACACCCTCAAATTCATGAAGGTCGATGTGCTGGGACTGGGCATGCTCGGCTGCCTGCGCCGCGCCTTCGATCTTCTCCGCGAGCACAAGGGCGAGGACTACGACATCGCCACGATCCCGGGCAAGGACGAGGCGACCTACGCCATGATCCGCAGGGCCGATACGGTGGGCACGTTCCAGATCGAGAGCCGGGCCCAGATGGCGATGCTGCCGCGCATGAAGCCGAAGACCTTCTACGATATCGTCATTCAGGTGGCGATCGTTCGCCCCGGCCCGATCCAGGGCGACATGGTGCATCCCTACCTGCGCCGCCGCGAGAAGAGAGAGGAAGTCGAATACCCGCGCCCGGAGCTCAGGCGCGTGCTGGAGAAGACACTCGGCGTACCCCTCTTCCAGGAGCAGGCCATGCGGGTGGCGATCGAATGCGCCGGCTTCACGCCCTCGGAGGCCGATCAGCTCCGGCGCGCGATGGCGACCTTCAAGTTCACAGCCGGCGTGTCGAAGTTCCGCGAGAAGCTGATCACGGGCATGACCGCTCGTGGTTACGATGCGGCCTTTGCCGAGCGCACCTTCAGGCAGCTCGAAGGCTTCGGCTCCTATGGCTTCCCGGAGAGCCATGCGGCGAGCTTCGCCAAGATCGCCTATGCCTCGTCTTGGATGAAGTGCCGCCATCCGGACGTGTTCTGCTGCGCCATCCTCAACTCCCAGCCCATGGGCTTCTATGCGCCCGCCCAACTGGTGCGGGACGCGCAGGCTCATGGCGTCGAGGTGCGCCCCGTCGACATCAACCACTCGCGCTGGGACTGCATCCTGGAGCCGACCCGGAACCCGAAACGTTTCGCTGTCCGGCTCGGGTTCCGGATGGTGCATGGTCTTGCCAATGCGGATGGCGCGATAGTCCCGATCATCCGCGCCGAGCGGCCTTACGCGTCCATCGAGGATCTCTGGCGGCGGGCCGGCCTTCCGGTGAAAGCCCTCAGGCACCTCGCCGAGGCCGATGCCTACGGCTCCATCGGAATCGATCGCCGTGAAGCGCTCTGGACCATCGAAGGTCTATCGGACGAGGTGCTGCCCCTGTTCGTAGCCGCTGACGAGCGCGAACGCACCATCAGGCCCGAACTCGTCGAGCCTGAGGTCGATCTCGTTCCCATGACGGAAGGCCGGGAGGTCGTGGAGGATTATCGTTCGGTCGGTTTGACGCTGCGCCGTCATCCCGTGGCATTCCTGCGGCAGGAACTGACCGAACGCTGGATCCATTCGTGCGGAAATCTTCACCGTGCTCGGGACGGCGAGCGTGTCACGGTGGCAGGCCTTGTCCTGGTGCGTCAGAAGCCGGGCTCGGCCAAAGGCGTGACCTTCATGACCATCGAGGACGAGACGGACGTCGCCAATCTCGTGATCTGGTCCGCGGTGTTCGAGAGGCACCGGCGCCTGATCCTGTCCTCGGGCATGATCGGCTGCCGCGGCCGGGTTCAGCGAGAAGGTGGTGTTACCCACCTCATCGCCGAGCACTTCATCGATCTGTCTGATCTGCTGCGTTCAATCGGAGATAGAGGTGGGGCTCTGCGGATGAGGCATGGCCGCGGAGACGAAGCTAAGGCCGGCATGCGCCAAATATTGCGCTCGGGGCCGCAAGGTGCTCCCGACCGAGTAAGCCAAGAGGCAGTGGAGGACTATCAAGCGCCTGTCATCAAAGTCGCAACACGAGATTTCCGCTAAACGGACGTCGGCGTCGCCTTCGGTCGAGACAAACCGACTCGCTCGTTACGCTGGTCTGTTTACCGCTGGCAACATGCCTGAGTGCGTGTTCACCTCCTGCGGTGCCGAAGAGTAAGTACCGGGGCGGCGGCAATCATCACAATGAATACGCGGATGATGTGGTGAGCAGCGACGAAGGTCACCTCAATCCCGAGGGAAAGCGCAACGAGACTCATCTCCGCAAGCCCGCCCGGTGAGTAGGCCAGAAGCAAGGGGACCTGGCTGTAGGATGAGATGGAGCTCACCCCGGTGGCGAACGCGGCGGTGATCGTGAGCAGGATCACCGTCGTCCCCAGCGACAGGACGAGGATGCGGAAGATCTCACGTGGGGCCGTGCCGGCGAAACGGCAGCCGATAGTGGTGCCCAGCACAAGCTGGGCGAAGCTAACGACCTCAAAAGCTGGCGCGAAGCGGGTCCAGCCGAGAACATGCAGCAGCGCTCTGACCAGCATGGGACCGAGGAGCAGCCGGGCCGGAAGCCGCAGGACATGCCCGAGCAACGCACCGGCAAGAGCCGTCGCAATCAGCCACACCTCGTCGCGCCAAGGTGTCTCGGGAGCGACAGCCCGAGCTACGATCTCGTCCCGAGAGCGGTCCCGCTCATCAGCCGCACAAGGAACGGCAATGTGAGCACGACGAGGAGAATGCGCGCCGCGTGGACGAGTGCAATGGTGCGGGCATCCCCACCCTTGTCCTCACCGGCAATGACCATCCCGACCAGACCGCCCGGCATTCCAGCAAAATACGCCGTGGGGAGGCCGAACCCTGCAATGCGGCGGAAGTATGCGACACAGGCGGCGCCGCTGACGAGGATGAAGTCCGCGAGCCCCAGCACCGTCGGCAGCCAGTGTGCAATGCTCTCAACAATCTGGGGAGTGAACCCGACGCCCAGCATCACGCCGATGATCATCGTCATGGGAGGGCGTACAGCGGCAGGGGCCGCAATAGGCGCGCGCAGGAGGGCAGCCAAGGTGCAGGCGGTCATGGAGCCCAGCATCCGGGGCAGCGGCAGGTTCAACAGCGCGAAGCCCCATCCCCCGGCAGCCCCGATCAGCAGCGCCGCAAGGAAACGGCAGTAGGGGAATGACGCTGGCGAGAACGCCCGCACCCATGCACGACAGGCTTTGACCAACTGATACGAAACCACTCCCTCAACATCCCGATGCCGCCGACCGAGGACGTGGCCTCAAACGGTCGCTTTCCTCCCGGGGCACGGGTCTTCATAGACCCTCGATTGCGGGTGCCGCCTGTTATTCCTGCGGTGCATCCCTGAACACGATGCAGACCGGACTGCCGGTCCGGGCAGCCTCTCCCCGGTGCGAAAGCATCCTGGTGGGCCGGTCAGCTTTGAAGGTTGTGATGGTGTCGCTGTCCTCGAACAACCAGACTCCGGTCGGATCAAGGGCAAAGAAGCGAGGGATCCTGCCGCGGCTCGCCTCCCAGCCAGCACTTGTCAGCCGGCCCGTGACTTGGTCGATACTGAAGATGGCGATGCTGTCGTGCCCCGGTTGGATGCGTAAACAAACCGCCTGTCCATTGAGACGGCAATTTCGGCGGCCCGGCTATGGCCCACGAACGTGTCAGAGAGGGTGCTGAGGACCTGGAGAGGTGTCAGCCCGCCATGTTCGAGATCAAGCCGGTAAGCCGTGACCGTGGCGTCAAGCTCGTTCACCACGTAACCAATGCCGTTCGTTGGATGGAATGCAATGCGGCGCGGACCTGCTCCCTCGCGGGCTGGAGCCGGCGGTGCATCGACGGCGAGAAGCCTTCCCTTCTCTTCGTTGAGCCGGAACGAGAAGACACGGTCGAGGCCCTTGTCCGGAACGGCAATGAAGCGCCCGGTCGGCTCGAACTCAACCTGATGGGGTTTGGCGAAGGGTTGCCCAACCCGGTGCGGACCAATCTCACCTTTGAAGACGACGAGATCGATGAGCTCGCCGAGCGAACCGTCCGCTTGCCGGGGCAGAAGCGCAAGACTCGACGTGACGTGGTTTGCCGCAACGATAAACCGGCTACCGGGATCAATGCGGAAGGTGCTGATCTCGCTCGTGTCGCCATGAACGCAGTACAGGAACCGGCGGCTGTGATCCAATGCCAGGAAGGACGGATTGTAGAGCCCGGTCACCTCCTGCACACGGGTCCAGACACCGGTTGCGGTGTCGACACGATAGACGTTGAGGCCGTTCCCGCGGGCCTTGCGCTCCCTGGTGGTGCGCGACCCAACATAGGCGAAACACACGGGCGACCTCACCGTCACCATGCCGATCCCTCAATGCCATGCATCGTCACTGCGCCTTGATGCCGGCGATCGTGGTGATGTTCTTGAACTTCTCCGACTCGGCAGCAAGGAAGCTCTTGAACTCGTCCGGCTTTGTGGGGGACGGATAGCTGCCCAAGGACCCGAGCTTCTTGGCGGTGGCTGGGTTGTTGAGCACCTGAACGACTGCCTTGTTCAGCTTGTCGATGACCGGGGCCGATGTACCGGCCGGCCGAACAAGCCAAACCAGCTGGTCACGTCGTACCCCTTAAGCTGCGGATGCTCGGCCATCGCGGGAACGGACGGCAGGCTCGGGACCCGCTCCGAGGCTGTAACCCCAAGCGCCCTCACCTGATCGGCCTCGACGAAGGGGGCCACGGCCAAGTAACTCGCGAAGGTTGCCGTGACATTGTTCCCCAGGACGTCGGTGACCTGCTGGGCCGCGCCCCGATAGGGAACGTGCATCAGGTTGGTGGAAGCCATGCGGTTGAGGAGTTCCCCAGCAAGGTGCTGCGGGTTGCCGATGCCGCTCGATGAGAAGGTCGCCTTGGCGTCCTTGTTGTTTCCGGCATTGCTCAGGTTGTCCAGGGACTTGATGTCGGATGCAGCATTGACGACCAGGACGTTGGGAACCTTCACCACCAAGCTGACGGGAGTGAGATCGCGGCTTGGGTCGTACTTGATGCTCTTGAAGAGATGCGGGTTCACCGCGACTTCGCCGGCAGACGACAGCAGAAGCGTATAGCCGTCCCGCTCGGCGCGCGTGACCGTCTCCGCTTCGCGTATCCCGCTCGCGCCTAGCTGTTCTCAATGACAACTGACTGGCCGAGGACCTCTTTCAGGCCCTCACCGAGAATGCGGCCGACCGTGTCAACACCCCCGCCGGCCGTGAACGGCATAACCACCTTGATCGGTCGGGCTGGATAGTCGTTCTGGGCAACCGCCACCGTGGATGCGAAGCCGAGACCGAGGACAAGAGCGACCCTAAGGGACATGTAAGTTATTGGTTTCATGCGTTTTCCTCCCGCGCCTGCCCTGAAAAGAGCATCAGGAGCATGCATCCATTTGGCATGTTGAAATACCAAAATGCAATTTTCTCTTGCATTTTGATGAGATATCCTGCAATGCAAGTGTCGTCTTCCAATGACCCAGGATGCGAACAGCCGTGGCTGCCCTTTCAGTTGCCGGACGATCCCACCGCATTTTCGACCTGCCTGAAGCCGCAGGCGGCGACCTCGGTCGGCTGCCCCACATCCTGCGCATCATGCTCGAGAACGTCCTGCGCAATGCGGGGGATGATGCCCCACGGGCGAAGGCGGCGATCCTTGGGTGGCTGAACAGTGGACGAAGCGAGGAGGAGGTTCCGTTCCTCCCCGGCCGCGTCATGATGCACGACACCACCTGCGGTCCGGCACTGGTGGATATCGCCGGTATGCGCGCCTCGCTGGCCGAGGCCGGATACGATCCGGGCCGGCTCAATCCCGTCCTGCCCGTCGACGTCTCCACCGACCATTCCCTCGCTGTCGACGTGTTCGGCGCACCCGACGCCCTTCGCCGCAACATGGAACGTGAGTTCGGGCGCAATGCCGAGCGCTATCGCTTCATGAAATGGGCTACGCGAGCCTTGAACGGTGTTCGTGTTCACCCGCCCGGCACGGGTATCATGCACACGCTCAACCTGGAGCGACTGGCAACGGTCGTCACTACCGCCGAGCGGGATGGCGTGTCGTGGGCCATGCCCGATACGCTGATCGGCACCGACAGTCACACGCCGATGATCAACGGCATCGGCGTGCTCGGCTGGGGCGTGGGCGGCTTGGAAGCCGAAAGCGTCTTCTTCGGCATGCCCGTGATGATCCGGGTGCCGGACGTGGTTGGCGTGCGCCTCACGGGGCGTCTGCGGCAGGGCGTGCTCGCGACCGACCTCGCGCTGACGGTCACTGAGCGGCTCCGCCGCATCGATCTGGCGGACCGTTTCGTCGAGTTCTTTGGCGAGGGCGTCTCGACGCTCTCCGCCGGGGACCGCGCCGTCATCGCCAACATGACACCGGAATTCGGAGCCAATTCCGGCTTCTTCCCCATCGACGAACAGACGCTGCGCTATTTGAGCGAAACAGGCCGCTCCGCGGAGCAGGTCCGCCTCGTCGCGGAGTATGCCAAGCGGCAAGGGCTCTGGTTCGATCCGGAGGCTTCGCCCCGATTTACCGACATGGTTGAGATCAACCTCCGCGAGGTCGAGGTCAGCCTCGCCGGTCCGCGCCGGCCGCAGGACCGCATTCCGGCGAGACAGACTGTCGAGGCCCTTGCGCCAATGCTGGCGGCACGGCCCGCCACGGCCTCCGCCGAGCAGCCTAGCGACGGGGCCGTGGCGATTGCGGCAATCACGAGCTGCACCAACACATCCGATCCGAGGCTTCTGGTTGCGGCAGGCTTGCTCGCCCGCAAGGCGCGCCGCTTCGGTCTCACCCCACCCGCCTGGGTGAAGACTTCGCTCGCGCCCGGCTCGCCCACTGCCGAGCGCTACCTGCGCCGCGCCGGCCTGCTGGATGACCTGGAGGCGGTGGGGTTCGGCATCGTCGGCTACGGCTGCACGACCTGCATCGGCAACTCGGGCCCGCTGCCTGCCGTTATCGAGCAGGCCATGACCGAGCGCGGTATTGTCCCCGTGGCCGTCCTGTCGGGCAACCGCAACTTCCCGGGACGCGTCCATCCGCAACTCGAAGCGGGCTTCCTGGCCTCGCCTCCACTCGTGATCGCCTTTGCGCTGGCTGGCGACGTCAACCGCGACATCCTCGTCGACCCGATTGGACGTTCGTCGTCGGGCAAGGACGTCCGTCTGGCTGATCTCTGGCCTACGGGCGATGAGATCGATGCGGCCCTCGCGCTAGCTATGAACGCAGGCGACTATCATACCTCGTACGACGAGGCCGAGGCGAGCGAAACCTGGCGCGTGCTGGATGCTCCTGCCACGGCCCTCTTCCCCTGGGATCAGAACTCGACCTATATCCGGCGCCCACCCTTCGCGGGCTTCGGCAAGGGCACGCTCCTCGGCACCTACGCCGCGCACCCGCTACTGGTGCTGGGCGACGACATCACGACGGACCACATCTCCCCTGCCGGGCAGATCCCGCAGCAGGGCGAAGCCGCCGAATACCTGGTGGAGCGCGGCGAGAACCGTCGCGACCTGAATGTCTTCGCATCGCGCCGCGGCAACTGGGAGGCCATGGTCCGGGGCCTGTTCACCAACAAGTCCGTTCGCAACCTCCTCGATCCACAGATCGCCCCCGGCTTCACGATCCATGTCGGCTCAGGCGCGCATCTGCCTCTGTTCCAGGCCGCCGAGCGCTACGCCAGCGAGGGAGCCTCTGTCGTGGTGGTGGCCGGCGAGCGCTATGGCATGGGCTCGTCGCGCGATTGGGCTGCCAAGGGCGTCGCCCTGCTCGGCGCACGCGCGGTGCTGGCCTCAAGCTTCGAGCGGATCCATCGCTCGAACCTGATCGGGATGGGCATCCTGCCCCTGCGCCTCCCGGCGGAGCAGCATCCGGAGAGCCTTCACCTCAAACCCGGCGACCAGATCGTCATCGATGCCGATCCCGACCGGATCAGCCCGCGCGCGCCCGTATCTGTCACGATCCGCTTTGCCTCCGGCGAAGCTGAAACCTTTGTCGCGACCGCTGCCATCGAGACCGGGCTTGAGGTCGAGATCCTGCGCGGCGGCGGCATCATTCCCGTCATCCTGCATCGTGCCGTCAACGCGGAGGCCACAAGCCGTGAGGCGCATGCCCCAAAATTCACCGGAGACGGTGAAAGCACCCGGCGAGAGGCCTCGCCGAACAAGGGACGCTGAGCGGAACTACCGTTCAGCACCCATTCCCTCACGCAACCTTAGGGAGGAACTCGTGAGCTACTTCACCAAGACGATCCGCGGCGTCGCCGTCGCCGCATTGACGCTCGTCGCGTCAACCACCTTTGCCCAGGAGGAGCTGAAGATCATCGCTCCTGCGGGTCCCGGCGGAGGATGGGACTCCGCTGCGCGCTCCATCCAGCAGGTCCTGACCCAGAACGGCCTCGCGAAGAGCGTCCAAGTGGTCAACGTTCCAGGCGCCGGCGGCACCATCGGCCTGGCCCAGTTCGTCAACACGGCCAAGGGCGACCCGAGCCAGCTCCTCGTCAACGGCATCACCATGGTTGGCGCCATCCTCAGCAACAAGGCTCCCGTCAACCTCGACCAGGTGACCCCCATTGCGCGCCTGACCGGCGACCCCCTTGTCATCGTCGTGCCGGCCAACTCGCCGATCAAGGCGATCGAGGAACTGGCGGCTGCAGTCAAAGCGGACCCGGCGAAGGTGACCTGGGCCGGCGGTTCCGCCGGTGGCGCGGACCACATCCTCGCGGCCCTGTTCACGAAGGCTGCCGGCTCTGATCCGGCGAAAGTGAACTACGTCGCTTTCTCCGGCGGCGGTGAGGCCCTGGCGGCCATGCTCGGCGGCAAGGTGACGGCGGGCGTGTCCGGCTATGGCGAGTTCGAAAGCCAGATCAAGGCCGGCAAGTTGCGGGCTCTTGCCCTCTCGGCCGGCAAGCGGCTGGCCGGTGTCGATGTCCCCACGCTCAAGGAGCAAGGCATGAACGTCGAGGTCGTGAACTGGCGCGCCATCATGGGTGCTCCGGACATCACGGACGAGGAGCGCAAGGCGCTCACCGACAAGATTGAGAAGGTCGTGCAGTCGAAGGAATGGGCCGAGATCCTGAAGCAGAAGGGCTGGGACGACTACTACCTGGCTGGCGAGCCCTTCCAGGCCTTCCTGAAGGAAGAGCAGGAGCGCGTGGGCGAGGTGCTGCGCTCGGTTGGTCTCGTTAAGTCGTAAGGCCAAGACCTGGAGAGCCCGTGGGACGGGCTCTCCTTTCCTCGTTCTCGACAATTCTCAAGATCGGATGACGCCATGATGATGTCGCTGCTTGCGAGGCGGCGTGCGGACAAACGCGCGCTGGTGATGGGCCTCGCCCTGATCGTGCTGGCCATTGTGGTGGAGCGGGACGCTGCCGCTCAGACGGTCGCCTCCACCTACGGGATTGGGCCCACAGCCATGCCCATTGCCGTCGCTGGCTTTCTAGCGGTCCTCGGCGTCGGCCACTTCGTTGCGGCGTTCCGGGACGGGATGCCTGTTCCTGAGCATGCCGACGGGATTGCGATTGCCTGGATCGCCCTGGGACTCATCGCCCTGCTGCTCTGCATCGCCTTCGGCGGTGGGTTCGTGCTCGCGACCACGCTCCTCTTCGTAGTTACCGCACGGGCCTTCGGGCGGCGCGTCCTGCTGGCCGACGCCGCCATCGGGTTCGGCCTCGGCGTCTCGATCCATCTGCTGTTCAGCAAGCTCCTGACGCTGTCCCTTCCGGCGGGGCCGCTTGAGCGCCTGTTCTATAGGAGTTCGTGATGGATGCGTTCTTTGCTCTTGGCCAAGGCTTTCTGGTCGCCCTTGAGCCCACGAAGCTTCTGTTCGCTGGCATTGGCGTGCTTCTGGGCACGGCGGTCGGGGTTCTGCCGGGCATCGGCCCCGCGCTGACGGTCGCCCTCCTGCTGCCGGTGACGTTCAAGCTCGATCCCACCGGCTCGATCATCATGTTCGCCGGTATCTACTACGGCGGCATGTACGGCGGCTCGACGACCGCCATCCTGATCAATGCCCCCGGCGAAAGCGCATCGGTTGCAACCGCCATTGAGGGCAACAAGATGGCCAAGGCTGGACGGGGCGGACCGGCCCTGGCGACCTCGGCCATCGGCTCCTTCGTCGCCGGCACCTTTGCCACAATCGGGCTTGCGTTCTTCGCGCCTCTGCTGGTGCAGTTGGCCGTCAGCTTCGGCCCATGGGATTACTTCGCCCTGATGGTGCTCGCCTTCGTGACGGTGTCCGCAACCTTCGGCGAGTCCCCTCTTCGTGGGCTCACCAGCCTCGCAATCGGATTGATGCTCGGCCTCGTTGGCATTGATATCCTGACCGGCCAGGCCCGCATGGCTTTCGGGGTCCCGGAGCTCCTCGACGGTGTTGAGGTGACCACGCTGGCTGTCGGTCTCTTCGCGGTCGGTGAGGCCCTGTATGTGGCCTCCCGGTTCAAGGGCAACCCGGAGGAGATCGTCCCGATCAAGGGCTCGCTCTGGATGAGCCGGGAGGACTGGCGGCGGTCCTGGAGGCCATGGCTGCGCGGCGCGGCGTTAGGCTTTCCCATCGGAGCCCTGCCGGCCGGCGGCGCCGAGGTGCCGACGTTTCTGTCCTATGTCACCGAGAAAAAGCTGTCGAAGCACCCGGACGAGTTTGGTCATGGCGCCATCGAGGGCGTCGCCGGCCCTGAGGCCGCCAACAACGCGTCAGCCGCGGGCACGCTCGTGCCCCTGCTGACCCTCGGACTGCCGACTTCCGCCACGGCGGCGATCATGCTGGCTGGCTTCCAGCAATACGGGCTGAACCCGGGTCCGCTCCTGTTCACCGAGAACCCCGCCCTGGTCTGGGGTGTGGTGGCGAGCCTCTTTATCGCCAATGCCATGCTCCTCGTCCTGAACCTGCCCCTGGTCGGGCTCTGGGTGCGGCTTCTGGCAATCCCGCAGCCGTGGCTCTATGCCGGGATCCTCGTGTTTGCGGCCATGGGCACCGTCGCGGCCAACCCCTCCGTGGTCGAGGTCGGAATGCTGTTCGTGTTCGGCTTCCTTGGCCTGCTGATGCGCCGCTGGGATTATCCGGTCGCGCCGATGGTGGTGGGCCTCATTCTCGGGCCGATGGCGGAGGCGCAGATCCGGCGCTCGATGCAAATCACCCTTGGCGATCCGCTGGTCTTCTTCGAGAATCCGGGTTCGGCCACCTTGCTGATGCTGGCCGCCATTGCCCTTCTGGCGCCATTTGCGATGAAGGGCTTGAGCCGTTTCAGGGCAGCCGAGGACTGATGGGGCGTAGCGCGCCCCAGCCTACGACCCAAGCTTTGCGCATGAGAGTACCGTGACCGCGGCAAATCGGGTAAAGGTGATCAAATTATATTAGATACTGCGTACGGGGTCGTGTTCATGAGTTCAGCCGGCGAACGTCCGGTCAACGGAAAGCGCGAGCTGACTGAGGGTCTCGCCGCCCAGATCCTCGACCACATTCGGGGGGACAGGTTAGCCGTCGGGACTCATGTTACGGCGCAGGAGCTCGCCGAGCGGTTCAATGTATCCCGCTTCCCGGTCGGCCAGGCCTTGCAGTTGCTCGCTTCCAAGGGCGTCCTTACCCACGAACGCAATCGCGGCTACTTCGTCTCGGATGTTAAGAACGCGTCGCCGGAAACCCTCGGCCTGACCGCCAGGAACGAAGCTTGCGACCTCTACTTCAGGATCGCTGAGGATCACCTCCAGGGCCGTCTGCCCGACCCCGTTTCCGAGGCCCACCTCAGGGAAACCTATGGGGTGACGAAGGCGCAACTGAATGCTGTGCTGGGCCGAATTGCCCAGGAAGGCTGGGCCGAGCGCCGCCCGGGCTACGGCTGGTCCTTCTCGCCCATGCTCACGACCCCCGAGAGCCTGGAGCAGACCTATCGGGTGCGTCTGGCCCTTGAACCGGCCGCGTTGCTGGAGCCGACCTATCATTTGGATCCTGAGACGGCGGCGCGTTGCCGTGCCGCGGAGCTGCGGCTTCTGGATGGTGCTCTGGAGACGGATAGTGCTGATGCCCTCCACGAGCGCGGCGTACGGTTTCATGAGGCGATCATCGGAGCCTCCGGTAACCTCTTCTTCCTGGAGGCGATCCGACGCATCAACCGGGTTCGCCGTCTGCTCTCATACCGTTCCATGGTCGACCGCACACGCTACCGTCAGCAGTGCAAGGAGCATCTTCTGATCCTCGACCTGCTGGAGCGCGGGAACAACGAGGAGGCCTCGCAGATGCTGCGCCGCCATCTGGAGCACACCATCGAGAACCTTCAGGAAATCAGGCCGATCCTGGAGCACTGAGAACTGCGACCTGGACAGGAAAGAGATGCAGTCATGACGGTCGAGACTATCGGGATGCGCGAGGCCGTCATTCGAACGATTGCGATGCCCTCGGATACCAACCCTGCCGGAGACATCTTTGGAGGCTGGCTGATGTCGCAGATGGACCTCGCGGCCGGCAATGCCGCCGCCCGCCGCGCCCGGGGGCGCTGCGTGACCGTGGCGGTGGATGGGATGGCGTTTCATAGTCCGGTCCATGTCGGCGATGAGGTCTCGGTCTATGCAGACCTGATTTCGACCGGGCGGACCTCCATGAAGTTCCAGGTCGAAGCCTGGCGCCGCTCCCGAGACGGTGATGAGCAGGTCAAGGTCACGGAAGCGGTCTTCACGTTCGTTGCCATCGACAGCGGTTCTCGCCCTCGTCCACTACCACCGGGATGAATCGGCCCCTCGCGATCAGCAGCCACTTGAAAGTCTTCGCCCTGCGAGGGTCTGCACTGGGTCGATTCTGTTGAAGAACTCGGTTGTGTTGACGCGAAGGGCACGATCCGTTCACCTCAGGATTGGCGAGGGAGACGCAGCGACGATGGGGCGTCAGCGGAACGATCAAGCGCAGTTCCTCTATTCCTTTCATCTGGAAGAGCGCATCCCCGCCAGTCATCTGCTTCGGAAAGATCGACGTCTTTGTCACCCAGGCGCTGGCCGGCATCCATCGTGAGCCGGCGTCCTTCTACAGCCACACGGGCCGCCCCTCGATCGATCCCGAACTGATGATGCGCATGCTGATCGTCGGCTACTGCTACGGCATCCGCTCGGAGCGCAAGCTGTGCGAGGAGGTCTCGCGTCATCTGGCCTATCGATGGTTCCGCCGGCTTGATCTAGATGACGCGGCGCCGGAT
>NZ_WURB01000032.1 GCF_009830105.1 Microvirga makkahensis
CACGAGAATACGCGCGAGATCGCCGTGCCGCTACAGCGTCCAACCCGCCCTCCTCCCGCAGGCCGAGTTCGAGCCTGGCGATCAGCGACCGGATCAGCTCAATCGCTTCGTTCTTAGTGGTTCTGCGCCTGTCGCGGCGAGCATTCCCGTTCATCGCCACAGCGTCTGCCGACAGCGGCTATGCCGGAGAGGCTCCCGCTCAGGCGAGCTCGATCCGCATCGAGATTGTCAGAAAGCCACCCGATCAAGTCGGGTTTGCGGTGAACCCACGCCGCTGGGTAGTTGAAAGATTCTTCGCGTGGGTCAGTCGATACCGAGGGCTGTGGAAGGATCCTGAGGCCACGCTCACGTCAGCCCGCGCGTTCCTCTACGCCGCTTCCGTTATGCTCCTCGTCCGCCGCTTGGGACGAGGCTCATGATTTACGAGACGGACTCTTAGGATCGTCACGATGACCGCACCGTCACCTGACGGATTTTCGCCGATCCGCCGAGATCGGGAGTATGCGCCATCCATCACAGTACCAAAGTAAGTAGCTGCCAAGTGCCTGGGGCGCAGTTTGGTCAAAGACCTCCGTTAGAAGGTAGGGTTCAGCAACATTCTATTCCGGCGTCGATCGTCTCCGGATAAAATGTTCATCAAACGCCAATATCATCAAGCTGCCGTTTGCGCTGCGACGAGCTTCCTTCGCCTGGACTTCCGCCAGGCCGTAAAACCGATCGAGGCGAACATCACCACAACCACGCCCATCGCAACAGGACGCTCCAGGAAATAGAATGGGTTGCCGATGCTCAGCTGATAGGAGCGCAAAGCCTCCGTCTCGATGATGCGTCCCAAAAGAAGCCCGACCACGACCGCGGCGACAGGATACTCATACCGCGACATGCCCCATCCGATGATCGAGAAGATGAACAGCGTGATCGGTCCTGCGCTCGTGCCGTCGATGGCGAAGGCTCCCATGGTGGCCACCAGAAGCACGGTCGGGATCAGGAAGCGGAGCGGAACCCGAACCAGGGTGCTGGCGGCGAACACGAACGCCGTTCCGATAAACAGGAGCATAAAGGCCTGCGCGAAATTGCTGAGGATGATCGCGTAGACGATGTCCTTGTTCTGATCGATGAAGCTTGGCCCGCCGACCACGTTGTGCATCGCGAACGCAGCGAGAAGAATGGCCGTCGCGCCGCCACCGGGAATTCCGAGCGCCAGCATCGTTGCCATCGAACCGCCCTCGGAACTCGAGTTCGCGGCCTCAGCCGCGACAACCCCTTTTGGATTTCCCTGCCCGAAGGTGTCTCCATCATCGGCGCCACGCTTGGTCATTGCGTAGGAAAGCAGATTGGAGATTGAGGAGCCGACGCCCGGCACTGCGCCAACCAGCGACCCGATGATCGAGCCCCGTAGCACCACTCCCGGGCTGCGCAGCGCAAACGCCCCACCCGCCAGGATCCTGCGCAGGCTGATCTTGCGGTCAGACTCGTCCTCCACGAGGAAGCGGGCATTGACCAGATTGAAGAGCTGACTGGCGGCAAGAAGGCCCATCATTGCGGGAATGGTGGGAATGCCATCGAGCAGCCACGGAATCCCCATCGTGCCACGCATATAGCCCGCCGTGTTCATCCCGATGGTGCCGAGCAGGGTGCCAAAGGCCGCAGCGAGAAGACCGCGAGTCACATAGCGGCTTCCGAGTGATCCGAGCAGGATCATGCCCCAGATTGCGACGGCGACCATCTCCACAGGGCCGATGCGCAGGACTGCATCGGCCATCGGTGCGATCAGGACAAACAGGACGATGTAGCTGAACAGAACTCCCAGGCACGAGGCGAAGAGCGCAACGCCCAGAGCTTCGTTATGCTTCCCCTGACGCGCCATCGGATAGCCATCGAAGGTCGTAGCGACGGCGGACGAGGTGCCAGGAATGTTCATGAGCACAGCCGGGACGGAGCCGCCGAAGCCGGCGCCTGTATAGACGGAGGTTAAAAAGATGATCGCCGGCAGAAAGTCCATGTAGAGAGATGGCGGGAGGGCCAGCGCCATCGCCATGGAGACGGAAATGCCAGGCATCGCGCCGAAGAAGAGCCCGATCAGAAGGCCGGGAACGACCCACAGCCACGCATCCATGTTCGAGCCAAGGAGATCGAAGGCGGAACCCAATGCAGGAAAGTCGATCATGATTGAGCTTTCCTCAGAGGAAGAGTGTCGTCATCGGATACGGCACCATCATCTTGAAGCCGAGCACGACGATGATTGCGAAAATGGCTGGAAATATTGCAAGCACCCATATGCGCCGCTCGCCGCAGATCCAGAGCCCCACAACGGTGAAAACCCAGCCCGCGACATCATAGCCGATGTCTTCGACCGTGAAGGCGAAAACGCCGAAGACTGCGATCAACGCCGCAATGCGGCCGAGTCCCTTGCGCTCCTCGTCTCGCGCGGCGCGCTCATCGGGTTCAGGAGAGCGGCTAGGGACCAACGCCCCCTCGGCAACGCTGATACATTGCCGGAGAACCAGCAGATACATCAGCAGCACGAACAGAGCCGTAGGCTGGACGAGCAAGAGGTTCTGTATGTTGAGCGACGTCGCTCGGGCATCCAGAAGATATGCGATGCTGAATGCCGCGATGGAAGTGGCGACGAGAAAGTGCCCCCAATCCACCTTGTATGTTCGGTTTCCTATGCGCATTGGCCACTGCCTTGCTGAAGCCGAAGGGCGATGTGGTGGAAGCAGACCGGCTGCGGCGACGCAGCCGGTCTGTCATGTGCCTTATTGGGGCTTAAGCAGATCCCGGTGCTTCTGCATCGCCTCGAAGGTGCTCTTGTAGGCGGCGTTTGATGCCTCAGGACCGTACCAGCGGGTCGCGAGCTGCTGAGCCTGCAGCTTCGCGACGCATTCCGGATTCTTCGTAGCCCGCTCGATGGCGCTGGCAAGCTTCTGGTAGCGGTCCGGATGCTTCTCCTTGAAGCTCGTATGCACGGCCCAGCCGCGCTGGGACCCTTCGACGAACTCCCCTTGGAAGCCATTCTTCCTCCCGAACTCGACTACGTTCGTGGCATTGGGGAATTCCTCCGTCTTCTCATCGGAGAAGACCAGCAGAGGCCTGATCTTTTCCTTGATCGGCAGGAAGCCCTCACCTCCGACGAAGCCTACGTCGACGTGACCGCCAGCCGTGCCGTTCCGAGCCGGGCCGCCACCGCTATAAGTCACGATGCGCAGCTTCGAACGGTCGATACCGGCGGCATCCATGAGCAGCGCGAGATTCACGAAGTCCGCGGACGCCGGCTGCACGCCGATGCTGAGGCTCGTGGGATCCTTTTTCAGCTGCTCGATGACCTGCTCCATGCTCTGGATGTTCTTCTCGGCGGAAGTCGCCACCAGCGTGAAGTCGCGCGAGGGCAGGTTAATCATGTGGAAGTCTTCGGCCTTGTAAGGCGCATTCTGCAGCAGGATCGTTAGCGGAATGTATGGCGCTGCCGAGGTCGCCATGATGGTGTAGCCATCATCCGGCTGCTGAAGGAAGTACCTGTTTCCGAGCATCGTCCCGGCTCCAGGCTTGTTCACGATCGCGAGCGGCTGTCCAAGCTCTTTCTCGAGACATGGCGCAAAGGCTCGCGCCAGACGATCATTATAGCCCCCCGTGTCGAACGGGATCACCACGTTGACCGGACGCTCCGGATAGTTCTGTGCCTGAGCCATAGACGACAGGCCGAGGATGGCCGCACCAGCCAGCAGTGAGACGCGAAGGGCGCCGCGCCGCGTGATATTGCTTCTGCGCTTCATACACTTCCTCCATGAGATTGGTCGCCGCTCATTGGCGGCGCTTTTTTTGGGCAGAAGCCTCTTGCTCCTTACCTGCAGATCAGCCTAGTTGTGACCACAGTTAACTGTCAACAATTTTCCCAAAGTTTGTTTTTCCATGCTAGACTGCCCGTTGATCTGCAGTGAATGCCGCCTGCGGACCGCCTGACGAGAGTCCAAACCATAGTCGAGCGCTTGAAAAATGCCTGACAGTTCAGATGCCTCGCACGTCATTTCGCCTATTGAATTTTTGCGGACCCGTTCTCTGACGAACGTCGTGCAGGCCGAGATCGAGCGCATGATCGTCTCCGGCGAGCTCAAGCCGACGCAGCGGATCAACGAGAACGCGCTCGCCCAGCGGCTTGGCGTCAGCCGCGGCCCCATTCGAGAAGCCTGCAGCGCCCTCGCCGCCATGAAGCTTGTGGACGTGATCCCAAACCGTGGTTTCTTTGTCCGCTCCCTCAGCGAAGAGGAAGCCGCAGCGGTGATCGATGCCCATGCCGGCATATTCGCTTATGCCGGCGTCTCCCTGGCCGAGCGCATCACGGACAATCAGATTGCCCGCTTATGGGACATCCTGGAGCTCATGGAGCAGGCGGCCGAGACGGGAGACGTCACGAAGTACTACCCAGTCAATCTCGAGTTCCACGACGCCATTGTGGAGATGTGCGGAAATCAAAGAATCGGGGAGATCTACAGGGCGCTCGTCAGGGAATTGCACATCCACCGCTACAGAGGAGTCAGCGGCGGCGCATCCGCCCTCAAGATCTCGAATGCGGAGCACAGGGAGATCGTGGAAGCCCTAGCAGCCCGTGACCCCATGCGCACCTTCGCTGCCATGCGCCACCACATTTATCAGGGCCGAGAGCGCAATCTGGTCGCGCGCCGTGGAGAGCCTCACCAGAAAGCGAGCGTCACGAGCTAGCGTATCCCGGTTACGACGTGCGAGTGGTTGTTCACTGATAACTGTTGACAATTTTCGATCGGGCGGGCCATGTTGCGCAAAGACCGGCTGGACCGGTGAGGAACAGGAAGAGGGAACGGTTCAATGAACGAGCAAAGCGCCGCCGGGCTCACGAAGTACGTTTCGGAATTCATCTGCGACACGCAGGCTCAGGACCTCCCGGAGGATGTCGTCAGGCTCGGGAAGAAGTCCATTCTCGATGGAATTGGCCTTGCCCTCTCCGGCTCGGTCGCCAAGAGCGGCGAACTCGTTCGCCAGCACCTTGACGATCTCAACCTTGGCGAAGGCACGGCGACCGTCATCGGCAGCAATCGGCGCGTCGCCCCGCGTTTCGCCGCCTTCGCAAACGGCGTCGGCATCCATGCGGACGATTATGACGACACCCAGCTTGCCGTCGCGACGGACCGCGTCTACGGACTGCTGACGCACCCCACCGCCCCTGCCCTTCCGGCGGCGCTCGCCATGGGCGAGGCTACGCGCGCAGGCGGACAGGCCGTGATGCTTGCCTACCATCTCGGCGTGGAAGTCGAGTGCAAGATATCCGAGGCCATCAATCCGCGCCACTATCAGACGGGTTTCCATTCGACTGCGACCTGCGGCACCTTTGCGGCGGCTGCAGCGGCGGCGAAGCTCATGGGCCTCAATGTCGAGACCACGCAGCGCGCCCTCTCCATTGCCGGCAGCCAATCAGCGGGGCTTCGCGAAAACTTTGGCACGATGACCAAGCCGTTCCATGCCGGGCGTTCATCCGAAAGCGGTGTCGCGGCAGCGCAATTCGCTCAGTATGGCTGGACGGCGACCGACAAGATCCTCGAAGCTCCGCGTGGCTTCTTCAGCGCGGCGGGCGGCGGCTACGATGCGTCGGCGATCGAAGGCAAGCTCGGCGCGCCCTGGACGTTTGCAGAGCCCGGCATCTCCATCAAACCCCATCCGTCAGGCTCGCTGACGCATCCTGGCATGACCGAGATGATGCGCCTCATCCGCGAGAACGACATCCGGTCCGAGGACGTGGAGCGCGTTCGCGTGGGCACAAATTCCAACATGCCCAATGCGCTGATCCACCACCGCCCCCGCAATGAGCTCCAGGCCAAGTTCTCCATGGAATTCTGCATGGCCATCCTGCTCCTCGAGCGCCGGGCCGGCCTGAACGAGTTCGTCGATGAAGTGGTTCTGCGTCCTGACGTGCAGGCGATGATCGAACGGGTTGACTTCGTCGTGGACGAGGACGCCGAGCGTGCAGGTTATCACAAGATGACCACCATCATCGACATTGAGATGAAGGATGGCCGCAAGATTTCCGGGCGGGCCGATTTCGGCAGGGGCAGCCCCATGATCCCGATGTCCTACGACGAGGTTGCCGACAAGTTCCGGGAATGCATCGAGTACGCCCGGTTTCCGAAGGCGCGCGGCGAGGACATCATCGCAATGGTCCGAGATCTGGAGTCTCTCCCCTCGATCGGCCGGCTGACCAGCGCTCTGCTCCGCGACGCCTAACAGGGACCATTCGCCTTGCGCCCCGCCCAGGAAACGAGCCCCGCAGGCTCGCCGAAGTTGGAACGGCTGAGCAGACTTGATCCAAGGCTGCCCCGTCACCCGCTCGTGCAGCTTGCGACGGCTCTTGTCATGGGCACGGCCGGCGGCTTCGCCGCCGATGCGCTGAACGTTCCGCTGGCATGGATGCTGGGGCCGCTGGCCCTCTGCGCCATTGCGGCGATGACGGGCATCAAGCTGCGGCCCATGCCCTGGGCCCGAGAGGCGGGACAGGCCGTTGTCGGCCTCGCCATTGGACTGCGCTTCATCCCGTCGGTGCTGATCGCCACGATGGCTCTCCTGCCCGCCATGCTGGTTGCGACAATCTTCGTAATCGTCGTCACGATGATATCGGCCTTTGTCCTGCGCCCTCTGGCGCGGGTTGAACGCACGACGGCCTTCTTCGCCACGGCGGCGGCAGGGATGGCGGACATGGCGATTGTCGCCCGCGAGCGCGGCGGCGATGCGGACGCGGTGGCGGTTGTGCATGCAATCAGGATGACGGCTGTCGTCTTCGTCGTGCCGCTGCTCGTGGTGGCGTTCGGCGACGACGGCGGTATCGTGATCGCCGATGCGGCAGTACAAAGCAGCTACCTTGTCCTGGCTCTGGTTCTGATCCTTTGCGCCGGCGCCGCCCTCCTGCTCAAGCCCTTCAAATTTCCCAATCCCTGGCTCGTGGGACCGATGCTTCTTGGTGCGACCATCGGGGGCACGGAGGTTGTCACGGTCACCGTGCCGCCGGTCCTCATCATTCTGGCGCAGCTGATGATCGGCATCGCTCTCGGGAGCCGCTTCCAGAGGGACCTGATTTTCCGTCTGCCCCGGGTCGTCATGGCCGCCACCGTCACGACCGGCCTTCTGATCGGCGCGGCGGCTCTCGGCGCGGCGGTCCTGTCGCATGCGACAGGCCTTTCCTATGCCACAAGCTTTCTCGCCCTCGCCCCGGCAGGGGTGACGGAGATGGTCATCACCGCCAAGGCCATGCACCTCGACACCGCAGCGGTCACGGCCTTCCACATGATGCGGATCGCGGTGATCGCCGCGACTATCCTTCTGACCTTCGGCATTTACGAGCGCATTACGAGGTGGATCCATGGATCTCGAGCTTGAAGGCCGCCGCACGCTGGTTATCGGAGCGAGCTATGGAATTGGCTTGGCCTCCGCCCGAATGATGGCGGCGGAGGGAGCGGACCTGATCCTCTCCTCGCGCAGCGCCGACAAGCTCGACGCCGCAGCATCCGACATCGGCGCAGCCTGCGGCCGCACTCCCCGAACTGCGACCGTGGACCTGACTGTTCCTGGCGATGCGGAGCGCCTGCTGAATGAAGTCGGCGCCCAATGGGAAGGCCTCGATTGCCTCGTCACCGCTGTCGGCGGATCCATTCGTTCAGGGTTCGAGGGTCTCTCAGACGAGGACTGGCTCGGGAACTACACCTTCAACGTGCTCTCGACCGTGCGCGCGGTCAGGGCCGCCCTGCCCCTTCTCAGAAAAGGGCGTACGCCAGCGGTCGTTCTTCTCGGCGCGGCAGCGGCCAAGATGCCTTATGCCCACCAGATCGTCTCCAACGTTCACAAGGCCGGTCTTCTGGGCCTTTCGAAGACGCTCGCCGGTGAGTTCGCCTCTGATGGCATCCGCGTCAATCTCGTCGGGCCCGGCCGCACTCTGACCCCGCTGTGGATCAATCGCGCGGACAAGCTAGCCGCGGAGCGGGGTGTCACGCGCGACGAGGTGATCGACGAGTTCTCAAAGGATATTCCGCTCGGCCGCTTCGCCGGGCCGGAAGAGGTCGCGGTCATGGTCACGTGGCTTGCCAGCCCTCGGGCTGCATACGTCACGGGCCAGGCCATCAATGTCGACGGCGGCATCGCCCGCGGTTTGTTATGAGGTAAACGATAATGTCAGATCAAGGTGTTACACGGACGCTCGCCCGCTGGGCGGTGGAGTGCAGGCTCGCGGACATCCCGCAGGATGTCCGCGATCAGGGCGTGCGGACATTCGTCAACTGGCTCGGCTGCGCCGTCGGCGGCGTTTCGCATGAGACGGTGGATCGTGCGCTTGATGCGGTCCGGCTCTTTTCGGGCCCGGCGCAGGCGACCGTGATCGGACGAGGCGACCGGCTCGATGCGCTTCACGCCGCACTTATAAACGGCGTCAGCTCGCACGTCCTCGATTACGACGACACACACCTCAAGACGATCATCCACCCTGCCGGTCCGGTAGCTTCGGCTGCTCTCGCCGTGGCGGAGATGCAGCCCGTGTCCGGCGCGGATCTTCTGGCCGCGATGATCGTCGGAGTGGAGGTGGAGTGCCGGATCGGCAACGCCGTCTATCCAGATCACTATGATCGTGGCTGGCATATCACCGGAACGGCTGGCGTGTTCGGCGCCGCCGCCGCGGTGGGCCGGCTGCTCGGCCTCGACGAGCAGCGCATGACATGGGCCCTCGGCATCGCGGCGACCCAATCCTCCGGTCTGCGCGAGATGTTCGGGACCATGTGCAAGAGCTTCCATCCCGGCCGCGCGGCCCAGAACGGCGCCCTGGCGGCGTTCCTGGCGAAGTCCGGTTTCGACAGCTCCGAGCGCGGCATCGAAGCCCCGCGCGGCTGGGCCAATGTAGTATCGACGAAGCAGGACTACACCGAGATCACCGAGGGCCTCGGCAAGACCTGGGAAGCCGGTCTCAACAGCTACAAGCCCTTCGCCTGCGGTATCGTCATTCACCCGACCATCGACGCCTGTATCCAGCTGCGCGAGGAAATCGGGGATGAGGTCCGCAACATCGAGAAGGTCGAGCTCAGGACTCATCCGCTCGTTTTGGAGCTAACCGGTAAGACGGCGCCTCGCACCGGGCTCGAGGGCAAGTTCAGTGTTTTCCACGCAGCTGCAACGGCACTGCTGCGCGGCGACGGCACACCTACCGCCTTCACCGACGAGGCCGTGAACGATCCATCGATCGTGGAGCTACGCGGCCGCGTGAAGGCGGAAACCGATCAGTCCATCCATGAAGATCAGGTCGAAATGACGGTGACCTTTCACGACGGACGTCAGGTGAATCGGCGCATCGAGCACGCGATCGGAAGCCTCGACCGCCCCCTCACCGACGAAGAGCTGGATCGCAAGTTCATCAAGCAGTCCGAGGCAATCCTCGGCAAGGAGGGAACGGAGCGCCTCCTCTCGGCAGCATGGCGCTTTGCGGAAATGGATGATGTCGCGGAAATCGCGCGTCTCTCCGTTCCGAACGGCACCGCCACGAGCGCGTAAGGATTACATGATGGCATCGGCCCACCTCATTCTCGGAATCCTCAACGGGGACGATATCGGTCACGAGATCGTCCCGGCATCGGTCGAAGTGGCGAAAGCTGCGGCGGAACGGACCGGGCTGCGGATCGACTGGCGGCCGATGCCCATCGGCCGGACCGCGCTCGACACGCACGGATCGACCCTGCCCGAGGGCACGCTCGAAACGCTTGCCACCTTCGACGGCTGGATCCTGGGGCCCATCGGCCACCGGGACTATCCCAAGGTGCCGGGTGCGATCAATCCCCACCCGATCCTGCGCAAGCACTTCAATCTCTTCGCGAACGTGCGCCCGACGCGGTCCTATCCGGATCTCGGCGGCCTTTTCGAAGGCGTGGATCTAGTCATCGTCCGTGAGAACAACGAAGGCTTCCAGCCCGACCGCAACGTGGTCGCGGGCTCGGGCGAGTTCCGCCCTACGGAAGACGTCACGATCTCCGTCCGAGTCATCACTCGGGCGGGCAGCTACCGCGTCGCCAAGGCTGCGCTGGAAATCGCCCGCTCGCGCCGGAAACGCCTGACCCTCGTGCACAAGAACACCGTGTTCAAGCTCGGATGCGGCATGTTCGTGGAGGAGTGCTATCGCGCCGCGAAGGATTATCCTGATGTCACCGTCGACGAGGTGATCGTCGATACCTTCGCCATGCGCCTCGTTCGCGATCCGCAAACCTTCGACACGGTGGTGACGACGAACATGTTCGGCGACATTCTCACCGATGAAGCCGCAGGCCTCGTCGGCGGCCTCGGCATGGCTCCGGGCCTTTCGATCGGCAACGGCAACATTGCCATGGCTCAGGCGACTCACGGGTCGGCTCCCGACATCGCCGGCAAGAACATCGCCAACCCTTATGCGATGATCGAGTCCACCCGCATGATGCTCGACTGGCTGGGACGTCAGCGCAATGTTCCCGAAGCTGTCGCGGCGGCTCAACTGATGGAGCAGGGCATGACGGCGGCTCTTGGCGATCCTGCCACGCGCACGCCGGACATTCGCGGCACGGCCAGCACCACGGGAATGACTCAAGGCGTTCTGAAGGCAATCGCGGCAGCCTAAGCGTCAGGGCGCGGGAAAAGAAGCGATCCTTTCCCGCGCCATGTTTAGAAAGGCTCGGCAAGCTTGAACTCGGCACGTTCGTCCGAGTCTAGTTGCCTGACGAGCCCGGTCTCCCATTCAAGGTAACGGCGGGCCGCTTCGAGATTGCCGTCGTGCCGGTCATGCACGAAGAAGAGAAAATCGATAGCCTCCTCGTCAGGCGGCTGTTCCGGCGATGCCACCAAGGGCAAGCCCGCGTCTCGCCACCCTTCTATGCCGCCTTCGACAATGCCGACATCGGCCATACCGATTGCAGCGAGATCGACGGCAGCCAGCTGCGCGGTCATCGCATCCGTTGCAATGAGCAGCACGGCTTTCCGTGGGAGGACCGCCTGCTCCAAGCGCGGGCGAATGGACCACAATGCGCCTTCCGGATGGCTCTGGCGATACGCCACCGACGGCCTGAGGTCGATCAGAACTGCACGTCCCTCCTCCACCGACGCCGCAGCTTGCTCGGGTGAAACGCTGCGAAGCGCTCCACGCGCACCAGGATGGGGAAGCGGCCTCATCCTCAGCCAGCTCTCGTCGAGGTCAACCGCATCGTCGCGGCGAAGCACGTATACCTCGTAACCGAGCTGCCGCAGCCAGAAGGCGGCGAGGACCGCGCGCAAGCCCGTATCGTCGGTCAGCACAAGGCGGGAACGGCGCACGCCGACCCACTCGTCAGTCGCCTGCACGATCTGGACGCAAGGAGCATGGAGAGCTCCCGGCAGATGCCCCTGCGCATATTCCTCGGCGCTGCGTACATCAAGGAGAGAGAGGGTGCGCGACGTATCCCGGGCGAGATCCTCGAACGTCTTTGAATCGATGAATGGGATCGCTGTGCTCTCCCTGATCCGGTCCGCGCGGGCTCTGCTTTCAGCAGCTCCCTCTGTCTCGAGATCGGGCAAGGGATCGGGATTGCACCCGCGCGCCAGATCGAAGCCGGCGAGCGCCCATCCCTGCGTGCCGTTCTCAAGCGCGTAGACCGGATTCGGAACGCCCGCCGCCCGCAATCCGATTGCTCCAACAAGGCCGCGCGTCCGCCCGGCGCAGGTAAGCACGATAGGAGCATCGCGGTCGGCGACCGCGCTAGACATGCGGTGCAGCAACTCCCCGTTGGGACCGGAGCGCGCGCCTGGAACGGTCATCTTCCGGTATTCGCTCGGCGGGCGCGTGTCGAACAGGACGTGTGGTCGGCCCTCCTCCTGCCATGCGCGGAGCGTCCGCGCATCGATCATTTTGGGGTGCCAAACCATCTCGACGAGTTCGCCGAGCGTTTTCGAAGGCACGTTGACGCCCTTGTAGAGGGCAAAGCCCGCAGCGGCCCAAGCGGGAGCGCCACCCTCCACCGTTGAAACATGGATGTAACCCAGTTCTTCAAGCCGCGCGGCAGCGCGCTCGGCGACGCCATCGCCGTCATCGAGCAGAAGAAGCTGGACGAAACGGTTCGGAACCAGAACCGGCACGACTGCCTCAAGGCGACTGTAGGGAGCACTGGTTGCGAGGAGCGGATGCCCCTCGCCGTATTGCCCATGTTCACGCACGTCCAGGATTGCGATTTCCCCTGGCCCATGAACGAGGCGTTTCGCGTCGGCAGGGTGCAGTCTCGTGCTCATTGCGCAGGCCGCACAGGTTCGCCGCCGCGGAAGAACGTCCAGAAGGCCGGGTAGATGAGATCGGGGCGGTGTTCGGCAGGGTAATGTCCAGTAGGGACATCGAAGCCGCGCAGATCCGGAGCCCATGGCGCCCACGCCTCGAGCGGCTTGAAATGCCGGCCGCAATGGCTGTTCGCCCCCCAGATGACGAGGGTTGGACAGGCGATCTGCTTCTGGCCGAAATCAGCCGTGTCCATCTCGAAGTCGATCGTCACCGTGGCACGGTAATCCTCGCATACGGCGTGGATCTGCTCAGGCGTGGCGCAGCGGATGTACTCGGCGATGGCCTCGGGCGTAAAGATCTCCAGGCCTACGTCCTTCTTGTTGAGCTTGTAGCGCATGTAGTAATCGAGATCCGCCGTCAGCAGCTTTTCCGGGAACGGATATTTCTGCGCCATGAAGAACCAGTGATACGATTCCAGGCCCCAGCCCAAACTGACATTGCTCAACACGTGATGAGTGGGAACGATGTCGAGGGCCGCCATGCGCTCGATCCGATCTGGATGGTCGAGCGCCATGCGGAACGCGACGCGTGCGCCCCGATCATGACCCGCAACGCTGAACCGCTCGAAACCCAGCGACGACATCAGTTCGACATTGTCCTCCGACATCGCGCGAAACGAATAGGCCGCATGGTCAGGTCCGCCATCCGGCTTTGAGCTGTCGCCATAGCCGCGCAGATCCGGCGCAACGACGGTGAAGGAACGCGCGAGCGAAGGAGCGATCTTGTGCCAGCTGACCAGCGTCAGTGGATTGCCGTGCAGCAGCAAAAGCGGAGGCCCCCTCCCAGCGATCGCCACGTTGATCTCCGCGCCCGATGTTCTGATCCGCTCGCGGCGAAAGCCTTCCATGAGAGTGGGGCCGTGCGGGATAAGCGGCGGCGGACTATTTGTTCCAGATTGCGTCGTCTGCGTGCTCAAGCCAGGTTCCTCCCCTCAGAGCCTCCGATCAATCTCAGGCTGCGGCGGTGTTTTCCGTCCTCTTGGCGGCCGAGGCATTGCCTGCGAGCTGCGCCGCGAGGCGCAGGGCATTCTCGAGCGCGCCCGTGGACGCCACGCCCTTGCCGACGATGTCGAAGGCCGTTCCATGGGAGGGCGTCGTGAAAACGGTATCCAGCCCGGCCGTCACGGTGACACCGCGGTTGAAGCCACGGATCTTCGTCGCGATCTGCCCCTGGTCGTGATACATCGCGACGACGCTGTCGTATTCGCCCGCGAAAGCCTTGACGTAGATCGTGTCAGCCGGGAACGGCCCGCGGCAGTCGACACCCGTAGCCGCAACCTTCGCGACGGTCGGACCGATCAGCTCGATTTCGTCTCTGCCAAACAGCCCCCCCTCACCCGCATGCGGGTTCAGCGCGGCGACTGCGATGCGGGGCTTGGCAATGTTGGCGCGCCGCATCGTTCTGTCGACGAGGCGGATCGCATCCTCGATGGATTCCGCAGTAATCAGGTCGAGTGCCTCGCGCAGCGAGACATGAGACGTCACACGGGACATCCATTGCCCGTCCAGCACGTTCATCTCAGAGAAGTAGCCTTCATGTCCTAGGAGATGAGCAAACATCTTGTGCTCGTCCGGGAACTTCCAGCCGCCTGCCCAAAGAGCTGCCTTGTTCAACGGTGCAAAAGTGATCGCATCGACCTCGCCCCGCTTCGCCATCTCGATGGCGAAAGCCAGCGTATCGCCGGTCAACCGGCCGGATTCCGCAGAGACAACTCCCCGTTCCAGGGTGACCGGATCAGTATTGCCGAGATCAAGCACCGGAACGGAGGACGCCGACCAATCGACGGACTGGGCGCTCCCGACACGGTGCCAGGCGAAGGACACGCCGGCATCCCTCATGCCCTGCTCCAGAACGCGGACATCGCCGACGACCAGAAGGCGAGCCTCCCCCGCCAAGGCTCCTGAATGCAGGATCCGCGCGGAAATCTCAGGTCCAATCCCCGTATAGTCTCCAAGGACGAACGCAATGCGCGGGAGGGTGGATCCGTCTGATGTGCTCATGGCGCCAGTTCCTCGAATAGGAGCGGGGCCAAACAACCGGCCCCAGATGCTGGCAGCATCATCCCTAGACCAGGAACTCTCGTCAACAGACAACTGTTGACAATTCTGCCGTTAAATTGACCCTGACGCTTTCGGTTTCGGCTGGCTGGCCTTGAATCAGTTCAGCCAACCACCTTGCCTTCAGCATGCACGACGGCGAGCAGACGATCCTTGGCGAAGGCCACGTGGCCCCGGTGCGCCTCGTAGGCTCGGCCCGGATCGCGAGCCGCTATGGCAGCCAACATCTCGCGGTGCTCCTTGTTGGAAACGGCAAGACCGCCGCCCTGGACGAGGCTCCGGGCCCTGAAAAGGTGCAGCTTCTTCACGAGGCTCCGGTAATGCTGGGCAAGCGTGGTGTTCCCAGCCGAGTCGACGATGAACTCGTGCAGCGCAAGGTTCAATGGGTAATAGGCCTCGAAGTCCTGTTTGCGCGAGGCCTTCTCCATACCCGCAACAAACTCTCCCATCTGCTTGATCTGCTTGTCCGTCACCCGCATGGCCAGAAGTTGCCCCGCCAGCCCGAACAAGACCGAGCGGACTTCGTAGATCTCCAGGGCCTCCTCGATGGACAGGCGGCGGATGAAAGATCCCCTGTTCGGGATCGACACGACAAGACCCGAACCTTCGAGCGCGCGCACGGCCTCTCGGATGGGCCCCCGGCTGGTCCCAAGCTTCTGGGCCAGCTGGTTCTCGTTGATGCGCTCACCCGGCGCGAAGCTGCCGCTGAGAATGAGACGCTCGACCTCGCGCTCGATTGCCGTTGCAAGCGAGGAGGTCTGCAGGACTGCGAGTTCTTGGGAAGGGGTGCTCGGGATCATGCCGGGAGGTACAACCTTTCCCGTGCAAATTGTCAACACTTTTTACGTTACAGAAAAACAGAGGGCAGAAGCGGGCCAGTGCTTCTCCAGGCCCGCTTGCGTGTCGAATAGAGCTGGCCGCGCCGTCCTTTCCTGAAGCGCTGCCCCAGGAGAAGGACCGCGCCTCCCGGCGTTATGCCCGGAACTCCTCGATGCCGTCGAGATTCGGAGCCCCGAAGAGGCGTTCGCACCACTGCGCCAGGGCCTCGGCCTGGTGGTCGGTCCAACCGCCATACCGGGTGTTCGCCCGGAACTTGTCGAGGATCTCCGCTCGCGACAAGGGCTCGCGGGCACCGCCGCGCATATGCGGCTGGTGAGCGCTGCGCGTGCTTCCGTCCTTCAGGGTCACGATCACGGTTCCGGTGTAGTTCCGTGGGTACTCATCGTTCGGGTCGATTTCGTAGTGCACCTTACCGGCGAGCTCGAGAACGTCCGGATCGGTGATGCGCTCATCCGTGAACTGCCCCAGGCCTGCAGCGCGATTGACGAAGCCTACGGCAACGCCGAAGGGGACGCTGAACTTCGCCGAATAGGGTGTCGAGGGACGACGCTTCTCCGCAAGCGGCTCCCACAGCCGGTGCACGGTCCCCTCGCCGACCTTGCAGAGGACATCCTCGATCTGATCGGCTCCGACGCCCTCGCGAGCCAGGCGAATGGCGCAGTCGATAAATGGCTGGACCATCGTGCCGCACGCATAGGGCTTGAACGCGATGCGCGCCGCCTTCCACTCATCCCCCAGCCCGGATGTGATGCGCGAGAAGTCCGCCGCAATCTCCGGAACGCCGAAGGCGTAGAAAAAACCGTGCTCGCCCTCGAAGACGGTACGCGGCCCCTTGAAACCGGCGCGGCCGAAGAGTGCTGCTCGTAGCCCCGCTTGAGCGGCCCATCCCGGATGGATGCGCTTCGTCCAGGTGCCTTCAGCGAGATATTCGATGATGCCCGACGCGAAACTTGCCGCAACGCCGAGGGAGTCGACCATCTGCGTCGGGGTGAGGCGGAGTGCCGTACCAACGCCTGCGGCAGCGCCAAGGGCTCCGATAATCGCGGTCGGATGGAAACCGGCCCGGTGCTGGGCCGTCGGCGCGACGATCGCCATGCGGCACATCAGCTCCGCGCCAACTGCGATACCGCGCAGCGCGTCCTCTCCGCTTCGTCCGTAGCGCTCGCAGGCAGCAAGGACGGCCGGCACGATCACCGCGCTGGTGTGTACGGGCGTTCCTTCGAAGGTATCGTCGTAATCCTCGCCGTGGGATGCGGTTCCGTTGACCAATGCAGCGCCGGCGGCATCGAAGCCTTGCGCATGGCCGAAGGCCGTGCATCCGCCCTTGCCTTCCCAAGCGGAGACGATGGCCTGCACGTATTCCTCGTGGCGGGCCGACACGCTCAGACCGGCATGGTCGATGAGCGCGGATGTCGCTATCTCCCGAAGTTCGCTGGGGAGCGAGGCTCCGTCCAACGCGCAGGCCCACGCAGCGAACTGCTCCGCAATCGCCTGTCCGGGCGGGGGCGCATTCTCTTTAGCCATTTCGTTCTCCACATGAGCAGGCGCGGGAATACCCCATGCATCCCCCGCGCCGACGGATCGGATTGTCAATGATCCTGCTACTGGGCCTGCGGTAACGCGATCACCAACGGCTTCCTCCAGCGACGGATCTCTCTCACCGCCGAGACGCCGATGACGAGAGCCGCGCAGGTGAGAAGGCCGAGGCTGACATTGTCCTGCAGGAAGACGATGTGATCCCCGTTCGTCATCAGCAGGGCGCGCCGATAGTTGGACTCGATCATGTAGCCGAGCACGAGGCCCAGGATCAGGGGCAGGTGCGGAAAGCCGAGGACGCGCATGACATAGCCGACGATGCCCGCCGCCAGGACGATCCAGAGATCGAACAGGCTGTGATCGATCGAATAGACGCCGGATACGACGAGACCGAAGATGGCCGCCATCAGGTAAGGCTTAGGCCGTTTCACAAGCCAGATGCACGGCCCGAGAATGACCATGCCGAGGAGGAACATCAGCAGGTTGGCCGTGAAAAGACCACCGAAGAGTCCATAGACGATTTCCGGATTCGACGTGAACAGGAGCGGACCGGGCTGCAGGCCATGGATGAGGAAGCCGCCGAGAAGGATGGCCGTCGAATTCGACCCGGGAATGCCGAAGCTCAGAGTGGGAACGAGCGCAGTGGCGGAGACGACGTTGTTGGCGGTCTCCGGAGCGATCACGCCCTCCTCCGAGCCATGGCCGAATTTTTCCGGCTCTTTCGACCACCGCCGGGCCTCGTTGTAGGACAGGAAGGCTGCGACCGATCCGCCTGCACCAGGAATGGCTCCTTCGACAGCACCCAGCGCGCAACCGATGCCTTGCGCACGACGCAGGCGCCACAGGGTCTTCAAGCTCGGGAGCTTGAGGGTCGCCTTGCCTGCTTCTGACACTGCCCCTTCCCGCCACCTGCTCTCGCCCGCCTGAACCATAAGTTCCGATAACGCGAAGATGCCGAGCATAATCAGGATGAAGTGGATGCCCTCGAGCAGATTGGGATCGCCGAAGGTAAACCGACTGACTCCTGAGATCGGATCCGTTCCGACGGTCGCAATCATCATGCCGAGCACGCCTGCGATCAGCCCCTTCAGCAGAGCTCCTTCCGACAGCGAGGCAATGACGCTGATGCCGAGAATGCCCATCGCGAAATAAGCAGGCGGCGTAAAGAGAAGCGCGAGGTTTGCAAGAGACTCGGTGAGTGTCGTGAGCAGGATCAGCCCGAACAAACCGCCGATCGTGCCGCCGACGAGAGAAAGGCCGAGGGCCTCGCCACCGCGGCCCTGCAAGTGCATGGCATAGCCGTCGATCGTCGTTGCCGCAGCAGAATTCGTTCCCGGCGTGCGAATGAGGATGGCCGGAATGGAGCCGCCGTATTCAGCGCCGACATAGACGGAAGCAAGAAGGACGACGGCGACAAGAGGCGGAAGGCTGTAGGTGAAGGGAAGCAGCAGGGCCATCGCGATCGATGGCGAGACACCCGGAAGCGCGCCGCCCAGAATACCCCAGAGGACGCCGCCGCATGCCGCCGCCAAAACGGGCATTGAAGACACGGCATGCCACGCGTAGGAGAGGCCTTCCATCTTTACGCTCCAATCACAATTAAATGAGTTCGCAGGCGCGCCGGTTCGGCGCTCAGCCTACAAGCGCCGGCCAGAAGCCCGCTGGCAGGGGGACATCCAGAAGGCGGACGAACATCAGGTAAAAGAATCCCGCACCCAGAGCCGCGAAAAGCAGGAGCCCGAATGATGGACGCTTTCCGTTGTAGAGGGCTACCGTGAGCAGCAGCAGGCCTACCGAGAGCATGTAGCCGAGATAGGGAACTACGATGAGGTAGACCGCACCGATCGCGATCATGCCGGCGGCCCAAAGATGGCGGGCAATGTTCCCGCTCCTGCGCTTCGGCTCGGCAGGAACGGCGGGCCCTGCTGCCTTCATCGCCAGAAGCGATTGGACAATCAGGCCCGCCGATAGAACGCCGAGTGCTATTGCAAGCAGCTTCGGCAGACCGTCAGCCCCTACGGTACCACCAAGTTGGCTTTTCGGAATGGCGTCGGCTGCGAACCAGAAGACCACCGCAAAGATGAAAAGCAGGATCGCAGTAATCAGAGTGCCTCGCATGGTCGCTCTCCCGAAAGGCCCGTGACCTTAGTCCGTCGTAATGCCGTACTTCTGGAAGAAGGCTTTTTGTCCTTCGGCGAACTCAGCCGTGAACTTCTTGTACTCTTCCTGACTCATGTAGTCCGGCACGAGAGCATCCTTTTCGTACCAGGCTTTGAAGTCCGGCGCCTCGAGAACCTTCTGGATTCCGCTCTCCCACGCAGCGACGACATTCTTGGGGAGGCCTTTGGGGCCCGCAATGCCGCGGAACTTGCGCACGACGAGGTTAATGCCCTGCTCCTTCGCGGTCGGCACATCGGGGAACTGCTTGAGACGCTGGTTGGTGTAGCTTGTAATCAGCCTGATCTTACCCGCATCGATCTGTCCGCGCAGTTCCGCAATTTCGCCGATGCCGACATTGGCCGTTCCGTTGAGGACACTGAGCATTACATCACCACCGCCATCATGGGTGATGATCGTCATCTCGGCGCTGGTCTCGGCCTTGAGCTGCTCCATGACCTGCCGGTCGAGAGAGCCCGGCGTGCTCACGCCGACGCGAACCTGGTTGGGGCGCTTCTTGGCGTCTTCGATGACATCCTTCAGCGTCTTGTACGGGCTGTCAGCGCGCACGAAGACGATCTGCGGATCCTGGAAGAGGTTCACGACCGGATCGAGATCCTCGTAAGTCTTTTCAGGCTTGCTGAGGAGGGACGTGTTGATGTAGCTCGGCGTCGTGCCGTAGAAAATGCTGCCGTCGGCAGGCGAGTTCGCCAAATGCGCGACTGCCTTGGCGCCGGCGCCGCCGCGGACGTTCTCTACCGCGAACGTCACGCCCATGATGGGCGAGAGATGCTTCACGAGTTCGCGCAGAAAGACGTCGGTTCCGCCGCCCGGGCTGGAATGCGTGATGAGTTTGACCGTCTTGTGCGGATACTCGGCGGCCAATGTTGGCTGTGTCATCAGGCTGGCTGCGGCCAACCCGGCACAGAGCGCCAATTTGATCTGGGTGAATTTCATTGCTTCCTCCTGTCACCGATGAAGCTGCCTTAGCGGCAGTCTTAGTCGAGAATGTTTTTGTATACTGTCGACAGTTTATAATCGACCATTCTGGAACGGATATCAAGTGCCCTGACGTTCAAGCCTGTAAATAATCCTGTAGGCTGCTCACGGCATGAAGAGACCACCGCTGACATGAATGGTTTGGCCCGTGATGAAGCCGCCTGTGGGAAGGCAGAGCATACGAACGACTTCCGCTACATCCTCTGGGGCGCCGTCATGCCCGACGAGCGGCTGACCGCCTCCGGGAAGGGAGACGCTGTGCCCCGAGGTCTCCGAGCGCTTTCCGCCGATCTTGCCCGGAACAACACAATTCACTGTGATCCCATGTTCGGCGAATTCGACGGCGAGAGCACGTGTCATTCCAGTCAACCCGCTCTTGGCCGTTGCGACATGTGCACGGTTGTAGGCTCCGGTGTGAGCGCTTACTCCGCCGATGTTGATGATGCGCCCATGCTTGGCCCTGACCATGTGGGACAGAACGGCCCGGGATCCTAGGAAAGCTCCCTCGAGGATAACGCTGGTGATCTCCCGCCATTCAGCCAGGGACATCTGCGTGAAGGGGACTTCCCGCCTAATGGCTGCGTTATTGATGAGAATGTCGACATGCCCGAAAGTCTCGATCACCTTCGTGACCATGCCTTCGACATCAGCCTCGTTGGTGACATCCGCGAGATGAACCAGAGCCCGACCGCCAGCAGCCTCCACTTCCTTCGCAGTAGCCTCGGCCTCATCACGGGACGACTTCGCGTTGATGACGACTGTAGCCCCCTCACGAGCCAAAGAAAGAGCCATGGCCCTGCCAATGCGCCGGACCCCTCCGGTTACGATCGCCACCTGCCCGTCGAGCGTCTTCCTATCGTCCACGACTTTCTCCCGTATCCCTGATCCGCGCAATGCCAGGGTCTTGTCGGCCACATGATTTGGAGGCCTGGGCTCTCCAGCAGTCAGCTCGGCGAGAAGGCTTTGCAACTTAGTTGCCATTATCCATCTGCCATCTCGTATCCATCTACCGTCTCGCGGTCATTGCAGTCAGTCTGAAGACCCCGACCCAAATTTTTGTATACGATAGTGCACAGTATCTGCATTCGATCAAGTTACAACCGCGAACTCTACTTTCACCGGAATACTGGGATACGCACCGAAACTGCTCGGATGCACCTGAAACGCTGCGTCAGCTGCGTGACTGCTTGTGTCCGAAGATGGCGTCGAGAAGCCTGAACAGGCCGAGCCTCGTGAAGAGATTGTAGAAGTGGAGCGTGAAACCGTTCACGAGGAAAGCGCGGACCACATGGAAGGCGGTCACGAGGGCGACATTCAGGTGCAGCACCTGGGCTGTAAGAGCCATCTCCGCCATGCCGCCTGGAGACGATCCCAGAGCTGCGCTCGCGACATCGATTGCAGTCGCAATGGATAGGAGCCAAGCATAGCCGAAGAGCAGTGCAGCCAGCAGGATGGTGAAGGCGGCGCTGATGGCAGCCAGGCGCGGCAGGCGCTCTAGGCTTTCGCGACGGAACCTCGATCCGATCGAGATGCCGATGAAGAACTGACCCAGGGAGAACAGCACACCCGGCATTCGTCCCGCGAGAAGCCCGGTTGCGGCAACGACGGCCGCGCCGATGATGGCTCCCACAGTCCAGGGATTGTTGACGCGCAGGAGCCGCGTGAGAGCCACACCTGCCAGCCCAGCAAGAAGAGCGAGGCCAGCATGCAGCCATGAAAGACGGACCTGTGCGACCTGGTCATTCATGCCGCCGTCAATTCCCAGCGCGATGATGAGGGGTGGCATCAGGCAGACAAGCAGCGCCACGCGGAGAGCCTGGGAGAGCGCGATCGGCTCCGCCTGCGCCCCCACCGACGTGCCGACATTCGCCATTTCGGACAGACCGCCTGGGGTGAGGGAGAAAAATGCGGTCTTGTGGTCGATCTTGCCGAGCAGCGCGAGCGGCACGGACAGGGTCGCCGAGAGAAGAATGGCTACGAACGCCGTCAGGACCATCAAGGGCGCCCACAGCATGATGACTTGAAGAGCCGCCGCGGTCACGTTGAGGCCAACGCTCGTTCCGACGACCGCCTGCCCCAGCCGCCTGCCCATCGTCGGTGCAAAGACTGGGTATCCGGCAGCGGATGAGAGGGCTGTTGCGATCAGGGGACCGAGGACCCAGGCCAGGGGGACATGAGCCCAGGACGCCAGGAAGCCCAGTCCGAGGGCCAGTAAGAGCGTCAGAAGAGCTGGCGGCGGCGGAATGCGCCATTTGGAGATCAGGCGCATAAGGCGAGCAGATCCCGAACGTCTTCCAGCCGGTCGAGCGACCAAATCGCATCGCGTGCTCTCAGCGCCCTCTCCTGCCCGATGACGGGCGATGAGTTTGCGAGAAACTTGCTCTCGATTGCGCTGTCGGACATGGGATTGTCGACCGTTCCGCTCGCATGATCCACCAGGTGCTCGTAGCGTGCGCCCGATTGCGTCACGACGGCAGCCCAGGCCTGATCCTTGCGCAGGCTTTCGTCCATCCGGGCGCTGACCCGCTCGCGGAGCGCGGCCACATTCGGATCGAACGCTCGTTTGTCGGTATACTGCGCGACGCCCGCGGCTCCGTCGAGGAACGACACCGCTGCGGTGTGGGAAAGGCTGAACTTGGACTTCAGGCCCGTCTTCGGGTTGGCCACGCCTGTGATCGTGACCGCCAGCGGATTGACGCGCAGTTCGATGGCGACCACATGCTCATTCTTCGGTACCTTTGCCGCCAGCGCGATCATGGCGTCGATGGTCGGGTGAAGAACGACTCCGCAGGCATAGGGCTTGTGGCCGTTGCGCGTGATCTCCCACCGCTCTCCCAGCTGATCGAGAATGAGCTCCGTCGCAGCGTCCTTGCTGTAGATCCGGCAGAATCCGCGCTTTCCCTCGAGGATTTCATCGGAACTGTCGAAGCCGCGTTGCGCAAGCAGCGCCGCCAGCACGCCGCTGGACCCGGCCTTGCCTGCATGGAACGACTTGCACATCGTCCCGCGATTCTGCTGCATTCCCGCAGCTTGGGTCGCCGCAATGCCGAGCGCATTGGTCAACTGCTGCGCATCGAGGCCCAGCAGCTTCCCTGCCGCGGCTCCGGCGGCAATGGAGCCGAGCGTTCCGGTCAGATGCCAGCCGCCTGCGTGATGCCCAGGCGCCCCCTGCCCGGCACGCACGCCAGCCTCAAAGCCGGCACAATAGGCCGCGATGAGATCCCGGCCGGTGAACGGGCTTCGCTCCGAAAGCGCGAGGAGCGCGGACAGAACCGGCGAACTTGCGTGAAGGACAACCCCGCCCATGTGGGTGTCGTCGAAATCGAGAACATGCCCCATCTGACCATTGGCGATGGGTGCCTCAAGGAGGCCTATTTTCATCTGCCGGCCGAGCACGGTGGCCTGGGAAGCCCCTCCGAGATCGGAGAGAACGCCGACCAGTTTCGTGATGGTCGGATGCTGGCTTCCGGCGAGCGCGCAACCGATCCAATCCATCACGCCGCGCCGCCCCTCATGAACAGCCTTCTCGGGCAGGTCTTCGAACGTGAAGGATGACAGGAAAGAGCATAGGTCCTTCGTGACGTTCAGGTCGAGGGCGGCAGCCCCATAATCCATTTGAGTTGCGAACTGGCTGCTCATCCTGGCCTCCCGAGCCAATGATCGTTTCAAATTGTTCTCTGGCGCTTTGTCCTTATTTGTATACGTTAGCATCCAGAGAATGCAACAACAGCAATCCTCCAAAGAGGATCAAGAATGCGGGAAAGTCTGTGCCTGCCACCGAAGCAGGCCGGGCGATTTCAGCGGCAATGCAAGAGGAAGCCTCCCATGAAGGAATATCCCAGCAGCGGGGTCTCACAGCAGGTATCGTTCCTGGCGGAATACATTGCCGGAACTCTCGACCGTGAGCTGCCGCCGGAGGTAGCCGCCGAGACGAAGCACCATGTTCTGGATACCCTTGCTGCCATCCTGTCGGGGTCGCGCCTGCGGGCTGGCCGACTCGCGGCTGCCTATGTCGGCCCCATCGGCGGCGCGCCGGAGGCCACCGTCATCGGGACATCGCTGGCTGTGCCGGTGGTCAATGCAGCCCTGGCCAATGGCATGGCCGGTCATGCGGATGAAACGGACGACTCGCATCTCGCGGGCCGGTTTCATCCGGGCTGCGGAATTGTACCGGCTGCGCTCGCGATTGCAGAACGGCAGGACTGCAGCGGAACGGATCTCCTCCGCGCGGTTACGCTCGGCTATGACATCGGCGCGCGCGTGACAATCGCCCTTGGGCTTCGCAAGCCGGATACGTCGCGGCACAGCACCCATAGCCTTGGTCCCGCCTTTGGCGCTGCCGCCGCAGCAGCCGCGCTCCTGCGTCTTGATCCGACCCAGGTGCGTCACGTCCTCTCCTACTCAGCGCAGCAGGCATCCGGAATTCCTTTCTGGCAGCGCGATCGTGAGCACGTAGAGAAGGCATTCGATTTCGGTGGCATGGGCGCACGCAACGGAGTGGCCGCCGCGACGATGGTCGCGGCTGGTTTCTCGGCGGTCGACGATCCGCTATCGGGAAAACACAACCTGTTCACGGCCTTCGGCGAGGACCCGGATCCATCACTGCTGACGGCGGATCTCGGAGCGAGGTTCGAGATCATGCGGGCCTCCATCAAGAAATGGTGCGTGGGGTCTCCGATCCAGGCGGTGCTGGATGCCATGACGGCGCTCGTCGAAACCTACCGCCTGAGCGCCCAGGATGCGAGACGCATCATCATCACGATGCCTGACGATCGCATTCACATCGTCGATAACAGGACCATGCCTGACGTATGCGTTCAGCACCTCGCCGCCCTGGCCCTCGTGGATGGAACCGTCACCTTCGAGAGCTCGCACGATCATGAGCGGATGAACGATCCGGTCATTCAGTCGGTTCGCCGTCTCATCGAGCTCGTCCCGAGTGCGGAGCTCACGGCAGCGGTGCCGGCAAGGCAGGCTATCGTCGAAGTCGAGACCCTCGACGGACGCAGGTTGAGGCACCACGCGCAGGCGGTGCGCGGCACACCGGAGAACCCGATGGACCGGGGTGAGATCGAGGCGAAAGCCCTCGACCTGATAATTCCCATCATCGGCTCGGATCGAGCCAAAGCCATGGTCGAAGCAGTCACGCATCTCGAGGACGTGCAACGCATCCGCAATCTGCGGGAACTGCTGACGGTTTGAGACTGCTCTGTAAGTTGCAGGACAAATAGACAGGGCACTCTTTCCAGAGCGCCCTGCTACGTTTGAGTTTCCGTGCCGCACCTACTTGCTTCGCCAAGCCGACTCCTTGAGCAGTCCGGCGATACGCCGCCTGCTCCTTCTTGGCGGATTCGTCGAGAGCAGGACCGGCAAGGAAGATGTTTTCCCAACCGCGGGTTTCGAGCACCTTCCTTCATGCGTCAGACTTCACGAGGTTCTCGAACATCGCCGTCAGCTTGGCCTTGTCCTTGATTGAAATGCGGGGCAGCGCGACGATCATGTGCCAGTCGAGAATTCGAGATCGATGCCGTCTTCCTTCAGGGCGGCGCCTCGACTCCCGGAAGGCGCTCCGGCGAGGACACGGCGAGAAGCCGAAGCTTGCCTGCCTCGATCTGGCTCATGAACTCACCAAGCGAGTTGATGCCTGCCGTCACCTTCCCGCCCAGAAGCGCGCCGAGCGATTCACCACTGCCGGAAAAGGCGATGTAGTTGGTCTTCGTCGGATCTGCGCCGAAATTCTTCGTAATCAAGGCCGCCAGGATGTGATCCGGCCCGCCGGCCGACCCGCCCGCCCGCCCAGGTCACCTTGGACGGAACGGACAGGAACATGCCGTCATGAATGTCAGCGCTGTTACTTCCTTATTTTAGAGCACATCGACGCCGAGGCGCGCGGCCGTGAGATAGAGCGCGTTTAACATCGACCGCCCTGCCCGAGAGAGAGAGAGAGAGCGAGTTGGTGCGTCCGAGGCTCAGCGTTCCGCCGCGCGACGGCTGTCAGCGAACTCCCTGCTCGGCGCTCCAGTTCAGGATCTCCTTGAATCCGCGGACCATGAAGCGGGCGAGTTCGTCGTCCGTCCGCCCGCCGGTGCCCCGCAGGCGATCTTCCCAGAACTCTTCCTCGGTCTAGAGGCCCGTCAGGATATCCGTAGCCGCACCATGGGCGCAGCGCATATTGCGGATGTGGCGTGTATTGCCGCCGCGATAGAATTTGGGGCTGCACCGAGGACCAGGACCGAGGCCCCGGAGTGCCTTGCGCTGATTGCTGCGCAAAGAGCAGCATTCCCACCGCCTACAACGAGGACATCGTATTTTGGGCCAGAAGGGATTTCGCCTTCTCGACATGGCCCGTCGCATCGGGCGACAGGCTTTTGTGCTCCAGAGGCGTGGAGCTTCTCGACAGCGCAGCGGCTACATTCATCTGCTCAATTCTCGACGATCATTTTCACGGACTCACGGCGTCTTGCAAGGTTTGCGCCACAGGCCCGAACTTCCGGCGGCCGTTGCTTGTCCACACGCTAGTCGCGAGTTCTTCCAGCGCCTCGACCCTCACCAGAGTTGGCAGGCATCCTTCCCCTGCCGGCGTTGATTCAGTGCGCCTTTGCGCTCTCATTCCGCGGCACGTGCATGCCCCGGCACCCGAGGCGCAGCTTCGCGTACGGTTGTATACGAAATTATTCGAAAGTGCGCCTTGGTCAAGGGCTGTTTAAGGGTATCTCTAGTAGGGTGCATGGCCCGGCGGAGCGTGAATGTCAGATCAAATGTCGAGCGGCTTGGAACTGGTGGGCCGGGATTCGGGAATTCCCTTGAGCGAGGCGGTCTTCCGGTCCTTATGCCAAGCCCTTTGCGCCGGCCTGTACCGCCCTGGCGACAGGCTGCGGGAGGAAGAAGTCGCGCAACGCCTGAAGGTCAGCCGCACGCCGGTCCGGGAAGCTCTCGGACGCCTCATGGCGAAAGGGTTCGTGGAGCCCGCGAGCGGCCGCGGCCTCGTCGTCAGGAGCCTCGATGCGGCCGAGGTGCTCGAACTTTACGCCATGAGGGAGATCCTTGAGGGTGCAGCGGCTCGCCTTGCGGCCCAGCATGCCTCTCAGCCGGAGATCGATGCGCTTACCGACCTGGAGAACGCTTTCGAGGCGCAGGCCGGGGACACCGCAGAGATGGCGAGGTTGAACCGCGCTTTTCACGAGACGATCTTCAGGGCGGCCCGTAATCGCTACCTGGATAGCGCCCTGCAGGAGCTCCAGGATGGCATCGCCCTCCTCGGCATCACGACCTTCAGCATCGAAGGGCGCCCCGCAACAGCGGCCGAGGAGCACAGAAACCTTATCGAGGCGATCGCATCCCGCAACCCGGACCATGCGGAAAAGCTTGCCCGGATACACATTCAGGAAGCCCTCCGTTCCCGGCTTAGGCTCCTTCAGGAACGCTAGCGGGATCGGCAATTGATGTGCCATAGAGCTCGCCATTCAGGAGAGCTACGTTATGGCAAGGCCGAAAGCCTGCTATGCGTCTTCGTCCATATGCCAACGCAGCAAATATGATAAAGCCAAGTCTTAGTATCTTGGCGTTCATCCACATTAGCAATTATGGTTGCACTCGCTTTCCAATTTATCTCTGAGTTTTTGGCTAGCGTGCGGGACATGCATACATTTCTTAGGCGGGACTACCCCTGTCTTGTTGAGTAGATTGAGCAGTTTGTCGCCCCATTGCAAATAGCAGCACCGGAAGTTTCGTAGTTTACAGGGCCTAATTCAGAGCCTTGTATGACGGCTCGTCTACTGCGCTTAAATGCAGACGTCCTTAGGAGCTCCTCTTATGGCTGCCTAGCCGATGTCGAGTGCGGCAGCCGACAACCGATGGGCAAGGCTCGTGATCATGCTCAATGGCAATTTCGAGGCGATTTGAGCTGGCCTATGAGCCCGTCGCGAAAAGGGTTGAGTACCGAGGCCGCTATGATTCCAGGAGGGTGCTGAAGCCTGATCTGGAAGCGCAATGTGGACCCCGACCACCCGGCGGCAGTATAGCCGCGACGGCTTGCGTTACGAAACCGATTTGACCGATGCCGAATGGGCGCTGATCAAGCCACTTCTGCCCGAGCCCCACGCCCGAGGTCGGCCACGACGCCGGCCGGTCCGGGAGATCCTGAACGCGATCTTCTATATCCTACGCGGCGGCATTGCCTGGCGGCTGTTGCCCTCTGATCTGCCACCCAAAGAGCACCGTCTTTCGCCGGTTTCGTCTTTGGCGGGATGGAAGCCCTGATGCCAATGGCGCCGCTGCTTCCGGTCATCGGATCATTTGCCGAGACCTATCCTGCGGTCGATCTCAGGGTGATCGTTGATGCCGTGACCTCGCCCTTGGCCTCGGTGCTGGAAGGAACAAGCATGCTCGGCATCACGGGGCCGCTTGCGCTCCAGCACCAGGAGATCGTCACTGCCCCGATCCTCACGGTCCAACGTGTCGCTGTTGCCGCTCCCTCGCATCCTCTTGCCAGGAGCAATCAGCCGCTTACCCGCAGGGCAATCACGGAGCATCGACAGATCGTCACGTGGACCCGCGATCAGACGGGTGGCAGCCACCCGTTCAGACCCACCTCGACGCGCGCATGGCAGGCGAGTGACATCGGAGCGAAGCGGGAAATGCTGCTAGCGGGCCTCGGGTGGGGCACCATGCCCCTGCACATCGTCGAGGATGACCTTGCATCAGGAAGGCTCGTGCAGCTTCGGTTGCCGCCTCAGATCGCGGCTCCCTGGTCGACGCCGTTGCCGCTCTATCTCATCCGCTCCGTCCATCACCCTCAAGGTCCTGCCGGCCGTTGGCTGTTCGAGCGGATCGTCTCTATTCTCGGCCAGCACTAGGGATCTCGTTGCCTCCTATGGCGAAACTCAGGTTCGAGCCGCTCCGCAAAACAATGCGGCACTAGGCGAGCTTTGCAGTAAAGCAATTGTGACCACGCATCTATGCGAAGCAAAGTTTGCTCCATTGCAATTTGATGCTGCGGCGGGCCAGGTAAAAGGAGCGCACCGCAACAACGAGGATGCTACTGTGAACTTCGACAAGACGCTCGACCCCTTTGCCCCTCTCATGCTCAGCCTGATGCGTGTGGTGTTCGCCATTACATTCTTCGCGCATGGCACCCAGAAGATCCTCGGCTTCCCAGCCAGCAACATGAATCCGGCTGCATTCTCCCTGCCATGGATTGCAGGGGTCCTGGAACTCGTCGGTGGCGCGTTGCTCATCGTCGGTCTGTTCACCCGCCCGGTTGCCTTCGTGCTCTCAGGCTTGATGGCCTTCGCCTACTTCATGGCCCACGCGCCGAAGAGTTTCTTCCCAGCGCTTAACGGCGGCGACGCAGCCATCCTGTTCTGCTTCGGTTTTCTGTATCTCGTGTTCGCCGGGGCAGGCTCGATCAGCCTCGATGCCTTTCGCAAGCGCACGTCCACAGCTAACGACACCGGCCTGACCGGCGCTCCTCGCAGGGCGTAAGTCTTCCTACCTCGAATGGCCGCGTCCAGGCATGCACTCTCCCGGAATGCCATCCAATCACATCGCACCAGGAATTGAAGATGAAACTCTACTATGCTCCGGGAGCCTGTTCTCTTGCCCCGCACATCGTCGCTCGTGAGGCCGGGCTCTCCCTCGACCTGATCAAGGTTGACCTGCGTGACCGCACCACGGAAACGGGACAGTCGTTTGAAGAGATCAACCCGAAGGGCTATGTCCCGGCGCTCAGGGTGGAGAGTGGCGAAGTTCTGACAGAGGTTTCTGCCATCATCCAGTATCTCGCAAGCCAGGCTCCGCTGAGCAATCTCATGCCCGGCCATGATGGCTTCGATCGCTTTCGCTTTCTGGAGTGGCTCGGGTTTATCAGCACCGAAATTCACAAGGGGTTCGGCCCGCTGTGGAGGCCGAACTTCCCTGAGGATGTGAAGCAAGCGGCCAGAGACAGGCTGTTCCAGCGCTTTGCCTATCTCGACAAGTATTTTGCCGAGAAGCCCTACATCATGGGAGAGAGCTTCACGATTGCAGACGCGTATCTCTTCACGGTACTGAACTGGGCTCACGTTCATAAGCTCGACATGTCGGCTTACTCGAACATCGCTGCCTTCGTGAATCGTATCGCGGCTCGGCCGAAGGTTCAGGAAGCCCTCGCAACAGAAGGCCTTCTCCAGAAGGCAGCCTAGACTTACGATTTCGCTTAGGAGGAGCTGCCCGACCCGGACAGCTCTTTTCATTCCCGCCCGTCTTTCGTTTCCGATATGACCTTGCCCCTGACCCGCCGTAGGCTCCTCCATCTTGCCGGCGCCTCCTGTCCCGCTATCGCGATGATCGGCGCCGTAAAGGCGGAAGGCGGCACGACCATCGGTGCAGTGCAGGCCGAGGCACTTCTCGCGAACCGGACACCAATCCGCATCGGCTCGGTCGCCCTGCGAGTCCGCGACCTTGAGAAGATGACGGCCTTCTACCGCGACGTGCTCGGCTTGGCTGTTCTGGAGAGAACTGGCTCGCAGGTACGGCTCGGGGCTGGAGGTTTTCCTCTCCTGGCACTGGAGCACAAGCCATCTGCGACGCTGGAGCCTCCCACCAGCGCGGGCCTCTATCACACCGCTTTTCTCATGCCATCCCGCAAGGATCTTGCGCGCTGGCTCGTCCATGTGGCCGTGAACCGCGTACCGCTGGCAGGTTTCGCCGATCATCTCGTCAGCGAAGCCGTCTATCTCGACGATCCGGAAGGCAACGGGATTGAGGTCTACTCAGACCGTGACCCCAATCAGTGGAAGTGGAGTGACGGGGCCGTGATCATGGGCACCGAGCAGCTCGACGTCGACGGCATCCTGTCCCTCACAAACATTCGGGTGAACGATTACGCCCAAGCCCCTGAGGGTCTCCGGATCGGGCATATGCATCTGCGCGTCGGCGGTCTTGAGTCCGCGGCAGCTTTCTACCGCGATGCGGTCGGCTTTGCGCCGACCCGGCAGCGCAACGGCGCAACGTTCCTGTCGTCAGGCGGCTATCATCACCATGTGGGCATGAACACGTGGCGAAGCGCCGGCGCCGGGATGCGCGACGAGACGGCGACAGGTTTGGCTTGGTTCTCGCTGCACGTGGCGGACTCGGCGATCCTGGAGCAGCAGGAACAGCGCCTTCGCAAGGCCGGAGCTGCGGTTGCCACCATTACGGGCGGCATTGAGACCGCCGATCCGTGGGGCACGAGGCTGCGCCTTCTCCGCACAGACTGATGCGCAGCTGTAGCTCCTGAGGTCTACTCCTGAGCGGACGAGGGCGAGCCTTCAAAACCCGGGAGCTCCAACGCAGCTACGTGCCGAAGGTGCCCTAAGCTCGTCAGAAATGCAGGCGGCGATCACCCAGGAACATCAGAGGACGGGCGGACTAAGCCCCCGTTCCCGTTGCCCAGCATCGCCAATATGATGATGATGACCGACCCCAGATAGCCGGCCTTGCGTTCTATGCCTCCCCGCTGGGACCCGCAGCCGCGTGCGCGGCTCCGTGGAGGTGGCGGTTGCCCCAACTCCGGAGGGCATTCTGCACGATGCTGGTTATCCTCCACGAGCCATCCACCTTGCCGAACATGAACTCATAGGCCCCGCAAGAGTGGTAGAAGTCCTCGCCGGCTCCGCTGAAGTCACGGTCAAATCTCAGGATCAGGTAATTGCAGCGCCCGCGGACGACAGCCGCCTCACAGGACAGCAGCAAGTTCGAGAAGCTGTGATGCTTAGTGAGGGTGTCAGTGACACTCTGCCGGCGCTGAACGAATTCAGAGTTGGTCATCGTGCCGGGCTGCTCGCGCCCTGATGTGGAGTAGTCGATGAAGACCTCCGGTGCGAGGCAGTCCGCCATCGACGCCCAGTTCCGCTCATCGAACGCAAGGAAAAAGCGGCAGAGCAAGTCATTGATGGAGATGTGATCGAGAGCGTCCACGACTGCAATCCTCATCATCAAATAGGGCCCGTCACGCCGGGCATCACCAAACCGCATGCCGCGGGTCTTCAACGGCCGAGACACCAGGACGTTATGGATGGCCACAGCCCCTCTCCGGTAGCCGTGTCATGCTGAACCCCGCAGGAGGCTTCAGCTTACGGATCCAGAAGCGGGTTCAGGGTACTTGTGGCGCTGCCGCCCTCACCTGCCTTGCGCGCCAGGACAGGACGAACGGAAGAACGGCAACCGCCGCAGCCATGATCCACAGCACGATCGAGATGCTGCTCTGGAAGAGAATGGAGAGATCCCCACCGCTGATCGCCAAGGCGTTGCGCAGGTTCACTTCCATCACACGCCCAAGGACGAACCCCAGAATGATCGGGGCCATGTCGAAACCCAGCTTGCGCAGGAGCCACCCGACCACACCGATGCCGAGCATCATCAGGATCGACAGCATGCTGGCATGGGTTGAGTAGACGCCTACGATGGACAGCACCAGGATTCCAGGAACCAGGATCCAGTTCGGGAGTGTCAGCACCCGCGAGAACAGGCTCACGAGGGGCAGGTTCATGATCAGCAACAGAACATTGCCGATATAGAGCGACGCAATCAGCCCCCCGACCAGCTCAGGCCGCTCGGCGAAGAGTTGCGGCCCGGGCTGGATGTTGTAGAGCATCAGAGCCCCCAACATCACCGCAGTCGTGCCACTGCCCGGAACGCCAAGGGTCAGCATCGGAACGAATGCTCCGGCGGCCGTGGCGTTGTTCGCCGCCTCAGGAGCGGCAAGCCCGCGCACGTCGCCCTTGCCGAAGGTGCCGTCCCGGTCCGAGATCCGCTTTTCTGTCGTGTAGGAGACGGCACTGGCGACTGAGGCCCCGGTTCCCGGCAGCACGCCGACGACGAACCCGATGACGGAGCCCCTGAGCGTGGCCCCGGTGCAGCGGACGATGTCAGCCCAACGGGCGAAGGTGCGGCCCGCGATCCTGATGACCGATCCCCCGGACGCCTGATGCTCGAGCATCAGCATGGCCTCGGAGATGGAGAACAGGCCGATCACGAGCACGACGAACTCGATCCCGTCTCCAAGTTCCGGCTCGTCGAAGGTGAACCGGTAGGCGCCGGAGGTCGCGTCGAGGCCGACGGTCGCGAGCATCAGTCCGATGACGCAGCCGATCAGGGTCTTCACCGGCTGGCTGCCCACCATCGACCCAAGGGTCACGAAGGCGAAGATCATGAGGACGAAGTACTCGGCAGGACCGAAGCCAACGGCCAGGCCGCTCAGAAGCGGGGCAAAAAACGTCAGGCCCACGACGCCCAGAATGCCCCCGACGAAGGACGACAATCCGCTGATCATCAGGGCTTCGCCCGCCCGGCCCTGGCGGGCCAAGGGATTGCCATCGAGAGCCGTCATGACGGCGCCAGCATCACCAGGGACGTTCAACAGGATGGACGAAATCCGCCCACCGTATTCGGCGCCGGAGTAGATCCCGGCCAGGAGGATCATCGTGCTCTCGGCCGGCAGTCCCATCGTATAAGCGATGGGAAGGAGCAGTGCGATCCCGTTGATCGGACCGATCGCGGGCAAAGCGCCGATCATGGTGCCGAGGAAGCATCCCACGAAACCGATGACGATGTTCATGGGGCTGAGCGCGACCGAAAATCCGGTCCAGAGATAGCTAAGGTCCATGTTCGCAATTTCCTATCTCAGAAACCGAAGACACTTCCGCCCGGCAGGTAGACCTCGAGCAGGTAACGGAACAGCACGAACCAGAGAGCGGCCTGCACTGCCCCGGAAATGAGGGCAAGGCGCCAGGAAGCCCCGAAAATCCGCCCCACTCCGGTCACCAGCAACGTTACCGCAAGGGCGAAGCCGAGGGGCTCCATGAGGATCGTAGCGACGAGCACGAGCCCGGGGACGGCAATCGAGCTTGCGAGCAGCCTCCCCTTGGGCCATGGCTCGGAGCCGCCAGGCCTGAAGAAATAAATCAGCGACAGCAGCGCAAGCACACCCGCCAGGATCAGCGGGAACACACGAGGCCCGAGAGGATCCGACGAGAACGAGTATGAAATACGGCTCGCATCGAGCCCATACAGAACAGCAAGAGCGAAGAGGACGACCGCGCCCACGCGATCACTCCTCACCGCTCCACGAGGACCGGTTGAGGTTGTCATGACTGGCTCCGATACAGAAAACGCGACCCCATTGCCTGGGGCCGCGTGGTTGGTGGATCAGAGACCCGCTTCAGCAGCGAGGGTCTTGAACTTCTTCACATCGTTCTTGACGATCTTGTCGAAGTCCGCACCAATCACCGTATAGGGATACAGGCCCCGCTCCTCGCGCTCCTTGGCGAATTCGGGCGATTTGGCCAGCTTTTGGAACGTGTCGACCCAGGACTGATAGTCCGCGTCTGAGACCTTGCCGCCGAGGTAATAGCCGCGCCAGACAACCCAGTCGAAGTCGAAGCCCTGCTCCTTCGCGGTCGGCACATCCTTCAGGTCACCGGGCAGCCGCTCCGGAGCCATGACCCCGAGGATGCGCACCTTACCGGCCTGATGGTGCTTCGCCATCTCGGAGGCCTCACCGGCGCCGATCTTGATGTGCCCGCCTTGTAGCGCCGTCAGCACTGCACCGCCGCCCTCCAGGGCGACATAGCGGATCTTTTTGGGATCCTGGTCGGCGCTCTTGGCGATGATAGCCGCCTTCATCCAGTCCTGGCTTCCGACCGCCCCACCGCCACCGATGGCGAAATCGTTCGGGGCCTTCTTGTAGGCCTCCACCAGGTCCTTCATGGTCTTGTAGGGAGAGTCTGCGGCCACGACGATCACGCCGTAGTCCGCTCCGAGAGCGCCCAGCCACCGCACGGCGTTCTCGTCGTACTGTCCGAACTTACCCTGGGCCAGGAGCAGCGCGGAACCGGTGGAAGCGGCAGTAATCAGCGTGGGATCGCTGGAGCGCTTGCCGACAACATGGTTGTAGGCGACAGCTCCGACACCGCCCTCCATGTAGGTGACCGGCATCGGCTTGTCGATAAGCTTGGCTGCCAGGAGCGAGTTGGCTGCAAGGCGGCAGGTCACGTCAAAGCCGCCGCCCGGCTTGGCTCCCGCCAGGCACTCCGTCTTTTCCGGAGCAGCCAGTGCGGCACCTGCCAGAACACCTGCGACGCCAAATACAGCCGCCTGCAATACGAGCTTCTTCATTGTTTCTTCCCTATACAATTGTGGACGTTACGCTCTGTCTGTACCGAGCTTGCCGCACACGTTAGGGTCGAAACCTGTCATTCACCTGTCATTGAAGGTGACGGAAGGCATGCGCATTTTTCTGGTTGAGGACACGCGTGACGTCGCGGAGGCGATCATCGAGCAATTCGCCAGGATTGGCCACGCCGTGGATTGGGAGGCGGACGGTGAGGCCGCTGCGGCCACGCTCGGTGAAACGGCATACGACCTTGTCATTCTGGACGTGATGCTTCCCGGCCGGAGCGGGTTCGCCATCCTGCGGCATCTTCGCTCCATCGGCAGCACGACACCTGTCTTGATGCTCACCGCCCGCTCCGAGGTGGACGACCGGGTGAGCGCGCTCGACATCGGTGCCGACGATTACCTGGTGAAGCCCTTCGACTTTCGGGAGCTGGAAGCCCGCGCCCGAGCCTTGCTGCGCCGACGCCAGGGCAATGCCACCAACCTCCTCGCCTGCGGGGACATCTGCATCGATCAGTCCGCGCGCACCGTGCGGGTTGGCCAACGCGAGGTCCACCTGACGCGCCGCGAGGTGACTCTGCTCGAGATCCTGGCCTCGCGGCCTGGCCGTGTCTTCAGCAAAGACGACCTGCTGGACCAGGTCTTCGGCTATGACGAGGAGGCCCCCTCCTTCAACGCCGTGGAGCTTTACATCGGCCGCCTGCGAAAGAAGCTACAAGGCGCAACGGCCCAGATCGTGACGGTCCGGGGCTTCGGATATCAGTTGGTCCCCCATGGCTCGTCGTGAACCATCTCTTTTTGCTCGGCTGATCGTCCTCATCTCGCTGGTGCTGACGCTCGGGGCGGCCGCGCTCACGACGGCAGCCTGGTACTACGCCCGGGAGGCGGCGAACGAGGCGTATGACCGCCTTTTGGTCGGCGCTGCCTACCAGATGGCGGAAGCAGTCAATGTGCAGGGTGGAGTGCTGACCGTGGAGTTGCCGGTGTCCGCCTTCGAGTTGCTGGCGCTCTCAGAGCGGGATCGCATCTTCTACAAGATCGTCGACACCCGTGGGCGCACGCTGACAGGCTACGGCGATCTTGCTACTCCGGAAAGCGAAGCCCCCGCTCTTGGTGGCCCGGACGTGCAGGATGGAAAGTTTAAGGGTACGGCCGTTCGCATGGCAAGGACGGCCCGCCACTTTTCCGATCCGTCGGTACGGGGGCGTGTTGACGTGGTTGTGGCGCAGACCACCGAGGCGCGGACGACGCTCGCCCGCGAACTGACCCTTCGGGCCGTGGCGTTAATCATGGTCATGAGCGCCCTGGCACTTGGCGGGGCCGTCTTTGCGATCCGCTACGCCCTCCGGCCTATCGGTCGGGTCGGCACGGCGCTGCTGGATCGTGATCCCCACGACGTGACACCCGTATCCGTCAGCACTCCGCGGGAGCTGCGCCCGTTTGTGTCTGCGACGAATGAGTTCATCACGCGGCTCAGGAGCCGGATGGACCTGATGCAGCAATTCATCGCCGATGCGGCCCACCAGATCCGCACCCCCCTCACCGCTCTAAAGGCCCAACTCGAGCTCCTGTCCCGCCAAGCCATGGACCCCCAGGGACGACAGCACCTCTGTCGGGTGCAGGAGCGTGTCGATCAACTCTCACGGCTGGCGAACCAGTTGCTCAGCCATGCCATGGTCAACCACCGCGCGGGAGCGGTGCCGTTCGAGTCTGTCGACGTCGTCGAGGTCGTCAGGCGCGCGATCCGCGAGGCCGTCCCGGACACCCTTGACCGTGACATCGTGACGGCCCTGGAGCTGCCTCCGCTTCCCGTGGAGGTGGAGGGTGACGCGATCAGCCTGAAGGAAGCGGTCAAGAACGTGATCGACAATGCGGTCCGCCATGGGGCTGCCACGCAGCTCACGCTTCGCGTGCGCGAGCAGCCGAGAATGGTGGAAATCGAGGTTGAGGACGACGGGCCCGGCATTCCGCCGGAGCTATGGTCCCAAGTCACGGAACGGTTCGGATCGTCGTCGTCCGCTGGATCCGGCCTGGGCCTCTCCATTGCCGCCGATGTCCTGTCCGCTCATGGGGGAGGCCTCGGTTTCCAGAACCGGGCTGGTGGCAGCTTTGCCGTGATCATGCGCCTGCCGAATGAGATGAGGCAAAACCGATGAAGAACCGAGGAACGTTACTTCACCACGGCATCGCGGGCCTATGTCTGCTCTGGTCGCTGATCATGGTGATGGCTAGCAAGGTACATGCCGAAGAGCCCAAGACTTTCCCTGCCTTGCTGCCCGAACAGGAGGCCCTGTCGGTTCACGCAGCAACCGACCTGTTAGCCATGGAGCCGCTGATCCGCGGTTTCCAAAACCTGTACCCCAACACCAGGGTTGAGTTCGTTGAATATGTCACGAATGACCTCTATGCCGCTGCCGCAGAGGCCTGCCAGGGTGGGCAGGCCTTGGGAGACGTCTTCCTGTCGTCGTCCGTTGATCAGTTGGTGAAGCTTGCCAATGACGGCTGTGCCCGTGACATCCGCTCACCCGAGACAGTGACGGCGCCCCCCTGGGCCAACTGGCGGAATGAGGTCTTCGGGTTCACCTTTGAACCGGTCGTGTTCGTCTACAACCGTGGGAAATTGCCCGCTGAGGATGTTCCGAGCACCCACCTCGAATTGGCCGACCTGCTGCGTTTGAGGCCTGAGGCCTACCGCGGCCGGGTCGGGACCTACGACATTCGCCAATCCGGCATCGGCTATCTCCTTGCATTCAATGACTCGCAGCAGACGACCACCACCTATGGCCGCCTTCTTGAAAGCCTCGGACGCTCCCAGGCCGTCGTCCGGTGCTGCACGAGCGAGATCCTCGATGAACTTGAGGCGGGGCGGATCCTCATTGGTTACAACATGCTGGCATCCTACGCCTACGCCCGCGTGCGCGCCGGAGCGGACCTCGGGATCGTCATGCCAGCCGACTACACCCTTGTGCTCAGCCGGGGCGCGATGGTTCCGTCCCGAGCCCGGAATGCCGACGCCGCAGCGAGATTCGTGAGCTATCTCCTGTCAGCGCGCGGACAGGAGGTGGCACAACGGGAAGGCTTCTTTTTCGGCTTTGGTGGCGAAACCCCACCCGGCATCGAGGGGGCGTCCTCAATCATTCAAACCGGCGTTGCCCGTCCGATCACGATCAGCCCAGCGCTGCTTGCGGTCCAGGACGACGAAAGGCGCAGGCGCTTTATTGCGGATTGGAGCCGCTCACTCGTGGAGATGTCCCCGGAGTAGCAAGAACTGGTCTATTAGGGGTGCCGTGCGCCTAACGTCCGAGGCGCCGACCATCCTGCCAACAGGCGTCAAGATCTCACCCTCCCAGGTTTATAGCCTGATCCAAATTTTGAACCCTGCGTCGATCCTGACTACGGGAAGGTCTGCGTTAGGTCAGGCCGTGACATTCGTTCACTGACGGGAACCTCCGGTATTCCTGTTCAATGCGGAAGTTCGGCCCAGGTCCGGAAATGCCAGGAGCGGTCATTCTGCATCCGCTACATCGACCTCACGCTTCGATCCTCTACGGACACACGACACGCATTGCCCACGTCCTCACGGGGTGCAGGCCTGGGCAATCGAAAGGCTGTTCTCGCAGAGGCGGTGCCGGGTAATCCGGCCGTTCTTGACGGTCAGCTGCAGGACGAACGGCCCCTCGAAGGACTTTCCCGTTGCGCGCACGGTGCCCGACACGTGCCCCATCAGGACAGCGTCGGCGCCGTCGACGAGGAATGTGTCGACGGAGGCGCGCGCGTCCTCGGGCACGGTGTATTCCATCAATTCCGTGAACTGAGCGGCGCATTCGGCGGCGGTGGAGCGCGGACGGATCCATGGAGCGGCGGGGTTCTCGGCAAGCACCCAGTCGACCTCGTCGGCGAAGAGCGTGACGAGCCGCTCGGTGTCACCAGCCAGGCGGGCGGCCAGGAACTCTTGCACGACGGCTCGGGTGGTCTCGGCGGCGGGTGCTGAACTCTCCGTCATGGCGGACTTAAAGGTCATGGTGCTCTCCTCGCTGTTGTGGCCGGATCCCGGCGGGCTCCGTTGATGAGCTTGATCCTGCATCAGGAGGGGAAGGCGGTCGATTACGCCGGAGGTAATGAGCGGCAAACATTCGGGGGACGCACGATTTTCGGTGGAGGTCCGGGGAGAACGGCGTGTCACGGCCAACTCGCACCAAAGTGACGGTCTACGTTGTCGCCTGATTGCCATTCGTCGCCGACGTTCAACCGAACATCCCCGGAGGACCGCAAAGGATCAGGCCGAGAGATCCCGTGCCGTTGAATCTTCGTGTTCTTCTCGACCGCCCCCGCGTCCTCATCGACAGGGCCGGGTTCAGCGAACTGGAGTTCAGCTTCGCCTTCGCGACGGCAGCGATCGTGATGATCATCACGACACGCTTCGCCAAGCGGTTCGTTGCCCGTTGGGGAAACGCCGGCACTCTCCTGAGAGGCATGGTGATGCTACTTGTGGGCGCCGGGCTCCTGAGCATCGGGCAGGTTTTCGGGACCCCATCCTTTTGGACGTTCCTCGCTCCCGTGTGGGTCATGGCCATCGTCGTCCTGACCGCACTGGGATGGTTGCGTTATCGGAGCCCTCCGCAGACATGATCGAACCCCAGGAAAATCAGGAGCCTCGATCGCAGCCCAACTTCAGCATGAGCCAGTCCCGGAAGGCCTCCATTCCCGGCGTCAGGGGCTTGGATTTGAGCCATGTCAGCCAATATGAGCCCGCAGAAACCTCGACCCCGAAGGGCTGCACGAGCCGCTCTGCCGCAAGGTCGCGCTGGAACATGCAGACCGGAACGAGAGCAACGCCTAACCCCTGTGCGGCAGCCTCCGCCATCGTCACGGAACTGTCGAAGATCGGCCCGCGGATGGTGGAGCACGGGGTAGCTGTCATCTCGAACCAGAGAGGCCATTCCTCAACACGGTAGGAGCGCAGCAGGGTTTCCCGCGCAAGGTCTGAGGGATGGCGCAGGCGCTTGGCCGTCGCAGGCGCACACACTGGGGATAGGGGTGCCGACAGGAGATGAACGGCTTCGGTTCCATGCCACAATCCGTTACCGAAGCGCAGGGCGAGGTCGAGGCCATCACCCGCGACATCGACCCGGTTGTTGTTGATCAGAAGACGCAGATCGATCAGAGGGTGCCTGGCCCGGAACTCATCCAGGTGCTGGAGCAGCCATCCGTTTGCGAAAGTGCTGTTGCACCCGACCGTGACGACCTCCTCGATCTGGCCATGCTCCAGCCGATCAAGAGTCGCACTGATCCGCTCGAACGCCTCCGTGAGCACGGGCATGAGCACCAGCCCTTCATCCGTCAAAGCAAGACCCCGCGGCAGTCTGCGAAAGAGGCTGACACCCAGCATCGCCTCAAGGCCCTTCACCTGATGGCTGATCGCAGCCTGGGTCACGCGCAACTCCAGCCCGGCCCGGGTGAAGCTGAGATGCCGGGCCGAGGCTTCGAAGGCTCTCAAGGCGTTGAGGGGAAGATACGGCTTGGTCATACCGAAGACCAAATTTTTCTAATGGCTCCATCGAGAATTCCTCGTTTGCAGGAATGCAGTCCGTCGGTCAAGTTCCGCCGGTCAACGGAGGAAAGATGCCATGATCACACGGCGACGGTTCGGGATTCTTGCAGGCGCTTCCCTGTTCTTTTGCCCATGGGCTCATGCCACTGAGGGCAACAGCCACGACCGTCTCGCGCAGATCGTGGATGAAGCGATCGGGCCCGTCATGGAAGGGTACAACGTGCCGGGCATGGCTGTGGCCGTCACGGTTCAGGGCAAGCGCTCCTACTTTAATTATGGCGTCGCCTCGAAGGAGAGTGGACGGAGCGTCACCGAGGATACGCTTTTCGAGATCGGTTCGATCAGCAAAACCTTCACCGCGACCCTTGCGTCCTATGCGCAAGTGACCGGAGCCCTGTCGCTCTCCGACAAGGCGAGCCGTTACATGCCCGCTCTCGCAGGCAGCAGCTTCGACCAGATCAGCCTCCTTGATCTCGGCACCTATGCGGCGGGCGGCCTGCCCCTGCAGTTTCCCGACTATGTCACCGATCAGGAAGCGATGATTGCCTACTACCGGAACTGGCGCCCGGCCTATCCCCCTGGCACTCATCGGCAATATTCCAACCCAAGCATCGGCCTCTTCGGCCATCTTGCCGCCATGAGCATGGGCAAGCCCTTCGACGACCTGATGGAGCACATGCTGTTCCCGGCGCTCGGCCTGAAGCGCACTTACATCAGAATTCCCCAGGACCGGATGAGTGACTACGCCTACGGCTATTCCAAGGATGGGAAGCCTATCCGGGTGTCGCCGGGCATCTGGGACTCGGAAGCGTATGGTGTGAAGACGTCGTCGGCTGATCTCATCCGCTTCGCCGAAGCGAACATGAACGGCTCGACCTTGGACGAGACGTTACAACGCGCGATCAGGGCAACGCACACCGGATACTACAGGGTCGGTGACATGATACAGGGCTTGGCCTGGGAGATGTTCACCTATCCGGCAGACCTTGAGCGCGTGCTCGCAGGGCACTCGGTCCAAGTGTCTTTCAAGCCCAATGAAGTGACGAGGTTTGACGCGCCACTGCCTCCCCGGGAAGACGTGCTGATCAACAAGACCGGGTCGACGAACGGGTTCGGGGCCTATGTAGCCTACGTGCCCGCCAAGGATATCGGCATCGTGATGCTCGCGAACAAGAACTACCCCATCCCGGCCCGAGTGAAGGCCGCCCACCAGATCCTGACCGCGCTGGACAGCCACTCCGGCGTGACGAGCGCACGCTGAGAAAGCGCCCCCTGTATGGAGCGATCCGAGAGGCGCCGGAAACAGCCTGCCACGCATATGGCATGCACGTGAGTGCCCCAGGAGATTGCTGCAGCATTGCGTGACGGGGACGGGACAGGCGATGAGAAACATGCTTCGAAAGTGGAGTGCCGTTCTTCTCACGCTGACGGCAATCACAACGTCGTTCAGGGCCGTATCGGGGCAGGGCAGACATGATGACAGCCCGTTCGCCCCTGCCGAGATGATACCAGAGCGGCCCGCCCGCTGCCATGAGATCAAGGAGGCGGTCCGGGACGTTCCCACGCCGGCAGGGCTGGATCGCATC
>NZ_WURB01000033.1 GCF_009830105.1 Microvirga makkahensis
CCACCTCGGACTACGACCGTGAGAAGCTCCAGGAGCGCCTCGCCAAGCTCGCGGGCGGCGTCGCGGTGATCCGCGTCGGCGGCGCCACCGAGGTCGAGGTGAAGGAGAAGAAGGACCGCGTCGACGACGCTCTGAACGCCACCCGCGCTGCGGTGGAAGAGGGCATCGTCCCCGGCGGCGGCACGGCTCTGCTGCGCGCCAAGGCTGCGGTCGCCAAGATCACGAGCGACAATGCCGACGTGAAGGCGGGCATCAACATCGTGCTGCGCGCTCTCGAGGCTCCGCTCCGTCAGATCGCCGAGAATGCTGGTGTCGAGGGCTCGATCGTGGTCGGCAAGATCGTCGAGAACAATGCCGACACCTTCGGCTTCAACGCTCAGACGGAAGAGTTCGTGGACATGCTCCAGGCCGGTATCGTCGATCCGGCGAAGGTCGTCCGCACGGCTCTCCAGGACGCGGCCTCCGTGGCCGGCCTCCTCGTCACCACCGAGGCCATGGTCGCCGACGCTCCCAAGCGGGAGAGCGGCGCTCCGGCCATGCCCGGCGGCGGCATGGGCGGCATGGGCGGCATGGACTTCTAAGCGATCCCTCGGGGCGTCCCGGACGGATCGCGGCGCTCAGCGCCGCGGTACGATCTGGGATCCAGGCCGACATTCGGAAATGAAGAAGCCCCGGAGGAAACTCCGGGGCTTTTCGTGATCTCGATTCGGTGTCGCGGGAATGCCTGGGAGCATTTCGAAGAACGAACTGGACTGACGGGTGTTTATAAGAGAAGACGGCTAAGTTTCGGCGGCCGGCGAGGGATGACCCGTGAGACCATGCCCCCCTTCATCGTCCAACCTTTGCCGCAAGGTTCCGGCGAGCTTCGCCCTTCTGGCCGCGGCCGTACTCTTCTCCATTGGGGCATTCGCGACGATGGCGCAGCCTTCGCTCCGCAGCCATTCGAGTTCCACCTCCATCCGCACGGCGGATTTCGACGAGAGCGTCCGATGGTATCGGGACAAGCTGGGTTTCCGGATGATCGGCTCGACCAGTTTCGTGCAGGGGCGGACCGCGGTTCTGGAGCGGAGCGGATTCCTGCTCGAGATCGCAGAGGTCGATCACGTTCCTCACGAAACCGGCGATCCGCAGGGCAGCTCCCCCGGGGTCACGCCGATCCCCGTCATCAGTCTCCTCGTGCCGGACGTGGACAAGGAGATCACGCGCCTGCGCAAGGCCGGGGTGGAGGTGCTTCAGGATCCGCAGGACGAGCTCGACGGGCGCTATCGCACCGCGCAGATCCGTGACAACGGGCGCCACCGGATTGAGCTGCGCGAGCCGATCGACGAAAGCGGCGGCTTCAACCCTACGGGACGCTGACGAGTTCTCGCGGCGGGTCCGCTGCGGGGGCGCCACGACCGTGCACGGCTCCTGCCGAGTGACGAGATCGTCGGTCCAGCCTGAAGGAGCAAGCGGCCCCGCAAAGGGCCGCATGCGACCGGCGCGGTCAGCCGAAGACGGCGGGGTCGGGGCCTACGCGCCCGCCCTTGTCGTCCATGGATTCGATGATGCGCATGTCGTTGGCATCCAGCTTGAAGTCGAACACGTCGATATTCTCGCGGATGCGCGACGGCGTAACGGATTTCGGGATCACGACGAAGCCGCTGTCGAGGTGCCAGCGCAGGATCACCTGCGCGGGAGTCTTGCCGTATTTGCGCCCGATGGCGGCGAGCTTCTCGTCCGCTACGAGGCTGCCCTGGCCGAGAGGCCCCCAGCATTCCGTGGCGATGCCGTGCTGCGCGTGGAAGGCGCACAGTTCCTTCTGCTGAAAGCGTGGATGCAGCTCGATCTGGTTGAGAGCGGGAGCGACGCCCGTTTCGTCGATCAGGCGGCGCAGATGCTTCACCTGGAAGTTCGAGACGCCGATGGACTTCACGCGCCCCTCCTCCTTCAGGCGGATCAGGGCGCGCCACGCGTCGAGAAATCCTTCGCCGCTGACGCCGGGCCAGTGGATGAGATAGAGATCGACGAAATCGAGCTTCAGCCGCTTGAGGCTCTCGTCGAAAGCAGACAGCGCTCCATCGTAGCTGCGCCTGTCGTTCCACAGCTTCGTGGTGATGAAGAGATCGTTGCGCGGAATGTCGGAGGCGGCGAGCGCATGGCCGACGCCTTCCTCGTTCTCGTAGATCGCCGCCGTGTCGATGGAGCGGTAGCCCGCCTTGATGGCCTCGGTCACGCAGGCGACGGCGTCCTCGTTCGAGACCCGCCAGACGCCATAGCCGAGCTGAGGCATCGTGTTTCCATCGTTCAGGCGAAGGGGTGGGGTGGTCGGCATCGACTGCTCCTGGAGAGGGAAGGGTGAAAGACGGAGCGAAGGCTCGTCTCGCGAGACAGCAAACCGCGACGAGGCCATGGGCTGAGGGAACCCGTGCAACTTGGCCGGCGTTGCGCAGCTTAACATCGATGCGATCTAGGAACGGGAGCGCCCTTTGTCCATCCCTGAAGCAAGAACCGGCACTCCCAACCCGACGCTCGATGAAACCGAGTTTCGCCGTCGCTTTCTGCAGCAGTTCCAGGATCCTGCCTTCGAGGCCCTGGCCGAGGAGCTGCGACGCATCGCCGATGCGGCGTGGGACGCCTACAGCCATTATCGCAAGAGCCCGAGGACCCGCAAGGCGGGGCCGGGCTTCGCCGATCCCGATTACGATCTCGCCATCGACTGGATCGCCGCGAAGGAAGCCATCGACAGGGCGCAGGAGCGGCATGACGATCCCGGGGGACCGTCGCGGTTCCTGCTGATCTCATCCGCATCGCGCAGCGAGCACACCTGTCCCGGTGAGATGTCGAAGAGCTATCGGCTCATGGACATCGCAAGGCAGGTCATCGCCGATGCGGAGAACGTTGAGGTGGAGGTTCTTGATCTCAGCAGGCTGGCGTCCGAATATGGCCGCCACATCCATCCCTGCAAGACCTGCTTCTCGACCGCGGCCGCGCTCTGCCACTGGCCGTGCTCCTGTTATCCCAACTACTCCCTCGGGCAGGTGCAGGACTGGATGAACGACATCTACCCGAAATGGGTGGAGGCGCACGGGATCATGATCGTCACGCCCGTGAACTGGTATCAGGTCTCCTCTCCGTTGAAGCTGATGATGGACCGCCTCGTCTGCGCCGATGGCGGTAACCCGGACCCGACATCGACCCACGGCAAGACGGTGGCCGAAGCCAAGGAACTGGAGCTGAAGGGATGGGACTATCCCAGGCACCTGTCGGGCCGCTTGTTCTCGGTGGTCGTGCACGGCGATGCCGAGGGGGCGGAGGGCGTCCGCCGAAGCCTGTCGGACTGGCTGCGGGCCATGGACCTTGCGCCGGCGGGCAACCTCGCCGAGCTCGACCGCTATATCGGCTACTGGAAGCCCTACGCCACCAGCCACGAGGAACTGGACCGCGATCTCGATGTGCAGGCCGAGATCCGCAACGCCGCCTGGACGCTGCTGGACGCCGTCACGTCGAAGAGGGCAGGGTACCGGGCCAAGACCGGGGAGCGCCTGCAGGAGCCGCGTCAGAAATAAGCGGGGACATGACGGCGCGGCGGATCTGTTCAGGGACCACGAAAAAGGCCGGGCGATTGCCCGGCCTCTTGTCGATCATGCCGCGGCGCTTACCAGCTCGTGAGAACGGCGCCTTTGAACTTCTCCTCGACGAACTTCTTCACCTCGGGAGAGCGATAGGACTCGACGAGGGCCTTCACCCACGGCTTGTCCTTGTCCTCGGCGCGCACGGCGATGACGTTGACATAGGGACCCTTCGGGTTCTCGCGGGTCAGGGCGTCCTTGACCGGGTCGAGACCGGCCTGGGTGGCGTAATTGGTGTTGATGACGGCGGCGTCGACGTCGTCGAGCACGCGCGGAGCCTGGGCCGCGTCGATCTCCGTGAACTTCAGGTCCTTGGTGTTGGCCGTGATGTCCAGGATCGTCGGCTTGAAGCCCACGCCGTCCTTCAGCTTGATCAGGCCCTTGTCCTGCAGCAGCAGGAGCGCGCGGCCGCCATTGGTCGGGTCGTTCGGGATCGCGATGCGTGCGCCGTCGGGCAGCGCGTCGAAGGCCTTGTGCTTCTTGGAATAGATCCCGATCGGGAAGTTCACGGTCTGCGCCACGGTCTCGATCTTGTAGCCGCGGTTTTCCTTCTGGTTGTCCAGATAGGGCTGATGCTGGAAGGAGTTGGCCTCCAGCTCGCCCGAGGCCAGGGCCTCGTTCGGTACCACGTAGTCGGAGAACTCGACGATCTTGAGGTCGAGGCCCTTCTTAGCCGCGATGGGCTTCACGGCTTCGAGGATCTGCGCGTGCGGGCCGGGCGTGGCGCCGATGCGGATGGTCTGCGTCTGCGCGGCGGCGGGCAGGGCGGCGAGGGAGAGCAGGGCGACGAGGCCCAGTTTCTTCAAGGACATGTGGGTACTCCTGGTGAGAGGTCCTGATGGGAAAGAATGATCAGCCGTGACGGATGCGCTTGTTGAGGCGGCGGGCGAGGCGGTCGCCGATGCTCTGCACGGCCTGCACGAGCACGATCAGCACCAAGACTACGGCCAGCATCATCTCCGGCATGAAGCGCTGGTAGCCGTAGCGGATGCCGAGATCGCCGAGCCCACCGCCGCCCACCGCGCCCACCATGGCCGAGAAGCCGAGAAGAGAGACGATGGCGAGCGTCAGGCCGAGCACGATGCCGGGCAGCGCTTCCGGGATGAGAACCTTCAGCACGATCTGCAGCGGGCTCGCGCCGAAGGCGCGCGCCGCCTCCACGAGGCCCTGATCGACCTCGCGGATGGCGCCTTCGATGAGGCGCGCAATGAACGGCGCCGCGGCGATGGTCAGCGGCACGATGGCCGCGTTGGTGCCGATGGAGGTGCCCGCGATCAGGCGGGTGAACGGGATGATTGCGACGACGAGGATGATGAAGGGCGTCGAGCGGGTGGCGTTGACGATCACGCCGAGCACGCGGTTCACCCAGGGGGCGGCGAACAATTCGCCCTTGCCGCTGGTGGCGAGAAACACGCCGAGCGGCAGCCCGAAGAGCGTGGCGATCAGCGCCGAGACGGCGACCATGTAGAGCGTTTCGCCGGTGGAGCTGGCGATGAGGCGGATCATCTCAGGCGACATGGCCGAGCACCTCCGTGTCGAGACCGTGAAGTTTCAGGAATTCGAGGGTCTGCCGTGCGGAAGCTTCCGGCACGCTCACGACGAGGGTGCCGAAGGGACGGCCGGCGATCTCGTCCACCGCTCCGGAGAGGATGTTGGCCTCGATGCCGTGCTCGCGCGCGAGGCGCGCCAGAACCGGGTCCGTCGCGTGCGGTCCGCGGAAGCCGATGCGGATCACCGCCTGGCTGTCGGGGGTCGCCTCCTTGCGCAGCCGTTTCTGCACGTAGGGGGGCAGGGCGCGTCCGGCCTCGTCGCCGAGGAAGGAGCGTGTCACTTCATGCTGCGGGCGGGTGAACACCTCGAACACGTCGCCCTGCTCGACGATGCGTCCGCCCTCGATCACCGCGACCTCGCGGGCGATGTTGCGGATCACCGCCATCTCGTGAGTGATGAGCAGAATGGTGAGGCCGAGCTCCTCGTTGATGCGCGAGAGCAGGTCGAGAATGGAGCGGGTGGTCTCCGGGTCGAGCGCGGAGGTCGCCTCGTCCGAGAGCAGAACCTTGGGCTTCGTGGCAAGCGCGCGGGCGATGCCGACGCGCTGCTTCTGCCCGCCCGACAATTCCGACGGATACCGGTTGCGCTTGTCCGATAGACCGACAAGAGCTAACAACTCGTCCACCCGCGCCCTGATCTCGGCCTTGTCATAGCCCGCAACTTCGAGAGGAAGGGCGATGTTCTCCGCGGCCGTGCGGGAGGAGAGCAGGTTGAAGTGCTGGAAGATCATGCCGATGGAGCGGCGGGCATGGCGCAGGGCGGATTCCGGCAGCGCCGCGATGTTGGCGCCGTCCACGATCACTTTTCCGGTCGTGGGCTTCTCCAGCCCGTTCACGAGGCGGATCAGGGTCGACTTGCCGGCGCCCGAGCGGCCGATCACGCCGAGGATCGAGCCCTGCGGGACGGCAAGGTCGATCTCCCGCAGAGCCGTGACGGGCTGGCCGTCACGGCCGGGGAAGGTCTTCGAGATCTTCTCCAGGCGCACGATGGGCTCCGCCGGGACCAGGCGCTGCGACGGCTGATCGCCGAGATATCCGAGGGGGGCGTTCATAGGGTCGCCTTCGAGTCATCATGTGGTCATGAGGACACATGAGGGATGGCGTTCTCTATGTCAACTGAATTGTTCTTTAAAAAGGATTTTCGTTCTGAATGGCGTCCTCGCCTTTGTCCGGATGCACAGGGTTCCTCTGCCGCGACATCACAACCCGGAGATCGCCGCTGAGATGCGGACATTTCTCCTTGCTTTCGCCATGAGCGCGGTTGATCGGGCTGCGCTATGTTCCTATGGAGCCGAAGAACGGTTCCCCGTCGGGAGAAAAGAATGATCAAGGCGAGCATTGCGCTGGCGCTCATCGGTCTGGCTGTCTTGGGGGGCTCTCTCTCGGGAGCGGTCGAGGTTCCGTTCTACCTGCCGCTCTCGACCCTGGTACTCGCCGGGATCCTGGTGGCCGGCCGCGACATACCCACCTTCCTGCGCATCTTTCTGGTCATGCTCGCCACGACCCACGTGGTGCTCGTCCTGCTGATTCTCGGCGCGGTGTCGGGCGCGATCACGGGCGACTACACGGGCTACGTGCCGCCGCCGTCCGCAGCCCTGGGTGCGACGGGCTTCGGAGCACTCATCTACGGCCTGTCCTTCGTGCGCGTGGTCCGCACGATCTGCACCATCACCGACCGCTATCTCGATTCCCAGGCCGACAGCGTCATCCGAATCCCCTTCATCGGTCTCGTGCGGGCGCGCGAGGGAACCATCGGCACCTGGATGATCGCGATCCTCATCGCGATCAACCTCGCTCAGGTCGCGCTCAATGTCCGCCTCAGCTTCTTCTCGCGCGACATGTTCAACGCGCTCGAAGCGAAGGATGCGGCGGCGTTCTGGTATCAGCTCTTCGTCATCTTCACGCCCCTGGCGGCCGTCTTCGTCGCCATCGCGCTCACGGAGGTCCTCCTGCAGAACGTGCTCACGATCCGCTGGCGCGCCTTTCTCAACACCTATTATGTGGGCGAATGGCTGGGCGACGGCGCCCATTACCGGATGCAGCTCATCGGCCGCGGCGCCGACAACCCGGATCAGCGCATCTCGGAGGATCTGCGCAAATTCGTCGAGAGCACCTATTCGCTGTCCGTCGGACTCATGAACCAGGCCGCGACGCTCGTATCCTTCGTCGCGATCCTCTGGACCATCTCGGCGGGCTTCACGTTTCCCGGAACGAATGTGGAGGTTCCGGGCCTTCTGGTGTGGGTCTGCGCCGGCTATGCCATTCTCGGCACCTGGGTCACGCACCTGATCGGCCGTCCCCTGATCGGCCTCAACTTCCAGCAGGAGCGGGTGGAGGCGAACTACCGCTTCTCGCTCGCGCGGCTGCGCGAATATACGGAACAGGTGGCGCTGCTCTCCGGCGAGCCGGCCGAGAAGGAGGGGCTGGGCCGGCGCTTCGGCCAGATCGTCGACAACTACATGCGGATCGTGATCCGCCTCATCAAGCTCAACACCTTCACCGCGGCCTACTTCCAGGCCAACGTGGTGGTGCCCTACATCCTGACCGCGCCCTATTATTTCATCGGCAAGATCTCCCTCGGCCAGATGCAGCAGGTGGTGGGAGCCTTCTCGCGCGTGGAATCGGCGCTGACCTACTTCATCCAGATCTACACCACGCTTGCCGATTACAAGGCGGTTCTCGACCGTCTGACCACTTTCGAAGGCGCGATCGCCTCGGCGCAACGCGTCGGCGGCGAGAGCAAGCTCGCGGTCACGCCCGCGGCCAGCCGTGAGCTGCGGCTCAGCAATCTCAATGTCCGCCTGCCCGACGGCCGCGCCCTCATGCACGCGGACGGCCTTGCCTTCCGTCCGGGCGAACGCACGCTGATGACGGGGCCTTCCGGCTCCGGAAAGTCGACCCTGTTCCGCGCCATCGCAGGCATCTGGCCCTTCGGCGAGGGCGAGGTGCTGGTGCCCGAGGGGCAGACCATGATGCTGCTGCCGCAGCGGCCCTACATTCCCATCGGCACCTTGCGCGAGGCGGTGACTTATCCCGCCCATGAGCATGCCTACAGCGACGCGGACATCGCCGATGCCCTGCGCGTCGCGAAGCTGCCGCAGATCGCCGACAGGCTCGACGAGGAGCGGGCCTGGGGGCAGACCCTGTCGCTTGGCGAGCAGCAGCGCCTCGCGGTGGCCCGGGCGCTTCTCGCCAAGCCCGACTGGCTGTTCCTGGACGAGGCGACGGCCGCCCTCGACGAGCCGACGGAGGCCGAGATCTATCAGGTGATCAAGGAGAAGCTGCCGCAGACCACGGTGGTCTCCATCGGCCACCGCTCGACGCTGCTGGACTATCATGACCGGCGCATCGATCTGAAGCGGGCGGAGAACGGTCTCTCGACCCCTGTCGACATGATGCAGCCTCAGCCGGCCGAGTAGCGCCGGCGTCGCCCAAGGCTGACGCAGTTCCCTCGTCCCGGCCATCCCGCGTCGAAAAATGCCGTGTAGCGAATAACCGTCATCACCGGCACGAGGCCGGTGATGACGGTGGGAGCGGCGTTCGAGGCGGAGCGGGAAGCAGGATCGCAACATGAAAAAGGCCGGCGCATCGCCGGCCATTTTCATGAAGGATCAGAGCCTTTTCCTAGAGTGAGCGCTCGAGAACGAGTTCGCCGGTCTGGCTCTTGATGATCAGGTTGCGGCCCTGGATGTCCCACTTCCCGGAGGTGCGCAAGGCCATGAGAAAGGCTTGCTCGGTCGCCATGGCGGCCTTGTCGCAGGTCTTCTTCGTCACGGCGAAGGGCGCCACGGCCAGGCCCTGCTCGCGCAGAGGGTAGGCCGTGGTGGAATAGGTGTTGCAACCTGAAAAGCCGGTGGCGCGCAGCTGGTCGTCGAGCCGGAAACTCGGGCGCTCGCCGGTGAAGGGCTTGCCGTTCAGGCTCACGGCCACCCAGGAAGAGCCGAGAGGGAAGATCTTGCCCTGGGCGCCCGGCTGCGGAACCTTGGGATCCACCTGACGGGTCGGACCGGCGGGCCGGCCGAGAGTTGCCGCCGTCTGGGCATCGGCCACGGGAAGGTGGGCCACGGAAACAGTGGCGAAGGCCGCCAGAAGTGCTGCAAGTCGAAGGGCGTTCATCGGAACCTCTTCATCGTAAAAACGCCGGAACCATAAGAGGCCTTGACCTTAAGGGCAACGCCTTGAGTGATCTTGTCCTGTGGCCGCATTTGCCACAGGGATGCTGAAGCCTCGATGAAGAGGCTCTTCGCCGGAAAGGCCTGCCGGAACGATCAGCCGATCCGTCTCAGAAGCCGCTCCGTCAGAGCGTTTGTGGGGCGGAACAGATAATCGAACGTGCGGATGGTGATGTCCTGCGCTCCGATCCCCTGCAAGGCCGCCACGATATCGAACATCGCCGCGGTGCGGCAATGGAGAACGACCTCGCGGCCGAGCGCATGGCCGTAGGGCAATGTGGCGTCGAAATCCCGTGCAAGGGCCGTCAGGGACGAAACCTTGGCCGGATCGAGGCTCGCTCGGATCTCGCGGGTCTCCCGCGCCTCTTCCTCCGCCGCGATGCGCGTGAGCACCGCGGTGGCGGCCGCGCGGGCACTGGCCGACCAGGGCGCGCGCGCGGAGGCCACGAGATTGGCCTCGGAACGCAGCATGATGCCGTCGTCGAGGATCTTCAGGGCATTGGCCGCGAGCGTGGCGCCGGTGGTGGTGATGTCCACGATCAGCTCCGCCGACCCCGCACCCGGCGCGCCTTCCGTGGCCCCTAAGCTTTCGACGATGCGGTAATCCGCGATGCCCTTCTCGGCGAAGAAGCGGCGGGTGAGGTTCACGTATTTCGTGGCGACCCGCATCTTGCGGCCGTGGCGGGCCCGCAGGTCGGCCGCGACCTCGTCGAGGTCGGCCATTGTGCGCACGTCGATCCAGGCCTGCGGCACGGCCACCACCACGTTGGCGTGGCCGAAGCCGAGCGGGGTGAGCAGCTCCACCGCCTCGTCCGCATCGGCGATCTGCTCGCGGATCAGGTCCTCGCCGGTGATGCCGAGATGCACCGCGCCCGTGGCGAGTTGCGTCACGATCTCGGAGGCCGAGAGAAACGCCACCTCCACGTCGGGCACACCTTTCAGTGTGCCGCGATAGTCACGCGCCCCGCGCGATTGGGAGAAGACCAGGCCCGAGCGGGCGAAGAACGCAGCCGCGTTCTCCTGCAGGCGGCCCTTGGAAGGCACCGCCAGGATGAGAGGGGAATCGGTCATCAGGGCCTCCCCACGATGCGGTCGAGCCAGAAGGAGCAGCCCACCGCCGGGATCGGGCTGTCCGCTCCAAGGTGCTCCAGCAGCCGGTCGTAGCGGCCGCCGCCCACGACAGGCTTGCCGTCGCTGCGGCGCGGGTCCTGCACCTCGAAGATGAAGCCCGTGTAGTAGTCGAGATTGCGGGCGAAGGTGGCCGCGAACGAGAAGGCGCCGACATCGAGCCCGCGCGCGGCCATGAAACCGGTGCGCTCCTCGAAGAGGCCGACCGCCGCGTTCAGGTCGAGCCCCGTCTCCTTGGCGAGAACTCTCACGGCTTCCGCCGCCTGGTCCGGATCGCCCTGAATCGCGAGATAGCGCTCCAGCACCTGCCAGGCATCGTTCGAGAGAACAGTGCGATTGGCCGCGCGGGCGAGGAAGCGCTCCGCGATTTCGCCGGGGCTGCGTCCGCCGACACTAGCGATGCCGGCGATGGAGAGGATGTCTTCCACGAAGGCCTTGGCCGCCTGGGGCGCCTGCCCCTCGATGGCCGCGAGCAGGCCCGCATGTTCCTGGTTGCCCGGACCGTCCGCTTCGGAAAGGCTCGCCAGGTCCTGTCCGGACACGATGGTCCGGATCACGCGGCGCTTCGCGGCGGGCGCGATCCCTAAGCCGTCGATGAGAGCATGGAGCAGGCCCATATCGCCGAGTTTCACGGTGGGAGTGGGGGCGCCGATGAGGCCGAGGCCTTCGAGAGCAAGCCCGAGGATTTCCGCGTCGGCCGCCGCGATGTCTCCGCGGCCGATGGATTCGAGGCCGGCCTGCAGAAACTCGCCGCTCTCGTTGGGACGCATGCGGAAGACCGGGCCGCCATAGGCATAGCCGGAGGGCTGCGCCCCGCGGTGGGCGAGATGCTGGAGACAGACGGGAATCGTGTATTCGGGCCTCAGGCACAGTTCCGCGCCAGAGGCGTCCTGCGTCACGAACATGCGCCGCCGGATATCTTCGCCCGAGAGGTCGATGAACACATCCGCAGGTTGCAGAACCGGCGGTTCGACACGCGCATAGCCCTCGCGCTCGAAAAGCGCGATCAGCGCAACAATGGCATCCGTCTCCGTCACTGGCGTCGCCTAATCCTTTTTCCGGCATGCTCTCTAGCAACGCCGGGCCGGGAAGGCGACCGTTTTCAGCGGGAAGGGTGAATGAAGGGATGGATTGGAGAAGGCGGCATGGCCCTGTCTCGTCCCGACCGCCCCGATCGGGCGGGCATGGCGCTCCGCGGATCGGGATCCCCGGCACGAGGCCGGTGATGACGAGGACGGTCAGTAAAAGGGGCTCCTTCCGTCATGGCGTGGCTTGTCCCAACCATCCCCATCCTGAAGGCGTCACGTCATGAAGACGTGGACCCCCGGCACAAGGCCGGGGATGACAAAGGGGCAGGACGTGAGGAGGGAGAGCGTCGTCCCGGGGAAGGAGAGAAGCGATCACTCCTTCTGTGCGGTGTCGCCCTTGGCCTTCGAAGTCTTGCGCTTGCTGTGGTCGCTGGAGCGGTGGACGTATTTCACCTTCTTGCCCTTGCCGCCCTCGTCCTCGTCGGCCGCCCCGCCGGTGAGGCTGGCGGGCAGGAAATGGCGCGCTGCCTCGGTCACGACGCCCGCGACGGCGCCGGCGGCGGTCTGCGTGAGATCCACACCCTGCGAGCCCGCATCGGCCACGGCGGCGCCGGCCTTCTTGGCGGTGCGGGTCTTGGTCAGGGTGGCGGCCGCCGCCCCGGCGGCGGCGATCAGGGCATCCGCCAGGATCTCGCGGCCGAGATCCGTGTTGATCAGATCCATCAGGCCCGATTTCTTGGCGCTTTTCGCCCGCTTCGTGCCCGTACTCTTCTTGCCGCTCTTCTTCTCTTTGTCTTTGGCCTTCGCCATAGGGGTCTCCTGATAGTCAAGCTTCAGAAGACAACCCCAGGAAAAGCGACAGGGTTCCCGGGGGCTCGGGGTTTACCCGAAATGCCGGCTCAAAACATCGCGGACGGCTTCCACGAGTTTGTCCTCGGACACCGATACCTGAGCCGGGCGGGCCGCCTTCCATTCGGCGTTGGAGGCGATGGCCTCGGCCGCCTTGGCGCCCTCGATGAGGTCCTTGATCTCAACCTCGCCGCGCTCGCGCTCGTTGGAGCCCTGGATGATCACGCAGGGGCTCTTGCGACGGTCGGCGTATTTCATCTGGGCCTTCATGCCCGAGGAGCCGAGATAGAGCTCGGCACGGATGCCGGCCTGGCGCAGGGCCGAGACCATGCGCTGATAGGCGGCGACCTGGTCCCTGTCCATGACGAGCACCACCACCGGGCCGGGCTGCTCGGAGCCCGAGACGATGGGGCTCTTGATCATCTGCAGGGCCGAGAGCAGGCGCGACACGCCGATGGAGAAGCCGGTGGCCGGAACCGGCTCGGAGCGGAAGCGGCCCACGAGGCCATCGTAGCGCCCGCCGCCGCCCACGGAGCCGAAGCGGACCGGGCGCCCGTCCTCGTCCTGGACCTGGAAGGTCAATTCCGCCTCGTAGACCGGGCCGGTGTAGTACTCGAGCCCGCGCACGACGGCCGGATCGATGATGACGCGGTCCTCGTAGCCGGAGGCCGCCACGAGCGCCGCGATCTCGGCAAGCTCGTCCGCACCTTCGAGCCCGCGCGCGGAGGAGCCCACGACCTTTCGCAGGTTCTCGACCGTTCCGGCATTGTCCGCGCCCTTGGCCGCGGTGAAGGCGAGCACGCGCTCGATGGCGTCGGGAGACAGCTCCGCGCCCTTCGTGAAGTCGCCGCTCTCGTCCTTTCGGCCGGCGCCCAGCAGCTGGCTCACGCCCTCGGGGCCGAGGCGGTCGAGCTTGTCGATGGCGCGAAGCACCGTGAGGCGCTGGCCGGCCTGGTCCTCGCCGCCGAGGCCGATGGCCTCGAGCACGCCATCGAGAACCTTGCGGTTATTGACCTTGATCACGTAATCGCCGCGCTTGAGGCCGAGCTTCTCCAGCGTGTCGGCCGCCATCATGCAGATTTCCGCATCCGCCGCGACGGAGGCCGCGCCCACGGTGTCGGCGTCGAACTGCATGAACTGGCGGAAGCGGCCCGGGCCCGGCTTCTCATTGCGGAACACCCAGCCCACCCGATAGCTGCGGTAAGGCTTCGGCAACGCGTCGAAGTTCTCGGCGACATAGCGGGCGAGGGGCGCCGTCAGGTCGTAGCGCAGCGACAGCCATTGCTCGTCGTCGTCCTGGAAGGAGAATACGCCCTCGTTGGGACGGTCCTGATCGGGGAGGAACTTGCCGAGCGCGTCCGTGTACTCGACGAAGGGCGTCTCGACGCCTTCGAAGCCGTAGAGTTCATAGGATTCGCGGATCGCCGCCAGCATGCGCTCGGTGGCGGAAAGATCGGCGGGAGTGCGGTCGGCAAAGCCGCGCGGCGCGCGGGCCTTGATCTTGTCGGCCTTGGACATGGGTTCAAACAGCAGCCGTTACAGAGAAAACGTGCTGCGTCCTAACCCGTGCGGACAAGAGGGGCAAGGGTTGGTTGCCATCTAGCGCGGAGCGGACCCGATCCGGCTGAGGCTGTTGGCCCCACGATGACAACCGGGTGCCCCAGAATGTGGGATATCGGCACGGTTCCGAGGCTGCTGTCGCGGCTATCGGAGGAGTTGTCCCGATTGTCGCCCATCACGAAAACTTCTCCCTTCGGAACGCGGAAGGCTCTCGTCTTATCGAAAGAGCCCTTGTTCCCTTTCACCTCGATGACAAAGCGGCCGCTCCCCTCAGGCAGGCTTTCCGCATAGCGCGGAGCGGAAGTCGGCCGTCCAAGTTCATCGAGAGTCGGATAAACTCCCACCTGTTCCCGCGGCACCGCGACGCCATTGATGTGGAGGCGACCGGAAATGACTTGGACCCGGTCTCCGGGAAGTCCGACCATGCGCGACACATAGACAAGGGAATGCGGCTGTCCTCTCCTGGGGTAAAAGACGACGTCTCCCCGCCGCGGTTTGGGGTTCTGCCATGAATACATGGCTCCAATGATCAAATCCCCTGGATTGAAGTTGGGGATCATCGATCCCGACGGCACGGAGAAGATCCGAAACTTCGCCGGTCCCGAGGCGCGCAGCCATATCGCTCCGGAGCCGATCAAGAAAAAGCCGAGAACGGCGAGGCAGTGGATGGCGAGAAGCAGCATCCCGAGATCGGATTTGGAGAATTCCCGCTCTTTGATGCTGAGGATCATGGGAGGTCGCGGCCGGTGACGAAACAACATTATGCTTGGTGAGGGCACGAGGGTCAACTCCGGCTCTGAAGAAGCCGAAAGCCCCGGCGCCTCAGCCTGCCGCCTTGAGGGCCTTGGCTGCCCGATCCGGCCGAACGGCCTATCGACAAAGATACCCGCGCCATGTACGCAATGTTATAAGATCATTATGTCGGATCCTTGCCCGGGATCCCGTCTGTCGCCAACTTTCGTGAGCTTTCCGGTGCTGTCTCGAATCTCGCTGCTCGTCGCCTTGCTCCTCTCGGTCTCTCCCGTTCTGGCGAGCGACTGGACCATCGCCAAGGTGTCCGGAGACGCGTGGGTGAAGGCGCCGAATGCCCCGGCGATGCGGGCCGTCAGGGGGATGACGCTTCCGGACGGGGCGACCTTCTCGACAGGGCATAACGCCCGCGCCAAGCTGGAGCGCGGCGCGGAGGCGATCATGGTCAATCCCAACTCGACCATCTCGTCACGGCATTCGTCATTCTTCGGAACGACGTCCATCCGGCAGCCGAAGGGACGGGCGGAGTACGAGGTCGAGGAGCGCAACGTCAGGCATTTCTCCGTCGAAACGCCCTTTCTCGCCGCCATCGTCAAGGGAACCCGCTTCACGGTGTCGGTATCCGCCCGCAGCGCAGACGTCCAAGTCGATCGTGGGCTCGTCGAGGTGTCCGATCTCAGGACCGGTTCGACCGCCGACATCGCCGCAGGCCAGAGGGCTAAGCTCAATCCATCCGACCAGAAGGGGCTTCAGATCACAGGGAGGAGCAGGAAAGATGAGGTCATGTCCCATCACGGTGCACCCAGGCGCTCCCGCGCCGACACGGAAAGGACCGGACGGCGTGACGGTTCCGCGAAGGGCAATGCCGACGACAAGGGCAGCCAGAGCAGCGACGGAAAAGGGGGCGGCAGGAGCGGTGGCGACAAGGGCGGTGGCGACCAGGGCGGTGGCGACCAGGGCGGCAATACCGGTGGCGGTAAGAGCGACAACGGCACGGGCGGCGGCAATGCGGGGGGAGCCGGGAAGGGCAATGCAGGCGGGAACGGAGCCGGCGGCAAAGGAGGCAACAGCGGTGGTAAAGGCGGCAACGGCAACGGGTCCGGCAACAGCGGCAATGGCGGGAACGGCGGCCATGGGAGAGGAGGGCGCCATTAAGGGACGATCCCGTTCAGGCTGGCCGATCGTCCCGCCGGCGGTCGCGCGCTCCTGATCCTCGGTCCTGAGAGACGTTCGTGCCCCGACATGCCCTCGCCATCTGCATCATCGGGCTCCTCGCCGGATGGCTTCATCACGCAGGAATCCTCAAGCCGCTAGGGGATGCGCTGACCGAGATCCGCTTCTCGGCTTTGTCCCGGCCCCCCACCGGCGCGATCGTGCTGGTCGAGATCGACGCGAAGAGCATCGCGGAACTCGGCGTGTGGCCTTGGCCCAGGCGCATCCATGCGGACCTGATCGGATCGATCGATCGCCTGAACCCGTCCGAGATCGCGATTGACGTCGATTTCAGCACGCCTTCGAACGAAATCGATGACAGCGCTCTGGAGGAGGCGCTGCGCCATGCGCGAAGCACCGTCGTCATGGCGGCCTTCAACCAGAAGCGGGCGGCGGGCTTCCGGGATGACGGCATCGTTGCCAACCGCCCGCTCGATCGGTTCCGGGCGCATTCCTGGCTTGCCAGCGTCAACATAGAGCCGGATTCCGACGGATATGTGCGGCGTTACTCCTATGGAAACGCCATCGGCGGCGAGATCCTGCCGTCCGTGGCGGCCCTGTACGGTGGCGTTTTGCCCACGACGGCAACCTTCCTCGTCGATTTCGGCATCGCGGCTCAGAAGATCGACCGGATTTCTGTGGTCGACCTCCTGCAGGGGCGTATCGAGGCCCGGCGGCTGCAAGGAAAAAAGGTCATCGTCGGCGCCACCGCGATCGAGCTGCGCGATTTCTTTCAAGTGCCGAAGCATGGGTTCATTTCCGGGACGCTTCTTCAGGCGATCGGCACGGAGACGGTCCTGCAGGGGCGGGCGCTGAAAGCAACGGATCGGACCGTGACCGTGGCCGGGCTCGCGCTGATGGCACTCCTCATGTTCGCGGTGCGGCGGCGCAAGTGGCGTATCGTCCTCCTCGGACTCGCCCTCGCGGCCGCCTTCGCCGAAGCAGGCGCCTTCGTCCTGCAGGCTTGGCGCCCCATTATCCTGGATACTTCGGCTTGGCATGTCGCTGTTCTCGGCTACGCGATGCTGACAATCGGACAGGAAATCGATCTGCGCCGGATTCTCCTCCTCGTCGCGAACATGGAGAAGCTTCATGCGCAAGCGGTGCTCGATCAGGTCATCATGGACAGCTTCGAGGGCATCGTTGTCGCGGACGACGAGGGCCATATCCAGGCCGTCAGCCGTGCCGCAGCCAAGATCCTGAAGCCGGGCGAGCGTCGCCATTGGAAGGGGCACCTCGTCAAGGACCTCGTGCCGGCGGAACTGGCGATCCCCATGCGCGAAGCCGTGTCGGCCTGCTCCCAGGGATTATGGGAGGAGGGGGCGCTGTGTGAGATGTCCTTGCGCGGGAGCGGATCGAGCGAGCGCGTGATCGAGTACATGGTAACGCCCTCCCGCCTGTCCGGCGGCGTGACCGCGGATGGCCTTGCCTCCGCAGATCGCTTCATCGTGTGCCTCAGCTTCAGGGACATCACGGATCGCAGGCTTGCGGAAAAGCGTCTGGAATACCTTGCCCGATACGACACGCTGACGGGTTTGCCGAACCGCGATCACTTCATGGAGGCACTCGGGGACCTCCTCGACCGGGAGGGCTCCGGTGCGGTTCTCTTCTTCGATCTCGACCGGTTCAACATCGTCAACGACACGTTCGGATACGGCATGGGAGACCTGCTGCTGAAGGCCGTCGCCCGCCGCAGCCAGGAACTGCTGCCCCCGCCGCATCTGCTGGCGCGTTTCGGCGGAGACGAATTCGCCGCGCTCTGGCTGGGACCGGTGGGGATCGACGAGCTTGAGCTGATGGCGCAGCACCTCGTCGAGCATCTCAGCGATCCCTATCAGGTCGACGGCAAGCGGCTCTCGGTAGGCGCGAGCGTCGGCATCACGATGCTCGGCGAGGCCGAGCGCGACCCCGCCATCATCATGAAGAATGTCGATACGGCCCTCCATCGTGCGAAAAGGGCCGGGGGCGGCTCCCACTGCTTCCATGAGGCCTCGATGGATGCGGCTCTCCAGGCGCGCCAGAAGCTGGAGGTCGAGCTTTGGGATGCGCTGGCGGGCCAGCAGTTCCAGGTGTTCTATCAGCCCCAGTTCGACCTCGCCGGCGGCATGCTCATCGGCGTCGAAGCGCTCATGCGGTGGCGCCACCCCGAACGCGGCTTCGTTCCTCCCGGCGAGTTCATCCCGGTGGCGGAAGAAATCGGCCTGATGGATACCCTCGGCGAGTGGGTTCTGCACCGCGCATGCGAGGAGGTCGCCCGTTGGCCAGGGACGGTGAAACTTGCCGTCAACGTGTCTCCGGCTCAATTCTCGCGCGGCGATATGACCAAGATCGTCGCCGCCGCTCTCGCCCGATCCGGCCTTTCGGCGCAACGGCTGGAACTCGAGATCACCGAGTCTCTCCTCATTCGGGAGAACGCCCCCGTCCAGGCCATCATGAGCAGGCTCAAGACCCTCGGAATAAGCTTTGCGCTCGATGATTTCGGCACCGGCTACTCGTCTCTCAGCTATCTCCGAAAATTCCCCATCGACACGATCAAGATCGATCGCTCCTTCATTCTCGGCGTGCCCCGCGACAGGGAGGCGGTGGCCATCGTTCAGGCCGTGATCGCCATGGCCGCCAGTCTGGACATGGGGGTCGTCGCCGAGGGACTGGAAACGCAGGAACAGATCGACGCCCTGCGGCAGTTGGGGTGCCAGAGAGGACAGGGATACGGCCTCGGCAGGCCGCAGCCGGCCGAGGAACTCCTCGGCTTGCTCCCGCCTGTCCGAATTGCGGATCGTTCACCCGGGTTTCCGGGGGCTCGAGAACGATGAAGCAGGTCAGCCGTTTCGAGTGAGGCCTGAGGCCCTGATGACGAGGACCCGGTCGGCCTGGCGCGGCGAATGAGAAAGGCCCCGGGAGGCAGCCGCATTCTCGGCGAACGTCTCGAGGCCGATCCCGTTGCGTTTCCTACGCGACCGCCCTGATCACCTTAGCGAGCTTGTCGACGATCTCGCCGATCTGCTCTTCGGTGACGATAAGGGGTGGGGAGAGGGCGATGGTGTCGCCGGTGACGCGCATCATCAGGCCGTATTCGTTGAAGGCGCGGTCCATGGCCTCGAAGGCCCGGGCGCCGACCGCGTCCGGGCGCGAGGCGAGGTCGATGGCGCCCACGAGGCCGACGGTGCGGATGTCGAGCACGTTCGGCTGACCTTTCAGCGAATGGATCGCATCGGCCCAGACCGGCTCCAGAGCCTTCGCCCGCTCGAACAGCTTCTCGTCCCGGTAGATGTCCTGGGCGGCGAGGGCCGCGGCGCAGGCGAGCGGGTGGCCGGAATAGGTATAGCCGTGGAACAGCTCGATCATGTGCTCGGGACCCTGCATGAAGGTATCGTAGAGCCCTTCACGCACGACCACGCCGCCCATGGGCACGGTGCCGGAATTCACGCCTTTCGCGAAGGTGACGATGTCCGGGACGACCCCGTAGCGTTCGGCGGCGAAGGCTGTGCCGAGACGGCCGAAGCCCGTGATCACTTCATCGAAGATGAGCAGGAGGCCGTACTTGTCGCAGATCTGGCGCAGGCGCTGCAGGTAGCCCTTGGGCGCGGGAATGACGCCGGTGGAGCCGGCCATCGGCTCGACGATCACGGCCGCGGTGGTGGAGGCGTCGTGCAGGGCGACGATCCGCTCGAGCTCGTCCGCGAGATGGGCCCCCCATTCGGGCTCGCCCTTCGTGAAGGCCTGCTGTTCGCGGTTGTAGGTGTGGGGCAGGTGGTCGACGCCCGCCAGCAGGGTGCCGAAGAACTGGCGGTTCTTGACGATGCCGCCGACCGAGATGCCGCCGAAGCCGACGCCGTGATAGCCGCGCTCGCGCCCGATCAGGCGCGTCTTGCTGCCCTGTCCGCGCACGTTCCAATAGGCGAGGGCGATCTTGAGGGCCGTGTCCACCGCCTCGGAGCCCGAGTTGCAGAAGAAGACGTGGTTGAGATCCCCCGGGGCGAGCTGGGCGATGCGGGAGGCGATGGCGAAGCCCTTGCCATGGCCGAACTGGAAGGCGGGCGAATAGTCGAGCTCCTGCGCCTGAGCCTGGATGGCGGCGGTGATCTCGTCCCGGTTGTGGCCCGCATTGCAGCACCAGAGGCCGGCCGCGCCGTCGATCACCTCCCGCCCGTCGGGCGTGTAGTAGTACATGTCTTTCGCACGGGCGATCATGCGGGGGCGCCGCTTGAAGGAGCGGTTGGCCGTGAACGGAAGCCACCAGGCTTCCATGTCGTTCGGCGATGAGATGTCGTTGGCGGCTCTCGGCGTCTGAGCGGTCATGTTAGTCCTCGAACGAAGCTGGCGGCGCGGAGCCTATCAGCCGCTTCCGAAGGCCGCAAAGGAACTTTGGTCAGAGCCGCGGAGCTGCCGCAAGCCCCGCATCAGCCTGTCATGGCATGAGCTTCGTAACCCGCCGCATCGAGGGCGCGGGCAACCTCGACGCTTTGCGCATGGGTGACGACATGAACGCGGCCATGGTCCAGATCCACGTCGACCCGGGCGTTGGGATCGACTCGCTGGATAGCCTTGGTGACCGCGTTGACGCAGCCCTGACAGGTCATGCCGTCCACCTGCATCAGCAGGTCCTTGCGAGGTTCTTCCATCGGGACTTCCTTTCAGAGTCGTGGGAGTTCTGCAACAGCAGAGCGGAAAAGTTGTCTATTCTTGTGAAGGGACTCTTGTGGCGCGATTCTCCGCCTGTAAAACGTTGTTGCAATACTGATTCGCCGGTTTGCGCAAAACCAGGGGAGCGGGGGCACCCATGGTGACCGACAAGGTCCAGATTGATAAGGAGCTGAGGGCGAAATTGTTCGCTCTTGCGCTTGCGAGCCTTGCCATGACCGGAGCAGCCGTCGGGATTCTGCCCGTCTCGGCCATGGTGCCGGTCGTGACCTTCCTCGGCATCGCGGCTTCCGCGGGCCTCGTTCTCGCCTGGAGGAAGGCCAGTGAGGCGTCGATGACCACTCAGCTCGCGAGGGAGGAGCTGACCCTCATGGGCGAGCGTCTCCTCAAACTCGAAGAGCTTTTGCAGGCGGCTCCTGCAGCCGCGCCCGCCCTGCGCACGACCATGGCCGAGGTGACGGGGACCGTGGGGCTCCTCGGAGGCGTGGTGCGCGAACTGGCGAAGAACGTCGCTACCCAGAACCGCGACATGGCCGAGCTGAAGGGCCGCCTGAAGCCTGCTTCAGAGCCTGGGGAGGAGAAGCAGGAGGAGGCCGCGCAGGAGAGGATGGCACCCGTTCTGCTGCCTCAGACCGCCCTTCCGCCTTCCGCCGCGAGCAGGCCCACCCAGCAGCCCGCGCGCCGCAGGCCCGAGGACGAGATCCGCCGGATGCGGCTGATCATGCAGGCTTTCGAGGCGGACGGAATCGAGCTGCATCTTCAGCCCATCGTGTCGCTGCCCCAGCGTAAGATCCGGTTTTACGAGGCTCTGGCGCGCCTGCGTCTGGCGGACGGCACGCTCCTCGGCCCGTCCGAGTTCGTCGGCACTCTCGAACGTCTGGGGCGCGCTCCGGAGCTCGACCGTCGCGTCCTGAACCGCGCCATGGCGGTGGCCTACCACCTCATCACCAAGGGCAGCGAGGCCATCGTCGGAGTGAACCTGACGCCCCATTCCGTCCGGGAGCCGGGCTTTCTGTGGTCGCTGACGGGCGTCATGGATTCGGCGCCCGAAACCCTGGGCAAAGTCGTGCTCGAATTCCCGCAGGAATGCTGGCGCGAGCTCGACCCCGACGCGAAGGAGGCCCTGGGCGTCCTGCGCGACAAGGGCGTGCCGCTCTCCCTCGATTCCGCAACGGATCTCGGCCTCGAGCCCCGCGAACTCGCCGCTCTCGGCATACGCTTCGTGAAGCTGCCGGCCGACCTTCTGGTTGCGGCCGGGCACGACGACAGCCATCACCTGAACCCGGAGCTGGGTGTGCGCGATCTGGCCTCGGCCCTGCGCCGCGAGGGCATCAGGCTCGTGGCTGAACACGTGGAGAACGAGGACATGGTGCCGGTCCTGGCCGAGATCGGCGTGCCGCTGGCCCAAGGGTTCGTGTTCGCCGCGCCGCGCGCGGTGAGATCCGAGGTGCTGGGCGCGGCCGGCCGGCCGGCCGCGCCGGAAGGCGCGCGGCCCCTCCTGCGACGCACCGGATGAACACGACCGGTTGACTTGCACGGCGCAAGGGCCTACCCGCCCGGTTCCACCAGCAGCGAGATCCCATGGCAGCCTCTTCCCGTCCCGCTCTCGTCGAGGGTCTGAAACCTCTTGCGGAGAATTACGACCTCATCCTGTGCGACGTCTGGGGTGTGCTGCACAACGGCGTCACGGCCTACGAGACGGCAGGCGATGCGCTCACGCGGTTTCGCGCGAAAGGAGGGCGCGTCGTCCTCGTCTCGAACGCTCCGCGCCCCGGCGCGGCGGTCGGTGCGCAGCTCGACCGCTTCAAGGTTCCGCGCACGGCCTATGATGCCATCGTCACCTCGGGCGACCTGACGCGTCTGGCCATCGAGGAGCGGATCGACAAGGTCGTGAATCACATCGGTCCGCCCCGGGACATGGGGATGTACGACGGCCTCGATGTGCGCTTCGGTAGGATCGAGGAGGCGGATTACGTGGTCTGCTCCGGCTTCGACGACGACGAGAACGAGACGGTGGAGGATTACCGCTCCCGTCTGGAGGCCATGCGCCGCCGCGACCTGCTCATGGTCTGCGCCAATCCCGATCTCATCGTGGAGCGCGGCCATATGATCCTGCCATGCGCGGGCACGATCGCCCTCGCGTACGAGGAGATGGGCGGCATGGTGTTCTATGCGGGCAAGCCGCATGCCCCGGTCTATGAGAGGGCGCTCGCCATCGCGTCCCAGCTCGGCGGGCGCTCCATCCCCAAGGAGCGGGTGCTGGCCGTAGGCGACGCGATCCGCACCGATATCGCGGGGGCGGTCGGCTTCGGCATCGACTCCCTGCTCATCGCTCGCGGCATCCACGCGAAGGAACTCGGGCTTCACGAGGGCGACCTCGTTTCCGATCACGTGCAGGACTGGGCGGATCGCCAGCCCGTGACCCCCACCGCCCTCATGGACATGCTCGCCTGGGAGGCGTGAGCGCCTCCCTTGACCCCGCAACCGGTTGAGGTAGAGACCCGCTTCATGCCTTCCGTTCAACCTCTCGCCCCGGTGCCGTCCTCCTTCGTGGTCCGCCGCGATGGCGAGCCCGTGCCCCGGAGCCTCAAGGGGGCCGTGGCGGCGATCGGCAATTTCGACGGGGTGCATCGCGGGCACCGGCATCTGCTCGACATGGCCCTGGGCTCCGGGAGGCCCGCCGCCGCTCTCACCTTCGAGCCGCATCCGCGCAGCTTCTTCCAGCCGGACAAGCCGCTGTTTCGCCTGACACCCGAACCGGTGAAGCTCAAGATCTTCGCGCGCCTGGGGCTCACCGGTGCCTTCGTCCTCCGCTTCGATGGAAGGCTCGCGTCTCTCGGCGCCGAGGAGTTCGTGAGCCTCCTGAAGCGGGATCTCGAGCTTTCGGGTGTCGTCATCGGCCACGATTTCCATTTCGGGCGCGGGCGCGAGGGGAATCCGGAAAGGATGCGTGAGCTGTGCCGCGGGCTGGGGCTCGACTGCCTCATCGCTCCCGCCATCGTGGAGGGCACGCAGCCCGTTTCCTCCAGCGCCATCCGCGCGGCCCTGGAGGGGGGCGACGTCGCGACCGCCAACAGGCTCCTGGGCTATCGCTGGTTCGTCCATGCGCAGGTGCGACACGGAGACAAGCGGGGCAGGGAACTCGGCTACCCGACGGCCAACATGCGCCTGCCGGACGATGGCCGGCTGCGGCACGGGATTTATGCGGTCCGCGCTTTCGTGAACGGGCAGCCGGTCGACGGCGTCGCCAGCTTCGGCCGCCGCCCGACCTTCGACAACGGCGCGCCGCTGCTCGAAACGCATCTTTTCGATTTCAAGGACGATCTCTACGGCCGGACCTTCGACGTGGAGTTCGTCGGCTGGATCCGCGGCGAGGAGCGCTTCGACGGGATCGAGGCGCTGATCGCGCAGATGGACCGGGATTCGGAGGAGGCCAAGCGGATGCTGAGGGCCGACCGGTCCCCCTCGATGATAGGGTAGGTTCAATGGTGTCATCCCAGCGGCATCCAAGGCCGGGGATGACATTCCCGCGTCGTCACCGGCACAGGGCCGGTGATCCCGATCAGTCAATCTTTGCGCTTCTCAGGGGCGGGATGGCCGGCATGAGGCCGGCTATGGCGGCAAGAGAGGTCTTAACGGCTTCCAGGCCACTTTAGGAGGCCACGACCTCGCCCTCGGGCGCGCCCCGGCCGAGATCGTCCGGCAGCGGGTCGCCTTCCGCGACGAAGCGCATGGACACCGAATTCATGCAATAGCGCTCGCCGGTGGGGGGAGGGCCGTCCGGGAACACGTGGCCCAGGTGCCCCTCGCAGCGGGCGCAGCGGATCTCGGTGCGGATCATGCCGTAGCTCGTATCGCGCACGAAGGCGATGTGGGCGCGGTCGATGGGGTCGAAGAAGCTCGGCCATCCGGTGCCGGATTCGAACTTGGTGCCCGACTTGAACAGGGGCAGGCCGCAGAGGCGGCAGCAATAGGTGCCCTTCTCCTTGGCCTCGTTGAAGACGCCGCAGAAGGGGCGCTCGGTTCCATGCTCCAGGAGAACGCGCCGCTCTTCGTCGTCGAGATCGTCCACGAGCCTGCGGAACTCCTCGGGGGAGGGGGGCGTCAGGTCGAAGCCGGCGCGGGAGCGCTTGCCTTCCGTGGTGGTCATCTCTGCCATGGGTCACTCCTAACGGCGGGTGGGGTCTGGTTCCTTACATAGGCAGGGGGCGCCTGAATCACCACGCTTTATTATCCGGCCCGGCGCTGCTAAAAGGCTCCCATGCCCATGGATTTTCAGGCTCAAGCTCCGGCCCGTTTCCGGCCTTCGCGAATTATCGGCCCGGCCCTCGCGTGACCCGCGAAGGTCCGGGATCTCTGCCGTTCGCCTCAAACACAGCCTGAATGGAGCCCCCCATCGGGGGCCGCTTGGATCGATTGACCGTCATGACCGACAGACCTGAGAGCGCCGCTCGCGACTATTCCGAAACCCTCTTCCTGCCGCAGACCGACTTTCCCATGCGGGCGGGCCTCCCTCAGCGCGAGCCCCAGTTCCTCCAGCGCTGGAACGAGATGAAGCTCTACGAGCGTCTGCGCGAGGTCCAGAAGGGCCGCACCCGCTTCGTGCTGCACGACGGCCCTCCCTATGCCAACGGCAACATCCATATCGGCCATGCCCTCAACAAGATCCTGAAGGACCTGATCGTCCGCTCGCAGGGGATGTTGGGTTTCGACTCCAATTACGTGCCGGGCTGGGACTGCCACGGCCTGCCCATCGAGTGGAAGATCGAGGAGGAGTATCGCGCCAAGGGCAAGAACAAGGACGAGGTGCCGATTGTCGAGTTCCGCCGGGAGTGCCGGGCGTTCGCGGAGAAATGGATCGACGTGCAGCGCGAGGAGTTCAAGCGCCTCGGCGTCGGCGGCGACTGGGAGCACCCCTACCTCACCATGTCCTATGACGCGGAGGCCCAGATCGCCCGCGAGATCATCAAGTTTGCGACGAGCGATCAGCTCTACCGCGGCTCGAAGCCGGTCATGTGGTCCTCCGTCGAGAGGACCGCACTCGCCGAAGCCGAGGTGGAGTATCACGAGAAGACCTCCACCACGATCTGGGTGAAGTTCAGGATCACCAACACCCTCGACGGCGATCTCGACGGCGCGTCGGTGGTCATTTGGACGACGACTCCCTGGACGATCCCGGCGAACCGCGCCATCGCCTATGGCGAGAACATCGCCTACGGCCTCTACAAGGTCACTGAAGCCGCCGAGGACAACTGGGCGAAGGCGGGCGACCGTTTCGTTCTCGCCGACAAGCTCGCCGCCGACGTGTTCGCGGCGGCCCGCGTTGCCGCGTACGAGCGCGTGAAGGACGTGCTGCCGGTGATGATCGAGCGCTGCGCGCATCCGTTCCGCGGTCTCGACGGCGCGGACGGCTTCTGGGACTACCCGGTGCCGATGCTGCCTGCCGATTACGTGACCGACGATGCCGGCACGGGCTTCGTCCATACCGCGCCAGGCCATGGCGCGGACGACTACAATACTTACGTGAAACATCGCGACGTGTTCGCGGCCTGCGGCACCCGGGAGGTGCCGCACACAGTGGCGCCGGACTCGTCCTACTTCCCCAACATTCCGTTTTTCGCGGGCGAGCGCATCTATGACGACAAGGGCAAGGATGCGGGCGCCAACGAGGCGGTGATCAGGAAGCTCGTGGAGGCCGGCGCGCTGATCGCGCGCGGCCGCCTGAAGCATCAGTACCCGCATTCCTGGCGCTCGAAGGGCCCGCTCATCTTCCGCAACACGCCGCAATGGTTCATCTCGATGGACAAGCCGCTGGATGACAAGGGCGATACGCTCCGCCAGCGCGCCCTGCGCGGCATCGAGAGCGTGCAGTGGGTACCGGAATCCGGCGAGAACCGCATCACCGGCATGATCGCCAACCGTCCCGATTGGGTGGTCTCGCGCCAGCGCGCCTGGGGCGTGCCGATCGCCGTCTTCGTGAAGAAGGGCACCAACGAGATCCTGAAGGACGAACGGGTCAATGAGGCCATCGCCGAGGCCTTCGAGAAGGAGGGCGCCGACGCATGGTACGCGGATGACGGCTCGCGCTTCCTGAAGGCGGGCGGTTACGATCTGAGCGACTACGAGAAGATCGAGGACATCCTCGACGTGTGGTTCGACTCCGGCTGCACGCACGCCTTCGCGCTCGAGAGGCGCCCCGACCTGCAGGTGAGACGCAAGGTGGACGGCGGCCCGGACCGGGTCATGTACCTCGAAGGCTCGGACCAGCACCGCGGCTGGTTCCATTCGTCGCTTCTGGAAAGCTGCGGCACGCGCGGCCGCCCGCCTTACGACATCGTCGTCACGCACGGCTTCACGCTCGACGAGCAGGGCCGCAAGATGTCGAAGTCGCTGGGCAACACGGTCGCGCCGCAGGCCGTCATCAAGGAATACGGCGCCGATATCCTGCGGCTGTGGACGGCCTCGGTGGATTACTGGGACGATCAGCGCATCGGTCCCGAGATCATCAAGACGACCGCCGAGACCTATCGCAAGCTGCGCAACACGATCCGCTGGATGCTGGGCTCGCTCGCGCACTTCCGCGAGACGGACAAGGTGGCGTTCGACGCCATGCCCGAGCTGGAGCGCTTCGTTCTTCATCGCCTCGTGGAACTCGACGGCGAGATGCGCGAGGCCTATGCGAGCTACGACTACAAGCGCGTGGTCGCGCTGCTCAACTCCTTCATGACCACGGATCTGTCGGCGTTCTACTTCGACGTGCGCAAGGACACGCTCTACTGCGATCCGATCTCGAGCGTCGCGCGCAAGAGCGCGCTGACCGTCATCGACCAGACCTTCCGCTGCGTGGTGACCTGGATCGCCCCGATCCTGGCGTTCACGGCGGAGGAGGCCTGGCTCGCGCGCTTCCCGAACGCGGAATCCGTCCATCTCGAAACCTTCCCTGAAGTGCCGGCCGGTTGGCGCAACGATGCGCTCGCCGAGCGCTGGGCCAAGGTGCGCCGCGTGCGCCGCGTCGTCACCGGCGCGCTGGAAATCGAGCGCGCGCAAAAGCGCATCGGCGCGAGCCTTGAAGCCGCTCCCGTCGTGCACATCGCCGACGAGGGCCTCTTCAAGTCCGTTCAGGGGCTCGACATGGCCGAAATCTGCATCACCTCGGCCATCCGGGTGGTGCAGGGCGAGGGACCCGCGGAGGCTTTCCGTCTCGAGGACGTGAAGGGCGTTGCCGTGGTGCCCGAACTCGCCATGGGCCGCAAATGCGCCCGCTCCTGGAAGGTCACGCCCGAGGTGGGCAGCGATCCGGATTATCCGGACGTGACGCCCCGCGATGCGGCGGCCCTTCGCGAATGGGACCGGCTGAAGGCGGCTGCGGAATGATCAGAGGCGAAGGCTCCCGGGCGCCTGTCCCCGGCCCCAATGCCCCCGAAAAGGCTCCGCAGCGCCCGCGCGCTGCGGGCAAGCCCCGCGCTTCCAGGGAGGGAGCGAAGGCCCGCCCGGCCCGGAACGGCTTCTCGGCAGCTGCGATCCTCGGATTCTCCGCGGCCCTGATCACCCTGATCCTCGACCAGGCGACCAAGCTCTACACCCTCTTCGTCTACGATCTGCCTCTGAAGGAGCCGGTGGAATTCGCTCCCTTCATCAACCTGATCGTGGTCTGGAACAGGGGCATCTCCTACGGCCTCTTCCAACAGGATGGGGACCTGGGGCGCTGGGTCCTGATCGTCGTCTCGATCCTGGCCTCCATCGGCCTGTCCATCTGGATTCGCCGCACCGGGGCCAAGCTCCTGGCGACGTCCCTCGGGCTGATCGTGGGCGGGGCTATCGGTAATGTGATCGACCGGCTGGCCTACGGGGCGGTGTTCGATTTCATCCAGTTCCATGTCGGGGACTGGTCCTGGTACGTGTTCAATGTCGCGGACGCGGCCATCGTTGCGGGGGTGATTGGATTGCTTTATGACTCCTTCGTGCTGGAAGCGCGAAGGGGCCGCTAAGCTCCGAGCTGCCGGACAAGCTGCCTTATGTTCGCCCTAAAAAGCGATCAGGCGTTCCAGGCATAATGAGAAACAATGGTGGGTGTGCCATGAAGGGAATGAGAATCTTTGGCCTCGCGGGCGCTGTCGCGCTCCTGTTCGCCGCATCCTCCGCCTCGGCGCAGGAAGGCGAGGCCGTGAAGAGCCTGCTCGGCAGCATCGGCATCATCCCCAAGGACAAAGAGCCGATCATCTACAACGAGCGCGCGCCCCTCGTGCTGCCGCCCAGCATGGATCTGCCGCCGCCCGCCGCTCCCAACAGCGCCGAGGCGAACAGCGTCAACTGGCCCAGGGATCCGGATGTGGCGGCCCGCCGCAAGGCGGCCAGAGAGGCCAGGACGCCTGCCTCGGAAACCGAGCTTTCCAAGCTCAGCGAAGGCAAGCGCCTCTCCATCGACGAGATCCGTGCCGGCCGCAACCCGAACAGCCGGGATTCGCTTCCGCAACCCGTGGGGGGCTGGACCACGAATAACAGCCGCATGACGCCGGACGAGCTGCGTTCGTTCTCAACGAGCAAGAAGGTCGAGCTCGAGGGCGATGGCCTGGAGCGCCGCTACCTGAGCGATCCGCCGCAGAATCTTTTGAAGGCCGCCCCCGGCGCGCCTCTCAGGATGTCCGCCGACCCGAAGCCGACCGGTAATCCCGACAGTCCGCAGGCCTTCATCCAGCAACAGCAGCAGCGCAGGCAATAGCGCAGTGCCAGCGCGCTCTCTCTACCTTTCAGGCGAACGGGCTCCCCCCGCTTCGCCTGAAAACGTTCCAGGGGCCTGACAAGGCCAAGCCTGTTCGCGCCCCCAAACGCAGACCATGTCGCACCAAAAGGTGCTCTGCCTCGCTTGCGTGCTCGCCCAATTCGACTATCCCCCTAGGGCGTGCCCTACGAAACGATTTGATGCTTCCAAGGTTGAACCGTCATGAAGACTGCCTCCAAGCCCATCCTCAGAGCCGACGCCTCGTCCTTCGGGCGCACGGAAGGCAGCGGCCCGAACCTGTCCTCGTTCACGCTCGACAACGGTCTCGACGTGGTGGTGATCCCCGATCACCGCGCTCCCGTCGTCACGCACATGATGTGGTACCGCAACGGCTCCGCGGATGATCCGATCGGCCAGTCGGGCATCGCGCACTTTCTCGAGCATCTGATGTTCAAGGGGACCGAGAAGCATCCCGCGGGCGAGTTCTCGAAGGTGGTATCCGGTCTCGGCGGCCAGGAGAACGCCTTCACCTCGTTCGACTACACGGCATACTTTCAGCGTGTCGCGCGCGAAAACTTGAAGGTCATGATGGAGTTCGAGTCGGACCGGATGACCAATCTGCTGCTCGAGGAATCCGTGATCGGCCCCGAGCGCGACGTCGTGCTGGAAGAACGCCGCATGCGGGTCGAGACCGATCCCTCGGCTCAGCTGTCCGAAGCCATGGCCGCTTCGCTCTTCGTGCATCATCCCTATGGCATTCCGATCATCGGCTGGATGCACGAGATCGAGACCCTCAACCGCGAGCATGCTCTCGACTACTACAAGCGTTTCTATACGCCCGAGAACGGCATTCTGGTGGTCGCCGGCGACGTGACGGCCGACGAGGTGCGCCGCCTGGCCGATACCACCTATGGCCGCATCCCGTCGCAGGGCAAGCGCCCGGTGCGCCTGCGTCCGCGTGAGCCCGAGCCCGTGGCCGCGCGCCATATCACGGTGGCCGATCCCAAGGTGGAGCAGCCCACGTTGCAGCGGCTCTACCTCGTGCCTTCCTGCCGCACGGCTACGCAGCGTGACTGCTATGCCCTCGAGCTTCTCGCCGAGGTGATCGGCGGCGGCCCGACGTCGTACCTGTACCGCAAGCTCGTGATGGAGCGCGGCATCGCCGTGAATGCGGGAGCGTGGTACATGTCCTCCTCCATGGAGGACACGCGTTTCTGCGTCTACGCGGTTCCGGCCGAGGGCGTCTCGCTGTCCGCCCTCGAAGAGGCGGTGGATGCGGTGCTCAAAACCATTTCCGCCGAGGCGCTGGATGCCGATTCCATCGAGCGCGCCAAGACGCGCCTCGTGGCCGAGACGATCTATTCCACCGACAGCCAGTCGTCGCTTGCGCGCATCTACGGTTCGGCGCTCGCCATCGGCGAGACGATCGAGGACGTACGGCGTTGGCCGGTGGAGATCGAAACCGTGCTCAAGGAGGATCTAGCCTCCGTCACAGAGCGCTATCTCGTCCCCCGTCGCTCGGTGACGGGCTATCTGCAGAAGTCGGCTTCTTGACCGCCTGCTTGAGATTCGAGGTAAAGATGACCGCTTCCGTTGAAACCCTGTCCTCGTCCCCCACGACCGTGAAGGCCCTGACGACCGCAAAGAGCGTCGAGGCCTGGCACGTGGAATCCGACGTGGTGCCGCTGATCGCAGCGTCCTTCATCTTCGAAGGTGGCTCTGCGCATGATCCCAAGACCAAGCCCGGCGTCGCGCAGATGCTGGCGCGCCTGCTCGACGAGGGTGCGGGGGATTACGATTCCGACGCCTTCCAGGAGCGTCTGGCCGCGCGTGCCATCGAGTTGTCCTTCAACGCGGGCAACGATGCCATCGGCGGCTCGCTGAAGACGCTCGTCAAACATGCGGACGAAGCCTTCGAACTGCTCCGTCTCGCCCTGGCCGAGCCGCGCTTCGACCAGGATGCGATCGAGCGCGTGCGCGCCCAGACCATCGCGGGCCTGCGCTACCAGCAGAACGATCCCGGCGTCATGGCCACGCGCCGCTTCTTCGAGGAAGGTTTCGCAGGCCATCCCTATGGCAGCCCAACTTCGGGCACGCCCGAGAGCGTGGCTGCGATCACCCGTGACGACCTCGTTGCCATGCATCGCAGCCTGATCGCGCGCGGGCGGGTGAAGATCGCGGTCGTCGGCGCCATCTCGGCCGATGGTCTGTCGGTGCTGCTCGACAAGGTCTTCGGCTCTCTGCCCGAGGCGAAGCCGCTCGCCGCCGTCGAGACGGCGGCGCTGCAGAAGATCGGCTCGCGCATCGTCGTCGATCTCGACGTTCCGCAATCCGTCATCCGCTTCGGCACGCCGGGCATCGCATGGCGCGACCCCGGCTTCATTCCGGCCTATGTGCTCAATCACATCTTCGGCGGCGGCTCCTTCACCTCGCGGCTCTTCCAGGAAGTGCGCGAGAAGCGCGGCCTCGCCTACAGCGTCGGCACCTCCCTCGTGAGCTATCGCGCAGCTTCCATGACCTGGGGCTACACTGCCACCAAGAACGAGCGCGTGACGGAATGTCTCGACGTGATCGCAGGCGAGATGGCGCGCCTCAAGGAAGAGGGCCCTTCCGACGAGGAGCTGCAGAAGGCGAAGGACTATCTCATCGGCTCCTATGCGCTCGGCTTCGACACCTCCACCAAGATCGCGCACACCCTGGCGCAGATCGCCTTCGAGGGGCTCGGGATCGATTATATCGGACGCCGCAATGCCCTGGTCGCCGCCGTCACGCAGAACGACATCCGCACGGCCGCGGAACGCATCTTCGGCGACGGCAGGATGCTGACCGTCATCGCAGGACGGCCGACGGGGCTCTAGCGCATCGCACGAGAGAGCGGATCCGGGTTTCCGCTCCGCACGATGCTCTAAGCCCACCCGAGCAGGATACGAGAAAAGGGAGCCCACGGGCTCCCTTTTCATATCAGGGGCGCGCAGATGGGATCATTCTCTCATCCTCTAGCCGCCACCCGCTCTCTGCCCTACAGTTCCTCCATCTTCATGAAACGAGTTGGAGTTCCCGTATGGCCTTACAGCAATCGATCGATCTCGCTCTGGAAACCACCATCGGGGAGGGCGGTCTTTCGCAGCGGGCGTTCGAGGCGTCCCTGGAGGCTGTGCGCGAGGCCATGGCACGCCTCTCGGACGACGACTCGTCCGGTCGCCTGCCGCTGCTCCACATGACGCGCGCCACCGACGACCTCCCGTCCATCAAGGAGGCGGCCGCCTGGCTGCGCCTGGATGCGACGGATGTGGTGTTTCTCGGCACCGGCGGATCGAGCCTCGGCGGGCAGACTCTGGCTCAGCTCAAGGATTTCGCCGTGCCGGGGGCCGGCCGCTTCACGGAGAGCCCACGGGTTCACTTCCTTGACAACCTCGACCCGATCACCTTCGATCGCGTGCTGCACAAGCTGCCGCTGTCCTCGACCCGCTTCGTGTCGATCTCGAAGTCCGGCGGCACGGGCGAGACCCTGATGCAGACGATCGCGGTGCTCTCCGCCCTCAACAAGGCGGGCTTGAAGGCCCTGCCCAAGGACATGTTCCTCGGCCTGTCCGAACCGCGCAAGGACGGCGGCAGGAACGCTCTTCGTGATCTTCTCGAACCCGAGGGCGTTCGCTTCCTGGAGCATCACACGGGTGTCGGCGGACGCTATTCCGTGCTCACCAATGTGGGCCTTCTGCCCGCCGCCGTCCTGGGCCTCGACGTCGCGGCCATCCGGCAGGGCGCGGCGGAGGCTTACGAACCATTCCGCAACGGCAGATCCGCCGCGGACGCGCCGGCCGCCCTCGGCGCCGCTCTCAACGTGGCTGCCGCCAGGGAGGGCAAAGGCATCGCCGTCACCATGGCCTATGCCGACCGCCTGGAGCGCTTCACCCGCTGGTGGGTGCAGCTCTGGGCCGAGAGCATCGGCAAGGACGGCAAGGGCACCCAGCCCGTGGCCGCCATCGGCCCGGTCGATCAGCACAGCCAGCTCCAGCTCTATCTCGCGGGCCCCAACGACAAGCTTTTCACCGTGCTGACCACGGGCGTCGCGGGGCAGGGGCCGCTCATGGACGAGAAACTCGCCAAGCGCGCCGGCGAGGCCGCTTTCGGGGGCAAGCACATCGGCGATCTCGTGGCGGCGCAGGGCCGCGCCACGGCCGATACGCTCGCCAGGAACAGCCGCCCGACCCGGCGCATCCACATCGAGAAGCTCGACGAGCGCGCCGTGGGCGAATTGCTGATGCACTTCATGCTGGAGACCATCCTCACCGGCTATGCGCTCGGCGTCGATCCGTTCGACCAGCCGGCCGTGGAAGAGGGCAAGGTCCTCGCCAAGCAATACCTGGCGCAGGGGTAACGGCACGTATTCCTTGTCGTCATGGCCCGTGCCCTCCTTCGTCATCCCCGGGCTTGCCCCGGGGATCCACGTCTTTGTGGCGTGGTGGTTCAAGGACATGGATGGCCGGGACAGTCCGGCCATGTCGGAACGGGGCGCACCGGATCCTCTTACCGACCCCGGAACGACGGTGGACGGGTGCGGGAATAGCGTCGCGGCCGCTGGCAGGGGCAGTAGCCAGCCTCTATCTTGATCAATCTCGAATCCTCGAACGAGAGAGCGCCACATGCTCGTCCGCCGTCTCGATCCCATTCTCGTCGACCGCATTGCCGCGGGCGAGGTTGTCGAGCGCCCGGCGGCGGCCGTGAAGGAGCTCGTCGAGAACGCCGTCGACGCGGGCGCCAATTCCATCGAGATCACCGTGGAGGCGGGCGGCCGCCGCCTGATCCGCATCGTCGACGACGGGCAGGGCATGACGCCGGAGGATCTGGAACTCGCGGTCGAGCGCCACGCCACCTCCAAGCTGCCGGACGGCGACCTGTTCTCCATCAGCACGCTGGGCTTCCGCGGCGAGGCCCTGCCGTCCATCGGCGCGGTGGCGCGCTTATGCATCACGACGCGCACGAAGGATGCGGAGACCGGCTCGATGATCGTGGTCGAGGGCGGCGTGAAGCATCCCGTGCGGCCCGTCTCCGCGCCCAAGGGGACGCGGGTGGAGGTGACGGACCTGTTCGCAGCCACGCCCGCGCGCCTGAAGTTCCTCAAGAGCGACCGCTCCGAGGCGCAGGCGGTGGCGGAGATCGTGAAGCGCCTCGCGATCGCGCATCCGACCGTGCGCTTCACTTTGTCCGGCGAGCACATCACGTCCTTCACGCATCCGCCGGAGGAGCCCGGCGAGCATGGATTCCTGCGCCGCATCTCGCGGGTCCTCGGCTCCGACTTCAACGAGAACGCCATGGCGATCGGCGTGGAGCGCGAGGGCGTGCGGCTCACCGGTTTCGCGAGCCTTCCGACTTATCATCGCGGCACGTCCGCCTCGGTTCATTTCGTGGTGAACGGACGGCCCGTGCGCGACAAGCTCCTGCTCGGCGCGGTGCGCGGCGCCTATGCGGACGTGATGGCCTCCGACCGTCACCCGGTTCTCGCCATGATGATCGATCTCGATCCACGCGCGGTCGACGTGAACGTGCATCCCGCCAAAACGGAAGTGCGCTTCCGCGATCCCGCCTTCGTGCGCGGCTTCGTGGTGGCGGCGATCAAGGAAGCGATCACCCGCTTCGGCATGCGCGCCTCCTCGACGGTGGGCACGCGCACGCTGGAGAGCCTGCGCCCGCAAGGCGTGCTGTCGTCACGCCCGGCGTACGGCCATCACCGGCCTTCCGTCATTCGCCCGTCGGGCGGTTTCACCAACTGGCAGGCTCCGCTCGATCCCGCCTCGAGCGTCCACTCAGCCGCTTCCGGCCTGGCGGAGGCGCAGGCGAGCCTGCCCGATCTCGCGGCACCCTCCGCCGACAGCCGCGCCACGCTCACCGAGATCGAGCCGGAGATGGAGGCCGCTCCTCTCGGCGCGGCGCGCGCGCAGCTGCACGGCACCTACATCGTCACGCAGACACAGGACGGCATCGTCATCGTCGATCAGCATGCCGCGCATGAGCGCCTCGTCTACGAGCGCCTGAAGCGCGAGCGCGCGTCGTCCGGCATCGCGCGCCAGTTGCTCTTGATCCCCGAGGTGGTCGATCTCGATCCCGTCGATGCGGATCGCGTGCTTGCGGAAGCCTCCACGCTCGAAAGCTTAGGTCTCGTCGTCGAGCCTTTCGGCCACGGCGCGCTGCTGGTGCGCGAAGTGCCGGCAGCGCTTGCCGGCGGACGCATCAAGGCGCTGGTGCAGGACGTGGCGGATGCGCTGGCCGAATGGGGGCAGGGAGCCGCCAATCCGCTGGAGGAGCGGCTCGATGCCGTGCTCTCGCGCATGTCCTGCCACGGCTCCATCCGTGCCGGGCGCCGCATGAGGCCTGAAGAGATGAATGCGCTGCTGCGCGAGATGGAGGCCACGCCCCTCTCCGGACAGTGCAATCACGGACGACCCACCTATGTGGAGCTGAAGCTCAGTGATATCGAGCGCCTGTTTGGGCGGCGTTGAAGGGACGGCCGAGCGGGCGCTCCGGAATCAGGCGGCGCCCCGAAGAGTGCGAACGCGTACATCCTTCTCCTCACGCTCGATCACGACCCGCACCTTGTCGAACTCGTCCTGAAACGTGGTGCGGAGCTGGGCCGCAGGGTGCGGAAGGGAGCGCCATTGCCCGGGCTGATCGGATGAACGGATAAAGGAAACGCCGAGAGAATTGTGATTGCGCCAGCACAGCCGTGCCCGGTGAACCTGGAGGTCGTGAGCGGCGATGAAGAGTTCGAAATCCTCAGGCAGGTGCAGATGCTGATCGAGGGCGATCTTGGCGCCGCCGGCGGAGATATCCTCGACGTGGCAGGAGATCATGGAATCGGGGCCCAGCACGATCTTGGCGAGGTGCTGCGCGCGAAAGCGCCTGGCTTGCCTGCGATTGGCAATCTGGCTGCAAGAGCCCATGGACCCGACCTGTTGAAATGGTTAACGCCACGCTTGGTCTTAACGTTGCGTTAACCATTTTCCAATGCCCCTTCCGGATATCCCGATTAGGACTTTAGGCCAACGCGGCTGCCGGGCCGGTTATCCACAGGCGCGAGAGCGCTATTGCCCGTTCGGGTCCGCTCTCAGCGGTGCGCTCATCCAAGGTGGGACCATCGAATCGGACCCAAGAGTGCAAATCCACATTTCACGCCCGATTCTCTAGACCAGGATCAGGCGCGCAAAGGCACCCAAGGCCCCCATGCCCAGAAGCAGGATCGGAAACCATTTGGGGCAGGAGGTCGGCTCGTCGAGATTCATCCGCTGTCGTGCTCCCCTTCATCTCTCGGGTGTGGGGGAGGGGTGAACGTCAGACCTTCCGTGAAGCCCATCCCGGTTTGCCCCCGCGCCTGAGACTTATGCACCTCGAATGACGAAGCGATGACAATTCCCGGTTGCCGCCCCGGCCGCGTGGGTCCTCTCCCATGACCAGGTCCCATGACCATGGCTGCCGTGAACATCCCGATGGTACTTCGCCTGCCGTCAGCGGCAACGAAGCCGAGCCTCGGGAATGCCTTGCCGCGGGTCACTCGCTGAACAAGGAACGATCATGGTGTCCGCGCGCTGCGCAAGGACCGGCGGCTGCGTCCTCGGGGATCGCGCTAGCGGGACGGGCCGGGGCGTTCCGAGGATGCGGCCCAGATGTTGAGGCCGCCCTCCGTCGCATGGCGGTCGATCTCGGTGAGTTCGTCAGGGGTGAACGACAGGTTCTTCAGCGCGCCGACGCAATCGACCACCTGCTCGGGACGGCTGGCCCCAATGAGGGCGGAGGTGACGCGTCCTCCGCGCAGCACCCAGGCCAGGGCCATCTGTGCGAGCGTCTGCCCGCGCCGTCCCGCGATGTCGTTGAGGCTGCGGATGCGGGAGAGATTATCCTCGCTCAGGAAACTCGTTCGGAGAGACTTTCCTGCGGCCGCTCTGCTGCTCTCCGGGATGCCGCCGAGATATTTGGTGGTCAGCATGCCCTGCGCCAGGGGGGAGAACACGATGGATCCCATGCCGAGATCGTCGAGCGTATCGAGAAGCCCATCCTCCTCGATCCAGCGGTTGAGCATGGAATAGCTCGGCTGGTGGATGATGCAGGGCGTCTTCAGTTCGCGCAGAATGGCAAGAGCTTCGCGCGTGCGCTGACTGTTATAGGAGGAAAGGCCCACATAGAGCGCCTTGCCCTGCCGCACGGCGGAGTCCAGTGCCATCATGGTTTCTTCCAGCGGCGTCTCCGGATCGAACCGGTGCGAGTAGAAGATGTCGACATAGTCGAGCCCCATGCGCCTGAGGCTCTGGTCGAGGCTGGAGAGGAGATACTTGCGGCTACCCCATTCGCCGTACGGTCCCGGCCACATGCGGTAGCCCGCCTTGGTGGAGATCACGAGTTCGTCGCGCAGCCCATGAAAGTCGCTGCGCAGGATCTCGCCGAACAGGGTCTCGGCGGACCCGGGAGGCGGGCCGTAATTGTTGGCGAGGTCGAAATGGGTGATCCCGAGGTCGAAGGCCGTCCGGCAGATCTCCCGCGCGGTGGCAGCCGATTTGTCCTCTCCGAAATTGTGCCAGAGCCCCAGCGAGATCGCCGGCAGGGTCAAACCGCTTCGGCCGCAACGATTGTAGATCATCCCGTCATAGCGGTCGGCTGCGGGTTGGTAGGCCATGGATTCCTCCAGGATTTCGTTGCAAGGCAGGCTGGCACAGGAAGCATAGCTGTGTCGGGCGCGGGCGGATTCTAGTCCCGCAGCGTACTCAACTCCTTCGGAAGAACTCGGATGTAGGTGAACAATTCCTATGAGCTAGCGTTAGCGGGGTGCCCGATGCCTGTCGGAGGACCCTCATGAACAAGATGTCCTGGAGTCCTGTTCTGCTCGGAACGGGTATCGTGATCGCACTGATGGGCTTGGCGCTGGGAGCGGGCGGCCTCTGGCTGATCGTCCTCGGAGGATCCTGGTACTATCTCCTTGCAGGTTTGGGCTTTCTTCTCACCGCCTATCTTCTCGTCACCGCGCGCCCGGCGGCCCTGTGGGTCTTCGCGATCGTCGTGGCCGGCACCCTGATCTGGGCTCTGTGGGAGGTCGGCCTCGACTGGTGGCCCCTCGGCGCGCGGGGAGGCGTGGTCTTCCTGATCGGCCTCTTCCTGCTGACGCCCTGGGTCAGGCGGGCCTTAAGGGCGGGATCCGACAATCCTCCTTCCGCCGCTCGCGCCGCTCCGCCACGCGTATCGGCTTTTCGCGGCGCAGGCCTGCCCCTGAGCGCGATCCTCGGTGTTGCTCTTGTGGTGGCCATCGCCTCCTGGTTCACCGATCCTCACACCATCGAAGGCACCGCGCCCGAGGCGCGGGCGCGGGTTTCCCCCGACGCGCTCGGCGTTCCCGCCGGCGAATGGCACGCCTACGGACGGACCGGCTACGGTCAGCGCTACTCGCCGCTGAACCAGATCACCCCCGCCAATGTGGGCAATCTCGAAGTCGCCTGGACCTATCGCACCGGCGACATGCGCGGGCAGCCGGGAGATCCTGAGGAGACCACGTTCCAGGTGACGCCGCTGAAGATCGGCAACAGGCTGTTCCTGTGCACGCCGCACCAGGACGTCATCGCTCTCGACGCCACGACGGGCCAGCAGATCTGGCGGTACGAGCCTCAGGTGCGCGGCGAGCTGGCGCTTCAGCATCTCACCTGCCGCGGGCTGTCCTACTATCCCGGCAACGGGGCGACGGCGGCCGCTCCGGCCGCGCCGCCGGCTCCTCGGACGGCGGCGGCCGAGCCCGTGCCGGACCTGCCGGTGGCCGCGACCGCGAGCACGCAGACTGCGCCGGAGTGCGACGCGAAGCTCTTCATGCCGACCGCCGATGGACGCCTCATCGCCATCAATCCCGAAAACGGCGCCGTCTGCGCGAATTTCGGCGGCGGCACGGGACAGATCAATCTCTGGCGCAACATGCCGAACGTGAAGCCGGGTGCGTATTATTCCACGTCGCCGCCCGTGGTGGCGCGGGGCCTGATCATCGTCGGCGGAACGGTTCTCGACAACGTGTCGACCAACGAGCAGTCCGGCGTCATCCGCGCCTTCGACGTGAATACCGGCGCTCTCGTGTGGAACTGGGATTCCGGCAATCCCGACGTCACCGCGCCGATCGGACCCGACGAGACCTATGTGCCGAACTCGCCGAACAGCTGGACCATCTCCAGCGTCGACGAGGAACTCGGCATGATCTACGTGCCGCTCGGCAACCAGCCGCCGGACCAATGGGGCGGCAACCGCAGCGAGAACGTGGACCGGTTCTCGTCGTCCGTGGTGGCGCTCGACATCGCGACGGGGCAATTGCGCTGGGTCTTCCAGACCGTGCATCACGATTTGTGGGATTACGACGTGCCCTCGCAGCCGAGTCTCGTCACCCTGACCGTCGGCGGGCAGAACGTGCCCGCGCTCGTGCAGCCGACGAAGCAGGGCGAACTCTATGTGCTCGACCGGCGCAGCGGCCAGCCCATTCTCCCGGTCACCGAAAAGCCCGCGCCGCAGGGCGCGGCTGAAGGAGACAGGACCGCGCCGACGCAGCCGGTCTCCGCCCTGTCCTTCGATCCTCCGCCGTTGAAGGAGAGCGACATGTGGGGCGCGACGCTGTTCGATCAGCTCGCCTGCCGCATCGCTTTCAAGCAGCTGCGCTACGAGGGCCGCTACACGCCGCCGTCATTGCAGGGAACTCTGGTTTATCCCGGCAATTTCGGCGTCTTCAACTGGGGCAGTATCGCGGTCGATCCGGAGCGTCAGATCGCGTTCACGACGCCGGCCTATCTCGCCTTCGTGTCGCAACTCGTTCCGCGGCAGGACGACACGACCCTGTATGTGCAGGGCGAGGAGCGTCCGGAGAGCAGCCTGCCTGCGCTGAACGAGAATTTCGGCGCTCCCTTCGCGGTGAAGCTCTATGCCTTCACGTCGCCGCTCGGCATTCCGTGCCAGGCGCCGCCATGGGGCTATGTGGCCGCCGCCGATCTCACCACGGGCCAGATCATCTGGCAGCACAAGAACGGCACGACCCGCGACGCCTCACCCGTGCCGCTGCCGCTCCCGCTCGGCGTGCCCAATCTCGGCGGGCCGATCATGACCGCGGGCGGCGTGGCGTTCCTCTCGGGCACCATCGATTACTACGTGCGCGCCTACGACGTCTCGAACGGCAGGCAGTTGTGGGAGGACCGCCTGCCTGCGGGCGGCCAGGCGACGCCGATGACCTACACCGGCGAGGACGGGCGGCAATATCTCCTCGTCGTGGCCGGCGGGCACGGATCGCTCGGAACGAAGGCGGGCGACTACGTGATCGCCTATGCGCTGCCGAAGCAATAGTCTCAGCATGGCTCGCGCGGTTCCGGCATGAACCGTGCGAACCCCGTCGTCAGAACTGCGTGATGACGCTGATGCCGATCCCCTCGAAACGGTCCATGTTCATGAGGGCCGCGGGCGCCTCTTCCAGACTGATCCTCCTGCCGACGAGCTTTTGAGGGCTGAGCTTGCCCGTCTCGATCATGTTC
>NZ_WURB01000034.1 GCF_009830105.1 Microvirga makkahensis
GGATGGCTGTTGCCGGAGATGTTGCGCGTGCCGCCCGCGCCGGTGCCCAGCCGCCAGGCGGTCTCCACCATCGCGCGGGTCACGTCCCGGTTCTGGCCCATGCCGAGATAGTCGTTGGAGCACCAGACGGTGATGGGGCGCGGACCCTCGGGGCTGTGCCACGTCGCGTGGGGAAAATGTCCCGCCTGCCGCTCGATCTCGGCAAAGACACGATAGCGGCGCTCCGCCTGGAGGCGGTCGAGGGCTGATGTGAAGTAGGTTTGATAATCCATCATCTCACCGGGTGGGCAGCGCGATGCCCGGGGATACTGCGCATATTATGCCAGACGACATTGATCCTGGTCAAAGGCCGGAAAATCGATCCCGGCCAGAGTTCGGAACTTCGATATTGCGGTTGAGAGCCGCTTGCGAAGCCTTTAATGGGAAAGGCGACGATGGGTCGCGTGAACCATGACTGACGTGAAAACTCAAGACAAAGCCGAACGACTCAAGGCGGCTTTGAAGGAAAATCTGAGGAAACGCAAGGCACAGGCCCGCGGGCGTCAGCAGGCCGCCCGGGCTGCTTCGCCCACGGCCGGAACCGAAGCCGTAAGCTCGAGCGTTAGAGCCGAGCGCGACAAGGCGTCCGACTAGCCTATAATGCGCAGGGCACGCATAGCGTGAGCCTGAATCGAGCAAAAAGGAACAGAGTTTCATGGATCGCATTCGCATCCGGGGCGGCGCGCCTCTCAATGGGTTGATCCCGATCTCCGGCGCCAAGAATGCGGCCCTGCCCCTCATGATCGCGAGCCTGCTCACGGAGGATACGCTGGAGCTCGGCAACGTGCCGAGGCTCGCGGACATCTCTTCGCTCCTGCGGATCATGAGCAATTTCGGACTGGACCATTCCATCGCGGGCCGCCGGCCCGGCCAGTCCTCTGAGACCGGCCAGACGATCCGTCTGACGGCCAAGAGCATCATCGACACCTGCGCTCCCTATGAGCTGGTCTCCACCATGCGAGCCAGCTTCTGGGTCATTGCCCCGCTCGTGGCCCGTTTCGGCCACGCCAAGGTTTCCATGCCCGGCGGCTGCGCCATCGGCACCCGTCCGGTGGACCTGCTCATCATGGCGCTCGCCAGGCTCGGCGCCGCCATCGAGATCGAGGGCGGCTATGTGATCGCCACCGCTCCCAAGGGGCTTCGGGGAGGCGAGATCGATTTTCCGAAGGTGACTGTCGGCGGCACCCACGTCGCCCTGATGGCGGCGACCCTCGCCCAGGGCACGACCGTGATCCGCAACGCCGCCCGTGAGCCCGAGGTGGTGGATCTGGCCGAATGCCTCGTCAAGATGGGCGCCAGGATCACGGGCGCGGGAACCTCGGAGATCGTGATCGAAGGCGTTTCCAGCCTCAACGGCGCTTCTCACGACGTGATGCCCGACCGCATCGAGACCGGCACCTATGCCATGGCGGTCGCCATGGCCGGGGGCGACCTGGTGCTGGAGAACACCCGTCCCGACTATCTACAGGCCGCTCTCGACGTGCTGGCCCAGGCTGGGGCCGAGATTTCCCCTACCCACAGCGGCATTCGCGTCCGCCGCAACGGCAACGGCATCCAGGCCGTGGACGTGACCACCGATCCGTTCCCAGGCTTCCCGACGGACCTGCAGGCCCAGTTCATGGCTCTCATGACCCGCGCCAGCGGCACGTCGCGCATCCGGGAGACGATCTTCGAGAATCGCTTCATGCACGTGCAGGAACTGGCCCGCCTCGGTGCCCATATCCGCCTCGACGGCGACTGCGCCTATGTGGAGGGCGTTCCGGGGCTGAAGGGCGCACCCGTCATGGCGACGGACCTTCGCGCCTCCGTGTCCCTGGTCATCGCCGGCCTCGTGGCCGAGGGCGAGACCACCATCAACCGTGTCTATCACCTGGATCGCGGCTTCGAGGCGCTGGAGGCCAAGCTCGCCCGCTGCGGGGCCGAGATCGAGCGCCTCCGGGGCTGACGGCGCAGGGATGGCTCCCCTCGTCATCCCCGGCCTTGTGCCGGGGATGACGAGCCATGGGAGTGCCTGTGCCCTTCTCACCGGGAGGGCCGGGCTCGGCCGTGGCGAAGGAGCGGTCATGGCCAGGAGGAGACAGGAGGGCGATAGGAGGCGGTCGGGGCAATGTTCCTGCGGCAGGCTCGCAACCCAGTCGGGGGAGGCCGAGCGGGCGGAGGCAGGTTGCGCTGAGGGTGGGGGCTCTCTACCTAAACATCAAAGTTTAACATAGGTTGAGAGCCATGGACCTCCTGAGACTCGTTGCGTTCGACCCGGAAGATCTGGCCGTCATCTCGGCTCACCTGCAGGATTCCCTGCTGCGGGTCGGCGACATCATCTATCTGCCCAAGGAGCGCCGGTTCGCAATCCAGACGTTCCGGTACGATTGGGAGGCGGCCACTCCCCAAAGACGCCTGACCTGCATGCATTTCGAGCATGTGAAGGCGGTGCGCGTGCGCGGCGTCGACCAGACCAACAAGGATGCCGTTCTTAACCTTCTTGCCATCGCCTTCGACGAGCGGGACGCTCCTTCCGGCACAGCCACCTTGATCTTTGCCGAGGGTGGGGCCATCCAGGTGGACCTGGAGTGCATCGAAATGCAGATGAAAGACATTGGGCCCGTCTGGGCCGCGGAAAGCCGTCCCGAGCACGACGACCAGCCGCAGGCGGAGCGCTTGTGATGGTTCAGCGGCTCGATGCGCGGGACGCCTCATTCCCGAAGGATTTCGCCGCCTTGCTCTCAGCCAAGCGCGAGGTGTCAGAGGACGTCGACCAGGCGGTGCGCGCCATCATCGAAGATGTGGCCGTCCGGGGCGACGAGGCTCTGATCGACTACACGTATCGTTTCGACGGTTTGGCGCTCCAGCCCGAGACGCTGCGGATCTCCGACGAGGAGATCGATGCGGCCGAAGCCCAGTGCTCGAAGGAGACGCTCGAGGCTCTCGCCCTCGCCAAGGAGCGCATCGAGGTCTTTCACCGCGCGCAGCGTCCACAGGATTCCCAGACGACCGACGCCCTCGGCGTGACGCTCGGCTGGCGTTGGACCGCCATCGAGTCCGTCGGCCTCTACGTCCCGGGCGGGCGGGCGAGCTATCCATCCTCCGTTCTCATGAACGCGGTGCCCGCGAAGGTCGCGGGCGTTCCCCGCATCGCCATGGTGGTGCCGACCCCACGGGGCGAGACCAATCCGCTCGTGTTGACCGCCGCGCGTCTGGCGGGGGTGGACGAGGTGTTCCGCATCGGCGGCGCGCAGGCTGTCGCCGCCCTAGCTTACGGCACCGAAACCGTGAAGCCCGTCGCCAAGATCGTCGGCCCCGGCAACGCCTATGTGGCCGCCGCCAAGCGCCGGGTGTTCGGTCAGGTGGGCATCGACATGATCGCGGGCCCCTCGGAGGTGCTCATCCTCGCCGATTCCCATGCCAATCCCGACTGGATCGCGGCCGACCTGCTGGCCCAGGCCGAGCACGATCCCGCCGCGCAATCGATCCTCATCACCGACAACGCCTCCCTGGCCGATGCGGTCGAGCAGGCCGTCGCGCGCCAGCTGGAGACCCTGCCGAAGGCGGAGATCGCGGGCGCGAGCTGGCGCGATTTCGGCGCCATCATCCTCATCGACAGGCTCGAGAATGCCATTCCCCTCGTCGACCGCCTTGCCCCCGAGCATCTCGAGATCGAGACCGAGAATGCGGAGGAGCTGGCAGGGCGCGTGCGCAATGCGGGCTCCATCTTCCTCGGCAGCCATACGCCCGAAGCCATCGGCGATTACGTGGGCGGCCCCAACCACGTTCTCCCGACCGCGCGCTCAGCGCGATTTTCCTCCGGTCTCGGGGTGCTTGACTTCATGAAGCGGTCCTCGATCCTGAAATGCGACCCTGCGGCCTTGCGGGCCCTCGGCCCCGCAGCCATCGCTCTCGGGCGCGCCGAAGGGCTCGAAGGTCATGCGCGGTCGGTGGCGATCCGCCTGAACCTGTGAGGCTTGCGGAGGCGGAATGTCGAGCAGAACGAAGGAGCGGTGCCGCCTCGTGGCGGTCACCCTCGACGAGGCCTCCATCGGCCGCGGCAGCCCCGATCAGGAGCACGAGCGGGCCATTGCCATTTACGACATTCTTGAAGAGAACTCCTTCGCGCTGCCGAGCTATGACGGCGGGCCCTATGTCTTGCGCATCTCTCTCGTCGAGAAGAAGCTCTGTTTCGAGGTGTCGGCGCAGGACGGAGCGCATCTGGTCTCGCATCATCTCTCGCTGACGCCGTTTCGAAGGGTCATCCGCGATTATGAGATGATTTGCGACAGCTACTATCAGGCCATCCGCTCCGCATCGCCCGCGCAGATCGAAGCCATCGACATGGGGCGCAGGGGGCTGCACAACGAGGCCGCGGAACTTTTGCGGCAACGCCTCGATGGAAAGCTCGTCGTCGATTTTGACACGGCGCGCCGCCTGTTCACGCTGATCTTTGCGCTTCACTGGAAAGGCTGACGCGTGGAGGAAGCGCCCTCGAAGCGGATCCATTCGGTTCTGTTCGTCTGCGCGATGAACTCAGTCCGCTCTCCCATGGCTGAGGCGATCGCGCGCCACTATTTCGGCAGGTCCATCTATGTCCAATCCGCTGGCGTGCGCAAAGGCGAGACGGACGGGTTCATGGTCTCCACCATGTCCGAGATCGGCATCGACGCGTCCAAGCACAAGCCGCGGACGCTTGAAGAGCTGGAGGAGTGGGAAGGGCTCAATTTCGATCTCATCATCACCCTCTCGCCGGAGGCGCACCATGCCGCGCTCGAATTGACGCGCACCATCGCGGCGGACGTGGAGTACTGGCCGACGCCCGATCCCACGATCACCCAGGGCTCGCGCGAACATCGGCTCGACGCCTACCGCAACATTCGCGACGGCTTGATGTACCGCATCCGCCTGCGGCTCAGGGGCTCACAGAAGAGCCCGAATGACGGAGAGGGTGCCTAGGCCCGCCGCCAAGCTGAGAACGTCGATGCGGGTTGCCGCCATCACCGTGACGGCAGCCCCAAGGGCGACGAGCGCAGGCCAGCCCGCGTCGAGCGCGACCGGCAGGATCGTCGCCAGGATGATGGAGCCCGGAAGGGCGCGGAGCCCGCGCTCGATGCGCGGCGTGATCCGCACATGATTCATGAGCACGACGCCGGCGATGCGGCAGAGAAAGGTGACGAGCATCATGCCCGCGATGGCGAGTGCCGAGCCCCAGGGGCTCGCGATGAAAGCGCCGAATCCGCTCATTTTATCAGCATCCCTGCAACGACACCCGCAAGCGCGCCGGCGACGATGTAGCCATAGCCGGGCACGAGGGCATGCGTGACGAAGGATACGACGCCCGCCACCAGCCAGGGGAGAGCCGGGCGCATGCCCTTCCAGAGCGGCACCAGCATCACGCTGAAGAAGATCGGCATCACCAGGTCGAGCCCGAAGGTCCTCGGTTGCGGGACCAGGGCGCCTACAAAGTAGCCGATGATCGTCGCAATCTGCCACACGGCCCAGAGGATAAGGCCGGTTCCCAGGAGAACGCCGACGTCGCGTCCGCCTTCGCCGTGGTAGCGTGTGCCGATGAGCCAGCCTGCCTCCGTGAGGAGGAAGAGGTTGAGCGCGCTGCGGGCCACGGGCTCATGGCGCAGCCAGGGCTGGAGCGTCGCACCCAGGAGAATCATGCGCGAGTTCACGACGGCGGTCACCGTCATGATGGTGAGGATGGTCGAAGGCGTCCAAACCTGCTGCCAGATCTCGAGAGCGACCATCTGGGAGGCACCGGCATAAACGAAGATGCTCAGGCCCACGGTCTCGGCAAGGGACAGGCCCTTCTGGGCCGCCGCCGTGCCGAAGGCCGTGGCGAACATGATGAAGCCGGGAAAGGCAGGCAGCGCGGCGCGCGCGCCGTAGCGAAGACCAGCCAGAGAAAAGAAGGGGCGGGGAGAAGAGGACATGAGAACTAAGCTCTCTGCCCTCCTGCGTCCCCGCCGTCAATCGTAACGAACAGATGCCGAGTGCGGATTTCCTCAGCCGACTGCGCCGTTCACGTAGGGATAGATCTCGTGGAAGCCCTCGTAGATCATCTTGAGCGCCACATAGAGAATGATCGCCAGACCCACATAGGCGATCCAGCGATAGCGCTGGAGCAGGCGGGCGATGTAGGAAGCTGCAATTCCCATGAGAGCGATGGAGAGGAGCAGGCCGAAGGCCAGGATGTAGGGATGCTCGCGCGCCGCGCCGGCCACGGCGAGCACGTTGTCGAGGGACATCGACACGTCGGCGATCACGATCTGCCAGGCCGCCTGGGAAAAGGTCTTGCGGGGCGCTCCGCTGGCAATGGTGCCGTCCTTGTTGATGTCGACGCCTTCCAGCGCCTCTTCCGCCGCCTCTTCCTCCTCGTGAGTGGTGCGCAGTTCGCGCCACATCTTCCAGCAGACCCACAGCAGGAGGATGCCGCCGGCCAGGAGCAGGCCCACGATCTGCAGAAGCTGTGTCGTTATCAGCGCGAAGAAGATGCGCAGGGCGGTGGCTGCGAGAACGCCGAGAAGGATCGCCTTGTTGCGCTGCTCCTTGGGCAGGCCGGCCGCGGCAAGGCCGATGACGATGGCATTGTCGCCGGCCAACGCCAGGTCGATGCCGATCACCATCAGGAACGCGACGACCTCGGGTGAAAAAAACTGAGAGAGCTCAAACATGCGTTGCCTCGTCGGTTGAAGAGCAGCGCATGCGATACGCTCGAGGAGATGGCTAACCCGCACCGGCGCGGCCGGATGGACCGGCCCCTGTCTCCGATGCGGGCGCTTCCGTCTTCTTGAACGAATCCAGGCCACCCTGGTTCATCCAGTCCGACATCGCCGCCCAAAGTATGAGCGACCAGAGGGGCCCGGCCTGGCTATAAGGGCGACCATCTAGACAACATGGCGCACCTGATCAAGCGGTGCCTCCAAGCTTCCCATGGCGGGCCTGTGCCATATAAGGGACTTCGTCCGGCCTCACTCCGTGGGGCCGGCTTGGCGAAAACCCAGGGTATCTGTTGAGAAGTCCCGGGTCATTCGAAAGGCAAAGCTTGATCCCGGCCCGCGGCTTGGGCCAAATCATGCGGCATAATGAGGGCGCATTGAGCGTCCGTCGGGAGGTCAATTCATGTCTACTCCTCGCGAGGGCTCCGGTTCTTTCGAGCGCCGTGGTCCGGTTCGCTCACCGCAAGGGGTTGCCGGCGGGATTCTGTTGCTTGCTCTTGCGGCTCTGGCGCTGTGGCTCACGAGGGATCTGGATCAGGGCACGCTGAACGCCATGGGACCTGCCATGCTGCCGCGCTGGCTGGCGATCGGCGTCGGCCTGTCGGGGCTGGCCCTGATCGCCTTTGCCTTCATCCGCGAGGGAGAGCCGCTGGAGCGCTGGAGCGTGCGGGGGCCGTTCTTCGTCATTGCGGGCATCCTCGCCTTCGCGGTCACGATCCGGGACTTCTCGTTCGGTCCCCTGGCGCTGCCGGGCCTCGGTCTGGTCGCGGCCGGTCCGCTGGCGATCCTCATCGGCGGCTATGCCACGCCGGAGGCGCGGCTGCGCGACCTTGTGGTTCTCAGCTTGAGCCTGACGCCCTTCTGCATGGTGCTGTTCGGCGACCTGCTCAACCTGCCGATCCCGATCTTCCCGCAGGCGCTGGCCGGGCTCTTCCCGGCCGATTGGTCCCAGAAGGCCATTCTGCGGGCCACTGCCGCCGTCATGGCGGTTGCTGCTGTCATCGTGTTCCTGCTGACGCGCGGCCGGACGTCAAACCGGGTCGATGTGGCCGACCACAGCGGTGGGAGGATCTGATGGGTGATTTCGTCTCCAACCTGAGCCTTGGCTTCTCGGTCGCCCTGACCCTGCAGAATGTGGGGCTGGCCTTTCTCGGCTGCCTTGTCGGCACGCTCATCGGCGTTCTGCCGGGTGTCGGCCCGATTGCCACGATCGCCATGCTGCTGCCGATCACCTTCGGGCTCGATCCCACCGGCGCGCTCATCATGCTGGCGGGCATCTATTACGGCGCCCAATACGGCGGCTCGACCACGGCGATCCTGGTCAACATCCCCGGCGAGGCGACCTCCGTGGTGACCGCCCTCGACGGCCACCAGATGGCCCGCCAGGGCAGGGCGGGCGTGGCGCTCGGCATGGCGGCCATCGGCTCGTTCTTCGCCGGCACGGTGGCGACCCTGGTGATTGCGGCGCTCGGAGTACCGCTGACCGGGCTGGCGCTGATCTTCGGCCCGACGGAGTACTTCTCGCTCATGGTCATGGGCCTGGTTTTCGCCGTGGTTCTGGCGCGCGGCTCTATCCTCAAGGCCATCGCCATGATCCTCGTGGGCGTGCTGCTGTCCACGGTCGGCCTCGACCTGGAGACGGGTGAGGAGCGCATGACGTTCGGCCTGCCGATCCTGGCCGACGGCATCGACTTCGCGGTGCTCGCCATGGGCATCTTCGGCATCGCCGAGATCATGCGCAACCTCGACCACACCGAGACCCGCGACGTGGTGCGCCAGGCCATCGGTCGCCTGCTGCCGAACAGGCAGGACTTCAAGCAGTCCTATCGGCCGGTGCTGCGCGGCACCCTCATCGGGGCGGTGCTCGGCATCTTGCCCGGCAACGGCGCGGTGCTCGGGCCGTTTGCGGCCTATACGCTGGAGAAGAAGCTCGCCAAGGACCCGAGCCGCTTCGGCCGCGGCGCCATCGAGGGCGTGGCCGGTCCGGAATCGGCCAACAACGCGGGGGCTCAGACCTCCTTCATTCCGCTGCTGACGCTGGGCATTCCGCCGAATGCGGTGATGGCGCTGATGGTCGGCGCCATGACGATTCACGGCATCATCCCGGGACCTCAGGTAATGACCAAGAACCCGACCCTGTTCTGGGGCATGATCGCCTCGATGTGGGTCGGCAACCTGATGCTGCTCATCATCAACCTGCCGCTGGTCGGCATGTGGGTGCGCTTGCTCAAGGTACCCTATCGACTGCTGTTCCCGGCCATCCTGATGTTCTGCTGCATCGGCATCTACTCCATCAACTCGCTGCCGGCGAACGTGATGTTCATCGCCTTCTTCGGCCTCGTCGGCTACATGCTGATCAAGTTCGGCTTCGAGCCCGCCCCGATGCTGCTGGGCTTCGTGCTCGGCAAGCTGATGGAAGAGAACTTGCGCCGCGCGCTCATCATCTCGCGCGGCGACATGACGACCTTCCTCACGCATCCGATCAGCGCCGGCCTGCTCGTCGTGGCGGCCGTCGTGCTTGTGATCGCGCTTCTACCCTCGATCCGCAAAGGAAGGGACGAGGTCTTCACGGAGTAGCTTGCCTTCGGGGCCATACGGCCCACAATGCAAGCTCATAACTTTCCAAAGGGAGGAACTTGATGAAGAAAATCGCACTGGCTCTGGCCGCTGTCGCCGGCCTCGCCGCAACCGGGGCGCAGGCCCAGGATTATCCGAACCGGCCGATCACCATGATCGTGCCGTTCGCGGCCGGCGGCCCCACGGACGTCGTGGCCCGCATCGTCACCGACCACATGTCCCGCACGCTCGGTCAGCAGATCGTGATCGAGAACGTCGCCGGAGCCGGCGGCACGACGGGTATCACCCGCGGCGCGCAGGCTCAGCCCGACGGCTACACGATCATGATGGGCCACATGGGTACCCATGGCGCTGCGCCCGCCCTGTACCCGAACCTGAAATACGATCCGACCAAGGACTTCGCTCCCATCGGTCTTGCGGCCGGAACGCCGATCCTGATCGTGGCCAAGAAGGATTTTCCGGCCAAGGATCTCAAGGAATTCGTCGCCTACATGAAGTCCAACGCGTCCAAGGTGAACCAGGCGCATGCGGGCGTCGGCTCCGTATCCCACTCGACCGGCATCCTGTTCGACTCGATCATTAGCGCCAAGCCCACCTTGGTGGCCTATCGCGGCACGGGTCCGGCCCTGAACGATCTCATGTCCGGCACCGTCGACTTCATGACGGATCAGATCGTCAACGTCGCGCCGCAGATCCAGGGCGGCAACATCAAGGCCTATGCCATCGCCACGCCGGAGCGCTCGCCCGCGCTGCCGGATGTGCCCACCACGAAGGAGGCGGGCCTCGGCGATTATCAGGTCAGCGCCTGGAATGCCGTCTTCGCTCCCAAGGGCACGCCGCCGGACATCGTCAAGAAGCTCAACGACGCCCTCGTGAAGTCCCTCGACGACGAGAACACCAAGAAGCGCCTGCTGGAACTCGGCGGCGTCCTTCCGAGCGCTGCCGAGCGGACCCCGGAAGGCCTTCAGAAGCTCGTGGAGAGCGAAGTGGCTCGCTGGACTCCGGTCCTCAAGGCTGCCGGGGCTTCTGCGGAATAAGGTTTTCCCGACTTAAGCCCTTGATGCGGCGGGCAATCTGGCCCGCCGTTATCATTTCTGCCCCTGCGACCGCAAAGAAGCCTTGAAATTGCTCGCGGGCGCGATTACACCCTGCCTCACGTGCAGCCGTAGCTCAGTTGGTTAGAGCACCAGATTGTGGATCTGGGGGTCCCCCGTTCGAGCCGGGGCGGCTGTACCATTTACAGGCAGGCGCTCATGCCTCGCAGGTTGGACGCCGGCCTTCCGGAGCAATGGCTCGGGAAGCGGGCAGCCTGGCTTTCTCCTCCGCACGTCCGTTCAGCAGGAAACTACGGCGCCGTTCCCGTGGGCTGAGGACAACTTGCAATTCAGGATGTGGGCCGCTCGTCGCTCCGGTAATGGCGGGCCTCTGTGGCCTGACGGCGGCATGGATGAGCGGGGCCGTCGCCTCCAATCATCCGCGCACCTTGTTATCGTGAGGGGACCCGGCTCATGAGCCGGCACAGGGTCGCCGAGTCGGCTTCATAGTTGTCGGGCGATGCGAGCGCACCAGCGCAGGTTCTGCGCAGGCGCTGCTTTTCGGCGGGACTCATGGAGGCCCATTCAGCCGCGGTACGATGGTGACGTCGGGATTCCGGCCTGGAGCGCCGGGAACTCCCGGCGTGCCGGATCTGCAATCACATCACCCGCGTCCGGACGGTTGGTGCCGGTCTGACCGGGAGCGCCGACCCTTCGCCACTGGTGGTGCCTGAGCCGCCGATGCTGATCCCAATTCCACCGCCGAAGTCACGGGAGCTTCCACCATCTGGGCGAGCGTCGGAATTCGGCGGCAGCGAAAAACACAGCGCAACTATTACTGCTACGCTGCAAGCGAGCGCCCTGCGATAGTACCGTCAGCTTCACCGGCAACACTCCCGAGGAGCAGCGATCCTTGCACTGCTTCTCAAAGGGCGATTCAGGGTTAAGGCTGCTTTCCTGAGACGTTGATTTATGGCGAACCCTCAACGTTCTGATCCAAGTAACATGCTGGGATGAATCGCGCTCCTCCGCTCTGCGGAATCGGGCGTGCTTGCGGAGAATGACGGCCCCATTGCCGCCGGGCTGTTGTGCATGCGCCGCCAAAAGTTATTCTCAACGGGCCGCCGTCATGCCTGCCGCTTCAGGCACGGAGCTCTTGGTCAGCACCATTTTGCCGTCTCGGCTGCAGGAAACCGTGACGAACCCGTCGGAGGCGTTGATCCGGACGGTGGTCTCTTCATCGTTGCTGACGGTCTCGACCGGGGCTTCGCCAAGTTCCTGCGCCGCCTCGGCAATGATCGAGAGGCATTCGGAATAGGGCATGGACGCAACGCGCGTATTCGCATCCTCCGCACGCACGACTGCCGTGGACGGAAAGATTCCGAATGCACTGAGCAGAAATGTTGTTGCCAAGGCCTTCATCGATCCGTCCTCCCGGCGCCCGGAAGATCACCATGTCCGAGCCCCTGCCGCTGTGCCGTATCACACATGCTGGCAACGTGCCCGGCGCAAGGACCGTTCCTGGTGCCGATGTCGCAGGAGAAGGGGCGATCTTCTGTGGAGAAAGCCTAGCCGCTCGATTCTTTAAGGCGCGCTAACATCTCACGGACACGGCGTTCTGCCTGCTCCGGGCTTCAGCGAGGATTCGGCGCGCTCGCCGGGCAGCGGCAAGGCCTCGGCCTCCGATTTGCGCAAGACTCTTTTCTGCTTCCGCGTCGTGGCACCCCCTCCGGCATGAGCACGTTCCCCGCGACTTTCGAAATGGATGTCAAATTGCCAAGGATGTTTCGCAGATCCTGTGCGAGGGGGCCTCGCGGGCTTGGCCGTGCGGCATTATGAGCCTTGCCCGAGCATTCATAATGTAAGATAGTTCCATTGCGGGCAGCGGGCTCATGCAGGAATGCGGGGCTCGATCACGGGGCGTCTCCCCTTGAGAGGAATGCTCCGTTGTTGCGTCATTTCGCCGGTCGGCAAGACTGATTTCATCAATTCCTTTGCCCATGGGAGCACGAGCTCCCTTGGAAGATCTACATTCAGCGATGATTCATCTCAGGAACGTCAGGTCTGGCTCCATGAAGAATCATGGACCACATCTTCTACAGGATGCCCTTGAACTCAGAGCGCATATCAGAGGCCTGAAGGCTCTGCTCGAATTCCAGCGCTGGCAGATCGAGGTGTTGAACGACAGGCTCTATGCGTCGGAGTCGGGTGGAAAAGCGGCCCAGCGCCTGCTCGCGCTCAAACAGCGCGAGGACGAGGCCGCGCGCCGGCGAAAGCCCTCGGGCTCCTGAGGGGGCCCACGGCGTCTCGTCATGGCCGTCTCCGGACTTGATCCGGGGATCAGTCACGCCATCCCGATCCGAAAAGCGCGACGGGGCACCGAAGCGGGATCACCGGCACAAGGCCGGTGATGACGAGGTGGAGCGAATGAGGCGAGCGGGCGGAAAGCCGGATTCGCTTCTCGCCGACGCGGCCCTTCGGAGCCGCACGATTCTTCCTCTTAGCTTGCGCATCGTCTGGTGCGACAACCCGGGTCCACTTTTTCGCACGATGCGCTATCGCCGCTGCTTCCTGTCTTTCAGGAACAGGGTGTCCAATTCGGGAAGGTTGAACTGGTCGGGATTCCAGGATGCCACCAGGTCGGGAATGAGTTTGCTCGGGCTCGCCATTCCGAAGAGGAATCCCTGGCCGAGATCGCAGCCTTGATTGCGCAGGAAGGCTGCCTGCACGGCTGTTTCGACGCCCTCCGCGACGGTCGTGATACCGAGCCTTTTTCCCAAGCTGACGACGGCCTGAAGGATCGCCGGATCGTCGGGGTTGCTCGCCAGATCATGCACAAAGGAGCGGTCGATCTTGATGATGTCGACCGGGAATTGCTTGAGATGGGACAGTGAGGCGTAGCCCGTTCCGAAATCGTCGAGCGCGATCTTCACGCCCTCGGCGCTGAGAGTACGCAGATTCATTTCGATGAATTCCGCGCCCCGTCCGAGGAACACCGTCTCCGTCACCTCGATCTCGAGGCAATGGGGTGGGACTTCCGTGCTGCGCAGGCGCTCCAGAACCCGGTCGGCAAAGTTCATGCCCCTGAACTCGGCGGCGGATGCGTTGATGGCCACATGGCCGAATGGGACGCCCGATTGAAGCCAGCGGCGCATGTCGTCGAAAACCATGTCGTGCATCTGCTCGCTCAGGGCCACGGCAAGGTGCGGATCGTCGAAGGCCGCCTGGATGCTCGCAGGAAGTTCTATGCCCGCCTGCCGGTTGCGCCACCTGAGGAGAGCCTCGAAACCTGCGAGGTCCCCCGAGCTCAGACGCACCTTCGGCTGATAGAACGGCTCGATGCTGCGGGCATCGATCGCCCCCCGTGCATTGTTGCGCATCTCTGCTTTCCGTTGGGCCTCCGTGCGCATGGCCGGCTCAAAGACCATCACCTTATCTCGTCCGGTCGCCTTGGCCGTGTAAAGTGCGATATCAGCCTGCTTCAGTAGATCGGCGGCTTCGCTGGCATGATCCGGCCAGATGCTGGCGCCGATGCTGGCCCGGCAGTCGAGCGTACGCCCCGCATAGAGGAGGGGCTTGTGCAACTGCTCCTGGATCGGTGCGATGAGTGCCTTGATGTCCTGCTCGCTCGCGATCTCGGGAAAGACGATGGCGAACTCGTCGCCTCCGTTGCGGGCAACGGTATCGATGGGGCGCACGGCGGCACTCAGACGACTGGCGACCGCTTGCAGAACCACGTCTCCCGCATCGTGGCCGAGCGTATCGTTGATCTCTTTCAGGTGGTCCACGTCGAGGATCACCAGTCCGAGCTTGCAATTCCGACTGGCAGATTGCTCGAGAGCCTTGCTGAGGCGGATTTGAAAAAGGGCGCGATTGGGCAATCGGGTCAGGTGATCGTGGTGAGCGGCCCAGAGGATCTTCTCCTCGGCCTCCTTCTGGGCGGTGACATCGCTGATGATCCCTTCGAGGAAGCGGGGCTCGCCGGAAGAACCGCAGATGCATTGTCCACGATCGGACATCCAGCGGATTTCGCCGGATCGCGTCCTGATGCGGTACACGATCTCGAAAACCTGTTTGCTGCGGATGCTGTCGAGGATAGCCTCCTCGACCATCGGGCGATCGTCTGGATGGATGATGTCTCCCCAGCTGATCCCGCCGTCCAGGAACTCGCCGGCGGAGTAGCCGGTCAGGGCCTCGGCGCCTTCGCTGATGAGGGAGAAGGGCCATGGCGCGGCAGAGCTGCACTGGTAGACGATGCCCGGCAAATTATCGATGAAGGTCGCAAGCTGGCGCTGGCTCTCTCGCGCTTCCTCTTGCGCCATTTTGCGGGTGTTGATGTCTTCTGCGACCGCAATGGTCGATACGGGTTTTCCCGTCTCATCGCAGACGAAGGAAACATTGACCGCACACCACAGCGCCGTGCCGTCGGGGCGCACATAGCGCTTTTCGACCTGGAAGGGTTCGGCGCTCTCGAGATGCTTGTGAAGCAGCGCCGTGCTCCGCTCGATGTCCTCCGGATGGGTGAACTCCCGCAACGGGAGGCCGTCCAGCTCTTCCCGGTTGCGCCCCACCATATCGCAGAAACGCTGATTGACCATCAGCACCCGCGCTTGCAGGTTCCGGTGCAGGATGCCCACCATGGTCTGCCCGACGACGGTGGCGAGTTGCTGCTCCCGGGCCCGGAGCGCCTCCGCTGCGGCGCGCCGGTCATTGATGTTGCGCAAGACGACCATGAGATCACTGCCCGCCGGGGTGGCATGCACCTCGTACCAGGAGGACAGCGGTTCGAGATACCCCTCGAAGATCCGTGTCGAGCGCTCGGTCATGGCACGGCGGCAATTCTCCTCGAAGATCGTGCCGATCGTGCTGGGAAACCTGTCCCATATGTGGCTGCCGGTGATGTCGGCCGTGACCTTCAGTTCCGCCGCGGCCCGGGCGTTGCAGAAGGTGAAGCGCCAGTCCGGATCGAGAAAGAAAACGCAGTCGGACGTGCTTTCAACGATGGCCAGGGCATAGCTCGAGAGGCCGGGCGAGACATGTGGCTCGCATTGAATTCCGGATGACCCGCGATTGCCGATGAAAAGCTGGCGCAGCCATGAATGGTCCCAAAAACGCATAGCTGCACTCTTAATGTCCATTGGCTGGCAGATCTGCTGCGACCGCGGGGTTTCAGGATTCATTCAGCATGAGGACGAGGAACGTGTGCCGGTGGTGCGGCGAATTATGGCTGTGCCTTTGAACAGGAGGCAAGCCTTAAAAGCTGTTTAGCGGCGGTCCCGGAGCAATTTCGCCTGAAGAGGAAACCCCGTATCGCGCGATGTGGCGCCTCAATGCGCCGTCCTGACATGAAAAGGGCCCAGTGCGACCACCGGGCCCTTTTCCATTCAGTGCCGGATCGCTCAGTTGAACTTGTAGTTCAGGCCGGCGCGGAACAAGCTGAACTCCGTGTCCCGGCGGATGTTGACGCGACCGGCGAGGGAATAGCTGTCGCTCGTGTCGAGGTTCACGTAGAGGCCCTCGAGCTTTGCGGTGAAGTTGTCGGTGACCGCGTATTCAAGACCGCCACCCAGGGTCCAGCCGCCGCTGGTGCTGTCGTCACGGCGGTAGCCGAGCGCCGCATCGAGATCCTTGTTGCCGCCCAGGTCGCCATAGGCGAAGCCGAGGCTGCCGAATACGAGAGCCCGGTCGACGGCGAGGCCCGCACGGGCGCGGACCGTGCCGAAATAGCCTTCCTCCTCACCGCGGTAGTAGGTGCCGAGATAAGTTGCTCCCTTGTCGCCGATGGCGGCGTATTGAAGGTCCGCCTCCGCACCGACCACGAACATGCCGAGCTGATAATTGTAGCCGCCCTGGACACCGCCAACGAAGCCGCTCTTGCGGCGGCCGCCGGTGACGTTGAAGGCAGGGTCGTAATACTGGCTGACGCCGGAACTGCGACCATAGCCGAGATTCACGCCGGCATAGAACCCGCTCCAGGTGAAGACCGGCAGGGCGTCGTAGGCTGGGGCCGGGGAAAACCGCGACGGAAGATCGGCCGCCTGGACGCTCGAGACGGCAATGAAGGCTGCGGTGGCAGCGAGAAGGCGGAGGGCAGACGTACGCATCACTGTTGGTCCGGGTTGAGCATCGAAACACGCTAGGCATAAATTGCCTGTCCCGGGCTAAATAGGCTCGGAAGGAGTACCTATGCAATATGATTGCCTGTGCCGCCTGGCAACATGATTGACGCCTTATGAATCTTTACTTCCCGTAAACCATGAAACCGTCCGGGAATTGCTGGAGCCGGCCGTTCGCCGCAATAGGGCTGCGGGATTGAACATTCCAAACCAGAGTTGAGAGACGAAGAGAACTTTGCCCTGCTCTTCAGGCAGGGCTTTTTCTCGGCCTCTCATGCAGCTCAGGTTCGATCCGCGCGCCGGTTCATGGCCTCGGCTCGCCGGGCGATCACGTCCACATCGGCACTCATGGGCAGCACCGCGGGATCGAGGTCGGCGGTAGGAAACCAGCACGCTTCGAGCGCATCGTCGCCGGCGAGGGGAGTGCCGGTAAGCCAACGGCAGCGGACGGCGATCAGAATGTAATGCTGGCGAATGCCGCCATCCCCGGAGGGCACGAGGACGTCGAGGGTGGTGATGATCTCCTGGGCTTCTCCCGCGATGCCTGTCTCCTCCAGGAGTTCCCGGACCGCGGCCTCGGCAATCGTCTCTCCGAAATCGATCTTGCCGCCCGGAAAGCCCCAGAGGCCCGCATCCGGCGGGTTGGCCCTGCGCACGAGAAGCGCCTTCCCTTCGTGAATGACCACGGCGATCACCGCGGGAATAGGGAAGGGAGCATGAAAAAAGGCTTGGCCAGTCATGACCAAGCCTTAACTCATGAGGCAGATTTTCGATAGCGGGCGATCAGCGGGTCTGCCGCAGGAAAGCCGATTGCAGGGGCTCCACGCTCCTGGTCATCCAGCGGGCCGTGGTTTCCGCGACATCTTTCCACTGTGATGAGGCCGCCTGGAAGGCTTGGCGCGCCGCTCCGGTCTGAGCGTTCAAGCTGTCCGGGAGCCTGGGATTCTCGATCGCCGCGCGCCACAGGTCGATCGCCGCATCGCCCTGGGCCTGAAGAGCCTGGATGATCTTCTCATTCACTTCGAGAGCGCCCTTGGCGGAAGCGGCAACCGTTTCGCGCATGGCTTGGCGGATCGCCTCGCCCTGATCGCGGAAGGAGAAGACCAAAGGCTCGCTGTCTTTGGATCGGATCTCGACATCTGCAGAGAGCCTGTCCGCAGGGGCGGGTTCTGCGGCCTGCACGATCTCTGCGCTCCCGGCGGCATGTTCTGCTGCCATTTCGACAAGATCGGGCTTGGGAGCGCTCTTGGCGCTGCGGGTCCTGGTCTTCTTGGCTTCCGTCATCGTGACGTCCTCGCGAAGGTATCTGTGAGAAGGCGCTTACTTCTTCGAGCCGGGCTGCTTCATGGCAGACTGGGCAAGCGAGCCGAATTCTTTCATCTGGGTCTGCATCGCCTCGAACTGGTTGCGCACGAACTCCGCCTGGATCTGCATGGCCTCCTGCACGTCCTTGGCGCGGACCATCCGCTGGGCGAGGTCGAAGGCCGCGGCCAGATTCTGCTCGGCATAGGCGAAGCTCTTGCGGGTGGCATCCTTGGCGCTGGCCTGGACCGTGTTGGCAGAGCCCTCGAAGGTATCGACAGTCTTCTGAGCCGCATTGAGGAAGCCATCGATGGCCTTGCGGGCCTGCTCGACGCTTTTCTCGGCGAAGTCGCGCATTTCAGCCGGAATTTCGTAGTTCTGATTCGGATTCGTTGCCATGGGTCGCTCCTCTTGCCTGGCGTTTGTGCAGTGCAATATCACATTGTGCGGTGCAAAATCAACAGCTATCAGGCCCAGAGTATTAAGGTTACCTCAAAGTAAAAGGATTCAAGAGCCCAAGCCTGCTGCCACCTTGCCAACATTCGTCTAAAACCTCTTCACTAAGGTCATTCTACGTCGGTGCAGGAACGAGACCGCCATATGAACCGGGCTCCTAACCCATACGAGGCGCTGATCGCGCGGCTTGCCGCCGAGTCCGGCTTGAGCCTGATGGCCAAGCTCGGAGCCCCCGTGCTCGTCTGGGATCGCGGCGTCGAAAGGCTCCTGTGGGCTTCGCCTGCCGCTGAGGGATTGGCCGAGGCTCTCGCGGACAGGGCGGGGCGGCTCGTTCCGGGCCTTCGCGCCCGCGAGCGCCTGCGGATCCTGGCCGCAGGCGGCGCCCCTCGCGAAGGCGCACGCCTGGAGCGTCTGCGCCTCAACCCGATGCGCACTTGGCAGCCCGTGCCCTGCGCCTGCCGTCTCGCGGTGCTGGACGACGGGGAAGAGGTTCTCGTGACGGCGCTCCTCGGACCTGTTCCCCAAGGCTTCGAGCGCCCAAGCGAGCCTTCCCTCTCCACAGCGGCGGAAGAGGTCCGCTCCGACATCGCGAACGCGTCCGCGGAACAGGCGTCCATCGGGCGGGAGAGGGCGCGCTCTTCCGTCCGGTTCGTCTGGCAGGCCGATGCCGAGGCCCGGTTCACGCATGTGTCGCCCGCCCTCGCCGAAGCCGTCGGAAGGCGGGCAGGAGACATCGTGGGCCGAACCTGGGACGAACTGACGCGCACTGTCGTATCCGATCCCGAGGGGATTGTTGCACGCAGCTTCGCACAAGGTGAGACGTGGAGCGCGCGGACCGTCTATTGGGCGATGGACGATCAGGCCATGGAGGTTCCCGTCGAGTGGGGCGGCATGCCGGTCTTCGGGCCTGGCCGCGAGCTCCATGGGTTCCGTGGCTTCGGTCTCCTGCGCATGAGCGAAAAGCGGGAGAGGGGCGATCGAGCTCTTCCGGCGGGCGTGGAGACCAAGCCGTACCTGACGGATGCGGCTCTGCCTTTCTCCCCTCCGGAGGATAAGGGCGCACCGCAAGCCGCTTCTCAGGAAGACGAGAGCTGGTTCGCCCACCTGCGTGAACGGGTGGCCGAAGCGATCGGAAGCGCCAAGCCCGTCGAAACGCCATCGGAAACGACCGGGACATCCCAGGCGCAGGATGCCGCCGGGAAGACGCGTCCCGCGCCCGCCTCCAGCCTGTCATCTGCCGAGCGCAACGCTTTTCGCGAGATTGCCCGCGCCTTGGGAGCAAGGCTGGAGGAAAAGAACGCCGAAACGGCCGTGCCTTCAGACGAGGTGGCAGCGGAAGAAGCTGCCCATAAGGGAGCATCGGCCACCGCGCCGGAACAGACTCCGCCTGCCGCTCCGGCGGCATCCGAGAATGCCGACCGGATCCTCGACCGTCTTCCGGTGGGTATTCTCGTTCATCGCGGCGAGAGAATTCTTTTCGCCAATCGCTTCCTGCTCGATATGACCGGCTACGGGACGATCGAACAGGTCATGAGCGAAGGCGGCCTTGTGCAGCTGTTCCGTGGCTCGCCGGCGCTGGACCCGTCGGCAGAGGACGATGCGGGTCTCGCTCTCACGACACGCGACGGTGAGGCTGTTGCCGTCGCCGTGCGCGCGTCCGACGTCGAATGGAGCGGCGAGCCTTCGCAGCTCATGCTGATCCGCCGGTCGTTCAACTCACGCCACGCGCAGGACGGCCGGGTGCAGGAGCTTGAGGCAATCCTCGATACGGCAACCGACGGTGTGGTCCTGTTCGACGAGGCGGGCCGCATCCTCTCCCTCAACCGTTCGGCGGAGGCTCTGTTCGGCTACCACCAGCGGGAGGTGGCGGGCAGCGCCCTCACGGTGCTGCTTGCGCCCGAGAGCCACAGGGAGGTGCTCGACTACCTGGAGGGGCTGCAATCGCCGGGCGTCGCCGGCCTGCTCAACGACGGACGCGAAGTGCTGGGCCGCGAGCGGCAGGGCGGCACCATTCCGCTCTTCATGACCATGGGTCAGGTGGGCGGGGAGGCGAGCCGCAAATTCTGTGCCGTGCTGCGCGACATGACCACCTTCAAGAAGGCGGAGGGCGAACTCGTCGGCGCGAGACGGGCGGCGGAAAAGGCAAGCGCTCAGAAATCCGATCTCCTCGCCAAGATCAGCCATGAGATCCGCACTCCCCTCAACGCCATCATCGGCTTTGCCGAAGTGATGCTGGAGGAGCGTTTCGGCCCCATCGGGAACGAGCGCTACAAGGAATATCTGCGCGACGTTCACGCATCCGGATCGCATGTGATCAGCCTCGTGAACGATCTGCTCGATCTGGCGAAGGTCGAGGCGGGTCGGCTCGAATTGTCCTTCACCGGCGTCAACCTCAACGATCTCGTGTCCTCCTGCGTGACCCTGCTTCAACCGCAGGCCATGCGGGACAGGATCGTCGTGCGCACGAGCTTCGCATCCCGGTTGCCGCTGGTCGTGGCCGATGAGCGCTCCTTGCGCCAAATCGTGCTCAACCTCGTGTCCAACGCCATCAAGTTCACGGATGCGGGCGGGCAGGTAATCGTCTCGACCGCCACGACGGACCGGGGCGAGGTGGCGTTCCGGGTGCGGGACACGGGCATCGGCATGACTCCCGAGGAGGTCGAGGCGGCCCTCGAGCCGTTCCGGCAGATCGCCACCTCCCGCAAGCCCGGCGGGACCGGCCTGGGCCTTCCGCTCACCAAGGCCCTGGTCGAGGCGAACCGGGGCGCCATGAGGATTGCGAGCAACCCGAAGGAGGGCACGCTCGTGGAGGTCATCTTCCCTCCGACCCGGGTGCCTGCGGAGTGACATCCGCATTTCGGCGGATTTGATCCAGGACATTTGACCCCCGGTCTCCGGGCGTTAGCTTTGGGAAACTGCTTCAAGCCGCCCGCGAGACGAAGGATCGCCCATGTCCACCTATCGCCTGGATACGCTGTTCAGTCCCCGATCCGTCGCCGTCGTCGGGGCGAGCCCGCGGCCGGGCTCCCTCGGGCTGACCTTCCTGAGGAACCTGATCCAGGGCGGGTTCGCGGGGGCGCTCTATCCCGTCAATCCGCATCACAGGGAGATCGAGGAAAGGCCATGCTTCGCGTCCGTCGCCAAGCTGCCGGAAACGCCCGATCTCGTCGTCGTCGCGGTGCCGCCCCGCAACGTGCTCGACGTGATCGAGGATGCGGGCCGGAGAGGGGTGGCCGCCGCCATCATCGCCACCACCGGTCTCGGCCATGGCGCGGATTCCCTCTCCGAGCAGGTGAGGCTCGCGGCGAGGCGCTACGGCCTGCGGATCGTCGGGCCGAACTGCATCGGCGTCCTGTCCCCTCGGGCGCGCATGAATGCGAGTTTCGCCGCCCACGACGCCAAGCCGGGAGACCTCGCGCTCATCTCCCAGTCCGGCGCGGTGGCCGTGGGGCTCGTGGAATGGGCCGCGCAGCGGCAGGTCGGCTTTTCCGCCATCGTATCTCTGGGCGACAAGATCGACGTGGATTTCAGCGACTGCCTCGACTTCTTCTCCGCCGATGCCGGCACGCGCGCGATCCTGCTCTACATCGAATCCATCGGGAACGCGAAGAAGTTCATGTCGGCGGCGCGGGCCGCCGCCCGCATCAAGCCCGTGGTGGTCATCAAGGCCGGGCGCCATGCGCAGGGCGCGAAAGCGGCGGCGACGCATACGGGCGCGCTGGCAGGCTCCGATGCCGTGTACGACGCCGCTTTCCGCAGGGCGGGCCTGCTGCGCGTGCTGGATCTCGACCAGCTCTTCGCGGCGGCCGAGACGCTCGGGCGGCAGAAGCCCTTCCCCGGCAACCGCCTTGCGCTGCTCACCAATGGCGGCGGCGTCGGGGTCCTCGCAACGGACCGGCTCATCGACATGGGAGGGACGCTCGCCAGCGTCTCGCCGGCGACGTTCAAGAAGCTGAACGCCATTCTCCCGCCCACATGGTCGCAGAGCAATCCGGTGGACATCATCGGCGATGCGGAACCGGCGCGTTACGCGGGGGCGCTCGAAGCGCTGCTCGACGACCCGGAGAACGATGCGGTCCTCATCCTGAACGTGCCGACCGCCGTCGCGGGCGCGGCCGACGTGGCGAGAACCGTCACCGACGTGGTCAAGCGCCACCGCGCCAAGGGCTTCCAGCAGAAGCCGGTCTTTGCGGCTTGGATCGGAGAGGACCCGGATTCGGCGCGCGTGTTCGAGGCGGCGCGGATTCCGCATTATGCGACCGAAGCCGACGCGGTGCGCGGCTTCATGCAGCTCGTGCGCTATCGCGAGGCGCAGACGGAGCTGATGGAAACGCCCGACAACCTGCCCCACGAGTTCTCGCCGGACCCGGAGGCCGCCCGCGCCATTGTCGCTCGGGTCCTGGCCGAGGATCGCCGCTGGCTCAATCCGCTCGAGGTCGATGCGCTGCTCAGGGCCTACGACATTCCGACCGCGCCCGTGACCCTGGCCAGGACTCCGGACGAGGCGGTCGAAGCCGCGCGGCCCGTCCTTGCCGAGGGCGGGCGGGTGGCGGTGAAAGTGCTCTCGCCGGACATCGTGCACAAATCCGATATCGGCGGCGTGCAGCTCGATCTCTCGACGGAAGAATCGGTGCGCAAGGCCGCGGCCGATATCTTCGAGCGCGCCGCGCGCCTGCGGCCCGGCGCCTCGATCACGGGCGTCATGGTTCAGCCCATGGTGCGCCGGGCCAAGGCGCGCGAGCTGATCGCGGGTCTCGCGGACGATCCGTCCTTCGGCCCCGTCGTGCTGTTCGGACGCGGCGGGACCGCGGTGGAGGTGATCAACGACAGGGCGCTCGCCCTGCCGCCCCTCGATCTGAAGCTCGCGGACGATCTCATCGCACACACCCGCGTGTCGCGGCGCCTCAAGGCCTATCGGGATGTTCCGGCCGCCGACGAACGTGCGATCGCGCTCACCCTCGTGAAGCTCGCGCAGCTGGCCGCCGACGTGCCGGAGGTGCGCGAGCTCGACATCAACCCGCTGCTCGCCGACCACATGGGCGTGATCGCCGTGGACGCGCGCGTCCTCGTGGCGCCCGAGGTGAAGAAGGGAAGCGGACACCCGCGCTTCGCCGTCAGGCCCTATCCGGCGGAGTGGGAGCGCACCGTCACCCTGCGCAACGGACGCAAGGCTTTCGTGCGTCCCGTCAGGCCGGAGGATGAGGAGGAGTTCAGGCGCTTCTTCGAAAAGATCACGCCGGAGGATCTGCGTCTCCGCTTCTTCGCGCCGGTCCGCGATTTCAGCCACACCTTCCTGGCGCGGCTGACGCAGCTCGATTACGCCCGCGCCATCGCCTTCGTGGCCTTCGACGACCAGACCGGGGAGATGATGGGCGCGGTTCGCCTGCATGCGGACGCGAACCACGAGACGGGCGAGTACGGCATTCTCCTGCGCTCCGATCTCAAAGGAATTGGCCTCGGATGGATCCTCATGCGCCTCATGATCGAATGGGCGAAGGCGGAGGGCCTGCACGAAGTCGAAGGGCAGGTTCTGCGCGAGAACACTACGATGCTCGACATGTGCCGCAGCCTCGGTTTCTCCATTCGCATCGATCCCGACGATCCGGAGCTGCGCATCGTGACACTCCCCATCGCCTCCATCCATGAGCCCGGGAAGCTGGCGGATCCCGCCTAGAGCTGTTTCCGTTGACGCGAGGCCGCCCCACATCTCTGGCTTTCCGCATTCTCTGCCGGCGAACCGGATCCCACGTCGCCAAAGAATGCTCTAGACGAGAATGACCCGCTCGAGAGCGGGCCATCCATGCGCCCTGTCAGGATTGAGCTCAGTGATCGCTGTCGAGGCCGCCGATGTGCTTCTGCGCATAAAGCTCGACGCCAACCTGCTCGACGAGGTTGAGCTGGGTCTCGAGGAAGTCGATGTGGCCTTCCTCGTCCGCCATCAGCTCCTCGAAGAGGTTCTTCGACACGCGGTCGCCGATGCTGTCGCAATAGGCGGCCGCCTCGCCGTAGAGGTTGCGGGCGTCGTACTCGGCAGCGAGGTCCGACTCGAGGATCTCCTGGATGTTCTGGCCGATCCGCAGCGGATCGAGCACCTGCAGGTTGGCGAACCCTTCGAGGAAGATGATGCGCTCGATGAAACGGTCCGCGTGGTGCATCTCCTCGATGGATTCCTTGCGCCACGTCTTCGCGAGATCCTTGTATCCCCAATCGTCGAGGAGCCGGTAATGCAGCCAGTACTGGTTGACCGCCGTCAGCTCGCTGCGCAGGCCACGATTGAGATACTCGATAACCTTCGGATCACCCTTCATCCTATCCTCACATCAAAACGGCGACGAAAACGTCTGTCCTTCATTAGAGGATTTATGAACTAGGGTGAAACCCACATTCTTCAAAGATGGGGCTCGGCGGCCACTTTTTCGAGGGAAGCGGGGCAGCAGCCCCGCTGACAGGCGGCTACTGGGGCAGCTCCGGCATCGGCAAGCGCCTTGTCCATGATGTCCCGGATCGTCCGGGCGCAGCGGCCGCAATTGGGACTGCAGCCCAGGCACCGGTAGACCTGCGCGGGCGTGCGCGGGCAGCCCGGCCCCGGCTTGAGGCAGGCCTTCACATCGCCGTCGGAGAGGATGTTGCAGGAGCAGACAATCATCGTTTCTAGTTTAGAATTATTAAAAACTACCTTTGATTTCAAAGGCTTACACGAAACTTCAAGCGGGCGCCATAGCCTTGGCCGCGCTCCAATGCCACAGCGCGAACCGCGCTCAGCGCAGACGCCGGAAAAGCCCCGGATAGTCCATGACGAAACCGTCCTCGTCGACCGGCAGCTCGGCCATGAACCCGCTGTCAGGACTTTCGAACCGGTACAGGGAGCCGGGTTCGAGGGCCGTGTAGCGCTGGGTGCGGGGCGAGATGGTCAGGTCCGGAACGGCGATGTAGCAGAGGCGGAGGTCGGCGGCGGTTCCGGCCTGCCATTCCAGCCGGCGGATCGGCAGGGTGTTGGTCAGCGGCGTCGCCTGGATATCGATGTCGATGCAGCCCTGCAGCTCGGGCCGGGGTTTGCCGTTTTCAATCCAGCTCCCTCGCCCGTTGGTCTCCAGGTCCAGCTCCCGTCCGGACGTGGTCTGGAGATGGACCGCCCTCGTCCGCCAGGTGGAATCCACCCTCAGCCGGTAATGCAGCCCGAAGGCCGCCCCGTTCTCTTGGCCGATCAGGATTCCGGTGATCGTGAGGCCGCCATCGGCGGGGCGTACGTCCGTGTGTTCCAGCCCCGCCTCGCAGCCGTCCCAGGCCGACCAGCGGAGCGTGCGGAAGATCAGAGGGCGAGCAGGCATGGCGGCCTCCAAGCTTGAGCAATGGAGAGAAGAATATGCCAGCCCGCAGCCTTTGCGAGTCCGCTTTTACTCCCGCACCACGATCACGTGCAGCCGCCGGGGGCCGTGGGCGCCGAGCAGCAGGGTCTGCTCGATGTCGCCGGAGCGGGAGGGACCGGTGATCCAGTTCACGGTGCGCGGCATGCCGCCCTTGCCGAAGGCGAAGCGTACTCGGCTCCACACGGATTCGTAATCGCTCGCGATGTCCTTGGCCGAGACCACGATGATGTGGTTGTCGGGCAGGAAGTTGAGAGTGGAGGGGTTCTCCGGCCCCGAGATCATGGCGAGCGTGCCGGTCTCGGCCACGCCGCCGAAGGCATGGCTGACCGCGTTGAGGTCCTGGCCCTCGCTCGGCCCTTGCGAGATCTCCAGCGCCGTCTCGCTCCACGGCATCGCCTTCAGGCGCGGGTCGCCGCCCATGCGCAGGGTCGCCGGAAGGTTGTGATCGCGCAGGAACAGGGCGATGGATTGCGGCACCTCCGCGGGTGTGCCCACCTCCGTCACGGTCGCGAGCGAGGATTCCGCCATCGTCCTGAACAGCGCGATGCGCTCCTCGCCGGAAACCTGCCCGCGGGCGGGGACCACGCCTTTGGGCGCCCGCTCCAGCCGATCCTGCACGATCTGCCTGCGGATGGTCTCGTTGCCCTTCACCCCGAGAGAGCGGCGGATACCGGCTAGAATCTCGTCGCGGGCGCTCATGCGGTTCCTCCTTTGCGTTCGCGCTGCCAGCGCGCCTGGAATGTCTCGCCCTGCGGGGCCGGGAAGTCGCGGTGCTTCGTCCAGCCTTTCGCGAGCGGCAGCCAGGAGAAGCGGCCGCGCCGGCGTCCGGCGAAGCCCAGCGTCGCCATGGCGGCGCGGGTTGCGAGTCGGTAGAGGGCAGGGCGTTTGGCGAAGAAGCTCCAGAGGCTCAGGCCCGATCGGACGGAGGCGGGGGTCAGGTGCCGCTCGAATTCCCGTTCGCGCCAATGGCGCATGAGCTTGGGGAGCGGAATGCGTACGGGGCACACGCTCTCGCAGCGCCCACAGAAGGTGGAGGCGTTGGGCAGGTGACCGGCCTTGTCGACGCCGATGAGCGAGGGCGTGAGCACGGCCCCCATAGGACCGGGATAGACCCAGCCATAGGCGTGGCCGCCCACCGCGTGATAAACCGGACAATGGTTCATGCAGGCGCCGCATCGGATGCACCGCAGCATCTCCTCGAAGCTCGTGCCGAGCATGGCGGAACGCCCGTTGTCGATCAGCACCACGTGATAGTTCTCGGGCCCGTCCGCATCGCCGGAGCGGCGCGGACCCGTCGAGAAGGTAGTGTAGACCGACATTTCCTGACCCGTGGCCGAGCGCGCGAGAACGCGCAGCAGCTGGCTCGCGTCCTCCAGCGTCGGCACCAGCTTCTCGATGGAGGCGAGGACGATGTGCGTCCTCGGCAGGATCTGCGTCAGGTCGCCATTGCCTTCATTGGTGACGATGATCGACGTACCGGTCTCGGCCACCAGGAAGTTCGCACCCGTGATTCCGACATCCGCGGCGAGGAAGCGCTCGCGCAGAACGGCGCGGGCCTCGGTCAGCAACTGCACGGGCTCGGAGAGGTCGCGCTTCGCGTCGAGATGCGTGTGGACGCGGCGGAAATCCTGCTCCACCTGAGTTGCATTCAGATGCACGGCGGGCGCGATGATGTGGCTCGGCAGCTCGTTGCGCAGCTGGATGATATATTCGCCCAGATCCGTCTCGACGGGCTTGATTCCGTTGGCTTCCAGGTAGTGGTTGATCCCGATTTCCTCGGAGATCATCGACTTGCCCTTGGTGACCGTCCTCGCTCCGGCCTCGCGGCAGATGCTCAGGATGATCTCGCGCGCCTCGTCCGCGTTGCGGGCGAAGTGCACATGGCCTCCGGACGCCTTCACCTTCTGCTCGTACGCCTCGAGGTACAGGTCGAGATGTTCGAGCGTGTGGTTCTTGATGTCGCGCGCGGAATCCCGCAGGGCCTCGAATTCCGGGAGCTTGTCGGCCGCGGCCTGTCGTTTGTCGATGAAGCCCTGCTTCACGTTGTTCAGCGCTTTCTGCAGCTGGGGGTCGTGAAGCGCGCGGGCGGCGTTCTGCTTGAACTGGGGTGACGTGGTGTGAACGGTCATGGTTGATCTTGCTTGAGCGCCGCCTCTCTGGGGAGGCCGATAGCCGGCTCGTCGGTCATGTTGGCGAGAACCTCGGCCACATGCCGCACCTGGACGGGCTTTCCGCCGCGGCTGAGCTTGCCCGCCATGTTCATGAGGCAGCCGAGATCGCCCGCAAGCAGGGTCGGCGCGCCCGCGGCTTCCACGTTCCTGGCCTTGGCGTCCACGATGGAGCCGGAGATGTCGCTGTACTTGACCGCGAAGGTTCCGCCGAAGCCGCAGCACACGTCGCTGTCGTTCATCTCGACCAGGGTGAGGCCCCTCACGCTCGACAGGAGCAGGCGGGGCTGTGTCCTCACGCCCAGCTCCCGGAGGCCTGAGCAGGAATCGTGATAGGTCACGGCACCATGATAGGTCGCGTCGACCTGCGTGACGCCGAGCACATCGACGAGGAAGCTCGTCAGTTCGAAGGTCTTGGCCGCGAGGGCGCTCGCCTTCGCGCGCCAGTTCGGATCCTCCTCGAACAGCTCCGGATAATGTTTCCGAATCATCCCGGCGCAGGAGCCGGAGGGAGAGACCACATAGTCAAATTCCTGGAAGGTCTCGATAATCCGCATGGCCAGGTCCCGGGTGGTGCCCCGGTCGCCCGAGTTGTAGGCGGGCTGGCCGCAGCAGGTCTGGACGGGGGCCTCGACGGTGCAGCCCGCATCCTCCAGGAGCTTGACGGCCGCGAAGCCCACGGACGGACGCATCAGATCGACCAGGCAGGTCACGAAAAGGCCGACCCGGGGCTTCCCGGATCGGCTGGAGGCCAGGACGCTCATTGAGTGACCTTTTGCCCCTGGGCATCGAACTGCTTGAGGTAGGCGATGAGGTCGGCGATGCGCTTCTCGTCCTTGAGGCCCGCATAGATCATCTTGGTGCCGGGAATCTTGGCCTTAGGGTTCTTGATGTATTCGGCGAAGGTCGCCTCGTCCCAGGTCAGGCCGGAATTCTTGTTGGCCGGCGAATAGTTGTAGCCCTCGACAGTGCCGGCCTTCCGGCCGATCAGCCCGTTCAGGTGAGGCCCTACGGCGTTCTTGGCGGTCGGACCGACCTGGTGGCAGGCGCGGCACTGGGCGAACACCTTTTCGCCGGCCGCGGCATCCTGAGCCTGGGCTTGAGCAATCCCCACGAGCAGGATAGCAGCAGAGAGAACCAGGGAACGCATCAGAAACTCCTTTATCTGGATGAAGCTCCACCTTAGAGGGGCTCTACATTATTGGAAAATTCCTTGAAGGCCAGCTACCTTGTCCAGAAAGGCAGCCATGCCGCGCAAGCAATTGGAAGAACACCCAGGGAGGGTGTCATGACCATCGCATTCCCCACACCGGACGAGGCCGTTCTGGCCCGCCGCAAGGAGATCATCGAGGGGTTGGCGCGACTTGTCGCGTCGGAGGCTCTCATCGTTTCCGAGGACGAGCGCCGGGCCTTCGAGACCGACGGTCTCACCGCCTATCGCCAGATACCCCTGGCCGTGGTGCTGCCCTCCACGACGCAGGAAGTGTCGGCCGTCATGAAATTCTGTCACGAGCACGGGGTGAAGGTGGTGCCGCGCGGGGCAGGGACCTCCCTGTGCGGCGGGGCGATTCCCCAGCCGGATGCCATCGTCCTCGGCGTCGCTAAGATGAACCGGGTGCTCGACATCAATTTCGAAGGCCGCACGGCCAGGGTCCAGTCGGGCATCACCAATCTCGGAATCAGCCAGGCGGTCGCGCACGAGGGCTTCTTCTACGCTCCCGACCCGTCGAGCCAGCTGGCCTGCACGATTGCGGGCAACATCGCCATGAATTCCGGCGGTGCGCATTGCCTGAAATACGGTGTGACCACCAACAACCTGCTCGGCGTCACCATGGTGATGCTCGACGGCACGGTGGTGGAGATCGGCGGCGAGCATCTCGACAGCTCAGGCTACGACCTGCTCGGTCTCGTCTGCGGCTCGGAGGGGCAGCTCGGCGTCGTCACCGAGGCGGTGGTTCGCATCCTTCGCGCGGCCGAGGGGGCCCGTCCCGCGCTCTTCGGCTTCGAGAGGGCGGAGGACGCGGGCGCCTGCGTCGCGGCGATCATCGGCGCAGGCATCATCCCGGTGGCGCTCGAATACATGGACAAGCCCGCCATCCAGATCTGCGAAGCCTTCGCCCATGCGGGCTATCCGCTCGACGTGGAGGCCATGCTCATCGTGGAGCTCGAGGGCTCCGATCAGGAGATCGACGACATGCTCCGGCGCATCGTCGCGATTGCGGAACCCTTCAGGCCGAAGACCATGAAGGTCTCTCAGTCGGAGGCCGAGAGCGCCGCGATCTGGAAGGGCCGCAAGTCGGCCTTCGGTGCCACGGGCCGTGTAGCGGACTACATCTGCATGGACGGCACGATCCCCACGGGCCAGTTGCCCTATGTGCTCAAGCGCATCGACGAGATCGTGAGGTCCTACGGTCTCGGCGTCGCCAACGTGTTCCATGCGGGCGACGGCAACCTGCATCCGCTCGTCATGTTCAACACGAACGTCCCCGGCGAGATGGAGAAGGCGGAGAAGGCAGGCGAGGATATTCTCCGGCTCTGCGTGGAGGTCGGCGGCTGCCTGACGGGCGAGCATGGCGTCGGCATCGAGAAGCGCGATCTCATGACCTGCCAGTTCAACGAGGCCGACCTCGCGCAGCAGATGCGCGTGCGCGGCGTGTTCGATCCCCGCTGGCTTCTCAACCCTGCCAAAGTGTTTCCCCTGGAAGGAAGGCTCGCTGCGTGACCACCCATCTTCCCCGTGACGAGCAGGACGCCTCCGCGATCATCCGTGACGCCTCCGAGAAGGGCGTCCTGCTCAGCCTCTCCGGCCAGAACACGAAAGCCGAGATGGGTCGTCCCAATCAGACGGATGCGTCAATTTCATCGGTCGCGCTGACGGGCATCACGCTCTACGAGCCCGCGGAGATGGTGATTTCCGCGAAGAGCGGCACACCCGTTTCCGAAGTCATGCGCACCCTTGCCGAGAAAGGGCAGGAGCTCCCCTTCGAGCCGATGGATTACCGTCCGCTCCTTGGAACGAAGGCGGAGCCCACCATCGGGTCGGTGGCGGCCATGAATCTCTCCGGCCCGCGCCGCATCACGGCGGGAGCGGCGCGCGACAGCCTCATCGGCGTGCGCTTCGTCAACGGCCGCGGCGAGGCGGTGAAATCGGGCGGACGCGTGATGAAGAACGTCACCGGCCTCGATCTCGTAAAGCTCATGGCCGGCTCCTGGGGAACGCTCGGATTCATCACGGAGGTGACGTTCAAGGTGCTCCCCAAACAGGAGCGCATGGTGACGCTCGTGCTGCGCGGCCTCAAGGACGACCGGGCCGTCGAGGCGCTCTCGCAGGCGCTCGGCTCACCCTACGATGTCACGGGCGCGGCGCATATCCCGGCGCGCAATCGGCAGGGGGCGAGCACACTGATCCGTCTCGAAGGCTTCTCCGTCTCGGTCGATTACCGTCTCGGCGAGTTGCGCCGCCTGCTCAAGCCCTTCGGCGGCTCCACGGACATCCTGGAGGGCAGGGGGGCGGAGGCCGTCTGGCAGTCGCTGCGTGATGCGACCCTGCTCACCGACAGCGCCGATCGCGCGATCTGGCGTGTCTCGACGGCGCCCACGAAGGGAGCAGAATTCACGAAGCGCGTCACTCAGGCGCTCGATGCGCAATGGTTCTACGATTGGGGTGGCGGACTCATCTGGATCTCGGCGCCGGTCGATGGCGACGCGGGCGCTTCCGTCCTGCGCGAGACGACCCAGGCGCTCGGAGGGCATGCGACGCTCGTACGCGCACCGGCCGAGACCCGCTCCGCTGTCGATGTGTTCGAGCCGCAGAGCGATACGCTGATGACGCTCACGAAAGGGATCAAAGCTTCCTTTGATCCCGCGGGGATTCTCAATCCGGGCCGGATGTATGCGGGCGTCTGAAATGTCCGGTGCGGCTGCGATGGTTCGCGTTGCCGACTGGAGCGGCGTGAGGCCCGCCGTCTACGCCGTTCTGGCTCTCGCGCTCGTCGCGGTCACCGCCGTGACCCTGCTCGCCATGGGCCGCACGCCGATCTGCACATGCGGGATGGTGGAGCTGTGGCATGGCATGGTGCGCGATCCCGGCAACTCGCAGCACCTGACGGATTGGTACACCTCGTCGCATGTGATCCACGGCTTCCTGTTCTACTTAGGCACGTGGATCGTCGGTTCCTTGCGCGGAACGCCGCTTCCGTTCGGAGCGGCGCTGCTGCTCGCCATCGGCATGGAGGCTGCGTGGGAAATTCTCGAGAACACCGATATGGTGATCGAGCGCTACCGTGCGACGAATATCGCCCTCGACTATTACGGTGACAGCGTCATCAACTCGGTGTCGGATGTGCTTTTCATGATCCTGGGCTTCTTCCTGGCCCGATCCTTCCCGGTCTGGCTGACGGTTATGGCGGCCGTGCTGATGGAGGTGTTCGTGGGGTACTGGATCCATGACAATCTCGCCCTCAATATCATCATGCTGATCTACCCAGTCGAGGCCATCGACCAGTGGCAATCGGCGATCTGAGACAAAGCGATGCAAACCAATTTTACGCCCGAGCAGCTCCAGGATTCCGCGATGGCCTCTTCGGAGAAGATCCTCCGGACCTGCGTTCATTGCGGCTTCTGCACGGCGACCTGTCCGACCTACCTGCTTCTCGGCGACGAGCTCGATTCTCCGCGCGGGCGCATCTATCTCATCAAGGACATGCTGGAGAGCGGCAAGCCCGCCTCCCCGGAGGTGGTGAAGCATATCGACCGCTGCCTGTCGTGCCTGTCCTGCATGACCACATGTCCGTCGGGCGTGCACTACATGCATCTCGTCGATCATGCCCGCGCCTATATCGAGGCGACCTATACGAGGCCCGGACATGACCGGTTCCTGCGCGGGCTGCTCGCGCGCATCCTGCCTTATCCGAACCGGTTCCGCCTCGCCATCGGTGCGGCCCTGCTCGCGAAACCCTTCAAGGGGCTGATCGGTGCGCTGCCTCTCCTGGGCAAACGGCTGCAGGCGATGATCGAACTCGCCCCCGCCGGGATGCCGGCCCGCTCGCCCTTAAGCCAGCCGGGCACGTTCAAGCCGGAAGGCGAGCGCCGCGGCCGGGTGGCCATCCTCTCCGGCTGCGCCCAGCCGGTTCTCAAGCCCGGGTTCAACGAGGCCGCCATCCGCCTGCTCACCCGGCATGGCGTCGAGGTCGTCCAGCCGAAGGGGGAGGGCTGCTGCGGTGCGCTCGTCCATCACATGGGACGCGAGGAGCAGGGGCACGAATTCGCCAGGCGCAACATCGACGCCTGGATCGCCGAGATGGACGGAGAGGGCCTGGATGCCATCATCATCACCGCCTCCGGCTGCGGCACCACGATCAAGGATTACGGCTTCATGTTCCGGGACGATCCGGCCTATGCCGAGAAGGCGGCCCGGGTCTCGGCCATCGCCAAGGACATCACCGAATACGCCATGTCCCTCGACCTCGCGGAGCCGGTGCGGGAGACCGACCTCGTCGTCGCCTATCACTCCGCCTGTTCCATGCAGCACGGCCAGGCCATCCGCACCGAGCCCAAGACCCTGCTGAAGAAAGCGGGCTTCACGGTGAAGGACGTTCCGGAAGGTCACATCTGCTGCGGCTCGGCGGGCACCTACAACCTGCTCCAGCCCGAGATCGCGACACAGCTGAGAGCCCGGAAGGTGGCCAATATCGAGCGCACGAAGCCCGACCTGATCGCGACCGGCAACATCGGCTGCATGACCCAGATCGGCAAGGGAACGGAAATCCCGATCGTCCACACGGTCGAACTTCTGGATTGGGCGACCGGCGGGCCAATGCCGGAAGCCCTTGAAAAGGCAGGGTTCCAGGAGCGCCTGTCGCAGCCCGCACCCATCGCGGCCGAGTGAGGACGCCACTGCGATAGAAATGAAATTTCGTTTCCAATCGAGGTGACTCTGGGTTAAAAGGTGCCGAAGTGTGACAAGCAGGCGTGAAGGGGCGGCACCATGTCTTCGGGTTGGACGTCTTTCAGGAACCGTTTTGGCAGCAGAAAGCCGCACGACGACGGGATGAGCGCTCTGCCTAGCCAGGGTGACGGTGCGGGATCGATGACCTCGGCTGCCGTGCCGCAGGAGAGGCCCGAGCCCGTCAACGTCCGCCCCAACGGGTTTCTCGATTCCGTGGGGCAGAAGAACGAGCTGATCCGCGTCCGCTTCGCCAACATGATCGACCGGCTGGAGGAGATCCGCAGCCTCAAGGAGGATTTCGCCCTTCTGAGCGAGCCGGTGAACGATCTCATCCGCAGCTATCCCCAGCTGCAGTCGCGCCTTCTTGAGACGGAGGCCGTGCTCAGGCAGGAGACCGAGACCACCGCCTCGCTCCGCCGTGAACTGCACGATCTGAGCACGGCCCATGCCCGCATCACGGACGATCTGGCCGCGACGGTCTCCCAGCTGCGCAAGGCCGAGTCGAAGACCCGCGAGCAGGAATCCCACATCGAGGATCTGCGCCTGAGCGTGAAGGACAAGGAGGCGATGGTCGGCGACCTCGAGAACCAGCTCGCCATCGAGACGGAGCGCGCCCGCAACATCACGGAGGAGAACCAAGCCCTGCGCCTGGAAGCGCAGGAGGCCGACCAGACCGTCGCCCGCGCCGAGCGCGAACTCATCGAGACCCGCGAGCGCAACGGCCTTCTCGACCACGAGGTGAAGCGCCTGCAGAAGGTGGCGGAGGAGCAGAACTACCGCCTCTCCAGCCTTACGAACCGCTATGGCGAGCTGGAAACGCAGCTCGAGGCTACCCGCCAGCGCGCCTCGGAACTGGAGACCAGGCTCATGGCCGAGCAGGTGCTGCGCCAGCGCCTCGAGACGCAGCTGGATTCGGAGCGCTCCTCGCATCAGACCGACTTGTCGGCGCTCGACATGAAGATCGAGGGTCTCAACTCGCGCCTCGCCGCCACCGACAAGATCCTGGCCCATACCCGCGACCAGCTGCGCGACAAGAACGAGGCGCTTCGCGGCGTCGAGCGGAGCCTCAAGGAGACCACCATCGAGAAGAACACCCTCGACCGCCGTCTGGAGGCGACCCAGCAGGAGGTCGAACGTCAGGTGGCCATGGTCAACGAGCTTCAGCGCTCACGCATCGAGCTGCAGGAGCGTGTCGAGATGCTCAACAAGGCTATTGCCGCCAAGGACTTCCAGGTCGAGAGTTCCGACAACAAGCTGGCGAGCCTCACCGAGCGCATCGATCAGCTCACCAAGCGCTTTGAGCAGGAGCGCGGCACGCTGGAGGCTGCCAATCGCCGCCTCACGGAAGAGCTGCAGAACGAGAAGGCCGAGCGCTCGCTCGTGCAGGGAGCGCTCGAAATTGCCCGTGAGAGCCGCATCAAGATCCAGAAGAAGTACATCGCGCTTCGGAAAAAAACCCGTCTCGACTCGCAGGAGGACGACTCCGGCCATCTCGACGAGGAGGAGGTCGAGACGAATGTCCATCCCCTGAAATCGGCGGACGGCGAATAGGCGGCGTGAAGAAGCCCCCGCCGGTGCGGGGCTTTCCGGTCCCGCCAGCGATAAGCCCTTGTGCGGGCGCTTGCGCGATTTGAAATTCCTCTTGTCTCGCCTCATCTCCCTGAAGCTCGGCACCGCTGCCGAAGCGCAGGCATGACATGCGAGAAGGATTGAGAACGATGGCCCAACACCCCGCAATCGCGCCGAACCGTGCCGCGGTGATCACCGGAGCGGCAAGCGGCATCGGCCTTGCCGCAGCCAAGCGGTTCGCGGAGCTCGGCATGAGGGTCTGCCTCGCCGATCTTCCCGGCGAGGCGCTCGATCGTGCCGCCGGGGAGGTGTCCGGGATCGGCGGCTCGCGGAACGTCCTCGCCGTTCCCACCGATGTCGGCCGCCGTCAGGACATGGAGAGGCTGAGGGACGAGGTCACGGCAGCCTTCGGCGAAGTGGCCGTGCTGATGAACAATGCGGGCACGGAAGGCGGAGGGCAGCTCCTCGGGGACCCTCAGCGCTGGCAGGCGATTCTCCAGACCAATCTCTGGGGCGTCATTCACGGAGTGCAGGTGTTCGCTCCCGCCATGGCCGAGCAGGGCACGCCCTGCGCCATCATCAATACGGGTTCGAAACAGGGCATCACCACCCCGCCGGGAGATACGGCCTACAATGTCTCCAAGGCCGGCGTGAAGGTGGTGACGGAGGCGCTGGCCCATGAGCTGCGCAGCAAGCCGGACTGCAAGGTGACGGCGCACCTCCTCATCCCGGGCTTCGTCTTCACCGGCTTCACGCGGGCAAGGGGCGTCATGGAGAAGCCGGTCGGTGCCTGGAGCCCGGAACAGGTGATCGACTTCCTGTTGCCGGCCCTTGAACGGGGTGATTTCTACGTGCTTTGCCCGGACAACGAGACGACGCGCCCGATGGACGAAAAGCGCATCCGGTGGGCCGCCGAGGACATCATCGAGAACCGTCCCGCCCTGTCCCGGTGGCATCCCGATTTCAAGGATGCGTTCGCAAGGGTGATGGAGGAGAAATGAGCGGCGCGTTCGATCCTTCGGCCTTCCGCGCCCGGATATGCTCGCTCCTCGACCGGCATGACCGCGCCTTCGGCGGCGCTGGAGAACGGCATGTCGTTCTCCGCCGGCAGATCCAGAACGGCGATGCCATTCACAGCCGTTCCACGTTCCCCGGCCATGTCACCACATCGGCTTTCATCCTCGATCCGGCAGGCCAGCGCGTCGTACTGATCCATCACCGCTCCCTGGCCCGGTGGCTGCAGCCGGGCGGGCATTACGAGGCGCCCGAAAGTCTGGAGGACGCCGCCCTGCGGGAAGCCTTCGAGGAGACGGGGGTGCGGGGGCTGATGCTCGATCCCTGGCACGACCAAGCCGGCCTGCCGATCGACGTCGACAGTCATCTCATTCCCGCTCGTCCCCAAAAAGGAGAGCCGGAGCACTGGCATCACGACATTCGCTACGTCCTGCGGGCGGAGGAGGGCGGCCTTGATCCTGATCCGTCCGAGGTGCACGGCGCGGAATGGCGTGCCGTGGCGGAGCTGGACGCGATCGCGCCCGAGGCCCTGCGGAATATGCGCAAGCTCGGCCTTGTCCGCCCCTGAGAAAACCCGTGGGAGCGCTTACATGAGGATTTCATGGTCCATGCGCGAAGGAGATCTGCCATGAACGATCAGGAACGTGAGGTCATTGCCGACATTTTCAGGCGGCTCGAACAGGTGGCGAACCAGCCGCGCGATCCGGAGGCCGAGCGCTTCATCGCCGAAAAGCTGCGCCAGCAGCCTTATGCGCCCTATGCCATGGCGCAGGCCATCTTCGTTCAGGAGCAGGCTCTCGCGAGGCTTCAGGCCGAGAACGAGCAATTGCGCGCCGAACTCGATCACGTCAGCCGCCAGCCGCAGCAGGGCGGCTTCCTGTCCAGCATCTTCGGCGGAGGCGCCCGCCCGCCGGGGCCGAGCTACAATACGCCTCCCGCGCGCCGCGCCTCTCCCTGGGGAGCGCCGCAGCCGACGCATCAGCAGGCTCATGGCGCGCCGTCTCAGGCGCAGGGGCCCTGGGGTGGCGGCATGATGCAATCGCGCGGCGGATTTCTGCAGACGGCGCTCTCGACCGCGGCGGGCGTTGCCGGCGGCATGATGATCGCCAACGCTCTGTCGCATGCCTTTGGCGATGATGGGCCCGGCGACGGGAATCCGGCTGCCGACCCGTCGGCTATCGCCGATCTCGGCAACGACCAGGACGGAAACACGGATTTGGCCGGCGTCACGGATTCGCTTCACGAGAACCCGGATCAGAACCGCGACGACTTCTCCGATTTCGGCGGTGATGCCGGAGACGATGGCGACTGGGTCTGAGCGCGTCGCCTCACATGCTTCGCGTGTCTTTGTGGCGATGGCCCGTTGAGAACGTAGATGGCCGGGACAAGCCCGGCCATGACGATCGCTGAGAGGATGCGCTTAGATCACGATGACGCGCGTTCCGACCTTCACGCGATTGTAGAGATCGACCACGTCCTCGTTCAGCATGCGGATGCAGCCGGAGGAAACGGCCTGGCCGATAGTGTGCGGCTCGTTCGTGCCGTGAATGCGGTAGAGCGACGATCCGAGATAAAGCGCGCGCGCTCCGAGCGGATTGTCCGGGCCGCCTTTCATGTAGCGCGGCAGGTCGGGACGTCGCTTGAGCATCTCCGCCGGCGGACGCCAATCGGGCCACTCGCGCTTCATCGAGACCGTCTTGCGGCCAGACCATTCGAAGCCGGGGCGGCCGACGCCGATGCCATAGCGGATTGCCCGCCCGCCCGGCTGGACCAGATAGAGGAACTTGTCGTTCGTATCGACGACGATTGTGCCCGGCTTCTCGTTGCCGCGATAGGACACGATCTGCCGCCGGAACTGCGGAGCGATGGCGTAATCGATGCTGTTGTCGTATCCGGGTTCCTCATAGGTCTGCGGCAGGGTCGCCACCTGGGTGCCGGGACGGACGTAGCCACGCGCGGAAGGATAGGATTGACGCGTCGCCGGACGCGTCACGAACGGGTAATCCTCACGATAGCCGTCCTGTGTACGAGCGTATGGATAGTTGTATTCAGGCGCGATGTATGTATTGCCATAGTAAGAGCCGCCTCCATAGATGGGCTGAGCCGATCCGGCAGATGGCATAAGGGCGAAGAGAAGCATCGCGGAGCAAGGAATCCAAGCGCGCATTGAAGTATCCCGTCTTTCGTTGTTGTGATCAATAAACGGAAAGCGCGGCTTTTGTTTCCATCGAGCTGTTTCGACTTGTGCGCCGGCATCCGCTCGGCTTTCCTGTCGACAGCAGGAAACGGAGGATGAAGCGGCAAGTAAATTGCTGTAAGAGCTTCATTCTTCTGCGTAGGCCTCATCCTGGAGGCCTTGCGCTCACATCGTCGTGATTTCATGCAATACGCTCCGGCCCTGCGGGCTGCCGCGGGTATCGCGGTTCTCTCCATCATGGACGCGGTCATCAAAGGGATGTCCGCGTACTATCCCACTTTCCAGGTTGCCTTCCTGCGCTTCGCCTGCGGGACCGTCATCGCCACGGGCGTAGTGGCGATCCTGCGCCCGGGATGGCCGAGCCGGGAGACGGTGCAGGCAAACCTGGTGCGTTCCGTCATCGCGGTGGTGACGGCCGTCAGCTTCTTCTATGCCCTGGGCCAGCTGCCCCTGGCCGAGACTCTCATCCTTTCGTTCCTTGCGCCCATGTTCATCGCGCTCTTCGGGATGCTCCTGCTGAAGGAGCGGGTCGATCCGAGGATCGTTGCGGCCATCGCCATCGGTTTCAGCGGCACTCTCGTCGTCGTCCTGGGGCAGACGGAGGAGGCCTCCGCAAGCCGCTCCTGGCTCGGAGTCGGCGCAGCCCTCCTGTCGGCCGTCACCTACGCCTTGAGCCTCGTGCTCCTGCGCCAGCGGGCTCTGCGGGACAAGTTCCTGCACATCGTCTACTTCCAGAATATCGGCCCCGCCGTCCTCGTCATGCCCTTCGGCCTGTGGGCTTGGCAGCCCTTGAACCTCATGCACCTGGCCTGGTTCATGCTGATGGGCGTTCTCGGGGTCATCGGCCATGTCCTCATGGCGACGGCTTATGCCAAAGCGGAAGCGGCCCGGCTCGCCCCTCTGGAATACACCGCCCTCATCTGGGCCGTTCTGATCGGCTATGGGGTTTTCGGCGAGATCCCCACCTGGGCCACATTAGGGGGAGGTCTCCTCATCGTCACCGCGGCATTGCTCACCAGCAGGCGCTAGGACCGCCCGGCGCGGAGGGGTACAGCATCCGCGTCTCGGAATCGAGACAATGTTCCATAATGGCGGCGCCTTGACTCCGCCTCGGCATCTCCTTATTTCGCATCAACCGTTAGCACTCAATGACCGACAGTGCTAACAGGGGAAGACCAGCGCGCGGCCATCGGGGCCGCGTTAACAGTCAAAGGGGAAGTTCCATGAAGTTCCGTCCGCTGCACGACCGCGTTGTCGTCCGCCGCATCGAGGCCGAAGAGAAGACGGCCGGCGGCATCATTATCCCGGACACGGCCAAGGAAAAGCCGCAGGAGGGCGAAGTCGTCGCCGTCGGCCCGGGCGCCCGCGATGAGAACGGCAAGGTCGCTGCTCTCGACGTGAAGGCCGGCGACCGCGTGCTGTTCGGCAAGTGGTCCGGCACCGAGGTGCGGATCGACGGTCAGGACCTCCTGATCATGAAGGAATCCGACATCATGGGCATCGTCGGCTAACCGGCCGGACGACCCGATACCCGATTTCCAATTTAACTGGAGGCAAAGCCCATGGCTGCCAAAGACGTTAAGTTTTCTTCCGAAGCCCGCGAGAAGATGCTGCGCGGCGTCGACATCCTCGCCGATGCGGTGAAGGTGACCCTCGGCCCGAAGGGCCGCAACGTGGTGATCGAGAAGAGCTTCGGCGCCCCGCGCATCACCAAGGACGGCGTGTCGGTCGCCAAGGAGATCGAGCTCGCCGACAAGTTCGAGAACATGGGCGCCCAGATGGTGCGCGAAGTGGCCTCGAAGACCAACGACGTCGCCGGTGACGGCACCACCACCGCGACCGTGCTCGCCCAGGCCATCGTGCGCGAGGGCGCCAAGGCCGTGGCCGCCGGCATGAACCCCATGGACCTCAAGCGCGGTATCGATCTCGCCACCGCAGAGGCCATCAAGGACATCCAGGCCCGCGCCAAGAAGGTGAAGTCCTCCGACGAGGTGGCCCAGGTCGGCACGATCTCGGCCAACGGCGACAAGGACATCGGCGAGATGATCGCCCATGCCATGCAGAAGGTCGGCAACGAGGGCGTGATCACCGTCGAGGAAGCCAAGACCGCCGAGACCGAACTCGACGTGGTCGAGGGCATGCAGTTCGACCGCGGCTATCTCTCGCCCTACTTCATCACCA